>CAWFVL010000011.1:0-953849 GCA_963819195.1 uncultured Gammaproteobacteria bacterium
GGGTGTCATAAAACGGGGCTCCGCCGCGCAGTCGGCCATTTCCTACGAATTGAACGCTTCCCCGTACGCAGTAGTCTTATGAGAATAGAACTAGGATTGAGGACGACATCATGAACAGCACCCTGCCTTTCTCTATCGCCGCGCTGTTGCTCGGCCTGTCCAGCGTGGCGATGGGTGCGGCGCCCCTGGGTTCACTGCGTGTCTGCGCGGACCCGGGCAACATGCCGTTTTCGAATAATCGTGGCGAGGGCTATGAGCAGAAGATCGCACAGGTGATTGGCGATGCCCTCGGCACCAACGTGGTCTATTACTATCGTCCGGGCATCGAGCGCGGAATGACGCGCCAGACACTGAACTCGGATAATTGCGACCTGATGCTGGATCTGCCGGGTGATGCCGAAGGCGTGCTGAGTACCGCGCCGCTGTATCGCTCCACCTTCGTGCTGGCGACCCGCACCGATCGCAACCTGGATTTCAAGAATCTCGACGATCCGCGGCTCAAGACACTCAAGATCGGCGTCTACCAGACCTCCGCGATACGCGAGGCACTGGATGAGCACGATGTGCGCAACAACACCGTGATCCATTACCTGAGCCACGATGCGGACACCAATCCGGAAGATGAGCCGGTATACCAGGTGAAGCAGGTGGTCGATGGCTCGCTGGATGTGGCGGCCGTCTGGGGCCCCTTTGCCGGTTACTACAAGGCCATGAAGCACGCGCCCATCACGGTGCAACCCGTGAACCTGATGGAAGATGACGTGCCGATGGAATTCGACATGACACTGGCGGTGCGCACGCAGAAGCGCGAGTTCCGCGACCAGATCGAGGCGGCCGTCAGGCAGCAGAAGGACAAGATTCACGCCATCCTGGTGGAGTTCGGCGTGCCGCTGGTGAAGTGCGAGGACTGCATCATCGATGGCGATCTGCCCTCGCACGGTCCCTATAAGGCGGCTGAGAAGCCGCAGTACCACGGTCCTGCCATTTCGAACGTGACGATCGCCATGCTCGATGACTGGCTGGCCCATGGTTCCAAGCCCAGCACCGAGCTGAATAACGCCGTGATTGCAGGCGACCCGGTGCGCGTCAGCTACCTGGTCGAGAAGAAGCACGCCGACATCAATGCGCGTGATTCGCAGGGCAACACGCCGCTCACGAATGCCGTTCGCATCAAGTCGGCCGACATGGTGGCTTACCTGGTCGAGCACAAAGCCGACGTGAGTCGCACCGACGGTGATGGCTGGACGCCACTGATGACGGCCGCGTGGATCGATGATGGCGGCCTGGTTGATTACCTCGTCAGCCACAAGGCGGACATCAACGCCAAGAATCCGGCCGGCCTCACGCCGCTGGGTGTCGCGTCCGAGTACGGCAAGGATATTGCCGTAGTGGCGCTGGTGAAAGCCGGCTCCGACGTCAATCAACGCGTCGGCAGCGGCTACACCCCGCTCATGCTGGCGGTCGCCGGTCGCTCGGATCGTTCCGCCAAGGCGCTGCTCGATCACGGCGCGGATGTGAATGCGCGCAACTCAGGCGGCATCACGGCGCTCATGATCGCCGCGGCTGCCAACCAGGCGGACCTTGTGAGCATACTGATCAAGGCCGGGGCGGATGCGTCGGCGAAAGATGAGGACGGGAAAACCGCTCTCGGCATCGCGCGCGACAAAGGTAATGATGCCGTCATCAAATTGCTCGAGCAGCCGTCGGTGGCTGTCGGGACCAGTTCCAGCTGAAGGAGGACGATGTGCTACGACAAGGTTTGATTGGAAGTCTGGCGGCGCTTGCATTGGTGGCGACGTCGCTGACGCAGGCTGCCGCTGCGCCCGCCACGTCGGCGGCCGCGCCCGCTGCGGCACCCGCACCTGCTGCGGCTGCCGGGGGCGCCGCAGGGCAGACGCCGATACAGGTCGAGGCGGCTGCCGCTAAAGGCACGCTCAAGAACCCGTACAGCGACGACGACACTGCCATTACCGAGGCAGGCCATCAGCTGTTCATGAACTACAGCTGCAACGGTTGTCATGGCGGTACCGGCGGTGGCGGCATGTGCCCCCCGCTGATCAATGATGTGTGGGTCTACAACGGCGACGACGACACGTTGTTCCGCCTGGTGACGCTGGGCAGCATTGCGCTGCAGGCGAAGGGCTACACGCGCCGCGGACGCGAAAGCGTCGTCGCGCCGATGCCGCCCTTCGGCGGGCTGATCCCGACGGGCGATGAGTTGTGGAAGATCCTGGCCTGGGTCCGATCCGCGTACAAGGGCGAGCCGAATTACAAGTACGGCTCTCCGCCGCCGCCGCCGCCGCCACCGGACGGCTGAGTCCGGGCTGCGCCTTTCGCTGTCCCCGGCTGCTGCGGCCGGGGACAGTTCCACCCCTTTTAGTCTGTGTCAGTTGTGTCACAAGCATGTGACGGCTCCGACTCTGCCTCTCCCCGGATGTTCCAGTGCCGCCTCTGGAGTGCTCGTTAGCAGATTGAATTAGCAGCAAATTACATTGCCCCAAAAAATGGCACAGGGGCTGCAATTGCAGCCTGAGCCCCTCGCAATAACAACCAGGCCACGGAGGCAGGCAGATGAAGTCCAGAGCTGCAGTCGCCCTGGCCGCGGGCAAACCGCTGACCATCGAAGAGATCCAGGTCTCTGCGCCAAAGGCCGGTGAGGTGCTGGTCAAGATCGTCGCCACGGGCGTCTGCCACACCGATGCGTTCACGCTGTCAGGCAAGGACCCGGAAGGGATCTTTCCGGTGATCCTCGGCCATGAGGGCGGCGGCATCGTGCAGGACGTCGGTGTGGGGGTAACCAGCGTCAAGGCGGGTGATCATGTGATCCCGCTCTACACCCCCGAATGCGGCGAGTGCAAATTCTGCCGCTCGGGCAAAACCAATCTCTGCCAGAAGATCCGTGCCACCCAGGGCAAGGGGCTGATGCCGGACGGCACCACGCGCTTTGCTTTGAACGGCAGGCCGATCCTGCATTACATGGGCACCAGCACCTTCTCCGAGTACACCGTGCTGCCAGAGATCTCGGTGGCGAAGATCAATCCGCATGCCCCGCTCGACAAGGTGTGTCTGCTTGGATGCGGTATCACCACCGGCATCGGTGCCGTGCTCAATACTGCCAAGGTGACGCCCGGCTCCACCGTGGCCGTGTTCGGCCTTGGCGGCATCGGCCTCTCAGTGGTGCAGGGCGCGGTGATGGCGCAGGCCGGGCGCATCATTGCCATCGATACCAACCCGGAGAAATTCTCGATGGCGCGCGCGCTGGGCGCCACTGATTGCATCAATCCAAAAGATCATGATGGGCCGGTGCAGCAGGTCATCATTGATATGACCGATGGTGGTGCAGACTATTCCTTCGAATGTATCGGCAACGTCAACGTCATGCGCGCCGCGCTCGAGTGCTGCCATAAGGGCTGGGGTGAGTCGGTGGTGATTGGTGTGGCTGGGGCGGGCGAGGAGATCCGTACGCGCCCGTTCCAACTGGTCACCGGCCGCGTGTGGCGAGGCTGCGCATTCGGCGGCGTCAAGGGCCGTTCGCAATTGCCTGGATTCGTCGAGCGTTACCTGGCCGGCGAAATCAGGATCGACGAGATGATCACCGAAGTGTTGCCGCTCGATGAGATCAATAAGGCGTTTGATCTCATGCACGAGGGCAAGGTCATCCGTTCCGTGATCCGGTTCTGACCCCATGCCTACCAGCCGTTGCCGCGCTGCTGTAAGATACTGCCCGCCGGGTTCTATGCCACGGCCTCATTTCATAATACCCTCCATAGAAGTGTGCGGAGCGGCCGCTTCCAATACAAACGGGGCATCCGCAGACGAACAAAATAATAAAATCCGACCGCCTGCGCGCGTCGGCGGACGAGGGCTGCCGGAGGGGAACATGCGATTGAGACTGGACAGTCAAGGGCACGCACGACTCATCGAGTCGACGGTCAATGGGATTGCCGAAACGACCACCATCGGGCAGGTGGTGCGCCGTTCGTGGAGCCGGTGTCTCTCCACCTATTCGCTCGATCCGCAACAGGTCAAGAAACCGGTCATCGTCGAACGCAGCGAACTCGAATCGCGCTGCGAGCGCATGGGCGCGGTGCTGCCGATTGCGCGGATCGAGATGCTGGGACTGTCGCGCCAGATGGCGCACACGCAGTACGGCATCATGCTGACCGACCAGGACGGCGTCATCCTCAGTTACGTGGGGGATCCGGCCTTCTCGATCACCGCGCGCCGCAGCGGTTTCCGCGAGGGCGCGATCTGGAGCGAGCAGGAGCTCGGCACCAACGGCATGGGCACCTGCCTCATGACGCGCCAGCCGATCGTCATCCATCGCACCGATCACTTCCTGGTACAGAACACCGATCTGACCTGCTCGGCCGCACCGATCTTCGACATGCAGGGCCGCGTCATCGCCGCGCTGGACATCTCCGGCTGCTCGACCGGTGCGCAGACCCACACGCTGGCGCTGGTGGAGATCGCTGCGCAGAACATCGAGAACCGCGCGCTGCTGCAGGCCTGCAAGCCTTACTTCGCGCTGCGCTTCCACCGCTACGCCGAATTCGTGAGTACGCCGGGCGAGGGCGTGCTCGCCTTCGATGAGGCCGGCACCATCATGGGCGCCAATCGCAGCGCGCTCGAGCTGCTCGGCTATGCCGATCACAAATCGCTCTGTGGCCATTCGCTGGCGACTGTCATCGATGCGCCGCTCGCGCTGCTGCTGCAGATGAGCATGCGCCACGGCTTCAAGCCGGAGCCGTTGTCGGCTCGCACCGGCCATCGCGGCCTGTTCGCGGTGGTGCAGCCGCCGGCCGATGAGTATCGGCACGTGCCGAAGTCGGTGATCGTCGGCACGCGCACCAGTTCGGACGTGCTTGATGTCATGGAGACATCCGATCCGGTCATGATGCGCAACGTCCAGACGCTGCGCCGCATCCTTAACCGCGATATTTCGGTGCTGCTGCTGGGCGAGACCGGCACCGGCAAAGGCTATCTGGCCAAAGCCATTCACAACGCCAGCCGCCGCGCGGACAAGGCCTTCGTATCGGTCAACTGCGCGGCCATACCCGAGCTGCTGATCGAGAGCGAACTGTTCGGCTACAAGGCCGGCGCCTTCACGGGTGCTGCGCGCGAAGGCAATATCGGCCGCGTGCTGCAGGCTAACGGCGGCACGCTGTTCCTCGATGAGATCGGCGACATGCCCATGCCGCTGCAGGCGCGGCTGCTCACCGTGATCGAGGAGCGCGAGGTGGTCCCGCTCGGCGGCAGCAAGGCGGTCGCCGTGGATGTTCGCGTCATCAGCGCGACACACCGCAATCCCGCCGAGATGATCGCCAAGGGCCTGTTTCGCGATGACCTGTACTACCGGCTCAATGGAATTTCCCTGACCCTGCCGCCGCTGCGCGAACGCAAGGACGCCGCCGATGTGGTGCGCTGCCTGCTGCGTATCGAGGCGGGCGAGCGCACGCCGGTGCAGATCGACGAGGCCCTGGTGCAGCGCCTGGCGCGCTTCCCCTGGCCTGGGAACTTAAGGCAGCTGCGCAATGTCCTGTGCACCATGCTGGCATTGCGCGAATCGGACTACCTGACGCTCGAGGATTTCGACGAGAGCTGGCTCGATGCGGGCACGCGCAGTGCCCGTCGTGCCCCGGTCGAAATCGAACCCGCGGCGCTCGCCGATGAGGAAGACGGTGATGTGCTCAGCAGTGCCGAATGCGACGCGCTGCGGCGGACACTCGAGACCTGCAATTGGAACGTCAGTGCCGTGGCTGTGCGCCTGAACCTGAGCCGCAAGACGGTGTATCGCAAGATGCATCGCCACGGACTGGTACGTCCGGAGCTGGGCCGGGCTCCGCAGCACGCAGCGGGTGACGAGGGACTTGTTTACGGCGATGATGCATCCAGCAATAGGTTTCACGACGGCGCGCCAGCCGTCATCAGCGATCGGAGGTAAAAAAATGGCAATTTCACTTCATCCGGTGATCGACAAGGGCAACTTCCAGAAGGCCACACCGGGATTTCAGGGCGGGACGCTCACCTGCAAGTGCGCGCAGAATCCCGTCAAGGTGGCCGTCAAGGCCCAGACGGCCCACAACCACGCCTGCGGCTGCTCCAAGTGCTGGAAGCCCAAAGGTGCGGTGTTTTCAGTCATTGCGGTTGTCGGCAAGGACAAGGTCAGCGTGCTCCAGAACGGCGACAAGCTGGCCGTGGTGGATCCGAAGGCTGCCATCCAGCGCCATGCCTGCAAGGGCTGCGGCGTCCATATGTTCGGCCGCATCGAGAATACGGGTCACCCGTTCTACGGACTGGACTTCGTGCATACGGAGCTGTCCTCCGAGCAGGGCTGGTGCGAGCCGCAGTTCGCGGCGTTCGTCTCCTCCATCATCGAGCAGGGATTCGACCCCTCGAAGATGGGCGAAGTACGCGGCCGGTTCAAAGAGCTGGGCCTGGAGTCCTATGACTGCCTGAGCCCGCCGCTCATGGATGCCATCGCAACGCATGTTGCGAAGGCCTCCGGGGCCCTCAAGGCCTGAAGACGACTTAACTCTTCGAGACGGCGGAATCTCCCGGCGCAAGCCGGGATTTCCTCACTCAATGGCCGGCACTTGCGCCGGCCATTCTTTTTGCTTGTACGATTACCGCATGAATCTGCCGCTCGCCGATCATCCCCTCGTTGCCGAGGCGATAGCGCCGCGCGAGCGCCCCCGCCAGCCGCGGCACCGCGTGGGGATCAGCCTCAAGCTGCGGCTGTGCCTGCTGATCACGGTGCTGATCGCCCTGATGATGCTCGCCGGCGGCGCCTACATCGTCGATCAGGCGCGGCAGGATGTGCGGGCGGAAGTGCGCTCCACCATGAACCTGACGGGCCACTTCCTCGATGCGCAGCTGGCGGTGCTGCAGGATCGGGGCCTGGCCCAGGGCTACGCGGTGCGGCTGTTTCAGCTGCGCGAACTGCACGACGTGCGTCACCTGATCATCAATTTCTACGACAGTCACGGCAATCTGCTCGATACCAACGAACTGCCGGGGGATCGCAAGCCGGACGCGCCCTTCTGGTTCGTGTGGCTGGTTCGCGCCTCGACGCCGCCGATGGAGGCCAGCCGCCGCACCGTCTCGTTCAATGGCCAGTCTATTGGCGAACTGGTCATCCAGCCGGATCCGACCTATGAGATCGATGAGAGCTGGGACACCTCCAGCGGCCTGCTGCTGCTGCTGTTCCTGTTCTTCGTGGCGGTCAACAGCCTGGTGTGGTGGGCCGTCTCGCGCGCGCTGCGCCCCGTGGAATACATCCTCGGTGCGCTCGGCGACATCGAGCGCGGGCACCTGGGCGCGCGCCTGCCGGTATTCGAGCTGGCCGAAATGTCGCGCATCAGTGTCGGCTTCAATCACATGGCCGAGACGCTCCAGAGCAGCGTCGCCGACAACCATTCGCTGACGCGGCGCCTGATGCAGATGCAGGAAGAGGAGCGCGAGCATCTCGCGCACGAGCTGCACGATGAGATCGGGCAGTGCGTGACCGCCATCCATGCTGACGCGGTGGCCATCGGCAATCGCGGCGGTGAACCGGTGCGCGAGAGCGTGCAGTCGATCGTCGAGGCCATCGCGCGCATCAAACAGATGGTGCGCGGCATGCTCAAGCGGCTGCATCCGGGCGCACTCGAAGGCCTGGGGCTGGGTGCGGCGCTGCGCGAGCTCGCAGGCGCCTTCCGGCAGCGCCATCCGCAGACCGCCCTGAGCCTCAAGGTCGACGACGAGGCGAGCGGGCTCAAGGGCGAGATGGGGATCTCGCTGTACCGGGTGGTGCAGGAATGCCTGACGAATATTTCCCGGCACGCCCAGGCCGGCAGCGTGCAGATCAGCGTGACGCACGCGGGGACGCCCGGGCAGGCGGCGCTGGAGCTGACGGTGCGGGACGATGGCTGCGGCTTCGACCCGCAGGTGGCCGGTCGCGGCTTCGGCCTGCTCGGCATCCGTGAGCGCGTGCGTGGCCTGGGCGGCACCAGCCGCATCAGCAGCGCACCCGGGGAGGGCACCACGATCACGGCGCTGGTGCCGCTGCCATGAATCTGGCTCCCATCAAGCTCATGCTGGTGGACGATCACGCCATCGTCCGCTCCGGATTTCGGCGGCTGCTCGAGCAGGAGCCGCAGCTGCGGATTGTCGCGGAGGCGGACAGCGGCGAGCGCGCTTACGCGCTCTACGTCAAGGAGATGCCGGATGTGGTGGTCATCGACCTCTCCATGCCCGGCATGAGCGGCTTCGAAACCATTCGGCGCATCATCGCCCGTGAGCCGTCGGCGCGCATCCTGGTGTTCAGCATGCACGAGGATGCAATGCGCGCGGAGCGGGCCATACAGCTTGGGGCCCGAGGTTATGTCACCAAGAGCAGCGCGCCCGAGGTGCTGGCCAAGGCCATCGTCGAGGTGGCGGCCGGCAAGCTCTACCTGAGTGCCGATGTGGCCCAGACGATCGCGCAATCCAAGCTCGCCGGCGAGGATCACCCGCTGAAGCTGCTCACGGCCCGCGAGTTCGAAATCTTCCGGCTGCTGGTGGCCGGGAATGGACCGACGGAGATCGCCGCCATCCTTTCCTTAAGCGTCAAGACGGTGGCCAACAACCGCACGCTCATCAACCAGAAGCTGCGCACCTCCGGCGATGTCGAGCTGATGCTGCTCGCCATGCGGCACAACCTGCTCTAGGGCCAGTCCCGTCCCGCCTGTAGCGCTTTCGTCCCATGATTGGGGCGGAATGCCACACCTATGTCAAAAACAGCTCGATGTAGCGAGTAAACAACATCAAAATACTGCAGAAACTAGGGCTTCTGTGCTTTAATCCCACGCGCTGAGTTGGCACATGGCTTGCCTTTAGATCTTGGCGGGTGCGAGGGGTCGCGCCAGCGGATTTCGGGTCCGCAAACTAGCGACATGAACTGAAAAGAAACCTAGGAAGGAGCAGCCGATGAATCATTTCAAGAGAACGTTGTACCCGCTTGCCTCGATCGCGGCGGGTGTCTGTGCAATGACCGCCGCCATGCCGGCGGCCGCAGTGGACCTGAAGACGGCGGATGGAACATGGACCTTTTCCATCGACGGCAATGTGAACGTCGATTACATCTACTCGAGTTGCGAATCGGCCGATTCGGCCCACGCAATTGGTGATGTTGGCGGTGCCTGCGTCGGTTCGTCCGCCAGCAAGAGTACCTCCAGCGTGTCCAACGGACTGCTGCCGGCGGCCTTCACCTTCGGTGTAGCCACCACGCAGGCGGGCATCGACATGTCCGCGCACCTGGGCGTCTATCCCGGTGTGGTCACCAATGACGGCGGGAGCCCCAACCTGCAGGCCAATTCGGCCGGCAACGTCGCCCTGGGCACCACCGGACTGGATGTTCGCCAGGTCTACATGACCTTCGGCAACAAGGACATCGGTACCTTCGAGCTCGGCCGCAACATCGGCCTGTTCGAACAGGACATCATCCTCAACGACATGACGCTGCTGGGCGTGGGCGGTCCGGGCGGCGCGGCGGGGCCAAATCCGGCCAACACCACCCTGGGCGGGATCGGCTTCGGCTACATCTACACTGACTGGCTCTCGCAGATTGATTACACGACACCGGACTTCAGCGGTGCCACCGCGACTCTCGGTATCTTCAGCCCCCTGAATTCCCTGACGGGTCCCGGCACTGCCGAGAACAAGCCCGCACCGGGTTTCCACGGCAAGCTGGCCTGGAAGGGCACGTTTGATGACGTGAAGGTGGCGCTCTCGGCCTCGGGCCTTTCACAGCAGCAGAAGTACACCGCCGGCGGAGTCAACGGCAGCTGGCAGGGTTCGGGCGGCGATGTGTTCGGCAAGGTCGACATCCAGGGCCTGGAACTCGTGGCCGGCGGCTACTACGCCAAGGGCCTGGGCACCACCGGCATCTTCATCCTCGGCACGGACGCGGCTGGCGATGCTCGTAACTCATACGGCTACCTGGTGCAGGGCACCTATAAGGTAGGTCCGACCAAGTTCGGCATCCAGTACGGCGTGAGCCGCCTGGCATACGCGAATGCGGCCGACCGTGCTGCTGATCTGGCCGGCGGCGTCCCGCTGGTGGCAGCGAATGAGAAGGTGACTGGCGGCGTGTACTACGACCTGACCAAGAACCTGATGATCCTCGGCGAAATCAGCTGGGTGCAGGACATTGGCCACTACAACACGGTTGCGGCCAACGGCGACGTCGGCGACAGCAACACCGGCGTGACCGGCAACGTGGGTGTGTTCCTGGCGTTCTGATTCAGCGACAACGAATCGCCTCTTCTTTACAAGGCGCTTCCACGAAAAGCCGGTGCCGCAAGGCACCGGCTTTTTTTTATTCCTCCGGCGCGATCGTCACGAGGAGGCCCGAGAGGTCTTCCTCCAGCACGATCTGGCAGGACAGGCGAGAGGTCTCGCGGCGCGTCGGCACGTCGGCCAGCATCTCGCGTTCCTCGGCGATGGCCGCAGGAAGCCTGGAAACCCACGCACCATCGACATAGACGTGGCAGGTCGCGCAGGCACAGGTGCCGCCGCAGATCGCAGCCACGCCGTCCGGCAGGTCGCGCAGCTGTTCCATCAGGGTCGCACCCGCGGGCACGGAGAGTTGGTGCTCGACTCCCTGGCGATCGATGGCTCGTACAATGGGCATGATTTTTCCTCCGCGGGGACCATACGGTCCTGAGCGCGGCGGGTCGAATCACCAGTGGCAATGACCGCAATACCCGCTGGAAATGGAGCCTTCATGGCGTGCGTGTATTGCTGGTATGTCGTCTTTTCATTCGACCGGGGCAGGGCGCGTCCGTAACGTCCGTGAGGCATGGCCAGCCCGACCTTTCTGCATTTCATCGATAACCGCTTCGTCCAGTCAGTCTCCCAGCGAGGCTTCGACAAGTACTCGCCGGTGGATGGCAGCCTGATCGGGACCGTGGCGGAGGCCGGTTCCGAGGAGGTCGACAGCGCCGTGCGCGCGGCGGCAGCGGCCATGTCCGGCCCCTGGGGCCGCATGACGCTGGCCCAGCGCTGCGACCTGCTGCACGCGGTGGCACGCGAGATCGAACGGCGTTTCGAGGATTTTCTCGATGCCGAAGTCAACGACACCGGCAAGCCGCGCTCGGTGGCCTCGCACCTGGATATTCCGCGCGGCGCCGCCAATTTCCGGGTGTTTGCCGATGCGGTACGCAACGTGCCGACCGAATTCTTCGAGATGACAACCCCCGAGGGGCGCAAGGCATACAACTACGCCGTGCGTGTGCCCAAGGGTGTCGTCGCCGTGGTGTGTCCCTGGAATCTGCCGCTGTTGCTGATGACCTGGAAGGTCGCGCCGGCGCTGGCCTGCGGCAACGCCGTGGTCGTCAAACCGTCCGAGGAGACGCCTGCGACGGCGACCCTGCTGGGGGAGGTCATGCAGTCGGTGGGCATGCCCGCGGGCGTCTACAACGTCGTGCATGGCCACGGCGAGGGCGCTGCGGGCGAGCTGCTGACGCGCCACCCGCTGGTCTCGGCGATCACCTTTACCGGCGAGACCGCCACCGGCACGGCCATCATGAAGGCGGCGGCCGATGGCATCCGCGCGGTGTCGCTGGAGCTGGGCGGCAAGAATCCCGGGCTGGTGTTCGCCGATTGCGACTTGGACGCGGCGGCGACTGGCATCGCGCGCGCCGCCTTCCTGAACACCGGCCAGGTGTGCCTCGGCACCGAACGGCTGTACGTGGAACGCCCGGTGTTCGACCGGTTCGTGGCAGCGCTGAAAGCCAAGGCCGAGGGCCTCAAGCCGGGTCACCCCTCGGATAAAGCCACCGGCATCGGTCCGCTGATCAGCATTGCGCATCGCGAAAAGGTGCTGCGCTATTACCGGCAGGCCGTGGCCGAGGGTGCGACGGTGGTGTGCGGCGGTGGCATTCCCAAAATGCCCGAGTCCCTGCGCGGCGGCGCCTGGATCGAGCCCACGATCTGGACCGGTCTGCCCGAGAGCTCGGGCGTGGTGCGCGAGGAGATCTTCGGCCCCTGCTGTCACGTGCGCCCGTTCGATACCGAAGCCGAGGCCGTGGCGCTGGCCAACGACACGCCATACGGCCTCGCGGCTACCGCGTGGACTTCCGACGTGTCGCGCTCGTTTCGGCTCGGTACCAGCCTCAATGCCGGGATCGTCTGGATCAATTCCTGGTTCCTGCGCGACCTGCGCACGCCCTTTGGCGGATCGAAGCAGTCCGGCATCGGCCGCGAGGGCGGGGTGCATTCGCTCGAGTTCTACACGGAGCTGCGCAACGTCTGCGTCAGCACGTGAGCGTCGATGCACGGCAAGATAGGGCTCGAAGAGCATTTCGCGATCGCCGAGACGCTGCAGGACTCGGCCGGTTTTGTGCCGCCGGATCATTGGCCGGAGCTGCGCCACCGGCTGCTGGACATCCAGGACCGGCGGTTACGCGAGATGGACGCCAACGGCATGGAGCTGATGCTGCTGTCGCTGAATGCTCCAGCCGTGCAGGCGGTACCGTCGGCGGCAGCGGCGCGCGAATTGGCGATGCGCGCCAATGACTTCCTGGCCGAGCAGGTGGCTCGCCGGCCGGAGCGATTCCAGGCGCTGGCGGCGCTGCCCATGCAGGACCCGGAATATGCCGCGCGCGAGCTCGAGCGCTGCGTGCAGCAGCTGCATTTCCGTGGTGCACTGGTCAACGGCTTCAGCCAGCTGGAGTCGCCTGAGCAGCTGCTCTACTACGATCTGCCCCGTTACGAGCCCTTCTGGGACTGCCTGGAGCGCCTGGATGTGCCGTTCTACCTGCATCCGCGCAACCCCATTCCCGCATGGTCACAGATCTATGACGGCCACCCCTGGCTGCTGGGACCCACCTGGGCATTTGGCCAGGAGACCGCGGTGCACGCGCTGCGGCTGATGGCCTGCGGACTGTTCGACCGTCATCCGCGCGTCCAGATTATCCTCGGCCACATGGGGGAGGGGTTGCCCTACAGCATGTGGCGCATCGATCATCGAAACGCCTGGGTGAAGGCACCGAAGGGCTACCCGGCCCGGAAGACCTTCGGCGAGTACTTCCAGTCCAATTTCCATCTCACCACCTCGGGCAATTTCCGTACGCAGACGCTGATCGACGCGTTGCTGGAGGTCGGCTCGGATCGCATCCTGTTCTCGACCGACTGGCCGTTCGAGAACGTCGACCACGCGGCCAGCTGGTTCGATTCCGCGGCGATCAGCGAGGCGGACCGGCTCAAGATCGGGCGGACCAACGCGCTCAAACTGTTCAAGTTGCCGCATTGACAGGGAAAACACGCGCGCCGGGCATCATGTCGGGGGCGCGAGTCTCGCATTGCTATCTTTCATTAGACCCTACCTGAGACGCGGCGTAGTTTGAATGTCAGCAGCAATGCGTCACGACCACAGACGACCGGAGGTTGGAAAATGACGGACCCCGCAGCAGATGTGCCCAAGGAGGCCCCGGTTACGCCGACGCTCAAGACCAAGTTCCTCTCGCACGGCACGCTCGAGAGCAAGGATCTGGAATTCACGCGCCGCTTCTACACCGAATTCCTGGGACTGGAAGTCATCCGCACCAGCAAAGTCTCCATCTGGGCCCGCCTGGGCGGACAGCACATCTACGCGATAGTGCAAATGGCGCCGAACAAGAAGGCGCCCATGCCGTTCCTGAATCACAACGGCATCGACGTCGAAACGGAAGCGGATGTCGATGAATGCCATCGGCTCTGTGTCCGCGACGCGGAGAAATGGAAGCTCACGAAAATCAGCAAACCGACGGTGCAGCACGGGACCTACAGCTTCTACTTCTGGGACGCCGACGATAATTCCTGGGAGATTCTCTCCAATCCGCCTGGCGGCTACACCTGGCTGTTCGACAAAGGCGACCAGGTGGGCGTGGGTCATATGAGCAGCAAGTTCGAGCGCCCGGACTCCACGCGGCGCGATGAGCAGAAGAGCGATTAAGAGGATCTTCGCACGATGATCACGCTCAAGGACATCCGCTATGTGCGCCTCGGCACATCCAGCCTGGATGAGGCGGTGCGTTACGCGACGCGGATATTGGGACTGGAGCTGGTGCGCCGGGACCGCAATAACGCCTACCTGCGCAGCGACGATCGCGATCACACGCTCGCCTATACGACCGGCAACCCGCGCGAACATGCGGTGGCGTTCGAGGTGGCCACGAGTGCGGCGCTGGATGCCGCGGCCGGGGAGCTCGACGATGCCGACTGCCGCGTCCGCGCCGGAAGCCGCAGCGAGTGCGAGCAGCGTTGGGTGGATGGCATGGTCACCTTCGACGATCCCAGCGGCAACACCATCGAGCTGGTGGCGCGCCCGGCGCATAGCGGCCGCCGCTATTTTCCATCGCGCGATGCCGGCATTACCGGCTTCTCGCATATCGGACTGCATTCGATCGCGCCGCGCACGGACGAGGCATTCTGGACCACGCGCTGCAACGCGCGTGTCAGCGACCGGATCGGTGATGCGCCGCTGCTGCGCATCGACCCGGTGCATCACCGATTGGCCCTGTTCCCCTCGCAGCGCAACGGCGTCCAGCACATCAATCATCAGGTGCAGTCGATCGATGACCTCATGCGGTCGTATTATTTCCTGCGCGAGCAGAACGTAAAGATCCGCTTCGGGCCGGGCCGACATCCGACCTCGGGCGCAATGTTTCTGTACTTCGATGGACCCAATGGCATGATTTATGAGTATTCGACCGGGGTCAGCATGATCACCGACGAGGCCGCGCACCGACCGCGACAGTTCGCAGCCGTCAATTCCTCGTTCTGTGCCTGGGGTTCCATTCCGGATATTCCCGAATTCGAGACTCACGCGGCGCCTGCTCCGGCCGAATGCATCCAGGCCTGAGGGGCGCTCATGGTTCAGAGTAATTCCGCTTATCAACTGGCGACCTACCTGGTGCGCGCTGTATCGCGCGCCGGCATGGTCGTGGACGATCGGTTGCTCGATGTCGCCGAGGCATTGAACGGCGCCGCCGCACAGGGCACGGATGCGCGCTCGCTGAGCGTGCTGGAGGTGCTGCAGCGCTGGGGCGAGCTTCACCCGCGGCTGCAGGGCATTGCGCGGCAGGTCAGGGAGGGCCGGGAACCGTCCGCGGCGCAACCGCTGTCGGGCGTTAAGCTCGGCGCCCCCATTCTCTACCCGGGCACCATCTTGTGCGCCGGTGCCAACTATCGCGATCACGTCGAGGAAATGTCGCGCGCGCTGAATCTGCCGCCCGAGCCCGATCCGCACGAGCTCGGGCTCAAGCCCTGGCATTTCATCAAGGCCTCCGCGGCCTGCGTGCGCGGACCTGACAGCCCGATCGCATTGCCGGCCTACTCGAAGAAGGTGGATTGGGAAGCGGAGATCGCCATCGTGATCGGGCGCGAGTGTCGCGACGTGCCGATCGAGCGCGCCATGTTCCATGTCGCCGGACTGACGATCGTGAATGACCTGTCAGCGCGCGATCATCTGCGGCGCAGCGGCGTCGCGCCCGAGTCGCCGTTCTGCTTCGACTGGGTAAGCCAGAAGTGCTTCGATGGCGCACTGCCCATGGGTCCGTGGATCACGCCGCTGGATGACATCCCCGACCCCGGCCGTCTCGGGATCCGGCTCTGGGTCAACCAGGAGCTGATGCAGGATTCATCGAGCGCTAACCTGATCTTCTCCATGGCCGAACAGGTTTCGCACCTGAGCTCGCGACTGACGCTGCGCCCCGGCGATGTCATCGCCACGGGCACGCCCGCCGGTTGCGGCACCGCGCGCGGGCGCTTTCTGAAGCCAGGCGATCACGTGCGCATCCAGGTCGAGGGTGTCGGGGAATTGAACAACGACTTCACGGACTAACAACGATGCTATCGGCAACCGATCGACAGAAGGCCGCGGACATGCTGCTGCAGGCAGAGCGCGATCACAAGCCCATGACGCAGCTCTCTACGCTCTGGCCGGACATCACGTTCGAGGACGCGTACGGCATTCAGGGGCTGGTGCAGGGGCAGAAGATCAGCGGCGGCCGCAGATTGATCGGGCACAAGGTGGGGCTGACTTCGAAAGCCATGCAGCGCTCCTCGCAGATCAGTGAGCCCGACTATGGCCATCTGCTCGACGACATGATGATCGCCGATGGCGCCAAGGTGCCGCACGCCCGATTCTGCATTCCGCGCGTCGAGGTGGAGCTGGCGTTCGTGCTGGGCAAGCCGCTGCGCGGACCCGGAGTGCTGCTGACCGATGTGCTGCGCGCCACCGAATATGTCGTGCCGGCGCTCGAGATCGTGGATGCGCGTGTGCAGAATCCGCGCAAGATCTACGACACCATCGCGGACAATGGCGCCGCAGCCGGCATCGTGATCGGCGGCCGGCCGGTGGGGCCCATGGAAGTGGATCTGCGCTGGGTCGGTGGCATCATGTACGTGAACGGCGAGATCGAGGAGACCGGGCTGGCTGCGGGTGTACTGGGCCATCCGGCGCTCGGCGTGGCCTGGCTTGCCAACAAGCTCAGCGAGCACGGCGTGGCGCTCGAGGCCGGGCACCTGGTGCTGGCCGGCTCCTTTACGCGCGTGATCTTCGCCCGCCAGGGCGACACCGTGCATGGCGACTTTGGCGCACTCGGTGGCGTGGCGGTACAGTTCGTCTAGTGGACATCAATCGCAACCAGTTCAAGCAGGCGCTGCGTCGGCGAGAGCTTTCGATCGGGCTGTGGAGCACCTTGTGCAGCAACATCGCCGCCGAGGTCGTGGCGCACTCAGGCTTTGACTGGATCCTGCTTGATACGGAGCATTCGCCCAACGAGCTGCCGGATCTGCTGACGCAGTTGCAGGCCATGGGTCGAAGCACGTCCGCCCCGGTGGTTCGCGCAGCCTGGAACGATACGGTCCTGATCAAACGCATCCTCGATATCGGGGTGCAATCGGTGCTGCTGCCCTATGTGCAGACGGCCGATGAGGCGCGCCGCGCAGTTGCGGCCGTGCGCTACCCGCCCCGCGGTGTGCGTGGGGTGTCGGCCGGGAGCCGCGCCAGCAACTACGGCCGCATCAAGGACTATCTCCAGAAAGCGGATGAGCAGATCTGCCTGCTGGTGCAGGTCGAAACCCGCGCCGCGCTCGAACAGCTCGAGGCCATCGCCGGCGTCGAGGGCGTCGACGGGGTCTTCATCGGCCCGGCTGACCTGTCTGCTTCGCTGGGACATCTCGGGGATCTGCAGCACCAGGAGACCCAGCGGGCGCTGCAGGATGCCGGAGCGCGCCTGCGGCAGCTCGGCAAGGCTGCGGGGATCCTGGCCGTGGTCGAGGCGGATGCGCGCCGCTACATCGACTGGGGCTACAGCTTCGTCGCCGTCGGTATCGACGCGGCGCTGCTGGCCAGGAGCGCGGATGCGCTCGCGAAGTCGTTCCAGGGGCTTATTCCGCCACGGCCATAGCGCGCATAGCCACAAGTCATTCGCGGCCGCTTTGCCGCCCGGCATAAGCTCAACCCCAAAATCCGCCGGAGGGGTCCATGTCGACACAATCACCGCGCTACGCGTTCGAGCCCATCACCCATCGCGCCCCGGTCCGCTTCCCGAACGGCGAGCGCCTGGCAGTGCTCATCTACGTCAATATCGAGCACGTACCCTTCGGTTCGACCTCGCTGGCGCACGCGGTGTACCCGCCGACCCTGTCCTATAGTCCCGACATCCTGAACCATGGCTGGCGCGATTACGGCAATCGCGTCGGGCTGTGGCGGATCATGGAGGCGATGGACCGTTACGGCTATCGCGGCACGGTCAACCTGCACAGCGATGTGTGCGCCGAGTACCCGCAGATCATCCAGGAGGGCAATGCGCGCCGCTGGGAGTGGGGCGCGCAGGGCGACAACAACACCAGTATTGCGACCACGATGAGCGAGGAGCAGGAGCGCGCCTTCATCGACCGCAATCTCGCCCTCATCGAGAAGGCCACCGGCGCCCGTCCGCGCGGCTGGCTCGGCATGTGCCTGGCAGAGAGCATGAACAGTCCCGACCTGCTGGCCGAAGCCGGTATCCAATATGTCTCCAATTACGCGCACGACGAACTGCCGGTGCCGATGCGCGTCAAGCGCGGCTCGCTACTGACGATGCCCTATACGCTCGAACTCAACGACGTGCCGGCCGTGCTGGGCAAAGGCGTCACGGCACAAGATTTTGGGCAGATGATCCGCGATCAGTTCGATGTGCTGTACGCCGAAGGCCGCGAGCGGCCGCGCATCATGTCGATCTCGCTGCATCCCTTTATTTCCGGACACCCGTACCGCATGAAGCATCTGTCGGCGGCGCTGGCGTACGTGGCCGGACATGCCGCAGTCTGGCTGACCACGGGCGGCGAGATCAACGACTGGTATCGCGCCAGCTATCTGCCGAAGGCGGAACTGAGCCGTACCGGCTGATCGCGCTAACGCGCGACGCGATTTTTCTCGGCGAAGACTTCGCCCATGACCTGGATCAGTTCCGGGTCGGTGAAGTCGAACAGCGCGCCATTGCCCGATATCCACTGGTAGGTGTGCAGCAGGCGGGTGATTTTCCACCGACCGTCGATGCGCGCAAAGCTGTTCTCGTACCAGCCATTCTGGGTGTACTCGCAGGATCCGCCCTCGGTCGGTTTCCAGTGCCGCGCCACCATGTAGATGATGGCTTCCGCGCGATCGCCATCGATGCTGGCTTTGAAGTTCGAGTACTGGTGATGCCGCCGCACGGGGCTCAGGATCACCTTCGCAAAGCGCGTCCAGAGGTCCGCATCGACGTGTACCTCCGGCTGGCCGGTCAGCCGCTCGAAGTTGACGCGGAAACGATCCGCGAAGCAGCTGCGATACAAGGGCCAGTCGCCGGTATCCAGTGCGCGGCCGAAGTCGAGCATCACGCGCTCGACCTCCGCTCGCGCCCACAGCGTCTCGACCATCTGCGCCTGGGTCGGTGCCGTTGTCATGTCAATACTTTACCGTGAACCGCACGCCATAGACGCGGGGGTCTTCGAGGTAGGCCGTGGCCGGACCGGGTATGCCCGCGGCCGCGGTGGCGGCAATGACCGCATTGTTGGAAATGTTCTTGACATAGGCACCCACCGACCAGCGGTTGGCATCGTAGGTCAATGACATGTCCACCTTATTGTCCGGCGACTGCTCGGTGCCCAGGTTGTGCACGTAGTCGGCCCACCACTGGCTCTCATAGCGCCAGTTGACGTGGGCGCGCAGCGTGGCGCTGCCTAGCGGGATGTTGTGTGTGTAGCCTGCCTGCATCACCCAGTCAGGGGTATAAGCCGGCGCCAGGCCGTCGTAGCTGATGCCGGAGGTGTCTACCACGTGGATGTTGCGGGCACGCGAGTAGCTGAGGTTGCCGTTGACCTCGTCCTCCCGGAACACTTTGGCCAGCACGTCCAGCTGGTCGCCCTTCACAGTCACCTTGTCACCGTTGAAGATTGCGTTATAGGGCGCGGAGATGTCGTAGGCCTGGATGATCAGGTTGTGGAAGTCGTAATAATACAGCTCGTCGTTGATCTGCAGTCGCTCATCGAACCAGCGCGACTTGATACCGACCGTATAAGAGCGAAGCTCCTCGGGCTTGACCTCGTTGCTATAGGTCGGCGTGTTCGGCAGCGCGTTGAAGGTGCCGGCCTGGAATCCGGTCTGTACCACGCCATAGACCATCACCGTGGGCGCCAGGTCCTGTTCGACGCCGGCCTTCCAGTCGAAATGGTTATAGGTCTTGCCGAAGGTGTAGGGCGCGCCACCGAGCGCCACCACCTCGAGTCCCGAGGCGTCGCGCTTGGTCGAGCTTTCACGGCCGCCGGCCGTGACCCTGAAACTGTCGGTCAGGCTATAGGTGATCTGGCCGAAGCCCGCATAGCCTTCCAGCCGATCGGCACCGATATCGGTCTGGTAGAAAGAGAAGGGCTGGTTGGTGAACAGGTACTCGGACCCGCTGTTGCGCGAATTGAAGTAGGAGATTCCCGCCAGCCATTTCAGCGGCCCGTCGCCTTTGCTGGAAAGCCGCAGCTCCTGCTCGAGCTGGTTGTAATGCGCGATGTTGGTGGACTCAATGGCGCTGAGCCAGTAGATCGGATGCGCGTCGAGAAACAGGAACGACGGAATGTAACTCAGCGTCATGTTGTCGAATTCGTAATCGACTTCGCCGCCGAGCATGCTGGTGCGGTATTGATTGCGCTCGGCGTCCGTGGCGCCGAAGGGGGCGGCAAATTTACCCGTGCGCGTGTCATTCCAGGCGTTGGAGTAGAAAAAGCAGGCCTCGCAGTACGCGCCGGTATTCGGGTCGGTACCCTTGTTGACGAGGTTTTCGGTGTTGCCGTGCTTCTCCGCCAGTTGCGCGTAGCCGTAGATCGAGAGCTGGTCGAGCGGCTTGATGATGGTCGATAGCCGCACGCTGATGTCATTTTTGGAGAACGCGCCCGTGGTCTCGTAGCCATCGTTGTACGCGTAGTCGACGGCGCCACGAAACGCCACCGCATCCGAGGCCTTTACGTTTTGGGTGGTGGTGACGTGCACGGCCGAGTAGTTGCCGACTTCGAGCAGCGTTTCGCCATCGTTGTTGAATCCGGGCTTGGTCGGCTGCATCACGACGGTACCGCCGATGGCGCTGCGTCCGTACAGGGTGCCCTGGGAGCCGGGCAGGATTTCCAGCTGCGCCACATCGAAGAACGCGGCACTGGTGGCCTCGCGCGGCAGATAGGTGCCCGCAAAATTGAACGCCACGTTCGGCTCGACGTTGGCAAAGTCGAGATTGGCACCGACGCCGCGTACGAACACCTGGGTGTTGTTGCCCTCGGCCTGGAAGCGCACCGCCGGTACTACCATCTGCGCCTCGCGCAGGTCGGTGACACCGGCTGCGATGAGCTGGTCGGCTGAAATCGCGGTGACATCCGCCGCGGTCTTCTGCAGGTTCTCAGTCTGCTTTTCGGCAGTGATCGTGATTTCCTGCAGCGTATCCGACGCGTCGGCACCGGCATCGACGGCGTAGGCAACGACAGGGGCTGCAGTGGCTGCCATCATGGCGCCCGCGCAGGTCATCAGTCCGATTCGTAGCATTCCCTAATCCCCCAATTGCTTTTGTCTTAAGCCCGTCAATCCGTACTTTCCGCATGCCGGGCGCGTGATAGATAACGGCTTGGGCGTGGGTGCAGGCAAATGAAGATTGGATATACGCCGCATTCAACCCGCGAATGGGCGTGCGGCGAATCGAATGGAGAATCGACGCAATCACCGATCGGCGCAGCATCGCGTGGGATGTGCGTCGATCGATGACGGGCAGCGCAGTCTCAGAATGTGCCGCGCGGCTTCAGTCCCAGTTGGTTCTGGCCATACATGGCGCCGGTGGTGGTCCAGGAGAGGCTCATGTGGCGTGCGATCACATTGGCGTCGCGCCAGGCGCGCTGGATCGGGGAGGCGAGATCGCCGCCGTTGGCGCCCATGGCTTCGAACAGCACATTGGTGGCGTGAGCGGACTGGCGCGCGGCGAAGGATTGATTGCGGCGGTAGAGAATCCGCTCGTCCTTTGAAGGCACCTGCCCGCGCGCGACTGCCGCATCCATGGCCGCGCTGTCGCGCAACAGCAATTCGCCGGCCGCATCGATCGCGACCGCGGCTTCGGCGATCGCGAGTTGCACCTGCTCGATCTCCGCCATGGGGCGTGGCGGGCCGCCGGGCTGCGCGGCCATCTTGGTGCGCGCGATGCCGGTGAAGTCCTCGAGCGCGCCGGCAGCAATGCCGACTGGGACCGAGCACAGCGTGTAAGGCGCCGCGCCGGTGAAGGTGAGGCGATAGAGCGCGCTCTCATGGATGCGCGAGCCGGGCGCTTCGCCGGAGTTGATGGCGGCGAGCGCCAGCAGGCGGTGCGCAGGCACGAACGCGGGCTGCTCGATCGCAATGGTCTTGCTGCCGGTACCGGCCATGCCCATGGAGTGCCAGGTGTCGTCGATGCGCGCATCCGCGCGCGATATCAGCGCCCAGGCGGGCGTGGGGGGGCGATCATCAGCGGGCGGGATGATGACGCCGACGATGTACCAGTCGGAATGATCGCAGTTGCTCGCAAAAGACCAACGGCCAGAGATGCGGTAGCCGCCATCGACCGGTTCACATTTGCCAGTGGGCGCGTAAGACCCGCAGATCAGGGAGCGTGTGTCGTCCCAGACTTCCTGCTGGGTCTCGAGCGGATAGAGGCCAACGACCCAATTGTGAATCATGGCGATCGACACGCACCAGGCGGTGCTGCCGCAGCCCCTGGCGAGTTCGAGATTGATCCGTACGAAGTCGTTGAAGCCGTATTCTAGGCCGCCGAAGCGCCGCGGCTGCAGCAGCCGGAAGATGCCAGTGTCGCGCACCGCATCGATGATCTCGGCCGCTACCATGCGGTCGCGTTCGGTCTGCAAGGCTCGATGCTTGAGACTCGGGGCCAGCGCGCGAGCGCTCTCGATCAGCTGCTGCGGCGTGGGCGCGGCGATGTTCAACATGCGCTCATCCTTACCAGGCCGTGGTACCGCCATCGATTGCAAAATCGGCGCCCGTGACCCACGAGGACTCATCGGAGGCCAGGTAGACCGCCAGCGGCGCGACGTCTTCGGGTACGCCAACGCGTCCCAGCATGAGTTTGGCCTTCATCGGGCCGAACCATTCCGGCGTATCGATGAAGGCGCGTGTCTGCGCCGTCAGGATCAGGCCGGGGGATATGGTGTTGCAACGAATGCGATGAGGACCGCCTTCCATCGCGATCTGCTTGGTAACGGCGATCACGCCGCCCTTGGCGGCCATGTGAGCCATGGCCGGCAACACCTGGTAGGCAACCTTGCCCGAGGTGGAGCCGACATTGATGATCGAGCCGCCGCCGCGCTTGATCAGATGCGGGAACACCGCCTGGCAGCCATGAAACACCACGTCGAGCTCTTCGCGCAGGGTGTTGTTCCACTGCTCGTAGGTCATGTCCGGCACCGGGGCGAAGTATGCCATCGAGGCATTGTTGTAGAGCACATCGATGCCGCCATATTCCTTAGCGGCAAATGCCATGAGGCGATCGACGTCTTTGCGCACGCTCATGTTGCAGGGTTGCAGCGAGATGATCCGGCTGCCCTCGGCCCGGGCCTGCTCCAGGGTGGCGTTGGCGGTGGCCTCGTTGATGTCGCAGCCCACCACGTGCGCGCCTTCGCGCGCAAACAGCAGTGCGGCGGCCCGGCCCATGCCGCTGCCGATACCGGTGATGATGCAAACCTTGCCCTTGAGTCTATCCACTGTCAGAGCCCGTTCAGGTCCACGTGGATGCGCAGGTCGGCAACCTTGTCTCCCCGGCGGCGCAGCACCGTACATGGTCGTACGGTGAACGTGGTGTCGTCGGGACGCGTATACATGCATTGGCTTTCGGCAATGCCCACTTTGCCATCGTGCAGCGACCAGGCTCCGGTCAGGGAATGTGACATCCCCTTGATGCGTGCCCAAAGTCCGCCGATGCCGGCGCGTACCGATTCGATCCCCACCGTGGTCGGATAGTTGGCAAAGGTCAGGCGAACATCATCGGTGAACATGGCCAGGAAACGCGTCATGTCGAGGCTGTCAGCGGTGCGGAAGAATTCGAAGATCCAGCGATTATCGCCTTCGGCATCATTCGGACTGGCGGGTGTCAGCTTGTCGCGGCCCTGCTCGACCACCGTGCGACGCACGGCGCCCAGCGTGGCGGCCACAGCCCCCATATACGCACCCTCCATGGGCTTGAAGTGAGCGGTTTCGGCCTCCGAGCCCTCGGGAACTCCGGCCTTGGTCAGTCCAAAGGCGAAGGTCAGTGTCAGGTTGCCTTGAGCGTCCTCGCCGATGATATTTTCGATACGGCCGAGTTCTGAACCGCCGACGCGGTCGAAAATCACGCGTGTTTGCGGCTCGAAGCTCACGCGCTCGCGCAGCGGCGTGTTGTTGAAGACGATGTCGCGCAGCAGCCAGCCCTCGCCCTGCTCGATGACGTCGCATTTCTGCATCTGCGGCACGTAGGGCAGGGCGTTCTGCGCCTTCATCATCAGTCCGCCCCAGACTTCGTTGCGACTCAGGAGCACCTTGCCGGGCTCGTTGACGGGGATGGTACGGCTCAATTGATACACAGCATTACCTCTCTGGATTCCTTGACTTTCATACCGCCAGATATCCGCCATCCACGGCCATGGCGGCGCCGTTCATGAAGGAAGAAGCACCGGACAGCAGCCATTTGACTGCTTCCCCAATCTCGGACGGGTCGCCGAAGCGACCAATGGGATGGCGCTCCTTGAGCCGATCGAAGAAGGCGCTGAACCGCGCGTCCTCGGTCAGGCGGGCGATCATCGGAGTGCGGATGATGCCGGGCAGCACGGCATTGACGCGGATGCCCTGCGCGCCATATTCAGCCGCCGCAGCGCGCGTCAGGCCCACCACACCATGCTTGGCGGCGATGTATTCGCTGGCGTTGGCAATGGCCACCTGTCCCAGTGATGAGGCGGTGTTGACGATGCTGCCGCCGCCGCTTTTCAGCATGGCGAGCACCTGGTACTTCAGGCACCAGAACACGCTGGTCAGGTCGACCCGAATGGCGCGTTCCCATTGCTCGGTGGTGAGCTCATGCAGCGGCTTGGCGCATTGCTCCAGGCCGGCATTGTTGAAAGCGCCGTCGAGCTTGCCGAATTGGCTGACGGCGTAGGCGACCAGCGCCTGCACGTCCGCTTCCTTCGACAGGTCGGCGCGGAAGAAGCTCGCCCGGTGGCCCTGCGCCCGCACCGCCGCCACCGTGGCGTTGCCGGCCTCCTCGGCGATATCGCTGACGATCACCTGCGCTCCCGCGGCTGCCAGCACCAGCGAAGTCGCCCGGCCGATACCGCCGCCGGCACCAGTGACGATGACGGTCTTCTGATCCAGACTCATTGTCATAATTCTTTGACGCGCCCCTCATCTGGTTGCCGGAACACCGCCAGCGCGCATGTCCCGGATTATCGGCGGACGATACGGCCCGGCCGCTGGGGCGGTCGAATCACATATCGAAATGACGGGAATATCCGCCCGGCATGGGGCCAGGTGAACTAGCACTCGGCCAGGATTTTCTCTTCGCGCGTGGGCTCTGGCTCGTCAGCCTTGCGGCCGCCGTAGAGCTGCATGAACACGCCGCGCAGCCAGCAGTTGCCCGGATCGGCGTGGAAGCGTTCATGCCAGTACTGCGCAATATTAAAATCCGGGATCTCGATGGGAAGTTCCAGGATCTTGACGTCGATGAGGCGCTTGCAGGCATGGGCCAGCCGATGGGGCACCACCACCAGCAGGTCGGTGCTGGAGACGATGGAGGAGATCCCCATGGTGTGCGCGACCCGCACGGCGACGCGCCGCTCGATGCCGGCGCTCCAGAAGGCCTTGTCGACGAAGCTCTCCTGCGAGCTGTGACCGCCGCCTGAGGGCTGGTACACCAGATGCGGGGTGCGCAGGAAATCCTGGAACGAAATCGAGCCGCGAATGGTCGGATGCCTGGCACGGACCATGCCGACGTAGTGCTCCTCGAACAGCACCTGGCAGCGGATCGAGCCCTCGAATTCCTCGAAATAGCCTATCGCCAGGTCGACGTCGCCGGATTCGAGCGCGATGCTGCGCATGCGCGATGGCGGCACCTGCACGGTCTCGATATTGACGTTCGGCGCCTCCACCGAAAGCAGCTCCAGAGCTCTCGGCAGCAGCACCATCTGCCCGAGATCGCTCAGGAATATGCGGAATGTCCGGTCCGAGGTCGCGGGGTCGAATCCCAGCTGCTGCTCGATGGTATTGCGCAGCGAGCCGAGTGCCTGGCGAATGGGCCCGGCGATCGACTCGGCCACCGGCGTGGGCGCCATGCCGTCGCTGGTGCGTACGAACAATGGGTCGTCGAATACTTCACGCAGGCGGTGCAATTGCTTGCTGACCGCCGGCTGGGTGAGGTGCAGATTCGATGCGGCGGTCGTCACGCTACGCGTGTGAAAGATCGCATCAAATACGCGCAGCAGGTTCAAATCGAGACGATTGAAGCCCAATACCATCACCCCCTGAACTCAATGGTAGCGCCCTTTGCCGGGCGTCGCACCTGTGGCAGGATTATGCAGTATCGGTGCCGCGCCGGGCCGATTCGGCCTCATGGCCGATTCGTATTGCGCCCATTTCCGCTTTTCATTCGACCGGGCCCCGGCGAGGGCCTTAGCGTCCCCGCTCGGGCTTGGGTCCAGGCGCAATGATCTCACTGCACGACATACGATACATCCGGCTGGGGACGGCGAACCTGGACGAGGCGGTGCTCTACGCGACCCGGATTCTGGGCCTGGAGCTGGTGAGGCGGGATGCCAGCGGGGCGTATCTGCGTGCCGACGGCAGCGATCACACGCTGGCGTACTGCGAAGGCAACCCGTGCGAGCATGTCCTGGCTTTCGAGCTGCGTACGACCGCTGAGCTGGATAGCGCGGCATCGGAGCTGGAGCGGGCCGGGCGGCCAGTGCGGTTGGGAACCCAACTGGAGTGCGAGCAGCGCTGCGTGCAGGGGTTCATCAGCTTCCAAGATCCCAGCGGCAACACCATCGAGCTCGTGGCGCGTCCCGGGGACAGCGGACGGCGCTATTTCCCCTCGCGCGATGCGGGCATCACCAGCTTCTCGCACGTGGGGCTGCACTCGATCAATCCGCCGACTGACGAGGCGTTCTGGACCTCGGTGTGTAATGCGCGAGTCAGCGACTGGATCGGTCAGGCCCCGTTGCTGCGGATCGACCCGGTGCATCACCGTATTGCGCTTTTCCCTTCCCGGCGCAGCGGAATCCAGCACGTCAATCACCAGGTCGAAAGCATCGATGACATCATGCGTTCGTACTATTTTCTGCGCGAGAAGAACGTAAGGATACGGTTCGGGCCGGGTCGTCATCCGACCTCAGGCGCGATGTTTCTGTATTTTGATGGCCCCGATGGGATGATCTACGAATACTCCTGCGGGGTGAGGATTATCAACGACGAAAGCTACGTGCCGCGCCAGTTCCCTCCGGTCAGTTCCTCCTACTGCGCCTGGGGTTCCAAACCGGATATCCCCGAATTCGCCGTGGCCCCCGATGTCCGCGGGTGAATCGCGGGCGCGACTGCTGCGAATGGCCGCGCGGGGGCTGGCGCGCGCCGGACTCGTGCACGCCTACGGCCACTGCAGTGCGCGCGTCGATGCGCAGAGCTTCATCGTTACGCCGCCCAAGCCGCTGGGCCTCGTGCTGCCTGCCGATCCGCCCGTGACTGTATCGCTGGACGGGCCGTTGCCACGCGATGCGCTGCCCGAGGTGCTGGCGCATCAGTGCATCTATCGGCGCCGCGCAGACGTGCAGGCCATCGCCCGCTTTCAGTCTCCGGCCGTCACGACACTGTCGACACTGGGCCGCACACCGCGCGCGCGCCACGGTTTTGGGGCCTACTTTGCGCCGGCGCCGCCATTGCACGGCAATCCAAGATTGGTGCGCGATTTGCCCAGTGCCGAAGCGCTGGCTGCAACGCTGGGCAGTGCGCGTGCCATCGTCATGCGCGGCAATGGCGCGATCGCAGTGGGCGCCTCGCTCGAAGAAGCGCTGGTCATGGCCTGGTATCTCGAGGATGCGGCGCGGGTCGAACTCGCCGTGCTCGCGACCGGACTTGATGGACTCGAGCTCGACGAGACCGAAGCGCGCGAGCGCGCGGTGACCGCCGGCCGGATCATCGAGCGCATGTGGGATTTTCTGACAGCGGGCGATCCGGAAGGACCATGACCGTCGACGCGCCCGGCCGCGTATCGCCGGTGGCATCCGCGCCGCCGCTGGAGTCCATCGTGGCAGCGGCGCGCGAGCTGCTGCCGGTGCTGCGCCAGCGGGCTCAGAGTACCGAGGCCGAACGCCGGGTGTCGGCGCAGACGATGAGCGACTTCCGGGAGGCCGGTTTCTTCAAACTGATGCAACCGGCGCGCTACGGCGGATTCGAGTACGGCTTCACGGCCTTCATGGATGTGATCATGGAACTCGGCCGTGCCTGCACAGCCTCCGCCTGGAACTGCGCCATCGGCGTCAGTCACCAGTGGCTGATCGCAGGTTTTTCGGGGGAGGCACAGGATGATGTGTGGCGCCTGAATCGCGACGCCTTCGCCTGCGTGTCCTACGCGCCGACCGGTACCACACAGCGCGTCGCGGGCGGTGCGCTGGTGCAGGGGCGCTGGCAGTTCGTCTCCAATGCAGACAACTCCGACTGGGCCATCGTTGGCGCCAGTATTCCCGCGGCCGAGAGAGGTCTGCCGCCGGAGGCAGCTTTTTTGCTGCTGCCGCGCGAGTCATGGAGCATCGAAGACGACTGGCACGTTGCCGGACAGGCGGGCACCGGCTCGAAAACCATTTGCGTGGCAGCGCCCACATTCGTCCCCGAACACCGCAAGCTGCTGGTCGGCGCGGCGAGCGCGGGCGCATCGCCCGGAGCGGCGCTCAATCCTCACAGCCTCTATCGCGTGCCGATGTTATCGGCGTTGCCGGTCTGCCTGCTGTCGCCGCTGCTGGGCACGGCGTTTGGCGCCATCGAGCAATTCATCGAGCTGTGCGGCACCCGCGTGACGCGCGGAACTTTAAGTGGTGCGGGCAGCCACGTGCGTGACTTCTACCCGGTCCAGTCGCGCCTTGCCGAGGCATCAGCCTGCGCCGATGCGGCGCATCTGCTGATCGAGCGCGATACGGCCGAGGTGGAGCGCACGGTCATGGAAGGCCGGGCATTGACGGTCGATCAACGCATCCGCAATCGACGCGATCATGCCTTCGCCGCGCGGCTGGCGCGGGACGCAGTCGATACCCTGTTCGCGACCGTCGGCGGCAACGGCCTGGCGCTGGACCAGCCGATCCAGCGAATGTGGCGCGATGCGAATGCCATCGTGCGCCATATCACGCTCAACTGGGATGCGGTCTCGGCCATGGTTGGACAGCACCTGCTGGGAATGACACCCAAGGGCCAGTACTGATGTATTCGTGGACACTGATCACCGGCGATTCGCCTGTTACAACCGACGCGCTGTCTTTCCGAGAGTCGCTCGGCAGCTTTCCGACCGGGGTTTGCATGGTGACCACCGTGACGACGGACGGCAAGCGCGAGGGCATGACCATCAATTCATTCGCCTCGGTGTCACTCGATCCGCCGCTGATTCTCTGGAGCATTCGCGACGATGCGCGCAGCGCCGAGGCCTTCATCGGCGGGCGGCATTTCATCCTGAGTGTGCTGGCCGCGTCGCAACGGGAGCTGGCACAGCACTTCGCCCGATCGGCGCCCGATAAATTCGCGGGCTGGGAAATGGAATTCGAGCCCGGCATCGGCGGCTGTCCGCGCCTGCGACACAGCGTCGCGACCTTTGAGTGTGTGACCTATTCACGCCACCAGGAGGGCGATCACACGATTCTCCTCGGACGTGTCGAGCAACACTCGCGCACCCAGGCCGCGCCGATCCTGCTGCACATGGGTGAGATGGGATCGCTGTGGGACCTCGCCGAGAGGCTCAGCAAACCGGCATGAAGACCGGCACAGAATCCAAACTACATTGACAGGAGCTGCAAGATGGCAAGCGTTCTCGTTCTCTACTATTCATCCTATGGCCACATCGAGACCATGGCCGCGGCCATGGCTGAGGGCGCACGCTCGACTGGCGCCAGCGTTGATATCAAACGCGTGCCGGAACTGGTGCCTCCCGAGGTCGCGAAAGCCTCGTATTTCAAGCTCGATCAGGCGGCCCCCGTGGCTACGATCGAGGATCTGGCGCGCTACGACGCCATCATCGTCGGTACCGGAACGCGCTTTGGGCGCATGAGCTCACAGATGGCAAATTTTCTCGACCAGGCCGGCGCGCTGTGGGCACGTGGTGCGCTGCATGGCAAGGTCGGTGGCGCCTTTACGGCGTCAGCGACGCAACATGGGGGCCAGGAGACCACGCTGATCTCCATCATCGGCAACCTGCTGCATTTTGGCATGCTGGTGGTCGGACTCAACTACGGCTTCGCCGGTCAGATGACGATCAGTGAAGTCAGCGGCGGCGCGCCCTACGGCGCGACCACGATTACGGCCGGGGACGGATCGCGCCAACCCAGCGACAACGAACTGGCGGCTGCGCGCTACCAGGGCGCTGAGATCGCCCGCATCGCCGCCAAGCTGCACGGCTGACGCCGTTCGCTGCGAGCCGCGGCCGCCTCCGGCGAGCCGCTGCTTTCCCTTGACCTCCCGGCGCGGCCGGCTCGCTGCGCGGGCGCGCGTCGGCGGGCCCCGCGTTGCGAGGCTGAAAGAAAAAGTAGTTGCCAAGGCAACGATAAAACGGCGGCGACCGCCGCATGGCGCCACCAGAGGTCAAGAATCGGTAATAATCCGGCGCGCATCATGTTGGCGGTGCGCTGGTTTGGACCGGCGGTAATCAAAATGACGTAGTCGCGGCCAATAAGTCTCTTGTCTTGGCCGAATATCAATTCATTGGGAGCATTTCATGAAGAAATTACTCGTTCTATCGGCGTTGGGTCTGCTTATTGCGCAGCCCCTGGTTTCGCAGGCAGCCAATTGCGAAATTCCCGGTCACATCGTTGCCCGTCTGCAAGGCTTTCTGAGCAGCGTAATCACTGAACCCGACGCGAACGGGGGCATCTTTTCGCCCAACCGCATGTGGTCGGCCATCGTCGATCGCAAAGGGACTCTATGTTCAATAATCAACAGCGGGAATGACCCGTGGCCGGGCAGCCGCGCTATTGCGATCGCAAAGGCCAGCACCGCGAATGACTTCAGCAATAGCGGGCTGGCGCTGTCGACAGCGAACCTGTACGCGGCTACGCAGCCGGGTGGTTCACTCTATGGGCTGAATAACTCCAACCCCTACAATCCGATTTTCCAACAGGAAGGCTTCGGCGTCGGCTTCGTTCCCGGCGGCATCATCACCTTCGGCGGCGGACTCGCCCTGTATCAGGGCGGCCAGGTGATTGGTGGCCTTGGTGTCAGCGGCGATTCCTCCTGCGCCGATCACGCAATTGCCTACCGGATGCGCCGCATGGCCGGCCTTGACGGCATCCCCAAAGGTGTTGGACTCAACGGAACGGACAACATCCTCTATGCGGCTGCGGGCACAACACCCACAGGCTTTGAGCAGCCCCACTGCTTCCCAACGGATATCACTCCGTAGTTCCTGACGCGTGCCGGGCGGGCGAGGGCGCCCGCCCGGACGTGACGGGGGCAACAGCCGCGTCGGTTCCGTCCTACCGTCAATCGTCGATTAACGCCTCTGTCGGGGCCCGCGGATGTTTCCCACAATCCTCCCCATCGAAGGATTGATTCGACTTAAAGGGGAAGGATCCGTGATTACTCGTTACCGCACCTCGCTTAAAGCGCAGAAGGGCGCCGCCGGCTACATATTGCTTTGGCTGCTGGGAGTGCCCATCCCGGTGCTGTTCCTGATCTACGCGTTGCGAGGCTGTACCTAGCTGAGCGTGAAACAGGATCGCCGGGCCGCGCGTAAGGCCGCCTCGACGCCCCAGGGGCGTCAACGTATCCTCGCGGATCGCCGCAACATGAAGATGGCGGCCTCGCAGCATGCCTTTGTTCGCGGCAGCACTGTGAAATTCTATGAATGGCTGGAGAGGCGCGGCCGGCGTGCCGTGCCGCAGGGCCCACCGGTTTGGATTTGCGGCGACTGCCATGCCGGCAACCTTGGACCCATTGCCGATGCGGAGGGCAAGATCCATGTGCAAATCAGGGATCTGGATCAGACGGTCATCGGTAACCCGAACCATGATCTGATTCGCCTCGCGCTCTCGCTGGCTTCGGCGGCGCGAGGGTCGGCACTGCCGGGAGTCACCACCGCGCACATGCTGGAGCAGATGATGGAGGGGTATGAGCACGCGCTGGGCGGGCCGATCCGCAGTTCAAAATATGCCGAGAAGCCCGAGTGCGTGCGGGTGGTCATGCGTCGTGCGATGCATCGCACCTGGAAGCACCTGGCGCGAGAGCGGCTGCGCGATCTGAAGCCGAATATCCCGCTGGGCGAGCGGTTCTGGCCGCTCAGCCGGCAGGAATCAAAGGCCATCCATGATCTTTTCAGCCAGGAGCCGGTACGGCGGCTGGTGGCATCGCTTAAATCCCGCGACGACGATGCGCAGGTTGAAGTCCTGGATGCCGCCTACTGGATGAAAGGCTGCAGTTCGCTGGGGAAACTGCGCTACGCCGTGCTGCTGAATGTCGGCAACGGCAAGCGCGACAAGGATGATTTTTGCCTGATCGACATCAAGGAGGCCAGTCCGGCGGCCGCCCCACGCGCTCGGAGCAACTCCATGCCCAAGGACAATGCCAAGCGGGTGGTGGAGGGGGCGCAGCACCTGGCGCCCGCGCTGGGCAACCGCATGATGCCGACGCGGCTACTGGGCCGATCGGTGTTTCTGCGTGAACTGATGCCGCAGGACCTGAAACTGGAAATTGATCAGCTCTCGCGCGACGAGGCCGTCAGTGCCGCGCGATTCCTGGCTGGTGTGGTGGGCAAGGCGCATGCCCGGCAAATGGACGCGGGGGTTCGATCGGATTTTCGCAGAAGTCTGCGCGGGCACCGCTCCAAGCGGCTGGACGCGCCGTCATGGCTGTGGTCGAGCGTGGTGGAACTGGCGGCGACCCATGAGGTCGCGTATCTCGAGCATTGCCGAACCTACGCTCTGGCATAAGCCTGCAGTTCGAAGCGGCGCTGTAGGCCATTCAGTCCTCCGTCTGCGCCACCAGCCTATAGAGAGCAGGCCGCCGGGCCGGTAAGTTGAGAACAGAACAAGCCGTTCTCGGCTGCAAGGGGATAATCGTGGATCTACTACTGGTTCTAATTCTGCTGTTGCTGCTCTTCGGCGGCGGCGGGGGCATCTATTGGGGCTTGGGCGCTGGCTGGGGCATCGGCCCAATCGGCCTGATCGTGGTGGTGTTGGTGGTGGTCTGGCTGCTGCACGGTGCACGCGGCCGCCGCGGTCCCCGACTCTAGCTCCGCACTGCGATCACGTCGGCGCCGGCGCCGGCGTCGGCCGCAGCCAGCGTGCCGCCAGCGGCGGCACCAGCAGGAGGCTCACGAGGGTCGAGGACACCAGGCCGCCGAGAATTACGACAGCCATGGGTCCTTCGATCTCGTGACCGGGCTGGTGAAGCTGCACCGCCACAGGCAGCAGCGCGAGTCCAGTCAAAAGAGCCGTGAGCAGCACCGGCGTCAGTCGCTCCTCGGCGCCGCGCAGTGCTGTTTCCAGGCTCCAGCTGCAACCCTCGGCTAGCACCAGGTGATCGTAGTGGGAAATAAGTAATATGGTGTTGCGCGCGGCCATGCCGAACAGCGCGACGAATCCGACCATAGCGCCGAGCGACAGTGAGCCGCCGGTAAGCGCCACCGCCGCGACTCCACCTATCAGTGTGCTCGGCAGTGCCACCACCACCAGCAGCACATGGCGCGCATGGCCGAATGCCAGTGCGAGCAGCAGCACGATGAGCATGAGCGCGGCCGCTGAATGCAGTATCAGTTCGCGCGCGGCGCTGGCCTGCGCTTCCGCAGCGCCGCCGAAACGCAGATAAACCCCCGGCGGCAGCTTCACCTGCGCGGCAATAGCGCGCCGCGCGGCCTGCGCGAAGCCGCGCTGGTCGGTGGTGCGCGGATTGACTTCCACCACTTGGCGGCGCAGGCCATCTTCGTGATCGATGAGGCTGCGCGCGGATATCAGCTGCAGGTCCGCGACGGTCGACAGCGGTACCAGGGCGCCGCCGCTGCCCCTGAGCAGCAGCGCGCCCACGCCCTGCGGTGAGTTATCGGTGTGGGCGATGCGCACCGTCACCGGCACGCTGCGATCGGCCTGGTTGAGTTGCGCTACCACGGTGCCGTGATAAGCCGCATTGACGGTCTGCAGCACGTCGGCGGCCTGCAGGCCGTAGAGCGCGAGCTGCTCGGGCCGTAGTTGCAGTTGCAGTTCGGGCTGGCGCGGTGGCACCTTCAGGCGCACGTTACCGGCGTCCGGCAGCGTCTGCACCACCCGGGCGATATCGGCGGCGACGGCATCGTCCGCATCCAGATCGGAGCCAAAGATGCTGACGAAGAACTGCGAGGATTCACCGGAGAGCGTCTCGCCGATGCGCTCGACCAGCACCGAGTAGATTTCCACCAACTGATTCGGAAAGGCATCGAAGGTTTCGCGGATCCGCTTTTCGATGTCGCTGGCGATGAAACCCTGCGCGGGATCGATCTGCACTTCGAATTCGCTCTTGTTGGGCGCATCCGGATCCTGTCCGTTTTCAGCGCGGCCGATCTGCTCGGCAACACTCTTGACGCCTGGAATGGCGCTCAGGCGCGCTGAGATACGCTGGCCCAAGCGCGCAGTCTCGGTCAGCGAGATTCCGGGGCGCAGCGAGGCGTGGGCGATCAGATAATCCTCGCGGAAGTCCGGCAACAGCCGCGCGCCGAGCAGCGGCAGCAGCACGATGCCGGCAAGACCCGTCAGCAGCAGCAGCGCCAACACCACCCGCGGCCGGGCGTGCAGCTTCTGGATCACGTATTGCTGCGCGCGCTTGCAATAACGCAGGAAAGAGGCCTCCGGCTGCGGCGTGTAGCGACTCATGACCAATGCGCACAACGCCGGTGTCGCGCTCATCGCTACCAGTAACGAAATCCCGACCGCCAGCAGGAAGGAAATCGACAGCGGCCGGAAGAAGGAGCCCTGGATGCCTGAGAGCATCAGGATGGGCAGGAATGCCACCACCACCGCCAGCGTGGCGTAGAACACGGGTTGGCGCACCTCGAGCGAGGCGCTGACGAACAGCGCGCGGATATCGCTGAGCCGGGAGGCGCCGCGCCGGCGGCGCGTGATGTTCTCCACATCGATGACCGCATCATCGACCACCACGCCGAGTGCAACCACCAGGCCGCCCAGGCTCATGGTGTTGAGCGTGATGCCGAAGCTGGTAAGGATCCAGATCGTGGCCAGCAGCGAGAGCGGAATGGAGCTGAATGAGACCAGCGCGCCGCGCCAGTCGCGCAGCGCGAACAGCAGCAGCGTCACGACCAGCACCGCACCGATCAGCAGCGAATTGCGCAGCTTCGCGATGGCGCTCTCGATGAAACTCGCGGGCCGCAACAGCGCCGGGTGATAGTGGACCCCGCGCTGCTCGAGCGTTGGCGCCAGCGCGTCCAGGCGCTGCTCGAGGGCGTGCGTGACTTCGAGCGTGTTGGCGCCAAACTGCGTGGAGGTCTCTATCAGGATGCCGGGGCGGCCGCCGATCATGGCATCGCCAAAGCGCGGCTCGCTGCCATCCGTGATGCTCGCCACATCCCCCAGGCGCAAGGGCAGCCCCTTGGGCCGGGCGATGATGGCCTGCGACAGATCGGCGGCAGAGGCGCCCGCGGCCTGCGCCTGCAGCACGATGCGCTGGCTGGGAGTTTCGACGTAACCGCCGCCTATCAATTCGGTGCCGCGCCTGGCCGCCGTGTACACATCCTCGAGCGTGAGGCCCGCGGCGGAGAGTTTGAAGGGATCGATGAGTACCTGGCGCTCGCGCGATTCGCCACCGAAAATCTGCGACTGCGCGACGCCCGGCACGGCCAGGATTTGAGGCTGCAGGGTCCATCGCACCAGATCCCGCAGCTCGATCGGTGATAATCGATCGCTGGTGTAGCCGAAGTGCACCAGGTACTCCATCGAAGAACTCAGCGGCGAGAGCAGCGGTGGCCCGGTGCCGGTCGGCAACAGGCCACTGGATTCAGCGAGCCGCTCGGTGACCAGCTGGCGTTGGCGGAAGGGATCACCGCCGCGTGTGAACACGACCTGTATGGCCGACAGGCCCTGGCTCGAGGTGGAACGCACGGCTTCGACATCGGCAGTGCCGGCCAGTAGACCTTCCAGCGGACGCGTGACCAATGCCTCGACCTGGGTGGCATCGAGCCCCGGGGCTTCGGCCTGAACCAACACGTGCGGCGGCGCGAAGTCGGGAAAGACGTCGAACTGCGCGTTTACCAGCGCGGCCGCGCCGAGCAGCGCGACCAGAATCGACAGCGCGGTGATGATGCGCGGATGCGCCAGCGAGGTGCGGACGATGAAAGCCAGCATGGGCTAGTCGTGGTCCTCTTCCTCGGCCGAGAAAGTGCCCAGTCCCTGCAGCGACCAGAGCACGCCCGCACCGTTGGCCACGATGAAGTCATCATCATCGACGCCCTGCACCAGCCAGGCGTCACCGGAAGCCTGCAGCAGTTTGACCGGCACCGGCGTGAACTGCTGCTTGCCGTCCCTGGTCGCGGTGCCGCTGCTGATGCGCCGATAGACATAGGCGCCCTGATCGCCGTAGAGCAATGCGGCGCTCGGAACCAGCACGCCCTTGTCCGACCCGCCCTGCAGCGAGACCAGCACTCGCGCACCCGCGCCGATGCCGCCGGGCGCATGATCGATCTGCAACAGCAGGCCCACGCTCTGCGAATCGGTGGCGCTGCGCTGGAGCGTACCGAGCACGCGTGCCGCCACCGGTGTGCCATCGATGCTGACCATTGCAGTCTGTGGCACTGTTCCCAATCGCAATCGACCCGGAAGATCCGCGCGCAACAGGATGCTGCGACCGCTGCTCACCGCTTCGATCAGCGCGGCGCGTTGCGCATCGGAGAGCCTCGCGATCGGTCCCCACTGCAACGCGAAAGCGGAGCTCGCCATCTGTGCCTGCGTGGTCGCCTCGATCTGCGCGGCCTGGGCGCTCTCGACCGCGCGCAGCGAGGCTTCGGCGCCGGCGCTGTAGAGGGAGGAGAGCCGCTGTTCTTCGGCGTTGGCGGTGCGCGCGGCCGCACGCGTGCTCGCCAGCCGGCCGGCATCACCGATCAGCGAGGCCGCATCGAGCACTTCGCCATAGCCGTCGATGCGCGCCGCGGCGCTGGCCTTGAGCGGATGGACGAGGGTGATGCCCACTGCGGAGCTCTGTGCGGCAGTGAGTTCGGGCTGCGCCGTGTTGACGGGCGGGCCCGCCGGCTTGTCATCATCATCGTCCTGGGGATTGGCCGGCGCGCAGAACAGCGCGCCCAGCAGCATCGCGAGCAGCGAAGCTCGCCGCAATATGGTATCGGGCATTGTGCTCACTCCGTGCGCCAGCTCATGGGCAGGTCACACTCAGGTCCATCCAGCGGCCGGCGATAGGCGCTCTCGAGTTCCGCAAACGCTTGCTGCGCCTCGTAAGCCGCATCGAGGCTCAGCAGCCGGGCTTCGGTGGCAGCGGCGGCCGCCGTCAGCGCACTGGAGCGATCGGCCGCGCCGGCCCGCAGCGCCCGCTGCTGCAGCTCGCTCTGCTGCTGCGCCGTGATCGCGGCCGAGGCCGCGTTCTGCCAGGCGAGGCGCGCGTGCGGCCAGGCACGCTCGGCGCGTTCCATCTGCTCGAAGAGATCGGCCTGCACGGCTTCCAGGTGTTTGCCCGCCAGTTCTCGCCGCGCCACGGCCTCACCGATCTGTCCCTGGTTGCGATTGAACAGCGGCAGCTCGGTGCTGAGTCCAATCTCATTGTCGTGCAGGGTTTCATTCAGCTGGTTCTCGCGCACGCCGCCTTTGTCCCAGGCATATCCCGGCGTCAAGTGAAATTCGGGCCACCGGCGCGCGACTTCCGAGCGCACCGCGGTGTCGGCAATGTCGTATTCATGCAGGGTGCGAATCAGATCGGGCCTGCCGATCAGAGCCTCGGCGCGCCGCTCGTCCGTGAGCGCGGGCGACAGCGTATCGATGTCCGCCCAACCGTTCCAAGCCAGCGGCACCTGCTCGAGCGCGGCCGCCGGCACACCGACCGCAGCCGCCAGGCGCGAGCGCGCATCAATGCCCCGGGCGCGCGCGCGTTCCAGCCGCTGCTGCGCGGCGGCCAGCTCCAGCGTCGCGGCCGGCACTTCGCTGAAGCTGATCTCGCCGACTCGCGCACGGGCTTCCGCCGAGGACAATTGGCCCTGCCGGTTATCCAGCAGCTGCTGCAGCAGCTCGATCTGTTCGTTGGCATACACTGCATCGAGCAGCGCCTGGTGCAGCTGTGCGCGCACGGTCCAGATCGATTCGGCCAGGTCCGATTGCGCCGCCTGGGTCTGCAGCGCTGCCGTGGCCTTGGCGCGGGCGCGATCCCCAGGCCGCTGCAGCAGGAAATCGAGTGACAGGCCATACAGCCAGCCCACGCCGCCCGCGGCGGCGGCAATGTATTCGCCGAATAGATTGAGTGTCGGGTTGGGGCGCTGGGCGGCCGTGCGCTCACCGGCGGCCACCGCCATCGCCTTGGCGCGAGCCTCGGCAAGGTCGGGATTGAGAATCAGCGCCGCATTGAGCCATTGGGCGCGATCCCATCCGGCCGCCGGCGGCGCCTCCCCGGGATAGAGATCATCGAGCCGCCGCTGCTCGAAGTTGTGTGCGGTCGCGGCCAGATCGGGCCGCGGTTCAGGGGGTACCGCTACGCAGCCCAGAGGCACGGTCGCGCATAGCGCGATGACGCACCAGCGGCGCCCGAGGTCGCCCCGGATCGGCGGTGCGCTGGCTGCTACGGGGCCCGGCATGTCTCCCCCATGTCGTTATCCTGGTCTTCGTCGGGAAGCCATCCCTTGCTCTGTGGATGAATGCTGCAGGGTGGCGCGCCGTCTGGCAATGGGTCGCCCACGACACACCCTGTACACTGGCGCCATGGCAGAGGAATCGACCCCATGAAAGCCGTGGTGCTGGGTGCCGGGGCCGGCGGGGGGTTTCCGCAGTGGAATTCCAACGCGGCGGCCTGTAACCGGGCGCGTGCCGGCGATGCGGCCGCGCCGGCCCGCACGCAGGCCTCACTGGCCGTCAGCGCCGATGGGCAGCACTGGTTCTTGTTCAACGCCTCGCCGGACCTGCGGCAGCAGATCGAGGCCACGCCTGAACTGCGCCCTAGCTACGGCCTGCGATCCACGCCGATCGCAGGCGTGGTGCTGACGGGCGGGGATGTGGATGCGATCGCGGGCTTGCTGACGCTGCGCGAGCGACAGCCGCTGAGCGTGTACGCCACCGCGAAAGTGCAGGGCATTCTGAAGGCCAATCCGATCTTCGAGGTGCTCGCGCACGATGTGGTGGCGCGGCGCACGCTGACTCTGGACCTGCCCGCCGAGCTGGTGCTCGCGGACGGATCGCCCAGCGGCCTCACGGTCGAGATTTTCGCGGTGCCGGGAAAGGTGCCGCTGTATCTCGAAGAGCGCGAGGGCACCCCTCCGATCGTACTGGGCGAGGATACCGTTGGGGTGGCAATCAGCGACGCCCATTCGCGACTCTTCTATATACCTGGCTGCGCAACGATGATCGAGGCGGTGTCCAGTCGCTTGCGTGGCGCCGATCTGGTGCTGTTCGACGGCACTCTGTGGCGCGACGATGAGATGATTCGCCTGGGGTTGAGTAACAAGAGTGGCCGGCGCATGGGACATATGAGCCTGACGGGACCCGAAGGCACCGTCGCGGCCTTTGCGGGCTTAAATGTTAAACGCAAGATCCTGGTGCACATCAACAATTCCAACCCGGTGCTGCTGGCGGACTCCAGTGAACGCGCTACGCTTGAGGCCGCGGGGTGGGAAGTGGGGCACGACGGTATGAGGCTAGCGCTATGAGGCTATCGCAATGAGTTCGGAATCATCCGCAACCGCCACGACCACGCTGCGCACGGCCGAACAGCTCGAGGCTGAGCTGCGGCACATCGGCGCCACGCGCTATCACAGCCTGCATCCGTTCCACCGGTTGTTGCATGGAGGCCAGCTCAATCGCGGCCAGGTGCAGGCCTGGGCACTGAATCGTTACTACTATCAAAGCCGCATCCCGGCCAAGGATGCGACGCTGATGGCGCGGCTGCCGACGGCCGAACTGCGCCGTGCCTGGCGCTGCCGCATCGAGGATCACGATGGCACCGGACCCGGCACGGGTGGCATCGAGCGCTGGTTGAAACTCGCTACCGGTGTCGGCCTCGAGCGTGAATACGTGGAGTCAACCCAGGGATTGCTGCCGGGCACGCGCTTCGCAGTCGATGCCTATGTGAATTTTGTGCGCGATCGGAGCCTGCTCGAGGCCATCGCCTCATCGCTGACGGAGCTGTTTTCCCCGAGCATTATTTCCGAGCGTGTCTCGGGGATGCTGCGCAGCTACAGCTTCATTACACCCGAGACGCTGGCCTATTTCACGCCGCGGCTGACGCAGGCGCCGCGCGACAGCGATTTCGCGCTCGCCTACGTCAAGGACAATGCGCGCACGCCCGAGCAGCAGGAAGCCGTGCTGGCAGCCTTAAGGTTTAAGTGCGATGTGCTCTGGTCGCAGCTCGATGCGCTGCATTTCGCCTACGTGGCTCCGGGATACATTTCACCGGGTGCATTCGATCCGGGGCCGCAGGAGCCCATGGAAAAGCGCGCTTAGGGAACATCGCAAGACTGCAGCTGCAGTGACTTCCAAGCGGGAGGTTGCAGGCTGACGCTTGCGCATCGATCCGCAAATTCTGGACTCGTCACGCCGCGCATTCGTTCGCGGTCATAAATTATCGCGTCGAGTTGCTGCACGCGGCTGGCCAGCGATCCGGTCACACCGCCGGGCCGGTTGTACCCATAGAAGCCAGCATCGAAGGCGCGGGGCAGGCAGGGATAGGCGATCGATTGATCCAGATGCTCCTGGATCCGCCGCAGCAATCCATCCTGCTCGACGAAACCGAGGCTGACCTGGCTGGCGGGAAACCGGGTACGCAGGTAGCGCTTCGGGTTTCGCATGTAGGGCAGGTTCACATGCGGCGCGACCTGCCGCTGCAGCACGCGCCGGTCAAAGCAGACGCCATAGGAACAATAGTCGCCGTGGCTGAGGTAGAAGCCTTCGGGATTTCCCGACAGCTCATGCTCGCGGTTGGGATTCTTGACGGCAATCGAGCAGAACAGATTGCCGGCGGCCGCATGCACGGCCTGGTGCCAGATAAAGAAGTCTGTGGCCACCATGATGTCTTCTTCGACCAGGTAAACCAGTTGTCTCGCCGATGCCGCAGCGTGCAGATACCCGAGCAACACATTGGCGCTCTGCTTGGTGCGGCGATATGGGCAGGGAACCGGAAAAGCGATCTGCATGTGGGGCAGGCGATTGGAGAATTCGCGCGCGACCTCGAGGTTTTCGGGGTCGTACCCGGTATCGGGCCGGATGATGACCTGCAGCCCGGCGATACCCTCTGAGAGCGACAGGTTGCGCAGGCAGTGCCAGAGGAACTCGGGCCGCCGCCAGCAGGGGATCAGCACCACATCGCGTTCGCCGGGAGCAACGGCCATTGCAAAGGCGCAGCACCCTCGCGGACGGCATGCCGGAAATTCCACCAGCGCCTGGCTCTACTCCACACAGCAACGGGTCCCTGTCACTTTGCGATGCAAAGTGAGTTGGAACGATCAGAGTGTCAAGAAGTTCCATGCCATGACAAAACTTTCTTTCGCCTGAGTTGCGGTGGCGTTTACGCGACATCGACAATTTGCCGGGAGAAAATCCCGGCACATGCGGCGAGCAGCATGGCGCACACCGGGAAAATTCCCGAAGACGATAGAAATCGCTCCGCTCTCTTTACTCCCAGCCCCCGCCGAGTGCGCGATAGAGGCTGACCAGGTCCTCGCCGACCACCGTGGCGCTCTGGGCCCTGGAAAGTTCGTTCTGCCGCAAGGTGCGTTCGGCGTCGAGCACTTCGATGAAGCTGGCAACGCCGCTGCCGTAGCGCTGGCGGGTCAGTTCGAGCGCGTCCCGGTCCTGCTCGACCGTGGCTTCGAGCCGGGCGTCACGGTCCTGATCGGCATCGTAGGCCGCGCGGGCGTTCTCCACTTCCTGCAGCGCGTTGAGCACGGTGCTGGCATAGACCACGGCCGCCTCGCGCGCGCGTACGCGCTGCAGCGTCACGGTGCGCCACTGGCCGCGATCCAACACCGGCAATTCCAGTGTGGGCCCCAGGGTGAAGAAGCGGCTGGCCCACTCGGTTAGTTCACCGGCGGTCTCGGACTGAAGTCCACCGGCACCGGTCAGCGTCAGGCGCGGATAGAGCCCTGCGACTGCGACACCGATTTCGGCGGTCGCCTGGTGCAGGTTCGCTTCGGCGCGGCGGATATCCGGGCGGCGGCGCGCCAGGTCCGCCGGCAGGCCCATCGGAACCGCGGCCGGTAGCGGAGGCGGTGCGGCCTCGGCCTCGAGTTCGCTTCGCAGCGCTCCCGGTGCGAGGCCCAACAAACGACTCAGCTGGTTGATCGACTGTGTGATGGCCAGTTCGTAGACGGGGAGTTGCGCCTGTGTGGCGCTCAGCTCCGCCGCGGCTTCGACCACATCAACCTCGCTGGTCAGTCCCGCCGCGCGCCGCTGCCGCGTAAGGTCGAGCAGTTCCTCGTTGCTGGCGATGATTCGCTGCGCGGTCGCCAGGCTGCGCTGCGCGCCGCGCAGGTCGATGTATGCACGCGCCACATCGCCGAGCAGGGATACGAAGGCGGCGTGCTGGTCTTCCACGGAAACGCCGATGCCCGCATCGGCCGCTTCGGCGCCGCGGCGCACGCGGCCGAACAGGTCCGGCTCCCAGGAAACATCGGCGCCCAGCTGGTACTGGCTGTAGGGATTGGGGATGCTGAGGCCGGGCGCGCCCGGAATCGTGACGTGATCGAAGCTCGTGAACAGCGAGCCCGTGGGCGTAGTTTCGGACAGTCGCGTGCGCGAGTAGCCGGCATTGGCCGAGAGGCTTGGCCACCAGGCGGCCGTGGTTACGCCGCGCTGCGCACGCGCCTCCTCGATGCGCAGCACCGCCACACGCAGATCGAGATTGGATTTTTCCGCGCGCTCAATCAGGGAGTCCAGCGTGGGATCGTTGAAGCTCGACCACCAGCGAGCCAGGTCCGTGTCCGCTTCAGTCGTGACACTGGCGCGCGGTCGATCGCTGGTTGCGGCGGCCCAGTGGGCCGGCGTGTCTGCCTTTGGCGGCGCATAGTCCGGTCCGGCCGCGCAGCCCGCGGCCAACAAGGCGGCCAGTGCTGCAGTCAGTGCAAAACGCATGGCGACTCTCATTGCATCCGATGACTGAACATCCACGAGGCGCCCGCCAACGTGATGGTCGCGATGAGCCCCAGCGGCCAGAGGTCCGACCATAGCAGCGGCAGTCCCACACCCTCGAGGTACACGCGCCGCGCCACATCGATGGCGTAGCGTAGCGGATTGAGCGCGGTGAAGTACTGCAGTGCCAGCGGCATGTTGGTCAGCGGCGTGGTCAGGCCCGAGAGCAGCGAGAAGGGCATGATCAGCAGCATGGAATAGAGCATGGCCTGTTGCATGGTGGCCGCCAGTGAGGACACCAGCAAGCCGATGCCGATCGCCGCCAGCAGGAACAGCAGCAGTCCGGTGTAGAGCGTCACGTAAGAGCCGGCAAACGGAATATGGAACCAGAGCTGCGCGACCAGCAGCACACCGGTGGCCTGCGTGGTGCCGACGAGCATCGAGGGCAGCGCCTTGCCGGCCATGATCTCATAGGGGCGAAACGGCGTGACCAGCAATTGATCGAAGGTGCCTTGCTCGCGTTCGCGCGCCACCGACATGGCCGTGAGCATCATGGTCTGAATGAGGGTCAGCGTACCGATCAGGCCCGGGATCATGTTCCAGCGGGTTTCCAGATTGGGGTTATACCAGGCACGGCTGACCACCTCGACCCTTGCCGGCGCCATGGCATGTGAGTCGCGCCAGTCGCGGTTGAACTGATCGATGATGCTGCCGAGATAGCCGAGCGCCGTGCCGGCGGTATTGGAATTGCGGCCATCGGCAATGACCTGGACGTCGGCGCCGGAGCCGTTCTGCAGCCGGCGCTCGAAGTCCGATGGAATCTGCAGCACCAGCAACGCGCGACGTGCATCGATCCAGCCGGCGATATCCGCGGCGCGATGCAGTTCGGCGACGCGTTCGAACAGGCCCGAGCCGTCGAGGCCTGCCAGCAGCGCGCGCGAACTCTGGCTTTGATCCTGGTCGAGGACGGCGTAGGGCACGTGATTGAGGTCGTAAGTGGCCGCGTAGCCGAACACCAGCGCCTGCACCACGGCCGGCACCAGCAGGCTCATGCGCGCGCGCCGGTCCTTGAGCACCGCCAGCAATTCCTTGCGGGTCAGCGCCAGGATGCGCAGCAGCGCGGCCTGTATGCCGTGGAGGCCGTTCACTGAAGACGCTTGTTCATCACAGCTCGACTCGTGAGTCCCAGTCCTGCGGCCATGAGCGCCAGCACCAGGGTGTTGGGCAGGATGACGGCCCAGACATCGCCGGCCAGGAACACCGATTGCAGCAGCGCCACGTAGTAGCGCGCCGGCAGTACATAGGTGATCAGGCGCACGATCAGCGGCACGCTGCGCAGATCGAACAGGAAGCCCGACAGCATGAACGCGGGCATGAAGGTGACCAGCATGGTGAGCTGGCTGGCCACGAGCTGATTCTTGACCCACGATGAAATGAGGAGGCCGATGCCGAGCGCCACGAGCACATACAGCATCGAGGCGCCGAGCAGGATCCACAGACTGCCGCGCAGCGGCACATGAAACAGGAATTCGGCGGCCAGCACGCACACGGCCAGCCCGATCATCCCAAGCAGGAAATAGGGCAGGGTCTTGCCCAGCAGGATTTCATCGCCGCGCACCGGTGTGACCAGCAGCGCTTCAAGCGTGCCGCGTTCCCATTCCCGCGCCATCACCATGGAAGTCAGGAGCCCGCCGATCAGCGTCATGACCAGCACGATGAGCCCCGGCACCAGGAAGTAGGAACTGTTGTTGGCTTCGTTGAACCAGACTCGCGTCTGCAGCGTGACGGGTGCGATGTCGGCTGTCTCGCCCAGCGCCTGCCTCTGTGCCGACCAGATGCCCACGGCGCCTGTGACGTAGCCCTGGATGATGCGGGCGCGATTGGCATCGGCGCCATGCACGATGAGCTGCACCTCGGCGTGGCCGTCGTTGAGGCGCTGCGAGAAATCGGACTGGATGCGCACGATGCCATCGATCTTCTGCTGCAGCAGCAGCGTCTGCGCCGCCGCCAGGGTGGGTAGCCGCTGCGGCCGGAAGTAGGGGGAGAGCTCGAACACACCTGCCAGTGCGCTGGCATCGGCCGAGTTGTCGTCCATGACCAGTGCGATCGGCACATGTTTGACATCGAGCGAGAGCCCATAACCGAACAGCAGTATCAGGATCAGCGGCAGCACAATGCCGATCGCGATGCTCGATGGATCGCGCACCACCTGCAGGGTCTCCTTGCGCACCAGGGCGCGGATGCGGCGCAGTTTGGCGGGCCAGGCGTCGGGCGACGCGGCGGCATCCGGGTTCATGCTGCGGCCTGCGTTCGATCACGCGAGCGCTCGACGATGGCGATGAAGGCATCTTCCATGCCGGGATTGGGCGTGCTTGCGCTGCTGGCGCCGCGACGGATTTCAGCCGGAGAACCTTGGGCCAGCACCCGCCCTGAGTCCATGATAGCGACGCGATCGCAGTACTCGGCTTCCTGCATGAAGTGCGTGGTGACGATGATGGTCACGCCCTGTTGCGACAGCGCGGTGATGCGCCGCCAAAAGACCCGCCGCGCATGCGGATCAGCACCGCTGGTGGGTTCATCGAGAAACAGGATCTCGGGTTCGTGCAGCAGCGCCGCGGCCATGGCGAGGCGCTGCTTGAAGCCGCCCGGCAGCAGCGCGCTGGTGGAGCGCGCCAGGTCGGCGAGCTCGAATTCGCGGATTGCCCAGTCGATGCGCTCGCGCCGCCTGGCGCCCCGCAACCCGTAGGCGCTGGCGAAGAATTCCAGATTCTCGGTGACCGACAACGGTCCATAGAGCGAGAACTTCTGTGCCACGTAGCCGAGGCGCTCGCGTGCCGCCGCCGGCGTGCGTCGCACGTCGGTGCCCGCGACCCGCAGCTCGCCGCCGCTGGGCGTCAGCAGACCGCACAGCATGCGGAAAGTGGTCGTCTTGCCGGCGCCGTTGGGGCCCAGCAGGCCGAAGATCTCGCCGCGATGCACGTCGAACTCGATGTGATCGACGGCCGTGAAATCGCCGAAGCGCTTGACCAATCCGCGTACCGTCACCGCTTGCTGCGCGCCATTGCTGGGTACCGGGCGATCCATAGTGACCGGATGCGCGCTCTCCGGATTGACGATATGGCGCAGCAGCGTCATGAAGCCGTCCTCGAAACTCGGCGGCGTCGGCGTCACGGTCAGCCCCTGCAGCAGCGCGTCGGTGGCGGACTTGGACTCGGCGCTTGCGGCCGAGCGCACGAAGCGCACGTGGCCGGCGTCAGGCACGGCATCGATGATGTCGGGCTGATCGAACAGTTGCGCCTGCAGTGCGCGTGCGCCGTTCGGCGCGCGCGGCTGCGCGATGAAAGTCAGTCCTTTGGCGTGATCCGTGACTTCCGCCGGCGTGCCCTGGGCCAGCACCCGTCCCTGGTTGAGCAGCACGATGTGACTGCAGCGCTCCGCTTCGTCGAGGTAGGCGGTGCTCAGCAGCACCGTGAGACCCTGCTCAGTGACCAGGCCGCGCACGATGTCCCACAGCTCGCGGCGCGAGAGCGGGTCGACGCCCACCGTGGGCTCATCAAGCAGCAGTAGCTCGGGAGAGCGAACCAGGGTGCAGGCCAGCCCGAGTTTCTGCTTCATGCCTCCCGAGAGCTGCCCCGCCAGCCGTTCACGGAACGGTTCGAGCGCGGTCATGGCCATGAGCTGCGGGTAGCGCTGCGCGCGCTGCTGCGCCGTGATGCCATGGAGCTCTGCGTACAGATCCATATTCTCGGCGACCGTCAGATCCTCGTAGAGTCCGAAGCGCTGGGGCATGTAGCTGATGCGGTCCTGGATCTGCTGCGGATGTTCTGTCACATCCAGATCCAGCACCTTGAGGGTGCCTGATTCCGGGCGCAGCAGGGCTGCAGCCAGCCGCATCAATGTCGTCTTGCCGGCGCCATCGGGACCGATCAGCGCCGATAATGTGCCGTGCCGGATCTCGAGCGAGACGCCGGCGAGCGCCTCGACAGCCGGCTCGCGCTTGCGTCGATAGGTGTATTGCAGCGACTCCGCGCGCAGCGCCGGGATCTGGCTGTTCACGTTCCGCCCGGCGCTGCGGCCAGCGGCAGATGCACGGTTGCCGGGCTGCCGAGCCGCAGCTGATCCGCAGGATCCTTCACGAACACGCGCACTTCGTAGACCAGGCTGGAGCGTAATTCGCGTGTTTCGACCGCTTTGGGCGTGAATTCCGCGGTCGGGCTGATGAAGCCAACCCAGCCCTCGAACCGATGGTTGGGAAAAGCATCGACACTGACCGTTGCGCGCAGCCCTTCATGCACCGCGCCCAGGTCGGACTCGGCGATATAAGCGCGAACCCACTTGGGATCGACGATGGCGAGCGTGAAGGCGGTTTTCTGCGGCGAGGAGATTTCCCCAGGCTCGACCACGCGCGAGCGCACCACCGCGTCCACCGGTGCGCGCAGTTCGGCATCCTGAAGTTGCTGCTGCAGCATCGCGAGCGCGGCCTGCTGCGATTGCAGCTGCGCCTCGCCCTGTGCCACATCCTCCCGGCGCGGCCCTGCCAGTTCGAGCGCCAGCGCCTTTTCGCTGGCATTGAGTTTGGCCTCGGCCGCATCGGCGGCGGCCTGCGCGCTATCGAGGTCCTGGCGGCTGAGCGCGCGGCCGGCCGTGTTCTGCGACAGCGTGCGCAGGCGTTCGAGCTGCGCGTGCGCATTGACCGCGTCGGCGCGTGCCGCGGCGGTGTTGGCGCGCGCCTGGTCGATCTCGGCCGGACGATTGCCGCTGTGCAGCCGGTTGACCATCTGCTGTTGCGCTTCAAGATCGGCCTGCGCGCGGGCCACCGCGGGGCTCAGCCGGCTGGTATCCAGGCGGGCGAGCACCTGGCCCTGCTTGACGTGATCGCCTTCCTGCACCAGCACCTCGGCCACGCGCTCGCTGCCATTAAAAGGGAGGTCGATCTGCCGCAGATCGATATTGCCGTACAGGGCAATCTCCTGGCGGGCGGCGCCATGCCCGGACAACCACCACCACAGCGCAGCGCCGATTACCGCCAGGGCGGCGAGGATCAGTACGACTCGCAGTCGTTGTTGCATGGCTTCATACCTGGAGGGCAAGGATCGGCAAGTGCCGGGCCTTTAAGCATACCCTGCCGGCGCCGCCGCTGACGCGGAGCGAGAGCGCAAGACCTGCCAGGCCAAGGCCAGGCGCGATCGCGTGAGGCCGTGTCCCTTTTGGGAAGACTATTTGCGGTCAGGGTTCCACAGTGATGGTGCCCACCATGTACGGATGGATGCTGCAGAGGAAGTGGTAGGTCCCCGGCTTATCGAATTTGAAAGAAAAGCTGTCGTTGGTATCCAGCGCCCCGGAGCGAAAAACGCCCGTATCGCTGGCCACCGTGTGTGGTTCATTGTCCTGATTGGTCCAGCTGACCACTGTCCCCGCCTTCACGGTCAGCGCCGCCGGCGCAAACATGAATTCCTTCATGACCACGTGGGCGGCGGAGTCGGCTTCGGCGCCCGATGCCGCCAACGCGGCCGATGTCCAGAGCGCAGCCGCGACGGCGAGCGCGCGAAGCGGCTTGAATGTTCCAGGCATCTGCTTACTCATCTGATTACTCCGGCTCAACTCAGCGTGCTGTCGCGTAGCGCGAAGGCGCGCGGGTGCTTGACCACCGAGACGCTGGTGACCCCGAGCATGTGGGGCAGCTGATCGTCGGGAACCTTCAGTGGCTGCGGGCCGGGACCTTCGCCGGCCAGCGGCTGCGGATAGGCAGTCGAGCGCGCGGAGTGAAAGGTGATGTTGCCTTCCACCTTCTGCACAATCTGATGGATGTGGCCATTGAGCATCGTGACCGATCCGAATCGACGCAGCATCGATACGAGCTGATCGGCATCGCCGGTACCCCAGCCCCAGGGCTCGTAGATGGTCCACAGCGGCATATGCGCAAACACCACGATCGGTGTGCTCGACGAGCGAGATTTCAGATCGGCGGCCACCCAGGCAAGCTGCTCATCGCCCAGTGTGCCAAGTCCACCCGGTTTGAACTGCAACACATTGATCAGTGCGATGAAGTGCACCCCGGCATGATCGAAGCTGTAGTAGCCCTTGTTGTTGGAGGCTTTGCCGAAGCGGTTGAAATATTCCGTCACAGTCGCATCGCTGGTGTCGTGCTCACCGGGCACGGTGTGCAATTCAGTGGTCCGCAGCTGCCCGAGCATCTGCTGCGCGAGATCGAATTCGGCCGGCCGCGAGAGGTGCGTGATATCGCCCGTATGGATGATCAGCTCGGGCTGCTCCGGCATCGCGTTGACCAGATCGATGGTCCGGGTCAGGGTGCCGTTGACATCGGGATTGGCATCCTTGTTAAAGCCGATGTGGGTGTCGCTGATCTGGACGAAGAGCGGCCTTCCCAGGGCGGCGGCCTTCGGATCGCTGCCCGCCAGGGCCAGCTCAATCGGCGTCAGGATGCCGCCGGCCAGGGTGAAGAGCGTGCCGGCGCCGCCATAGGCGAGGCACTTGAGCGCCTTGCGGCGGGATTCGAGAAAAGGGGTGTCCGGCACGGGTCTCTCCTTGAAAGGTGTTCGGGGAGAAGACCTCGGTCCCGGGCGTTTTATTCCCTAGCAGGCGCTTTTGATGGTGCCTCCGTCCACGCGCAGCGCGGCGCCCGTGGTGGCCGACGCCAGCGGGCTTGCGAGGTAGACGATCAGCGAGGCGACTTTCTCCGGCGTGGCGAAACGCTTGATCAGCGAAGTCGGGCGGACGGTCTTGAAGAACTCGGCCTGGAAGGCCTCGAAGCTCTGGCCGCTGCTTTTCGAGCGCGTCTCGACGAACTGCGTGACGCCGCGCGATTTGGTGGGCCCGGGCAGCACGGCATTGACGGTGATGCCGGTGCCGCCCACGGCCCTTCCCGCGCCAGCGCTGTCACCGTTGCCAGTCCGATGCCGGCGGTGCTGCCGCTCACCAGTGCCAGCTTGCCCTTGAGCTGCAGATCCATGAGTCCCTCCTTAGTCTTACTGAGCCGCCTGCTGCAGCAGCGGAATCACCGCCGCCAGATTGGCGCTCATTGCCTCGCCGATGCCGTGACGCCGCACCACGTAATTCGGGTCGTTGTAGGCCAGCCAGGTCTTGCCCGCCTGATCTTCAAAAGCCAGCGCCTTGATCGGCAGATCAAGGCCGACAGTCGGTGATGCGATCATGAGGGGAGTGCCGGCCTTGGGATTGCCGAACAGCAGCAGTTGCTCGGGCCGCATCGTCAGCCCGGCGCGTGCCGCATCGCCGCCGAAGTCGATGCGCGCGAATATCAGTATCCCGCGCTCGCGTAACGAGGATTCGAGGCGGTCGATCGTCGCGGCCACGGATCGGCTGGCGGGAATCACGATGAAACCTCGTTGGGGTTCCTCTTCAGACATGGAAGCCTCGCCGGTAGTCATGATTCACGCACGTGTACCACACCGGCCGCCTGTTATCACGCGGTACAATCCGCCAGTGAAAACCCTATTCCGAGTACCGGTGCTGCTCGCGGCCCTGCTGGCGATGGGCGCCGCCGCGCCGCCGCCGCCGGTGTCCGATGACATCGCCCCGCGGGTGCGGGCGCTGCTCAGTGATGCCAATGGCGTCTGGTCGCAGCAGTTCGCGGCGCTGGGAAGTCAGTATCCGCCAGCGGAGATTGCGTTTTTCAGGCAGACGATCCGGAAGGCCTGCGGCGTCGATAGCGCGTTGACGGGCACCTTTTACTGCCCGGATGAGCGCAGGATCTATTTCGATCAGTCTGCGAGCCTTCCAGACGATCTCGCCATCGCCTTTGTTGTCGGGCACGCGATGGGTCATCACGCCCAGAGCCTGATGGGCACCACCCCGCTGGTGGCGCAGGCCCGTTCGCGCAGCTCGCCGGCCGTCGCCGCCCGCACCTGGATGGTCGCGGAGCTGCAGGCCGATTGCTACGCCGGGATCTGGCTCGGGTCGGCCATCAAGCGCGGCGTGATTCACCCTGGCCGCGCCCTCTCGACGGCGCTCGATGCCGCCGCGGCTGCCAGCCAAACGGCGAACGCGCATTTGCCGCCCGGTGCGCAGGCCCCCGATCCGATGCTGACCTATGGCACCGCGCCGCAGCGCCTCGCCTGGGTGCAGCGTGGTATCGACAGCGGCAGCATCAATCAATGCGATACATTCGGCGCCGAAGCGGCGGGCAAGCTGTAGCGGAGCTGTAATCTTGGCGTTGTTCAATTTTGATGAGTCCCGTTACTTGCGGATTCAGTCAGGTGCCGTGGCGCTCGCCGGCCCGATCGATGAGGCGATTGGGCGGCTGTTGGCCGGCGGCGCGCGGAACCTGTTTTTCATCGGCACCGGTGGCGCGGGGATCCTCATGCAACCGGCCTGCCAGTGGCTATCGCTGCACTCGGCCATCCCCGTGTTTTCGGTCATGCCGGCCGAGCTGGTGCTGACCGGTCATCCGCACCTGAACGAACATTCCATCGTGGTGATGCCGTCGCTCTCCGGAACCACCCGCGAAACTGTCGCAGCGCTGGAATACTGCCGGCAGCGTGGCGCCCGCGTGATCGCACTGACGGGCCATGCCGATGCACCGCTGGCGCGCGCCGCCGATGTTTCGTTCGTCAACTTTGCCGAAGATGATACCTCCTGCGAATCGTTCTACCTGCAGGCACTGTGTCTCGCGCTGTCGGTCATGCGACACCGGAACGAGTTCGGCAGCTATGCCGCCGTCATCGCCGAACTGCAGCGGTTGCCGGCGCTGCTGCTCGACCTCAAGCGCGCGTTCGAGTCACGGGCGGAGCGGTTTGCCGAGCAGATCCGCTCCGAGCCCTATCACATGATCACGGGCGCGGGTTCCACCTGGCCGGAAGCGTTCTATTACGGCATGTGCATCCTCGAGGAAATGCAGTGGATCCGGATGCGCCCCGTGCATGCCTCGGATTTCTTTCACGGCGCCCTCGAATTGCTCGACCAGGACGTCAGCCTGATCGTCTTCACCGGAGAAGATGTGCTGCGGCCGCTGACAGAGCGCGTGGAAGTATTCGCGCGCGATCACACCAGCAAGCTGCACGTGTTCGACACGGCCACTTTCGAGCTACCGGGAATCAGCATCGAGAGCCGGGCGCTGCTCTCGCCGGTGCTGCTGGCCGCCGCGATGGAGCGCGTGAGTGCGCATCTGGAAGCCAAGCGGCAGCATCCGCTGACGATGCGGCGCTATTACAAGCGCGTCCCGTACTGATGCCCCGGCATCAAGGCATCAGCGGACCGCGAAGATCTGATTCGGCTGCAGGAAGAACGGCGCCACGATGCCCGGGATATTCGACAGGGGCAGAATCTCATCTGCGAGGTCGATGCCGAGCACATCGATCATGAACGAGCGGCGCTTCTGGCAGCGCGCGAAGCAATCCGGGTACTGGGCCTTGAGGCTGGCGCGCAGATTGGCATCCGCCAGCAGCACGCCTTCTTCCATACGGGTCGAGAAGTAGGTGGGAGAAGAGGGGATGACATCCACCTGCATGACCATGCCGGAGTGCAGCGGCACTTCTGACCCTGGATAAATCGGCGAACTGATCCACTCTTCGAGGTGAATCAGATGACCGGGATTGAGGAAGATGCGAAAGCGATCGAACGGCAGCTTCTCGGCGATCAGCGCGGCCAGTTTGCCGCCGGGGGCGCCGATCTTGAGCAGGCCGAACCATTCGGCCATTGCCTGGAAGTAGGGTCCGGCGAAGGCCTCGACATAGTCGTGCGCTGCCGGCACCAGATCCTTCGCCGAGTGCGCCACCCAGCCGGCGCGACAGTTGTTGCTGCCCCAGTAGGCGATATTCGTGGCCAGCGGCGATCCGAGGGCGATGGTGGCGCCCACGGGACCCGAGAGCCCCAGGGTCCGGTTGGCCTCGGTCACCATCGTCATGTGACAGGACAGGGGCTCGCCGTTATAGCCGCAGAGGGTGGCGAGTTCATTGTCCGTCATGCCGGGACGAAGACCGAAGATCATGCTCCGCATGCCCTCGGCGGCCAGCACATTGGTGTATTCGAAGTGCGCGATCTCCGACGGCGAGCACCGGGTGCGCAGCCCGTGGCCCGGATGCATCATCAGGTCGGTGGCGTTGACCACCGACTCGCGGCCAGCGAGGTCCCGCAGCGCGTCGACCAGGTAGGCGGGAATGTCGATCGTGTGAGCGCCATCGGGGAATTCCGCGTCGGCGAAATACTTGGAGCCGATGCACCCGACCCGGGAAGCGGCGCCGATACCTTCGCCGGCCAGGATGTCGCGCAGCCTGCGGCTGGAATCACGCGGCTGGTTCAGCAGCGACAGCGGCTGGAAGCGCTCCGAGCGCAGTTTGGCCGCCGTGAAGAGCGGGCTGATCCCCAAGTAAGCCTCGCATTCATTGCCGACCACGACCAGCGGCTTGCCGCTGGCGGCGACAATCAGGATCGCCTCCTCGAACCGGGGATCGAAATTGGTGAGCCACGCAATACTCGTGAAATGCTCGCGATCGGCATAGACCACCACGTGCGTGAGTCGCGCCGATGCCATGGTCGCGCGCAGTGCCGCCAGCCGTTGCTCCAGCTCGGAGCACTCGACGGCGGGCGGACGCGCGGCCCAGCCGAACTCGGGCCACTCGTGATCAATCAGGTGATGTTTTTTGGTTGCGGCGGTCATAAGAGCGTCCACGCGGAATTAGGAAGAATGACGTGCGGCGCCAGCGCGTCGCAGCCGGGCTGGTGGGGTGTCACGGGAGACACCCCACCAGGGAGGAGGCCGGAGATCTTTATCCGATCAGAATGACAGGTTGGCGGTCAAGCCAAGGGTCCGCGGCCGAAAGGTCGTGTAACTGACCAGGCTCGAGCCGCCATTGGCCTGGTACTTACTCAACGCCTGCGAGTCGTTGAATATGTTGTTCAGGAACAGCGATAGATCGAGCTTGCCCATCGTATAACCCACGCGGGCGTTATAGAGGTGGGTGGCCGGATCCGGCACTGCCAGTGCGTAGCCGTTCACTTCCGTGTTCTGGGTGATGAACGGTCCCGGGTTCTGGCTGGAGTAGAGCATGACGGCCTGCGAATGGAACTTATTGCCGTTGCTCAGCGGCTGCTCGTAGTCGAGAGTCGCGTTGATGTTCCAGGGTGCATTGACCTGCGGCAGGATACCGACTTTGTCGCCTTCGCGGACAATGATGCTGGCGTCCGATTGGCCCTGGCCTGGAATGTAGCCGCTCTTGCTGTAGTAGGCGTTGACGTAGCCGACATTCAGGTCGAACCGCAGTTCCTGCGTCAGCAATGCGTGCAGCTGCAGGTCAAAGCCGTTGCTGACGGCATTACCCGCATTGGTTCCATAGGCATAGGGACCGCAGGCCTCGCTGATGTACTGCTGAATGTTGTTCCACTCATTGTGGAAAATCGCGGCATTCACCTGCACTCGACCGTCCAGCACCGTGTTCTTCGTGCCCAGTTCCAGCGCGTGCACATAGTCGGGTGAATAGGTCAGAGGCACCTGGGGCTGGCCGTTGCAGGGACCCGAGGTATTCGGAATTTCGCCGTTGCCGCCGCCTGGCCGATAACCCTCGCTGAAAGCGATGTATGCCAGATTGTTGTGATCGAACTGGTAGGACAGTCCGAGGCGCGGCGTCACCGGATTGTTCTTGGCATGGAACGGCGCTACCGGCGGCGCGCCGGTCAGGTACGAGATGCTGGTGGTGTCGGCGCCGTCTACCGTCACATGCGCCACGCGCTCGCCGATCGTCAATGTCAGCGCGTGCGTCAGGTGAAAGTCGCCCTGCGCGAATATGGCCGTCTGCACATCGGTGAACAGCTCGTGCTGGTCCTGGATGATGGAGCAGAACAGACCCGTGCAAGGAGCCGGATGACCGAAGTACTGCGGATAGGCCGCCTCATCGTAGTCGGTCTGAAAGTCGCGCTGCTGGCGGTGCTCATAATAGAGACCGGCGACCCAGCTGAAGAAGGTGTCCTTGGTGTTCGAGGCCAGGCGCACCTCGGCCGTGTAGGCATTCACACTCAGATTGGTGGGCGTGTATGCCGTTTGCGAAGCCGACGTCGGAAAGCCGGTGCCGAGCGGATTGCCGCAACCAAAGTTTCCAGACCCCGCAGGTGTCTGCAGTCCAGGGCAGACGAATGCGCTTTCATCCAGTATCTCGGTCGCCTGACGACTCAGGTAGGAGACATTGGCTGTGGCGTCCGCGAACGGCAGGTGATCTTCGGCTTTGATGGAAGGCAGTACCCACTTGTCCGTCCAGACTTCAGGCAGCAGCACGCCGTTATTGAACACGCCGTCTTCGGGATCAGAGAAGGCACCGTAGAAGCGCTGCGCGTCATCCTGATGCACGCGCTGATAGTAGATCGCGGGCGTCACCAGAACATCGCCCACCTTGAATGCCAGCGCTCCCTTGACCACCGTCTTGGTGTTGGTGTTCGCGTCCGGCGCGATCACGTTGCCGAAGCCCGCGCCTGGCAGCGGATCGATACGATTGACCCAGCCGCCGTCCTGGCGGTCCCAGACGCTCAGGCGGAAGCCGAGTTCGTCCGGGACGATCGGGCCGCCGTACGCGACACCGGCCTCGTAACTCAGGCGGCCGCCTTCGGTGGACGCCAGTTCCGAACGCGCCAGACCGCTGTACTCCGTGAGGCTCGGCTGGTTGGTGATGAACCGCACCGTGCCCGCCTCGGCGCCGGCGCCGAACAGCGTACCCTGCGGGCCGCGCTCGACCTCGACCCGATTCAGATCGAATACATAGGGGTAGACGTTGCCCTGATTGGCCGTGCCGGAGAGGCGGCTTGAGATCACGGTGTCATCCAGATACAGACCGACCGTCGGCGGGCCGGTATTGGTGTTGAGACCGCGGATCGAAATGGTGGTGAAGGCCGCGCTGAAGCCGTTGGGTACCGCAAACTGCAGTCCGGGGGTCAACGCCGCGATGTCATCAATGCTCTTGATCGCTCCGAGCGCGAGTTGCTCTTCGCCGAAGGCATTGATACTGATTGGCACATCCTCGACCGATTCCGCGCGCCGTGTTGCGGTAACGATCACCTCTCCGAGCACGCCCGGGGCCGCCGTGGTGGAGGTGTCGTCCGCCAACGCTGCGCCGCCCGTGATGGCGACTCCGACAGCGAGCAGAAAACTGAGGAGACAACGTTCCGTGTAGCTTTTTTCCCTAGTCGTCATGGTCGCACCGTTTCGTTTTTGTGTGAGAAGCTGGCGTCAAAGACACGACTGTGGTCGTGGTTGCATCAGTCTGTGCTCCCGGGGCACACAGCTGATTCGCAATGAGTGTAGCGGATTGCATACGCATCGAAATGTAGAGAATCGGTCGAAGTTTGTAGAAATCGGAGCGCTGTCGCGTGCAGCCAACGCATCGCGCCGGCAATGCACCGCAACAGCTCAGGCGCGCGTGAGTTCGCATCTTTAGCGGGCGTGTTCAGCGGGCATCCTCACGCACCTGCGCGGGGGTCTTGCCGACACGAGCGCGGAACACGGCACCCAGGTACTCCTGGTGCTTGAAGCCGGCCTGCTCCGCAACCGCGGCCAGCGATATCTCGGTGGTCGCGAGCAGCTCGCGCGCGTGCCGTATCCTGACGTTTAAGATTTCCTGATGAATCGAGCAGTGCAGGGTGGCGCGGAAACGGCGCTGGAGGACACTGCGCGACAGCCCGACTTCACGCGCGATATCGTCAATGCGCATGCCCGACGGCGCGTTTTCGCGAATCAGTCGCAGCGCCATGCCGACGCGCGAATCAGCTACCGCCAGGGTGTCCGAGGATTGCCGGGTCACGGTCTCCAGCGGCTGCACATGCAGCGGCTTTCTGGAGGCCGATCCGCCGCGCAGCATGGAATCGAGCAGTGCCGCGGCCTGGTATCCCACATTGAGGTGGCCCGGCTCGACGCTCGAGAGCGGCGGCAGACACACTTCACACAGGGGCTCATCGTTATCCACGCTGACGACCGCGATCTCATTGGGCACCGACACGCCGGCGCGGCGGCAGGCCTCGAGAAACTGCGAGCCACGCTGGTCACTGCAGATGAGTACACCGGCAGGTTTGGGTAATGCCGCTATCCAGCGCGCAATGTCATCCTCGGCGCGCTCCCATGAGCGGCGTCCCTTGGTATCCCGGGGCAGCCGGCAGATCGGCACCTGCGACTGCACTGACGCCACGGCGGAACAAAAACCGGCGTAGCGCTGCTCAGACCAGTTTTCCCCCTCGATGCCAAAAAAGCCAAAGCGCCTGAAGCCGCGTTCAAGCAGATGTTCAGCGGCCATGCGTGCGATCGCGATGTTGTCGACCGAGACCAGCGGAAAGGCCAATTCGGGCACCACGCCCAGCACATCGACCACCGGGATGCCGCTGGCTGCCAGCTGCTGTGCGATGCGGCGGGTCTGAATGCGGGCGATGATGCCATCGCCATTCCAGCGTCGCAGCCACTGCGGCACCGACGCCTCCAGTCCGTGGGGCTCGTGATATAGCGCCCATGGCTCGTGCTCGCGCACGTAGCGCGCGACGCCGCGCAGAATGTCGCGGCCCGAACCCAGGGAAGTTTCGATGATCAGCGCCACGTGAGGTCTGCGTCCCTCTCGCCCGACCGCTTTACGGCGCGTCATGGCGATCGCCCCAATCGTTTGCGGGCCGATGATCCGCTACACTGGCGCATCACTCTCTCCCTGACAGAATTCACAATAGTGGGAATGTTCACTTGACCGAGGCCACCAGCGCGGCTGCGGATCCGCAGCTGCGGCGAAATGCGCTCGGGCTTCCGGAGCTCGTTTTCCAGGGCGTTACGCACATAGCGCCGGCTGCGAACATCATGTTCGCGTTCCCGCTGATCGCGCTCAAGGCCGGACCGGCGATGCCGATCTCCTTTCTGCTCGCCACCATCGTGTGCCTGTTGATCGGCAATACCGTGTCGCAGTTTTCGCGCTATCTGCCATCGAGCGGCGGGTACTACGCCTTCACAACCTGCGGCCTGGGCAGCCGCACCGGCTTCATGGCCACCTGGAGCTACCTGATCTACGATTTTCTCGGTCCGGCCGGCACTACAGGTTTCCTGGGCTACCTGATCTCGGACACGCTGCAATCCCAGTTTGGAATTCATTGTCCGTGGTGGCTCATCGCCCTGGTGACATTCGCCGGCATCTGGATGCTCACGCGTCACGGTATCCGCCTGTCGATGCAGATCACGGCGCTGCTGGGCGGCCTTGAACTTTTGATCATGCTGGCCCTGGCGGTGACTTTCCTGATTCATCCGGGCCCGGGCTCCAGCTACCAGGCGCCTTTGACTCCGAGCGCAGCGCCGAATCACCTCGAAGGCATCGTGGCCGGCATGGTGTTCTCGATACTGTCCCTGAGTGGTTTCGAAGGGCCGGCGCCTTTGGCGCAGGAATCCCGCCGCGCCGACAAACTGGTCGGCCAGGCCGTCATGCTGTCGCTGGTGGCCATAGGCCTGGTCTATATCTTCACTTCGTATGCGAGCGCCATTGGTTGGGGAACCGGCCGCATGGCCAGTTTTGCCGCCGATCCGAATCCCTACTACGGCCTGGGTCATGCGCTCTGGGGTGCGGGCTGGTGGCTGGTGGTGCTTGCGCTCATCAACAGCGCCATCGCCGTCGGCCTTGCCTGCACCAATTCCGCATCGCGAGTGCTCTATACCATGGGCAGGGCGGGAACGCTGCCGGCCCGCTTTGGCAGGATTCATCCCATTCACCACACCCCGACGTTTGCAATTGGATTTCAACAAGTGTTTGGCATCGTTGCGGTGTTGCTGGTCGGGCTGCTGATGAAGCCCGAATACATTTTTGGTTTTCTCGAGACCATATCCGCGCTGGCGGTCATCGTGCTGTATGCGATGGCCAATCTGGCGCTGACTTCCTATATGCGTCGGGTGCATCGGGATCGCTTCACCGTCTGGCAGCACGTGATCGTGCCGTGGGCCGCGACGCTGGCGCTGCTGCCCGTGCTGTTCGTGACCCTGTACCCGGTACCGGACTGGCCGGACAACCTGACGCCGTATCTGTTCCTGACGGCCATGCTGCTCGGCTTTGTCTACATGCGCTGGCTCGAAAAGCGCGAGCCGGGCGCCCTGCAGCGCGCCGCCACGATGCTGGTGGGCACCCGCGACACGACCAAGAAGGAGGGGCCTCATGGCTGACACGTTGCCGATTGGTTACATGGATGCCCGCCGGGCACTGGATGCCATCGCAGACGAACTCACACGCCGGGCTCTGGCTGCGGTCATCACGGTCGCAGACGATCATGGCGAACTGATCGGGCTGCTGCGCATGGATGGAGCACCGCTGTCCTCCATCGCCATTGCCACCAACAAGGCATGGACCGCAGCTCGCGAAAGACGCCCCTCCTTCGAAGTGGGCCAGGCGGCGCGACATCCCGAGACCGGATTCGACATCTCCTATTTCGGCGATCCGCGCTTCGTCGGCTGGGGCGGCGGCGTACCCATCGTGATCGCAGGCGCCGTCATCGGCGCGGTGGCCGTCAGCGGCGCGCCGGAAGCCGTGGATATGGAACTGGCGGCCCTTGGCATTCAGGCGATCCTCAAAGGTCGGGGCGTCGCTCGCTAGCATCAATGCGGTGTCCGCGGGGCATCGTCGATCGTGCCGCAGGGACCGCCGCCTGTAGTCGGCGCAATCGGCAGCAACTCCCCATTGAAGCGGTACGGCGTCTTGTACCACTCGCTCATCATGGCCGTGCTTTGCGGCACGTAGTGGAAGATCAGCGAGCGCCGAAAGCGCGTCTTGCTGCGGTTGGGCCCGCTGCCGTGAATGACATTGCCGTTGAAGAACAGCACGTCGCCTGCCTTCAGTGAAACGACCTCTACCCGTGATCCTTTGGGCGGTGTCACGCGCTCGGTGGTGAAGGATTCGGCCAGGTTCGATTGCTCCGGGCATTGAATCGGATGATTCTGCGTGTTTGATACGCACTGGATGCCGCCGTTCTCTTCATCGGCGTCGTCCACGGCCAGCCACGCTGCCACGCAGGTGCCGGGCTTGACCCGCAGATAGAAATTGTCCTGGTGAAACGCCTGGCCACGGGATTGCGGCGGCTTGAAGTAGAACATGCTCTGTACCGCCAGCGGCTCGTCCGCCAGCAGCCCGGCGAGAATCCCCTCCAATTTGGGATGAAGCATGTACCGCATGCTCAACGGCCCGACCGGCTTATCCGGGTGAGCGTGCGGATGCATCATGCGCGGATAGAACGACAGCGGATCGCTGGGCGCGTACTGCGCGCTACCGCCGCGATTGAGTTCTCCCTTGCCTTCCGACAACCCATCGACCGGGCCGTTCCTTGCCATGTCCATGAAGGTATCGCGGATTTCGGCAACCTCGAGCGGCGAAAACACCTGCCGGACCGGCAGGAAGCCGTCGCGACGGAACCGGGCTACCTGGTAGGCACTCAGGATTGCACTCATGCGCTGATGCCCTCGCGGATCATGATGGGTTTGAGAAAGTGACGGCCCGGCCGGTGCGCGCCGACTGCGCCACTGCGGCTTCGAGACGCATGGCGGCGAGCCCGTCGGCACCGCTGACGGGCGCGGGCCGGCCCTCATGCAGCGCTTCGACGAAGGCCAGCACGGACAGATCGAATGACTCCGGGTAGGAGCAGGGCGACAGCGTCATCAGGCGCTCGGCGATCGCTCCAAGAGTGGCAGTGCCGCCCAGATTCGGATTGGTGGCTGCCTGAACGGACAGGGCGGCGCGACTGCCGTAGAGGGCGAAGGACCAGAAGTGCTCGTCGTACGGCACCCGGACGGAGCCTGCCACGGTCGCAATGAAGTCGGGATCGCGATAGCGGAACGCGGCAGAGGCCGCGACCGAGGGGTGATAGACCATGTCGTCGGCATACATCCACGGCTGCCCCGCATGCGGCGTCGCCTGCGGCCGCTGGCGCTGATCGTCGACGATGCTGGCGCTGACTTCGGACGGATCGCCGAAGAAGAATCGCATCAGATCCAGCATGTGCGCCCACAGATAGGTGTGAGTCGTGGCAGTAAAGAGTGCCGGTACGCCGAAGCTGCCTTGCGTCAATTCCTGCCGGATGATCGCGTGCGAGGGGACGCAGCGGTAGTTGTAGTTGACCCCGAGCGTGCGCCCGGTTCGCCGTGCGGTGGCCACCATGTTCTCGCCGATCGCGAGGCTATGCGCCATGATTTTTTCGCACAGCACATGGCTGCCCGCTTCGAGCGATCGCAGCACCGGCGCTTCGTGATCCCATTCGAGCGTGGCCACCGTAACCACGTCCGGGCGCTCCTGCCGCAGCATGTCATCGAGCGAGGTGTACGCTTTGAGGTCGAATGCCTTGCCGAAGGCCTGCGCCCGCCCGGCATCAGTTCCGCACACCGCGGTCACTTCTACTGCCGGAGACTTGCGATAGGCCTGCACGTGGAAGCGTGCCGCCGCCCCGGTGCCGATGACAGCTGCCTTGAGTGTCTTCATGACGGCAGATGTCCCGGGGCGCAGTCGACCCAGGCGCCTTGTGCCCTGGCGGAGGTGACCGCGGCCTGGATGGCGGCAATGCTATGGGAGCCGTCCTCAGCCGTCGGACAGCTCAGCGCCAGAGGATCCGGCGCGCGCCGTTCACGCCTGGCGCGCAGTTGCTCGGCCAGGTCCGCATAGATATTCCCAAAGGCGCCGAAGAAACCCTCGGCGTGGCCGACGGTGACGCGGGTGGCGCGGTCGGCTTCGGGCGAGATGCCGGCGACGCCGCGCTCGATGATCGAGGTGGCCGCGCCGACCGGCGTCCAGTACAACTGGTTCGGCTGCTCCTGCGCCCAGCGCAAGCCGCCCTTTTCACCAAACACCTGGATGGTCAGTCCGTGCATGCGACCGACGGCGATGGCGCTGGTCCAGAGTCGTCCGATCGTGCCGCCGGACATGCGAAACGCGATCAGCGCGTCGTCTTCCAGTCCGCGACCCGCGACCGTGGTGGCGAAATCGGCCGATAACGAGCGCACTTCCTGTCCGGTGATGTAGCAGGCCATGTGCAGCGCATGGATGCCGCAATCGGCGACGATGGATGAAATGCCGGCAAGCTTCGGATCGTAGCGCCAGCGAATGCGAGGGTTATCCGCATCGGCGGCATTGGCGTGATGGCCGTGCGCGAATTCGGCCACGACGACGCGAATGCGACCGAGCTCGCCGCGCGCCACCATGGCGCGTGCTTGGCGCACCAGCGCATAACCGGAGTAGCCGTAGTTCACTGCGCAGATCCGCTCCTGAGTGCGGGCGATGCGGACGATCTCGCGGGCTTCTTCCAGCGTCGTGGTCAGCGGCTTCTCGCACAGTACGTCGAAGCCTGCCTCGAGAAATGCGCGCGTGATCTCGAAATGAGAGGCATTCGGGGTAGCGACCGTGACCAGCGACAAGCGGTCGGAGCGCAACTTTTCAGCCTCCAGCATTTGCCGCCAATCGCCATAGGCCCGATCGACGGGAATTCCAAGCCGCGCGCCATAGTCGCGCGCACGCGAGGCATCGATATCGAGTGCGCCGGCGACCAGCTGGAAGGCCCCGTCGAGTCCGGCCGCAATGCGGTGCGTGGCGCCGATCTGGCTGCCTTCGCCCCCACCGATCAATCCCCAGTTCAATCGCATGCGTCAGGCCAATCCGCTCGACTTGAGGTAGTCCAGGTTTGCCCTGGCATCGGCCAGCGTCGATCGCGCACCGGTCGGATCACGATCCTGCTCAACCGTTGCCCAGCCGGAGAATCCTGTCGTAGTCAGGGCGGCTTTGAGCGCGTTGAAGTCGACGATGCCCTGGCCGAGATTGCAAAACAGTCCGGCCGCGCAGGCATCATAGAAGCCGATGCGCTCATCGATCGCGCGGCGGCGGATCTGCGGATCGATGTCTTTGAAGTGCAGGTACGAGACGCGCGGCGCATGCCGGCGATAAAAGTCGACCGGATCGAAGCCGGCATATTCGCAGTGCCCGGTGTCGAGGCAGACGCCCAGCAGCTCCGGATCGATGGCGTCCAGCACCGTCTCCAGTTCGTCCTCGAATTCGACGAATCCGGCCGCATGCGCGTGCATAGTGACCTCGAGGCCGTATTCCTTGCTGCCGAGCTTGGCGACAGCGCCGATGCGATCGAGAAATCCTTCCCGTTCACTGCCGCTGAGCCGCGGTGCTTCGGCGCTGCGGCCGGCGGTCGGCGCGCGCTGCGGAGAAATGGAATCGATCAGCACCAGTCGTCTGGCGCCGTGTGCCGTCAGTGTGCGACAGGTGCGCAGTGCCGCGTCCTTCACCTGTGGCCATTGCGCGGGATCATGAAAGGGCCGGAACAGCACGCCGCCGATCAGTGTCAGCTGGCGTTCGGCGAGTGCGGGTCCCAGCACCGCGGGATCTTCCGGCATGTAACCCAGGGGTCCGAGCTCGATGCCGGTGTAGCCGGCGGCCTGCGCCTCATCGAGCACACGGGTCCACGGGGGATTGCGCGGATCGTCGGCAAATTCAACGCCCCAGGAGCATGGCGCATTACCGATCGAAAGCTGCATGGATGACTCCGTTGTTGATCGCAAATTCAAACGTCGGCCACGCCAACCCAGCCGCCTAGCTGCTGCGAGCGGAATGCGGCGGCAATCACGCGACTCACCTGCAGTCCGTCCTCAAAGGTCGGGAACATCGATTGGCCACTGTCGATGGCGCTGAGGAAATCGCGCGCCTCGATGATGATCTGCGCGGCATAGCCGGTGCCGTGGCCTGCGCCTTCACAGAAGGCACCGAAGTCCGGATGCTCCGGGGCGGTGAGAATCTTGGTGAATCCCTGGCGGCCGCGACGCAGGCGCGCATCGTAGTACCACAGCGCATTCTGATCCTCGGCATCGAAGCGCAGTGCGCCCCGGGTGCCGGTGATATCGAAGGCGTAACCCATCTTGCGCCCGGTCGCGACGCGGCTGATATGCAGCGAACCCATGGCGCCGCTTTCGAAGCGGCACAGCATATTGACCTGATCGTCATTGGTGACCGCTTCGCGACCGTTGGCGCCGGGGCGGCTTGGATACACGGTCTGGACATCCGCCACCAGGCGGTCAATGGGTCCTATCAGGCGCAGCACGGCATTGACGATGTGCGGCGCCAGATCGCCTAAGTTTCCGGCGCAGGCATCGCGCGTACGCCAGCTGGCCGCTTCTTCCGGGTCCGCCAGGAAATCCTCGGTGTGCTCGGCGCGTACGTGCACCGGCTCGCCGATCTCCCCGCCCGCGATCATCTGTCGCGCCAGTTGCATGGCAGGTGCACGAATGTAGTTGAACCCAACCATGTTGGGCACACCGGCGGCGCCCGCGGCGGCCGCCATCGCGCGCGCATCGGCGAGCGACGCTCCCAGCGGCTTTTCGCAGAATACGGGTTTGCGTGCGGCGATGGCCTGGAGCGCAATCTCGCGATGGGTGGTCTGGGGCGAGGCGATGACAATGGCTTCGACGCGCGGATTGGCGACGAGGGATTGCCACAGATGAGTCGAATCACGGAAGCCGTATTCGGCCGCCTTGCGCGCAGCGCCGTCCGCGGTGGTGCTGCAGATCACCTCGCAGATCGGGCGCAGTCGCGTGTTGAACACTGCTCCCACGGACTGCAGGGCTACCGCGTGGGCCTTGCCCATATAACCGGTACCCACCAGGCCGATGCCGATTGTCGTCACCATCCCTCCGGTGCTGGCTGCAAGCGCTTGCAAGCACTTTCGCCCAACCACGTCGCGTAGTCAAGACTGGACATCGGGCTGATGCCGGCTAGACGCTCGAGGTCTCCGGCACTACATCCGGCGGCAGCTCGAAACTGACCAGGTTGCGTTTAAAGCCGCGTGTCTGCCAGGCGGCAGCGGCAACTCCAATCGTCATCCACACCGCACCGAGGATCCAGGCCTCCGAGCTCAGGTTCCACCACAACAGCAGGCAGACGATGAACCCGAGGATGGGGGCGGCCAGATTGAGCAGGTTCTTCTTTTCGGCGCGCAGGTAGAAACGCACGAACGCGGCCGCATTGACGCCCATGAAGGAGATCAGTGCGCCGAAGTTGAGCATGCTGGCGCCGAGGTCAAAACCGGTGGCAGCGCCTGCGATGGCCGGCAGGATCAGCGCGCCCAGCAATGCGATGGCGCCGACGAACAGCACGCAGTTGCGCGGGATGCGGCGCTTGGCTTCAAGTGAGCCGAAGAATGTCTTCGGTATGGCGCCACCGCGGCCCATGCCGAAAAGCAGCCGCGCGGCACCCAGCTGCATGCCTGTGCCCGAGCCGACGCACGCCACGATCAGGGTGAAACCCAGCACGCCAAATAGCGGCGGCCACGCACGTCCCGCCACCGAAGTGAAGGCCGTATCGATGTCGGGGAAGTGTTCGGATGCCGGCCAGACCAGCTGCGCGGCGTAGACTTCGAGCACCGAGAGCAGTCCGATGGCGATGCAGGTGAGTACGGTGGCCGGCAGCACATCGTTCGGATTCTTGGCCTCTTCCGAGAGCGTCGAGATGCCGTCAAACCCCAAGTACGCCAGCACCGCCAGCGAAGTGCCGCTCAGGATGGCCGGGAACGACCAGGTCTTGGGATTGTAGAAAGGCTGCGTGAAGAATCCGCTGCCGTTGTGCGCGTGGTGCGCCACGTAAAGACTCGCCGCCACGAAGAATATCGCGACTACCACACCCATGCCGACCGCCAGCACGGCATTGAATCGTGCCGACATCTTGATGCCCTGGACGTTCAGTGCGGAGAACAGGACCGTGAAGACAATGGCCCACACCCAGTAGTCGATGCCCGGGAACAGCACGTGGCTCTGCTGGCTGCAGAAGATCACGTTGATGATGGGCTGCATCAGGTAATCGAGCACCATGCTCCAGCCGGTCACATAGCCCCAGGCCGGCCCAATTTCGCGCCCCACATAGGTGAAACCGGAACCGGCGCTCGGATAGGCGCGGGCCATTCGCCCATAGCTGATCGCGGTCAGCAGCATGGCGAACATGGCTATCAGGATGGTACTGGCGGCGTGGCCGTGGCCGCGCTCGCTCAGGATTCCAAAGAAAGTCATCGGCGCGGTCGGCGAGATGACGATCACGCCGTAGATGATCAAATCGCGCAGCGACAGCGCGCGACGCAAGCGCGCCACGCCCACGGTGCCGCCTGGCTGCGACCCGGGCGCGGGGCTTTCTACCAGGAGACCACCTTCAGGTCATACTTGGTGGCGTCGACGGCGCCGGCATTGCGGACATCGACTTCCGCGGTCTTGACGTGGCCGAGGGCCACGCGTGTGGCGGCCTTGATGTTGTGGATGATGTCCTGGATTTCCTGCGCCGAATGTTCCGGATGCGTCGGCACGAGAATCGTACGATTGAGGATCTCCAGCGAGCGCGCGCACATGTCCCTGGAATAGGTTCTGCGGCACTCGGCATTGGCTGGCATGTTGTAGGGGTTCATGAGCGGGTGCGCCGCTCCGAGGCCCATGAGTACCTGATCCCACTCGGTGTAGGTGTGCCGTCCGGTCTTACCGGCAATCACGCTCGGGAACGTCTGGACGAACGTTGTGGCGGCCTCGGCACTGGGCAATGTCAGAAAGACATTGGTGCCGCAATCGAATTCCTGGCTGTTGAGCGGCGCCGCGCGCAATCCGAGCTTTTCCAGATCGCGGATGCCGTTGAGGATCGTATCGCGCTCACGGCGCATGGCGGCGATGATGCCGTCGATGCGATCCAGCTGCACGTTCAGCACCGCGCCCATGAATTCCGAGGCGCGCGCACCATTGCCCGCGAAGGGCTTGGAATCCTCATCCTTGCCGGTCCAGAACGCGTGGCAGGGATCGATGGCGCAATTAACGCGCTTGGCGACGGCATCGTCGCTGGTCAGCACGCCGCCGCCTTCCCCGGCCGTCATGTTCTTGTAGAAGTTGAAGCTGTAGCAGCCGATATCGCCGATCGAGCCGGCCTTGCGCCCCTTGTAGCTGCCGCCGACAGCCTGGCAGCAATCCTCGATGACGAACAGTTTGCGCCGGCGCGCAATTTCCATGATGTCGTCCATGTCGCACATGGTGCCCCACATGTGTACCGGGATGACCGCACGTGTGCGCGGCCCGATCGCCGCCTCGACCGCGTCAGGGTCGATGGTGATGGATTCGTCGATATCAACGATCACCGGGATGGCGCCCGCGGCCAGCACCGAGGTGGCAGAAGCCATGTAGGTGTGCGCCGGGACCAGCACCTCGTCGCCGGGTCCGATGCCGAGGCCAATCATGGCGGCCGTGAGCGCGTAGGAGCCGCTGGCCGCGAGCGAGAAGTGCTTGCCCCCGAGATAGGCCGCATAGCGCTGCTCGAAGCGCTCGCACTCGTGCCCGAGCCCGTAGCGAAACAGGGCCTTCGAGTTGACCACCCGCGCCATGGCGTCGATTTCCTGCTGACCGATGATGTACATGGATATCCTCCGCGGATAGAGACTTGCGGTGCGCCAATGGTGAGTGCGACTCTGGGGGTCACTGGGCACTCAAGCGTCTTTTAGCACTACGGCTGGCGCGGCGCAAGCGCTTGCAAGAGTCTCGATCACATCGGCTAGAATCGGCTCCAGTGGACTCAAACATGGCGCTATCAAGCAAATCAAAGAGAACTGTGCCCACTGCCGATCGCAGGGTGACGGCCAAGGAAGTGGCGGAACTCGCAGGTGTTTCGATCTCGGCGGTGTCGCGCACCTTCACGGCCGGAGCCTCGGTATCGACGATGACCCGCGAGAAGGTCATGGCCGCTACCCAGTCGCTCGGCTACCACCCCAACGCGCTGGCGCGCAGTCTCATGACGGGCCGCACCGAGCTGATCGCGCTGATATCGAACGCGTTCGATAATCCGCTGTTCATGGAGATATTCGATCTGTTCACGCGCCGGCTGCAGCAGCGCGGCCGCCGGCCGTTGCTCGCCAATCTCTCGGGCGGCGCGCGCACCGATGTCGCCCTCGAGATGCTGCTCAAGTACAGCGTCGATGGGGTCATCGTGGCCTCCTCGACGCTGCCGGCCGGATTCACGGAGGAGTGCGCCGCAGCCGGCATGCCGGTGGTGCAGGCCTTTGGCCGCGTGGGGAGCTCGGCATCGGACAACATCGTCGGCTGCGATAATCTGCAGGGCGGACGCCTGGCCGGCGAGATGCTGCGTCAACGCGGCTACCGGAACGTTGCTTTCCTGGGCGGACCGCAGGCTGCCAACTCGACCGAGGATCGCCTGCAGGGCCTCAGAAACAGTCTGGCACTCGCGGGTCTGGCGCCGAGCGCGATCGTCTTTGGCCACTCCTATTGCCACGAAGCCGGCTATACGCTCATGAAGCAATTGCTTCGCAATGGCGGTATCGATGCGGTTTTCTGCGGCGACGACGTGCTCGCCATGGGAGCCATGGATGCCTGCCGCGATGCGGGCGTGCAGGTGCCCCGCGACATCGGTTTGATCGGGTTCAACAACATGGCCATGGCTGGATGGCCCGCCTACAACCTGACCACCATTCATCAACCGGTGGCCGACATCATCATCACGGCGGTGGAGCTGCTGTTCGCGGTCATTGATCGCTCCACGCAAAGCGATACGCGGCTGTTCGAGTGCAGCGTCATTGAGCGCGGCACGCTCCGGCCGCGATGATTCGCATTGGCTTGTTCGGCGCAGGCCGTATCGGGACCCTGCACGCCGCCAATATCGCCGCGCTACATCCGCGAGCCGAACTCGCCTGGATCTACGATACCGACGCCGCCGTGGCAGCCGCCGCCGCGGCGCGCTTCCATGCGAGGCCGGCATCCAGCGTGGACGAGGTGCTCGGCGACCCGAGCGTCGAGGCTGTGCTCATTGCCTCATCGACCGCCACGCATGTCGATCTGATCACGGCAGCGGCGCTGGCCGGCAAGGCGATCCTGTGCGAAAAGCCCATCGATCTGGATATCGCACGGGTGGAGCGCTGCCGCGCCACCATCGCGGGCACAGGCGTGCCGGTGCAGCTCGGGTTCAATCGCCGCTACGATCGCAGCCATCGGGCGGTTCGCGATGCGGTCAGGGCAGGGGAGATCGGCGTGCTGGAGCTGCTGATCATTACCAGCCGCGATCCGGGCCTGCCGCCCGCGGCGTATCTGCGGGGATCCGGCGGCCTGTTCCGCGACATGACCATTCACGATTTCGATCTGGCGAGATTTATCCTCGGTGAGGATCCGATCATCGAACTCAGCGCCGCCGGCAGCGTCATGGTGGATCCGCAGCTGCGCGATTTCGGCGATGTCGATACGGCGATGGTGGTCATGAAGGCGGCCTCGGGCGCGCTGGTGCACATCAACAATTCACGCCGCGCCGTCTATGGCTACGATCAACGGGTCGAGGCATTCGGTGGCGCCGGCATGGTGCAATCGGACAATCTGCACGCCAGCTCGCTGACGCGTTCCGGTGCCCTGGCCACGAACGCGAAAGAACCGCTGCTGAATTTTTTCATTGACCGATACGGCCAGGCCTACCGCGATGAACTGCTGGACTTTGTCGAGGTCGTGGAGAGCGGCCGGCCGCCAACCGCGGGATTCGAGGATGGACGCTGCGCACTGATCCTGGCGGATGCGGCCTGGGAATCCTTGCGCAGCGGACGCAGCGTGCCGATCCGCTACGACTAGGCTCCGAGCAGGCGCATGACGCGCATCGCCTCGTCCGCAACGATCGGCATGACATCGGCCATGATGTCGAGCCGATCGAAGCGCGCGGCATCGCGGCTCAGCGCGTGGCGCAGCCCTCTGCCAAATGCCTGCCGTACCCGCGTGCCGATATTGAACTTGGCCACGCGCGCACCTGCCAGCCGCTGTATGTCCTGATCGGATATGCCCGAGGTACCGTGAATCACCAGCGGGACGCTGACGGCCGCTGCGATCTGCGCCAGGCGCTCGAAGTCGATGACGGCACCGGGCGTATTCAGGCGGTGCACATTGCCGACCGACACCGCCAGCGCATCCAGGCCGCTTTCGGTTGCCAGGCGCACGGCATCGCCGACCTCGGTGAGCTCTGATTTGATGTGGGCTCGCCCTTCGGCGTAGGGGACCGAACCGATCTCGGCCTCGACCGAGCAGTCTGCGGCGTGCGCGTACTGCACCACGCTCGCCGTGGCGGCGATATTCTCCGACAGCGGCAGCTGTGAGCCATCGAACATCACCGAGCTGAAGCCCAGGTCCACTCCGCGCAGCACTTCGTCCACGTCGTAGGTGTGATCCAGGTGCGCACAGACCGGTACCGGCGCGCCCTGCGCCAGCGAACGCAACATGACGGCGATGACTTCCACGGGCATGGAACGCCTGAAGTCGAGGTTGGCGGCCAGGATCACCGGCGTGCCCAGTTGGGTCGCGGCATCCACCACCGCACGCGCGTCTTCCCAGCCGAAGACGTTGAAGCAGGCAACGGCGCGGCGGCGCTCCGCGGCACCGGATAACACGGTGGCCAGGTTTGCGAGCACGCCGGCGCCTGCTTACTTGAACTTGGCGATCATGTCCTTGATGCCGGGGATGGTTTCGATCTGGTAGGCATAGGCGGGCTGGAAGAACTGGTGCAGCGGACGCTGCTTCTCACCCGCCAGCACGGTGAAGTAGTACATCTCGTGGCCCGGCGCCGCCACGCAGGGGTGATAGCCGCGCGGGATCTTGAGCGTCGAGGCATTGCGGATGTGGAACGCATTGCCGAGCAGCTCACCCTCGGTCTGCAGCAATTGCAGGCCAAAGCCGTTCTCGGGCCGAAAGCGGAAGTTGTAGACCTCGTTGTGGCGGGTTTCATCGGGCATGCGATCGCTGTCGTGCTTGTGCGGCGGATAGCCGGACCAGCCGCCCGCGCCGACCGTGAACAGTTCCGACACCAGCAGGCGGCCCACCTGGCCGGGTGGCTTGCGGCCGAGAATGTGCTTGATCTTGCGGTGGGTCTTGGTGTCATCCGAGCCGTACTGCACCGGATCGATGTGCTCGGCGCGTACGGCGAAGGGCTCGAATCTCTGATCGAAGCGCGCACCGGCGATGAAGGTCTCGGTGGTCTCGGAGCGGCACACGAAGGTGGCGGTGCAACCCACGGGCACGTAGACGGCCGCGGGCTGCCCCTCCCAGATCGAGGCGCGGCCGCCAACTGCTTCGAATCGCTGGGCAGCCAGGCCTTCGCCGCGCACCTCCACATCGATGCTGCCGTGCGCCGGTACCAGGCAGGTCTCATAGCCAGGCACGTCGGAGACGAAGCTCTCACCGCGCTTGAGCCGCACGATGTTGAAATAGGCCAGCGGCACATCCGGATCGTCGCGACCGACGATGGCGGCGTTGCGATTGTCGTAGTGGGGAATGTGCATGGACATGGCTGACCTCAATTCGTCGAATGCGCTTGATAGAAAGTGTCGAGCTCGGCAGCGGTCGGCATGGCGAAGGCGCAGCCCCGACGCGCGACCACATAGGCGGCCGCAGCCGAAGCGCGCCGAACCGCAGGTTCGAGCGGCTGGTCCTGCAGCAGGGCACCGACCAGGCTGCCGAGAAAGGCATCGCCGGCACCGAAGGGCTTCTTGACGTCGACCACGTAGACGTCGGACTTGAAACTGCCCTCGGCGGAAATCGTGATGGAGCCCGAACCGCCCTGCTTGAAGACCGCAAAGTGCGCACCGCGCGCGACCAGTCCGGTGGCGGCCTCGAAAGCGCCTGCGGTGTCTCCGGCAATCAGGCCGAACTCATCATCGTTGCCGACCACGGCATCGCAGCGGCTGGCGGCGAGCGCGTAGATCCGCGTCGCCTCCTCGCTGGATTCCCAGGAGACGGCGCGATGGTCCACGTCAAGGATCGTAAAGGTGCAGGACTGACGTGCGAGTGCGATGGCCTGCAGCGCCGCGGCGCGCGAAGGTTCGGCGGCCAGCGCGGTGCCGGTGACGATCAGCACGCTGGCACTGGCGATGAATGCCGCGTCAAAGTCATCCGCGCGCAATTCCAGATCGACCGCGCCATTGCGATAGAAAACCGTTTCGCTGTCTTCGCGCCGCGTTTCACAGATGGCGAGGCTCACGCGGTGACGGCCGCTGACGGTGCGGCAGCGGGAAGTATCCACGCCCAGTCGTGCCAGATGCCCCCGCACGAAACGGCCCACCGCATCGTCCGACAGCGGACCCAGCAATGCAGTGGCATGGCCCTGGCGCGACAGCGCCACCGCGATATTGCCGGCTGAGCCACCGACCTCGGCAGCGAATTGCCCGGTGTTTTCGGTTTCGGTGCCGTCGGGCAGCGGATAAAGATCCATGCCTGCGCGGCCGACCACGATGGCGGCCAGCGGCCGCGTGCGATCCAGCGCGAGCCTCATCTCAGACGCCTCGGCGCTGACGACCGCGCCCCTGATCCCAGGACCTGCTGGCGGCGAGCACCTCGGGCCGCTTGCTGACTTCAGCGGTGCCCACTTCCCACCAGGCGTGGCCGCCCTCTGTCCAGGCATACGGATCGACTTTGATATCGATGACGCAGGTGCGGTCCGCGCTCTTCGCGCGCCTGAAGGCCGTCTCGAATGAGGCGATATCGGTGGCCGACTCGGCTTGTGCTCCCATGGAGCGCGCGTGCAATGCGAAGTCGACGGCGAAGGGGGCGGGGTCCCAGGCGCTGTCGGCAAGGTAATTGTTGAATGGCACGTTGCCGGTCGCGCGCTGCAGCTTGTCAATGACGGCAAAGCCGCCGTTATCGCACAGGATGATGATGAGCTTGCGGCCGGACAGGACGCTCGAGTAGATATCCGAATTGAGCAGCAGATACGAGCCGTCGCCGACCAGCACGATGGTGTCGGCTTGTTCACCGCCTTGCGCGTTGCGCTCCATCTGCGCGATGCGCGCACCCCAGCCGCCCGCAATTTCGTAGCCCATGCAGGAGTAGCCGTACTCGATGTCGACTGATGCCACCGAGCGCGCGCGCCAGTTGGCGGCCAGTTCGCCGGGTAAGCCGCCGGCTGCCGTGACGACCCGGTCCGCCGGCGAGCAGAGCCGGTTCACGGCATCAATGACCTGGGCGTAGGCGGGCGGACCGTCCGCGGTTCGGCCGAGGGTGGCAGGGCGGCTGTTCCATTGCTCGCGCAGCGAGGCAGCGCGTGATTCCCACCGCTCATCAGCGCGCCAGTCCGCAAGCGCGGTGTCGATGGCCACCAGCGTTTCCCGCGCATCGCCGACCACCGGCAACGCCAGGTGCTTGCCTGCATCGAAGCGCGCCGCGTTGATACCGATCAGCCCGGCGGATGCATCGAACACGGTCCACGAACCGGTGGTGAAATCCTGCAGCCGGGTCCCTACGGCGAGAACCAGGTCGGCATCGGCACAGATCGCATTGGCGCAATCGGTTCCCGTGACGCCAACTCGGCCAAAGTTGAAGGGGTGGGTGTGCAGTAGCGTCGACATCCCGGCGATGGTCTCCACCACAGGGATGTGATGGCGCGAGGCGAACTCGGCCAGCGTGGTGGTCGCCTCAGAGTAGTGGACTCCACCGCCGGCAATGATGACCGGTCGCGAGGCGGCGCGGATGCGCGCCACCGCGGCATCGATTTCCGCGACATCGGCCCGCAATCTGCGGATGCGGTGGATGCGCGGTTCGAAGAAGGCGAGCGGAAAATCGTAGGCGATTCCCTGCACGTCCTGCGGCAGCGCCAGGAAGGCCGGTCCGCAATCGGCCGCATCCAGCAGGGTGGCGACTGCTGCCGGCAGCGATTGCAGCAACTGGGCCGGATGCGTGATGCGATCCCAATAACGTGTGACGGGCTTAAATGTGTCGTTCACCGACAGCGTCGGATCATCGAAGCGTTCGATCTGCTGCAGCACAGGATTGGGCAGGCGGTGGTGATAGACATCGCCGGCCAGGAACAGCACCGGCAGCCGGTTGGCGTGCGCCACGGCAGCGGCCGTCACCATGTTGGTCGCGCCGGGGCCGATCGAGGAACTGGCAACGCAGATGCGGCGACGGCCATATGCCTTGGCGTAGGCAGCGGCGGCAAAGCCCATCGATTGTTCGTTCTGACCGCGCCAGGTGGGTAGTGCGTCGCGAGCTTCGTAGAGCGCTTCGCCCAGGCAGCTCACATTGCCGTGACCGAAGATGGCAAACACGCCGCCAAACAGTGACTGCTCACGTCCGTTATCGACAATTTTCTGCGCTACCAGAAACTGCACCAGCGCCTGAGCCATGGTCAGTCGAGCGTATTGATGCGATCCGGTCGACAAGACCCTGCTCCCCGCCGCGCCTTAAGAGTGTGCTTGTGGAGGCTGAACCACAGCCAGTTTTAGACTCTAAACGAGCGATCGGGTGATTGCAAGCGCTTGCATTGGCACCTCGGGGAGGGGGCGCGCAACCTGCCAATCAGGATCGCGACGCTGGCGACGCAGCGCCGCGAAAATCTCGCGGTACGCCGTCCAGCAATTCGGATAGGGCGGAGGACAGTCGGCCTTGATCAGCTCATGCAGCTTCGGCAGCGCATGGTAGGGCACCATCGGAAACATGTGATGTTCCACGTGGTAGTTCATGTTCGAGTAGAGGAAGCGGAACAGCGGATTCATGTAGATGGTGCGCGTGTTCAGCCGGTGGTCCAGCACGTCCTCCGCCATGCCCGCGTGCTGGGTCAAACCAAAGAACAGCAGCAGAGGGGCGCCGTAGAGGGTCGGCAATCCGATCAGCATGGCGGGCAACACCGAATGAGTCATGACACAGGCGGCCACCACCATGATGAGAATGCCGACCCACGCGCGCGCTACCCACGGCACTTTCCAGCGCTCGCGCTTGGGGATGAAACTCAACTCGGCCGGGGTCAGCTGGCCGAAGGCATGCCGTGCCAGCTCGCGCAGCGAAATCCACGTCGATCGCAGCGCAAACACATTGAGCAGCAGATGCAGGTAGCTCGGCGGCCGCGGCACGGCGATCTCCGGGTCCCGCCCGACGATCAGAGTATCGGTGTGATGGCGCGTATGGCTCCAGCGCCACACGGTAGGTTCCCGCAGCAGCATGAAGCAGGCGATCTGATAGACGAATTCGTTGAGCCAGCGAGTCTTGAACGCGGTGCGATGCCCACATTCATGCCAGCGGCTATCGGCCGAGGAGCCGTATAGCAATCCGTAGACTGCAAAGCAGGGGACCGCCAGCCAGCTGCCCCAGAAGTGAACGCCGAGCGCGCCGCTCAGCAACAATGTGCCCAGCCATATCGATGTGTCCCGAAGCGCCGGCAGGTCGCGGCGACGCATAAGGGCCCGAAGCTGGCCGCTGTCGATCGGACAGGCATAGCCGCGGGCCTGCGCCAGTCCGCGCTGTTCGGCGCGGACCGTCTCGCTCCCCACCAGGCTGTAGTCTTTCAAGCGGCACTCTCACGCCACGGCGACCGCGTCGCCTGAAACACAGAATAGTTGAGCCGGGCGCGCAGCGCCAAGCGTTCCCGCGCGCTACCACATAGACTAGTCGGCAAAGCTACAATTCTCCTGGCGCTGGCACGCCGGGACGGAGGGGATCGTGAAGCGGACACCGACGCCGTCTTGAGCGACGTGAAAGTCGACGAGGATTACCTGGTGCTGCAGCAGGGCGGGGCGCGCCTGACGCTGGATCCATTGCGCGGTGGTGTCATCCGGGAATTCGACTGGCAAGGCATCCCCATCTTCAGGCCGACCGAGCCTGATGCCGGCGATGAGCCGCTGGAAGTGGCCTGCTTTCCGTTGATACCCTTCGCGAATCGCATCGCGCAGGGCCGTTTCGAGTTCGACGGCCGCAGCGTGCAGCTGTCGCGCAATTGGAGCGGAGATCCGCATCCGCTGCACGGATATGGCTGGCGCGCGCCCTGGTCGGTAGCGGGAGTCGGCACCTCGAGCGCCACCATGCGCTTCGAGGGCGGCGGCGACGAGTGGCCGTGGCAGTATCGCTGTGAGCAGCATTTCCAGTTGCTGCCGGATGGGCTGTCGATCGAGCTGTCGATTCGAAACCTGAGCGCCGCGCCGATGCCGGCCATGCTGGGCCTGCATCCCTATTTCCATGATGCTGCCCACGCACGACTTTCGGCGGTGCTGCCGCGGGTGTGGATGACGGATGAGGCGGCACTGCCGATAGCGGAAGCGCCGACACCGCAGGCCTGGGGATTCGAGCCGGGCCGCATCGTCAACACCCTTCCGCTCGATCATTGCTTCTCGGGTTGGGACGGCGTTGCCACCCTGCGCTGGCCCGATCGAACTGTGACCGTGCGCGCTACCGACTGCCGTTGTCTTCACATCTACGCGCCCGCGGGCAAGGATTTCTTTTGCCTGGAGCCGCAATCGGCGCCAGCCGGCGCACTGGGCCGCGGATCCGATCAGCTGACCGTGATCGCGTCGGCAGAGCGTGCCGCCATTCGGGTGCATTTTTCCGTGAGCGTCATCTAAGTGTATTTGGGAATAGACATCGGCACATCCGGCGTGAAGGCATTGCTGCTGGATGAGCAGGGCGCGATCGCGGCCCAGGCGGCAAGTCCACTGCAGGTCAGTCGGCCGCAGCCCGGTTACTCCGAACAGGATCCGGATAGTTGGTGGCAGGCGACCGTCAACGCGGTCGCATCATTACCCGCCGGCGCGCGAGCCGCGGTGCGCGCCGTGGGCCTCTCCGGACAGATGCATGGCGCGACGCTGCTGGACCGGGACGATCGGCCGCTACGCCCGGCGATCCTGTGGAACGATGGCCGCTCGGCACTGGAGTGCCTGGAATTGGAGCGGCGGGAACCCGCATCGCGTGCCATCACCGGCAACATCATGATGCCGGGATTCACGGCGCCGAAATTGCTATGGGTGTTGCGCCACGAGCCGGAGATTTTCCGGCGCACGGCGTGCGTACTGTTGCCGAAGGATTACGTGCGCCTGAAATTGACTGGCGAAAAGGTCAGCGATACTTCCGACGCCTCGGGCACCGGGTGGCTGAATGTGGGCGAGCGACGCTGGTCGGAAGCGATGCTTGCCGCCACGGAACTGACTTCGGCACACATGCCGCGCCTGGTCGAGGGCAGCGAACCTTCAGGCACGTTGTCGGCGGCCGCGTCAGATCAATTGCGGCTACCCCAGGTCGTGGTGGCCGGCGGCGGTGGCGACAACGCGGCCAGCGCCATCGGGCTTGGCGTGGTCTCACCGGGCCAGGCGTTCCTGTCATTGGGGACCTCCGGGGTGCTGTTCGTGGTGACGGATCGCTTCCGCCCCAATCCCGATCGCGCCGCGCATGCCTTCTGCCACTGCCTGCCGCTTCGCTGGCACCAGATGTCGGTGATGCTCAGTGCCGCCAGCGTGCTCGACTGGGTCGCGCAGTTGACCGGTGAAACGAATCTGCCGCGCCTGGTCGAGGCCGCGAGGGTGCGCGGTATCAATCGACAGTCACCTTTTTTTCTGCCGTATCTCGCAGGAGAGCGCACACCGCACAACGATCCGCACGCGCGCGGCGTTTTCTTTGGTATTCGTGCCGACACCAGTGCGGCCGATCTTACGGGCGCGGTGCTCGAGGGCGTGGCGCTGGCGTTCGCCGATGGACTGGATGTGCTGCTCGAGAAGGGCGGCTCGATCGGCGAGATCAATGTCACCGGTGGCGGTGCGCGCCTGCCATACTGGGGAGAACTGCTGGCTGCTGCCCTGCAGCGGCCACTGACCTATCGTTTGGGGGGTGAAGTCGGCGCGGCACTGGGCGCCGCCAGACTCGGTCGCCTGGCACTCAATGAATCATCGATGGAGCAGGTGTGCCCGGCGCCTGCCATCGGACGCGTCGTCGAACCGGATGCCGAGATGGCCGCTCTGCTCGCAAGGCGCCGCCCGAGCTTCGTGCGGCTGTACCAGGATCTCAAGAACACTTATCTGGAGTATCCAGCATGACTCTGTTTTCAGGTGTGGAGCCGGTTCGCTTCGAGGGACCCGACACAAAGAACGAATTTGCCTATCGCGTGTATGACAAAGACCGCGTCGTGCTCGGCCGGCGGATGGAGGAGTGGCTCAAGGTAGCCGTTTGCTACTGGCATTCCTTCAATTGGCCCGGGACCGACATCTTTGGCGCGGGCACGTTGAACCGGCCCTGGCTGGGTACGCCGGTAACGCAGGCCATGGCCGATACCAAGCTCGAGGCGGCATTCGATTTCTTCACTCGCCTGGGCGTGCCTTATTTCACCTTTCACGACGTGGACGCCATGGCCTCGGCCGCGACGCTGAAAGAGCACAACCGGGCGCTGCTCGCGATCGAAGCCGGCATTGCCGATAAAATAGCGGCCAGCGGCGTGAAGCTGCTGTGGGGCACCGCCAATCTCTTCAGTCACCCGCGCTACGCGGGCGGGGCGGCCACCAGCCCGGATCCTGAAGTGTATGCCTGGGCGGCCGCGCAGGTGCGCGGCTGTCTTGAGATGACGCACCGCCTCGGCGGCCAGAACTACGTGCTCTGGGGCGGACGCGAAGGTTATGACTCGCTGCTCAACACGGACCTGCGCCGGGAACTGGATCAGTACGGCCGATTTCTGTCGATGGTGGTGGAACACAAGCATCGCATCGGCTTCAAGGGCACCATTCTCATAGAACCGAAACCCTTCGAGCCCACCAAGCATCAGTACGACCACGATGTCGCGGCGGTGTATGGCTTCCTGCAGCGTTACGGGTTGACCAAAGAGGTCAAGCTCAACATCGAAGTCAATCACGCCACCCTGGCGGGACTGGATTTCGAGCATGAGATCGCGGTCGCGCGCGCCTACGACATCTTTGGTTCGATCGATATCAACCGCGGCGATCCGCGCAATGGCTGGGATACCGACCAGTTTCCTCATAACGCGCAGGAGCTGGTGCCTTCGCTGGTGCAACTGGTGGAGGACCAGGGCTTCGTCAACGGCGGCTTCAATTTCGATGCCAAGCTGCGTCGCCAGTCCGTGGACCCGGCGGACCTTTATCTGGCCCACATCGGCGGCATCGACACCATCGCGCGTGCGCTGCTGGCGGCGGCCGATGTGGTGGCGGAAGGTGCCCTGGAGCGGCTGCGCCGCGAGCGCTATGCTGGCTGGCAAAGTGCATTGGGCCAGCAGATCACCGGCGGCTTTCTGAACCTCGCCACGCTCGCGGACCTTGCCGCCGAGAAGGAATTGAACCCGACGCCGCGCTCCGGGCGACAGGAGCTGGCCGAAAGCATCATTGCGAGGCACTGCAGGCATTAAGGTGTAGGCTCGCTCACATGCCCGGTTCCGCCATGCGACAGCGCGTGATCAAGACAGTGGCTGCCGTGCTACTGCTGGTCATCGTCATCGTGATCGGGGCGGGGATGCTGCTGGCCTGGAACGCGAACCTGCTGCGCTCGAGTTTCATTCGCTACGTCTCCTGGCAAAACGGCCGTCCGATCGATGTGCGGGGGACGCTGCAGCTGCACTTGCTGACCAACAGTCCGCGGATCGAGGCAGAGCAGGTCATCATCGGCAATCCGGCCTGGACCGAGCCGGGTATCACGGCGGAAATCGGCAAGCTCACGGTCACATTCGCACCCCTGCTGAGTCGCCAATCCGGGCTCACCCTCCTTAAGATCGACAACGCACAGCTGCACTTCATCCGTGACGGCGCCGGACATGCCAACTGGCAGCGCGTCAACCCCGATCAATCCCAGGGTGGCCCATTGCCGATGATTCGCGCGCTGCAACTGACGCATTCGCATCTGGCGCTTGCCGATGAGCGCCTGCACCTGTTCTTTGACGGCGATTTGTCGATCCTCGGCCCGGATTCGGCGGCGCCTCTGCAGATCGAAGGCTCGGGCACGCTCAACCAACGGTCGGTCAGCTTTCACCTGAAGGGCGATGCGTTGCCGTCAGCGAGGCCCGACAAGCCGTATGCATTCGAGTTCGATGAGCACTCTAGCGGTACGGATTTCACTGCGCACGGCTCACTGCCGACCGCATTCGATCTGGGCCAGGTCGAGGCGCAGTTTGACGCCAGCGGCGCTGATCTGCGCGACCTGCACTATCTGCTTGGCGTCAGTCTGCCGAACACGGGTAGCTATCATTTGCATGGCCGCATCGGACGCCGGGGCGACGAAACCCTGCTCGATGATCTCAAGGTGACATCGGGCCAAAGCGATATGCACGGGCAGGTGTCGCTTAAAACGCAAAAAAGCGGCCGCACGCTCGTGACCCTCGATCTGAGCTCGTCGCAGTTGCGGCTGGCCGATGTCGGCCTGCGCGCCGCGGGACGCGATCCTCATCCCGACGCGCCGCCGAGGCTTTTTTCAGAGGTGCCGCTGGTCACTGCCGCGAGCCGTCGGGTCGATGCAACGGGGAAATTGAACATCGGGCACCTGGCGCTATCGCGGGCTGAGGTGACGGGGTTGTCCGCTGCCTTTACCATCGAACACGGCCTGATCAAGGCGCCGGAGGTGACCGGGCATTTCATGGGCGGCAATGTTCTGCTGCATCTGGATGCCGATGCCAATCAAACGCCTGCGCTCACCCGGATCGAGATGACCGTCAGGGGCCTGCAGTTGGCGCAACTGCCGCACAAGGCTGAGCCGCCGTACGCGGGCTCTTTGCTGCTGCAGATCCATGCCCAGGGACAGGGCGATTCGCTGCACGCCTTCGCCGCCGGTGCCAACGGCACGCTGAGCGCCTCGGTGTTGCAGGGGACGATACGCGATTCGTTGGCGGAGCTGACCGGGGTCGATCTGCGCGGTCTGGGCCTGACTCTGACGGGCAACCACCATGAGGCGGCGGTGGCTTGCGCCGCGGCTGATTTCGATATCCATGCCGGCGTGATGCAGTCGACGCGCCTGTTCATCGATAGCGAGCCGGTACTCATCAGTGGCGGAGGGCGGGTGCTGCTGGACCCCGAGACGCTGGATCTCAAGCTGCATGGCGACCCCAAGGGGCTGCGGATCCTGCGCATCAAGGCGCCGGTGTTAGTGAAAGGCACGTTGCTGCAACCGAAGTTCAGCGTCGGCGTCTCCGAATCAAGCGTGCAGCTGGTGGACCGCGGTGCGACGCGCAATGCAGACTGCACCGCGCTGCAGCCTGGCGGCTAGCGCGGCGCCAGCGCGCTGTCAGGCCTCGACGCCGACGGGTATGACGTAGCCGGCCCGGGGCAGCAGCAGGCGCAGCAGCGGCCCGGTCATGATGGTCGTGACCACGGCCATGATCACCAGCATGGTGAAGACCTTCTGCGGAATGAACCCCAGGTCGAAACCGATGTTCAGCACAATCAGTTCCATCAGCGCGCGCGTGCTCATGAGCGCGCCGAGGATGGTCGACTCCTGGTGATTGAAGCCGGCAATGCGGCTGGCCAGGTACACCGGCACGATCTTCCCGAGGATGGCCGCGGCCAGCACGATCGCCAGCCAACCCCAGTCGGACAGGTCTGTCAGGCCCAGCACATTGGTGCGCAGCCCGGTGTAAGTGAAGAATACGGGGAGAAAAAACACCATTACGAACTTGCCCACCTGCGTGCGCCAGCCTTCCACGAAATTCGCCTGATGATGGAACAGCAGTCCGGCCAGGAAGCCGCCGAAAATGGCGAAGATGCCGAGCTTGTAGGTGCAGATGCCCATCGCAAATGCGAGGCACACGACTATGGTCATCAGGTTCGGGGGCACTTCTCCCTTGACCACGGGCATCGCCTTGAGCAACCGGTTCACCAGCGGCCGCAGCGCGAACCAGGCGATGATCAGCAACACCGCGATGCCGCCCACCTGCACGCCCACGGCGCCGGCGGAGAATCGCGCCGAGGCATAGGCTGAAATGCCCGCCAGCATCACCCAGCCGATGACATCGTTGATGGCCGCCGAGGAGATGGCGACCACCCCGATCTCAGTGTGTGTCAGATCGAATTCGCGCAGGATCCGCCCGAGAATGGGAACGGCCGTGATCGCCAGTCCCACGCCGAAGAACAAGCTGTAGATCAAAGGATCGATGCTCGCGGCCAGCAAGGGTGCGGAGAACTTCCCGATGACGACCCCGAGCACAAACGGCACGGTGACCGAGGCGGCGGCAACGCCGATAGTGGCGTTACGATTGCGCGCCCGCGTCAGGTGGCCGAATTTGAAATCGGTGCCGATCTGGAACATCAGCAGCACCAGCCCGATCTGGCTGATGATGATGATGGGGGCCGACGGCTTGGCACCGAAGACGTAGGTCGAAGCGTCGGGAAAGAAATGACCGAACAGCGACGGGCCCAGCAGCAGTCCTGCGACGATCTCCCCGACCACGCCCGGCTGCCCCAGCGCACGCAGCAGGCGATTGCCGGCGCGTGCCGCGGCGATCATCACGATCAGCTGCAGCAGCGTTACGAACAGCAGCGTCTCTGTTGCGTGGACGGAGGATTGCACGTTCGTGATTCTTAAAGCTTCTTGACCACCACCCGTCCGCCATCGACATACACGTGATAGCGGTTGCCATCGTGGCAGGTGGCCACATAGTCGCTGTCACCATTTCGCTTGCTGCTGACCACTTTGTCGCAGGGCTTTCCCTGCAAGGCGATCGTGGCAGCCAGATCTCTGGCAAACGGATCATCCGCCGCGATGGCAGCCAACGGCGTCAGCAGGGTGGCGGCAAGACAGGCGAGAGACAAGGTGCGCGTACGCATGGCGGCTCCTGATTGATAAGGGTGAATCAACTGGCCGAGATTTGGGAAAACTTCCGGGGATCGGCCAGCACACCCCAGATGGCTTCGCGCGAGGAGGAGACGGCGCTGGCGAGCTGCGCATCCCCGTCCTGCAGAACGCTCACGACTTTGAGCAGCAGCAACTCGTATTTCTGCCGCAGGTCGGCCAGCGTGGGCTTCGGCTTACCACCGTGAAAGCCCTTGAACGCCGCGAGCAGATCATCCACCTGATTCTTGATGGACAGTTTGGTAAACACGCCGATGGCATGCGTGTCGCGCAGTCGCTGTTCCAGCGAGGCGAGATCGAGTGACGGCGATGTTGCCGCCGGTGCCGGTGTCACCGCCACTGCAGCCGCAGGTGCAGGTGCAGGCGCAGGCACAGGCGCGGTTGGCGCCGCGGTGGCGGACGCAGCCGCGGCAGCACTGGCGGGCGGCGGCTTTTTGGTCGGCCGAGCCGGAACCGGTGCCGGAGTTGGCGCCGCGGCCGCGCGCGGGGCGGTAACCGTTGTGCTGTCAGCGGGCTTCGGCGCCGGCGGCGCACTGCTCGCCGGCGGGGCTGGGGCGATGGGGGGCGCGGCGGCTTCAGGTGCCGCGATGGGTTCGGGCGGCGCCGATACCGGCGCAGCCGGCGGCTCGGCCGCGTGCTGGTGCACACACGCGCCTAGCAGGAGCAGAAGGCTGCCGACGACCCAAACCTTTCGCATCCCTGACTCCGGCATTGGACCTGGTCCGATCTGTACTATAGCTGACAGCAAGTTCCGGATAGCCGGTGCGGTCCAAAGTGCCTAAGTTGACGAAATGAATGCCTCCTCAGCTGGCCAGCCGGCCGCCACGGTGCCTGCGGTTCCCGCCTGGAAAACGCCGCTCGAACTGATTCTGCTGGGCGCGATCTGGGGCGCCTCTTTTCTCTTCATGCGCATCGGCGCGGCCGACTTCGGCCCGTTCGCGCTGGTGGAAATCCGCTTGAGCCTGGGCGCGCTCATTTTGTTTCCGTTTCTCTGGCGTGAGCGATCGCGGTTCACGACGGCCTTGCGATGGCGGCTCGCCGGGATCGGCGCAATCAACGCGGCCATTCCCTTTGCGCTGTTTGCCTGGGGTGCGGAACGGGCTCCGGCGGGCATCGGTGCGATCTGCAATGCGCTGACCGTGATGTTCACGGTGCTCGTGGGCGTCGCCTTTTACGGCGAACGTATTTCACCGCGGCAGGTCATCGGCATGCTGGCCGGTTTCGCAGGCGTGGTCGTGCTCGCCAGCGGCAAAACCTCGGGACAAGGTGTGTGGCTGGCGGCGCTGGCGGGCACCACGGCGGCACTGTTCTATGGCTTTGGCGTCAACCTGATTCGGCGGCACCTTGCGGGCATCCCGGCCGGCGCCGTGGCGGCAGCCACGCTGCTGGGAGCGAGCCTGTTGATGGCGCCATTCGCCATCTGGACCTGGCCGCAACAGGCGGTTCCGGTGCGATCGTGGATCGCCGCCGTACTGCTCGGCGTCCTCTGCACGGGCATCGCCTTCGTTCTTTACTATCGGCTCATCAATCGCATCGGCGGACCGCGCGCTTCGATGGTCACCTATCTGATACCGCTATTCACGGTGTTGTGGGCCTGGCTCGTACTCGCCGAGCCTTTGACCACCAACATGGCGGTATCCGCAGCGATGATCCTGGGCGGCGTGGCGTTGAGCCAGCGGCCGCGCACCACGTGAGGGTTCGCTGACCCGAGAGCGCGCATCCTGCCGACGGCAGGCTCACCGCGGTGGGTGCAGTGTGGTCTCGCACCACACTTAAAGAGGACCATACGATGAATGAACCAACCGTTCGGCCAACCCCGGAGCAGCCAGGGACCCGCTATCAGCCACCAGACAATGGCGGGCTGAAGGATGACATCGAAGTGGGCCCGATCGATGACGGTGAAGATATCGATGAAGGCACGCCGATCGATGAGGGCAGCGATCTCGAACCCGATGAGCCTGGATTGCAGGGCTAAGCTCTCGCGATGCGTTTAATCAATGCCACGGCGGCTGCGGGGTTACTGACCTTGTGGCCGCCGATGACATAAAGAAACACCTCGCGGGATTTGGACCACTCCCGGGCGCGCTTTGCCCAACTGTCCAGTGCGGCGTTCGAATAGCCTGATTTCCGGTTCTTCCTCGTGCCCTTGATGCGTGCGTAGGCAAAGGCGGCCGTGGCTTCGGCGATCTGCGGGTACTCGGAATCACCGGCGATGACGATGGCGACGCCGTATCGGCGTGCCAGCTCGATGAAGGCATCGCAGCGAAAACTCTCGTGCCGAACCTCCAGCGCATGACGCAGCGGCAGTCCGGCTTTTTCCTTCGGCAGCAGTTTCAGGAAGGCCTCGACATCGGCGGCCTCGAAGACTTTGGTCGGCAGGAATTGCCAATTGATCGGCCCGAGCTTGTGCCTGAGCTCAGCGAGGCCGCTGTCGAGAAAACGCCCCAGCGCTTCTCCGGCGCCCGCCAGTACCCGTCGATTCATGATGAATCGCGGCGCCTTGAGCGAGAACACGAAATCAGCCGGGGTCTCCTCGTGCCACCTGCTGAAGGTCGCGGGTTTTTGCAGGCCGTAATAGGTACCGTTGATCTCAATGCTGGTCAGATGAGTGCTGGCATATTCGAGTTCGCGCGAATGCGGCAGTTCCTTTGGGTAGAACACTCCGCGCCACGGCTCGTAGGTCCAACCGCCGACGCCGATGCGAATCGATCCCTTGGCCATTCAGCCGCCGAAGAACTGATCGAAGCCCATCTTCCGTAACGCCCGCCGGTAGGCGATCGAACTGCGGTCAGCCATGATATGAACTTCCGCCAGCGGATCCAGCGGCAGCCACGCCGGCTGCTGTGCCTCGACGATGGCCTTGTCCTCCTCAAATATCATTCGATTGAAGTCGTACACCTGCTGTACGGGCAGTTCGGTGTCGAAGTTACGTGCGATCGGTACGAACAGCCGCGTAACCTTCGCCGAGAGCGGTGAGGCGGCGTTCATGATCACCAGGCGCCCATCATCAGGAAAGTGCACCGTCAGCGTCGCCGTCAGGGGCATGTGCACCCGGAAATGTCGCAGCCACTCAAACCCCTCGCGTCCGCGATCATGCGCGCCGATGGGATAGTTACCGACCGAGCTGCGGTATTCGACTTCGAAGCCCTTCGGCGTGTCCGCGGGCATGTAGGGCGCAACGACGGTGTTGTTCGGATCACCGAAACTCCTGGTGTGCACGAAGCCAAAGTGCGCCACATCCAGAAAGCCTTCAATCTGGCGCCCGGCGAAGCCGAAAATGTCGATCGAAGGGCAGGTGATCTGCTGAAAGGCCGGCTCGTCCCAGTGCGGCATCCATGGGATGTCGGGGACTGCGTCCAGTGGCGCCAGGCAGGTCCAGACCAGGCCGTAATGTTCCACCGCCGGGTAGGTGCGCAGACGCAGCTTGGAGGGGATGTTGGCATCCGGTTGTGCCGGCACATGGGTGCAGCGCCCGTCCTTGCCGTAACGCAGACCGTGGTAGGCGCATACGATCCCTTCCGCAGTGCCGCTACCGCGCGTGAGCGGCACGCCGCGATGCGGACACTGATCATAAGCCACCACGACCTGGCCGCCGATCCGATACAGCACCAGCGGCGTGTCCAGCAGCTTCGCTGCCACCGGGGCCTGGCCGACATCGCGTGACAGAGCCACGGGATACCAATGCTCCGCCAGCTTCGACCAGGCGTCCGGATGGAAAGTGCTCTGCCTCGGGGGTAGGGAAGTCTCGACCGGCATCGGTGTTCCTCTCGACGCGTGCGTGAGCCCCCCGCCGCAACTTTAGCGCTTCAAGCGGATGCCGCGCGACAAAAAAGCGCGTCGGTACGGATCGGTGCGGAAAAGCGATCAGGCGCGCGGAGCGGCCAGCAGCTGCACCCAGTACAGTCCGCGCCGCGAGGCCTGGCCCGCCGAAAATGCCAACCCCATCTGGCTGAATCGCGGGTCCATGATGTTCTCGCAATGCCCCGGGCTGTCCAGCCAGCCCTGCACGACCTCCTCGGCGGACTGGGGGCCATAGGCAATGTTTTCGCCCACCAGCGTCTCGCGATAACCGATGGCGCGCACGCGATCGGCCGGCGAGTGGCCTGCCAAATCCTGGTGCTCGAAATAATCGTGCAGCGCCATGTCGTTGGCATGGCCCAGGGCCACCTCGGCCAGTGGTCCGGACAACGTCACCGGGGGAGCGGGTCCAAAAGACTTTTGGCCGCAGCGCGCCCCGCGGGCGCGCGCATCGTTGACCAGTTGCAGCGCACGCGCCGCGAGCATCGGGCCCTGGGAGCGGGCAGGGACTGTGTAGGCCGAAGCCAGCACGAGCCAGCGATCCGCGCTGCGTCGGTAAAGGCCGATATCGCCTAAGCTCCGGTCGGCGAGCGCGCGACAGCCGGACCGTTTGAGCAGCTCAATGTCCTCTGAATCCGGACCGCTGATATGGACGGTGGCCGAGGACTGGGCGACGTAGCCGCTGCGTTCGAGGGCCGTCGCGGGCGCACGGCCCGTGGCCCACTCCTGCGCGGCCCGATCCAGCAGCGCGTTATGGTGAAGCGGCGGCGCCGCCGGCAACGTGCCGCCACAACCGCCTTCCCGCAGGATCTGTATCGCGGAGAGTGCGTCGGCCCGTGCCGTCGTCACGGCTCCCAGTCCTGCCAGAACTAGCCACAGCCACTGATGAGAATTTGTTGATGCTGCCATGGGTGGATTGCGCTTGGCCTTTAGCTACACAAGCGCGCGAGCGACGCCGCGGATGACCGCAACTTTCGGAAGGCGGTCACATTATCTTTGCACCTGCGCCTCCGCCTGCGGGAGCGCGGGTCTCAGGCGAGGGCGTTGTTCTGGATCCACTCCGCCAAGTTGCTGGCAATGGCATCACTGTTGAGTTCCAACATCATGGCGTGGCCGTTGCCATGGATGCCGCGATCCTCGAGCCTCAGGTGTTCAACCCGCGCACCGGCCTGCCGCAGAAAATCCACCGTGCCGTGATCTTCGGCCGCCTTCCACGAGGCCTCGGACGTGACAACGAGAATGGGAAATCCCTGCAGCTTGGGCAGCTGTCGCGCTGGAGGCTGCTGCAGGAGACAGGCCATCGTGCCCTCACGTGCCGGTGCCCGCACTTCGAGCCGCAGTTGAGCCGGCGATTCGGCGGGCGGCGAAAAGGTTAGCGGCGAGGCAGTCAGACCCCAGGACAAACGGCCGCGCGCGGATTCTGCGAACGGAGGACCGAGCGGCTCGATGGCAATGATGGCCTTGATCAGCGCGGGGCGCGCGTCCGCCGCCAGCCATCCCATGGGAGCTCCCGCGGAATGCGTCAGCAGAATCGATGGCCCGATCGCATCGAGCAGCGCGGCCGCCGCGCTCTGCACATCCTGGTGCGCCTGCGCCAGATCCGCCTGCAGCGGCCCGATGCCGGCGAGGAAGTGATCGAAATGCTTGTCGCCCAATGTTCCCGCGCCCGGCCACTGCGTGTGCAAGCCGTCCGGGCGGCAGAAGCGCTGCTCGAGATAGGCGACCGCCGTGGGCGGCAGCATCTCGCCCAGGATCTGCGGATGAAAAGGCGCGCGGCCGTGACCCGGGCGATCGACGACGTAGACCGCAAACCCGGCGCGCACGAACCAATGCGCCCAACCCTCGCGACCATCGGCGGTGCCGAGAAAATCCAGCCCCTGGCCGCCACCGCCGTGGACCAGCACCAATGGCCAGGGATGCCGCAGATCCTTTGGTATCCAGTACTCCACGTACATCGGCGCGCGCAGCGCGGGCCCTGTCGAACTATTGCGGCACTCGCCGCCGACCCAGAAGAATCCCTGGGCGGCCAGTGCCAGCACGCCCGCACTGCCGGCGTGCAGATCCGCGGGACGCGCGGATTTCACCGGCCCGGTCACGCCGGCAATTCCGGGCGGCAGCCTGCTACGAGCGGGGGCGTCTCCAGCGACTTGGTGAACATCAGCCGCTGCAGCCGGAAGGCCGGATCGGACGCGAGCCGTCGCAAACCCGCCAGTGCCTCCTCGAGTGCGGGACCACCGCCGTTGGCGTGATAGATGAGCCGTTTGTTCGCGATGGCCTGCGGCGAGACGCGATGGATGAAAGCGTCGCGACGCGCATCGGAATAGCGATCCAGCACGCGATCATCCGCCTCCTCCCGAACGATGGCGCTCAATGCGGGATAGAGCGCGAAGCTGTCAAACAGCCCGGAGGTCAACCCCAGGCCACCGGTGGGATTGGTGACATGCGCCGCATCGCCGGCCAGCACTACGCGACCGAGCCGATAGCGCGGCGCGGATCGCTGGTGCATGCGATATGGCGATGCGCGATCGAGCCGATAGGCGCCATTACCCGGCAGCACCTGCGCGAACGCCGCCGGTACCCGCTCGAGATAAGTCTCCTCGGGCAACGCCGCATCCTCCATGTAGGTGCAGCGCCAGAGACCTTCATTGTCGAGCAGCGCGATGATGGCGCCATGCTGATCATCGATAACGAAGGTGGACCGAGAATAGCCGTGGTGTTCGAAGTCGTAGTAGACATTGGTTGCCACGAACCGCTCGGGCCAGGTCATGCCATCGAATGACAATCCCAGTTGCTGGCGCACCGTACTGCCCGCGCCGTCCGCGCCTATGACCCACTTCGCACGCAGCGTATCGGTTGACTCACCCGTGCGCACGGTCAGCGTCACGCCGGCGGCATCCTGCTGCAGGGTCTCGAGTTGCGTACTGAAGCGCACCGTGGCATTCGGGAAGGCGCTGAGCCTGTGCATCGCGATTTCCGCCAATCGATGCTGGCCCAGATGCAGGTTGTAGGGGCGGGGCGTATGGCCCTCGAGTACGCTTATGGAGTATGAAATGCGCTCGCCGGTGCGTGCGACAAGGTAGGTGTAATCCTGCTTGGCAAAGCCGACGCTCTCGGCCTCCGCCAAAATGCCCAGGCGTTCGAGGCCTGCGAGCACCGACCAGAAGTAGACAGCCGCGCGAGGGGAGCTGTTGATCGCCGACTCCGCCTCGATGATCATCACGCGAATGCCGGCCTTCGCGAGGCCGAGCGCGTTGATGAAGCCGGTCGGACCACCGCCGACGATGATCACATCTTCCATTCGCTAGCCTGTCGAGAGCTGATGCTTAGACGCTGCCGGCGATCATCTTAGATTGCCTTTTAGGGTTGATTGCCTAAATGTCGATGATGTTATTTCGATATATATGATGCAAGTAATTGTTTATTCGGAAACTTATAGACGAGTACGCTACGTGGACTCCTTCAACCTCGCTGAGTTTCCCTGGATAAGCTGACCGGCGAGTAACCGCATCTCCGGCGGCAGGCGGGGATTTGCGACCCGTTCCATGAGCAGATTCAGCGCAGCTTCCGCCATGCGTTGCACTGGCTGACGGATGGTTGTAAGTCGGTAACTGGCCCAAGTCGACGGAGCGACGCCGTCAAAGCCGACTACCGACAGCTCATCCGGAATGGCCAGCCCGAAGTCAAAGCGCGCGGCATCCATGCATCCGATGGCCATCACGTCATTCGAACAGATCACCGCTTGCAGCGATTTCTTGCCGACGGCTTTTCTGAGTTCGCGAAAGCCGTTGGCGCCGCTCTCGTAGTCATACGCGCCCCGGGCGACCGGAGTGTCCCTGATCCCAAGCTCCTGTAGCTTTTCGAGCGTAGCTCTCAGGCGCTCTTCGCCGACCACCGAATCCTTCGGGCCCGCGATGACACCATATCGTCGATGACCGGCCTCGTACAACCGTGCAACAAGTGTACGTGCGCCTTCCGACTGATCGCAGCAGACCGCATTGACCGGCCGGTCGCGGGAGTAGCGATTGAAAAAAACGACGGGTATGTGACGACGATTGAACGTCTCGAGTTGCTCAGGACTCAACCGGACTGCTGCGACCACCCCGTCCGGCTGATACTCAAAAACCTGTTCCAGAATGGATTCGGTGTCGTTCTCCCTCGGGACCGAGAACAAAAGCATGCGCTCGCCGTGCGCGGTGGCACTGGCTGCCAGTTCAGAGAGGACCTCGGGGAAATGGAGGCTGGTTAGATTTGAGATGAGTACCGCGATGAGATTCGAGCGCTTGGTGATGAGGCTTCTGGCAATGGCATTCGGCGTGTAACCCAACTCCAGCGCAGCTCGTCTGACCCGTTCGCGCATCTTTGCACTAGCGCTGGCGCCGGGCTTAAGACATCGGGACACGGCCGATTGTGATACCCCGGCGCGCTTTGCGACATCATAGGAGGTGACACGGCGATTACCCAGGGAGCCCACTGGCTTTTCCGATCTTGCCGGTTTCTTTTCGCGCGGCATGGGTAGCTCGAATGGCGAACGGTACGAGCATGGTACCGTTAAACGGTTGTCGCGCGGGATTCGGCCCACCGGATCGCCTGGGGTCGATCGCTGCCACGAATGACGAACACTACGGAGTCCGCGGAATGCCGGCTTTGCAAGGTCTTGGGTAGCAGCTTCGGAAGCGTAATGGCATCGCCCTCGCCGAGGAGCAACGAACCGCCGGCCCAGTTCAAGAGTAACTTGCCCCGGTGCACAAGCAGGACCTCCTCCTCGCAGCGCCAGTAGCTAGGCAGCTGCGCCCCTGGCGCCACTTCAAACGCGCGCAGCACAAAGCCGTGAGGCCAATTGAGCCGTGCGGGCGGCATATGTTCCTCTGGGCTCGAGCTGCCGATGATGGGGTACTCACAGAATCCGTTTGCCAGCGCCACGCCGCGCCCCCGAAAAAGTTCTGAAAGGCGAACGGTGCAATTGGAGAGCTCTGCGGAGTCGCAGATGCGCATCCGTGAGACATCGGCGCGGGTCGTTGGCGGCATCGGATCGACCCCATTGGGAACTGGTTCGACATTGGTGTCGATAAGGCGACCGCTCTCGAGCAGCACCAGTCCGTGAGCGCGGGCCGAATCGAACACGTAGGGCGCCCAGGTCACACGACCGGGGTCGTCCCCGCCCAATACGGCGAACATGAAGCCGGTGCTGTCGCCGATGTTCTCAAAGCCGCGGAAAACGCGCGTCGGGATTGAGATGGTGTCACCGGCGTCTAGATCGACGAAGCCATCTGTGCCGGTTTCACCGGTCTTGAAGCGCCATCGACCACTGTGAACGATGAATACCTCGGCGGTCTCGTGGCTGTGCTGTGAGTTCACGCATCGGGGTGGCTGGCGAGCTCCGCCGACATTGAACCCGTGCGGGATGTTGATATGGACGTATTGATCGGGATTCTCGGCGACGCCGGGTCCAATGATGGTGAAGTTTTCCTTGCGGTCGCTGCCGGGGGTCCGGGCATCGACGAACGCCGTCGTACACGGCCGAAGCTCGTCATATGTGACCAGCCGCTTTCGCATCTCGCTTTCGCTAAAGTCCATGGCGCAATTCCAGATGTCGATTCGTGTGGGCCAAAGCTCGCATCAATTCGGAGCACGGAAGGCGGCAACGAGGTCCCTGGATCCCTGCAGAATCCATTGCTGGTCGGAGGCAAGCAGAAAGAAGGAGGCACCCTCGCGCGCCCAATCCTTCGCCTCTTCGGCCGTGGCGGTGAACATTCCCACCGTGAGTTTGCGACGGCCGGCGGCGGCGCAGATGTGCCGCACGGCATCCACCACCCGCGGTTCCATGGCCGAACTTGCGCCCATCGATACGGTGAGATCCATGCGACCGATGAACAAAGCATCGATGCCCTCGACCAGCGCGATTTCATCGATGCAATCCAGCGCTTCCGCATCTTCCACCTGGGCGATCACCGCGACGCTGGCATTGGCCTCGGTAATAATCTGCTCGAGCGTCCGGGTACCGAAGCCTGCGGCGCGAGTGGCGCCGGAATAGCCGCGCCCTCCGGGTCCAAATCGCGCAGCGCGCGCCAAAGCCACTGCAGCATCAACGGAGTCAATGTGCGGCGCGATTATTCCGGTGGCGCCCAGGTCGAGCGCCGCGAGAATTGCCGCTGGGTCGCTACGTTGTGGCCGGACCAGGGCTGGTAGTTGATGCGCCCGGGCCGCCAGGATTGCGCTGTCCAGGGCGTTACGATCAAACGGAGCATGCTCGGCATCGAGGCAGACGCAGTCCAGAGGGGAGTGCCCCAGGACTTCGACCACGGCAGCATGCGGCGTCTTTACGAACGTGCCGATCAATAGGTCTCCTGCTACGAGCTTGCGGCGAAACTCTGCAGCGGTCGGCCTGGTCACGCCGATTTTCTCCAGAGCCGCTCGCTGGCAATGCGCGCGCCCTCGGCGAGTGCGCCGAGCTTGGCGTAGGCAATGTCGCCGTCGACGGCGCCAAAACCAGCGAAGCTGGCGAAGCCGCAGTCCGTGCCTGCGATGATTCGCTCGCGTCCGAGGATGTCGGCAAAGCGCTGCAGCCGCTCTGCTACCAGCAGCGGGTGTTCTATGAAGTTCGTAACCGAATCGACTACGCCAGGAATGAGTATCTTGTCGTCCGGAACCCGGATCGACTGAAACGCAGTCCATTCATGCGCGTGTCGGGGATTGGCAGATTCAAACAGCAGTCCCTGAGGCTTGGCGCGCAGTGCGATCGGCAGCACGATTTCGAGTGGTGCATCATGGTGATGCGGACCCTCGTAGTTGCCCCAGCAGATGTGCATTCGAACCCGGTCCGCAGCGCAGTTTCTCAACGCATGGTTGAGTACCTCGACGTGAAGCGCCGCCTGGCGTTCGTATTCGTGCAGAGGACGTTTCTTGAAAAGCGTATGGCGCCCGAGGCCAAGATCGGGGGAATCGATTTGCAGGATGAAGCCGGCATTGACGATGGCTTCATACTCGTGCCGCATGCCTTCAGCCAGTGCCTCGAGGTAGTGTTCGTGGCTGTCGTAGTAGTCGTTCGGCTGAAACAATGCGATGACGCCGGGCGAGGCTGAATTGAGGAACAACTCCGCATCGGTGTGTGGCGGGGTGGACGCAACAGCCGCGCGGAACGCAGCCATGTCATCCTGCAATCCCTGTAACGAACGCAGGGCAATGGGCCCGATGCAGCGTGGTCGACGATATGTCGGAGTGCCGCCACTGCCGGCGAGGCGTTGCAGGTACCCGGGAAAATCCTCCAGATCGGCGGGCGGATTGCGAGGGCTGTCCCCATCAAAGCCGGTCAAGCGGTCCTTGATGTACGTGGCATAACTGATCTTGCTCATCTCCCCGTCGCTGATGATGTCGATGCCCGCGGACAGCTGCCTGACAACCGCGTCGCGCACGCCGGCATCGATAATTTGGCGAAAGTGCGCCGGTTCGCTCGGCCGACCCTGCTCCTGTGCAAACACCACGTCTGTGACATCACTGCCACGCGGGAGGCTGCCGACGTGGGTTGTCAAAATGCGGCTTGCAGAATGTCTCACGCGGCTCTCCGGAACAGATGCGCGAGAGCCTGCGTGACGGCCTCTGGCTCTTCCATAGCCGAGAGATGGCCGCAACCGGATAGAATCGTGAGATCGGCGTTCGGAATGGCCGCTGCCATCTCGATATGACATGCCGGTGGGCAGAGCCGATCCTCCCGCCCACACATCACGAGGGTGGGGCAGGTGATGGTCGCCAGCGTCTCAGAGCTTTCCGGTCGATCGCGCAGAGCCAGTGTCTGGCGCATGAATACTTCGGATCCCAGCGCCAGACCCATTTCGAGCACTGCCTCGCGCACTGCCGAGGCTTCGCGGTGCTTCGAGCCCAGATACTGAGGCTTCATATCGTTAACTAGGATCTGACGCAGGTCTCCCCGCCGGACCGCTTCCATCTGGGCGTTGCGCGTCTGCTTACGCTCGCTTGCGTCCGCATTGGGGGTCGTGTCCAGCAGCGCCAGGTGCGTTACACGCTCGCGGGCACGGCGCCAGATTTCTAAGGCAACGATGCCGCCCATTGAAAGTCCGACCAGACCGAAATGCGCCGGTGCCGCACGTAGCACATCCTGCGCCAGCGCTTGGACGGTGCTCGATTGCGTCAGATCTCCTACGAGTACCGGGCCCTGCCCGGACAATCGTGTGATCTGATGCGTGTATAGATCCCCGGTCAGCATCATGCCGGGAAGTAGCACAATCGCTGGCGCGGCCATGCGTTCAGTCTCGAAAGGTGAAGTATATTGACTGCGAATGCAATCCTGAGACGATACTTGGGGCCTGCCAAGAACGCAATCCCGCTATGGATGACGCTCTCAGACCTGCCCGGAAACGTTCCCGTTATGACGGCGCCGCGGCGTGAAACGCGCAGTGCGGCCGAGGACCAGTTCTGCGGCAAATAGCCGCGCCTCCGGCGCAATATGCGGGTCTCGAAGGACCCTGCACAGCAGGTCTACCGCTGCGTCGGCCATGGTCGCCAGTGGCTGGCGCATCGTGGTTAGCTGGTGGGAAGGCCAATCGGCGGCCTGGGTGCCATCGAATCCCACTACCGACAGGTCCCGTGGCACTCGAATGCCCAATTCGACCGCGCGGTCGATGGCGCCGATCGCCATGGCGTCGTTGGCGGCGATGATGGCTGAGGGTCTGGGCTTCATGCGTGCGAACAATTCGTCCAGGGCTGGTCCACCGCTGCCATGTGTGTAATCGCCTTGGGCAATCTCGATGGCACGTGCCTTACGCGCTCGCAGAACTTCCAGGACGCCGGCCAGCCGCTCACTTCCGACGAGGGAATCGGCAGGCGATCCGATGATGCCAAATCGCCAATGTCCGCCGTCCATCAGTAATGAAGCCAGAGTGCGGCCGCACTGCGCGTGATCGCAGCTCACGGTGGGCGCAACCGTTCCACGATGAAAGCAGTTATAGAGCACTACCGGGATCCCCTGCTGCTGCAGGGTCGCGATGCGGGCTTCCGACGGTCTGGCCGCCACTATAACGGCCGCCGGCGCGTACATTGGCATCCGCAACAGCAGTTCATCGACATCTCCCTCGTGCTCGAGCTGGAAGAGCATGACGGCGAGCTCCTGGCGCTGCATGCGATCCAGCAACTCGGGTAGCAACTCGGGATAGGCAAGCAAAGTGGCGCGCACCACTACGAGGGCGACTACGTTTGGTCGGCGCGTGCGAGGCTTCAATGAGCCTGATTGTTGAGCGGGTTCCGTCGGTGATTGCGACATGAAAAAATCCGGACTTGGGGGAAATATCTAAGTGTCTGAAGTCAAATCCAACCCCGACGTGTCAACCAAGTATCAGCTTTATGTCGATCATAATACCATCAAAAATCAATGCATTATATCAAGTCACGCTGAAGCCCCGCGCCGATGCACGGCGCACATGCCGCCGAATGACTATCGGGAGCTTGCATTGGAATCTGGCGTGTGCGCTAATGAAAAATCCGGAAACGGGAATTTTCTGAGTGCCATTCGGAGGCGCCATGGCTGAAGCAAGAGTGTCGGGTATCACCGAATCGGCCGCGGCTGTCACCCCCGCGGTGCCACGGCAGGCGGAGCGGGGAGGGATCAACAAACCGGCTACCGGCAGCGCGTTGCGGCTGCCGCGGGAGCTCATGCCGTCGACCTACGACATCTCGCTGCAATCGCACCTGCGCGGCGGAACGGACCGGATACTGCTCGACCCGCCGACGGAGCGTAAACAGGCCATGCGTGGGTTCGATCCTCGCTACGTCAACATCATTGATTACATCGTGCGGATCACGCATCGCATCTGGGAAGAGAAGGACATCGGGTATATCTATGATGTCTACCGGCACAACTCCCGAGTGATGGACGACGCCGGACTGCAGTATGGCCGTGACAAAATCGTTGCCGACACGGTTCACACCGTCAACGCGTTTCCCGATATTCGCCTCTACGCGGACGAAATAGTCTGGGCGGGGGATGAAGATTCGGGGTTCTATACCTCGCATCGCACGGTCATTACCGGTACCAATACGGGCTGGAGTCGATTCGGACCGCCCACCGATCGCAGGGTCAGCGTCTGGTGCATCGCCAATTGCACGGCCCAGGACAACGAGATCTTCGAAGAGTGGGTCATTTATAACCAATCCAGTCTGCTGCGACAGCTTGGGTTCGACCTGTTCGAGAAAGCGCGGGAATTTGGCAATCAGCGCATAAGGAACCACACCCCGGTAGTCGCGCCCGCCGAACCCACTCGACTCGATGGACAGGGGAAGCCGCGTCACCTTGCGGAAACAAGCGGTAGCGGCTTTGATGTGGAAGGGGAGATCAGACGTGCCTATCACTATGCCTGGAATTGGCGCAACCTTGCAGCGCTCGATCGCCTCTACGATGAGCGCATGAGTTTCCACGGCGCCACCGATCGCGAGCTGCGCGGACTATCGGCCTATAAGAGCTTCATCCTGAGTTTGATCGCGATGTTTCCGGACATCGCGCTCCAGGTGGACGAGGTCTACTGGATGGGTAACGAGACTGCCGGCTACACGACGGCTGTGCGATGGAGCGCCACGGGCACGCATCGGGGCTGGGGCACCTACGGCAATCCCACGGGCAGGCAGGTGCGGCTATGGGGCCTCACACAGCATCGGATAGTCAAAGGGCGCGTGCGCGAAGAATGGATGGTCTTCAACGAGTTCGATCTGATGCAGCAGATATTCGCCTCGGAGCCCATTTGAGACAGGCATTTTGAGCGCGCGGGTCGGCCTCGCGCTGGGCCTGTTGAGCCTGGCCATGCTTGCCGGTTGTCAACGCCAGCAGGGCGATGCTGCGGTGTGCAACGTCCCGACGCCGCCAACCGCAACCAAGGTCACCGTAATCACTTATGAAAGTCACGGCATGCCGTATTTCGCCGACCTGATGACTGAATGCCGGCGAGGCTCGGCATTGTCTATACGGCACCAGAAACTCCCTTACGATGAACTGGTCAATCAGGCAACCTTCAGCATGTCGGGGAACGGACCCTCGCCGTACGACATCATCCATGTTTATGACCAGTTGCTGGTCGAATGGGCGTCGAAGGGATGGCTCGCGCCCCTGGACGATCTGGTCCAGAAGTATTGGAGCAAATACCGGCTCGATCAGATTCCCGCCTCCGTGTGGGAACTGATGAAAGTGGGTGGGCATATCTATGCGATTCCCGCCATCCAGAATCCCGAGATCTTCTTCTATCGCAAGGATGTGTTCGAAAAGCTGGGTCTGGCGGTTCCAACTACCTACGACGAACTGGCCGCGGCGTGCCGGACGATGCAGACACAAGGCGGTGTTCGTTACCCGTTGCTGATGATGTATTCGAAGAGCTCCGGCCACCTGTCGTATGAGTTCCACGATCTGTTGCATTCGATGCACGGCAAATGGTTTGAAGAGGACGGGTCGCCGGCATTCAACGATGCGATCGGCCAGGCGACACTCGAGAAGATGGTCGCTCTTTTCAAGAGCTGCGTGCACCCGGACGTGGTCAACCTCACTCCGGAAGATGCACTCATCGGATTGGAGCAGGGGCAATTTCTGATGGGCGTGTTTTGGGCCAATGAGGCTCCGCAGGTCGTCAGGCCGGAACTGTCGAAATTCCCCAACGAGTTCGGCTTCGCTCCCGCGCCTGCCGGATGCGCCGGGTGCGTACCCGCGGGGTACTGGGCGCAGGACAGCTGGGTTATTCCGGCGAATGCCAGCGTTGACCGTGAATTACTGTTCCAGATCGTGATGGAGGCGACCGCACCCAAGAACGAGGCCAGGGTTTCCGACATCGCGTTCGTCACGCGGGCATCGACCGCGGGTGCCACAGAGCCTAGCTACTGGGCGGCTGCAGCTCAGACGGTCGCGCAAGGGGCTGTCGGAATGGATCGCAAGCCCTATGCCTATCTGGCACAGGCGGCTGTGACCGACTACGCGCTCGAGGCGCTGCTGGGACACCTCAGCGCCAAGGAGGCTCTCGATCGTGCGGCGGCGGAGTATCTGAGCGGGATGAAGTCGGAGGGATTCGACCGATGATGAACCGCCGCGAATTCTATGGTTTCGCGGGGCCTTGCATGGCCGTGATGGGGATATTGTTGGTGGCCCCGCTGCTCTACACCGCTTATCTGAGCCTGCAGCACCTGACCTTCGGTGGGGTCGCCCGTTACGTGGGGTGGCAGAACTATCGCGATCTTTTGACCAATGAAACAGTCTGGGGAGCCGTCGGATTTACGCTGCTGTACGTGCTACTGACATTGCCGGTCCATACGATGCTTGGTCTATTGCTGGCACTGCTGCTCGAGCGCACGAACGACCGGCTCCGCAGCATCCTGATCTCGGCCTACGCGATGCCTTTTATCATGACACCCGTGGTCGGCACGCTGCTCTTCTCGTGGTTGTTCAAGGACCATTGGGGGCTGCTGTCCTATTTTCTCGGCCTGCTGCACGTTCACATCCTGTGGTTCAGCAATGAGTGGGCAGCGCGAGTGATGGTGATGCTATGGGGCGTATGGTGGACCTATGGCTTCAACGTCATGGTCATCTACGCAGGCCTGCAGACGCTGCCGGAGGAGCAGCGTCAGGCAGCAATCGTCGATGGGGCAAATTATTGGCAAAGGTTGCGATACATCGTGCTGCCGCACCTCGTCCCTTATCTGGTCCTGATCACGGTCTTCAACGTGATCGATGGTCTTCGCATTTTCGACAGCATCTGGGTCATGACCAAAGGTGGTCCAGGCAATGCCACTGAAACCGTCGCCTACCTGACCTACCACACCTCATTCGTATTGCGCCAGCTCGGAAAGGGTTCGGCATTGAGCATGCTGAGCGTCATAGGCACCTTGATCGTCATCACCCCGCTCCTGTACGCGCGTCGCCGAGTGAACCATGCGCGCTGACGGCACAAGCGCCGTAACCAGCGCGCTCAGCCAATCAGCCGTCATGGCCGTGCTGTTGATTTTTGCACTGGTCGGCGTTTTGCCATTTCTCTGGGCGGTGGGCACGTCTCTGAAGGCACCGGTGGATGTATTTGCCATGCCGCCGGAGCTGGCGTTTCGGCCAACGTTCGCGCCTTATCTGCAGCTGCTTCAGGACGGGCAGTTCGGGGCTTATTTCCTGAATAGCGTGATCGTGACCTGCGGGGTGGTGATTTTATCGACCATCATCGGCTGCCTGGCGGGGTACGGTCTGGCCCGTCACTCCGGTGTCAGCAGTTCCGTCGTTCTGACGGTGGCGTTAATCCTCTACTCGCTGCCTCGAATCGCGGTACTGCTGCCTTACTATCGCCTGGGCCAGGCCTCGGGGCTGTACGACACCAAGTCATTGCTGATCATCGTGATGGTGGCGGCGAATCTTCCATTCTCCATCTGGGTATTCGAGAGTTTCTTTCGGGAGATTCCCGTGCACCTGGAGCAGGCGGCAATGATAGACGGGTGCAGCCGCGTACAGGCGTTCCTGCGCGTTATCGTGCCACTGGCCGGACCCGGCATGGCAACCACGGCCATATTCTCAGTCCTGTTTGCCTATAACGAATTCCTGTTGCCAGTGATTCTCGCCGGCCCGGAGTCCTCCCCGATGCCGGTGCTGATTGCAAACTATGCGGGTTCGAGCGACGTCAGTCGCTGGCCGCTGTTCGCGGCCACTGCGGTCGTGGTGGCGCTGCCGCTGCTGGTGATCGTGGTGACGTGTCAGAGATTCATCGTTCGGGGCCTGATTGCCGGTGCCGTCAAAGGCTGACGACACATCGGGCCTCACTGGTCTTTTCATTGGAGGATTTATGTCGGCGAAGGACAATCTGGAATTGGTACACAAGATGTACGAGGCTCTGAATTCTCAGGACCTGGACGCGCACAACCGCTATTGGACGCCCGACATGATCTGGCACGGCCCCAGGGAATTTGGAGACATCCACGGCGTGGAGAATTTCAAGAACCGCGTCATGAAGCCGTTTTATGCGGCATTCCCGGACTACTTTGCGAAAAATGATATTGAGGTTGCCAATGATGACTGGGTCTCCGCCACCGGATTTCTGACCGGTACGCAGCGGGGCGAGTGGTTGGGTCTGCCGCCGACCAACAGGAAGATGAGCATGCGCTTCTCGGATTTCTGGCTCATTCGGGATGGGAAGCTTTCTGAGAACTGGGTGATGGTCGACTATGTCGATGTATTCGATCAGTTGACCGGCGTCGATTTGCTGAAGGCAGGCCCGAAGCTGCTTCCGGGCGGTGGCTCGAGCCGTGGAAAATAGGCTGACAGCGGCTCGGGGAAAATAGTGTCGCGCGTTGTTCTGCAAGATGTCTCAAAGACCTTCAGACGTACGACGGTCGTAGACCGTCTGAACCTGGAAGTCGCCGACGGGGAGTTCCTGGTGCTGGTCGGGCCGTCCGGCTGTGGCAAGTCGACCACGCTCAGCATGGTGGCAGGTCTTGAGTCCCCCACCGCCGGCAGAATTTTAATCGGCGATCGTGATGTTACGCACCTGCCTCCAAAGGCGCGGGGCGTGGCCATGGTGTTTCAGAACTATGCGCTCTATCCCCACCTCACGGTCGCCGGCAATCTCGGTTTTGCGCTGATGGTGGCAAAAACGCCGGCCCCCGAGGTAAAGCGCAGGGTCGGGGCCATCGCCGAGACGTTGGGAATCGTGGAGTTGCTGGAGCGGCACCCGAAGGAACTCTCAGGAGGCCAACGGCAGCGAGTGGCGCTCGGGCGCGCCATCATCCGAAATCCCGGTGTCTTTCTGTTCGATGAGCCATTGAGCAATCTGGACGCGCAGCTGCGTGTGCAAATGCGCTTCGAGATCAAACAGCTGCATGCGCGCCTTCATTCCACGGCCATCTATGTGACGCACGATCAGGTGGAAGCGATGACACTGGGCAGTCGCGTGGTGGTCATGGATCGCGGCGTGGTGCAGCAGATCGGTGCGCCGCTGGAGATTTACGATCGGCCGCGAAATCGCTTCGTGGCGCAGTTCATGGGAAGCCCAGCCATGAATTTTTTCGTGTGTCGTCCGGAAAGCGCTGATGGCGCGTTGTCGCTGGCCATGGCAGGGCAGCGCATCAGGCTGACGGATGGGCAGGCGCGGGCCATGGAAGGCCGAGGGCCGTCGGCCGTGGTGCTGGGCGTACGCCCGGAGCACATTCGCGTCCAGGGGGCGCCGTCCCACGGCTCGCTTGCCGCGCGAGTCGAAACAGTCGATTCCCTGGGCAATCAGACTCTACTGAATCTGAATCTGAACGATCAGTTGCTGGTGGTCGCCACTTCTGCCGTGTGCCCGTTCAGGCCACAGGATCAGGTTCAGATTACTCTGGATCCGGATCACGTCCGGCTATTCGAAACTGGCTCGCACGGTGCTGCCCTCTAACCGACTTTATCTACATCCGGTAGTGAAACCGGATGCCGTACATGCGCGGATCCTGGTACTGGTCATAGATAATGCCGCCCTGATTGAGGGTGGTGAATACGCGAACCGCTTTGTCGCCCACATTATTGCAATAGACGTCGAAGGCCCAATTGGACGATGGGTAACGCCAGCTGGCCCTGAGATTTCCCTCGACGTACGAGTTCTGATACGCGAATGCATACGGCTGGGCCCAGGTACGATATTGGGATACGTACAGGAGGTCGAACCCGGGCGTGATGACGCCGTAACTACCGAGGGAGATGTCGTAAGCGCCGGATTCATTGATCTGCCACTCCGGCGCGTTGCGAGTGCTTACACCATCGGCGAGGAAGCCTTTGGCGCCTGCTCCATACGAGGCCGGCAGGTCTTGGCCATCGTAGACCAGAGCCGATGGCCCGAACAGGAAATTGCCATAGCGCGAACGCAGCCAGGAGGCGACCGTTCGCAGTCTCAGTTCCTTGACCGGCTGCCATTCGGATTCTATCTCCACGCCGGCGGCGTGCGAATCTCCCGCATTCTGCGCGGTGGTCAGCGAGGTGGCAGGATTGAAGTTCGAGACCAGCAGGTCCTTGTATTCGACGTAGTAGACATCGGCATTGAGACGAAGCGTGCCGCCTAGGAACTGATTCTTGGAACCCAGTTCGTAGGAGTTGTTCGTCTGTGGCCGGTAGGGCGCAGCGCCGCCAGGATTGGCGCCGCCGGCGATGAAGCCGGTCGAGGCCGTGAAGTACAGCATGTTGTTCGAAGTCAGATCGTGCTGCAGACCGGCGCGCCAGGTCGTATGGCCGAACACTTCATCGTCCGTGGTCGGGTTGTTGCCGCCGTCGAGCGTATAGAAGTAGCTAGTGCCGACCACATGGTCGCGCGTATAGCGTGCCCCAGCGATGATGCGCCAGCCGTCCATGACGGAGAAGGTCGCATCACCGTACCCTGACATGGAGTTCAGAGTCGTATCGACCGGGAAGTACCAGATGAAGTCCGAATCCGGACCGCCGCAGCAGCGCAGCGTCTGCGGATTGGCGTTGAACCGGTAGGGGGTCCGCGCTATGGGAAGGGATCCCGGCACCGGGTTCGTGTACGCAAAGTCGAAGGCGTTCCAGGAGCGATTCTGTTCGAAGAATCCGCCGACCACCCACTGCAGCCGGGTTTGTCCGGTCGAGAGCAGTTGCACCTCCTGGGTGCGGGTGCGCTCGTAGTCTTCGTTGATCGAGATCAGCCCTGGAAACGGGCCACCGGGGTTCAGGTTGTCCGGATTTGTCGGCGCCAGGATTTCTCCGCCCGACGGGCCATAATCGCCATCGTCCTGCCGATACTCACTGTAATTGCTGTAGCCGAGGAGTACCCGGGCGCGCATGTTGGTGGCGAAATCCCAGTTGAACTCGCCATTAACCTCGTGCTGCTGTATGTCACGGATGTGGACGCCGTTTTGATTGATTGAATAAGGACCCCGGTCAGCCGGGGTATTGCACGGCCCCGCGCCCGGGATGCCGCCTTGCAGGGGAGGGGCTGAGCCAGGCGCCCCGATTTCGGAGGCCGTGTTCGGATCGACCGACGGATCGGTGCAGGATACGCCGAGTCGATTGACCACTACGTAGGGGCTGGTAACCCCGGCCGTAGTGTTGCCGGTCAATGGATTGATCGGAATTCCGCGCACGCTGGCGCCGTAGTCGCCGGAACCGTTGCCACCGCCGCTCCAATACGCAAGACGCAACAGGCCGCTGAAACTGTCGGCAGGCTTGAATCCCACCTGCAACCGCGCGTAGTCGTTGTTTCGATCCTGCAGGCTGTTGGCGCTGTTCTGCAGGTTGACCATGACGCCATCCTGGCGCTCGCGATAGGCGCTCAGGCGAACAGCCAGCCAATCGCCGATCGGTACGTTGGCGAAGAACTCTTCGCGGTTGCCGGAATAATTGTAGAGGTTGGCGTCAAAGCCGAACTTGGTCACCCCGTACTCCGGCGCGTTCGTCACCACATTGAGCGATCCGGCAAAAGCGTTGCGTCCGCTCAGGGTTCCCTGCGGTCCGCGTTCTACTTCGACACGCGCGATATCGGTGAACGCCGCCTGAAACTGCGAGGTGACCTGGCGCACGATCCCGTCCTGATACAGGGTGACGGTGCCGCTGGAAGCGGTTGGCGTGCCAGTACCTGGATTGCCGCGCATGAAGATGTTGACGTCCTCACCCTCAAGGGAGAACTGCATGCCCGGCACCAGATATGTGATCTGCTGCGCGTCGAATACGTTGTGCTCCTGCAGATCCTCGCTGGTCAGCGCCGTCACAGAGATCGGCACCGACTGCAGGTTTTCCGCTCGCTTCTGCGCGGTGACCACGACCTCCTGCAGAGTATCGTCGGCGGTAGCCAGTCGGGCGTTGAAGACGGCGAAGGTCGCCAGAATTGCCGCGCTAACGGCCGGGAAAGTACGCATTTGTTGTGGCTCCCAGTATCGCCAGCAGAATTTATGCCTTATGTACTTCGAATGCAACAGGACTCCACGAAGCGGGCACCGTTGGCGGACTAGAGGTCGATGCAGCGGCCCAGCTGTGGTGCGATTCCTTGGATTCAGGCTCTATTTTGATGCCTGATGAGCGGCATTCGGGTCCCCACCCGGCAGCCCTGCTCAATTCTGCTTGCAGCGAAGGATGGCTGTACTGCGTATGCAAAAATGGACGAACGCCGCTACACTCCCCGCAGCCGTAGGGGAGATCTCGCGGGCATGACCGACTATCAGGCAGCCAAATCGCTGGTCAGGGAATACCACCAGGCGCTGGATGATGCTCCCGCCGGAGGCGCTGCCGAGGTCATGGCGCGCTACCTCTGCAGCGACCACCGCTTCCGTGGCGTCCATCCTTTTAACGAGGTCACCGGCATCGGCGCCCTGGCTGAGTCCGTATGGGAACCGTTGCGAGGGGCGCTGAAAGCGCTTCAGCGCCGGCAGGATGTTTTCATCGCGGGGACCAACGAGATCGACGGCAAGACCTGGGTCTGCAGCATGGGTCATCTGATGGGCTTGCTGGATGCGGACTGGCTCGGAATCCGCGCCCACGGGAAGCTCGCGTTTGTCCGCTACGCCGAGTTCTACCGGGTGCAGAACTCAAGAATTGCCGAGACCGGATTGTTTCTCGACATCGTCAGCGTCATGAAGCAAGTAGGCGTCGAGCCGCTGCCGTTGCAGACCGCCGCGGAGTTGTCGGTCGTACCCGGGCCGCGCACGCGCGATGGCGTGCTGGAGCAGCCGCAAGCAGAGAACGAGAGCGCACGAACACTGGCTCTAGTGAACCGGATGAGGGAGGACCTGCGTCAATACCGGGAGTCCCCCCAACCGCTGCAGGTGCTGGCCCGCACCTGGCATGAGGATATGCTTTGGTTTGGCCCGAGTGGAATCGGGTCCACGTACACCATCGCTCGTTATCACGAGCAGCATCAAAAGCCGTTCCGACAGGGTCTGGCGAACATTCGATCGAATGGGCATGTATGCCGCTTTGCCGAAGGCAAGTACGCCGCCTGGTTTGGCTGGCCCAATTTGACCATGGAACCCAGCGGTGGATTCATGGGATTGCCATCGGCCGGCGGGCCGGTGGACATGCGGGTGGTGGATGTCTACCGACGCGATGGCGACAAGCTCTCAGAGAACTGGATCTTCATTGATTTGCTGCATTGGATGCTGCAGCAGAACGTTGATGTGTTGGAGCGCACTCGTACGGTTCTGCGACGTGCATGACGCGCTTGCGGCTATAGGAAGCCGGATGGAGAGTACTCGATGACCGACTATCAGGCCGCCAAATCGCTGGTCCGGCAATGCTATCTGGAGTTCGACGGCTCGGAGGAGAAGGCGGCGGGTCGAATATTCGCCCGATATGCGCGGAGCGATTATCGCTTTCGGGGTGTGCACCCATTCAATGAACTGCAGGGTGTTGAGGCGGCAGCGGCCAGTGTGTGGGAGCCTCTGCGCCGCGCGTTCAGGCACCTTCAGCGGCGCGAAGACGTCTTCATGGCCGGCACCAATGAGCTCGACGGACAGACATGGGTCTGCAGCATGGGCCATTTGATGGGCTTGCATGACGGTGAGTGGCTGGGAATACCTCCCACCGGCAGGCTGGCATTTCTTCGATATGTCGATTTTCACCGCATCCAGGATGATCGAATCGCGGAGACCGCGTTCTTCTGCGACATCATTGGCGTCATGAAGCAGGCGGGCATCTCGCCGCTGCCGCTGCAAACCGGTGCCGAGCTGATCGTCCCCGGCCCCAGAACACACGACGGCCTGCTGTTTGACCCGCAATCGGAAATCGAGACCGTAAAGAGCCTTGAGCTGGTCAATCTTATGCGGCGGGATCTGAACGCCGACGGATTCGAAAGTCCTGGTCAGTCACTCGCACGGACCTGGCACGAGGACATGCTCTGGTTTGGGCCCAGCGGCATCGGGTCAACCTACACGTTTGAGCGCTACCAGGAGCAACACCAGGGACCCTTTGCCAATACGCTGCGCGACATCAAATCCAACGGTCATATCTGCCGATTCGCGGAAGGCAGCTACGCAGGCTGGTTCGGGTGGCCCAATCTGACCATGACTTCCGTCGGCGGCTTTCTGGGCTTGCCAGCCCACCACAAGCGGCTCGACATGCGGGTGGTGGACGTCTATCGGCGCGAGGGCGACAAACTGGCGGAAAACTGGATATTTATCGACCTGCTGTACTGGCTGCTGCAGCAGGATGTTGATTTGCTAGCGCGGACCCGCTCAATCCTTCGGCGTTAGGGCCTTATCGTAGGCTTCCCAGCCTTTGCCTTGAAACACATCCACACCCAACTGGCGCAGTACGTGCGGGAAATCCACCATGACCCAATTGTCGACGATCCTGCCGTCTTTGACCTTCCAGAAGTCCATGTAACGGATCTCAACCCGCTTGAAGGTCGGCGCGATGCCCATGAAATCCCCAGAATGCGTGGCCTCCTGGTGGCCGAAAGCGGCCATCCACTCACCCTCGGCGATTCGAGCTTCGTCTATGCAGACTTTGTCGGTAAAGGCCTCGCGGAAGGGCAGTACCCAGTTCTCCTTGAATTCCTGCAGTCCATTTTTGGTACCGCAGCCCGCATTTCCCATCCATCGAAAGCGGTCGTGAAAGAAGCGACTCAGCGAATCGTAAGCAAGATCGTTGAGCCCATCGATCATCCCCTCGACGGTATTTCGTGTCTCAGCCGTCTTCGACAAATCGTTGTGGCGCGTCAGCACGCCTTGTTCCGGTCGGGGTCCTGTCATATGGCCTCTGGGTGGCACGTGAGTAGCGTGCAGCGAAAGTTAGTCAGGTTTGCCTGCGAATGCAAACGGATTGCCGCGCGCCGCAGCCCGAACGAAGTGTCGGGAGGATGGCATTGACAACCGTGGTTGCAGATCCACTGAGCACTCGCGGCCGCATCGTGTTGTACCTGGTTCTGCTCCTCAGCAGCTTCGCCTACAACTTCAGTTTCATCCTGCTCGATTACGTGCGGCCGTTCCTGCTGCGGGATATCGGCCTGACCCTGAAGGAATCCGCGCTGCTCTACACCGCGCAGTCCGGCGGCGTGATTGTCGGTTCCTTCCTGATGCCGCTGTTTGCCAGCCGCTGGGGTTCGCGCGCGCTGGTCGTCGCCTCCGCCGCGGCGGTGTCGTTGCTGACCTTGGCCTGCCTGCATGCCACGAGTTTCTGGCCATGGGCATTTTCGCGCTTCGGCGTCGGAATCATGCTGGCCGGCTGTTATGTCTCGGCGACGACCATGCTGGCGAATTTTCTTCCACCCAGGGTTCGCGGCCGACTCATGGCAGTAAATGGGGCGATGTTCTCGCTAGCGCTGCTGACGGCGGGCAGCGTGGGCGCCATGACGGGCGAGATCGGCTGGCGCGTGTTGATGTGGCTGGCAGTAATCTCGTCGGCAGCAGTAGCGATCATGGGCGCATCGCTGCTGCCGAACGATCGCCGGATTCCTGTTTATGCCGATACGGATGTGCCGACGGCAACCAACGATGCGCACGGGCGATGGCGAGAGATGTGGACCAAGCGCCGCTGGCGGCTGACGGCAACGTGCCTCGTGTTGGCCGGGCTGAACTTCTGTGGCTATGAATTCTACAGCGGTTTCATCACGACCTATCTGCTCAACGTGCGCCACTTCGATGCGTCAACCACGGGCTGGTTCGTGATGATCGACGGCCTGGGATTATTCGCGGGCAACGTCTTGTGGGGCTTGATGGCGGATCGCTACGGGCGGCGCCTCAATGCGCTTGTATTTGCTGGCACCGCGCTATTTATAGCTATATTCCTGATCTCGCCCAGAGACAAAATCCTGCTTTCCGTAATCGAGCTCGGCTATGCCGTGTGCCTTTCGGCGACTAGTTGCTGGCCTGCCTATTTTGCGGAATTGTTTCCCGTCCGCTTGCGCCCGATGGGGACGGCGTTGTTTCACGGCGGCCACGTCATCTCCCTGTTCGCGCCGCTGATGGTGGCGCTCATTACGCAGTCCTATAGTTTGGTGGTCGGCATGGCGCTGGCGCCGATGACCTTCCTGGTGGCGGCGCTGCTATGGTGGACGCTGCCGGAAACGCTGCGTTCTTGTCGGGCCTATCGGGGATTCACCGCAGACGGCACCGAAGTGCCTGAGCAAGCAGCGGCAATCAAAACCTAGCGCGTGGGAGGTGCCGGACGATCAAATTTCTCCCAGCCGTGCCCCTGGAAGACATCGACACCCAACTGTCGCATAACGCTTGGGAAATCGACCATGACCCAATTGTCGATGATTTTCTCATCCTTGACCTTCCAGACGTCCATGTAGCGGATCTCCACGCGCTTGCCAGTCGCAGCGATGCCCATGAACTCTCCGGAGTGCGTCGCGCTGATGTGGCCGAAAGCTGCCATCCATTCGCCTTCCACGATTCGAGCCTCATCGACGACGTTCTTATCAGTAAAGGCGGCGCGGAATGGCAGAACCCAGTGGTTCTTAAATTCTTCCAACCCATACTTGGTGCCGCAGCCGGCATTTCCGATCCATTTGAAATCCGGAGCGAAGAAGCGCGAGAGGTCCTCGAATAACAGGTCATTGAGCCCGTCGATCATGCCGGCGATCGTCCGCCGCGTGGCGTTCGCCTTGCTAAGGTCATTGTCCTTGGTAAGCCTAGCCTGTTCGGGTCTCGGTCCAGTCACGCAAGCCTCCATGAGATTCCAGTGACTCGAGCGTCTAGAGTTCGGGATTCCACGAGCGCGCCAGGTCCGCGCTGATCTTGGCATTGTCAATCACCCAATATGCATCACTGGGCAAATTGGAGACCGAGCACACGGCCACGGGAAACTGCAGCAGTGCAGGCACACCGTCGCTGCGAAGTGCCGTGACCATGAGCAGCAAGGCAGTCATCTCGCCGTCCGACAGCGCCCGCATAACGTTGATGTATGGCTGCGAAAGTTTGCCGGCTATCGCAGCTCCCGTCGCCCCCTCCAGGGCGCCCAGATCGAAGCCAGCCAGAAGAGCGTGGACTCTTTCAATATGGTCCGGGTGCAGGTCAGGATGCATCTCGGCCTCGAATCCCGTGCCGTTGAAGGCACCGAACTGATGATCGAAGGGAACATCCAGACGCATCGCCGGGGACTGGGAAAGAGGCGTCTGGGCCAGATACCAGAGCCGCGAGAGATGCGTTCCGTAGCGATCGGCGAAGAGCGCAAGCGGGTGTGAATCGATTGTGCCGAACAGGGCGGCATTTCCCCTGGACTGCGCAAAGTGCGTCGGCGTCGATGCAGCGCCGCTGTGGAAAAGCTCCAGGATGGCGTCTCGCCCATACGAGGTTACTGGTCCGGCCAACAGCAGACAGTTGTGAAGGACTGCTAGCTGCGGGTCTTGGCCGTCCAGGACTTGCTCCAGCGTGTGCCTCAAATCTGACATGCGCCAAATCCCCCAGCCGCCTGCCGGAGCACGCCAATCTCGTCGAATACCGTGAAATCCTCGATGATTTGAGGCCCGCGGAGCCGGTAGTGCGAGATTCCGAGAATGGCGAGTTTGCGTCGGCTCGGCGGACCCCATACACCCGGGTGCAAATGATTTCCCATCAGCCACCAACGCAGGGCAACCGCGACATCGCCATCTGGGAGGGGCCTTGCGGCCCAATGGTCAATCGTGAAACTGACCTGATCAAGTGGCGCGCGCAACTGCATCAGGCAGCCGATCCAGGCGCCACGTCCGGCAAGATAGCGTCCGGATGGCCAACGAAGTTCTATACAGGAGGCGGCAAGGGCACTAGCGGCGCCATAAAAGTCTTCCTCAAAGGCAAGTCGAAGCGCCCGAGCCGGCAGGTGTGCGGGATGGTCCTGCGCCGGCGCCTGATTGCCGTTTCCGGCTACTCGTTTCAATTCCTGCTGCAACCAGGCGTGGCGCTGCTGATCCCCTTGTAGATCTTCCGCAGCGAGGCTCTCGGCGACGGCGCGCGGATTGAGTCCGAATTGCCGCACATAGTGTGCGTAATCCCGCACCAGCCACTCCTGGATGATCCGGTTCTCTCTGCAGACACAATCGGCAATAACGGCCACCGACACGCGGCCGCCGCGTAGAGGCATCTGAAGCAGAGGATCCGGGCCGAGATGAGCAGACATGCTCATGATACGGTGAGAGCTGAAGTACAGACCGGGACCGTCGAGACTCCAGATGACATCTTCGCCTACGGGACTGCGGTCAGGGCAACCGGCAAGGGCCGTGATCGTGCCCCTCAGCATGGCTTGAGCCCCGGTGATCTTGCCGGCCAAGGAAATGACGGGGCAGTCCTCGCTATAATGTGAACGGATGAGGCCCACATTCTTCTGATCCCAGATTCGATAAGTACAGCGCGCGATGTAGTCAACGAAATCACTATATTCGGCGTCGAAGCCGTCGAGTGTCTGTCGTCGCGGACGCGGTCCTAGAATCTCTGCCAGCGGACGGCCAACCAGGGAGGTGACTTGCGAGTCGGAGTTCCAATTCATGAGGACACTGCGGAGCTCACGTCAGTTGGGACGCAGCCGAGTATATTGCATGCGAATGCAATTTGGCGATACCCAGGTGCGAGCATAGATGATTAGAGCTAAAGCTTCCCCGCGTCATCCGGTCTTCAATTACGAGAACGGTCTGCTGTTGCTGCTGGGGATTTCCTGGGGCTTCGCTTTCTTCGATCGCAATTCGGCCAGCGTCCTGATTCCTTACATGGCGAAGGATCTGGGACTCAACAACACGCAATCGGCGCTCATCAACTCGGTGCTGTCCGTGATGTGGGCGCTGGGCGCGTATGTGATCGCGCGCTGGTCGGACGCCAGGGGCAGCCGCAAGCCATTCCTCGTCGCCTTCCTGTTGATTTTCTCCGCGTGCTCGATTCTGTCGGGTCTCGCGCCATCGTTCCCGGTATTGCTGCTCGCACGCGGGATCATGGGTGCGGTCGAAGGTCCCTTCCTGCCCGTATGCCTTGCCATCATGGCGATCGAGTCTTCGCCCGGCCGGCGCGGCGTCAATGCCGGCATCATGCAAAACTTCTTTGCAGCGCTGCTCGGCCAGAGTCTCGCGCCCTCGCTGTTGCCGGTCATCGCGCAGGCGCATGGCTGGCGGGACGCCTTCTTTGTGGCAGGCCTGCCCGGACTGCTGTGTGCGTTGGGCGTCTGGCTGTGGGTCCGCGAGCCGAGCCGGGACACGCAAGCGCGTCTGCCTGGAACCGCGGCCACGGACTCGACGCAGCATGGGCGCACCATGGGAATCCTCGGCATGTTGGCGGTGAGAAATGTGCTGGTGTGCTGCCTGATCTCGGTGTTCATGGTGGGCTGGTTCGTCATGGGCTGGACGTTTCTGCCGAAATTCCTCACCGAGGTGCGCGGCATGCCCGGTCCCGCCATGGGATCGCTGTTGAGCGTGCTTGGGTTTGCCTCTGCGCTCTCTGGATTCGGTGCGCCCTGGCTCTCCGACCGCATCGGACGCAAGCCGGTGATGATCGGCTTCTGCGTGCTGGCGGCTGTCACGGCGCTGGGCGCGATGTACTTCCAGGGTTCGACCATGGCGCTCGGCGCGCTGCTGTTCGTGGGCTGGCTCGCCAGCGGCACATTTCCGCTGTTCATGGGCGTCATCCCGGGCGAGTCCATGCCGCCTCAATATGCGGCCACGGCCATGGGTCTGGTGGTCTGCTTCGGCGAGGTGCTCGGCGGCTCTGCATTGGTTGCGCTCGCGGGCAAGGTCGCCGACCTCACGCAGCTGTCGACCGCCGTGCTCATGATGGCCGTATCGGGCGCTGTCGGCGCGGTACTGTGTTTCTTCCTGGTGGAAACGGCCCCGGTCAGAGTTCGGGCCGCGATGGTGCGCGCAGGTTAAGAGAAGGGCGGACACATGGGACAGCAACTCGTTGTACTTCAATCGCTCTGGGCCATGGAACGCCGGCATACGGATGGGGTGGAGCGTTCTCTGGAGCAAAACCTGGCGATGATCCTGGAGGCCGGCTTTGATGGGGTCAGCATGACCTGCCTCGACCCCGCGGCCGCGAGGCGCACCGCCGCTGTGCTCAAACCGCAAGGCAAGCTGATGGAAGTGCAGTGCTTCCCACGGTCAGTCGATGACCTCAAGCCGGTGCTCGAACTTTGCACCGAGCTCGGCATTTATTACCTGGACATCCAGGCCGATGTCCGTCCCCGGCGAGTGGCCGATTGCATCCCTTTGCTCGAGGGCTGGCGCCGGCTGGCCGAGCAGGTCTCATTTCCGGTGTATTTCGAAACGCATCGCGATCGGATGACGACGGATCTGTACTTCACGCTCGACCTGCTGGAATGCTTTCCAGATCTGAAGCTGCTGGGTGATCTCTCGCACTTTCTGGTGGGGCGCGAATTCGCGGTTCCCGTCTCGGCCGAGAACCACGCCTACATGCACCGGATCATCGACAATTGCTGGGCGTTCCACGGCCGCGTCGCAAGCCGCGAGCAGGTCCAGGTCGAGATCAGCTTTCCGCACAACAGGAATTGGATGGACCTGTTTCTCTCGTGGTGGGAATATGGTTTCAGTAGTTGGAGCCGGCGCGCAGGTTCGGATGAAGCCCTGTCCTTTGTCTGTGAGCTGGGACCTAAGCCCTACGCGATCGCGGGTCCCGACGGCAATGACGCCTCGGATCGCTGGATGGAAGCGCTCATGATGAAGGATGAGATCAGGGCGCTCTGGGACCGAACAGTGACGGTAAGATGAATCAGCCCATCAAGATTCTGCTGCAGACCACGATCGCGCCGACGGCGGATGACTGGTCGATTGCGCGCTTTAGCCTGCTCGCCCGCTCGCTGCGGGAGCAGCGCGGCGCTGACGGCTTGCCGCTGTTCGAGGTCACCGCTCGTGACCGCGACCCGCCGGGCGTGCCGGATTCCGTGCTCTCTACGTTGGATCAGAGCGATTTTGACCAGCTGTGGCTATTCGCGGTCGACGTGGGCGATGGACTCACCCTCGAGGATTGCCGCTCGATATCGAACTTCCGTCGTCTCGGCCGTGGTCTGATGGTCACGCGGGATCACATGGATCTTGGGTGTTCAATCTGTGCACTCGACGGAGTGGGCGCGGCACACCACTTCCATACCAAGAACGTAGACCCGGACGCGCCTCACGAAAGGGATGATCCGTATACGACCAGCATCTCCTGGCCGAATTTTCACTCGGGCGCAAACGGCGATTACCAGCAGATCCGGGTCCACGCGCCGCCGCACCCGGTGCTGTCAGATTCCGCATCGCCCACGGGCGCCATCCGGTTTCTGCCAGCGCATCCTCACGAAGGCGATGTCAGCGCGCCCCCTGACAGCGGCGCCCGCGTCATCGCTTCGGGTACCAGCAAGGTCACGGGGGTGTCTTTCAATATCGCCGTGGCGTTCGAGGCACGCGGTGGCAGCGGCCGCGCCATTGCTCAAAGCACTTTCCATCACTTTACCGACTACAACTGGGACACTCGCCTCGGCGCCCCGAGCTTTGTCAGCGAGCCGCCGGGCGATGCCATCCTGCGCACGCCTGAGGCGTCGGCCGACGCTCGCCGCTATGTCCGCAACGTCGCGCTTTGGCTGGCGGGCAAGGATCCGTAAGGTCAGCGGGAATCTAGGAAGCCGCGAACCAGGTCAGCGATCTCATCAGCAGCCGTGTCCAATGCAAAATGACCGGCATCCAGCAAATGCACCTGCGCGCCCGGAACGTCCCGGCGATAGGCCTCTGGCTCTGAGATGTCGAACGAGGGGTCGTGCCGTCCCCATAGCACCAGCAAGCGCGGTTGGGTCTTCCGCAGCCACGCCTGCCACTTGGGATACGCATCGACGTTGGTGCGGTAGTCGTAGAACAGATCGCTCTGAATATCGGCCTGGCCGGGCTGGCTGAGAAACGCGAATTCATCGGTCCATAGATCGGGGTTGTAGCGCTCGACCAGAGGATCACTACCGACGTGGCGGCTTCGGGTCGCCTGTGCCGAAAGCAAACTCTGGCGAAGACTGCTCTCGTTGACTTGCCGATTCGCCCAGAACTCGCGGCGGGGCTCCCAGAGCTTTCCCAACCCTTCGTTGTGAGCGACGGCGTTCTGCACGATCAGTGCATCGATTCGCTCCGGGTGGGCCAGCGCCAGCCGAAATCCTACGGGGCCGCCGTAGTCCTGCATATACAGCGTGTAACAGGCGATGCCCAGTGCTTCGGTAAATCGATCCGTGATCTCGGCGAGATGATCGAAGGTATAGGCGAAGCTGGCAGGAGTTGGCCAGTCGCTGTGACCAAAGCCCGGGTAATCGAGTGCGAACAGGTGGTAACGGTCGGACAGACGACTTAGCAGGGGTTCAAACATCCTGGATGAGGAGGGCAGACCGTGGAGCAACAGCAGCACCGGCGCGCCCGCCGGACCGGCCTCCCGGTAGGCTATGGATAGCCCGTCTACCTGCACGGCGCGATAGAAAGTGGGCTGCTGATCTCTTCCGCTTGTCTCCGCGGCGACATCTCTTGCCGCGGTTCTGCTTTCAGCATCAGCCATTTGAGTCATCTCCATGGGTGCGACGCTGCGGCAAGCCCGAATCGATGTCGATTGTGCCTTGGTGTCGGGCGCGGCCGAGCCCGGGTTAATACCAATGTGCAATCGAAATGAACAGGCGCGTCTGCTCTGATCGCTGAAGCTGAACAAATCACCAGGAGCGATCGGCATGCCTGTGTACTCCCGGATTTCGATGCGATCGAGCGCGGAAACGCAGCGCGGCAGGCCATTCTGCGGCGCCTGAGTCATGTTTTTGGCGAGCTGTTTCACGCCGTGGGCGAGGCGCTGAGGGACCAGGAAGGCTGCATCGACGAACGTATCAGGCGTGCCTCGGAGCTGCTGCGCCTGGACCCGGAGCTGCAACGCCTGGTATTGCGCAATGGCGCTGGCCCTGCCGCCTCCGCCATGCGCGTGCGCGGCGGTTTTAGCTCGCGCAACAAGCGGCTGCTGATGGCGCATATCGCGGCGCACCTCGGCGCAGCGCTCAGGAACAAAGAGCTGGCGGCTTTGGTGGGGCTTAGCGAGTCGCACTTTTGCCGCGCCTTCAAGGAGAGCTTCGGCGATTCACCGCATCGCTACCTGCAACGGTTGCGCATGGATCGCGCGCGGGAGTTGCTGCTAACGACCGACGCGTCCCTCGGCCAGATCGGAGTCGACTGTGGCTTGGTGGACCAGGCTCATTTTTGCCGCCTGTTCCGCCGATTCGAGGCCCAGTCGCCCGGCGTGTTCCGCCGCATACACCGTTCGGCGTCAGCCTGAAGTGCACGTTGGTATTGGTCAGCGGGGGCGTGGGGGGATTCTGCGGCGCTGCTTTGTAGTGGATGCAGTGGCGGCGGTCGTGCCGTCTGGTGGAATGAAGGTACCGACCCCCTCCATGGATTTCTTGAATTTGATCGGCCTCGAATCGGCGATTGCCCTGGGATCGAACTCTGCGTCCAGCATGACGCCCCAGATCTTGCGCATCTGCATGCCAATGTTGCCGGCGTCGTAGAGCGGAAACACCGCGGCCTCGCGCAGATATTTCTCGACCGGGTGTGCCTTGTCGAGCGCATTGACGCCCATGGCCTGCATGGCGCGGAATACGGCGTTGAAAAGCGTTTCGCCGCAAAACACCTTGGCCATGGCGCCGACCGCATGACCTTCGGAATCGAACTGGTCCAGGTAATGTGCCGCCTTCCAGGAAAAGGCGCGGCAGGCTTCGATCTTCATGGCGACGTCGGCGAGCAGGTAACCCACTGCCTGATGATGCAGGATGGGCTGATTGCCGCCCGCGGTGTAGGTCTTGGCCCATTTGAGCACGTATTCGTAGGCGGAGCGTGCGACACCCACCGCTGCGATGGCTGCGACCGGTCCTGACCAGGTGAAGGCCTTGCTGATCACCAGGTCGCCGTTACCGACCGCGAAGGCATTTTCTTCCGTGACGCGACAGTCCAGGAAGGTAATGGAGTTGTTCTGGCAGAGTCGATGGCCCAGCTTGGAAATCGGCTGCCCGTAGGTAACCCCCGACGTGCCGCGCGGCACCAGGATGCCGCTCAGGCCGCTTTTGCCGCCCTTTTTTGTGTCGGTTCGGACGATGCAGACATTGACGTTGGCGCCCTTGAGATCCCATCCCCCGGCGTTGCAAGGCCAGTACTTGGTGCCGTTCAGCACATATTCGCCACGGCCCTTATCGTGCCTGGCTACCAGCCCAATACCGGTTGGAAGCGCGCCAGGGTGATCAAAGTTGGCGGTCCCGCCTGGGCTTCCGGCCGCTTCGCTGACGGTCCAGCCCGCAATGTATTCGCCGCGCGGATCGCTCGTGGCCTCACCAATCCATTTTCGTTTCTGGGCTTCCGAGCCGAACCAGGCCACCGGCATCAGGCCCAGGCCGTTAACCAGCAAAATGGTGGCGAACCCAGGATCGACGGCCGTGATCTCCTCGGCAACGATCTGCAGGTCCACATTGCTGACGCCGCCGCCGCCATACTGCTTGGGCAGAAAGCCCATCGCAAAACCGAGTTTGTGACACTCGATATAGGCCCCCTTGAGCATTTGGAAGGCCTTCTGGGTGTCGGGCTCCGCGTCGGCGGTCTTTACCAGCGGCTGGAGAATCTCAACGGCGAATTCGCGGGCGTTGCGCTGCAACCGCTGTTGCGCGCTGGTGAGCGTGAAGTCGATTGCCATGACGGAATGCCTGTGGGCTCGTAAGCCACGGGCATTAATCCGTTCATTGCATCAGCTGTCAATTTATAACTATGCAGGGTGTATAAAGCGGAACCGGCAGGCGCCGCCGCCGCGCTGCATGCAGGCCTGGTGTTCGACCTCCGCACCCAGCAGGCCAGAGAGAAATCCAATATCGAAGCGACACACCTCGGGGTAGTCCTTCGAGAGGTCGTGATAGACGCAGTTCTTGCATTCCACGCGCGGTAGTTTCTCCCCGCCGGCTGCCGGAACGGTTCTGGCCACGAACCCGGTTTCGTTCATGATCTTGACGACTTCGGCGATGCGCTCAGCGCGATTCTTGCCGATCAGCCGCGGAATCAGCATCGCGGATTTCTTGACGCCGAGATCGAACATGTACTGACCCACCTGTTCCTCGCCCAGGCGCTCCCGCAGGGTCTCGATCAGCAATTTGGAGAACCAGGAATACTGCTTCGGAAACAGGTTGGTGCCTGCTTCCGTCAGTACGTAGATATGCTGCGGGCGTCCCCCGGTCTTGCGCGAAGCGGCCTTGGTGACGAAGCCTTCCCGCTCGAGCACCATCAGATGCTGATTCACCGCGGTGCGGCTGAGGCCGACGGACTTCACCAGTTCATCCAGGGTCGCGCCAGATTTGTGCTCCAGCAGCTGCGCCAGCACCTGTTTTTGGCTGCTCCCCGTATTCGGCACCATTTCCGCCACTGGACCGACCTCCAATCAGTAATGACACACTGCAGAATATTATAGCGCTTCTGCCTAGTTTATGCGTAGGAGGGGCTTTTTGTGCCGCCGGAGTGGCGGCAATGCGTCGGCGAGCATATGGCTCTTGACAGTATAATTTCTTTTATCTATTTTAATAGACAATACGAAATAGAAGACTCGCGACCGCTGCAGGAGCCCTCGAAATGCTTGATGTCACATCGACGAGCGAGCAGAAGACCCTCGGCAGGAGCAGGCGGGAGTACCGGCTGGAGAAGCCACCGGCCCGGCAGCGCAAGCAGCGGCCGGCCCCGGCGACACTGCAGATAGCCGGCATTAATGGGATTCTGGAGCTGGTCGCCTCGGGTCGGGAGCTGCCCGAGGTGCTGGGTGTGCTATGCCGTTTTGTCGAGGCAATGGCCGGCGTCTGCCACTGCGGCGTCTACCTGATCGACTGGAGCGGACCGAAACTCCGAAATGCGGCCGCCACCAGTCTGCCCGCCACCTTCAATGACCCGCTGTGTGGACTGCCGGTGCGTTGCGAGGGAGGGCCCGGTGCCAGCACCGCGTCCCTGGGAACTCAAGTAATTGTCGAGGATGTGGAAACCGATCCGCTGTGGCAGGGTTCCGCCTTTCGCGCCCTGGCCGCGGCCCACCAGATCAGATCGTGCTGGTCGACGCCGATCCGGTCGGCGGCCGGGCAGGTGGTAGCGATCTTCGCCATCGTTCAACACCAACCGGCTCGCCCGACCGCGCCGCAACAGGCGCTGATGGCGCTGGCCACGCAGGTCGCCAGCATTGCCATCGAGCACGCGCAGGACGCCCTGGCGCTCAAGCGAACCCACGCCTATCTGGCGCAAGCCCAGCGACTTAGCGTTGCGGGCAGTTTCTGCTGGCGCGTGGCCACCGATGAGTTCGTGTGGTCGGAGCAGCTCTTTCACATTTTCGGCTTCAACCAGGCAGAGCGGGTGACGCGCGAGCTGATGGCCTCGCGTGTGCACCCGGAAGACCTCCCTTGGTTCCACGACGCGATGGAGCGGGCTCGAAATACCGCCGGCGACTTCGAGTATGAGCATCGGCTGCTGATGCCCGACGGCTCGGTCAAATATCTTTACCTCGCGGTGCACGCGATCTTTGACCAATATGACCAGCTCGAATATATCGGGGCTGTACAGGATGTGACGCAGCGCCGGCTCTCAGAAGAAGCGCTCAGCAAGGCCAGATCCGAACTGACACATGTCGCCCGGATGATGGGCCTCGGCGCGCTGACCGCGTCGATCGCCCATGAAGTGAATCAGCCGCTGTCGGGTATCGTCACCAACGCCAGCACCTGCCTTCGAATGTTGGCAACCAACCCGCCGGATGTCGAAATCGCGCGTGAAACCGCGCGGCGTACGCTGCGCGATGCCAATCGGGCTTCCGAGGTGGTCACGCGATTGCGCGCCCTGTTTGCCAGAAAGGCGCCGACGACCGAGACAGTGGCCCTGAATGATGCGACCCGGGAAGTGATTGCCCTGTCGCTGAGTGGCCTGCAAAGGCGACGGGTCATCCTGCAGCCGATACTGGCCGAGGACCTGCCACCGGTCACCGGCGATCGCGTCCAGCTTCAGCAGGTCATCATGAACCTGCTGCTGAATGCCGCGGATGCCATGAGTGGCATCGAAGATCGGCCTCGACAGCTGGTGATCAGGACCGAACGGGAAGCCGGGTCTCGGGTGCGCTTGTCGGTGACGGACACGGGGATTGGCCTGGGAGCCGAATCTGCCCAGCTGTTCGAGCCCTTCTATACCACCAAGAGTGAAGGCATGGGCATCGGTCTGTCCGTCAGCCGGTTCATCATCGAGAGTCATCGCGGCGAACTTAGCGCGATGCCGAACGACGGGCCCGGGGCCACCTTCTCATTCTCGCTTCCCTGCGTACCCCCGAGAGTGCCGTGACCGCCGCGGTCGCTCGCCCGCTCGTGACCGTGATCGACGACGATCAATCGGTACGCGAGTCGCTGCCCGATCTGCTGCGGGCGTTTGGCTACGCGGCCCGGGCGTTCTCGTCCGCCGAACAGTTCCTGGCGTCCGATTGCGTCGCGGAGAGCAAGTGCCTGATTCTCGATGTCGTCATGCCCGGCATGAGCGGCCCTGATCTGGCGCAGGAGCTGCTTGCCCGCGGCAACAGCCTCCCGATCATTTACATCACTGCTGACGTGGATGAGGCCGTGCGAGCGCACCTGCCCGAACCGGAAGCCAGGCGCTGCCTGGTCAAGCCGTTCCCGGATACGGTGCTGCTGTATGCACTCAGGAGGGAGATAAAAAATGAATCTGTCGAGTGAGCATATGCAGCCGGCGAGCGCAACGCGCGAGTCACCCGTGACCCCGGTGGTCTACGTCGTCGACGATGATGTGTCGGTGCGGGAATCCCTGGAGTTGCTGATTCGCTGCAATGGCTGGCGCCCGGTGACATTCGAGACCGGGGAGGAATTTCTATCCCGTCCGCCCAGCTGCGCCCCAAGTTGCCTGCTGCTGGACCACAAACTTCCGAATATCAGCGGGCTGGCACTGCAAAAGCGCCTGATTGCCGACCGGGTCGACATGCCGGTCATATTCGTGACCTGCTACGGCAATGTGCCGCTGGTGGTGGAGGCCATGAAGGCGGGCGCCATCGAGTTTTTGAACAAACCCTTTGACGATGGCCTGCTGTTGGCGGCCATCACGCACGCCATTGAATGCAGCCGCAAACTGCTCGAGCGCCAGGCGACATTGAAGGCGCTTGCGGACCGTTACGCGTCGCTCACCCGGCGCGAGCGCCAGGTCATGCAATTAGTAGTGACGGGCAAGAAGAACAAAGCCGTCGGTTTCGAAATGAATATCAGCGAGATCACCGTCAAAGCGCATCGGGGCAATGTGATGCAGAAAATGCGGGCGGAGTCACTGGCCGCGCTGGTCACGATGGCCGCGGAGCTACGGCTGATAGAGCAATGAGTGCCATGAGCGTCAGCAGCCCGGCCGCGCTCAGGTAGTAGCCGACCGCGGCCACGCCGTACTGCGTGGCCAGTCGAGTGGCGATGTAGGGTGCCAGCGAGGCGCCGACGATGCCGGCGAGATTGAAACTCAGCGAAGCGCCGGTGTAGCGCACCGTGGTGGGGTAGAGCTCGGTCAGCGCCGTGCCGAGCGGACCATAGGTCAGGCCCATCAGCGCGAACCCCAAGCTCAGAAAGAGCAGCATGCCGGCGGCACTGCCTGAGCCGAAGAGGCGACCATAGATCGTCCATAGAGCATGATCCCCACGGTGGCCGCGATCAGGGTGCGATACCGCCCATATCGGTCGGCCAGGATGGCCGAGACCGGAATCATCAGCCCCAGAAAGAGTACGCCGACCATCTCCAGGATCAGGAATTCGCGTCGCGTATAGCCGAATGACGCGATGGCCCAGCTTAGCGAGAACACGGTCATCAGGTAAAAGATGACGAAGGTCGCGACCGCAGCGAAGGTACCGAGCAGCACCGTCCCCGGCTGACGCTGGAGCAGCGTCAGCATCGGCACCCGCACGCGCTCGTGGTTGGCAATCGCGCGCGCGAACGCCGGCGTCTCGGTCAGGCGCAGGCGAACATAGAGACCGACGAACACCAGTGCCGCACTGGCCAGGAAGGGGATGCGCCAACCGTAGGCGAAGAAGTCTGTGTCGCTCAGGTGTTCGCTCAACAGCAGGAAGATGCCGCTCGAGCAAAGGAATCCGGCCGGCGCACCGAACTGCGGAAACATGCCATAGCGCGCGCGTTGGCCCTCGGGAGCATTCTCCACCGCCAGCAGCACCGCGCCGCCCCATTCGCCGCCGAGTCCCAGTCCCTGGCCGAAGCGACAGAGCGACAGCAGCAACGGCGCCCACACCCCGATCGAGGCATAGGTCGGCAATAGGCCGATCAGCACGGTCGATAGGCCCATGGTCATCAGTGAGGCGACCAGCGTCTTCTTGCGGCCGATGCGATCCCCAAAATGCCCGAACAGCACCGATCCCACCGGCCGCGCAAAGAACGCCAGCGCGAAGGTGGCGAGCGACTGCAGCACTGCGGCGGTCGGGTCGCCGGAGGCGAAGAACAGTCGCGGGAATACCAGCACGGCCGCGGTGGCATAGATGTAGAAATCGAAGAACTCGATCGTGGTGCCGATCATGCTGGCGAACAGCACGCGTCCGGCAGGACCGCGCGCGATGGCGGGACTGACGTGTCTCAGGTGCGCGTCCAGGGCCTGAACTGTTTAGCCGCCATGATCGCCTCAAATCGTGACGTGATTATAGGCCCTAATCACCTCACGGGCGGTGCGGGTCGACAGCCTCTAGAACCGGGCGGTCACACTCAAATCAAAGTCACGCGGCGGCTGTCGCGTGATGAAGTCATTGCCGTAAAACGGCACATCGTTGGTCAGGTTGCGCTTGTTAGCCAGGTTGTAGACCGAGAACTTCACCGTGTAGCGCTGGAAGCTGTAGAACACCGCGCTGTTGAGCGTGTATTGCCAGTGGATCACGGGCGACTTGTAGTAGCCGCCGTTGGCCGAGTAGTAAGCCACCTGCGCTGGCGTCAGGCCCGGGAAGGGAAAGTTCGCCGGGTTCGTGATGGCCGCCAGGTTCAGATAACCCGATTGAGTAACCTCGACCGGTCCGGTGACCTGGACGTTGGCCTGAACGCCAAAGCCGGATTCGTGCTTGTAGTTGGCGAGCACGTTGAACAGGTGCTTGGGCACTCCGGGGTCGTCGAAGGACTGGTTCGGCAGAAACATCTCATTCGCCGGGAATAGAGATACGCCGGCGCCATCATTGTTGAGCCCTGGTTGCGCCGGAAAATTGTAGAAGGGCGCCGGCGCGTCGAGCCGCGTGTGCAGATAGGAGTAACTGGCAGTGGCGAAGAAATGAGGATCGGGCTGATAGTTCATCTCGATCTCGGCGCCGGTGATGTGCGCCAGGGTATCGTCGAGACCGCCGGCACCGGTGGTGATGGTGCGCTCCTGGTAGAACCCCGCCGTGGAGACGAACAGGCGCTTGTCGAACAGGTCGACCTTCACGCCGCCTTCGATCAGCAGGGTGTTCTGCCGTAACTGATTGGTCGGATCCTCGCCCCAGGTAGCGACCATGCCATCGTTGCCGGTGGGGAGCACGTATTGCGCTTTGTTCCACGTCAGGTAAGTCGACAGGTGTGGGGTCGGGCTATAGACCAGGCTGACGTTGCCGTTATACAAGCCGTACCAGGATGTGGACGCCTTCTGCGGGAGGCCGTCATAGAGGCCCGGGCCTCCAAGCGGGTCCGAATAGTCCAACTGCACGATGTCGCCGCGCACGCCATACAGCAGGCTCCACTGCGGCGAGAACTGAATGCGATGCTCGAGAAATACCGCCGCGTCCTGCAGATTGGAATCGGCCGTGCCGTTCAGGAATCCGCCGACAAAGAAGCCCCCCGGTACCCCCTGGAATCGCCCGGGCAATCCGTACTGCGGATGACCGAAGGCGGCGGTGTAAGGCAGTGCCCCTCCTTCGCCCTGCAGGGAGCCAGGGAACACCCAGGTATTGGGATTGGCGGACAGATCGAAGATGCTCACCGGCTCGTTGACGAAGTTCTGGATGTCCAGCACATGGGCATAGCGGTAGGTGAACCCCGCATCGATGTCGTGATTCGCCCAGCTGGTGGCAAACTTCAATTTGAAATCAGTCTTGTTCTCGATCGTATAGCTGCCTTTCGCGGTGTCGGCGTAGTAATCCTCGGTCTGGTTGTAGCGGTTCATGTAATCCCAGAACGTATTGTTGACGATCGTAAAACGATCGCTCGCATTGAACGTCTGGATGATCTGCGCCTTGGCGTGCATGGAATGCGCGCCGGTTCCGTCCGGTTCGTCGATGATGGTTCGGGGGTTCAGTTGCGTGGAGCCGGTCAGATCGATCGTGCTGCCGAAGCCGAATACCCCCGCTGCCCCACCCACGGGACCGCCTGTCAGATAAGTGCCATTGTCGATCAGATCCTGATTGACGCGGTTGATGCCGTCGTTTTCACGGTAGGTGGTGTTCTCGAAGCCGCCGGTGACCAGCACCGAGTACTGCGGTGTGACCTGGTCGATCACCGCGGCAAACAATGACTGCTGGTGGAAAAACATGTCGTGGTAGTAGCTGCCGCTGCCATCGTCGGTAAAACTCACGCGCCAGCCCAGGTCCGGTGTGATCGGGCCGCCGATGTCGAGGGACCCGCGCCGCTTTTGTTGGGTGTCGAATTCCAGATTCGCCTCCGCTGAGAATTTGGTCAGCGAGGGCATCTTGGTGGCGATGTTGATCGAACCGCCCACGCCCGCACCCGGTCCTGCCTGGACGCTGGCCGGCCCCTTGACGATATCGACCGAATCGACGCTGTTGAAGCTGATCGGCGCCCCATAGCCGTTGAGCGTGAAGCTGTCACGCATGCCGTTGAAGAACATGTCGGCGTACTGGCCGCGGATGCGCGGCACATTGGGCTGGCCGAAGGAGGCGTCCGAATAACTGCTCGAGGTCAGGTAGGAAAACCCGCCCGGATTCTGGACATTGAGGGCATCGAGCTGGGCCTTGGACAGCAGGGTGTTGTTGCGCGGCGTTTCCATCACGCCCAGGTCCAATCCATAGGCCGAAGTCGAAGTCACCGTCGTGGGGAGGATGAGATCGCCTCGACGGATGCCGTTGACGACGATTTCATCGAGGTCGGTAGCCGAGGCCATGGGCGCGGTGACGCTGGTCGCCGCCGGCGCAGTCGGCTCGTCGGCATCAGCGGCGAAGACCGGAGTCAGTCGCAGCAATGCCACCGCCAGGATCGCAGTCAGACGTCGACACATGGTAGCTCCCAGTTATTGGTGTTGTGCGGCGACGAACCCATCCCGCCATTTGCGGGGAGCAATGCAGCTTCTATACCAACGAATTATTTTGCCGCTGGACTGTCGCACCTCGCCATGAAGCACAGCTATGGCGCCGAAGTAGCGGGAATCACTGGCAGCCGGCCTCATTTCCAGCAGCTGAGCGCGACGACTGCGCATCGGCGTTGGCAGGCTGCCGCTACAAATTAGTGCGGCCGATATCGGCGGCCGCACGATTCGCGAGCGTCGCGACTAGGAGTGCGCCAGCACGATGATCGCCAGCCCGCTCAGGAAGCAGGCGAACATAGCGGCCAGCAGCGTCGAGGTGCCGGCCGGGGCGGCATGGAATTCCTTCCAGACGAACACACCCCAGAAGGCCGCGATCATCGTGGCGCCCTGGCCCAGGCCGTACGAGATGGCAAAGCCCGCGCGCCCGGAGGCAATCAGGCTGAAGGACATGCCGGTGCCCCAGACGATGCCGCCGAAGACACCGGCGAGGTGATTGCCGAGAGTGCCGCGCCAATAGTCGCCGAATCCGACGGGTGGGCCCACTACCGGGCGCCGCATCGCGAGCGTGTTCCAGACAAAGCTGCTCAGGAATACGCCGATCGCGAACACGAAGACCGCGGCGTAGCAGCCCATTTTGCCGGCCTCGATGTGTGCCGTGTCTGGATACATGGCTGCCGCGACGAATCGATAGAAGGTGCCCATGAAAATGCCGCTGACCGCCGACAACAATAGGCCGCGGGCAGTCACGCCCACCGCGCCGGCCGACAGGCGGCGGTAGGCAATGGCATCCAGCACGATGGCGATGGTCACGAGCAGCACGCCGAGCGCGAGCAAGCCGCCATTGCCCACGGGTGCTGCCAGGTAATTGGTGATCACGCCGATCACGAGCGCAAGGCCGATGCCCACCGGGAACGCCACGGCCATGCCGGCGATCTCGATGGCCGCCACTAACAGGATGTTCGCCAGGTTGAACAGCGCTCCGCCGAGCAGCGCCGACCACAGGCTGGCGCTCGAGGCCTGTGCCAGGTCGGGCACGAACCCGCGGCCCTCGGTGCCGCTGCTGCCGAGCGTTAATCCGAGCAGGGCGGTGAGCAGCAATACCCCGAGGGTGTAGTCCCAGTAGAGCAGTTCGAAACGCCAGGCTTTGTCGGCGAGTTTGCGGCTGTTGGCCCAGGAGCCCCAGCACAACATGGTTAGCACGCAGAAGGCGACCGCGAGCGGATAACTGTGGACCACGTACATCGAATCACCTCAGCGGCCGTGTCTGTGATTCGCACTGCCACAGTGCGCCGCCGCCAATACTGTGCCACAAATGCACCGCGGCGGGCGTCCGGCTGCGGCGTTCAGATGATGATTGACAATAGCGTCCGACACCATGCAACGTCGCACGCGACAGGATCAAATAACAACGGACGGATCGCACGATGGGAGCACCGACTCGCGCATCGCTGCTCGAGCGCTTCTTCCAGCTCGAGGCGCACGGTACGACGGTCCGCACCGAACTGCTGGCGGGACTCACCACCTTCCTGACGATGGCCTACATCGTGGTCGTCAATCCCGTCATCCTGGGGGCGGCGGGTATACCAGTGGCGGCAGTGGCGGTGGCGACCTGCCTCGCCTCGGGCTTCGGCTCCATCCTCATGGGGCTGCTGTCGAACTACCCGCTGGCGCTCGCGCCTGGCATGGGACTGAATGCCTACTTCACTTATACCGTCGTCAAGGGCATGGGCCTTCCGTGGCAAACGGCGCTGGGCTGCGTGTTCCTGTCGGGCCTGGCATTCCTGATCCTGACGGTCGCGGGCGTGCGGCAGCTGATCATCAGTGCCGTGCCGCGTTCGCTCTTCGCCGCCGTCGCCGGCGGCATCGGACTCTTTATTGCCTTCATCGGTTTTGCCGATGCCGGCATCGTCGTGGCCAAAAGCGGCACCATCGTCGGCCTGGGCAATCTTACCGCGCCGATGCCGGCGCTGGCGCTGCTGGGGCTGCTCATCATCGCGGTGCTGCAGGCCATGCGTATCAAGGCAGCGATGCTGCTCGGAATTCTCGTCACCGCCACGATTGCCTGGGTCAGCGGCGCCGCGCATTTCTCCGCGGCCGGCTATAACGTCGGCGATGTGTCGGCCGCCGCTTTCAAGCTCGACATCCGCTCGGCACTCAATCTCAAGGGCGGTGTCGGACTGTCGCTGATCGAGATCGTGTTCGTGTTCCTGTTCGTCGACCTGTTCGACAACGTCGGCACGCTGGTGGCGGTCACCAAGCGGGCAGGACTCATGGCGCCCGACGGCTCGATCCCGAAGATCAATCGCATCCTGCTGGCGGATTCGATCTCGATGCTGTTCGGCGCGCTGGTCGGTACCAGCCCGGTGACCAGCTATATCGAGAGCGCGGCCGGCGTCTCGGTCGGCGGCCGCACCGGGCTCACCAGCATCGTGGTCGGGCTGCTGTTTCTTGCCACGCTGCTGTTCGCTCCGCTGGTGGAGGCGATACCGGCGGCCGCCACGGCGCCGGCGCTGGTGCTGGTCGGCGCGCTGATGATGGGGGCGCTGGCAGAGGTCGACTGGGCGGACCCTGCGGTAGCCATACCGGCGTTCCTGACTGCGATTATCATTCCGCTGACCTATTCGATCGCCAACGGCCTGGCCTTCGGTATCACCAGCCACGCGCTGCTGAAGCTGCTGCGCGGGCAGGCGCGGGCGGCCGACTGGCTGGTCTATCTGCTCGCCGCGCTGTGCGTGGCGCGATTCGTTTACATGGGGGCTTCCGGATGATGGAGATCACGCTGGACCTCGCGGCACCGGGATAACCGTGGCCGCTGACTCCTACCCGCGCGACCTGACGGGCTATGGTCGCTGGGCGCCGCATCCGCGCTGGCCCGGCGATGCCCGGATCGCCGTGCAGTTCGTGCTCAACTATGAGGAAGGGGCGGAAAGCTCGGTGCTGGATGGGGATGCGGCATCCGAGACCTTCCTGTCCGAGATCATCGGTGCCACGGCATTTCCGGCGCGGCACATGAGCATGGAATCGTTGTATGAATACGGCTCGCGCGCCGGACTGTGGCGCATCCTGCGGGCGTTCGAGTCGCGGCATCTGCCCCTGACGGTGTTTGCCGTGGCGCAGGCGCTGCAGCGCAACCCCGAGGCCGCGGCGGCCTTCAGGGAACTGGGCCACGAGGTGGCCTGTCACGGTCTGCGCTGGATCAGCTATCAGCAGGTCGAAGAGAGCGTCGAGCGCGCCCATATCGCCGAGGCGATGGCCACACTCGGCGCGCTCTGCGGCAGCGCGCCGCTGGGCTGGTACACCGGCCGGGACAGTCCCAATACGCGCCGCCTTGTCGTCGAGCACGGCGGCCTGCTGTACGACGCGGATTCCTACGCCGATGATCTGCCGTACTGGACGGTGGTTGAACTCGGCGCGGGGGCGCAGCGGCGGCGAGTCCCTCATCTGATCGTTCCCTACACCTTGGATACCAACGATATGCGCTTCGCCACGGCCCAGGGCTTCAATTCCGGGACGCAGTTCTTCGAGTACCTGCGCGATGCCTTCGACGCGCTTTACCGCGAGGGCGATCCGGGCGGGGTCAATGCGCCCAAGATGCTGTCGGTGGGACTGCATTGCCGCATTGTCGGCAGGCCGGCACGCTTCGGCGCGCTCGAGCGCTTTCTCGACCATATCCTCAAGCACCCGAATATCTGGGTATGCCGCCGGGTCGACATTGCACGCCACTGGGTGGCGACCCATCCCTTCGTGGGTGCGGCGTGAGTGCGCTGACTGCACCGCTGGACGCGGCCGGGGCCTCCCTCTGGCTTACGCGCTATCGCAATCTCGCCGACAGCCGCCTGGGTGCCAAGGCATTGTCGGCCAGCGATGAATTCTTCGCCGCCCGCGAACGCATGCTGCAGCCGGGCGAGCCCGAGTGGCGCGCAGGCGTCTACGATGAGAACGGCAAGTGGATGGATGGATGGGAATCGCGCCGACGGCGCGATGCCGGTCACGATCACTGCATCATCCAGCTGGCCACTGCCGGCACACTCGAACTGCTCGAGATCGATACCCGTTACTTCACCGGCAACTATCCGCCTTTCGCCTCGGTGGAGGCGGCACACCTGGAGGGCGCGCCTAATGCGCGCACGTCCTGGCAGCCGCTGCTGCCGCGGGTGGCGCTGCGTGGCAATGAGCGCCAGTACTTCCGGCTCGACTCGGCAGAAGTCTGGACCCATCTGAAACTCAATATCTATCCGGACGGCGGGGTGGCGCGGTTTCGCGCCTACGGCACGGTGCATCGCGACTGGAGTCGGACTGCTTCCGGCAAAGCGCTGGATCTGGCCGCGGCGCTCAACGGCGGCCGCGCGCTGGCCTGCAACGATGAACACTATGGCTCGATGCACAATCTGCTGCTGCCGGGCCGCGGCAGCAGCATGGCCGACGGCTGGGAAACGCGGCGCCGGCGCACGCCGGGATTTGACTGGGTGCTGCTCGCACTTGCTCATCGCGGCCAGCTCGAGAGCATCGAAATCGACACCGCCCACTTCAAAGGCAATTTCCCGCACCAGGTGTCGATCAACGCCGCACTGCTGCCCGGGCAGGGCGATGCGGATCTCTCCGGTGAGTGTCTCTATTGGCCGGTGCTGCTTGAGCCACAATTGCTCAAGGCCGACCAGTTGCATCGATTTCGCCTCGCGGCAAAAGGCGCGAGTCCCGTCTCGCACCTGCGCGTGAACATCCACCCGGACGGGGGCCTGAGCCGCGTGCGCGCTTTCGGCAAGCCGGCCCTTAGCTGAAGCGCAGCGCGCATGCTGCTCCAACCCGTGCCGCTGACCGATGCCGCCTTCGCGCCCTTCGGCGATGTAATCCAGACCGAGGGTCGTGCGTCGCGCTGGATCAACCACGGCACCTGCGAGCGCTTCGACGATCTGGCGCAGGTGGACGTGGCGGGAGAGGGCGGCCGCCCCGTGATCAGCTTGTTCCGCGCCTCGCCGCGCGCGCTGCCCTTGCAGCTGCAGATCCTGGAGCGCCACCCGCTATCAAGCCAGGCCTTCTACCCGCTGCAGCCGCAGCCGTTTCTGATCGTGGTTGCTCAGGAGGGCGATGGCCCGGTAGCGCCGCGGCTGCGCGCGTACTTAAGCTCAGGCCGGCAGGGAGTGAACTTTCGCCGCAACACCTGGCATCACGAACTGCTGGCTCTGCACCAGACCTCGCTGTTCCTGGTCATCGATCGGGGCGGGCCGGGAGAGAACTGCGAGCAGCTTACCGTCGAGCGGGGGATCAGCATCGCGGTGCCATGAGCGCTGCCGACCCATGCATTACGCCCGATACAGATCTACCGCCGTGATCCAGCGCTGCCGCTGCTCGGTGGACAGGAACGACGCCTCAAAGGAATTGCGGGCCAGCGTGCGGATCTGGTGCGCCGACAGAGCGAGGCCCTGCTGCACGGCCAGGTAGTTCTCGACCACATAACCGCCGAAGTAGGCAGGGTCGTCGGAGTTGACGGTCACGCAGAGGCCGGCATCGAGCAGGCGCCTGAGATTGTGCGACTCGATGCGGTCGAAGACCTTGAGGCGGATGTTCGACAGCGGGCACACGGTCAGCGGCATGCGCTCGCGCGCCAGCCGCTGCATAAGTGCGGGGTCTTCTTCGCAGCGGACCCCATGATCGACGCGCTGCACCCGCAGCAGATCGAGCGCCTCCCTGATATAGCCCGGCGGTCCTTCTTCTCCGGCGTGAGCGACCAGGTGCAGGCCGGCAGCCCGTGCACGATCGTAGACCTGCGTGAAGAGAGAGGGCGGGTAGCCGCACTCGGTCGAGTCCAGGCCCACGCCGTGGATGGCATGACGGTGTTCGAGCAGCGCATCGAGCGTCGCCATCGCGGCTTCCGCGCCGAGGTTGCGGATGAAGCAGGGGATCAGGCGGTGCGTCATGCCCTGCACTTGCGAGGCCTGCTCGAGTGCGCGCGTCAGGCCCGACAGCACGCTGGCAAGCGGGACGCCGCGAGCGGTGTGAACCTGCGGATCGAAGAACAGCTCGACGTGGACGATGCCCTGTTGGTGTGCACGCGCAAGATACGCGCTCGCCAGCAGTGCGAAGTCCTCCGCATCGCGCAACACGTCGGTGGCCGCGTAGTAGATGTCGAGGAACGACTGCAGGCTCGTGAATTCGTAAGCCCGGCGCAACGCCTCGATACTGGGGTAGGGCAGGACGATGCCGTGCTTGCGTGCCAGCGCGAAGGCCAGCTCGGGTTCCAGCGTGCCCTCGATGTGCAGGTGCAATTCCGCCTTGGGCAGGCCGCGAATGAACGCTTCGATAGTGCTGTCCATGCGGGAGAACTTTATACGATTCCCGCCGGGGCAACTTCATTCCGTGTGTACAATGATGCGGCGAGGACATCGATTTCATGGCTCAGCTCACGACTCACGTGCTCGACACCAGCGCGGGCTTACCTGCCGCGGGTGTGCGCATCGAACTGCTGCGGCTCGATTCGGCGGCAGCGCCGGCGATCGTGCGGATCACCGGCAGCGATGGCCGCTGCGCACCGCTGCTGGCAGGCGAGGACCTGCGGGCGGGTCGCTATACCCTGACCTTCGACACGGCGACGTATTTTCGCTCCCGCGGAGTGGTCTTGCCCGAGCCAGCGTTCATCGAACAGGCGATCATCCGGATCGGCATTGCCGATCCCCTGAAGCACTATCACGTGCCGCTGCTGATCTCGCCGTGGAGCTACTCGGTGTATCGCGGAGGCTAGCGGCGTGGCGCCCGCGCGATGCTGACTTATCTCGCCGATTGGCTGGCATTGCTGCTGCGATGGTTGCACCTGATCGCCGGCATCGCCTGGATCGGTGCCTCGTTCTACTTCGTCTGGCTCGATAATCACCTGCTGCCGCCGCGCGAGCGCGACGACGAGCTGGCCGGCGAACTCTGGGCGGTGCATGGCGGCGGGTTCTACGTGTCGCGCAAGTATCGAATCGCGCCGCGCGAATTGCCGCCCACCCTGCACTGGTTCTACTGGGAGGCGTACACGACCTGGCTGTCCGGTTTCACACTGCTGTGCCTGCTCTACTTTGTGCGCGCCGAAGGCTACCTGATCGACCCCTCGGTCGCAGCATTGTCCAAGCCCGCGGCGATTGCCATCGCGCTCGCGGTGCTGGCGGGTGCCTGGTTTCTTTACGATGCACTGTGTCGCTCGCCGTGGCAGCGGCGGCCGGGCACGCTGGGCCTGGTGCTGGCGTTGCTGTTCTGCCTGGAAGCCTTCTTGCTCTGCCGGCTCTTCAGCGGCCGCGGCGCCTTCATGCTCTTCGGCTCGAGCCTCGGCACCATCATGGTGGCCAATGTGCTGTTCGTGATCATTCCGGGCCAGCGCGAACTGGTGCGCGCCAAGCGCGAACAGCGCGCGCCCGATGCCGCGCCGGGCCTGCGCGGCAAGCAGCGCTCGGTGCACAACACGTATCTGACGCTACCGGTGCTGTTCGCGATGATCAGCAACCATTATCCCATCACCTTCGGTGCGCCCCACAATTGGCTGGTACTGATCGCGATGAGTCTTGCGGGCGCGGGGATTCGCGCCTGGTTCGTCGCGCGGCACCGCCAGGCGCAATGGCAACCGTGGGGTCTGGCCGCCGCCATCGTGTCGGTGCTTTGCATAGCGGCGGTCGTGATAGCGCTGGTCCCGACAATCGGCGCGCAAGCAGAGGCGCGGGGTACGGCGGACACCGGGGAGCTCGCCCGCGTGCAGCTCATCGTCGAGGCGCGCTGCGTCCCCTGTCACGCCACGCACCCGACCGAGTCGGGCTTCCCGGTCGCCCCGAATGGGGTGATGCTGGAGAGTGTCGATGAACTCGATCGGCACCTACCGCAAATCCGCCAGCAGCTGGCCACGCGCGCGATGCCGCTCGGCAATCTGACCGGCATGACGCCGGAGGAGCGCGCACTGATGCTGCAGTGGGTCGATCAGGCCCTGGCGCGCGCCCGATGATCACCCTGCAGGCTTTGAACACCATGACGGCGCCCGAGTTTGTGAGCGCACTGTCGGGCGTGTTCGAACACACCGATTGGGTGGCGCAGCGCGCGGCCGCTGCCCGGCCATTCGACACGGTGCCGCGGCTGCTCGAGGCGCTGCGCAGCACGGTCGCGCACGCCTCCGAGGCGGAGCAGCTGGCCCTGATCCGGGCCCATCCGCAGTTGCGCGCCCGCAGCGTGCAGTCGCCGGCGTTGACGGCCGCTTCCGCGTCCGAACAGCGGCGCGCGGGACTTGAAGGCGCGACGCCGGTGGAGTCCGCGCGACTGGCCGAACTCAACATCGCCTATCAGCAACGCTTCGGCTTTCCATTCATACTCGCGATTCGCGGCCATGATCCGGCATCGATCATCGCGTGTTGCGAATCCCGGCTGGGGCGTGAGCGCGCCGATGAGTTGGCGACTGCGTTGGTTGAGATCGGCCGCATTGCCGGATTCCGGCTTGCCGATCGCATCGGTTAGAACCAAGGAGTGAAAGCAATGAATCCAGGATCCCGGTATCGCATCCGCGCGCGTGGCGCCGGGTTGCTGTGCGCACTCTTGGGTCTGGCGATAGCTGTCCCGGCGTCGGCGGCCGGCGAGCCGCTGGCGGTGAAGGTGCTGATCGTGAATATGTTTGTGCTGGAGGCGCAGCCCTGGCAGCGGGAACTGCAGAACACGCGCGAGATTCCCGTGCCGGGCCTGTCGGCGGATTATCCGACCGTGCGCTGCGATCCGCGCGCGGTCTGCCAGATGACCACCGGCATGGGTCATGCGAATGCGGCCGCCTCGCTGATGGCCGTGCTTTACAGCGGCCTGTTCGACCTGCGCCAGACGTACGTGATCGTATCGGGCATCGCCGGCATCGACCCCCAGCAAGGCACCATCGGTTCGGTGGCCTGGGCGCGCTACGTAGTCGATATGGGCATCGCACACGAGATCGACGCGCGCGAGATGCCGCGCGGCTGGCAGGATGGCTACTTCGGCGTGATGACCGACGGGCCGGGCAAGATACCTACGTTCGATTACCGCACCGAGTTGTTTCAGCTCGACGAGGGCCTGCTGCAGCGCGCACTCGCATTGTCGAAGACTGCGAAGCTTGAGGATAGCGAGGATGTCCGCGCGTATCGTGCGCACTATCCTTCAGCCCCCGCGAACGCGCCGCCGCAGGTCATCGAGTGCGACACGCTGGCCGGCGATACCTGGTGGGTGGGTGAGCGCTTAGGCCAGCACGCGCGCGACTGGACGCGGCTGTTGACCGGCGGGGCGGGTCTCTACTGCACCACGCAGCAGGAAGACAATGCCACGCTCAATGCGCTGACGCGCGGCGCTCAGTCCGGCCTGGTCGATCTCAAGCGCGTCGCGGTCATGCGCAGCGGCTCGGATTTTGACCGCCAGTACCCGCACCAAAGTGCCTTCGCGGCACTGAAAGCCCAGGGCTCGCTTAAGGGCTCGATCAAGATCTCCACCGACAACCTGGCAATCGCAGGCATGCCGGTGGTGGATGCAATCGTGTCCGGCTGGGACCAGTGGCAGCACGGCGTGCCGCCGGCATCGCCGTGAGTTGAAGTCAGCATCGCCGATGGACACGCGCCCAGCCCTGCATCGTGCCTCGATCCTGCACTTTCTCGCGGATCCAGGCGTGCATGACGACCCGTCATCATTCGAGTTCTGGGAGCGCGGCGCACTGCTGGTGCGTGACGGCCACGTGCAGGCGGTCGGTGATGCCAGCGAAGTAGCAGCCGATGCCGACACGCAGATCATCGATCATGGCCGGCGACTGATCGTACCGGGCTTCATCGACACGCACGTGCATTGCCCGCAGACCGACATCATCGGCTCTGCCGGTGACAATCTGCTCGACTGGCTGGAGCGCTTCGCTTTTCCCGCCGAACAGCAGTTCGCCGATCCCGCGCACGCTCGCAGCGTCGCCGAGGTTTTCCTGGACGAGTTGCTGGCAAACGGTACAACCACGGCGCAGGTACTCTGCACCGTGCACCGCACGTCGGTGGAACCGCTGTTCGAGGCCGCGCTGGCGCGTCAGCTGCGCATGATCGCGGGCAAAGTGCTCATGGATACCAATAGCCCGCAGGCCTTGAGCGAAACCACCGCCGTTGGCGAGCGCGATACGCGCGAGCTCATCGAGACCTGGCACGGCCGCGAGCGCCTGCACTACGCGATCACCGTGCGCTTTGCGCTGACGTCGAGCGAAGCGCAGCTGGCGAGCAGCGGCGCACTCGCGCGCGAGTACCCGGATGTCTTCATCCAGTCGCACCTGGCCGAGAATCTTCAGGAAGTCGAAGCGGTGCGCCGCGCGTTTCCGCGCGACCGCAGTTACCTCGGCGTCTACGATCGCTTCGGCCTGCTGCGCGAACGCGCCACTTATGCGCACGGCATCTATCTCGACGACATCGATCGCCGGCGCCTGGCGGACAGCGGCGCCGGGATTGCGTTTTGTCCCAGCTCGAACCTATATCTTGGCAGCGGCCTGTTCGACCTGTCGGCCAGCGATGCCGCCGGCATGTCCTACGCGCTGGCCACCGACGTTGGTGCCGGCAGCAGCTTCAGCATGCTGCGCACCATGGGCGAAGCCTACAAAGTCGCGCAGTTGCAAGGCCAACGGCTGTCCTCGTTGCGCGCGTTTTATCTCGCGACGCTAGCGGGGGCACGTATGCTGCGGTTGGATGCGCATATCGGCCATTTTGCGCGTGGCACGGAAGCGGATTTTGTCGTGCTCGATCCCGAGGCCACGCCGCTGCTGGCGCGACGGATGCGGCTGGCCCGCACGCTGTCGGAGCAACTGCAGCTCTACATGATCCTGGGCGATGACCGTGCGGTGGCCGGCACCTATATTATGGGTCGCACGGTGCACACATCGACCTGACGTCGCCAGTCCCGCTGTAGCTTCCGACTTCACGAAGCTTAAAGCGCATGCCGAGCTTCTGCGGTGCCGGCGGGCAACGCGCCAGGCGGAGAAGGATCACAGCGAGAGCTAGAGGCGGTTGCGGCCACTCAATTGGACCACTCCGGGCCTGCCAGAAACGCCACCTCCTCTTCGGTGGACTTCCGACCCAGGATCGGATTGCGGTGCGGAAACCGCCCGAAGCGAACAATGGCTGCCTGATGCATCTGCGCATAGCGCGTCCAGGTTTCATCGCCAAGCTGCCCGATCAGGCGCACCGCCAGGGCAACATGTTCCGGATCCTCGCTGTGCTCGAATGGCAGATAAGCGAAATATCGTTCCGCCGGCGTCATCAGCAGATCAAGCCTGTGTGCCGTGAGACGCTCAGCCAGTCGGCGCGCCAGCGGATCACTGGCGAAGGCGCGCGGCGTACCTCGAAACATGTTGCGCGAAAATTGATCCATGACGATGATCGCTGCGAGCAGTGTGCGCGTTCCGGCGAGCTCCTGGGCGTCACTCATTGCAATGCGGCCGTGCAGCTCGATGAAGTCTTCTCGTATCCGCTCGTCAAGCTCATCATTGCCGGCAAACCAAAGCTTCGAATCGATCTCGCGGAACCAAAAGTCGAGCACCCGCCCGACCCAGAGAGGCTCGTTCATTCCGGCAGGCCCGCGAGCCGCAGCGATTGCTCGAGGTTTGCAGTAACTTCGCTCAGTTTGTAGGGTTCGGTCACCAGCAGGCGCTGGATCGAGAAATTCGGTCGCAGCGCCAGGCACTCAGCGGCAAGCGCACGCGCACGGTCGAGATTACCCACACGCGCATGGCAACCAGCCAGATAGGCAGCATCAGCAAAGTTGTGCAACGGAATATGCTCGAACATCGTCAATGCTTCCGGATATCGACCCAGAGCCATGTAGCTGCGACCTTTTTGCCGCCAGAACCAGGGAGGATCGAAGTAAGGATCGGCCTCCTTGGCGCGGGCGCTCCAACTCAACGCCTCTTCGGCGTCGCCGGCATAGCCCAGCAGGTATGCCATGTCCGCCAGATTCCATTGATTGTTTGGATTGAGCTCCACGGCACGCCGCATGTGCTCTAAAGCTGGTTCGAATGCGCGCCGAAACAGGTAGACCTGCGCCAATAGCGAATGACACGTACTCTCGCTGTCATCGAGTTCTACTGCACGCCTGGCCAGTGCGTAAGCCTCGTCCAGGTTCGCTGTCGAATCCCCTTCCTGCTTCTTCCAGGCGGCCACACGCATGTTGGCGAGTAGGCCGTAGGCAACGCCATAAGCAGGATCGATCTGGATGGCTTTCTGGAATAGTTGCGTGGCCTCCGCCGCACTTGCGGGATCGTCCCACGGCAATGCGTTGCCCCTGAGGACGCACTCGTAGGCTTCAAGACTTGAAGGACGCTTCCGGCGCGCACGGTCCGCATCGGTCGTCTGAACGCGACCCACAAGTGTACTCACGATCTTGTGCGCGAGCTCGTCGTGGACCGCAAAGATATCGGCTGCTTTCCGGTCATAACGGTCCCCCCACACCTGCTGGCCGGTTGAGGCCTCTGTCAGCTGTACGGCGACACGGATGCGATCGCCGAGCCGGCGCACGCTGCCCTCGATCACGAATCGCACATTCAGTTCGCGCGCAATGCGGGCGATCGGGATAACGGTTCCCCGGTATTTGAAAGAGCCCAGTCGGGACCGGACCTCCAGCAATCGCCATCGGGCAAGCTCGGTGATGATGTCCTGGCTGAAGCCGTCACAGAAAGAATCCTGCGTGGGATCGCCACTTAGATTGGCGAAAGGCAGTACGCAGATGGTCACCCGGCTCGCACTGGTGGGGCGCGGCGGTGTCCGCGGTGACGCGCGGCTTGAATGTGACGGGCGTGCCGCGACGGGTGTGCCCGCCAGGTGGCAGCGCAGATCCTGCGCCATGGCGGCCGCTGTGTCGTAGCGTGCGTCCGGCTCCTTCTCAAGAGCCTTGAGCACGACGGCGTCCAGATTCCCGCGCAATGCGCGCTTCAGCGCCCGCACGCTCATCCCTCGCGTTTCGGCCGCCGCCGGCTCTATCTGCTCGCTCGGAATGCAGGGCTTAATATGATTCGGCCGCGCCCCCGACAGCAGCTCGTAAAGCAAAACGCCCAGCGAGTAGATATCGCTGCGTACATCGACCGCATCGCCTAGCAGCAGCTCCGGGCTGGCATAGTCGGGCGTGAGTGCGCGGCCGTAGAGACCAGTCAGCTGGCCCGCTGTCGGAGCGGTCCGCTCGCCCGCCAGCAGTTTCGCCACACCAAAGTCCAGCAGCCGAACCTGCCCCGAGTCGGTCACCAGTACATTGGAGGGCTTGAGATCCCGATGAATGATGTGTTTGCTGTGCGCGAACTCGACTGCTTCGAGGATCTGTAGGAATAGCTCCACTCGAGCGCTCACGACGCACTGCTCGCGATCACACCACGTGGTGAGTACTTCTCCGCGGACGTATTCCATCGCCAGGTAGGCCCGCCCATCCTCGGCAATGCCCGCGTCATACAACCGGGCGATCAGGGCGTGCTCGAGGCTGGCCAGGATGTCGCACTCGAGCGCAAAGCGCTGTGCGAGATGCTCATGATGTTGTTGCTGTCGGGGAAGCTTGAGTGCGAGCTCGCGCCGGAAGGCGCCATCAGCTCGCCGCGCCAGCCAGACCTCGGCCATGCCGCCCGCTCCCAGCGGGCGCAGCAACTCATAGGGACCGACGCGCGCACCCGTCAGCAGGCCATTACCGGAACCCTGCGGAGAGTCGGTTTCCAATTGGGGCAGCTGCAGTAGCTCCGCGCCGGGATTGCCTCCGGCTTCGGGGAACAGCGCCCGGCGCAGCGCCGTGGCCAGGTGCTGGCATTCGGCTGGCAGACCCTGCAGCCATGCACGCCGCGCGGCTTCCTCGAGGGGGAGGGCTTCATCCAGCAGCCGACTCATGAGCCCCATATCCGCGGCCGAAAGCTTCATCGTCTGTTACAGCCTTGATGGCGCCTCAGGACTTCTCCGAGTCGTGGACAAGTTAACGCGTCCGGGGGGCTGGTGCCATGCACTTTTCAACGGCCGGCACCTGGATGCTGGGGCGCCGCCATCCCCTAGGCGGACGCGCTGTCAGACGAACCCGCTGGCGCACCCCTCTATGGCCGACATCAAGCGCACGGCGAAGCGCCTAATGTGCGGCACCCCATAGGAGATTCTTCATGCCGGCCAAACGCAAGTCCCCGTCCAGTAAAGGTGCCGCTGCCTCGAGCAAAGCCACGTCACGCAACACTCAGAGCCGCCCGTCCCATGCAGGACCGGCAGGGGACGACCGACTCGCGAAACAGGCGGCCGATACGCAGTCCACAGCGGCTGCATTCGAGTTCAATGCCAACAAGGCGGCCGAGCACGGACGTGACAATGCCATTGCACCGCCGGAAGGACGGCATGCCAGGCCGGCGTCTCTGCAGGTCCCGGCCAGTACCCTGACGGAGGGGAATGATGAGGGCAAAGCCGGAGCCGCGGCACCGCCCGGCAAGAACCCCGCCGTAGGTCCGCTGCACAGCGTACGGGTGGATAACGGCGATCAACCCCTGACCAGCAACCAGGGAGTGCTGGTGGCCGACAACCAGAATTCCCTCAAGGCGGGGCTGCGGGGCCCGACCTTGATGGAGGATTTCATCCTCCGCGAGAAGATCACCCATTTTGACCACGAGCGGATCCCAGAACGCATCGTGCACGCGCGCGGCTCGGGCGCTCATGGTTTCTTCGAGAACTACAAGCCGTTGACCAAACTGACACGCGCGGCACCGTTTACAAAGGCAGGCAAGCGCACGCCGGTATTCGTTCGCTTCTCGACCGTGGCGGGCGAGCGCGGCTCGGTGGACACGGCACGCGATGTGCGCGGCTTCGCGGTCAAGTTCTATACCGATGAGGGTAATTGGGACCTGGTCGGCAACAACATCCCGGTGTTCTTCATCCAGGATGCCATGAAATTCCCGGATCTGATTCACGCCGTGAAGCCCGAGCCGCACCACGGCATGCCTCAGGCGGCCTCGGCTCACGATACGTTCTGGGATTTCATTTCGCTGATGCCAGAGTCGACCCACATGATGATGTGGGCCATGTCGGATCGCGCGATCCCGCGCAGCCTGCGCATGATGCAGGGCTTTGGCGTGCACACTTTCCGGCTGGTCAACGCCGACGGCGACTCGGTGTTCTGCAAGTTCCACTGGAATCCCAAGCAGGGCACCCATTCCCTGGTCTGGGATGAGGCGGTCAAGATCGCCGGCGCAGATGCCGATTTCCATCGCCGCGATCTGTGGGAGGCGATCGAGGCCGGCGACTATCCGGAATGGGAACTGGGATTGCAGGTATTCACCGAAGAGCAGGCGCAGGGTTTCTCCTTCGATGTGCTGGATGCGACCAAGCTCATCCCCGAAGAGCTGGTGCCGGTGACGCCGGTGGGCCGGCTGGTATTGAACCGGAATCCGGACAACTTCTTTGCCGAGACCGAGCAGGTGGCGTTCTGCACCGCGCACGTGGTGCCCGGTATCGACTTCAGCAACGATCCGCTACTGGCGGGCCGTATTCATTCTTACGTCGATACCCAGATCACACGCCTCGGAGGGCCGAATTTCCACGAGATTCCGATCAATGCGCCGCTGGCTCCGGTGCACAACAACCAGCGCGACGGCATCCATCGCCAGGCCATCCCGCGCGGCCGGGTTGCCTACGAGCCCAATTCGCTCGGCGGCGGCTGCCCGTTCCAGGCCGGCGCAAAGGGGTTTGTATCCTTTCCACAGTCGCTGCAGGAAGGGCGCCAGGGCGTGGACAAATTGCGGGGCAAGCCCGAGAAGTTTGCCGAGCACTACAACCAGGCGACTCTTTTCTATCAGAGCCAGACGCCCACCGAGCAGGCCCACATCGTCGGCGGCTTCCGCTTCGAGCTCAGCAAACTCACGGTGCCGGCCATACGCACGCGCATGCTGGCATCGCTGCGCAATGTTTCGGAGGAACTCGCCGCCAAAGTGGCGGCGGGCCTCGGGATCGAGTTGCCGGAGGCCATGCCCAGGGCATTGCAAAAAGTGCCGCGGCCTGAGGTCAAGGCCTCACCGACGCTGTCGCTGCGCGCGCGCCCCGGCGAGGCAGGTATCCGCAGCCGGCACGTTGCCATCCTGGTGGCGGAGGGCGCTGAAGCCTATCCCATCACCCAGCTGCAGCAGGCACTACTTGGGGCCGGAGCCGTCCCCCGATTGATCGGTCCGCGCCTGTGCTCCTACCACTCCGCGGACGGTGAGACCCTCGAGGCGGATGCCAGCCTGGAAAATAACCCCATGGTGCTGTTCGATGCGCTCGTGCTGCCCTCCGGGAAGCAGGCAGTGGAGGAACTCTCGCAGGTGGGACAGACGGCGGAGTTCATTCAATTGGCCTACCGGCATTGCAAGACCATTCTCGCGTTTGGCGAGTCCAGGGATCTGCTCGAAGCGGCCGGTGTGCTGCTGGCGCTACCGAACGATGATCCTGACCCGGGCATAATCGTGGGGGAAGCGAACGAGGCGGACGAACTGATCACGAAGTTCACGCAAGCCATGACGCGCCACCGTCACGACGAGCGGGACCAGGATCCGCCACGCGTGTAGGCCATTGAGCAGGGAGCGCGGGGCGGCCATGGCAGTGATTGACGCGACGGTATTACAACCCCATGCGGGGTGCGCCGACAGCGACGCCCCGGCGTCAGCGGCAAATTAGTCATCACGCAAACAATTGTGGGGAATGATGATGCCAACGCAAAGCGGCCATACGACGGCGATTCGAGCCAAGAAAGTACTCGGCACTGCCGTGAAGGACCAGTCGGGTAACAAGATCGGTGAGATCGAAGACGTCGTACTCGATAAGCACTCGAACAACATCATGTTCGCGGTGGTCAGTTTCGGCGGTTTTCTCGGAGTGGCGGAGAAATATCATCCGCTGCCCTGGTCGACCCTGAACTACGACGAGGGCGAGTCCAGCTACATCGTGAATGCCACGCGCGAGCAATTGAAGTCCGCGCCGGCAGATTCCCTGGATGAGCTGACCAAGAACGATGGGATGGCATTCCGGGATCGCACCTACGACTACTACCGGGCTCCGCGCTATTGGTAAATGGAAACACCCGCGGCGGCGAACCCGCCGCGGGTTTTTCAACCCGCACCGCCGGAGCGCCCGAGCAGGCATGGCGAACGCTGCTCGGGCGCGCACCGGTTCTGCCTGCTCTCAAGGGTCCGATCCTGATCGTCGCGCCACATCCGGACGATGAGACATTCGCCGCCGCGGGACTGATGCTGCGCTATCCAGGCGCGCGGGTGCTGGCGGTATCGGATGGCGAGGCCGCCTACGCGACGCCGGGACTGCGAGGTGTTCGCCGCCGGGAACTGCGCCGGTCACTGGCGCAGGCCCCCCGCACATCAGTGATGTTCCTGAGATTGCCCGATGGGGCCATTGGCAAGCATCAGCGCCATCTGCAGAGGGCGCTGCAATCGGCGAGCGCGAACGTGGGAGTGATCGTGGCGCCGTATGAGAGCGACGGCCACCCCGACCACGACAGCGTGGGCGCGGTATGCCGGCAGGTCGCGAGGCGCAATGAGATTCCGCTGCTGCGGTACTTTATCTGGAGATGGCACTTGGGGAATGCAGAGGATTTTGATCCCAGCCAATTTGTGAGATTGCCTTTGAATGCCCGCGAGCGGCAGACCAAGCAGCGCATGATGGCCAGCTTCCCCTCGCAGCTTCTGGGCGAAGCCGGGTCGCGCGCGGGCCACGCAGTAGTGCCGCCCCATGTGCTGCAATATTTCGCGCGCCCGTACGAGGCGTTTCTCAAATGAACCCATTTGAGTCGATGTACCAGGCGGCGGAGGACCCCTGGCAGTTTGCATCCTCCGACTACGAACGCGGACGCTATCACGCGCTGCTGTCGATGCTGCAGCGGCCCCGATACCGTTGCGCCTTTGAACCCGGCTGTTCCATCGGCGAGTTGAGCGCCTTGCTGGCGCCGCGCTGTGATGCGCTGCTGGCCATCGATGTGGCGCCTACCGCCATCGCGCGCGCCCGGCAGCGTTGCCAGGAATTTCCAAATGTTGAATTCGAAGTCGCGGATCTGGAGCGATTCGAACCGGACCGGGTCTTCGACCTCATCGTCCTGAGCGAGATCGGCTATTACTTTGATCGCCCGCAGCTGGAGATCATTCTGCGAAGACTGGCGAGCAACCTGTCCGAGGACGGGGAGCTGGTGAGTTGCCACTGGCTGGGACACAGCGCTGATCACGCACAGCATGCCGAAGAGGTGCACGAGGCCTGTCTCGCGGCGCTGCCACTGTCGCTCAACCGCTCCGCGCGTCAGAGTCACTACCGGATCGACACATGGCTGCGCTAGCGTCCTGGTCGGTCGCGATCGTGATCCCGGCGAGAAACGAAGAGGAGCTCATCGCGGGTACCATCAGTCGCGTGCTGGCGGCGGTGCGCCGCACTTCGTTGAGCCGCTGCTGGGTGGTCGTGGTCGCTGACAGCTGCACCGATGCGACCGCGGATATCGCCGTGCAAGCGCTGGACGGGCACGGAGAAGTCGTCAGTTGCCGACTGGCCGCGGTCGGTCCGGCGCGCCGCCGCGGCACCGATGCTGCGCTGGCTCGATTCGCGGCATATCCAGCACAGAGCATCTGGCTCGGCAATACCGATGCGGATACGCTGGTGCCTGAGCATTGGTTGCAACAGCAACTCTCATGGGCCAATCGTGGGTTCCACGGCGTGGCCGGCACCGTCAAGATCGGGAATATGCGGGTGGATGATCGGGACATCTCCGGGGAGATGATGTCCGACTACCTCATCCATGATGATGGCACCCATCCGCATATCCATGGAGCCAATCTCGGCGTCCGCGCCGATGCCTATCGGGATGCGGGCGGCTGGAGCGGCCTGGCACTGGCCGAGGAGCATTGCCTTTGGCGCCGGCTGCGCGCGCGCCAGTGGAAGCTGGCCTCCGCCTCGGATTTTGCCGTCGATACCAGCGCGCGCCTGGAGGGCCGGGCGCCCGGAGGGTTTGCGGCCACTTTAGCCAAGAAGCTCGGAGGTCTGCATGCTCGCGAAATGTGCGCCGCCACTGCGCAGTGAACTCGCAGCGCGACTGGTGGCAGGAGAACTGGATCTGCCGCTGCCGGGTGGCGGAGACACGCTGCAACGACTTCGCGCGCTGTACCGTTTCGGTGAGCAGGATCTATCGCTCGCCCGGCTGGCAGAGGCCCACACCGATGCCATCGCCATCCTGGCCGAGGCGGGGCGCAGCGCGCTCCCGGGTGCGCTCTACGGGGTCTGGGCTTCCGACGGTCCGGACAGCCGCGTCACGGCGGAAGTTGCCGAGGCTGGGGGGTTAAGTCTCAGCGGCACCAAGCGCTATTGCAGCGGCGCGGACATCGTTGATGTCGCGTTGATCACGGCGCACGAGGGCGATGCCCTGCAGCTGTTCGAACTCCCGTTGAATTCCGCCGGGGTGAGCATCGGTGAAGGTGGGTGGGCGACACCTGCCTTCGCCGGCACGGGGACGCGAGAGATCGAGTTGAACGCTGTTGAACTGGATCACGCCGCGCGAGTCGGCGGCGCCAACTGGTATCTCACGCGCTCAGGCTTCTGGCACGGGGCCCTGGGTCCTGCTGCCTGCTGGGCGGGCGGGGTGGCGGGACTGATCGGGGCGGCGCTGCGCTTGAATCGTCGCGATCCGCATTCCAGAGCACAGCTCGGCGCGCTGAAGGCGGCACGCTGGGGCAACCTGGCGCTGCTCGAGCAGGCGGCACGAGAGCTGGATAAGGATCCCTCGAATGCAACGGCTGCGCGCGAGCGCGCCTACTGCGTGCGGCACCTCATCGAACGATCCTGCACCGATGCCCTGGATCGCTTTGGCCGCGCGACCGGGCCACAGCTGCTGGCATTCGATGGAGCTGTCGCGCAGCGCTACAGCGAGCTGACCCTCTATATAAGGCAGTGTCACGCGGAGCGCGACCTGGAGAAGTTAGTTGTAGAATGACGGCACAGCACAATTGGAGCACTGTGTCCCCATGCCGAGTAGCGCATACCGACTGTACGCAAGGCACGGCGCCGGTTCCCTGGCGCCGCAAATGTTGCTTGAGGAGATCGGTGCCGGCTACGAGCTGGTCTGGGTCGGCAAGCAGCCCGAGGAAATAAAAGCTTTCCGCCGCATCAGCCCGGCCGCAAAAATCCCAGTGCTGGTGCTGCCTGATGGCACCGTGGTGTCCGAGTCGGCGGCCATACTCATTCACCTGACCAACGTCCACCCCGCGGCAGCGTTGGCACCGGCTGTGGGCAGCTCGGCCCATGCCCGCTTTCTGCAGTGGATGGTGTTTCTGTCTGCCAACATGTACGAGGCGTTGCTGCGATTTTTTTACGCGGACCGCTATTCAGCTGCAGGTGAGTCAGCGGCAGCGCAGATCAAGGCGAAGGCCCTGGCAGACTGGACCCGGCACCTCGAAACGGTCCAGATTGAATTGTCACCCTACTTGCTCGGCGCCGAGCTGTCCGCGGCCGACCTTTACCTGCACATGCTCGCCGGCTGGTACCCGCTGGACGATCCGGCTGCAACTTCCGGCTTATCGAAGCTTAAAGCTCATGCCGAGCTACTGCGGCGCAGGCCCGCCACACGCAAAGCGGAAGCAGACCACAGCGAGCGCTAACCCGGACCACTCGGAAGTCGCGAGAAACGCCACTTCATCGCCGGTGGAGGTCCGACCCAGGATCTGATTGCGGTGCGGAAAGCGTCTGAAGCGAATGATTGCCGCCTGGTGCTCCTTAGCATGATGCGTCTAACTGTCATCGCCCAGCGGTGGTATCAAGCGCACGGCAAGGGGAGCGGCTGAAACGATGCCGCGCGCGACGCCTGCCCGAATGGGCAGCACTACCTAATTTAGACCGGGGACTTACCTGGATTTGGAGGCCACGCGGAACGCGACCTGGAGAAACTGGCTTGAGTTTCTCAGAAGCTGGCGCGCACGCCCGCATCGACGTCGAGGTCTTCGGTGCGTCCGCTGCGCAGTTCCTCACCGACACCCAGGTAGAGGTAGGCGTGGCTTGCGAGCCGCGCGGTAGCGCCGAGCGTGAACTCGCCGAAGCTGCGGCCGATCTCAGGCGCGCCGATGAGCGTCTCCACGCCGCCTAAATCCGCCAGCAATACCGGGCGCAGCAGCGAGCCGTCGTCGCGGCCGACGCCCAGATCGAGCTGATAGGTGAACGGCACGGCCAGCGGGGAGGCGTTCACCGACCCGACGCTGAAGCCGGCCGTGGTTCGCAAGCCGCTGGCACGATAGCCGGGCCCGGAGAGCGCATCGGGCGTGGTGCCCTCATCGAACCCGTCCACCGACAGCCGCTGCCACAGCGTGCGCACGTAAGGCTGGAGCAGCACGCTGCCGGCGTGCCACGGCCAGCGAACGCCGGCACTGGCGAGCGCACTGTTGCCGGTGCGGCTGGTCTCAAGATTATCGGGCGTGAGAGCGAGTGGATCGGCGCGCACCGTGTCGAAGTGGCTGTGGCCGGCGCCCGCCAGAGCGTCGAAGACCAATGCCGCAATTGAGTACTGGCCGTAGAGGAAGCCGAGGTTCTCCTCCACCGAGCCGGTGCCGGCGGTTGAGATGTTTGTCAGCGCGTGTGAGAAGCCGATGCCGGCGCGGTTACCCTGGCCGGCCAGCAGATCGAAGCCGAACGCGATCTGGGTGCGATTGCTGTTGAATCCGGATGATTCCTGATCGGCACCCCAGTGGCCGTGATCGGCGGTGGAATCGAACCAGAACCCGGCCCCGGGCTCGGTCGTGCCCGTGGCGTCGATGGCGTGGGCGTAATTGAGCTGGCGCATCACCGAGGCCTGCAGCCACTGATCCGCCTGCGGCGCCGCCGCGAGCAGATCCGCATGCACTTCGCCGGCAAGTGCCGTGCTCACCCGCGCCAGATCAGATTCGCTCACGCCGCTGGCTGCGAATACCATCTCCTCCTGTGCGGCACTGACGTGCCCGCCCTGGGCGGCGCCCATCAGCTGATCGAGCGCGTTGCCGACCGAGCGCGCGTTGGCATTGGCGCCGTTACTTTGCAGCAGCGCGCCGTAAGAGATGGGTATCACGCGCAGGATGATGCTGTCATCGCCCATGGGATCGTAAAAGATCGCCAGTCGCGTGCCGTTCAGCAGACCCTGCGGCTGGTCGAAGGCCGCGAAGGTGCCGACGATGCCGCCTGCCGCGGTGACGATGCGAAAGGTGTCCCCGATCTGCGGTACATACGGCGTGTAGGGGGTGGCACCGGTGATGTCGAGCAGATTGACGTCGAGCGTGCCGCCGCTGGCGATGAACTGGTTGCCGGCGCCCATGATCAGCAGTCGCGAATAACTGCCCGGCCCGCTGCCGGTCGCGGTGCCATTGATGTCTTCCTGGAAGGTGCTGCCCGGCGCCATCGTGACGCGCCCGGTGGTGGTCAGTGTGCCAGGGGAGTTGCCGGGGGCCAGCGTACCGTAAACCATGACGGAACCGTTGATGACACCCGTGCCGCGCAGAGTGCCGGGGCTGTCGACCAGCACGTTGCTGTTAAGCAGCCCGTTGGCATTGAGCCGCCCCTGCAGCACGCAGGTGCCATTGCTCAATGTCGCGATGCCGCTGATCGTGAGCGTGCCGGCGCCGGTCTTGTCGAAGCAGGAGCCCGCGCCGCCGGTCTCCACCGTGCCGGAGAGGGTAGTGGTGGTGCCGGCGTCCGTGTTAAGCACGGTGTTGCCGGCAATCTGGATGGTCTGGTCGGTGGCGATGTCGACCGTGGTGGCGAGCACGCCGCCGTTGACGGTGACCATGCCGTAGCCAAGACCGTAGGGGTTGGTGACTTCCACCAGGCCGCTATCGATGGTGAGGCCGCCGAGGCCGGCGTTGCCGGCCTGTCCCCAGCCGCTGTTGTTTCCGGCGAGCACCAGCGTGCCGTCGCCCTGCTTGATCAGGTGACCGCTGCCGGTGATCGTCCCCGTCTGCAGGAGCGTCGTGCCCGGGTCGGTATCGAGCGTGGCGGTGGCAGCGAGCGTAATGCTGCGGGCGGTGCTCATGGAGGCGACGGTTTCGAGCGTGCCGCCGTTGAGCGTCAACGGCGCGCTCGCGGCGCCCAATGCCGCATCGCTCGCGATCACGAGCCTGCCACCGCCGCTGACGCTGGTGCCGCCGGTGTAGCCGTTGCTGCCGGTGAGCGTCTCGGTGCCGCCCGTCACTGCGAGACCGCCGCTGCCGCCGATGCTGCCGGTGAAGCTGCCAGCGGCATTATCAATCGTGAGTGTCTGGGCACCCAGGTTGACGCTGCCGCCGCCGGCGAGCGACTGGATGAAGGCGCCATTGGTGGCGGCTGAGACATCGAACGTGCCGTCCACATTGATGGAGCTCGCCTGCGTGATGCTGCCGCCGCCCGTGAGCGCGAGCGTCGCGCCGCTGGCAACCGCCGTGACGCCCGTGCCACTGTCATTGCCGCAGACCACCAGCGTACCGGCGCCGACCAGCAGGCCGCCGCTGTTGGTGACTTTGCCACATAGCATCAGCGTGCCGCTGCCGCTCTTGAAGAGCGCCCCGGCGCCGCCGACATCGCCGCTATCGGCGAGCGTCGTGGCCGCATCGGTCTGGAAGTTGCCGTTGCCGATCAGCGTCACGGCGCGCGCGGTATTCATCGAGGCCGTGGTCTCGAGCGTGCCGCCGTCGAGGTTGAGTGTGCCGGCGGCGTCGCCGAGCGCCGCATCGGCCGCGACGATCAGCCGAGCACCGTTGCCGATGCTGGTACCGCCGGTATAGGCGTTGCTGCCGCCGAGTGTTTCGGTGCCGCCGCTGATGCTGAGGCCGCCGGCGCCGCTGATGGTACCGACAAAGCTGTCGCCGGCATTGGTCAGTGTCAGGGTCTGATTGCCGAGCGACACGGTACCGCTGCCGGCGAGCGATTGCAGCGCCGCGCCGCTGCTGGTGTTTGAGATATCGAAGCTGCCGTTGTCGGCGAGGCTGCTGGAGTTCGCGATGCTGCCGGTGCCGCCCAGCGCCAGCGTGGCGCCGCTGGCGATGGTAGTGGCGCCCGTATAGGCATTGGTGCCGGTGAGCGTCTCGGCGCCGCCGCCGATGCTGAGACCGCCGGCGCCGGTGATGTTGCCGCTGAAGATATCGGCAGCGTTGGTCAGCGTGAGCGTCTGGCTGCCGAGCGTCACGGAGCCGTTGCCCGACAGTGTCTGGATCGCAGCGCCCGCACTGGTGCCGGAGATGTCGAACACCCCGTTGTCGGCAACTCCGCTGGAGCTGGCGATGCTGCCCGCTCCGGCGAGTGCCAGCGTGGCGCCAGCGTTGATGGTGGTGGCGCCCTGGTAGACGTTGACGCCGGTAAAGGTCAGGCTGCCGCCGCTGGCACTGTTGGCAATCGTCAGGCCGCCCGGACCTGACAGCACGCCGCTCAGCGTGCTGTCAAAGCCTGCGATGTCGATGGTGCCGTTGGTGTTGTTGATGGTGAAGTTCTGAGTGAAGAGTGCGCTCGAGCCGTCCATCAGCAGCGTGCCGCCATCGAACACCGGATTGAGCGTGGTGCCGAGACCGGCTGCGGCATAGGGTGAACCGGCGGCCACGATATCGGTGGTTGCGCCCGTTGGCGGCACTGGCACCAGCATGCCGCCCTGATCTTCCGAGGCGCCGACCTGCACCACCGCCTCGTTGGTGGGGCCGCCCGAGTTCGCCAGCCAGAAGCTCAGGGTGTAACTCGAGCCGATCGTGCTGGTAAAGGATTGATACAAGCCATCGACGCCGCCTACCGAGCCGTCGAACCAGCAGTTACCGCCGCTGAAGCCGCAGCCGCCATAGAGTGAGCCGCCGGCCGGCAGGCCCGCCTGCCCGATCAGTGTCCAGGCTGCCGGCACCAGTTGCCCCAGGCCGTTGTCGGTGGAGCTGCCGGAGAAATCGGCGTTGGTCAGCAGTTGAGTATTGAGGCCGGTGGCTGTCAGCGAGATATCAGAAAGACTCCAGTAGGCCGGATCCTGGCGAAACTGGAAGGTCAGGAAGGTCTGGGTCAGGACCGCGGTGAAGTTGAAAGTGTATTCGGTGTAGGCCGAAGGGTCGGCATCCTGCAGGTTCAGCAACGTGGTTTCCTGCGCCTGCGCGGCCTGCATGCAGACTGTGAGCGCGATACCCAGCACGGGAAACAAAACGCTGGCTGTGATCGGCTGCTTCATCAAGCTGCCGAATCTGTTCCCTATTCGCAGCGACTGATGTGCGGTCGTCCGCAGCTTTGTGCGGCCGATCTCGAATCTTTAGGTGCTGTGGGAGAAGGCTGACAGCAGCCCGGCTCGTGCACTGACGCGGCCGCGATCCCGACTTAGCTAATGACCGCGAGCAGTCAAACCTGCCTGTGTGCAGCCGATCCCGCGCGAACTCGGCGTAAACCCCAGCCGGCCGAGACCCGGGAGCTTCAGCGCGGGTCTCCTGATATCAATACCCGCCACGAGCCCCAGCAGATTGAGTTCGAAGCCTTCATACCAGCCGAGCGTGATGCCGAAGTATCCGCCAAGGTTCAACCGTACACCGGTTCTTGACGATGACCATCCGAGCCACCGGCCGTCATACGGGAAGTCCTTGCCGATCGCCGTCGAGGGAAGCGCGGCCCTCATCGCCGCTGCCTGCATGATGGCGGCGACGAAGGTGTTGGAGTTGGGGCCGGGCCAGAGTCGGTAATCGCCGGGACGCGCGTACCGATAGTCCCGGATGGTTTCGCGGATCGTCGGAATCATGCGCGCAGCCTCGGCGCCGTCCGCGGCGTAGATGATCTCCGGATCGCTACCGAACCAGCGGCCATCGGGCGCGAAATGATCCTTCCAGATGGGCCCGCCCCAAGCCGTGTAGTCAAAGCGCTCGTAGGCGGGAGCACCGGCATCCTTGATGACGATCCAGCTGTGGGTCGCGAGACTGCCGCGCCAGCTGACCGTGGGTGCGGAGAAGATCCGAACCACCGCGGCGGGCATTCGCCGCGGCGGCAGCAGCCAGCGCATGCTGGAGCGATCCGCGGAGCGCCAATCGACACCCCTCGCGCGGAACCGATACAGCACCATTGAGGCGATCAGGGGCAGCACATACAACAGCATGAATAGGAAAAATATGATGCGCATACCCAGCCGAGGCTACGTTGCCGAGGATGAGTGCTGGTTGAGGGCGCGGCCAGGATTTTCAAGGACAAGGCCGGAGCGATACGCCGGTTTGTGAGTAGTCACTGATGCGCGCCCGCGCGCGCTGCCGACATATTCGCCAGATGTGAGGAGCGCATCATAAGCTGGTGGCATACCGTGCCACGCGTCCCGGGGAGCGTTCCATCAAACCGCCGATCAAACCGATGCTGGCTCAGCTTTCCGAGGAACTGCCGGCGGGCGAGTACTTCTACGAGCCCAAGTGGGATGGATTTCGGGCCATCGTGTTCCGCGGAAAGGATGATGTGTATATCCAAAGTCGCGACGAGCGGCCGCTCGATCGCTATTTTCCCGAGTTGCACGCGGCGTTGCTCAAGCGACTGCCGCGCCACTGTGTCGTTGATGGAGAAATCGTGATTGCCAGCGCGAAGGGTCTCGACTTCGACGCGCTGCAACTGCGGCTGCACCCGGCGGCATCGCGCGTTGCCCGGATGGCGAAGGAAACCCCGTCCTCCTTCGTGGCGTTCGATGTGCTCGCAGTCGGAAAAGATAATTTAATGAGCAAGCCACAGACGGCCCGACGGGCGGCACTGGAGAAACTGTTCGGCAGGATCCAGCCGCCGTTGCATCTGACCCCGGCGACTCGCGACCGGTCAGTCGCGCTCGACTGGTTGGCGCGCTTTGAAGGTGCGGGGCTCGATGGCGTGGTCGCCAAGCCAGCAGCGGGTCTCTACCTGCCGGGCAAGCGGGCCATGATCAAGGTGAAACACGTGCGCACCGCCGACTGCGTCGTGGCGGGATTTCGCTGGTACAGGAGCGGCAAGGACGCGGTGGGTTCGTTATTGCTGGGCCTGTACGACGAGCAGGGGGTGCTGCAGCATGCCGGGGTCACATCATCGTTCACGATGAGCATGCGCAAGCAACTCGTGAAGCTGCTGGCCCCGCTTCGCAAGAAGGCCCTGGATAAGCACCCCTGGCGCGAGGTGTCGGGAGCCACGGCCGGCTCAAGCCGGAGGCCTGGGGCGCAGAGTCGCTGGAGCCAGGGAAAAGACCTGTCGTGGGAACCGCTCAGGATCGAACGCGTCTGCGAGGTCAAGTACGACCACATGCAGGGCGATCGCTTCCGGCATGCCACACAGTTCCTGCGCTGGCGGCCCGACAAGCGGCCGCGCGACTGCCGCTATGACCAGCTCGAGGTTGCCAAGCCGTATGAACTGGAAAGGATATTCTCGTCGGGGTCGAGTCTTGCCTAGAGAGCTTGTCGCGCCCGCAAAAGCAACTTCTGGAAAGAGACGGGGTATTAGTAGAATCAGAGGCTGTTGGAACAGCCGCGTATCGGGAGCCTTGCGATGCTGACTTTTCTGCTGTGGCTGCTTCTGCTCGTGCTGTGCTGGCCACTGGCGCTGATCGCGCTGATTCTCTGGCCTCTGATCTGGCTCATATCGATTCCCTTCCGGCTGCTGGGTATTGCCTTTGAAGGTGTGTTTGCTCTGCTTCGATCCGTGATATTACTGCCGGCACGATTGCTGGGTGGATCGCGGCCGCGTTAGAGCCGCATGCATTGACTACATTTGCAGGCGCCGGCGTCGCGCGGTGATGCTGATCGTGTCCGCCAACTCCTCGCTGGCGTGGTCGGTGGCGAGCTTGACCTGATTTCGCCCCGCACACTTGGCCGCGTACAGCGCACGGTCGGCATCCTCGACCATGCGCGCGGCCGCGGCATCGCCCGTGAGCTCAGCGCAGGCCACGCCAATGCTGACCGTCACCACCCGCTCGGGACTGCCGGCATTGTCAATTCGCAGGTTCTGCACGGCGGCGCGCAGCCGCTCCGCCACCGCCTGCGCGCCCGCCACCGGGCTGTCGCGCAGCAGTACGATGAATTCCTCGCCGCCGTAGCGCGCCAGCACATCATCCGGACGCATCAGAGTGCGCTGCAAAGCGCGGGCGACTTCGCGCAGGCAGCCATCGCCCACGGGGTGGCCATAGCGATCGTTGAGCAGCTTGAAATGATCGATGTCGATCATCAGGATCGATTGCGGTCCGGGGCGGCGCTCGCCACGGGACGCGCGTGCCAGCGCCTCGGTAAAGAAATGGCGATTGGGCACGCCCGTCAGTGCATCGGTCCAGGCAATCGCCTGCAGGGCCGATGCCTCCCGTCGCAGGGCTTCCCGGCGCTCGATCTGATGCACCTGGATCAGAGTGGTGCGCACGCCGATGCCGAGCACGGCGATCAGGATGCCCACGCAGCCCCAGACATACTCCACCCGGATCAGGAACAGGGATGCCGTGAGCAGCGCGACCGCCAGCAGGATCGGGCTGCCGCTGCGTACCGCGCGAACCAGGGTCGAGTTCACCGAGCGCACCGGCACAGTAGAGGGGGCTGCCAAAGCAAAGCCGCAGAGCACCGCAAAGGCGAGCGTGACCAGCGTGCCGTATTCGGGCCCGAAGGCGGGATTACCGGCGAAGTAGTGGTCATTGATGAAGACAATGACGCAATAGATGCACGTGTAGATGCCAAGTGCGCGGAACAGGTCCCGTTCGTCGCGCTCTTCGGCGACGTACCAGCGGATCAGTGCTCCGACGGCCAGGGAAAGGTTCTGCAGGTCCAGCAGCCAAACGAGGTATGCCACGCCGGCTTCCGAGGAAGCGGAGTGGTCGTTGATCATGTCCCACGTGTAAAGGAAGTAAGCGCAGCCCAGTGCCAGGGCGACCAGCGCATCGACCGCGCGCAGCAGTTGGCGCCCGTGCAAACGCCAATCGCTGGCCAGCAGGTAGGTGGTCGGTACGACGGCGAGGTTGAACGCCAGCATGCTGGCGCGGTACATCTCGTTCTGGTGATGCAGGATCATTTCCTGCCACAGGTTGCCGAAGGCGCCGACGGCCCAGATGGTCAGGGACAAAGAGACGGCATACCAACCGTAGCGAACGGAGGTGGGCTGTGAGCGCCCGCGCCAGAGTGTCGCAGCCGCCGCAAACAGCGGCGCCATCACCATCAGCACATAGGCGGCAGGCCCGGTCACCGACGGCCCGAAGAAGCTCAACACCAGGAGCTGGATCAAAAGGAAAGCTAAAGGCAGGTACAGCGACATGGAGTCTTCAGGCTCGGTCGGGAGCTTAAGTCTACAACGGGCGCCGGGCCCCAATTGGCGACGCAAAGCTCAAAAAAGGGGTGCACGGGGCCTGTTTTGAGCTCCCGGGACCGCTGGGAGGCAACGGCGCTGTCGCCCCCAGTACTTCCTCGACTATCGTATGCGGAATGGCAGCGCAGGCGAGGGGGCCGAGTGGCTGATCCGGACGATGTGGCTTGGATGGCGCGTCGGGAGTTTCTCCGCGTGGCCGGCGCAGTGAGCATTGGCACCTTCATCGGCGCCCGCTCCGCAGCGGCAGCGGACCGGACTGTGCTGCCGGTGGGGAATGGCGAGCGTCCTTTGTCGCAGTACCCGCAAAAGCGCCCGCTCATCCTGCAGACTTCCCGACCACCGCAGCTGGAAACCCCCTTCGAGATATTTGATGAGGGCGTCATCACCCCGAATGACGCTTTCTTTGTCCGCTATCACCTGGCGGGCATTCCTACCGAGATCGATCCCGATACTTTTCGGGTCAGCATCCAGGGCAAGGTCAACACCCCGCTGGAACTCAAGCTGTCTGATCTGAAGCAGATGGAACCGATCGAGTACGTCGCGGTCAACCAGTGTTCAGGCAATAGCCGTGCTTTCTTTGCACCGCGGGTGGCCGGAGGGCAACTCGGCAATGGCGCGATGGGTAACGCGAAGTGGCGGGGGGTGCCACTCAAGACAGTGCTCGATATGGCCGGGGTTCAGGTCGGCGCCAAACAAGTACGGTTCGACGGTCTCGATGGGCCGGTGCTGCCCGCCACTCCCGATTTCGCCAAGGCGCTCGACATTGATCATGCGGCAGACGGCGAAGTCATGCTGGCGTACTCGATGAATGATGCGGACCTGCCGATGCTCAATGGCTATCCGGTGCGGCTCGTGGTGCCGGGTTACTTCGGGACCTATTGGGTGAAGCATCTGAACGAGATCACGGTGCTCGATACCCTGCTCGAGAACTTCTGGATGACGAGTGCCTACCGAATACCCGATAACCCATGCGCCTGTGTGCCGCCCGGCGGCGCTGTGAAGAAAACCGTCCCCATCGCCCGTTTCCCCGTGCGCTCTTTCATCACCAATCTGAAAGACGGCGCGACCGTGAAAGCGCGACACCCGGTCGTGGTGCGCGGGATCGCCTTTGACAGTGGCTATGGCATCCGCGAGGTCGACGTGTCCGTTGATGGCGGCCTGAACTGGAGGCCGACTCAACTAGGCAAGGATTTGGGCAACTATTCCTTCCGGCAGTGGCAGGCGACCTTATTTCTCGAGCGGGGAGCGCACACGATCCAGGTGCGCGCGCTCAATCGGATCGGGCAGTCCCAGCCGCTCGATGCGCTCTGGAACCCGTCGGGTTATATGCGCAATGTGGTCGAGACAACGCATGTCACAGCGGCATAGTGGGTAATCCCGTGGTGCCATCGGGCAGGCTCTGGATCCTTGCCATTGGCCTGGTGGCCGCGGCCGGGAGTTTCGCCAATCCGCTTCGGATCGAATTGCCCGGGGAAACTGCGACGCTGAAGCCCGGCCCCGGAGCGGATGTGGCCAATAGCCATTGCCTGATTTGCCATTCGGCCGAGTACATAACCACGCAACCCCGCGACAAGCCACTGGCGTTCTGGAAGGCAGAGGTCGAGAAGATGAAGAAGGTCTACGGAGCGCCCATCCCCGAGGAGCAAATCGCACCCATCGCTGAATATCTGGCGCAAAGCTATGGGGTTGGAGCGCCTTGACGCTGCTTACGATGCGGAACGGAACACCTGTGTGACAGGGCCTGCCACGATGCCGCGCGGGCTCATCGCAGGTTAAAGCGCCGGCGATAGTGGCTCGAACGAGTCAGGTCGCCCGGTGCGTTAGATGCCGCACGAGTACACGCTTCAGCTTCGTCCTCTTGGCGTGGTCGCGCGCTTCCAGACCTTGCCATGCATCTTGCGCACGTCGTAGAGGCGCGCTTTCCTGGAAGGCATGGAAGCCTCGAATGCTGAAGGGGCCGCCAGGGATCGGTCATAGGCCGCCGTCGCTTCACGCGCCCATTCCGTGGCTTGCGGCGGCGTGAGCTGCATGGAGTTAAAGCCGTAGCTCATAAAGGCTCCCTATCTATTGGAAATGAGAGCCTAAACGGCACCGGACATAACGCAAGCTGTCGGCAGGTTGAGACAGGGCTGGAAGCGGGGGATCTAGAATGAGAGGAATCACAGCATTTCACTGGCTGCGGTCTTTTAGGCGATTCAACGACTTGCGTCGTAAACCTCAGTTCAGAACGAGACGCCTTGCAAGTGCCGGGCTTCCCGCCTGCAACTGGAGTTGCCAGTCCGCCGAAGCGATTGCTGCCAGAAATATCAGCAGACCTTCGCCTGTCGCGGGTCCCGCGATCGGCATCGAGCTGCCAATTTTGCTATTCGGGGTACATTCGGTCATCCGTCGCTAAATCTGCGCAAGGACCATGTCGGACGAAGATCCTTTATACGAATCCATTGCGGCGCAGGGCCCCGAGGTGCGGCAGATTGCGGCCGAACTGTTGCCGCTCTTCTATCAGGATCTGAAGCGGACGGCGCACCGCTCGCGCACGCGGATGGGAGCGGGCCTGACGCTCCAGACCACAGCCCTGGTGCACGAGGCGTACCTGCGGCTGGGTCCGGAGCGGCCATTCAACGATCCGACACATTTCCTGCGAGCCTCGGCCATCGCCATGCGGCACGCGATCATTTCCTATGCCAAGGAACGGCTGGCTCAAAAGCGCGGCGGCGGCGCGCTGCACCTGACCCTGTCGCACGCGATGGAGTTTTCCATCGATACCGATGAGGGCCTGGTAGCGCTCGAGGAGGCGATGCAGCGCCTGGCCGCCGAGTCACCGCGGCTGTCGGATGTCATCGAGTGCCGCTTCTTCGGTGGCTTGAGCGAGGAGGAGACTGCCCAGGCGCTGCAGACTTCGCTGCGCACGGTACAGCGCGATTGGCTGCGCGCGCGGGCGTGGCTGTTTCGCGAGCTCGGCAGCAGCGCGGGCTGACAGCTCAGTCCTTAGGTCGCAGTCAGTCCCCCCAGCGCGCGTCGTGCGCGCTGCGTTTCCGAATGTTCCGGCCCGAGCTGCTGGCTCAGCACCTCGACCGCCTGACGCAGCAGCGCCGCAGCGCTGGCCGGTTGCGAAGAGCTAAGCGATTCGGCGAGCCGCTCGCGTGCCAGCGCGAGCTCCCATGCCGGATCGATGAGCCGTTCGCGCACGGCGACGGATTCGCGCAACAGTCCGCTGGCCTTCACGGGGTCGTGGGCGCGCAGCGCGACGTCACCGGCGTCCAGCAGTGCCTGCGCCAGCGCACCCTCGGCCGGCGGGCCCAGCGCGCGCAGTGACTGCACGGTCTCTCCAAGCTCGGACTGCGCGTGGTCGAGTGAGCCGGTGGCGCCGTCGAGTCGACCGAGCGCCGTGTCGAGGCGCAGGCGCAGCAGTTGGACCGATTTTCCCGGCGCGCCGGCGCCATCGCGCGCTGCACCTAAGGTGATGCGCGCGGCATCGCGGTCACCGTGAGCAAGCTGCGCCTCGCCCAGGAACAGGCGGTTTTGCAGAGTCAGCGGGCTATTGGGGCTGGTATAGCGGCTGCCGAGTTCCGCCGCATCGCGCAGCAGCGGGATAGCCTGATCAGGCCGGTCGGTGAGAGTCAGCAGTCGTCCGTAGTAGCCTTCCGCCGCCGCCACCGCGGCGGAGTTGCCCGCCAGCGCGCGTTCCTGGTCGATGGCGCCGCGCAGGTCCGCCTCGGCCGCGCGCAGTTTGCCGAGTCGCAGTTCGAGCGTCCCGGTGTTACCGCGAATCACCTGCGCATCGAGGCCATCCTGAAGGTTCAGCGCTTTGTAGATGGCAGTGGCCTCGCCGTAAGCGGCGAGCGCGTCCTGCAGATGATTGGCGTTGGTCAGGGACAGCGCCAGCGAATTGAACAGAATCGCGGTTTCCCGATGATCATGTCCGGACAGCGCGATGCGCCGCGTGATGGCCGCGCGCGCGGTGTTGGCCGCGCCCTCGAAGTCCCCCCGGGCGCGCTGCAACTGGGCCTGGATCTTCAGACCTTCGAGTTGCTCCCCGGCGTTGGCGCGCGGGACCAGCGCCCAGTAGCCCTGTGCCTGCGCGAGCAGTTCGCCCGCGCGGTCCAGATGGCCTTGCAGCAGTTCGATGTTGGCGAGCTTCTGGCGCGCGTCTGCCAACACGGCGGGATCGGTTTGTGGACCCGCCTGCGACACGAAGCCTTCCAGCAGCGCGCCGGCGCCGGCGACATCTTCCAGCGCGCCATACAGATCCGCCAGCGTCAGCACCAGGGGTCCGCCGACCTCGGGTTTGTCCCGGTACTCCTGCAGCACGCGCTGTGCGCTGGCATCGATCATCGACTTCGCCGTCGGCGGCGCGCCATTGGCCGTGTCACTGATGGCGCTGCGGAACATGCGGGTCAGATCGTATCGGACCGCTTCCTCGCGTGAGGCCTCACGGCGAGCGGCATCGCGCTGCAGAGCGGCCTGTTTCGCCTGCCAGGCCGCGAGACCCAGTCCCACGGCCAGTGAGACCACGATGCCGGCGATGCCGATGGCAACCCAGCGATGCTGGCGCAACAGGCGCCCGAGCACATAGAAGCGCGCGCCTTCCCGCGCCTGTACCGGATCGCCGCGCAGGTAACGCTCGATATCCTGTTTGAGCGCCTCGACGCTGGCATAGCGTTGAGCAGGCTCAGGCCGCAGCGCTTTGTTGACCACGGCCTCCAGATCGCCTCGCAGCGCGCCCGCGCTGAACGGCAGCGCCGTGCTGCTGGCTGCGACCTGGCTCACCGAGGGCAACGGCCGCTGCTGCAGTCCGCGCAGCTCTCTTAAGGTGGGGGCATGCTCCTCGATCCAGGGATGACGGCCCGACAGTAATTCATACAGCATCAGTCCCAGCGCATACACGTCGGTCTGGGTCGTGATCTCGCCGCCGGAAAGCTGCTCGGGCGCGGCACACAGCGGCGACAGCACCATCATGACGGCCTGGGTCAGGTGGCTGTCCGGCGCGTCCAGCAGCTTGGCGATGCCGAAGTCCAGCAGCTTCACGCGACCGTCCGCATCGACGAGCACGTTGTTGGGCTTCAGATCCCGATGCACGATCAGGCGCCGGTGGGCGTACGCCACGGCATCACAGACCTGGAGGAACAGGTTCAGTCGCTCGGTCAGCGACAGCGACCCCAGGCGACAGTGATCCGTGATGGGATGTCCATCGACGAACTCCATGACCATGTAGGGCCGGCCGTCCGCCGCCACGCCGCCGTCCAGCAGCCGTGCGATGCCCGGATGCTCGAGGCGCGCGAGAATGCGTCGCTCGGCCTCGAAGCGCTGCGCGGTGCCGGCCGCCCCGGGCTGCAGCAGCTTGATCGCGGCGCGCTGCTCGAAATCCCCCGCGATCCGCTCGGCTTGGCAGACGACTCCCATGCCGCCCCGGCCGACCACTTTAAGCAACCGCCAGGACCTAAGCTGCATGCCGACTTCATCGTCATCCGGCTCCGCAGGCGTCAGTGAAGCGGGGGTTTCCAGAAAGCCGCTGGAGGCCTGATCCGCCCGCAGCAGGCTCTCCGCTTCGCCGCGCACCAGAGGATCCGCGATCGATCGACGCTCGAGCGCACGCAGCCGCTCGGCCGGCGGCAGATCCAGCAGCTGTTCGAGCAGTGCATCCAGCTGCGCGCCCTGATCGGGACTGAGCTTGATGCGATGAGGTTGCAAGACGGCCGTCATGGTGGAAGGCCGATCCTAGCAGCTGGCGCCTCCTGACGGGTTTTGCGGTTAATGCATAGAAGGGGAACGCAGGAGAGCCCGGATGACGCATGCCCACAATCGAACGCTTGGCGTGTTCGCGCTGCTGCTGTGCGGCGCGGCGCATGCCGGCGTGTTCGATGGCACCTGGCAGGCGGATATGAATACCGCCCGCCTGCTGGCGACCGGGCCAGCGCAGGTGATCAGGTTGCAGGATGGCCAGTATGCGTGCGGGAGTTGTGAGCCGCCGCTCATCGTCCGGGCTGATGGGACGGATCAACCGACGGGTGCGGTCCAAGACGATACCGTGAGCATCGCGGTGCTGGATGAGCGCACGGTCATCGAGACCCGGAAACACGGGGGAAAGACAGTCGCCATCCGTAAATTCTCGGTATCGGACGACGGCAGCTCCGCTGTCAGCGAACTCACCGACTACGCCGCCAGCGGCGCCGAGGCGACCAGCCGACACTCCTGGACGCGGCAGAGCGCGGGTCCGCCCGGATCCCATGCCGTCTCGGGCTCGTGGCTACGCGGCACGCCACTGCTGCGCGACACGGTTACCACGGTGACCTTCCAGGTCACCGGCAACATGCTCGCGATGCGGACGCCGAGTGGCGCCTCCTATGCCGCGCCGCTGAACGGTGCAGAGACGCCCTATGTCGGCGATCCAGGCATCGACAGCGTCTCGGTGCGTAAGCTCGGTGCGCGCGAATTCGAGGAAGCCGACAAGAGAGCGGGCAAGGTCGTGCGCACCTGGCGCTGGAGCTTCGATGCCTCCGGTAGAACCGGGAAGGTCACTCGCAGCGACCTGGCCACCCATACCACGACGCAGGCACTGGTACGCAGGGCGGATTAGGTCCGCCGCCTGTTTGCGATTGCCCGGTGGCGGGTTTTGCGGCCCGAAGCGGTTCTACTTATCAGGGACATTCAAACAGGGGTCTGACTCATGCTTCGGACATGCGCTTCCGCAACGTTGGCACTGATGCTTACAAGTCTTGCCTGCGCGGCCGATATGACGGATGCACTGACCGGATTGCCACTGCCGGATGCCGCGTCGGGCATCAAACTCTATGACCCGCCGATGAAACTCGAGCCGGCCCAGATCTGCAAAAGTACGCAGGTCACGGATTTCTATTCGACCATGGACTTCAAGACGAGTGTCGCGATCGCCTGGTACGGCGCTCATCTCAAGGGTTTTCAGCATATGCATGGCTACGGCTCCGGCCGCACCCAGGATGCCTTCCTCAATGCCGACGGGACGCTCATGGTCGTCATCACCGGCAGCCCTGGCGCCGATGGAGTCGATAGCAAGGCCTACGCGGTCACGTATGCAGCGCTGAAACCCGGCATGCCGCAAAAAACAGTGGCGGGACTGCTCTCACAGAAGGTGGCTTGCTGAACAACCATTCTGAGCTTCATGGAAGAAAGCGATGAGAACTCTTTGTGTATCGATGGCGCTGATTTGCGTGGCCACAATCGCCTTGGGCGCCGACGAGCCTCTGCCGGCGGGCGCCATCCAGCGCGGCACGCTGGCGAATCAGCAGCTCATCGCCGACACCAAGCTCGGTGTCGCCAGCAAGGTGGCCACGATGGGCTGCACGAGCCTCGGGGATGTCGCCACGTATGTGACGCAGCTGCCGACCGGTAACCCCGGCAGCCGGCGCTGGAAGGAACTTTGGATCGTATCGGGCTGCAATCACCAGTATCCCGTGAACATTGAGTTCGCGGAGTCCGGCAAGGATGCCGACTGGACGATTCGCTAGCTCGATGCGGGCTTCAGACCGCCGCGACCCGTCACTGGGTCGCGGCGGGTTGCGGCCCGCGAACAGGTTATTGACGGCGGCGGCCAGGAAATCGGGAGAGCTACGACCATGAAATGCACTCAATGCGGCGAGCTTGCGAGCGATGCGGCGCGCTTCTGTCCCAAGTGCGGTTCGTCGCTGTCTCCATCGGCGAGCAGCGGCGCGGCACTTGCGGCGCAGGGCGCACTGGCCATTGAGGGCGTACCGCTGAATGCAACGCGCGATCCGGGCGCGACAGTGGGAACCGCGGCCCCCGGCGGCCCGGCGCCGCCACTGCTCGAGCGGATGAAGAACATCCTGTTGTCACCGCGCAGCGAATGGACACGGATTGCCGGCGAGTCGTCCAGCATCGGCGAGCTGTATGCGCGTTACGCCTTGCCGCTGCTGATAGGCGTGGCGCTGATCTCGTTGGTGCACCTGTCCGTGGTCGGTACCACGACGCTATTTGGCGGCACGATGCGCCTGCCGCTGACTGTAGGCCTGACTTCCGCGCTCGTCACCGTGATCGGGGGCGCGATCGGTCTGGCCTTTGTATCAGTGATCATCAACATACTGGCGCCGAGCTTTGGCGCGCAGCGCGAGTTGCGCCAGGCATTCAAGGTGGCTGTCTATACGGCGACCCCGTCCGCGGTAGCCTCGGTATTTTCGCTGCTGCCGGGGCTCGGCAGCCTGCTGGGGCTGGTGGCGATGGTCTACGGCATATATGTGTTGTTCTTAAGCCTGGTGCCAGTGATGCGGGCACCCAAGGACCGCGCCCTCGGCTACACCGTCACTATCATCGTCGTGACCTTCGTGCTCAGCCTTGTATTCGGCGTGGTGCTCGCGACACTCGGCGCCACCGGCCGGCTGATGGGTGTCAATCCGATGGGTCATCAGTCCGCGGTCGCGTCACAGGATGCGGCAGCGGCATCAGTTGGCAACGCCATTGGCAGCCTGCTGGGCAGTGACGAGAAAGGTAAGCAGGACCTGGGCGCCGCAGTGGCGAACCTGGCAAAGGCGGGGGCGCAGATGGACAGCGCGCCGGCAGCAGCCGCGCCGTCCAGTAATGTACCCAGCGCCGCGCAGCCTGCCGCCCCGAGCAGCGATGACGCTCAGGCTGCGGGCGCTGCCGTCGGGGGGCTGCTGTCGGCACTGGGCGGCGCGCTCAACGGTGGGCGACGCGTCGAGCCGGTCGACTACAATGTCCTTAAGGGCCTGTTGCCCGACAGTCTGCCCGACATGCAGCGCACCGGCGCCGAAGGCAGCGCGCAACAGGCGCTGGGGATGAAGACGTCGAAGTCGCAGGGCGTCTATACAGGCGCCAACGGCGCGCGGGTCGAGATTGAGATCGATGATGCCTCCGCAGTCTCGGGCCTGATGAATATTGCCGACGCGATGCCGCAAACCACGAGCGCCTCGAGCGATACCAGCTACGAAAGGGACGTGACCATTTCAGGATATCGGGCGCATGAGAAGTACGACGCGAATTCACAGCATGGCGAACTGAACTTCATCCTGGAGAAACGCTTCACGGTGGATGTCACCGGTGATCACGTCGACATGCGCACACTGGAGGCGGATGCAAGCCAGGTGGATCTTGGAAAACTCGCGGCCATGAAGGATGCGGGCGCGCACTGAGGCTGGTCGAGTGCGCGGGACGGCTTGGTTCCTGAAGCGTTATCAGAGAGTGCCATCAATCACTATTCGAGATTCGTTTTGAGAAGCTAACGTGAAAGCTTGCATCTACTTCGGCGTGCTGATGTTGCTCGTCCTGTCCAGTGGGCAAGACGCTTTTTGTCAGCAAAGTCCACTGAAGGCACCGCCCTTACAGGAGTGGCAGGTCAGGCGCGAGAAACTGGACCATGTCATCAATGGCGCGCGCCAAAAAGATGCCGATTCGCTGAAGCAATTCGACCAGATCCTGACCCAGATGGAGCAGCATCCTCACGATAGAACTCCTATGGAAGTACTGGATGTGCTCGGTACGTATTACGTGCCCAATGAGGGACTTGAACCGACCTTGCCCACCATAGCTACACAGCTGGTGCTCGGATGGTACGACGCGCTGCGCTTTGGAACCCACTCCGGTCGCGCGGAAATTCTTGATAACGAGCAGTTCTTCAAGAGAGCCTTGGTGTTGTCCGGCCAGGATGTTACGGATAAGTCGCTTAAGTTTCTGAACGACCATCAGGATAAAGTCGCGCAACTGGTGGCAGAAGGCATCAAGGACGCGGAACCATTTCGGGATGTGCCAAGTTACGATCGGAAATGGCCAACCGGCTATGGCCTGGAGCGCATTTTATGTGCCAGTGGTGAGGCCGATAAGTGTAATGCCCCACCGGGGTTGCCAAAAGATCAGTGGGACAAGGCCTGGGCGGACTCCAAGAAGGCCGTCACAGAGTATTTTGTGATGAAGCGGTGAATGTCGGTTCTGGGGACGTGCACTTCAAGTTTGCTGCCCCAATTCGCGCCATATCGCCTCTTCGCGAGCGTCTTCGAGGACCAGTAACACACCCTTGGTATCTGCCAGGGTCTCCGCGTCCACCGGCACGTCGTTGAAATTCCGATAAGTCTTCGGCACGCGCACGCCTGCAGCCTGCAGGCGATACAGCGCGTCAACCTCCGCATTCTTCCAGATCGCTTCCTGTTCGGGTGTTCGCCTAAATGCGGAATGGTCGGCATTTGGACGGCAGAAAAGTCCGCTACGTCGCTCAATGTGCCCGCTTCATCGCAAAACGGTCCGGGCTGTCGAGTGGCTCCCTAGACTTCATTTTACTGACACGCCAGCACTAAAAAACGGCTGAGTCTGCTTGAGGGAGAATCACATGCAAAGTTTCGCAAACCAGCGGCATAAACGCGGCCGCAGTGATGAGCTATTGGATCGAGCCATCCGCACGGCCTGCCTCACCGCCAGCCTGGCCGTGGCGTTGCTCGCGAGCACAGTCACCAGGGCTGCTGACGCTGACGCAGACGCCGATAGTGGAGGCGTTGAGTTACAGGAAGTTGTCGTGACCGGCTCTCTGCTGGCAAGGCCCAATGCCGAAACCGCGGAAGCCATCACGATCGTCTCGACCGACGATCTCAAAAACCAGGGCATCACCACGGTAGAGCAGGCGATGGCGCTGATCAGCGCCAATCAGACCCAGGCATATCAGACGGCTTCCGCCGTCACCACCTTCGAGGGCGGCGGTTCATTCGCGAGCTTGCGTGGCCTGGGGACAAACAAAACGCTGGTGCTGCTGGATGGCCAGCGCCTTGCCTCTAACGTCGTTACCGGAACTGGCATCGATCTGGATACCATCCCGTTCTCGGCCATCGAGCGCATTGAGGTGCTGCGCGAAGGCGCCTCGTCCCTGTACGGTACGGACGCCATCGGCGGGGTCATCAACTTCATTACCAAGAAGAACTACGAAAAGGCCGAAATCGATATCACTGGAACGAAGCCGCAGGACGGCGGCGGCGGCGGCACCGGTGCCAACTTCTCTTTTGGACACGGCAATCTTGATACTGACGGCTATAACCTGCTGGTCACGGGAAATTTCACCTACGGCGCGGAGTTGAGGGCCACTCAAAGGCCATTCTCCAGCACGGGATTTGATCCGGCGAGAGGACTGGCGAACACCAATTTCCCCGGCAGCACGCCGGGCAGTTATGTCGACAGCAATGGCAACCTGTATCAGGTCGGCTACCCAGGCTGCGCCGGCAATCCGTACCTGACCCGGTACTACGGCAATTGCACGTACGAGTACTCCGCCGCCGTGGACTTGATTCCGAAGACAAGCCAGGAGTCGGGACTGGTCGAGTTCACCAAGTCATTGCCGGCCGATAACACGCTGAGCATTCAGTATTTCTATGCCCGCGCTCAGAACACCGACTGGGGTGGTCCCATGGAGTACGGCGAGTTCCTGAATCCGGGCACGCCCTATTACCCGACGGCAGCCGAGTCCACCTGCACTCCCGGGCTTTGCAGCGGCCCGCCCAATCTGACCGCCCCGGTCGAGGCTATCTGGACCGACCCGCTGAACAGTCGCGACTTCCAGTACACCAACGTCGAACAAAGGCTGTTGCTCACATTCGCGGGGAAGAACGCGGGATGGGACTACTCGCAGACCTTGAACTTCAGCCTGAACCACAATCGTTCGGATGCATCGAATGGCTGGCCCGCCCTTGGGCTATTCGCGCCTGGTAACGTGCTCAACCCGCTGGTCAACCCGTTTGGTCCGCAGACGAAGGCCGGACAGGCCTTCATCAACAGCACCTACACGGACGGCGAAGTCGCGGTCGGAACGTACCGGCAGTGGAGCATCAACGGTCATGCCAGCCACGAACTGGGCGACGCATTTGGTGCCGGTCGTGCCGCAGCTTTTGCGGTTGGCTACGATCTTCGAGGTGAGCATATTGGCTACACCACAACGCCGCTGGCGGCTGCGCTCGCGACGGCGACTGGTTTTAACCCAACGTACACCAAGGGGGCTCGGACCGAGCAGGCGGTGTATGCCGAAATGAACGTTCCGGTCACCAAGCAATTCGACTTTACGGTATCGGATCGTCAGGACAGGTATAGCGACTTCGGCAATACCAACAACGGCAAGATCTCATTCCGCTATCAGCCACTCGAGATGCTGACCTTCCGGGCGGCCGCGTCCACGGGCTTCCGGGCACCGACGCTGTTCGAGCTCTACCGGCCACCAACCTTCGGCGCCACCGGCGAAATGAACTCCTATCCGGGCTGCGCCACGGGGGCTTACACGGCGGTATTCACGCAATCGAACTGCAACGCGCAGGGTCTGGCGCTGTTCGGCGGAAACACGAGTCTGAAGCCGGAGACATCCGACAATTTTGATGTCGGATTCATCGTCGAGCCGGTCAAAGACCTCGGTATTACGGTGGATTGGTACCGTATCACCATCAAAAACGTGATTCAGACGATTCCGGGCACCGCGATCTATGGCAATCCCACCACATTCGCGAGCTACTACGTGCTGAACAATGTCGGGACGCTGACTCAGGCGCCGAACCTCGCTCTCGACTGTACGCCCTACACATCGCCCACCTGCGGATACATCTATCAGAACAGCCAGAATACGGGTGGCATCGAGACCGACGGATTGGATATTAGTGCCAAATATCTCATTCGAACGGCGATCGGCAACTTCAGAGCCTCTTTGGAAGGCACATTGGTCACAAAATACCTGCTTCAAAGTTATACGGATGGACCCCAGCTCAATCTGGACGGGGAGTTCAATCAGGGATATCAACCGCGCATTCGCTGGTCGCATGAGCTGACCGTTGATTGGACCGATGGGCCCTTTGGCGCCGGCATCAACAACCACTTCCTGTCATCGTACGGCGACTATGCGCTGTTGGCGAATGGTCAGGTGAATAGAGTCGGCGACTATTCCATCTGGGGTGTCTACGGGTCCTGGAAGCCGGTTGAGGCTATGACAGTAGTGCTCGGAGTGTCGAATGTTCTGAATACCGATCCGCCCTTCTCAAACCAGGGCGGCGGCAGCACCACGAACTGGCAGGCCGGCTTCAACCCGCTGTTTTCGGATCCGACCGGCCGCGCGTTTTACGTCCGGCTGAAATATCAGTTCCTATGACAGGGATTGATAAGTAATGAGCGGCTGATGATCCGGGGAGCCGAGGGCCTCGCGCTGCACACGCAAGCCGTGCTGCAGTGGGCGTTTATCCTGGCGAAAGCCAAGGGCAGCGCACCGTCACATCATCAATCCTGTGGTCGGGTAATGTAAGGGACAATGAGTCATGGAAAACAGAGCAATGTCGCGCCGCACGATACTCGGGGCGAGTGCGTGCGCATTGTCGGCGGCGGTGGGCTTCCCGCAAGTTGCGAGTGCACTCGGGGAGACCGGACTAAGCCCGAAAACCGACGGGACCATTCGGAAATGGTATGCAGCATGGGAGAAAAAGGACTGGCAGCCGGTTGACATGCTGCTGGCTGACGACTTCACATTTACGAGCGCAGCCGGTGACGACCACATCAGTAAGAGTTCTTTCAAAGCGCGATGCTGGGAGGCACAGATCGATTTTATCGAGCGGTTTGACTTGCAGCGCGTATTTGGAAGAGGTAACGAGGCGTTTGTGATGTACGATTGCCGGACGAAAAACGGCAAGACTTTCCGCAACGTAGAGTATTTACGGCTGAGAGATGACAAAGTGGAGGCCATCGAGTGTTACTTCGGTGCGCAATCCAGCTTTCCTTCTGCAGTGAGCACAGGATCGAGTTAACACCGGAGAAGCTCAACGGCGCGGCGCATTGCTGACCGTGCGACGTGTATCTAGCCTTCACGTCCCAACTCGCGCCGGATCGCCTCTTCGCGAGCATCATCGACGACCAGCAACACACCCTCAGTATCTGCGATTGACTCGTCGCGTGCGAATAGTCCGGTGAGCCGCTTGTCTGCCGTCAGCTCGCCTCGCTCGTAAACATCCCACATTTCGCGCGCGAACTCGGTCGCGAGCAGTTCGGGCGCGAAGCGGGCGAGGGTGCCGCGAATGTTGTTCACGTCTCTTTCAAGCATGGCCAGCGCGCCGTTGTTGCCGGCCGCGTTCACTACCTGAGGCAGGTCGATGATGACTGGACCGTCCGAGTCCACCAGCACATTGAACTCCGACAAATCACCGTGGATGAGCCCAATGTCCAGCATGCGCACGATCTGCCGGATCAGGAACTCGTGATACTCACGTGCCTTCTCAGGTGACAGATCGATTTCGCCTAATCGCGGGGCGGGCTGCCCCTCGGAGTCAGTCACCAGTTCCATCAGCAGCACGTCGTTGAAATAGCCGTAAGGTTTTGGCACGCGCACGCCGGCAGCCTGCAGGCGATAAAGCGCGTCGACCTCCGCATTCTTCCAGGCCGCCTCCTGTTCCCCGCGACCGAAGCGCGTGTTCTTGTTGACGGCGCGCGTCTGGCGGCTGCCGCGCAGCTTGCGGCCTTCCTGATATTGGGCACGACGCTGGAAGCTTCGCTGCCGCATATCCCGATACACCTTGGCGCATCGGGCCTGTGTGCCGCTGCGTACCAGATAGACCGTGGCTTCCTTGCCGCTTTTCAGTGCGCGAATGACCTCATCGATGACGCCGTCTTCGATCAGGGGCTGTAGGGCAGTGGGTGTCTTCAATAAGAGAGGTCTACGGTAAGCAGGGCGTTGGCGCTCGATACTTTAACATACAAACTTAGTTTATTGATTTCATTGGCGAAGTTGGGGCTTTCACACCGAGAAGGCTGTTTGCCGGGGGTGCTACAGACACCAGTGGCGCCGTGGGGCATGCTCGTTGCCGATGTGACGCTGTGGAGTGCACCGTGCCGGGCTTGCTGCCGGATGGTGCAGCGGTTGGGTGAAGACGGGAACGGTTTGATGCAACGACGGCGAGAACTGTGGTGTCGCTGGGCGAGTCCGTGGCTGGGTACGCTACTGGTGTCCCTACACGCCATCGCCGACCCCATTGCATCGACGAGAGATATCGCACCTGAAAGTAGCGCGGCGGCGCCTGGAACAGGGCTCACCCAGCGCGAGGTCAGCGGTGACGGCAGTGGCAGCATTCCGCTGCTGGTCTACCTCAATGGCCTCAGGGGCTCCGGGAAAATGCTCAGCGGTCAGCACAGCGACCACTTCGCTGATGCTGCCTCTGGTCCCTACGGTAACGGCTTGGATCAGTTCACGCCGGCCACTGGCGCGACACCTGCGAATATCACGATCACTGATGCCGCCTCGGGCGATACCGGTCTTGTGCCGGCAATTCTCGGCGTTTTCCTCAACACTGCCGGCACGTGCGGCAGCGCGTTGACGCTCGCCCAAGGTATCGCCATCGCTAACGGCCAGCTGGCTGCCGGTGGCATCGTCCATGTCACTTTCGATCAGCCGAGTCCAACCCAGAGAGCGCATCGCGGCTGCAACTTCAAAGGCAACGGAACAGAGTTCCCCGCCGTCATTACTCCTGCGACCCGTGCCTTCAAGGTCTATATGTACGGCAGCGCCGGCGGAGCCTTGGGCGGAGCAGGCACGCCCTGCACGGCTAGCGCGCCGTGCGGTGGCGTATGGGCCCAGGCGCAGGCGCTGAAGGCACTTAACGCGACGGTTCTTTTTCGCACCTTGGCCGAGGGCAATCTCGGCGCGGGCGGTAACTGGTACAGCACGAACGGCACATCGGGCGGCAGCGGAGGCGCCAGCAACGCCAATTACGTGACGCTGATGAAGCAGACCATCGACTACATGCGATCGCTTGGCGTGACGAACGTGCTGTATGTCTACAACATGAACATCCACTCAGGCGGGTATTCGCAAAACGATCCCGGGCCGAGCTACCGAGACGTCATTAGCATCGACTACTACGGTCCGACCACGCGGAGCAGCGTTCTCGCCGGAATGACCGCCCGCAACGGTTTCACTTATGCCAATTCGCTGGGCATCCCTTTCCTGTTGAGCGAGGTCGGCGCCTATAGCGCCAATAACAGGTTGGTCTCGCCTCGTACCTATAACAACAGTATCTGGAGTCAGGCAATCCAATCCGGGGCGAGCAACCTGGTCGGCACCATAGTCTGGAACCAGCACTGGTGCCTGGAATGTCAGCTCAATGCCCTGGGCTATCTCCAGAACAACATCACCAGGGCGCAGCTGCCGCCGATCTCGGATGCGCTGAACAGCGCCCGGACGACGCCGTGGCACTAGCATCGCGTCAGCGGACCGGGTTGGACTCACACGGTTTGGGAACTGCCTTGAATCTCAGGGCGAAACTGATGTCTTAGGCTTGGGTTACCCCGATTGTTACCCTTGACGCGTTCCATGGATAGCCTGCCGCGACAAGTCTTCCCTCAGTTTTTCAACGTCCATACTGGCGAGCAAGATTGATCCGGGCTCATCAATCGGCCAGCATAGATATTTTTGGCGCACCAACTCTTCTATTGCAGGGCGATTCTTGCGAAATACTTCCATGCGACCTTTCCTATCCAGGCCGTCGGCTCCAAAGTGATCCTCCAGCGTCTCTCGACTGACCGCGCAAGCTACAGGCTGGTCGAAGTTCTGACCGATAAAACTCACGACTTCTTTCGAAAAATCGTAGTGCGCAACAGAGTCGCTGAAAGTTACGTTAGCCTCGGGTAACACGTCGCGAGTCCGATTCAGAGCTTTGAGTAACTGATCGCGGATCTTCGAGGACAACTGGGCCATTGCGTTCAGCAAAAGCTTGCGCCATGTGGGGCCGCGCCCATAAGCCTCCTCCCACACTTCTTTGAGATCGCCAGGACGCTGTTCGCATAGGGCTTCAATTAGCGCCTCGGCTTGCTGGAGATCTTTGTCGCTTTTTGCAAAGGCTGCTGGGCGTCGAATCGAAAGGATGAGCTTGTGGACGGCAAAGCGCTCCGGTGTGGGCACCTGAACGTATACACCTGAACTGTATAGGACCACCGCCGGCTGTGCGTCGTGAATTAGGAAGTCCAAGAAACGAAGTGGCAGAGCATCAGTTTGGAGAGCGGGAAGGTTCTGAGGGTCGTCTGTGTCAGGACCTTCATTGGGTGTTAAGAAGTCAACACGTAGTCCTCCCTTTCCCACATAACTAGCTGCCGAATCGCGCCCAGGTGGGGGTGGGACCTCACGAAAGCTACTGTCTACATCCTTTAGGATCTTCAGCATCGGGGGTGTGTGATCGCCCATGGCGACCGAGACGCTTGCGAATTGAGCTACGTCTATGTCATTCGTCATTAGAGACGCACTGGGGAGTTTTCGTGCAAGGACTGCGGAGTAGGTGTGATATGCCAGCGTTCCTACAAGGACCCCTCTGAGACGAAAGGTTCCAGCTCTTGCGAGTGCGAAGAGCAAGGAGCCAACCTGGGGTAGAGGAGGCGGTAGCCCGTAGGAACGGACTAGAGTGGACACCAAGGTTCGCCGCCCGCGCTCATCATCGCGGTTTTGCTTGTGGTGTGCGATTTGCTCTAGCAGTGCCGGAGATTCGGGCCCGACGTACTTTTGTGTGCGCCCTCCGGAGGTGGACGTTTGGAAGTACCAGTATCGGCGTCCCCTAATTGTTTTGACCGTGAAGCTGCCATCTTCGGAAAAGGCGGCATCGAATGCGGTAGCGGCGCAGCGCTCCAGCAATTCGGCGTAGGTTGTCTGGACTATGAGTTGTGGAGCTGCCATAGATCCATTATACGCAAACTAAGAAGTGCGTATAGCGAATTATACGCACGCTGCGGATTGCATATATGAATTATTCTAAATAAATTATCAATAATAACAATAGGTTAAAACAACGGATCTAGGCGCATGAATGCTCGAGCGCCGGGCACAGGAGTCGTGGCGACGCGCCGCAGAGATGAATGGCGCTACGCGAAAGCAGTGTGGCTGGAGCTTGGCCTCTTGCTGCCAGATTGGTCTTAGGCTTCATTCCCAGGGCAGTACCTTGCCGCACCCTACGGGCGCCTCCCGATCATCATCCGTCCCGCTCATCTGTGCATTCTTGGGGGCCCGAAATCCGTACAACAACCGATGGCGTGTCTCGATACTGCCGAGCAGTGCCTCGCCCAGATGCAATGCGTCCATCGCGCGTTGATTGCTGTAGCCGGTGAGTTCGTCGCGCGCCATGGCGGGCTGCTCTGCGGCAAACAGCGTGCCCGCGCGTCGCTCGACACGATTGGTTTCAGCGATGCTCTGATTCTCGAAGGCTGTCAGCGCCTCGGTCACTTCGGGCAGAAATTTCTCGGGCTTGTCACAGGTGTAGTACATCAGCCGCTTGAATGTGACATACGCGAACTGCGAGGCCTCTTGGATCTGAAAGTCCTTGGTGACGAATCCTTCTGATTCGTGCGTGCTGAGATACCGGTGCTTGCCATATTCGGGCAAGACCGCCTCATTCCCGGTCCAGTAGGGTACGAATGGCGCAGTAATTGATCCTGTCGCTGCAACCCAGAGCAAATGCATTTCCGAGCGAGTGATTCCCGAACGCAGCTGCGCGACTTCCCCGTACCCGTTCTGGTCACCGGAAACCAAAGGATCGCGCACCAGATCCATGAACTGTCGCAAGCTGAGTTTAGCGGCCGCTACCTGCTGCCTGAGGCGCTGCTCCATGACCTGCACCGCCGACGATCGGCCCGTGCCGGTCTGGTACACGACGTTCACATTGAATGGCTTTCCGTACTTCGGCTCGTACCAGCCCTGCTCGGTGGCGAAGGAGATGAAGTTCTTTGAGCCCCGGTATCGGTCGGGGTGCTTCTCGAAATCAACGGGGATGTTGAGGATGTAGCCAGGGTAGGACATGCGGATCTCGTCCGGACCTAGGCGCTCGGCAATCCAAAGGCCCTTGCCGCCGGCAAAATCGATTAGTACCCAGCCTTCATTTGCATCCGCGAAAAGATGTGAATTGCCGCCATAAGTGGCGTAGCCATAGCGATCGATCAGGCCGCCGACGATCTCGACGGCTTCGCGCGCCGTATGGGCGCGCTCCATGGCAATGCGGGACAGATCGCTATAGTTAACGCCGCGTTGTGGGTTGGGCGTCATCTTGAGCAGCTCGTCGCGAGAGGGGGACCACACATCGCGCACTGCGACGCCGTAGTCGTTGAGGCCCCCGTTGGTCAGTGGCGCGGGGAACCCCTCGTACTCGCTGTAATTCATCGTGATGTAGCCGGCTGTCGCTGCGGCCTGAGGGATGTCGATGAGTTCGCCAGGGAAGGTTGCTGACTTGGTAACGCCGACCTTGATGGTTTCCGCCGCGGGATGCATTCGCCTGGGAACAATTTCCAGCCAATGGCTCGACGGCTCGTCCCCGGTGCCCCCGACGAGTGTGCTGCCGTCCGCAGTCAGATTCCGCCCGACATAGATCGCGTAGCTAGCCAGTGCGGGAGTGGAAAGGAGGAATGTAAGAGCTGACGCGATGAGAAGCATTCGCGGCATCGCCCTGGCCATTGACGAAATCGTGTTTTGCATCAGCAGTACCTCAACGAATCGCACGCGGGACGGTCTCCGCGCTGACGAACCAATCGTCTTCTGGGGTAGGAGCCTGCTCCTGTATCAGGCGAATCATTCTAGTTTAAATGTCTCGCGCCGACCTGTTCCCCGCGACCGCGCAACAATCTTGCCATACACCATGCGGGCGGTTTCAGACTTGTTGAACTTGGAAGGAGGGTGGCCGGAGATCGAAGGGGATGAGTCGGAAGTCAACAAGCAGTCGCCACCGGCGCATTCTCCACTCGGCTCAGTCCGACAAGTCGGGCTTGCCCTCAGGCGTAGCTGTGCGCGGCCCTGGCATTGTCTAAGGCCTGGAGTACGAGCGAGCGATCTCGAGCGAGCGAATGGGCATCGCGCGCAGCGAGTCCAGGTAGTCCGCCCACGCCTGCATCATCCTGCGACGGTCCTCGAGTCGCTGCGACCGGCTATACGCGCTGCGCACCTCGTTACGCTCGGCGTGCCCAAGCTGCAACCCAATCAGATCCGGTTGCCACCGCTTCTCATTAAGGCATTATTCCACATAAACAGTGTCGCTGGGACTCGCGGCTTGTCCAACCATCGGACCGCAGCCACAACCATGGCGTTACGCGTCCTTGACCGTGATTTCGCCGTAGACATCCTTGACATCATTGGTGGCCGCGCAATGTACGGCAGCGCACCGACTGCGGTGGCATTGGCGCGCAACCTCTGATAGTTGTAACGCCCCACACCGACTAACGCGTATGAATCCCGTCACTGCTTTTCTAGTGTCCGCCTGCTTGGTCGCGGGTCTCGCAGTTGGTTACGTTGTTAATCCATATGTCGGGGTCGCGTTCTTAGCGACGGCGGCCCTTGTCGCGATGTCGCTGAAAATGGTCAGTGCCTGGCAGAAGTTCGTGATCTTCGGAATGGGAACGCTGCAAAGCGTCAAGGGGGCGGGTCGTGCAAGTCGAGATCCGTCCGAGCCCGCAAAGTCGCGCATGCTGCCCGCGGCCGCCTAATCGTGCCGACTGTCCGGACAGCGATGCTCGCCCATCAGCTCGCGGGTCTTGCCTTCCTGCTATGCGCCTGTCTCCCGCGGACGGCATTCTCGCAGACACCGTCACCTCTGCAGGAATGGCAGTACCCGGGCGGCACTATTCTGGAAAAGCTATACGATCCCAATCTTCAGGACTGGCGCGAGGTGCTGGGCCTGGCGGTGGCAGCTATGCCCCGCTACGACGGCGCGCGTTCGTACCGGGAGTCACCCGGTCCTGTCATCGTCGTGCTGTATAAGGACATCGCCTTCGCCTCCGTCGGGGAGGGCCTAGGCGTTAATTTGCTGCGCGGTGACAACTATCGCGCGGGCATTTCGATCGGCTATGACCTTGGTCGCCCGATGTCTGCCGAATATCAGCACCTTCATGGCCTCGGCAACATCAGCGCCGCTCCGGTCGTCAAACTGTTCGGCTCCTACGTGCTGTCGAAGCAGTTCCCGTTGATTCTGCGTGCGGACTTGCGGCGAATCGTGGGAGGTGCCAATGGACTGCTCGGTGATGTAGATGCATTCATGCCGCTACCGGGAAGTTCGAAGAGTTTCGTGATGTTTGCCGGACCGACAATCACGTTTTCCAACGGCCAGTACATGCGACACGTGTTTGGTGTATCCGCATCGCAATCAGCCGCCTCAGGCTATCCGATCTACAATGCGCATGGCGGCCAAACCGCCTTGGGGCTGGGCTTCAGTGCCAGCCGCTTCATGACACCGCACTGGCTGATCAACACGGACCTGGCTTGGAATCGGCTGCGCGGGAGTGCCAGCGACAGCCCGATCACACAATCGGCAGTGCAAGGCGTGGTCGAGCTGTCGACCGAGTATCGATGGTAGGCCGCGGCGTAGGAAGATACCCGTACACTTCGGCGAACTTCTGACCGAGGTCGGCTCTGCTAGGTAATTCCGGGTTGGACTCGAACCAACGACCAACGGATTAACAGGCTTGGGGCTTACTTTTTCCTACTCCACCAGACACTTAGGCGTGCTTCTTAACCTATTGATTCATCTCGATGCGGTTCGAATCGCAAAGTTGCGGAATGGTGTGTCGAGGAGTCGGAATGAGCTAGTCACTGCACGAAATCTGCACGAAATTTTGGCGACATGCCACCAACGGTTTTTAGACGCACGAACTCAAATAGCGATACCTGGCAACGGCTTAGAAGCCCTGCGACTAACGGACCGAATTCCGTTGGTCATCGCGCAGAACTGAAATCCGTTGATCACTGGACAGCATGGCCCGTGGACTGCCTTCAATCGAGATCATCTGACTAATCCTCCTCGTCCTCCTCCTCATTCTCCTCGTGCTCATCGCATTCCGCTGTAGGGGCTGCAATCATCTCGAACGCCCACTTTCGCGCCAGATGCGAGTCGGTGGAGAAAAGACGGAGTAACGTGCCCTTCAGTGCGGCTTCCTCCTCGCCGTAAAGCGAACGCGGCGGTGTCTGGTCTGGATTGCGAGGCACTGGCGAGAGAGGGTCGAGTTGGTCCGCGTAGCTGGAAGCCCACTCAAGAAAGTCGAGCGTGCTGCTGCAGCTTGGCTTGCACGGGACGGACCGGTGGCGCGTTTGGCGGCACGAAGGTAGCTCCGCAGAAGTCGGGCCCGATACCACGCGTCGACTTGTCGCTCGAGCTCGGCAACGAGTTTCGAGTGCGCCTCATGTCGCTCCGAGCCAATCCAGCGAGCCTCTGACGTTCGCGCCCAGCTTCCTGTTCAATCCGTCGCTGCTCCCGTCTACGTTTTTCCTCAAGCGCATGTTCAAGCATGGCGTGCATCACATCTGGCAATTGTTCCTCGAGCCGACGCCTTGTCCGCGACGGGAAAATCACGGCAATTCGCGAATGCGGAACCCGGTCATCTATGCTAAGGCCCGGCTAAAGGTGGCTAAGGCTGGAATCGCTAGAACGGATCAAGCTACGCTCCATTGACGATAAAGAAAGGAACAAATGAACATGCAGACAGGTCCGGGTATCGATATTGAGAATGACTCGGGGAGTGATACCGGTCGCCATCATCGGGCTCGGCATTAATTTCATACTCAACCCGGTGGGGGCCTCGACCGCCTACGGCATTCCAATCCGCGATCCATTCAAGCTAAGCAATATGCATTCGTCGGTGTAGATGTCCGATAACCATTTAAGCGACGATAAGCTCAGCGGAGGTTCGCGTTTTAATGACCAGTTGTTTTTCGGGTGCTCCCGCGTTTATGCGTGATCCGCAGATCATTCGCTACAGAAACGAATTGTTCAATCAGCCACATCAGGCCTATATCGTTCGCCCGATTGGGGTGATACATCACGACATCTTCCAGAATGGGTGATTTGAATGGGAGGGCGTGTACCACTAGCGGCAGTTCTTTTGCAAAGCGTTCAGCCAGATTGCGATGCAGAAATGCAACCGCCTTCGATCCAACCAACATCAATGGGATTGAGCTGAAGGTCGGGGCTATCATGCACAGATGCTGCCGCCCTTCGATTAAGCGAACCTGATCGGTGCTCAGCGATCCGGATATACGATTCGGATCAAACCGCACGCTAATTACCGCAAGCTCGGATAGCGTCGCGCTGTCTGGCCGTGCCGCTAGCGCAGCGTTCTCCTGGCAGCCAATAACTACAAGCTCGTCCTTCAGAAGTGGCACGGACGGATATTCAGCAGTTCGATACGAATGCGGCGTAACGACCAGGTCGAGCTCGCCTCTGTAAAGCAGAGGTGCGGGATCGCCGCGCGGGAGCGAAAATTCAATTACCAGATTCGGGGCATGGGTGGCGATGCGACTGGTGATTCCCGGCAAGAGAACGGGAATTAGGTGGTCCGGGAACTCGACTCTGAAATGCCGCGAGGAACTTGCTGGATCGAAGCTGCCGTCGCCGGATGCGATGGACTCAATACGCAAGATCGTCTCGTGAAGCGGTCCCTGCAGCTGGTCGGCCAGCGGTGTTTTCCTGAGAACGCGACCATAGGGGACGAGAAGATCGTCTTTAAAGTGTCTTCGCAATCGGGCCAGAACACCACTCACGTTGGACTGGGTTGTGTGCAGTCGCGTTGCCGCGCGCGTGACATTCAGTTCCTGAAAGAGGACATCGAGCGCGACGAGCAAATTTAGATCTAATCCCTTGAAGCGCAACGCATGAACCATCACAAAAAATGATGGGACGGATCGTAACAAACGATTTTTACGATGTCACGCGACTTGTTATCAATACGCTCACTTACAGTGCGCTTGATCCCTCGGCAAAAGACCAAGTGACGGGTGCACGAAACTAAGGGGGTTTTATGAAGTGTGCATCTCGCGCTTTCGGCGCCATCTCAGTCGGCGTCAGCTTGGTTGCTTTTGGCCTCCCATCCCACGCGCAAACAGCATCAGCTGCCGGCAGTGACGATGCGACCCTCGAGGAGGTCATAGTCCACGCGCAGCGCGTGGAGCAGCGTCTTCAAGACGTACCGGTTGCTGTTACGGCGGTTTCCGGCGCCGAGCTCGAAACCGAGCGTCTGCATGATTTGCCGCAGCTGACTTTGGCCGTGCCGAGCCTCGACGTGACGGAGGACAATACCTTCGTGATGCGTGGCATTGGCAGCCAGATCTTTTCCGCCAACGTCGACTCATCCGTTGGTGTCACCGTAGACGAGATCTCGCTCGGTGTGCCCATCTTCATGAGCAACGCCGCCTTTGTCGACGTCTCGCAGGTCGAGGCGTTAACCGGCCCTCAAGGATTGCTCTTTGGCCGCAACGCCTCGGCCGGCATGCTCAATATCATCACTTCGAAGCCACAGCTCAATCAGTACAGCGGCGAAGCGAATCTGGAATACGATGACCGTGACACGGCGCCTGGCGGACACTTCGGAATTGTTGCAACTGGCATCCTCAACCTGCCGACTTCGAGCAATTCGGCGCTGCGGCTGAACTTCCTTGAATCGGACCAGGATCCCATCACTGACGTGGTGGTCAACAAGTCACCCAATTATCAAGGTAACCAAAAGCGCCTCATGGGTAAAGCGAAGTGGCTTTGGGAGCCGACCTCCGATTTGAACGTCTACCTGATCGGCGACTACAGCCATGAGCGCGGCGTAGGCGGCATCTGGGAAGATACGTACCGCGTCACCGGCGCCGGCGGGACGGATATCGCGGGCGCGGCGGCCGACGGGGTCACGCCCGGGCCGGACAACCTCTACAAAGGTCTCAGTGGGGCGCAATTTCGAAGTGTCGACACGGGCGGAATCGCTCTTACGATCACCGATAAGCTGACAGACGAACTCACGCTCAGCAATATTCTAGGGTGGCGTCGCTACTACAATTCTTACAATCTAGACGTCGATAACTCAAGCCTGCCGTTCGTCGATGTCAATGGCGGCAATCAGAGCTATGACCAGTATTCCGAGGAGCTTCGCCTGGCCTACAGGGGCAGCAGAATCGATGGGCAGGCGGGCTTCTATTCATTCTGGTCTGACAATCACGCGTTTGCTGATTTCCAGGGTAACGGTCCCTTCCCGGGCATCACGAACTTCGTCCTTTCCGACGACTTTTACGATGTGAAGGGGAGAACGTTGGCGGGATATGGACAGTTCAACTTTCACGTGACGGACGCTCTGCAGCTGATCGCCGGCGCACGCGTCAGCAATGACCATGTGGCCGTGAATGCAATCGCGAATCCCTTCACTCCCGTTACCTACGATCCACCGTTGTTTGGATTTATCAACCAATTACCTTTTGTGCTGCCCTTCGGACCGGCAAACCAAGCCTTCTCTCAGGCCAATAGCTACACGAACTTCAGCTACAAGACCGGAGTCCAGTACAACGTGACGCCGGACGTCATGTTCTACGGCACCTGGGGGACAGGCTACAAGGGGCCTGCGGAAAAGACGTATCTGTTCTCTACGACTGACAATCCGTATCTGCGCCCTGAGACCGTACAGGATCTGGAAGGTGGTTTTAAGTCCGAGCTCTTTGGTAAGCGCCTACGCGTGAACGTGGCTGGCTTCTTGGAGAGATTCAAGGATTTCCAGGTTCAGGCATTTAATTCCGCCGGCTTAGCTACGTTGACCAACGCACAGCGCGTGCAGGCAGCCGGCGTAGAGCTCGATACATCGTTCAAGGCGACTTCCGCTCTAATAATCAACTACAACGCGACGATCCAAGATTCGCACTTCACCGACTTCTCGGGCGACCCTTGCTACACTCAGCAGCCGACGGCTAGTTGCCCTAATGGCCACTTCTTTCAGGGCGCAGGCATCCAGACGCCGGCCTCGGCTCGCTATCACGGCACGCTCGAAGGAATCTATACGGTGCCTCTAGGTGGTACTCACCTTGACTTGGAGGCCAATTGGTATCGCCGATCGAGTATCAACTTCTCCACAGCCGCTGCTCCCTATCAAGAGGTCGGCCCGATCGACATTTTCGGCGCGAGCATAACGTATCGAATGGATAACGGGTTTAACGTCTCGCTCTTTTGCAAGAACTGCAGCAATGATGTCTATCCGACCTACATCTTAGCCGACCCGCTCGACGGCTCGGCCGGAGTGGTCTCGACATTCAACCGATGGGGCTACAACTCTGTTCGCACCATCGGCGCATCGATCGGATACAAGTTCTGACCCATCTGCAATGAGGGATCGGTAGGTCGGCACATCGCCTATCCATCATTCGCCGACGCCTTGATGACCTGCGAGGTACTCGACCACGCGCGGCCAGTCACGTCCTCGTCGTCAGTATGAACTATTGGAGACCAGAAGCATGAAGCGTGGGATTTCACTGTACAGCTACCAAGAGCTCTATTATCGGGGGGAGCTCGACCTCGAGGGCTGCGTCGCGAACGCGGCCGCGACGGGTGCGACCGGCATTGAAATCCTGGTCGATCAGATGATCCCGGGATATCCGAGTCTGCGCTACAACCTGTCCGCTGCGTTTGTCGATTCCTGGCAGGCGCTCCTTGCCAAGTATAGGGTAGAGCCCGTTACCTTTGACATCTACGGTGAAACCAAGCTCTACAAGGGGCAGATCTGCAGTGACGCCGAGCTTTCGCAGCAACTCGTCGAGCTCTTCAAGACGGGAAGCGCCCTCGGATTCCCAATCATGCGGATCAATTTTCTGGTCCCGCCCTCGGTGATTGAGATGCTGGTGCCTTATGCCGAAGAAATGGGAGTGCGGATGGCGATCGAGGTACATGCGCCGCATCGAATCGATGGGCCATGGGTCCAGGAAACCCTGGAGATCGCGCAGCGACGAGGCACCAAGAACCTCGGCATCATGCCTGACTTCGGCACCTACTGTCGCAACATCCCACGTCTGGTATTGGAGGAGTCGCGTCGTAAGGGCGTCTCTGAGAATATCATTGCCTATCTGTCCGAGCAGTATCACGAATCCAACAAACCCACAGACTTGCTCGACCGCGTAAAGCGTATGGGAGGAAACGAGGCAGCGGAATGGCTGGCTCGCCGGGTGGAGCTGGGCGTATGGATTAACGACGACCCATCCTTGCTTGCGCCCTTGATGCCTTACGTGTTCCACGCGCACGGGAAATTCTATGAAATGACCGGGGATCTCGTGGAGCCGGATGTACGCTATGAAGATGTGATGCGCGTTCTGGGCGAGCATGGCTATTCTGGGTACATCAGCAGCGAGTATGAAGGCCAACGACTCACACAGGATATTGACCCGGGATACGACGAAATCGAGCAGGTCCGTCGTCATCAGGCAATGCTCGAGCGATATCTTGCCGAGCCGGCAATACCGACCTCTCTTCAGGGAGGCGGCCGTGGCGCGCGGTAACTTCTTCGGTTACGACATCTATATGATCTGTGGGCACACGCTTCGAAATGTCGGCAAACGCGGCCAGACCATCGGTTTCGCGGTGGATCTTCGCATAGCTAACTATCGTGGCTATTTGCTGTCGCAAATCGAGGATGTAAGGATCTGTGTTGACGGCGAGTGGATGGACCGCGACCGGCTGCGATTCGCAATCAACGGCAAGCAGTACTCTCTGTCTGAGATGGAAACGGTCACGGATAATCGCTGGGGGGTTCTGGACCGTGCCACACTCACCTGTCTCCTGCCGGGTGGTTTGCGTCCTGGATCGCACGAAGTGACCGTCGAAGAGCACATCCGTGCTTCATACGTGCCCATGACGGCCATCGCCTACGCGACCCGGACGCTGGCGCTGGATCAAGCAGGATGTTCGACGCACGCCCCCTAACTCGCCGAAGATTTCTCGGCACCGCGCTGTCGTTAGCGGGCTGCGCGGTACCATTACTCGCCGCTGACAGGCCTGCTTGGCTGAATGATCTCGCAGTGAACGCTTTTGGCCTGCGAGCGCATCTGATCGCTGATTTTGCCGGCACGTTGCAACGCCTGCGGGCGATCGGCTACCGACGGCTGGAACTTGTATCTTTTAGCGGCTGGGACGGCGACCCTTATGGCAGTTTCACCGCACTCGCCGCAATGTCAGGCGAAGCGGTGGCAGCCACGCTCTCGGCGGCGGGTCTGCGCTCGACGTCTGCGCACGTCCGTCCCCGGGAGCTGGGTCCCGATACGCTCGAGAAGACGGTGCAGTGGATGGCGCCGATCGGAATCAGCACCCTGGTGGTGGCAGGTCTACCCAATCCAGCCGAGGGGATCGACGCAATGCTCCGGTCCATCGACGGGCTCAATGAGACGGGGCATCGAGTAGCAAGCCATGGTCTCAAGCTCATGTTGCACGGTGATTTCGCGTTGTGGCAACCCTACGGCCGCGCGCGGCTATTCGACGAATTTGCGCGCCGGGTTGACCCGGCCCTTTGCAAGCTACAACTCGATCTGGGCGCCACATTGCAGATGTCGGTTAATGCCGTCGATGTCTTGCTGCACTACGGCCGGTACGTCAACTCCGTCCATTTGAGGGATGGCATGCCGCCGTTCGACCCGGCGGTTTATGTCCCGTCTGTTCCACTGGGCACGGGCGTTGCTCCTATTCCACAGATTGTGCACGCCGCATTGAATGTCGGAGTCTCTGATTTTGTGGTGGAGATGGTCATGCGCCCGGAGGGCCGCGAGCTGGAGGCGCTGACCAGCAGCTACTTATATCTGCATCATCTCAGAAGCGCATGAAAAGGCCGTTGAGAAGATGGCGCTATACGACATTGAAAGCGCGCTGCACAGTGGGCAATGCAGAGGGGGTCGTCGAATGCTGACGATAGATAATATACGCGGGCCACGCAGCCCCGATACCCCCCTTCAATCCGCGCGGGACAACGTTAAGGGGATCATCCTCGTTTTGGCGTTGGCGCTACCGATCATGGCGGTCGTATCGCTTTTCGCGGCCATTCCGAAACTGGCGCAGCACTTCAGCGATGTGCCCAACGCGGCATACCTCGTGCCGATGATTATCACGCTGCCCTCACTCGGGATCGCTCTGCTATCTCCTGCTGCGGGATGGCTGGTTGACAAGCTGGGCAGACGCCCTATCTTCATTGCCGCCTTAACGCTCTACGCGGTGACCGGCCTTGCCCCGCTGGTCTTGAATGATCTGAGGTACATCATCGCAAGCCGCGCGCTCCTCAGCGCGGCGGAAGCTGGCATCGTCACGGTATGTAACACACTGATAGCAGATTATTTTGGCGCTAACCGCTATCGCTGGCTCGCCATTCAGAGCGCGCTCGGATCAGTCCTCGGAACCGTGTTGATCGCTTTGGGCGGCTGGCTTGCCGATGTGAGTTGGCGAGGCCCGTTCAGCGTTTATGTGGCAACGATTCCCCTCTTGATCCTGGCGCTCATCTATATCGACGAGCCTGCAGCGAGAGTGCGTGACCAGGAGGAAAGGTCAGAGAGGAATTTCCCGTGGGCGATCGCGCTGACCATCGGCGTCGTGTCTCTCATCGCCTCTGTGTTTTATTACGTGGAGCCGATCAATATAGCCTCGGTCTTTACGCAACGCGGCATAAGTTCATCGACGCAAGCCGGCCTCATTCAAGCTCTGACCAGCATTGCGTATATCGCTGGCGCCTACCTTTATAAGCGTCTGGGGAACCACCCAATCACTACCCAACTGACCGTTGCCGGCGGTCTCATCGGCATCGGTATGATCGGCATCGGGCTGTCGCATACATATCTAGAAGCAGCACTGTGGGCATTACCACAGCAATTGGGTGGCGGAATGGTGATTCCCTCCTTGACCGCCTGGGCGCAGGGCAGCGCGCCGTTCAACCAGCGCGGACGCGCGATGGGCGTGTGGGCGACATTCTTTTTCGCCGGACTGTTTCTTTGCCCGTCTGTGGTGACCGCGACGGCATCGAAGGCCGGCGGCCTGTCTTCGGCCTTCTGGTTACTCGGATTGCTGACGTGCGCGCTTACAGCTGTTGGGCTCGTGGCGGCGCAGGTGGTGCGCCGGTTCCCGAGAACTTAGCCGGTGGTCTACCAGTGAGCGAACCGCGATACGACTACATCATTGTGGGGGCCGGATCATCGGGCGCGATTCTGGCCGAGCGCCTCACCTCGGATGGGCGCAACCGTGTTCTCCTCGTGGAGGCCGGTGGGGACAATCGTTCCCCTTTGATCACGATGCCGCGGGGCTTCATGAAAATATGGGGCAAAACTGAATATTTCTGGAGTTTCCCAGTGGCGCACCAATCCGGTCGGCCGGATGGCGAAAGATGGGTGTATGGCAAGGGCCTCGGTGGCTCGAGTGCGGTGAACGGCACCTGGTATCTTCGCGGTATGCCCAAGGACTACGACTCGTGGTCGGAAATGGGACTGCAGGAATGGAACTGGCGGGAGATTCAGCGCTGCTTCAAAAACCTTGAAAGCTATCGCTACGAGCACGCTGACCCGTCGCGCGGCAGGGACGGTCCGGTCCAAATCACGGAGTCGCGATACCGCTCCCCGGTCATCGAGGCCATTATAGAGGCAGGCGTTCAGCTGGGACTACCGCGACTGGCTGACATCAACACGCCCCGCACCGACGGCATAGGCTATACGCAGGCGACGGTAGATCGCCGCGGCCGGCGCGCATCGACTCGGGCCGCCTTTCTCGATCGCGCAGCAAGGCGACGCAACTTGACGATTATGACCAAGTCCGTGGCCGAACGGATTCTGCTGGAGGGCAAAAGAGCGGTCGGTATTGCCTGCTCCACCCCAACAGGTCGCAGATCCTTTTTTGCGGCTAGGAGTGTGATCCTGTCTGCGGGGGTCATCCAGTCACCGAAGCTGCTGCAGTTATCCGGCATCGGCCCTTCTGACGTCCTTAGCGCCGCGGGAGTTGCTGTCGTACAGGATTTGCCCGCGGTCGGCCGGAATTTGGCGGAACACGCCATGTTTTCCGTGTCCTACCGACTTCGGAACGACCACGGCGTGAACCGCGAATTCGCGGGCTGGCGCCTTGCTGCGCATGTGCTCGAATACTATCTGCGGCGTAAAGGGCTCATGGCATTCACTTCAGTCGAAGTGACAGCGCTTGTTGCGGCTAACGGCGAGCGGGCGTGGCCGGACGTACAACTGGGCATCGCACCATTCTCGATGCGCGGCAGCGCGAAGATGAAGGCGGATCCAGGACGAGGGCTCCTCGAGGATGAGCCCGGACTCACATTCAACGCGTTCTATCTGCGTCCCAAGAGCCGAGCCACTGTTGCGATCACATCCAGTGACCACTCAATGCCGCCCCGGATCGAGGCCAATTGGTGGCAAGACTCGGCCGATCGGAGCGCCGCCATCAACATGGTAAGAATCATCCGCAGGTTCGCTGGCCAGCCGGCTCTTGCGCCCTACGTCGGGGAAGAAACAGTGCCGGGCGCTCAGTCCCAGACGGACGATGAGATCGCGCAAGCCTTGCTCTGGATGATTAGCCCGGGCCTTCACGGCACGGGGACCTGCCGAATGGGCACCGGGGTTAATTCAGTGGTGGATAGCAGGCTGCGGGTACACGGACTTTCCAATCTCCGTGTTGTGGATTGCTCAGTGATCCCCACACCCATGTCCGGCAACACGAACGGGCCCGCCATGGTCGTTGCACAGCGCGCCTCGGAGCTCATTCTCGAGGACCGCCCGTGACCCTAATGGCGCGCGAGCGTCATAGGGAATACGGCATTAGGAGGGAGCACCCATGAAAGCAAAATATCGCGCTCTGCTGGTAATGGTCGGGTTACTACCAATATTGGCCTCGGCCACCGATGTCCCTTCTCACAAGATCCAGGTGCTGCTGATCACTGGGCACAACAACACCGAGCATGATTGGAGGCTCATGGAGGGTATCTTGCGAAAGACCCTGGAGGACACGGGACGATTTGACGTGCGAATCACGGAGGAGTTTCGCGGAGCAAGTAAGGAGACGCTCGCTCCCTATGATGTCATCGTGATCAACTTCCACGGCAAGGATCGGTTGCTAGATGCTGAGGAACAGCGTTGGGGCGATCGAGCGGACCAGGCATTGTTTGACTTTGTTAAATCGGGCAAAGGGGTCGTGATTTACCACGCCACGTTTGCGATGGGGGAGCCCAGTTGGCCTGAATTCGAGCACATGGCGGGCGCAGCGCTGCGTTTTGCCGCAGTCAGCCGACGCAATCCGGCCGTCGATTTTCCAGTAGATATCGTCGATCGCGACGATCCGATCACCAGAGGACTGCATGCGCAATATGAAGATGTGATCGACGACATGTACGTCAGTATGCGCCGGACGCCCGGGGAAGATATTCACGTGCTGGCGACGGGCTATGACGACCCCAAGGCCTATGATGCGAGTGATTGGCCGCCGACTAACTATCCGATCAAGGTCCCCCCGCGTCTCGAAGATCTTCCAGGCATTGGCAAGAGTCATCCGCTGGTCTGGACCAAAAGCTATGGTAAGGGCCGCGTGTATGGCTTCACGCTGGGCCACGGGCCAGAAGCGATGGCGCGACCATTTATTGTCGGCCTTTTCACTCGGGGCACCGAATGGGCGGCTACCGGGCGAGTGACAATCGCGCTGCCCCCGCTGGCTGTACGCTAGGTGCTCCAGCGTCGGCAACGAGCGCGATCGGCAGACCGGCCGCTTTGTTGACGGGAGATGAGACAATGTCAACGATCGCATTCGAACCGCGGGTAATGAAGCTGAGTGTCCTGACTGCGGCACTACAAGAATTGACGCCGCGAGCGCTGCGCGACGCGGATCCTGATCTTGCCATCGAGGATTGGCTCTCCTTTTCGCGCGAAATCGGTAGCCCGTACATCCAGCTTTCGGCGGCACTACATCCGAGCTGCACCGATGTATCGGCTGAGGCAATGCTCGATCCGGTAGCAAATACACTCGACCTGCGGACGCCGTTCGATAAACAGCGAGCCGCGCGCGTATTGGCCGCAATGAAGGAGACTTCAGTCGGGCTTTCGGATCTCGCCTACTTCGACAACATGCTCGTGGCAGACGCCAACGCTCGGCAAACGAAGCATGAGTTCATGCTGCGCGTCTTCGATGCGGCTGCGCTCCTCGGGGCCGAGGCGGTGTGCGGTTTCGTCGGTCGTAACTACGATCTGGAGATGGATGCGAATCTCGAGTTATTCGAGTCTGAGTTCATCCCCTTGCTCAACGAGGCCAAGGCGCGCGGTCTTGTCTATCGGGTCGAACAATGCCCTATGCCGGGTTGGACGACGCTAGATCGCTGGCACAACAATATCGCTTATGCGCCAGGGCCGTGGATCGCACTGCACCGCATCTGCGAGAAGCACAGTGTCGGCGAGCAGTTCCGCATTCATTACGATCCGTCGCACGCGATTCTGATGGGTCAGGACACCCGTTCGGTGTTTCAGTACCTCAAGGACCAGGGCTATGCCTTCCTGATCGGTGGTTTTCACGTCAAAGGCCAAGTGATCAATTCCCACGGCATTTCGGCCTGGGGGTACGGGGGACAAACCATGCAGCGAGGCGACTGGCACGGCGCTATGCCTAGCGCACAGCCGGCTGATCAGCTCAACGCTTGGAAGAAGCAAATTGTTCTCTGTGAGCACGAACTGCCGGGCACTGCTCGTCATGACCCGCTGGCGTACCTGCAAAACCGCACGGTGGACTGGCTTGACCACCAGCTCGCAGCCCGCGAGGTGCTCGGGCTCGATGCGGCAAAGACCTTCCTTGTGATCGAGCACGAGTATCCCAAAGCGCGTATCCAAGACAGGACACGGCTCGCCCCAATCTTGGCTGGGTCGCTGGCGTTCACGCGCGCTATCGATGAGGCCGCAGCGGCAATGTACGCATTGCAACACGAGGTGCTTGCGGGGCAGGGCATTCCTATACAGGGCGTCGGACGGGAGGCGTTTCGCTCGTGAGCGACATGACAACCCGACGGCTCCGCGCCGGCATCGTTGGCGGCGGACGGGGTGCCTTCATTGGGACGGTGCATCGCATTGCGGCCGAACTCGATGGGCAGGCTCAGCTCACAGCGGGAGCACTCTCTTCAGATCCGACCACAGCGCGGGAGAGCGCCCGGGCTTGGTACTTGGCGCGCTCCTACGATAGCTACGAGCAGATGGCGCTCACCGAGGCGAAACTCGACGAGGGGATAGACTTCGTGATCGTCGCAACACCCAATCATCTGCACTACGCGGTGGCCAAGGCGTTTATCGAGGCGGGAATACACGTCATCTGCGATAAGCCTCTGGCGTACGCGGTTAGCGAGGCCGAAGAGATGGTGCGCCTCGAGGCGCTTGGCGGGCCACTGCTGGCGCTGACGCACAATTACACTGGCTATCCACTCGTACGGCAAGCGCGTGAGCTCGTCCGATCCGGCGAACTCGGTGAACTGCGCAAGGTACTCGTGGAGTACAACCAGGACTGGCTCATGATGCCCTTGGAGCGCCAGGGTAACAAACAGGCGGAATGGCGAACCGACCCGGCTCGCGCCGGCGTTAGCTGCTGCGTAGCCGACATCGGCACGCATGCTGCGCAGTTGGTCGAATTCATCACCGACCAGAAGATTACTGCCGTATGCGCCGAACTCACAACATTCGTGGCTGGCCGCCAGCTCGAAGATGATGCCAATATTCTGCTCCGGCTCGAGGGCAGTACTCGCGGTACGCTCGTATGCTCGCAAATTGCGTGCGGTGAGGAGAATAATCTTAACATCCGACTCTATGGATCAACGGGAGGGCTCGAGTGGCATCAGCAGGAGCCGAATACGCTGATTTTCAAGCCGCCTGCCAGCGACCCTTGGCGGTATCTGCGAACTGCACGGGGCGGCCTAGGAATCTCAGCGCAATCCGCTACCCGTATGCCCGCGGGCCATCCGGAGGGATACCTTGAGGCCTTTGCCGTGATTTATCGAAATTTCATTACGGACATTCGCCGCGTGGCAGCCGGTGCAGTGCCAAAGCGCGATTATCCATCAGCGCAGGAAGGCCTTAGAGCGCTTCGCTTTGTCGATGCAACGGTGCGCAGCGCGCGGCGCGGGACACAGTGGGAGAATGTTTGAAACGAGACTGATCTTGCTGACGCAATTTCTACTCCGGCTACAAGGCACTGTTCGAACGCGGCGTGATCGAAATCGATGCATGGCCCACGCAGACAATGGCTCATCCCGCCAGCGCGGCTAGGTCGCCGATGGCTCCGTCACCGCAAAAACCATCCAATACAGCCTGGGCTGCTGGGCGGCTCTGATCCGCTATCTCGAGGATGGTGATTTGCCCGTCGACAGCAACCATATCGAGAATCGAATCAGGCCGGGCTTGAGGAACTGTTGCTGCATCGCTGGCGACCGGCCCAGACTACTCACTGAGGTTTGTTCTCGGCGGCGGCGATGAAATGCTGAATCAGAGCAAAACGAGCGAGCGTGGCCCCTTGCACAAAACCCCGACGGACTTGCGCATGGCGCTGAGCTCGAACGCGATGACGCGGGCCGCTTGGGAGGAGCTGACGCCGCTGGCGCGGAACGAATGGACTTGTTGGGTCATCTCGGCCAAACAAGAAACAACGCGTGGTCGCCGCATCCAACGCGCGGTCGAGGAACTTCAAGCCGGCAAACGCCGCCCCTGTTGCTGGCCCGGCTGCCCGCATCGCCGACCCAGCGCGAAGAAGTGGTTCGAGAAACGACCGCGCTAACGCATGGATGGCAATCAACGCAGACCGCTCCGTGACCAACGGATACCGAATCCGATACGCAAGTTTGTAATATCTTGTTTTCAAAACTTGATCTCTCAAACTGCCCGCAATTCTGGCAAATTTCGTGCAACGCCTCGTCGGGTCAGGTCGGGGAAGGAGTCGTTGCGACGGCTAAGTTTCAGTGGCTGATTGATTCACCCATCTGTTCCTACCCTGCCACTTTTGCGTGAGTCTCTCACCACTTGCGAGAGAACGGAGCATCGGCATTACAAAGGTCTTGAGATCCTCGATGACGGTGCCGAGCGCATCCGTCAGTTCGCGCTCGCCCACGTTTCTCACAAAGGCATTCCACTGAGCACGATGCTGGTCTGCGAAACCGGTGGTGAGACCCTCGAATTCTTCGGCCGGCACATGTGTATCGCGATTCTTGAATGTGGCGTCGATCGCCTTGAGAAGGGTGTCGGTGTTGAAATCGAGATGATTCGAGTAGATCCAGACATCATAGAAGTCCTTCATCCGGCTGTTGGCGTTGCCGAGCGCCACCATTGCCTGGAGCTTTTCCGCGATCGCGGACTCGACTGGATAGGCAAGCAGTTGGATCGTGTCGCCGTCCAGTAGGACTGGGTACTCGATCATTCGCGGTCCTGGCACCATGACATCGCCGACACCAAAGTCGATCTGAATTCTCAGACGGACATTGCCAATGCGCGCATCCAGCACGATTCGCGTCCCCGTGTACTGCGAGTCCTTGGTGATGTCCTCTGCCGCGACGCTGTCGGCAGGAAAGATGAGACCGTCTGCCTCCACGTCGAGACTGGCGCAGTCCCTCACGAGCGCCACCAAGGTTGACTGATCCGCATTCCCCCTACGCAGCATATCGATGTCCTTCGTGGGGCGTGCACTGAGGATGCCGATCGTCTTCAGTAGCAGTGCGCCTTTCAGGATGACACTTTGCGCGTGTTTCGACTTCGATATGCGATAGAGGAATCGCTCGATGGCGTACTGCTGCAGTACCAGCTGAAACGGCGCGCCGCTCGATTTGGCTTGGTTGCGCAGCCGCGCGAGTACGGAGGCGACAACGCTTTTCTTCTCTTTCCTGCTCATTCGATCGCCTGCAGGTACGGGGATATCGATTTTTCGACGCGGAGTAGCTTGGCATAGCGCAGCAGTTCACGGTTTTGCGTACGCTTTCGCTGTCGCAGCAGACGCAGCGCTTCGAGCGCTACGTCGAGCCCGAGCTTGTTCCTGAACTTGAAGCAGTCCACCACAGTGCGCGCGGCGCTGTAGATCCGTATCGGCACGCCACCTACATGATGTGTCTCGAGCCCCTCATTGAAGGTCCTCGGATCGAAGCGATACACCGTCACGGGCATCGACAGCTTCATGCTGTGATAGCTGCCCCGCGGGACGGCGAGATGGACGGAGGATGGGATCTGGGTCGTGATGTCGTGATAAGAGAGTGCGCTGATGAGGCAGACAGCTGCCTGGGGCACGCGGGCTGCGACGACGGCGAGGTCCGGATGCTCGGCTTCGCCCACGTCGGCCAGTCGATAGAGGCCGCGGGCTAGCTCGACGATTTGGCCGCTCTCACGCAGGGCATAGAGCGCGTCGGTGTGCACCCCGTGGGCGATCACATCGCGTGTGCGGAGCGTGCCACCCCTACCGCGGAAAAGCTTGAGTGCGGCGTTGAGGTCTCGGGTCTTCATGGTGGGCAATAATAGCACCACTTATTAATAAATGGTCCTTTTATTACCCGGTACGAATCGATGCTATTTGCCTCCCTGTTCAGCGCGTACAACGGTGCCTTTGCTAGCTGCACGAAATTGCACGAAGTGGGCCGAGAAGGAAAAGCTGGCGTGAGCTACTGTGATATAACCCACTGTTCTAGAAGACTTATTTGGCTCCCCGGGTTGGACTCGAACCAACGACCAACGGATTAACAGTCCGACGCTCTACCGACTGAGCTACCGGGGAGTGGTAGGAAAAGTGAGGCGGCGCGAATTCTTCAGGTTCGGCGCCGCCCCGTCAAGGACTTAGCCCATCAGGCGGTCTTTGCCTGGGCTTGGGCGGGCAGGATGGCGCGCAGGCGCTGGATGGTCTTCTCGAGGGTCTCCATGCTGCAGGCAAAGGACAGCCGCATGTGTCCCGGGCAGCCAAAGCCGGATCCTGCCACCACGGCAATCAGCGCCTTGTTGAGCAGGAACTCGCAGAAGGTGTTGTCGTCCCGCATCCCTAGGTTGCGCATGGCGCCCCGGACGTCGGCGAAGGCATAGAAAGTGCCGGCGCCAGGCAGGCAGGAGATGCCCGGGAGGGTGTTGAGCCCGGCGACGATGAAATCGTGCCGTTCCTTGAAGGCGGCATTCATCTTGGTCACGCAGGTCTGGTCGCCGTTCAGGGCGGCCGTGGCGGCTTTCTGCGAAATGCTGGAGGCATTCGAGGTCGACTGGCCCTGGATGGTCGTCATGGCCGTGATGACTTCCTTAGGCCCGCCGCAGTAGCCGATGCGCCAGCCGGTCATGGCATACGCCTTGGAGACGCCGTTGATCGTGATCGTACGGTCGTAGAGCTCAGGCGCCACGGTCAAGAGGCTCGCAAACGGCTCCTTGGCCCAGTAGATCTTCTCGTACATGTCATCGGTGCCGATGATCACTCGCGGGTTCTGCACCAGCACATCGGCCAGCGCGCGCAGTTCGGCCGGCGTGTAGGCGGCGCCGGTCGGATTGCTCGGGCTGTTGAGCAGCACCAGCCGCGTCCGGCTCGTCATCGCGGCGGACAGCTGCTTAGGAGTAATCTTGTAGCCCTGCTCGGGACCCGCGGTCGGCATGACCGGGACGCCGTCGGCCAGCATGACCATGTCCGGATAGGACACCCAGTAGGGGCCCGGGATGATGCACTCATCACCGGTATCGAGCACCGCCATGCAGAGATTGAAAATCGTCTGCTTGGCCCCACTTGAGACCAGGATCTGGTTGCGCTCGTAGTTGATGCCATTGTCGCGCTTGAACTTGGCGATGATGGCGTCCTTGAGCTCAGGCGTGCCGTCGACGCTGGTGTAGCGCGTGGCACCGGAGCGGATGGCCTGGCAGCCGGCGTCCGCGATGTGCACCGGCGTATCGAAATCCGGCTCGCCGGCGCCCAGTGCGATGACGTCTTTGCCTTCGGCTTTGAGCTTGAGCGCAAGTGAAGTAACAGCGAGGGTGGGCGAGGGCTTGACGCGCTGGGCGCGTCGCGAAATCGTCAGAGGCACGGATCATTCCCCTTGAGTGTCAGCCAGCGACCGCTCGCAGCGATCTCAGGGGTTATATTACGGGATTCGCTTCCCCTCGACCAATGTCAGCAGATGAGCCAAATCACCAACCGCTTTGAATTGCAAGCCGATTACGAGCCCGCCGGCGATCAGCCGCAGGCCATCGAGGCGCTCGTGGACGGGCTCGAGTCGGGGCTTGCCGCGCAGACGCTGCTTGGGGTCACCGGCAGCGGGAAAAGCATCGGCTACGACGATCCGCTCTACCTCGTGGAACACGTCAAGGGTGAGAGGCAGCCGATGGTCGTCAAGGCGGGCCCCTTCATCGACGGACTCATCGCGGCAAGCGGGCTGGACGCCGACGCTGCAGCCGACACGGAGCGCTTTGCACCAGAACAGCGCGCATTTTCCACGGTCGCTTACGACCCGAGTGACGGGAAAACGGGGGATTTCCGGGTCGCCGCGTTCCTGCGCCACCGAGCGCCGGAAGCCATGTTTCGGTTAGCGACGCGCTGCGGTCGCGAACTCACTCTCACGAGCGACCACAACCTCTGGGTGCTTCGCGACGGGGAACTGCGCCTTATCCGAACGGAAGATGCCCGAACCGACGACTATCTGCCGATGCCGGAGTCGCTACCGCGAATAGAGCAATCCTCGGGCGCCATTCGAGAATTGGACCTTCTCAGCTATCTGGCGGATACGAATTTGTCCGTGTTCGCCGAGCAGCCAATTTTGGAGTACGTAGCAGCGACAGGCACAGATGGCTTCCTGGGGTTGATGAGGAACCACTTAAAGGATCCTCACGGAAAGCTGTGGGCGATTCGGAAGGGGATAAGTGGAAGCGGCATCCGTATGGCGCATTTCCGAAGCTTGATGGGAGCCACGGGCGGCCTAGGAAATGCCATTGCTAATGGCGCGCAGATTTACGTCGGCGGAAAGAAGAAGGTTTGCCGCCTTCCTGCCAAGCTGGCATTGACCGATTCGTTTCTCCGCTTGCTGGGGATTTATATCGCGGAGGGAAACGGACAGGAGAATTATGTCACGATCGCAAATCGCGAGCCGATGATCAGAACGCAGATTGAAAGCTCATTAAGAGAGCTTGGAGTCCCGTTTTTTGTCAGGCAGTGCTCCGACTATCAAGTGTCATCTACTGCGCTCGCGAGCCTGCTTTCCCGACTGTGCGGCCACAATGCCCAAGACAAGCGGCTACCTGAGTTCTGGGCCAGGCTCGACGATCACTCGCTGGGCTGCCTCCTTCGCTCCTACTTTGACGGCGACTCAACCGTGAGTCGCAACGCCCAGGTCATTGCCACCACAGCGAGCAATCATCTTGCATCTGACCTCGTATACGCGCTCAAGCGATTTGGCATCCATGCCCGTGTCCGGCGTACTCGCAAGCGAGCCACGAACTCCAACCATGCCGGTGGCATCTATCTCGATGTAACGGTATCCGGACAGACGGATCTTGGTCGATACGCAAGAGCCGTCGGGTTCTCGCACCCAGACAAGCGGATACGTCTGCAAAACATGCTGACGAAGAGTCGCGATACCAACGTCGACGTCGTGCCGATTGCACCGCTCGCTTGGCGGCAGCTGCGCGCGAGCAGCGGCTTGACCATGCGGGCAGTGGCAATCAAAGCGGGATGCTCTCGCCCGATGATCAGTCTGATGGAAAGCGGTCAGCGGCGTCCGAGTCGAGTGCTTCTGTCGAAGTTACTAAGAGTAATTGGCGACCACCTTCACTCGCAACGCATCACCAGCCTCGCAACGTGGAGTCATTGGCAGTCGCTTCGAGCGCTCTGCAATGTGCGCTGGTCTCCCATCGCACAAGTGGAGCCCGTGGCGTACCCGCACCGGCATGTCTACGATCTTTCAGTGCCAGGGCCGGAGACCTTCCTCGCCGGACTGGGTGGCGCAATAGTCCACAATACCTACACCATTTCCCAGGTCATCGAGCGCGTTCAACGCCCCACAATGGTGCTGGCGCATAACAAGACCCTCGCTGCGCAGCTCTACGGGGAGCTGCGGGGCTTCTTTCCGAAGAACGCGGTCGAGTACTTCGTTTCCTACTACGACTACTACCAGCCCGAGGCCTATGTGCCCTCGAGCGACACCTATATAGAGAAGGACGCCTCGACCAACGAGCACATCGAGCAGATGCGCCTGTCCGCCACCAAGGCGCTGCTGGAGCGCAAGGACTCGATCATCGTCGCCACGGTGTCCTCGATCTACGGACTGGGCGATCCGCAGGCGTACCTCTCCATGGTGCTGCACCTGGTGCGCGGCGAGCGCATCGATCAGCGCCGGCTTGCTGCGGCGGCTGGCCGAAATGCAGTACACGCGCAACGACATGGAACTCTCGCCGGGCACCTACCGCGTGCGCGGCGACATCATCGACATCTTCCCGGCCGAGTCCGGGCGCGATGCGGTGCGGGTGGAACTATTCGATGAGACAATCGAAAACCTCTCGCTGATCGATCCGCTGACCGGTGTCGATCATCGGCCGCATCCCGCGCTTCACGGTCTATCCGGGCACGCACTATGTGACCCCGCAGGACCGGCTGATGCAGGCCATCGATTTCATCCGCGAGGAACTGCGCGAGCGGCTGGCGGCCCTGTACGCGGACAACAAGCTGGTCGAGGCGCAGCGGCTGGAGCAGCGCACGCTGTTCGACCTGGAAATGATCAAGGAGGTCGGCTACTGCTCCGGGATCGAAAATTATTCGCGCTATCTCTCCGGCAGGCAGCCAGGCGAACCCCCGCCATGCCTGTACGACTACCTGCCGCCCAACGCGCTGCTGGTGGTCGATGAGAGCCACCAGACCATCCCGCAGCTGGGCGCCATGTTCAAGGGCGACCGCTCGCGCAAGGAGACCCTGGTCGAGTACGGCTTCCGTCTGCCCTCGGCGCTCGACAACCGGCCGCTGAAGTTCGAGGAGTGGGAGCGCCTGGCGCCGCAGATGATCTTCGTCTCGGCCACACCCGGGCCGTACGAAGCCAAAAAGTCCTCGCAGGTGGTCGAGCAGGTGGTGCGGCCCACAGGACTGGTCGATCCGACCATCCAGGTGCGCCCCGTGCGCACCCAGGTCGACGATGTGCTCTCCGAGATCCACAACTGTGTCTCGCTCAAGCAGCGCGTGCTGATCACCACGCTGACCAAGCGCATGGCCGAGGATCTGACCGAGTACCTGCACGAGCACGGCGTACGCGTGCGCTACCTGCATGCGGATATCGAGACCGTGGAGCGCGTGGAGATCATCCGCGACCTGCGTCTGGGCAAGTTCGATGTGCTGGTGGGCATCAATCTGCTGCGCGAGGGGCTCGACATGCCCGAGGTGGCGCTGGTGGCCATCCTCGATGCCGACAAGGAGGGTTTCCTGCGCTCGGAGGGCTCGCTGATCCAGACCATGGGCCGCGCGGCGCGCAACCTGGAAGGCCGTGCCATTCTCTATGCCGACCGCATCACTGGCTCCATGGAGCGCGCCATGGCCGAGATCGAACGCCGGCGTATCAAGCAGACCGCCTATAACGAGGCGCACGGCATCACCCCGCGCAGCATCATCAAGCCCGTGGCCGACATCATGGAAGGCGCGCGCCTGACGAGCTCAGGGCGCTTCGGCGGCAAGCGGGCGCGTGGCGAAGGACGCAGCAATGCCTTCGACCCGCGATCGCTGAAGAACTCCGCCGACATCGCCCGCGAGGCCAAGCGCATCGAGACCGACATGTACCGCCACGCGCGCAATCTCGAGTTCGAGCAGGCCGCCTCGCTGCGCGATCAGCTCGAGCAATTGCGCCAGCTGGAACTCGACCTGGCCGCGAGCACCGACTACGACGCGCCCGGCATGCCGCCGCGGCCCGGCACCAAGAAGGCCGGCTGATCACCGACTGGGCGATTGCTTGATTGCGGCCCCGGGGGTGACCCGGTATCGTCTCAGGCTCAGCAGGCACACCCGCACGTTAGGCGCGTAGCTCAGTGGTAGAGCACTTCCTTGACATGGAAGTGGTCGCTGGTTCGATCCCAGTCGCGCCTACCAAAACCATATTCGTCTAACCGCAGTGGTAGAAAATATCTGCGGTAAAACAATATGTTGGGCGTAGTTTCTGCAGTAAATTATAGAGCGTATGAAACTCAGGGTTCCGCGCTCGAGGCCCGCGGCCAATCATCCTCGGGATCACATTCCGCGGCGCGGGCATCATTGATATCGGGCAGCGGAAAATAATCCCGGCCTTCTTCCGCGCGAGCCAGGGTGTGGTGATCGGCCTTCAACGACACTGATTCCAAAACGCCGCGCACGGCAGCGTTCGCAGGTGCGTTGGCCGCTGAGGCCAGTGACTGCAGCAACAGTGCGGTGGCCAGGGCGGTGAGTTTGAATGTTGTCATGGTGCGCTCCGCGAACATCGGTTGGAAATAATGACTCTTCGTTGGGAGCCATCGTGAAGCCTGCCGCGAAGCTGATCCGTCAACTGCTTGACACAGGTGCTTGACACAGGCGGTCTGAAGGCCGCGGTCAGGCCTGCTGGTTACCGCGCGATGTTGGACTTCGACTCGCCGCCCGTTATCAGTCGAATGCCGCCGCCGAACGTCAGGTAAGCCCAGACCCAGTTCATCATCGTGGACAGGCGATTGCGCAATCCCACCAGGAAGCCCACGTGCACCAGCCCCCACAGCCACCAGGCCGGCGCGCCCCAGAGCCTGATCCAGCCGAAGTCAGCCACCGCGGCCTTGCGCCCGATGGTCGCCAGGTTGCCGCGATGTCGGTAGATGAAGGGCTGCAGGGTTGATTGACCCAGAAGACTCGCACTGATCGCGCGCGCGACGTAGCTGCCGCTCTGTTTGGCAGCCGGTGCCAGTCCCGGTGTCGGCTGTCCGTTCCAGGCGAGGCTCAACGCCGTATCGCCGATCGCGTACACATTCGGTAATCCCGCCACACGTAAATCCGCTTGCACCTTGATGCGACCCGCGGCATCGGCACTGGCCGCGAGCCACGCCGCCGCCGGCGAGGCGGCCACACCCGCCGCCCAGAGCACTGTGCGCGAAGCGATGCGCTGGCCGCCAACGGCGACTCCAAACTCGTCGATATGCTCGACACGGCTCCCAACCCGCACCTCGACCCCCAAGCGTTCGAGCGCACGTTGCGCGTGGGCTGACAGCCGCGCATCGAAGGCCGGCAGCAGCCGGGCGGCGGACTGGATCAGAATAATGCGCGCGTCGGCGGGGTCGAATTTGCGAAAGTCGCGTTCCATCCCGAAGCGCGCCAATTCTGCAATCGCGCCGGCGAGCTCCACGCCAGTTGGACCGCCACCGACAATCAGGAAGGTCAGCAGTGCCGCGCGCTCGGCCGCATCGTCGGTGCGCTCCGCCCGTTCGAAGGCCATGAGCAGGCGCCTGCGAATCTCCGTGGCATCCTCGATGCGTTTGAGGCCGGGCGCGAAAGGTTGCCAGGCGTCCTTGCCGAAGTAGCTGTGCGTGGCGCCGGTGGCGAGCACCAGGTAATCGTAGGGCAGGGCCTGATCATCGAGCAGCACACACTGCTGTTTCACATCGACACCGGTGACCTCGCCCAGCAGCACCTGGGTGTTGAAGCAGTCGCGAAAGATCGGCCGTATGGGCGCGGCGATATCGCCGGGTGACAGCGCGGCGGTGGCCACCTGGTACAACAACGGCTGGAACAGATGATGATTGCCGCTGTCGATCAGGATCACAGCGGCTCGGGCGCGCCGCAGCGCGAGCGCGCAGGCGAGCCCGGCGAAGCCCGCCCCGACGATGACCACCCGCGGCAGTCCCTGGAGCGAAAACGCCGGTTTGCCATCGAGCTGCGGGTAGCGGCGCCGCAGGGGAATCCCGATGGCGGCATCGGCGGACAACGGGCCGGCACCGTATACCACCAGCAGTGCCAGCGTGGCATTCAGGTACACCGCTTCGGCCGCAATGCCATGCATCATCGCCACGGTCGATCCCAGCGCGAAGAGGGCCATCGCCGTGTAGCGCGTGGCGATTCCGGCGCACAGCGCCACCGCACCAAACCACGCCAACGCCGGGGGCCAGGTCGTGGCCGTCGCCAGCGGCAGCCACGCCGCCAGCGGGGCCAGCCACGACGGATTGCCCGCGCTGACCAGCAGCAATGCGGCGCCCAGCCACACGCGCAGCAGCGACAGATAGATCGGTGTGACGCGAGTGCGCAGCCTCGCCGTCAGCCGCCCGATCGGCGCGGCCAGCGGCAAGGCACTGTCGGCAAGACCGCGGCCCAGCATCGCATCCAGCGAGAGGCGATCGGCCCCGTGCAGCACGTACCAGCCGAACAGCGCCGCGGTGAAGAGCTGGGTATCGAGGGCGAGGTAACTGCTCTGCTCGACGATCACGAGCATCAGCAGTGCCAGCGCCGCCGGCCGCGTCAGCAGGCCCAGCAGCAGCAATACCGCACCGAGGGTTTCGATGGTCACCCCGGTGTAGGCCGCCGCCACCGGACTCAGCCAGCTGACGGGGTATTCATTGGCGGCCAGGTACAGGGCCGCCGACCAGTCAGCGAGCTTGACGACCCCTGAGGCGAAGAACGAGCGCGCCAGCGCAAAGCGGATCAGCAGGTCGATGACCGGCCAGCCATACAGGCGAATCAACCGGAAGAGCTCGGCATGGGCTTCGACCAGGCGCGTCAGCAGAGGCGTTACCGGCCCAGGCGGGTTCGATGTCATGCGGCGGGCTCCGGGCGGGGGTCTGCCCTATGGTTCGCTAACTGGCTGATAAGGTTACGGAGGCTCCCCAACCGGTCGGGAAAATCTCCCGCTAATGAGCGGGAAAATATCCCGACCCATCCCGGGCCTGCCTCCCGTCCCGATCAGGACTTCATCTCATGGCCTCCCTAAACTGCCTGCCAATGTCACGAGCAAGCTCAGTTGTGGAAAAAATGTGCGGGGCAGTGCTGATCAGCGCGGCCTTCGCCAGCATGGGTGCGCGTGCCGGGGATTCGGACGCCGGTGGGGCGCCCAGCAATCTCGCCACCGTGCAGGAGCTGCCGCAGGTGCTGGTCATCGGCAATGCGCCGCTGCCCGGTTTCGGCCTGCCGCTGAATGAGATTCCCGCCAATGTGCAGACAGCGACCAGCGCCGACCTCGAGCGCCAGCAGAGCACCGATGTGGCCGACTATCTCAACAGCAACTTCAGCGGCGTCAATGTCAGCGAGAGCGCCGACAACCCGTTCCAGCTCGACATCAACTATCACGGCTTCACGGCCTCGCCGCTGCTCGGCACGCCCGAAGGCCTTTCCGTCTATGTCGATGGCGTGCGCGTCAATGAATCCTTCGGCGACACGGTCAACTGGGACCTGATCCCGGAATCGGCGATCTCGACGGTCTCGCTGATCTCGGGCTCCAACCCGGTGTTCGGCCTCAACACGCTCGGCGGCGCGCTCTCCGTGCAGACCAAGAGCGGGCACGATAATCCGGGGACGGAACTGGAAGCCTACGGCGGCTCGTTCGGACGACATTCCTTCCAGGGCCAGTCGGGCGGGGAGTGGGGCGCCTTCGATTACTTCGTGACCGGCAACTACTTTGATGAAACCGGCTGGCGTGATCTCTCCCCGACGCGCGTCTGGCAGGGCTTTGGCAAGATCGGCTGGCAGACCGATCAGACCGATCTCGACCTGAGCTACACCTATGCCGACACCAGCCTGTTCGGCAACGGCGCGCTGCCATTGAGCATGCTGTATTTCCGGCGCGAGCAGAGCTACACGCCCGACTACACGGCCGACCTGCTGCACTTTCTGAATCTGACCGGCACGCAGTTCCTGAGCGATCACCTGCTGCTGTCGGGCAATGTGTATTACCGGCACCTGATCACCGGCAGCAACAACGGCAGCAATAACGACAATTTCCTGAGTGATGGCTACACCGGACCGGCCTTCGATTGCAGTGTCACGCCCACCGACCGCGCCTCACTGGCTTACTGCGCCAACGCGGCCAACCAGATCTCGCGGCTGGTGCAGCGCAGTGTCGGGGTTGGCCTGCAGCTGACCGATTCGCAGGATCTGTTCGGCTGGAAGAACCAGGCCATTCTCGGTACCGACTACAGCAGCTCGGATGACACCTTTGCGCAGAGCTTTCAGTACGGCACCTTTGCGCCCAATCACACGCTGATCTACGAGGTCAATCCGCTCAACGACGAGACCGTGATTTCACTGAGCGGCAGCAACCGCATCCTCGGCGTCTATTTCACCGATACGCTCTCGCCCAGCGAGCGATGGCACTTCAACATCGCGGCGCGCTACAACAGCAACACCGAAACTCTCGGCGGCTACAGCGTCGATACCGACGTCGGCGATGTGGGCTCAGGCTTCGACACCGCGAGTCCCCTAACTGGGAATCACACCTTCGCCCGCACCAACCCGGCGGTCGGTGTCACTTTCACGCCCACCACGGCGCAGACCTACTACGCCAATTACAACGAGGCCAGCCGCGCGCCCACCGTGGTGGAGCTCGGCTGTGCCAATCCGGCACAGCCCTGCGGCCTGCCCAATGACTTCGCCAGTGACCCGGGGCTCAAGCAGGTGGTGGCGCGCACCTTTGAGATCGGACTGCGCGGCAATCTCCCTGATCAGGCTCTCAATTGGAGTGCGGATCTGTTCCGCACCATGAACAGCGATGACATTCAGTTCATCGCCACCAGCACCAACGCCGGCTACTTCGACAACGTCGGCAGCACGCGCCGCCAGGGGCTGGATCTGGCCCTGGGCGGCACCGAGGGCGGCCTCAAGTGGCGCCTGTCGTACAGCCTGGTCGATGCCACCTTCCAATCCGCCTTCGAGGTCAGCGCGGAATCCAACAGCACGGCCGATGCCGACGGCAACATACTGGTGCGCCCCGGCGATCGCATCCCGCTGATCCCGCGCCACACCGGACGATTGGTGCTCGATTACGATCACGACCGGCAATGGGACGTGGGCGGCACGCTGATCATCGCCTCCGGCTCCTACCTGCATGGCGATGAGAACAATGCCAACGTGGCCGGCGGCACCAACGGCGAGGGCGCCTACATCTCGCCCACCGGCACCGGCTGGATCCCCAGCTACGCGGTGGTGAATCTGCAGGGCACCTACCACCTGGGCAAGCGCGTCGATGTGTTCGCCAAACTCGTGAATGCGCTCAACAAGCAATACGAGACCGCCGGCTTCCTGACCAGCAACACCTTCAATCCCAACGGCAGCTTCCGCTTCGATCCGGATACCTGGACCAATGAGAATGCAGTGTCGCCCGCCACGCCGCGCGCGATCTGGGCGGGCATCCGGCTGCGCCTGAATTAATACGAATCAGATCGATTAAGTTTCGCGCGCGCTCGTCTGTGCGGCAGCGCACCGAGCGCCGGGCCCGTGCGCTCATCCGCGGCGCTATAATGAGACCTCATGAAGCGCGAGCTCACCTGGATTCTGGCGGCGAAACTCGCCGCGCTGGGGTTGCTGTGGGCGCTGTTCTTCTCAGGTGCGCACCGAGTCGCGATCGATGCGCCCGCCACCAGTCGCCAGCTGGGCGTCGCGCCGCTACCGGCGGGCGATGCAGAGCCTGATCCGCGCAGCCGTCCGCAGGAGCGTACCGGTGATTGATTTCGATGTCGTCGGGCTCTCGCGCGCGCAATTCGCACTGACCGCGCTGTACCACTTCCTGTTCGTGCCGCTGACCCTGGGGCTTTCCATGATCCTGGTAATCATGGAATCGGTCTATGTCATGACCGGTCGGGAAATCTGGCAGCGCATGACCAAGTTCTGGGGCGTGCTGTTCGGCATCAACTTCGCCATGGGTGTGGCCACCGGCATCACCATGGAATTTCAGTTCGGCACCAACTGGGCCTACTACGCGCACTACGTCGGCGACATCTTCGGCGCGCCGCTGGCGCTCGAGGGCCTCATGGCCTTCTTCCTTGAGTCGACTTTCGTCGGCCTGTTCTTCTTCGGCTGGGACCGGCTCTCCAAAATCGGCCACCTGGTGGTAACGGGATTGGTGGCGCTGGGGTCGAGCCTTTCGGCACTGTGGATCCTGATCGCCAATGCCTGGATGCAGAACCCGGTGGGCGCGCAGTTCAACTTCCAGACCATGCGCATGGAGCTGGTGTCCTTTGGCAGCGTGCTCTTCAATCCGGTGGCGCAGGCCAAGTTTGTGCACACCGCCGCCGCCGGCTACGTCGTCGGCTCGGTGTTCGTGCTCGCCATCAGCTCCTGGTATCTGCTGCACGGGCGCAATGTCGCCGTGGCCAAGCGCTCCATGGCCGTCGCCGCAAGCTTCGGTCTGGCCTGCGCGCTCTCGGTGGTGGTGCTCGGCGATGAGTCCGGGTATCTGGCCAGTGAAAACCAGAAGATGAAAGTGGCGGCCATTGAGGCCGAATGGCACACCGAGAAGGCCCCGGCGGATTTCACGGTATTCGGCCTGCCGGATGTGGCGAGCCGCTCGACCCATGCCGCCATCAAGCTGCCCTGGCTCTTAGGACTGATCGCCACACGCTCCATCGACACCCCGGTCGCGGGCATCGAGGACCTGGTGGCCGTGGCGCGCACGCGCATCCGCAGCGGCATGCTGGCGCACGCGGCCTTGCAGACCCTGCGCGCCAACGGCGCCGATGAGGCCGCCCGCACGGAGTTCACGGCGCACCAGGCCGACCTGGGCTACGGCCTGCTGCTGCTGCGCTACGTCGACAATCCCGCCAACGCCACCGATGCGCAGATCGAGCTCGCGGCCTGGTCAACGGTGCCGAATGTGCCCGTGATCTTCTGGTGCTTCCGCGTCATGGTGGGACTGGGCCTGTTCTTCATCCTGCTGTTCGCCACCGCGTTCTATCTCGGCACGCGCCATCGCTTTGAGCAGAGTCACTGGTTCCTGCGAATCGCTTTCTTCAGCCTGCCGCTGCCCTGGATCGCGGCCGAGCTCGGCTGGATCGTGGCCGAATACGGCCGCCAGCCCTGGGCCATCGATGGGGTATTGCCGACCTTCCTCGGCGTCTCGCGCGCGCCGATCGGCAACGTCATCGCCTCACTCGCTGGCTTTGTGATCTTCTACACCGCGCTGGCCGTGGTGGAGATTTACTTGATGGTGCGCACGGTGCGGCGCGGGCCCGACGGCTTTGGCTACTGGCAGGACCGGCTCGCAGCGCCGGCGGGGAGCCCGCATGCCTGACTATGACACGCTGCGACTGATCTGGTGGGCGCTGCTGGGTGCGCTGCTGATCGGCTTTGCGATCATGGATGGCTTCGACTTAGGGGTGGGCGCCACGTTTCGTTTCGTTGGCCGCAATGACGAGGAGCGGCGCGCGCTGCTCGAATGCATCGAACCGGTGTGGGAGGGCAACCAGGTCTGGTTCGTGCTCGGCGGCGGTGCGGTGTTCGCGGCCTGGCCGCTGCTGTACGCAGCCTCGTTCTCGAATCTCTATCTGGCGATGTTCCTGATCCTGCTGGCGCTGATCGTGCGGCCGGTGGGTTTTAATTTCCGCGGCAAGATCGCGGATCCGCGCTGGCGCGATGTGTGGGATGCGGCGCTGACCTTCGCCGGCGCGGTGCCGGCGCTGCTGTTCGGCGTGGCCTTCGGCAATCTCTTCCTCGGCGTGCCGTATCACTTCGATGCCATGATGCGCCCGACCTATACCGGCGGCTTCTTCAATCTGCTGCAGCCCTTCGCGCTGCTGAGCGGTGTGGTGAGTCTCTCGATGCTGGTGCTGCACGGCTGTACCTACGCGGCGTTGAAAACAGGCGAGCCCATGGCCGCACGCGCGGTCCAATTCGCGCGCCTGGCAGCCGTGGTCTACCTCATCGCCTTCATCGCCGCCGGTGCCTGGGTGGCGACATCCTTGCCGGGCCATCACATCACCGGCGGCGCCGATCCGCTCGGGCCCTCCAATCCGCTGCTGAAACAGGTCGCGGTGTCACCGGGGGCCTGGCTCGACAATTATCGCGAGCATGGCCTGCTGTGGCTGGCGCCGATCGGGGCACTCATCGGTGCGGGGCTGGCGGTGCTGCTGCTCAGTGTCGGCCGGCCGGGGCTCGCCTTCCTGGCCAGTGCGCTGACCCAGGCCGGCACGGTGCTCACGGCAGGCTTCGCGCTGTTTCCATTTCTGATGCCTTCCTCCAGCGATCCGAGCCAGGGGCTCACCATCTGGGATGCCTCGAGCAGCGCCAAGACGCTGCTGATCATGCTGATGGCCACCTGCGTGTTTCTGCCGCTGATCATCGCCTACACCAGCTGGGTGTTCGGCGTCATGCGCGGCCGCGTGACGCTCGAGCACATCCGCAAGCACGGGGATCTTTACTGATGTGGTATTTCAGCTGGATCCTGGGGCTGGGCCTGGCACTGACCTTCGGCGTGCTCAATGCCATCTGGTACGAGATCCTCGAGACGCAGCGCGAAGAGCGCAAGGCGCAGAAGGCATCGCCACTGGTGCCGCCGGCCTTATAGCCTCAAGCGCTGCCTGCGCGCGTGATGTCCGTCAGCGAAAAAATCCGCTGCATCAGCACCCACTTCTGACCGGGTGCCGCCCACGGCAATGCCTGCTGGAACACCCACATCAGTTTTTCCCAGGCCTGCACTTCGGCGTTGGCGGCATCGGCGCGCGCTTTCGCTTCCGGCGAGAACGCATCCGGGGCTTCGATGATCAGGAACAGCCGATTGCCGGTGCGATAGATCTCGAGTTCGTCGATGCCGGAAGCCTTCAGGGATTCGATCACCGACGGCCAGATCTTGTCGGCACGATGCCAGGCTTCGTACTCGGCGATCAGCGCCGGATCGTCCTTCAGGTCCAGGGCGTAGACGAGGCGTTGCATGGGCGGACGTCTGGCAGACGGGAAAGCAGTTTAAACTAGGGCAGGGTCGATACAGAACATGCACCCGGACCACCCCTCGCGATCGCCTGTCGCAGGCTCCGTGCCGCTCCCTGAACTGGGCATGGGCACCGCGCCGCTCGGCAATCTATTTTCACACGTCAGCGATGAGTTGGCCGCGGGCGCCATCGCCGCCGCACTGAGCGCCGGCATCCGCTACTTCGACACCGCGCCTTTCTACGGCTATGGCCTCAGCGAACGGCGTTTAGGGCAGGCGCTGTCCGGCCTGCCGCCCGAGAGCGTGAAGATCTCGACCAAGGTCGGCCGCCTGATCGTGGCCGATCCCGGCCACACGCCCACTGAAGGCTACCTCGTCAACGGCTATCGCGCGCGATTCGATTACTCGCGCGATGCGGTGCTGCGCTCCTTCGATGAGAGCCTGAAGCGGCTGCGGCGGGATCGGGTCGATGTGCTGCTGCTGCACGACATCGGCGCCGAAACGCACGGCGCACGGCACACCGCTACCCTGCAGCAGGTGCTCGATGAAGGGCTGCCAGCCATGCAAGCGATCAAGGAGGCCGGCGGCTGCCAGGCCATCGGCATCGGCGTCAATGAGAGCGCGGTATGCCTGGAGATGATGCAGCGCTGTCAACTCGACTGCATTCTCTTTGCCGGCCGCTACACGCTGCTCGAGCAGGCGAGCCTGCACACCGTCATGGCGCAGGCACAGCGTCACGGCGCGGCCATCATCATCGGCGGTGCGTTCAACTCAGGTCTGCTCGCGGATCCGCGTGGCCCTGGAGCCACCTACAACTACGCGCCCGTGGATGGCGCGACACTGGCGCGCGCCCAGTGCATCTACCGCCTCTGCGCGCGGCACGGCGTCGATGTGGGCGCCGCGGCGCTGCAGTTCGTGCTGGCGCACCCGGCCGTGGTGAGCGTGGTCGTGGGCATGCGCACGGCCGCGGAAGTGCAGAGCGCCGTTGCGCGGCTGCAGGCACCGATACCGGCGGCGCTATGGAACTCGCTGCGTAATGCGGGACTTCTGCTGGCCGATGCGCCGACGCCTCAAGCAGTCCCGGACGCAAGCGCGGTAGCGAGGCCGAAATAGATCAGTCCGGCCGTAATGACGACGAAACCGATGACGCGCGGATCCAGCAGGTTTCCGATCAGGACGCCAAGGATCACGCTGATAGTGAGCCAGGTCGCCGTTGCGCCGACCGCCAACCATGCGAGGGCGCGATCATTGGGCCGGGCAGTGCGCAAAAGATTGAGCGCGCCGATTAATATTGCTAATTCGCTGACACATAGTCCCGACAGCAGTTCAATCGGCTGGTTGCGATAGGTCGCGATGGCGCCAGCGGCGTGACCGCCGCCGCCTGCGATGATCAGCAATACCGCGAGCGATCGGTCCACGATGCTTCGCATGATGCTCCCTCCTGCGCTGACGCGGCCCGAGGGAGATTTACCAAACTATGGATGAATGGGTCAACGCACGCCCTCAAACCAGGGAGTCATGGACTGGCCGACCTGGCGGCCCACGCCCTCGTGCTATGGCAGGTCTGCATGGCCCGCTCGTAGGCTGGGCGCGCGTTAGTGCGAGCCACGTAGGCCCGCTCTGAATTGCCGAGGACGATGCCACCAGCGCGTTGAGCCAACTGCAGGGCGTAGGTCACCGAGATGTCGGCTGCGGTGAAGCTCTCGCCGGCAAGATAAGGCGAGCTCGCCAGCTGGCGCGTGACCAGTCCCAGTCTGCTCTCGAATACCTCCAGGGCCTGGCCGGCGCTCCAGTTCCGCCGCTCCGACTCCGGCGCGAAATTGCGGGCACCCACCACGAAGTAGATGGAGGCCGCGAGCCCGGCTTCACCGAGATGAAGGAACTGCTGGTACGCGGGGAAGCTCGGATCACGCGGGTCAGGCGCCAGCGGCGTCGGCCCGTAGCGGGCCATCAGGTACTCCATGATCGCGATCGACTCGACCATGGTCACCTCGCCATCCTGGATCGCAGGGATGAACCCGGCCGGGTTGATCGCCAGGAACTCCGTGTCTTTCTCCACGCCGGCCAGCAGGTCCACCGGCCGCAGTCGGTAGGCGAGCCCCATCTCCTCCAGCAGCCAGACGACCCGGAATCCCCGACCCTCGCCGAACACCGTGATCATGCGCGCCTCGCTCCACCAGCCTGCAATACCAGTTCGACGAATGGCTCGACCGAAATTCGACAATCCGCCAGCAAATGGTTGGGCCTAATGCCGGACCGCATTTCCCGGCATCGCCTGCGCCGCGCGCCGGTACGGCAGCCAGTGGGCGTGGATCGCGCGCACCGCCGGCGCGATGCGCACCGACCAGGTGGCGTGCATGGCCTCTTCGCCGCCAGCCTCGAGCTTGCGCCAGCCGGCGGGAGTTCCGAACAGCTCGATCGGCTTCAGCAGTTCCGGTCGCTCGCGCTTCAGCGGCTTCCAGCCCTCCGGGTCCATCCGCATGCCTTTGACGAAGCCGTCGCACCATTCATCGACGATGATGACCGCCTTATCATTCAGCGGGCTCTCGTAAAACGAGGGTTCGAAGGCTTCCGGATCCTGTGCGAAGCACACTGCGATCTCGTTGTACAAACCCATGACCAGGCCCACGAAGCGGTTGAGATCCTCGGTATCCTTGAACTGCGGCTTGCCCTTTCCCCAGACCTTCGGCAGCCACAACATGGGCGAAATCATATTCGGGCCGATGACGATCGCCGTGAGAAATCCCTCGAGCGTGACGATCTCGCAAATGGCTTTGCCGCGTTTTAGCAGCCAGGCATCGAGGGTTTCGAAGTCGTCGTCGGAGAATGAGGGGTCAGCGGCGGTTGCCATAATGGCGGATCATCCGCCCGAATGAGCGCCCGATCCAGCACACCATGAACTTCATAGACGCCCATCAGCACTACTGGCGCCTCGAGCGGGGCGACTACGACTGGCTGACGCCAAAGCTCGCGCCGCTGTATCGGGACTTCGGACCCGCAGACCTGGCGGACGAGCTCGATCGAAGCGGCATCGCATCCACGGTGCTGGTGCAGGCGGCCGCGACCGAGGCGGAGACGCGTCACCTGATCGCGCTGGCGCGGCAGCATGCCTCCATCGCCGGCATCGTGGGCTGGGTCGACTTCGAGGCCGCCGATGTCGCCTCCCGCATCGCGAGACTGGTGGAAGAGGGCGCGGGAGTCCTCAAGGGCTTTCGTCCCATGATCCAGGACATCGCCGATCCGCGCTGGCTCGGCAGGCCGGCGCTGGATGGCGCCTTCGAGGCGCTGGTGGCAGCGGACTTGAGCTTCGATGCGCTGGTGATGCCGCGGCATCTCGAGCTGCTGCGGCAGCGATTGCACCAACACCCCCGATTGCGCGCCGTGCTCGATCATGCGGGCAAACCCGATATTGCCGGCGGCGCAGATACGCCGGCCTTCGAGGCCTGGGCATTGCAGCTGGGGCGGCTGGCGCGCGAGACTTCGATCTGCTGCAAACTCTCAGGATTGCTGACCGAGGCGCCGCAGGGGGCGGACGCCGCCGCACTGGATCCCTACGTGGCGCAGATTTTCAGCAGCTTTGGGCCCGGGCGGGTGCTCTGGGGCAGTGATTGGCCGGTGCTCACGCTGCGCGCCAGTTACGGCGAGTGGCTGCGGATGGCGCAAGCACTGGTGCGGCGTCATGCTCCGGGAGCCGAACAGGCCGTGTTCGCGGACAATGCGCGGCGGTTCTATCGGCTCGGTCAATTCGAATAAAGAATAAAGGGGTGGCGTGTGTCGCTGATCACAGCGCTTGAAGCGCACGATATTCGTTTTCCGACCTCGCGCGAGCTCGATGGTTCGGACGCCATGAATCCGGATCCGGATTACTCGGCGGCCTATCTCATCCTGCGCACCGATGCGCCCGCAGGGCTCACCGGCCACGGCTTCGTGTTCACGATCGGGCGCGGCAATGATGTGCAGACCGCAGCCTTCGGTGCGCTGCGGCACCTGGTGGTCGGGCGCCACGTGGAAGATGTGCTCGCGGATCTGGGAGCCTTCGCGCGCAGTCTCACGTCCGATTCGCAGCTGCGCTGGCTCGGCCCCGAGAAGGGTGTGATGCACATGGCCATCGGCGCGGTCATCAACGCTGCCTGGGACATGGCGGCGCGCGTGGCCGGCAAGCCTGTCTGGCAGCTGATTGCCGAGATGAGTCCGCAGCAGATCGTGGACCTGATCGATTTCCGCTACATCAGTGACGCGCTCTCGCCGGCCGAGGCGCTGGAGATCCTGCGCGCCGCGCTGCCGGGGCGACAGCAGCGCAGGGAGCGGCTGCTTAGCCTGGGCTATCCGGCCTACACCACATCCCCAGGCTGGCTCGGCTACTCGGATGAGAAACTCGCGCGCCTGTCGCGGGTCGCCATCGCCGATGGCTTTCACACCATCAAGATCAAGGTGGGCCAGCGCCTCGAAGACGATGTGCGCCGTTGCCGCATCGCGCGCGAAGCCATTGGTCCCAAACACGGACTGGCCATCGATGCCAATCAGCGCTGGGACGTGGATGCCGCCATCGCCTGGCTGCGGGAACTGCAATCCTTCGACATCGCCTGGATCGAGGAGCCCACCAGCCCTGACGATGTGCTGGGGCATGCTGCCATTCGCCGCGGCATCGCTCCGATGCCCGTATCGACGGGCGAACACACCCACAACCGCGTCATGTTCAAGCAGCTGTTCCAGGCTCAGGCGGTGGACCTGATCCAGATCGATGCGGCGCGCGTGGGCGGCGTCAATGAAAACCTGGCGATCCTGCTGATGGCGGCGAAGTTTGGCGTGCGCGTGTATCCGCATGCGGGCGGCGTTGGATTATGTGAGCTGGTGCAGCACCTCGCCATGGCCGACTATGTGGCCATCAGCGGCAGCATGGAGGACCGCGCCATCGAATACGTCGATCATCTGCATGAGCACTTCGTGGATCCGGTGCGCATCCACCACGGCTGTTATCTCGCCCCGTCCACACCGGGATTCTCGGCGGAGATGGCGCCGGAATCGCTCACGCGCTTCGCCTACCCCGAGGGCGCCGTGTGGCGCGAGAGCGCCCCATGAGCGGCAGGCTCACCGGCAAGCGCTGTCTCATCACCGCGGCAGCCCAGGGCATCGGCCGGGAAACGGCCATCGCCTTCGCGCGCGAAGGGGCCGCCGTCATCGCCACCGACATCAATCAGGCGCCGCTCGCGAGCCTCGCGGCCGAGGCTCCGAACGTCGAGCTGCGCCGGCTGGATGTTACCGACCCGAAGGCCGTCGCCGAATGCATCTACGAGGCCGGGGCGGTGAATGTGCTGTTCAACTGCGCGGGCTACGTGCATCAGGGCAACATCCTCGAATGCTCGGACGGCGACTGGCGGCGCTCCTTTCAGGTCAACGTGGACTCAATGTTTTATCTCTGCAAGGCGTTGCTGCCCGGCATGGTCGAGCGCGGCGGCGGCAGCATCATCAACATGTCCTCGGTGGCCTCGAGCATCAAGGGCGCGCCGAACCGCTTTGCCTATGGCGCCACCAAGGCGGCCGTGATCGGCCTGACCAAGGCCATCGCCGCTGACTTCGTCGCCAGGGGTGTGCGCTGTAACGCCATCTGCCCGGGCACGGTCAGGACACCTTCGCTCGCGGACCGCGTCACGGCGCTGGGCGGCAATCCCCAGGCGCACTGGCGCAACTTCAAGGAGCGCCAGCCCATGGGCCGACTCGGAGAACCGCACGAAATTGCCGCGCTGGCGGTGTACCTCGCATCCGATGAATCGTCGTTCACCACCGGCGCGATCCACATCATCGACGGCGGCTGGTCGAACTAGATAGGTTGACGGATGTGGCGGCGGCTCGTGGGGCGGCTAGTCTAAGCAACCACAAGGGGCTAGGTACCTCTGACAAATGTTCATCGCCCGAACATTTGTCAGAGGGTACCTAGCCCCCCTTGCAGTGAGTTCAGTGTCTTGCCGCTGGCTTCCTGATCAGCCAGTTACAGCGATTTCCTCAAACCAACATCAGGTCGTGCGGCCAGCCTCGTAGAGGAACCACACCCGTCGCTCGGCCTCATCGATCCACACCTCGAGCAGGCTCGCCGTGGCGACATCGTTGTACTTGTCGCAGGCATCGTGCGTTTCGCGCATGAAGGCGGCCAGGCGCATGTTGTCCTCGCGCAGCTCGGCCAGCATGCCCGAGGGCGTCACGAAATCGGCATCGTTGTCCGCCAGTCTCTGCAGCCGCGCGATGTGGCCCGTGGACCGGATGGTCGTGCCGCCGAGCTTGCGCACCCGCTCGGCAATCGCATCGGTGATCGCATAGATCTGGTCCGCGTGCTCATCGAGCAGCAGGTGGTAGTCGCGGAAGTGCGGGCCGGACATGTGCCAGTGAAAATTCTTGGTCTTCAGGTACAGCGCAAAGGTGTCGGCCAGCAGCGTATTGAGCTCGGCAGACAGGTCGCGGCGTGCATCGGCGCCTAAATCGTTGGTGGTCTGGAGCGGGGCGGTGCGCCGCTGCTTGGCGCTGGCGGCCTTGGCATTGCTGAGTGGCTTGACGTTGCTCATGAAACGAGCGCTCCTCTGAAGTTCTGAATGGGGGTTGGGGTGGATCGAGTATCACATGTGCATCAGCGCTCGCCCAGCCGGCGCGAGCATCGAATGCGTTTCGGGGTGCTTGCGCATGTACTGCGAAAACATCGAGCAGGCCGGGATCACGGCGCGGTGCTGGGCCTGCGCGGCGGCCAGTCCTGCCTGCACCAGCTGCGTGCCGATGCCGCGGCGGCGCTGCGACTCGGGTACCAGGGTGTGGGTAAAGGTGATGGTGCCCGCCCCAAGGCTGTACTCGGCCCAGGAGAGCTGCCCCTGGATCTCGATCTCGAAGCGGTGGCGGCCCGGGTTGTCTTGCACCGATGGCGGACTCATGGCGGGATTGAAAGGCAGCCGCCGCGGTTTTGCAATCGGACAAAGGGGTTGGTGACCCACAAACGGTTGATGCGGCGCGCGCCCCTGTGTGACACTTGCGCCCCTTTTTCGCGCGCGGTCCAACGCCTCCTCTAGTGCCAGTCATTACCCTGCCGGATGGCAGCCAACGCAGTTTTGATCGCGCCATCAGCGTCGCGGAAGTCGCACAGAGCATCGGCGCCGGGCTGGCTCGTGCGGCGCTGGCCGGGCGCGTCGATGACACGCTGGTCGACACCTCCTATCTGATCGACCACGACGCCCGGCTCGCCATCGTCACCGATCGCGACCCCGACGGCCTCGAGGTCATCCGCCACTCCACCGCGCATCTGCTGGCGCAGGCGGTCAAGCAGCTGTTTCCCGAGGCGCAGGTCACCATTGGACCGGTGATCGAGGATGGCTTCTTCTACGACTTTGCCTTCTCGCGGCCCTTCACCCCCGAGGACCTCGCCGCCATCGAGACGCGCATGAAGGAGCTCGCGAAGGCCGACCATCCCGTCCACCGTCGCGTCCTGCCGCGCGATGAGGCCGTCGCTTATTTCAAGGGTCTCGGGGAAAACTACAAGGCCGAAATCATCCAGGCGATTCCCGCCTCCGAGTCCATCAGCCTCTACGGCCAGGGCGACTGGGAGGACCTGTGCCGTGGGCCGCACGTGCCTTCCACGGGTAAGCTGCGCGCCTTCAAGCTCATGAAGCTCGCCGGCGCCTACTGGCGCGGGGATTCGCGCAACGAGATGCTGCAGCGGATCTACGGCACCGCCTGGCCCGACCAGAAACAGCTTGATGAATACCTGAAGCGGCTCGAAGAGGCCGAGAAACGCGACCATCGCCGCATCGGCCGCGAGCTGGACCTGTTCCATATGCAGGAGGAGGCCCCTGGCGCGGTGTTCTGGCACCCCAAGGGCTGGCAGATCTTCCAGACCCTGATTGCCTACATGCGCAAGCGCCAGAACGAGGCCGGGTTCCAGGAAGTGAACGGACCGGAGCTGATGGACCGCAGCCTCTGGGAGGCCTCGGGCCACTGGGCGCAGTTCGGCGAGAACATGTACACCACCCGCACGCCGGATGATCGCGTGTACGCCATCAAGCCCATGAACTGCCCGGGCCATGTGCAGATCTTCAAGCAGGGCATTCGCAGCTACCACCAGCTGCCGGTCCGCTTCGCCGAATTCGGCAAGGTGCACCGTTACGAGCCCTCCGGCGCACTGCACGGGCTGATGCGCGTGCGCGCCTTCACCCAGGATGATGCGCACGTGTTCGTCACCGAGGATCAGATCACCGAGGAAGCGGTGACCATGACGCAGCTGATTCTCGACATCTATAAGGACTTCGGCTTCGACGATGTCCAGATCAAGTTCTCCGACCGGCCGCCCAAACGCGTCGGCTCGGACGAAGTCTGGGACAAGGCCGAGGAGGCCCTGAAGCAGGCGGCGCGGGCCGCGGGCATCGAATTTGGCTTGAATCCGGGCGAGGGCGCCTTTTACGGCCCGAAACTGGAATTTGTGCTGCGCGATGCGATCGGCCGCGACTGGCAATGCGGCACCCTGCAGGTGGACTGGAACATGCCCGGGCGTCTGGGCGCCCATTACATCGACGAATACAGCCAGAAACGCACGCCTGTCATGTTGCATCGGGCAATATTCGGCTCGCTGGAGCGTTTTTTCGGCATTCTGCTCGAGCATTACGCCGGCCGGCTGCCGGCCTGGCTGTCCCCGGTGCACGCCGTGATCATGGGTATTACCGATAAGCAACACAATTACGTCGAATCGACCGCGGAATTCCTGAAAAATCAGGGGGTTCTGGTCCAGTCCGACTTGCGCAACGAAAAGGTCGGCTTTAAGATTCGCGAACATACGCTGCAACGGGTGCCCTACCTTCTGGTGGCGGGCGACAAGGAAGTGGCAGCGAATCTGGTTTCTGTGCGCTCCCGTAGTGGCAAGGATCTGGGTGCGATGACGCCGCAGACGTTCGTGGAACGTTTGCGCATCGAACTGGAAAGCCATGGGCGCCGATGTTTGGAGGATTAGTACATAGCTACTTCTGCTAAGCGGGTCCGGCGAAATGATGAAATCGCTTCACCCACAGTGCGTGTGATTGGAGCGGATGGTGGACAGGCAGGAGTCATGACGCGCGCGGAAGCGCTGCAGCTGGCATCCACCGCGGAGCTGGATCTCGTTGAAGTCTCGCCCATGGCGGAGCCGCCGGTGGTGCGAGTCATGGACTACGGCAAATTCCTGTTCGAACAGAACAAGAAAGCCCACTCTGCCAAGCGCAAGCAAAAGCAGATCCATGTCAAGGAAGTAAAGTTTCGTCCCGGAACGGAAGAGGGCGATTACCAGGTCAAGCTGCGTAATCTGATCCGCTTCCTGTCCGAGGGTGACAAGGCCAAGGTGACGTTACGTTTCCGCGGCCGGGAAATGGTGCATCAGGACATCGGCCGGAGACTTCTGGACCGGGTGCAGCTCGATCTCGCGCCACACAGCGTGATCGAACAGCAACCGCTGATGGAAGGCCGGCAAATGGTGATGCTGTTTGCACCTAAAAAGAAGTGATCGCGGTATCTGACGCCTTAGGGGCTTAAGAACTGCGATCCGCGAGCAAGCGGGCAGGATGTGCGGCAAAGGCCGGACACCAGCCTTGCGAACTCTGGCAACAATGAGGAGTGAAGGATCGTGCCCAAGTTGAAAACCAACCGGGCCGCCTCGAAGCGTTTTCGCAAGACTGCGAATGGCTTCAAGCGGTACTCGGCTACCCGCCGCCATAACCTCGGCCACAAGGATTCCAAGCGCAAGCGTCATTTGCGCTCCGGTGGCAGCAGCCTCGTGAATGAGAGCGACGTCGGTCGTCTCAAACAATTGCTGCCCAACGCCTAAAGGAGTCCCATCATGGCAAGAGTCAAACGTGGTGTGACGGCCGGACGTCGTCACAAGAAAGTCCTTGGCAAGGCCAAGGGTTACTACAACGCACGCCGCAAGGTGTATCGCGCGGCCAAGCAGGCCGTGATCAAGGCCGGGCAGTACGCGTATCGCGACCGCCGCGCCAAGAAGCGCGAGTTCCGGGCGCTGTGGATCATGCGCATCAACGCTGCCGCACGCGAGCATGGGCTCTCGTACAGCCGCCTGATCGCGGGCCTGAACAAGGCCGGCCTGGAAATCGACCGCAAGGTGCTGGCGGATCTGGCGATCAATGACGCCAACGCTTTTGGCGTCATCGCCGAGCGCGCCAAGGCCGAACTCGCCGCGGCCTGAGCCTTAGGGTTCGGGCATGGGAGAGCTCGACGCCTTGGCGGCTGATGCGCTCGCGCGCATCGGCGCCAGCAGCAGCATCGTGGATCTGGATGAGATCCGCGTGCACTGGCTGGGCAAAAAAGGCGTACTGACCGAGCAGCTGAAAAGCCTGGGGACTCTGCCAGCGGCAGAGCGCCCCTCGGCCGGCGCGCGCATCAACACGCTCAAAGTCAGCCTGCACGCGGCCATCGAAGCGCGACGGGGCGAGCTCGAGCGCGGCGCCATCGCGGCCGAACTGGCGCGTGGCGCCATCGATGTGACGCTGCCCGGGCGCGGCGAGCACCTGGGCGGCATTCACCCGATCACCCTCACGCGTCTGCGCATCGAAGAGATTTTTCGACGCGCCGGTTTCTCGGTCGAGGAGGGGCCGGAGATCGAGAATGATTTCTACAATTTCGAAGCGCTGAACATTCCGGCCAATCATCCGGCGCGCGCCATGCACGACACCTTCTATCTGAAGGACGGGAATCTGCTGCGCACCCACACCTCGCCGGTGCAGATTCGCGCCATGCAACGATCGAAGCCGCCGATTGCGCTCATCGCTCCAGGCCGCGTCTATCGCGTCGACTCGGATGTGAGTCACTCGCCGATGTTTCACCAGGTCGAGGGCCTGTTCGTCGATGAGGGCGTGAGCTTCGCGAATCTGAAGGCCATCCTGCATCGCTTCATGGAGTCCTTCTTCGAGCAGGACCTGAAGATGCGGCTGCGATCTTCCTATTTTCCTTTCACCGAGCCCTCGGCCGAAGTCGACATTACCTGCGTGCTCTGCCGCGGCGCGGGCTGCCGCGTCTGCAAGCAGACCGGCTGGCTGGAGATCGCCGGCTGCGGCATGGTGCATCCGCGCGTGTTCGAGGCCTGCGGCATCGATGCGGAGCGCTACACCGGCTACGCCTTCGGCGCCGGCATCGAACGGCTGGCCATGCTGCGCTATGGCGTCAATGACCTGCGCCTGTTCTTCGAAAATGATCTGCGCTTCCTCGCCGCCGTTTGCCGGAGCCGAAGTGTGAAGGTCCCGCTCTCAGCGCTGCGGCAGTGGGTAGATGTGCCCTGGGATGCGGCCACACTGGCGCGCCGGCTGACCATGGCTGGCCTCGAGGTGGAAGGCATCGAGCCTGCCGCGCCGCCTTTCAGCGGCGTGGTGGTGGCGAAGATCCTCAGCGCCGAGCGGCATCCGCAGGCGGAGAAATTGCAGGTCTGCAGCGTGGTCACGAGTGCCGCCGCCGGCGCTGTCCCCGTGCAGATCGTCTGCGGTGCCTCGAACGCGCGCGCGGGCCTTGTGACTGCGCTGGCGACGGTGGGCGCGCAATTGCCGGGCGATGCGAGCGGCAAAGTCACGATCAAAGCCGCGAAACTGCGCGGCGTGGAATCGCAGGGCATGCTGTGCAGTGCCCGAGAGCTGGGGTTGGGCGATACCTCCGAAGGGATTCTGGAATTTCCGTTCGATCTCGACGATCAGCGGGAGCTGCTGGGACAGGATCTGCGCCGGGCGCTCGATCTCGATGATGCGATCCTTGAAGTCAATGTCACGGCCAATCGCGGCGATGCGCTCTCGGTGCTCGGCATCGCGCGCGAAGTCGCGGCGCTGAGCGGCGCACACTTAAGGACGCCGCACCTGGCGCCTGCCGCGCCCATCGATGCCGCCGGGGAAAAGCTGGCCGTCACGCTGCCGGCAAAGGATGGGGCGGGACGCCTGGTGGCGCAGATCGTGCGCGGGGTCGATAACTCACGCGCCACACCGCTGTGGCTGCGTGAGCGGCTGCGCCGTTCCGGACTGCGCTCCATCAGCCCCATCGTCGATGTCACCAACTTCGTGATGCTCGAGTTGGGCCAACCCATGCATGCCTACGACCGCGCCATGCTCCAGGGCGCCATGTCGGCGCGCTGGGCGGCGGCCGGCGAGAGCGTGCAGCTGCTCGACGGACGCGAGATCGCGCTTGCACCGGATGTGCTCGTGATCGCAGATGATCAATCGGTCATCGGGCTCGCCGGTGTCATGGGCGGCGAGCGCAGCTCGATGAGCACCTCCACGCGCGACATTGCGCTCGAGGTGGCCTGGTTCCTGCCCGCAGCCATCGCCGGCCGCGCGCGGCGTTACGGATTGATGACCGATGCCAGCCAGCGCTTCGAACGCGGCGTGGATTTCAAGATCCAGGAGCGCGCCCTTGGCATGGCGACGTCATTGATCATCCAGATTGCGGGCGGCGTGGCCGGCCCGATCACGGTGGCCGAGCAACCCGAGTCGTTGCCGAAGCTGCCGCCGGTGACTTTGCGCTCGAGCCGTCTGACACGGTTGCTCGGCGCCCGCGTGGAACCGGCCGATATCGAGAGCAGGCTCACGGCGCTCGGGATGGACGTGAGCCCGCCACTCAAGGGCGAGGCGGGCGAAACCAGCTTCCGCGTATCGCCGCCCTCGTGGCGTTTCGACATCGCCATCGAGGCGGATCTGATCGAGGAAGTCGCGCGCATCGGCGGCTTCGATGCCATCGCCGAGCGCGATGCCTCGCTGCCGGCGGCGCCGCGGCCGCTGGCCTCCAACGAAGTTGAGCAGCGCGTGGTGCTGCGCACGCTGGCCGCGCGCGGCTACCAGGAAGCCATCACCTTTGCTTTCGTGGATCCGGCGCTGCAGCGCCTGCTGTTTGGCGAGGACGAGATGATCGAGCTCGCCAATCCGATCGCGGCCGACATGGCTGTTATGCGGCGCTCGCTCTGGCCGGGCCTGCTGCGTGCGGCGCGCGAAAACCTGCGGCGGCAACAGCCGCGGGTGCGCCTGTTCGAAATTGCCAGTCGATTCCTGCCGCCGAGCGGCGGCGGTTATCGCGAACAGAAAATGCTCGCAGCCCTGGTGCTGGGCGCGCGCAGTCCCGAACAGTGGGGCGCTACGGCCGCGGCCGTGGATTTCTTCGATCTCAAGGGAGATCTGGAGGCGCTGCTATGCCTGGGGGGCGTGGCCGGAGAGTTCAGCTTCGAGCCGGGCGGCCAGGCCTGCCTACATCCGGGTCGCAGTGCGCGAATTGTGCGCGGCGGCGCCGAAATCGGGCAGATCGGGGAGCTGCACCCCGGGGTGGTGCGGGAACTTGACTTAACATCTGCACCGATCCTGTTCGAGATCGACTACGCGGCGGCGTTTGTTGCGAAAGTGGCGCAGTTTCGGGAGACTTCCCGTTATCCGCTGATCCGCCGCGACATTTCCTTCACGGTGCCCGAAAGCATCGCCTTCAGGCTCATCAGGGAACGTGTTAGTGTTGCTGCCGCGAGCCTGATACAAGAACTGCGCGTTTTCGACGTCTACCAGGGCAAGGGAGTAGAAACTGGTCGAAAAAGTGTCGCTTTAGGCTTGATTTTACAGGATTTAAGCCGCACTCTTACTGATGAGGAAGCTGACCGCGTGGTGGATGCAGTACGCGCGGATCTGCGGTCGAATCTGGACGCCAGGATAAGAGAATAACGTTAATGGCTCTCACCAAGGCCGAGATGGCCGAAGCGCTCTTCAATCAGCTCGGGCTCAACAAACGCGAAGCGCGAGAGCTCGTGGATCTCTTCTTCGAGGAAGTGCGCGGCGCGCTCTCACAGGGCGAGCAGGTGAAGCTTTCAGGATTCGGTAACTTCGACCTGCGCGATAAGAATCAGCGCCCAGGTCGCAATCCAAAAACCGGTGAAGAAATCCCCATCAGTGCGCGCCGCGTGGTGACTTTCCGACCGGGCCAAAAACTCAAAGCGCGCGTTGAAGCCTATGCTGGAACCAAAGAACAATAACGAACTGCCCGCGATCCCTGGAAAACGCTACTTCACCATTGGTGAGGTCAGCGAGTTATGCGGCGTGAAGCCGCATGTGCTGCGCTACTGGGAACAGGAGTTCCCGCAGCTCAAACCCGTCAAGCGACGCGGCAACCGACGCTACTATCAGCGACAGGATGTCATCATCATCCGCCAGATCCGCAGCCTGCTGTATGAGCAGGGCTTCACGATCGGCGGCGCGCGCAACAAGCTCACCGGCGAAGACGCGCGCAGCGACACCACGCAGAGCCAGCAGATCGTGCGCCAGGTTCGCACGGAACTCGAAGAGGTGCTGCGGATCCTGCGACGCTAGTCGTGCGGCGCATCGCTTCGCTGCGGCGCCTTGCGATACTTCTCGGGCTTGCACTCAGTGCCGGCCTCGGCGCCAATGCCGGCGCGGCCGCGCTGGAAGCCGGTGTGCAGCAACGCGTGCGCTCGGCCACTTTCGAGGTGGTGCAGAAGAAGCCCGACGATGGCGCGGTCACCTATGACCGGCCGCTGCCGCTGGAACTGATTCCCTACCAGCAACGCATCGATAAGTACCGCTCGATCGGCACCGCATTTTCGATTGGCGGCAATCGCTACGTGACCGCCAGCCATGTGTTTCAGCTCGGCTCGGGCAGCCAGTTCGGGCCGCCGGCGCTGCGCGATGCGGCCGGCGATGTCTACGACATCGACAAGGTGTGGAAGTTTTCCGATCGCGAGGACTTCGTCGAGTTCTCGCTTCGCACTGAACCCAAGGGCGTCGGCAAATTCGAGATCGGTCCGCCGCCGGCACTCGACGATGCGGTGTTTGCCGTCGGCAATGCGCTCGGCGAGGGGGTCGTGATCCGCGATGGCGTGTTCACCTCGGAGACCCCGGAAGAGGAGAACGGGGACTGGAAGTGGGTGCGCTTCTCGGCCGCGGCATCGCCCGGCAACAGCGGCGGCCCGCTGATCGATCAGGCCGGACGCGTCATCGGCGTGGTGCTGCGCAAGTCCGAATCCGAGAACCTCAACTACGCACTGCCGATCGAGCGCGTCACGGCGCTGCGGGAAGGCGATGGCCGCATTGCCGGGCGCTCACCCATCCGATTTCCGATCTTCGATGCCGCCGAGACACTCGAGGTACGCGAGAGTATCGCGCTGCCGCTGGCGCCGGCGGACTTCTTCGAGCGCGTCCGCAAGGTCTCGACGGAGAAAGTCGAGCAGGGTCAGCGCGCGCTGCTCGAGCACAATCACGATCGCCTGTTTCCCAATGGCCCCAAATCAACGCAGCTGCTGCACACCGGGCTGTTTGCTCCCTTCCCGCGCGTGGTGCGTGAATCGCAGGATGGGCTATGGGGCGCCGGCAGCGAGCAGACGCAATCCTTCCAGCTCGATCACAACGGCTTCGTCGAGCTCTATCACGGCATTGTGCGGCTGCGTCGCCCCGATGATGTGAATCTCGCGACGCTGTACGGCGATTCGAAGCTCTACATGGACCTGCTGCTCAAGGGCTATGCGGTCCGCCGCCAGGTCGGCAGCGAATCGGTGAAGGTCACCTCACTGGGCAAGGCGCAGTGGAGCTCCACGCACACGGATGTCTACGGCCGCACCTGGCAGGTCAATGTCTGGGCCGAGCCGTGGGCCGATGCCTTGCTGGTGACGATGAGCTTGCCGACGCCGGAAGGATATGTGGGGGTGATCGTCCCCACCGGGTCGGGCTTCCGGCAGGCGACCATCGACACGCAGGCATTGCTGGCGGATTATTTTTTTGTATCGATGGGTGGCACGCTCTGGCAGTGGCAGGAGTTTCTGGCACAGAAGAACGTCGCGCCGCGGGTGTTCAGCGAATTGAAGATCGCCATCGATCCTGACCATCGCGTCGAATTTCATTCCCGCCGCGCCGATCTGATCGTGACCCCCGACCTGGTGCCGCTGAGCCGCGATTCGCTGCTCTGGCTCAAATTCAATTTCTTCAAGGACGGCGAAGGGGTGGTGTGGGATGTAGGCGGCTTCGCCGTGCAGGAAAGCGGGCAGAAGCAGAACTGGGCCGAGTTCTGGCGTACCACCCAGCCCGACCCGGAAATGCCGCAGTCATTCCAGAGTCATTGGCACAAGGTGCAGCAGCGCGAGTTTCCGTTCAATGGGCTGGTCAACAATGTCAGCAGCGCGACGCGCCTCAGCGCCACCGCCGATGCCCTCAGCGGCGACGGCGCCGCGGCCAAGGTTCGCTACACCCTGGACGTGCAGCGCGAAGGCGAGCAGACCCAGGACTTCATGGCTCCCAAGCTCGAACTGCTGAAGCGATCGTTCAAGGCGCTGGAGCAGTAGCGTCTGACGGGGGCCGCCGTGCGCGATGCCCACGCTCGCAGCGCGCAGGCTCCAGCCGTTGCGGCCCCTTCCTGGGAGCAAAAGGGGGTATCATGACGCCGCACCGTGGTTCTTATCGCGGTGCAACAATAAGAATAAATCGGCCGGAGCGTGGCGCAGCCTGGTAGCGCACTTGCATGGGGTGCAAGGGGTCGGAGGTTCAAATCCTCTCGCTCCGACCAATAAAAGCAATAGCTTACAGACCGTCGTCTTCTCCAGCCTCGCGGTACAGGGGCCACTACAGGGACCAGTTACCGCTTTTTGCCCAGTTTTCGACCCTAACCTATCCGGTCCTGACCCCACCGAGGATCGCTCATGCCCTCAGGCAACCCATCGCGTCTACGTGCTCTCGCTTACCGCCAGTTTCGTGAGCTGACGAACAAACCGCTTACGATCGAACCTACCCACAAGTTCAACCCCGTGAAGCTAAACGTGGCTCGATTCGATAACACATGGGAGCTCAAGCGCGGCGCCGCAGTCCGCCTCACCGCTGTCCTGCTGCGCGAGGACGACTCGATGCTCTAAGTTTTTCCATCAGCGGGCCCATTTGCAGCGATCCGGAGACAGAGATCGCACCCAGAGAGTCTGGGTCAACAAGGGTCGACTCCTCCTCGGCGACACCCCAGACTACAAAGCCGCCCTGCGAATGTCCGTCCACTACCCAACGTTTCCCCAGTGCAGGCATCGCGACACGAGCCGCGGGCAGCGCATAGATGAAATCGTTTGCCTGCGCCTTCTTTGAAAAGAACTGATGGGGCCCAGGAGTGCCGAGACCATGATAGTCAACTGCGACAATGGGACGGCGTGCTAACCGGGAGACCAGCCGAAATCACTTCACTAGACGCACTGCGAAATTTGTCCACGCTGGTGTCATGACCAGGAAAAGTGTGGCGTGCGTAGAAAGCACGATCAGGCCGCCGCCCCAACCGAAGGCCGGATGCAAGCGACGATGCCACACTGTATCGACTACGACCGGCAAAATAACGATGGCGTTGCTGACTAACACTGCGTTCTCGTCGCCTACCAATCGCGCGAGCGGAGGCCCCAGAAGGCTGAGTGCCGCAAGCGTCATTAGCCGCTTATGAATGTCAGGCCGATCGCGCCAGCCGAGCGCGGCGGCTACCAGGATGCCGAACTCCACAAGCACTACCGCGTCAAAGCCGGCGATTGCTGCCGCCAGCGGAAGATCTGGATCATTGAGGTTATTGATTACGAACTGCCGCGCTGTCGCGAGTGCGACTGGTATGAGAATCATTGCAAAAGCTGCGCCTGCAATCCCCACCTTTCGGTGCAGATCGACGCGATGTGCGCGAATCAATGCTGCCTGGGTCACGAAGAGGACGAACCAAATCGACATGATCGCGCCGTGCAAATGCAGGAGCAGTGGCAGCGGGGGCGATTCGAAGAACGATTTGAGGTAGTACGTCTTCGCAAAGCCCGAAAGCACCACGCCGAGCGCGAGCCCGGCCATGCTCGCATATAGCCAGCGTTCAAACGGTCCGGAAATGGAACGCGAGTGGCTGTTCATAAGCACCGTCCCTCCTTGGGCGCACTTTGTGGGGCGGTCCAGCAATGGCCGCAGGCCAGGGCCTTCTGGAACGCAGAGCCTCGACTCCAAGGACGTCGGCGAGCAACCTCAGTGCGACTTGGGTTGCCAGTTAGCCGGCGTTAAGGTCCCCGCGCGCGCAACGCAGTGGTCGGCGATCTTAGTCAGGGTTAGTGCTGCATGGTCGTATTTCCAGCTGTAGGTACCGGTCTGTTCTCCGTCATTCGTGCAAGCCCAGGGTCCGCCCTTATCGGTCAACTCGAGCTGATCTCCTTTGACGCGGTAGTCACCGGTAACCACCGTGTCCTTGCCATTGAGCACTCGAAACTGCCCCTCGCTCTCAAAAGCAAGCGTAATGGCCTTGTGGGCGGTGTATGAGCCGATGGGAAATTCCGCTGCGAAGGCCAATGATTGTGACGTCGCCATGGCGATGGCCAGCGAAAGAGGAGCAAACGTGTGCAAATGCCGGCGGTGTATGAACATGTGTAGATCACTCCTTGTTTTTGCTAGTCCGAGCGCAGGCCTTAGCGTGCATCGAGGCCTCATTGTGTATTAACCGAAACAGGCCGTCGATCCCGCCACGGATTCCGAAAAATTTCATAGGTCACGATTGCCGATTGCATTGCGGGCCGCTCGCGGTAGCACTAACTGCGTTGCCGCAGGCCAGTCCAGCCTCGCGGTACAGGGGCCACTACAGGGACCTTACCGCTTTTTCCCCAGTTTTCGACCCTAACCTATCCGGTCCTAACCCCCACGGAGGATCGCTTATGCCCTCAGGCAACCCATCTACGTGCTCTCCCTTACCGCGAGTTTCGTGAGCTGACGGACAAGCCGCTTGCGCTCGAACCCACCCGCAAGTTCAAACCCGTGAAGCTAAACGTGGCTCGATTCGATAACACATGGGAGCGCAAGCGCGGCGCTGCAGTCCGCCTCACCGCTGTCCTGCTGCGCGAGGACGACTCGACGCTCGAGCGGCGTGTATGCGAGAACGACGTTTCGGCAAAGACCTCTGCCGAGGCGATGGGCTGGCTTCGACAGGAATCGATCCACCCACGCAAGGTAGCCACGCTCGTTGACACGGCTGGGGGCCGACTTGCTGCTGTCCTCACTCGACGCAAGGACGTCAAGACCTGATAGATCGGCTGGGCCGTACTTGCTACGCGCCTGCCGTGGGCGCGGATCACGGCCCGTAGGATTTCACTGTCGGATGGGTCGCGCGGTTGGCGCGATGCTGGCTGATGCGCAGCTCCCGGAGAAGTCCCTATTCTGGAATTCATTCAGACGGCACGAAACAACTGGGAGCACCGCAATGAGCATCCGCTTTGTCACCGACTCGCAGCGAGTGAAGGTACTGCGGAGCCTGCACCGGGACGAACTCCCCGGTAAGCAACCGCTAACACCGGAGAGCCTCGACTTCCTGTTCGCCTACATAGAAACGCTGGAGACGGAGCTGGAGCGGACGACGGGTGCGCAGTTTAATGAAACGATTTCTTCTCTCGCCGAACAGGATTCCTACTACATGGCCCGGGCCACCGCGGGCCTGAAGCACTCTGGTAACTAGCGGAGTTCCTCGCAGGGCGCCCAGAACCGAGAGACTTCTTGGCTGATGTCTGCCGGGACTTGTGAATCCAACGCCGTTGGCCGCCCCGAAAGCCGGCATACGCGATGAGTGCTCCAGGGAACGAAGGATAGTAGATTCTAGAAACAAAGCGCCCCGAGCAGCTATGGGGTGCGCCGGGCGAAATTCATCGGGGGACACTGTCGATGAGACGATAATGGCAACCAGTAAGCAGGGGGCGGACCCAGCGCACATTCTTAACCTGATTTTGCGCGGCGCCAACGAATCTTCAATGCAATCGTTATGAAGACCCGAACCCAGGTGCGGTAACAGGCGAGCAATAATTTGCACTCAAGCTGCCTTTCAATGGTCAGCAGCTCTCGGTCGGGCGCCGCCTGCGATCTCACGCAGCTCCTGCTCTTCGGCTTCCGATAGCGACATGGATCAGCGTCTGCAAAAGATAGCTCGCCCAGCAGTCAGTCACAGGACTGTCCCCGCTCAAGGCTGAGAATCGGTGAGTCCCTTTACATTTCTTGTGGAAGGCGCGTTAATCAGACGCGACAATCCCGCGGGAATTCACGGCACCTGGGAACCATCCTCGGCACAAGGCGGCAGCAGGTAACGTGCTTCGAAGATCTCGGTCGGCAGCGGTCTGCTGAACAGATACCCTTGTATCTCATCGCAGTTCATGAACCGCAGCAGGCGCGATTGCTCGTTGGTTTCGACGCCTTCGGCAACCACATTGAGCTTCAGTGAATGCGCGAGATTGATGATAGCGGACACCAGTGCGAGCCCCGCTTGCCCGGCAGTCATGTCGTTTATGAACGATCGATCGATCTTTAGCGTATCCAATGGCAGCTTTGACAGGCAACTGAGCGATGAAAAGCCAGTGCCGAAGTCATCGATGGCCACGCTCACCCGCATGGCGCGTATCGCCTGCAGGCTTGCAATGGTGTGCTCGACATTCTCCATGATCAGGCTTTCGGTGATCTCCAGTTCCAGTCCGGCCGCTGCATGCATGTCTATATCGATCATTTGCTTCACCTCGAAGATGAAGCTGCGATTGCGCAGTTGCAGCGGTGAGACGTTTACTGCGATGCGCGCGGCGGACGTGTAAGCCGCACGCCAGCGCAAGTAGTCCTGAATTGCCGTTTGCAGCGCCCAGCGTCCGACTTCATAGATCAATCCGGTTTCTTCGAGCATCGGAATGAATCCGGAGGGCAGCACCAGGCCCGTTCGCGGATTATTCCACCGCAGCAGCGCCTCGGCGCCGGTGACCTTGCCGCTGGCGAGGTTGATCTTTGGCTGGTAGTGGAGAATGAATTCTCCGTTGTCGAGCGCCTCACGCAGCTGATATTCCAGACTCAGGCGGCCAACCACCGTCGCGCTCATCTGGTCGGTGTAGAACAGGTATCGATCGCCGCTGACCTTGGCTTTCTTGAGCGCGGCCTCGGCGTTCTTGAACAAGGTGTCTGCCTCCGCGCCATCGTCCGGAAACAACGCGATCCCAATCTTGGCAGCGACGCGAATCACGGTGTCATCCACGTGGAACTGATGGCGCAGAAGCGAATCGACTGTTCTATCCAGGAGTCGCGCCAATTCACCCTCATGACGAATGTGCGGAAACACCACCGCGAAGTGATCCACGTCCACGCGTGCGACCTGGCTTACATCTCCGAGGCTCTGGGTTAGCCAATCCGCCACCTGCTTCAGTAGCGAGTCGCCGGCGGGACGCCCGAGGCTGTGGTTGACGTTCTTGAAACGTTCCAGGTCGATCAGACCCACAGCAAGCTTGCAGCCATTGCCAACCGCGGTACGCATGTACTGTGCAACGCGCTCCAGAAACAGACTTCGGTTAGCCAGCCCCGTGAGCTCATCGTAGTAGGCGAGATAATTGAGGCGATCCTGCTTTTCAACGTGGTCGACCGCGAACGAGATATTGCCGGCCAATTCCGACAACAGGCGCATCTCCTCCGTATCGAACGTGTTCGGCTCACCCGCGAACAGCGCAATCACCGCTTCGGGCCGTCCGGCTACCATCAGCGGAAAGCACGCTAACGACCTATGCCCGCGTCGCAGCAGTTCGTCGCTCAGTGCCGCAATCGACGGGTCGGTCGCGATATCGTTGCAGACCGTGGGCTGCGACTGCCGCAGCGCACGGCAGGCGGGGCGCTCGCTGTCCGGCGTGCCGTCGCGCGCCGTAAGCCTTATCGCGTCGACGTAGCCTACTTCGCCGCCGTACCAGGCCACGACTTTGCCGTCGAGTGTATGCGAATCGATTACGCCGATCCACGCCATCCTGAACGCGCCCGCATCCACCGCGATCCGGCACGCCTCACTGAATAATTCTGCGCGCTCCCGTACCCGGACGATTAGCGCGTTGATCTGACTGAGCATCGCGTACACGCGGTTGAGGCGCTTGATTCGGATTTCGTTTTTTTTTGTTTCGGTCAAATCCTCGCCGATGCTGGCGACTCCTATCGCCTCCCCGGCGCTGGAGCGCAGCAGCGAGTTGTTCCAGCGAATGAGCCGGCGCTCTCCCGACCTAGTGAGGATGTCATTTTGGTGATGCCACGCCACGGGAGCATCGTCGAGCATGGCAGAAAAAACGAGCCGCACTTCGGAATCAAGATCGGCCGGTATGAACAATTTAAAGAAACTCTGGCCGAGGACCTGATCGCGGGGCCAACCCGTAAGGTCGAGCAGATAGTCGTTGCAATAGCTGATGTCCCCGTTTCGATCGAGCATGATGGACACCAGCTCAATATTGTTAAGCATTTCGCTGATCCGTCGATCGCTATCGCGCAGGTCCGCCGAGGCGCTTTGGCGCTCGGACGGACCGCGCCGTGTGGCGGCCGGGTTGTGGGAGTCGCCGCGCCGCGACCGAAACTTACTGCGCCGCAACGGAAACTGCCGGGCAGCGCACTGCGTCACCGAATCGGCTTGGACTGCTGTCAGTTCTTGCAGACGTGCCCATGACTCATTCAGCGTCTCGATCAACACGGTGATTTCCGCCTTCGCCTCGGCCGCTGGCAGCGGTCCTGACGGCTTCGGCGCAGCCTCCGTATTCGTGGGTGTCTTGCGGACGATTCTCGAAATCGCCTGACCATTCGGCGTCAGGCGATCAGTTTCCCGCTTGACGACCGCGTAGCATTCGCAGCACAGCTTCTCGAGTTTCGGTCGGTCCAGCACCGTGATGTGCCCGCGGCTGTAGCGCACGATGCCAAGCTTCTGCAGTCTGGACGCGGCTTCGGCGACGCCCGCGCGTCGCACGCCCAGCGTATTGGCGATGAGTTCCTGAGTCATGGTGAATTTGTTGGATGGCAGGCGATCGAGGTAGAGCAATAGCCGGCGACACAGCTGCTGGTCTATCGTGTGATGGCGATTACACACTGCCGTCTGTGCCATCTGTGTACTCAGGGCCTGCGTGTAACGCAACAGCAGCAGTCGCAGGTCGCCGTTGTGATGGAACTCCTCCTTGATTCGTTTGCTCGAGAGACGGTAGGCGTAGCCGGCGCTCTGGACGATCGCACGGCTCGGCGTGGTTTCTCCACCCATGAACAGCGCGATGCCAATGAGTCCTTCGCTACCTACCAGTGATAGCTCAGCCGATCCGCCATCCTTCAGCATGTACAGCAGGGAAACGATGCAATTGGTCGGAAAATAGACATGGCTCAAGCGGGCCCCAGACTCATACAGGACGCTGCCGAGCGGCATAGCGACCAACTGCAAGTGCGGGACTATTCGTTCACATTCGGTGGGCGTCAGCGCAGCCAGCAGGTGATTTTGATTTGGGTCGATAGAGTCGGTCTGGCGGGGAAGACTCATTCAAGCGACTAGGGGCCATTGCTCTGAGGCGAATGGAGGTACTATGGGGTTGCCCGGCGTCGCGTAAAAGACACAGATATCCGTCATTTCACCTAGTACACCCCGGGCTGGTGCGCTGCACATGACGAGGTACCGGACGATCGCCGATGAATTGGCGAGCATGATCGCGATGGGGCTACTGCGTGCCGGTGACCGCGTGCCGTCGGTTCGGAGCGCTATGCGTAAGCATCGCGTGAATCCCGGCACGGTGCTGCGCGCCTATCGTGACCTGGAGGCGCAGGGCCTGATCGAGTCACGACCGCGGTCAGGCTATTTTGTACGATCGAGTGGCGTCAAACGCCTCGCCGAGCCGAAGCAATTCAAGGTGACCCGCCGTTCCGGCGCGGTGCTCGTTAACGAGCTTATCTTCGAAGTATTTGAAGCCATGAAGCAGCGCGCGCTCGTGCAGTTTGGATCCGCGTTTGTGAACCCGGAGCTATTTCCCGTCGAGATGAACCGGGCGGGTGCGTCGGCGGCCAGGGGACTGAAGCCGGCGGCGACGCTGGAGGATCTGCCGCCCGGAAGTGCGGAGCTGCGGCGGCTGATCGCGCTGCGCTATCTGGACAGCGGCCATATCGTCGGCCCCGATGACATCGTGATCACCACTGGGGCGCTGGAAGCAATCTTTCTTTGTCTGCGTGCCGTAACGCGGTCGGGCGACACGGTCGCGATTGAAACCCCCACCTTTTATGCCACGCTGCAGATGCTCGAATGGATGGGGCTCAGAGCCGCCGAGATTGCGACCGATCCGCGCACCGGCATCGATCTCGACGCGCTCAAGCTTGCGTTTGCCTCCGGATCGATCAAAGCCTGTGTCGTGATACCCACGTTTCAAAATCCCCTTGGAAGCTGCATGCCCGAGGAGCACAAGCGAGCGCTGGCACGACTGGCGGAGCGTTACAGGGTGCCGGTGATCGAGGATGCCGCCTACGCCGAGCTGTATTTCGGGGCGACGCGTCCTCGATCGGTGAAATCCTTCGATCGGGGCGGCTGGGTTCTGCATTGCGGTTCTATGTCCAAATGCCTGGCCCCGGGCTACCGCATCGGCTGGGCGGCTCCCGGACGATTCTCGCGCGCCGTCTGGGAAAGCAAAATCATGAGTTCGCTCACCACTGCGCCCGTCTGCCAGGATGCGTTGGTTCGCTACCTAAAAAGGGGCGGCTTCGAGCAGCATCTGCGTCGCTTGCGCCAGGCATTGTCTGAGGGCTGCCGGGAGATGCTCAACGCGGTGTCTTCCGAATTCCCCTCAGACTGCCGCATGACGCGGCCCGACGGCGGTTATATGCTCTGGGTCGAGCTACCCAAGACGGTCGACGCCCTGACACTGTATCGGCTGGCGCACACCGCGGGGGTCAGTATCGCGCCGGGTCCGATTTTCTCAGCCCAGCGCAAATATCCGAACTGCATACGACTCAACTTCGGCCACGCATCGATACCGCAGATCCGTCAGGGCGTCAGCACACTGGCTCAGCTGGTCAAATCTGCCGCCGGCGCCGGCAAACCTTGTTAGAAGCACGGGCGTGGATACGGAAACAGCAGTTTGAGCGATTCCGGGACAATCGATCTGTGGGGCGCCTGGTGCGACCCGGGGGCCGCGACGACGGGTTCGTGCTCCGCGGCAACCAGGTAAATTGGCCCACGCCCGGGCCATTTCCTGAATACGTCTCGGGAGCAGTAGCCCAGTGGTAGCATCCGAGATCTATGGCAACCCTTGAAAAGCCATCAGTCTCATCGCGCTGCCCAACCTGCAAGGAACTGCGCGTCATGGACCGGTATAGCCGAAGCGACTTGCAGCGCCGACTCGAGGCCCTGGAGGCGATCCAGGGGTGGTGCCAGCCTTGTGACAAGACATGGACCTTCACGCAGTTGGAGCGCGATACGATCGCCAGAGGCTTAGCGGAAGGGAAATAGGGAAAGACTCTCGGTCGTGCTCCGGCCCATGTAGGCCAATTCTGAATCAGGACAAAACGTGATCGGGGTCCACCAAGGCGGTTCAGGCGAGCGATAGATTCGGCCCGACAACATCCAGTCTCCCGCTCGCCCCGCCACGTGCGGGGCCTTTTTCTACCGCGCCCAAGGACTCAAAGGCCCCAGATGCACACACCCAAGATTATCCCGGAGAAGGATAACTCCCCACCAGCCCCTGGAGCCCAAGAGGGGTCGGTCTCAGATCGTCTGCGAGCGCTCCTTGTATCGAGCGGACTTTCGCCATCTGAAGCTGCCCGAGCACTCAGCGTTGATGAGAAAACGCTCCTTTACTGGTGCCAGCCGAACGGCAAGCTGCTGCCTCCGTGCTCGGCAATCGAAACGCTGGGTCGTCTGGTCGCGATGAAGAGGAAGGCAAGGCTCTAGGCGGCGCAGTGCGCGCCCTGCGGCAAGCTATTACCGCTCGGGTAGCGCACGGTGTCCCTCGCTCCAACACACTAAATAGCGCTCGCTGCCAAACTTCTCCGCGAGTTCTTCGCCTTTCCTGGTCTCGTTGGTGCGCCACCGTACCGATTTTCGCGCGCGAAACCGGTAACTTACCTGCCCAATTGGAAGAAACTGGTCCGTAGTCCGGGAAGTGCCAGGCGGATCCTCTACAGGAGCCGCCGATGTCAGTCGTCACTTTGCGCGCCGCGCAAGGCAATCGTCTTCTCGCTGCCTTGCCGCGTGTTGCGCTCGAACGCATCCTGCCCGACCTCGAGCTACGGTCGCTTGAGATGCGCCAGGTGCTGCAGCCCCGTAAGAAGGCTCTCACCGAGGTTGTCTTCCCCGTGAGTGGAGTGGCGTCGATGATTTCTATGGGCGATGCCGATGATTCTGTTGAGGTGGCCACCATCGGCCGCGAGGGGCTCGTCGGGCTGCCACTTTTCTTGGGCGGGACATCCGGCGCTGTCGAGGTTTTCATTCAAGTGCCGGGAGAAGGGCTGGCTCTGCCGGCCGCCGCGTTCGAGCGTCACGTCGATCGCGAGCCGTCCCTCCGGCGTACGCTACTGCTTTATACGCAGGCACTTTTGACCCAGGTTGCTCAATGCTCCTCGTGCAATCGCCACCACCCGGTGGTGCAGCGCTGTGCCCGTTGGCTGCTGCAAACACACGATCGAGTGAAAGGATACGAGTTTCCCCTAACCCAGGACTTCCTTGGCCTGATGCTGGGTGTCCGGCGTGCCAGTGTCACCGAGACAGCCGCAGCGCTACAGCACCGCAATCTCATCCGATATCGGCGAGGAACCATCACCGTGCTCGATCGCGCCGGGCTCGAAAAGGCCTCCTGTGACTGCTATCGACTCATTGCCCGTGAGTTCGACAGGCTGCTTCCCGCGCCGCGTAAGATTTCTGCCGGCCGCTAAGGGGCCGTAAAGGCTGCCGCCCGCGCCGGAAGCATGCTCAGGCGTGCCGCCATGGCCCCGGATCGCTCGGCGTAATCTCGACCATCCGCCGCTCGCCAGCCTTGTCGCAAAAGAAAAAGCCGGTACGTGAGCTGAATTCCCCTAGACGCCATCCGGCATCGATGTACTCGAGCATCGCGGCCACGAGGGCGCGCTTCAGGTCGGCGCCGGGCAGCAGCTGGCGCGCCTCGAGCACTGACCGGTGCATGTTCCGGACGACGTACCAGCGCGGTCCTTTGGTCGGCTCAAGGGGATCGAAGACATTCCGGCGCATGAACAGCAAGTTAGCGGGCCGCCCGAGGATCAGTCCATCCAGTAGTCCGCAGCGCAGCAAGCTGTATGGCGTTAAAGTAACGCCTCATGTGTGGCCGCTACGTCAATCCTGCGACAGCCGAGGCCGAGCGGTACTTCGCCGTTCATCTGATCCATTGGAAATTTGACCGCAGCTACAACGTTGCCCCCACGCAGCAGGTGCCTGTCGTGCGCCTGGCGGACGGCCAGCGTGAGGGCCTGATGATGCGCTGGGGCCTGGTGCCGTTCTTTGCCAAGGGCGTGCCGCCGAAGTACAGCACTATCAACGCGACGATCGAGAAGCTCGCAGATGGTCCGACCTGGCGCGGTCCCTGGAAGCGTGGCCAGCGCTGCATTCTCCCCGCCGCAGGTTTCTACGAGTGGCATGTGAACGAGGACGGCAGCAAGACGCCGTTCTACATCACCATGGCCGATCAGCCGGTGTTCGGCTTCGCCGGGCTGTGGGATCGATCCGTGACAGCAGAGGGCACGGCGCTCGAGAGCTGCACGATCATCACGATGCCGCCCAACGCGCTGATGGCCGAGATCCATAACGCCAAGCAGCGCATGCCGGCGATCCTGCAAAGCACTGATATCGAATCGTGGCTCAACGGATCCGCCGATGAAGCGCGCGCGGCACTGAAGCCTTACCCCGATGACCTGATGCACGCACTGAAGGTCAGCACGCGCGTCAACTCGCCGAAGAACAATCATGCGGGCCTGATTGCACCTGCGGAGTCTGATCCGAGCGCTACAGCCGAGCGCGCGCCGCTGGATCCAGGACCGTTCATCCTCGAATAGTGGCCGATATCGTTGCTGGCTGCGGCATGCTTCCAGAACTGCGGTCGCGGTCGGCCGCAGCTTCCGCAGACGCCGCGGACAGCAGTCACTGGAAACCCATTGAGCGATTTCACCGCGACGCGATGAGCCATCGCTATCAGGCGAGCGTTATGTCGTGAGGGAAATTCAAGTGGCTCTGGGGAGCCGTTGAAAATTGACCCGCAGACGCGACGTTGTTCCGCGTCTGCGGGCCGAAGGCTGAACCCTGGTGTCAGCTTCGATAGGGAGGGACAAGAAGCTTGGGGTCCAGAATTTACTGGATACTCTTTTCCGTTCCCACCGGATGTGCGGTAACGAACATAGAGAAGTTTTTTTGTCTGATATCTGGCCAATTTGTGGACAGAGGCGCAATGTCGTGGGGCGTACCAACGGCGCCTCTACCTGGCACCGTTCGCGTCTAGGATTATTCCCATGTCATTTAACTTGCGGGCGGATGATGCAGCCGAATTCAAACGGCTATGCGATGCATTGCCCGTCGCCATCGAGCGCGCCGGCCATGCGCTGCGGGAGACCTTCAGTGAGTCGGCCGATTGCATGGCTGCGGATGCGAAGGTGTCAGAAATCCTCGCGCGCATAACCGTCATCACCAATGAGCTGAAGTAAGTTGGGAGATCTACTGAAGGGCGATTTTGGAAAGGAGCGCCGCGCGCAGTCGCGGCTCGATGACATGACCGACCGCTTCATGGAGTGGGCAGCGCCGGAGTTGGACGCCGCTCATATGCAGGGCGAACAGCGCGCGCAGTACGAGGCGATATATCGCGACTTGGCGCAGCTGCTGGCATTGGCCTACTCGGATCTCAAAGTAAAAATTCGGCTGCCGGAACATCATTCTCCTGAGGACCTGGCCAATTTACGGGAGGATGTCCGGGCGGCCATGACCGAACTGTACTTGCGACTCAGTGGCGTCGCGGTCAGCGCTCTGCGGCGCGCATTAATGGCGGCGGACGACAACCGATAGAGTGTGAATCTCAGGCAGCAATTCATAATTGCGCGCTAAATGCCCGAGTTACAGGGCGTTCTGCTTCGGGCTGTCGCCACCCCCACATTTGACAGTTCCATGCCGCCGGCAGTGGTGGCAGCATTGGATATAGGCAGAGGGGGAACGAACTTGAGTACCGATCTTTTCGGCATCCGTCAGGGCCGGAAAGTCAATTACCTCGAGCCGCCGCGGCAGCGCATCGTGTGCGATCTTGTGCTGGCCGCCGGATTGAGCATAGATGAGCTGGCGGCATTCCTCGAAGTGGCGCCGCACGAGTTGCGCTATTGGTGCGATGGCACCAAGCCCGTGCCCCGCATGGCCATCCTGGCGCTCGAGCGACTGGTGCAACTCGGCCGCCAAGTGCAATCCCCCGAGTAAGCTCGCCTATTGAATCTTACTTTTTCTTGGCGGCCGTCTTTCTGGCCGCTCGTTCGGCGAGCGCGGCGGAATTGGCCGCCACCGCGGCGCGGATCAGTTGTCTGAAGTCGGTCTGATTGATCTTTTCCCCTTCGCGCAGATCGATCGCGCGCCGCACGTTTCCCTCCAGGCTGGAGTTGAAGAGCTTTTCCGGATCCTTGAGGGCGGCGCCGCGTGCGAACGTCAGCTTGACGACCTCTTTATATGACTCCCCGGTACAGATGATGCCGTCGTGGGACCATACGGGGGTACCCATCCATTTCCATTCCTCCTGAATGTCGGGGTCAGCGGCGTGGATGAGCTGGCGGACCTGCGCCAGCATCTCGCCTCTCCAATCGCCCAGTTCTTTAATTCGGCGGGTGATGTTCGCCGAGGCGCTCTTGCCATCCGGAGGACTCGTGGATTTCTTCATGCTGGCATTCTAGCTGTAGGCGCTGTCTGCCGCCGACACGGTGCCGCTGCCGACTGATCCGCACAAAGCGCTTTCGTACGATGGCTCTTCAATAAGGCTCCTGAGGCGGTCGCAGTCATGGCAAATGAATCAGGCTACGTTCTCCCCCCGGGTAACCTGGAACGAGCGGCCCAGCTGCGGGCCCTGGCGGAAGCCGCGAACTCCCCCGAGGGACGCAGTCAATTCATGCGCTTGGCCATGCTCTATGAACGAATGGCGGCGCTTCTGGGCCAGCCGGCCGCTTCATCTCCCGCCCACGGCATGGGTTAAGAGTGTGCGCTGCGCACGGTGACTCGCGGCTGCGCAGGGACTAAGGTCCCCTCGGCCTGGTCTTCCTCCTGAGCCTCACGCACCTGGGAGCGCGGGGCGCGCTTTAAGAGTCAGGGGGAGGGCCATACCAGCTCTTGTTGCGGCACCGGCTGTCCGACGAGCTACCATCGCTTCTCCCGCCGGGCTTCAGCCTTTTGCCGACAAACTCCCCGCGGGCGACGCGCTACGCTCGCACCCATGGCTCCGAAGCGTGACACCGCAGGTACCGTATCATTCGAGCTGATGCGCCGAATTGCCGCACGACGGCCAGACGGGCCGGCCTGGCTGGCTCGAGCGCTGCTCGAGGTATGGTGGGCGAGCAGATTCCCGCGGCGCCCGGGCGACGCGTCCGCCGCGATGGCGGCCGATAACGTCCGGTTCCTGAGGTAGCGACGCGTCAGCGTTTGCTTTTCTTTCGAATCACTTCTTCCATGACCTCCAGCGCCTTCTGCAATTGATTGAGGCGTTTGCCGATCTTGGTATCGGTCGATAGCTGCTCCAGGTGTCGCAGAGCCGTGGCTCTGCCGATGAGATCGTGCAGTTTCGTCGCCGAAACGGCCGACCCGGAAGCAGAGGATTTTTTTCGGGGCCGCTTTGCTTTCGGGGTAAGCGCTTTCTTTTTGGTCGCCACGGTTTTTCCGTCTCCTGCGTGTATCGGGCTCCTATGCTACTCCGTGATACCTAAGCGGCGCTGTAGGTGCCATCCACTGGATTAAGTCCTCGCTGCCGACATCGCGGCCGCGCTGTGACGCTGAAAATGCAGCGCATCGCAAATCAATCAGCTCATCAGGGAGGCTGCAGTGGATATCAGGACGACGGTCAAGAGCGCGACCCATGCGGTAGTCAAGGCATTGTCACCCGCCCTCGGGGCGCCGGAGGATACCGACCTCCTGGATACCTTGAGAAGCGAACACGATGAAGTGAAGGGGCTGCTGGCTGATCTCGAGGAAGCTGATACGGCCGCCCGGCGCAGGACGCTGGTCCAGCAGATCAAGGCGGCACTGGTGCCGCATACCAAGGCCGAACAGAAGGTGCTTTACGATGCCATCATCGCCGTGAAGGACAAAGAGGCACAGATCGACGGCTACGAGGGATATCTCGAGCACGAGCTGGCTGACAAGGCGTTGCAGCGGCTGGCTTCGATTGCCAATGCGACATCGGCTGAGCACAAGGCCACGGCGAAGGTACTCAAGGAACTGGTGGAACACCACATCAGGGAGGAGGAGCGCAATGTCTGGGGCGACGCGCGCAAGCACTTTTCCGACGAAGATCGCGCCCGGATGAACGTGAAGTATCTTGCCGCCAAGAGCCGCGTCAAGGTTCGCTAGTCACTAGTCTCCGTCGCGCCCGTAATCGGCGGCGTCGCCATCTTCCTCGTCGACGGGAAGATCCTCCGGCGGGCCGCCGTTATCGAACGGCGCCGCGTCGCCTGCCGAGGCGGGATCCGGATCGAAAGTGGGGACGAGATTGGGAATTACCGTGTGTCTTGGACCGCTCATGCCCCGAATCTAGCGCGTTCCGGATCGTTCGGACAGCCCTCGGAAAGGTGGCGATACCCTGCGAACCGAAGCCCGGGCGCAAGGGCGGACAGACGGCCGCAGGGCATCGCCGGGATCAGGACTCTCCGCCCCGATTGTTAAGCTGGCGTGTCAGACCGAGCGCGGTGGCTTGAACGATCCGGTCTTCAGGTTGCGGTGCTCTTCGATGCCCTTGAGGACCACGCGGTTACGGCCGCCGTTCTTGGCTTCGTAGAGCGCCTCATCCGCCAGCTGCACGGCGCCCTGGGGAGTGCGGCCCACCGTGGGCATCACCACGCCCACGCCGACACTGATGGTAACGCCCGAGCTCGCCGCTTCATGCTTGGGCAATGAGGCGAACTGCACGGCCTGGCGCAGGCGCTCGGCGATGTCCAGTACATTGGCAATCGACAGATCGTAGAGAACGATCGCGAACTCCTCGCCGCCGAAGCGTGCCGCAATGTCCAGCGGCCGCCGCGCGAACTCGCGCAGCACGTTCCCGACGCTGCGCAAGGCCGCATCCCCGGCCTGGTGCCCGAAGGAGTCGTTGTAGGTCTTGAAGTGGTCGATATCGACCATCAGGATGGACAGCATGCGCGCGTCGCGCTGCGCTTGCTGCCATACACGCAGCAGATGTTCATCGAAGGCCCGGCGGTTGGCGAGCCCGGTCAGGCCGTCGCGGGCCGTGAGCTCGGCGATGAGTCCCGACTCCAGGTAGTTACGGCGGTAGGAGCGCTCGATGTTGCGGTAGATGATGGCGCCCATTGCCGCCGTCATTGCCAATACCAGCACGCTCTTGACCAGTTCGAACGGTGTCTGGATGGACACAAAGTAGCCGGTGATCGCGAACGTGGCCACGATGGCCAGTGCCGCCAGCAAGGCGGCGCGAAACAGCAGACCGGTAAAGAAGAACGCAGCGACCACATTCACGCTCAGCCAGGCCAGCTCCTCGTCCTGGGAATCGCCCACGGCCTGTGCCACAAAGAAGGCCATTAGCGCGCCCGAGAGCGGCACCAATATCCGCGCCGCAGGCAGGTACCATCGTGTGTAGCGCTCGCTCCAGGCCAGCCACGCCAATCCGAGCGCACAGGGCAGGATACCGAGCGCGTTCAGCCAGAAGGTCGCATTCGCAAACCCCGCGCGCGCGGCCTGTGCCACGCAGAAGACCGCGGCCAGGATGACGGCCAGGGAGAACCAGGCGCGAACCCGCAACCGCACGCGGCGCAGATGCTCGTCCAGGTACTGGGATTCCATCGGCTCAGCGAAGCGCAGCTCCGCCATCCCGGTGCCTACTTCGCGCGCATACGCGGAGTCCGGGAAGTCATCGGGATCGAGTCGATCGGCGGGCAGCATGAACAGGCACCAGAGTGGCCGGTCAGGATCTTAAGCCTCCGTACCGGCACGCTGCCGCGCCTGCGTCACGTTTTGTAAAGCTGTGTAAGATCCCTTCATGCCGATTGGACGCAGCTTGTGCTGGACCGCGGCGGCGTTCGCGGTGCTGGCGGTCGGGGCCGCGTTCGCTGCCCCCTATCTGGAGGCGGAACTCTCATCCTGGCTCGAGCCGCACGCCATCGTCGATCCGGTGGCGCCGGTACTTGCCGCCGGAGCCATGGTCGATGACTACTGGGCCGTGCAGCGCATCGATGAGGACACCTTTGCGATCGGCGAGCCGCGTTATTACCAGCAGAATTATGCCTACCTGATTCTCGGGCGCGAGCGAGCGCTGCTGTTCGACAGCGGCACGGGGACGCGTGATATCCGGCCGGTGGTGGCCGCGTTGACTCAGCTTCCGGTCACGGTCATGGCATCGCATCTGCACTTCGATCACTTGGCCGGGATCGCGGCCTTTGCATCGGTGGCGATGATCGATCTGCCCGAAACGCGGGCTGACGTGGCGGACGGGGTGTTCACGCCGCGGCGCTACGAATATCTGGGGATGGTCGATCATCTTCATACACCCTCGGTGCGCGTGACGCAGTGGATCGCACCCGACGGCATCATCGAGCTGGGTGGGCGGCAGCTGACGGTGCTGCAAACCCCCGGCCACACGCCCAACTCCGTGTCGCTTTTCGATGCGACGCATCGGCAGCTGTTTGCAGGGGATTTCATCTATCCGACCACGTTGTATGCCTTCCTTCCCGGGGCCAGCCGGTCCGCCTACCGCGTGACCACGCAAAGGCTGCTGTCGATTCTGCCGGCCGATACGCGACTGTGGACGGCGCACTGCTGCCGTGCCAACGAGAATCCCTCGGCGCCCTGGCTGAGTGTGCAGGACCTCAAGGATCTCGATCGCGCGCTGGATGACGTAGCGGCGGGACGCGTCCAGAGCACGGGATTCTTTCCGCGCCGCTTTCCCGTGAATGGCCAGATGACGATCGCCACTGGTTTTGACTGGAATAATCGCTGACGATTATAAAAAGCATCGAATGATCGATGCGATCGATTGGAGAAGTCCGCATGAGGTTCCCGTTACCCGCCGTCCTGCTGCTGACATGCGCGGCGCTGCCCGCAGCCGCGCAGCAGCCCGTCCCGCCCGCCGCACGGGCGGCGCTGCTGGCGCGAGTGGGCGACACCGGCTTTGTGACGGTGCAGGCCAATAGCTTCACGACGCTGTCGCCTAAACAGCAGCAGCTCGCTTACTGGCTGGGGCAGGCCGCCATCGCCATCGATCCGATCATCTATGACCAGCTCTCAGCCTACGGCCTGCGCGAAAAGCGGCTGCTGGAGCAGATCGTGACCCATGACGGTGCCCTCGATGCGCGCACGCGGGAAGCGATCACGCAATACGCTGAACTCTTCTGGGCCAATCGCGGCAATCACAATCTAAAGACCGCGCAGAAGTTCGTGCCGGCGTTCAGCATCGAGGAACTCAGAGCCGCGGCGCTGAATGCCCAACGTGCCGGCGCATTCAGGAGCGCCTGCGCGGATCTGCCACCGATTGTTTCGCCGGCCGCGCTGGAGAAGGAACTCCAGGGCCTGCGTGCCGCGCTGTTCGATGTCAACTTTGAGCCTATGACGACGGCGAAGCAGGGCGGGGCGGGTACCGACATCATCCAGGCCAGCTCCAACACATTTTACTCGGGCGTCTCACTGGCGCAGTTGAGCGGATTCCACGACCGCTACGCGCTCAATTCGCGCGTGGTTCGCAATGCACAGGGGCAGATCATCGAGCAGGTCTATCGCGCCGGCACCGCCGATGGCAAGGTGCCGTCGGGACTGTATGCCGTGTTCCTGCGCCGGGCGATCGGCTACCTCAAGAAGGCGCAAGCCGTGGCGGAGCCGGCCCAGGCCCATGTCATTGCCGATCTGATCGGGTACTACGAGACCGGGGAAGCGGAGGCCTGGCTGCAGTTCGATGCCGACTGGGTGCGCAACATCTCGCCAGTGGATTTCTCCAATGGCTTCGTCGAGATCTATCGCGATGCGCGCGGAGCCAAGGGCAGCGCGGCCGCGTTCGTGTCGATAACGGATGAGCGCATGACCAGCGCCGCCAATAAGCTCGCCGCGAGTGCCGCTTACTTTGAGGAGCGGGCGCCCTGGGACCCGAAGTACCGCCGAACAGCGTTCACGCTGCCATCGATCATGACGGTCGAAACCACGATCGAGACCGGCGACTTTGAAGTGACCACCGTCGGCGATAACCTGCCCGATGAGAACCAGATCCGCGAAAAGTACGGCACCAAGAATTTCCTCCTGTTCAGCAGTTCGCGTGCGCTCACGCCGTTCTACCTCGGGCACGAGATGCTGGAAGCGTTCGAGGGCTCGCCCGAAACCGTCGCGCGCGACGAGCACTACGGTCCCCAGGCGCGCGAGATGATGGTGTCGCTGCACGAGGTGATCGGGCACGGCTCTGGCAAGCTCAGCGAGCGGTTCGCCGGCGGCAGCAAGGCGGCGCTGAAGGAATACTATTCCACGCTCGAAGAAGCGCGCGCGGATCTGATGGCGCTGTGGAATGTCTGGGACCCGAAGCTCAAGGAGCTCGGCCTGGTGGTCGACCAGGAGCAAGTGGCCAAGGCCATGTACGACAGCGCGGTGGAAGTGTCGCTGTCGCAGCTGCGCTATGTGACCCAGGGCGATAGCCTCGAAGAGGATCACATGCGCGACCGTCAGTTGATCGTGCGCTACATCATGGATACCACCGGCGCCATCGAACAGTATCGCCAGGACGGCAAGACCTATCTGCGTGTCACCGACTACGCGAAGATGCGCCAGGGCGTGGGCGCACTGCTGGCCGAGCTGATGCGCATCAAGGCCGAGGGCGACTACGAGGCCATCAAGGCGCTGGTCGACAAGTACGGCACCCACTTCGATCCGGCGCTGCGCGATGAGGTGGTCACGCGGTTCGCGGCGTTGAATTTCCCGACGTATTACGCGGGGGTCTACTCGCGGCTTACAGCGCGCTTCGACAAGGGCGGCCGGGTGAGTACCGTAACGCTCGACTACCCGGCTGATCCTGTCAGCCAGTATCTGGCCTTCGGCGCCATGTACGACCAGGGGCTGACCGGATCGCCGCTGGTACGATAGCCCGAACATGGCCCGGCAGGAGCACCGCTAGTTGGCCGATAATCACGGCATGAGTGCCGAACCGCTGCTGATTGCGCCCGATGCGCCCGTCACCTGTCCGAACTGCAAGCAGGCGTTTTCGCTCGAGCAGGGATTCGCGCGCCAGGCGCTGGAGAGCATCGCGGCGGCGAGCAATGCCTCGATGACGCAGGTGCGTACGGCGGAGCGCGAGGCCGCGGGCAAGCGGCTGCGGCAACAGGCCGAAGATCATGAGCGCGCGCTGGCGCAGGTGCGCGAGATGACGGCCAGTGGGTTGGAGCCGCAACTCGCGACACTCAGGGAGCAACTTGGCGCCAGCCAGGCAAAGCTGGCTGCCATGGATCAGCGCGAGGCCGCGCTCGCGGCGCGTGAGATGGCTACCGACGCGCGCGTGCACGAGGCCGCCACCGCGCGGGCCGCCGAGCTGGTGGCCGCAGAGCGCCAATCCTACGAGCAGCGCCTCGCCGAGGCACAGGGGGAAATGAAGCTGCTGCGTGATGAGCAACTGCAGCTGCGGGTGGAGCGGCAGAAACTCAAGGATGAGCGCGAGGCGCAGGCGCTGCTGGTACAGCGGCAGGTCGATGCGCGCGTGGCCGAACGGGAGACCGCGGTGCGCGCCCAGGAGCAGGAACGCGCCTCGCTGCGCGAGCTGGACCTGCAGAAGAAACTCGATGACATGGTCGCGCAGCTCGCCGAGGCGCAGCGCCGTTCCGCACAGGGCTCACAGCAATTGCAGGGCGAGGTGCTCGAGCTGGCGCTGGAGGAGGCACTGCGCCGGGAGTTTGCGCTCGATGTCATCGAAGAGGTCAAGAAGGGCGTGCGGGGCGGCGATGTGATTCATCGCGTGGTCACGCGCGATGGCAAGCACGCAGGCATATTGCTGTGGGAGACCAAGCGCGCGCGCGACTTCAGTGCGCCCTGGATTGCCAAGCTCAAGGAAGACATGCGCAACAGCGGCGCCGAAGTGGGGCTGCTGGTCACCATGCCCACCGCCGTGCCGCGCGAATGGGTGTCGGGGCAATCCTTTGGCTTGCACGATGGGGTGTACATCGTGGTCTGGTCGGCGGCGCTGCACCTGGGGCAGGTGCTGCGCGCGGCGCTGCTCGATGTCCACAAACAGCGGCTGGTCTCGGCGGGCAAGGGCGAAAAAATGGAGGCGGTGTACGACTATGTGACCTCGCCGCAGTTCGCCAACAAACTGCGCGCCGTGCACGACGCCATGCAGCGCATGCGCGAGGAACTCGAGTCGGAGAAAAACCAGACCCAGCAGCGCTGGGCGCGCCGGGAAAAGCAGCTGCAAGTCGGGGTCGCGGCGTTGCTGGGCATCGGCGGGGAGATCCAGGGGCTGGCCCAGAAGCCGTTGGGTGAACTCGAACTCGACCCGTCGGACCCTGGCTAGCTGTAACTTATTCCAGTTGGCAGCCCGAAGGGCCGCTGTCACCCTGACGAAGCTGTGGAATGCGCCGCCGGGCTCTCCCCAAAGGCGTCGCGCACCGGGCCCTCAACGGCGACGTTGCGGGCCCTTTTATTTGTGAGCCTGGAGGACAAGACCTACAGCGGATCGTCGCGAGGTCAACTCGACAGTCCAGCGACGCATTCGAGACACTGCACCGCCGTTACCTTTAGGGGGAGTCTCATGCGAACACTAAACTGGAAAGCCATCACCACAGCCACCTTCGCCAGCGCCACGCTGGCGCTGCTGACCCTGTCGGGCTGCGTCGTCGAGCGCGATCATGGTCCTTACACCTGGGAGCATGGCGATCGCATCGACCGCTATGGGCATCGCGAAGCGGGTTGGTGCGATGGCCACCACGACGATGAGCACTGTCGCTAACCGATAGCTCGGGAATTGCGTCGGCGTTGTCCTACACCGCGGCGTCTGACCACGCGTGTGTGATCGACGTCGCAGGTAGCAGCGCGACGCTCAAGTAACCTCGGGGGCGATATGCACGGCCCCGATGTGAAAATGGATCCGACATCGCCTGAGGCGCGGGCACGGCCTGCCCGACTGCGTTTGCTGTTGGCGGAGGACAATTCCACCAACGTCAAGCTCATGCGCATCGTGCTGCGGGGATTGGGATTCGAGTGCGATGTCGTCAGTACCGGCCGCGAAGTGCTCGAAGCGTTGCGGCATGGCTCCTACGATCTGGTTTTCATGGACATGTGCATGCCCGACATGGATGGCGTGGAAGCCACGCGGCGGGTGTGCTCCGAGTGGCCCGAGGCCGATCGTCCGCGCATCGTCGTGGTGACGGCGGCCTCCGTCATCGCCTCGCGGCAGGCTTGCCTGGATGCGGGCGCGGATGAAATCCTTGGCAAGCCCGCCTCGCGCGCCGAACTGCAGCAGGCCATCGAGCGCTGCAGCGCGGAACTGGCGCGCATCGATGCGCGGGCAGTGGCCAGCAGGGCACAGCGCTCACCCGCGGGATGATCCTGCTGCACACCATTCCCGTGCACACAACCGCAGTCGCTGACAAGCTGTCATTTGTTACAGGCAGACGCGGCGGCCGTGCGCAGCGGACTGTTCTACTCTAGGCGTTCAATCGGGCGCCGGTACCATGCAGCACCTTTCCGAACTACTCGAGGCAATGCCCTGCGCCACGGTGATGGCGGACTCGACCGGGCGCATCGTGTATGCCAATGCCCGGGCCACTCAGCTGTTCGGCGGCGCATCGGACGCGCTGCTGGGTAACAGTGTCGATCTGCTGCTGGCCGAGGCCGACCGCGGCAACTATCACGACGGGCGCACGATGATTTTCGCGCATCCCAAGGGGTCAGGAACGCAGATTGCGCTGGAAGCGCATGGCCGGCGCCGCGAAGCCCCGGATTTTCCGTTGCAGCTCACACTCAGTGTGATCGAGACCGAACAGGGTCCCTGCGTGCTCAATGTGATCGAGGATCGCTCCGAGATCGCGCGACTGGAACGTGCGCTGCACGACGCCGCGCGGGTCAAGAGCGAATTCTTCTCCCACATGTCGCATGAACTGCGCACGCCCCTCAATGGCATCGTCGGCTTTGCCGAGTTCCTGCTCGACGGCAAGCCTGGGGCGCTCAATGCCCAGCAGCGCGAATATCTGGGCGATATTCTCGGCAGCGGGCGCCGGCTTTCCGAGCTCATCGACGAAGTAGTGGAGCTCTCGCGGGTCGATAGCGGCGCACTCGAGCTGCGCGCCGAAGCCTTTTCGCTGCCGCAGGCCATCGAAGAGGCGTGCGCCGTCGCCGAGCTGGCCGCCACGCTCAAGCACATGCGCCTGCACCGCGTGGTTGATCCCAGGCTCGGTAGCGTCATGCTCGACCGCCGGCGGCTGTTGCAGGTGCTCAACTACCTGATCGCCAATGCAATCCGATTCTCCAGCGAAGGCCGCGACATCCACATCAGCGCCGCGCCGCAGAAGCAGAATGCACTGTGGGTGCGTATCTGGGATGCGGGCAGTGTCGGGGGCTCTCCGGAGCTGGAGCAACTGCTGGCCGACTACCCGCAACTCGAGGCCAGTGCCATCCGCCGTTATGGTAGCCGCGGACTGGACCTGGTGCTGGCCCAGAAGATCGTCGAGGCACAGCAGGGATCATTCTCCGTGGATCGCCAGGCGGGAGCTGCCGGTGCCTTCAGCATCGTGCTGCCGTGCGTGTTCGTGACGGCGGCAGCGCCGCCGGAACGACGCAACACCGCATGGCCCTGACGTGGCCAACATCCTGGTCGTGGATGACAACGCCACCAACCGGCGGCTGCTGAAGACGCTCAAGATCGACCGCTCCTTCATTGCCACGATGGCGGACGATGCCAGCGCGATGACGCTGGTATCGACCATCATTTCGCTGGCCCACGGCCTCAAGCTCAATACCGTCGCCGAGGGCGTCGAGACCGAGGAGCAGGCCAGGTTGCTCGGCGTGCTGCGCTGTGATCAGATTCAGGGGTACCTGGTCAGCAAACCGCTGGCTTTTGACGATATGACGGCTTTTTTGAGCCGCACGCGCCCGTAGGCGCGCAAGCAGGATCGTGCGATCGACAATGCTTTGGGCTCTGTGCCTCGCCGCGCTTAGCGCGGGGATGCTCGACGGCTGCACCGCCCTCCGGCGGCCGTCGCCCGTGGTGGCGCGTCCGGCCGAGCCGCCGGATCCTTTCGATGACAGTTCCACGTCCTTTACCGTGCGGGGCGCGCGCTTTGCACCCGGCGAGACCGCCATCGTCAAGGTGTGCGTCACGCCGGAAGGCAGCATTGCCAGCGCCGATGTCGTCGGATCTTCGGGCGACAAGCGCTTCGATGATTACGCCCTGGTGTGGGCGCGGCAGGTGCGGCTGCGCAGCGTGCCGGCGGCGGGGACGGCGTCGCCAGCGTCCGGCCCGACGCACTCACTCTGCGGCCCGGTACGGGTGGAGATCCACCCCACCGGCATGCCGGGGGTGTTTTCCGACCATTCCAGCGCCATGGGTTGACAGATTTTCTGACACTCGCCAAAGTCAAGTAAACTTGACACCCTGTAACCCAGGGAGGACTGCAAAAGTCCGTGGCCGATGCGTTTCCTTTTTCGGCGATCGTAGGGCAGGACGAGCTCAAACTCGCCCTGCTGGCGGTGGCTGTCGACCCGCGGATCGGCGGCGTGCTGGTATTCGGCGACCGCGGCACTGGCAAATCCACGGCGGTGCGGGCGCTGGCGGCCCTGCTGCCGCCCATGCGTGTCATGCCGGATTGCCGCTATGGGTGCGATCCGGATGACGGCGCGGCCTGGTGCAGTGAGTGCAGCCAGCGCGCACAGCGCCGCCCGGCGCGGCTGGTGCCCGTCCCCGTGGTCGATCTGCCGCTGGGCGCGACCGAGGACCGGGTGCTCGGCGCACTGGATCTCGAACAGGCGCTGAGTTCCGGCGTGCGCGCTTTTGAGCCCGGCCTGCTGGCCCGCGCCAATCGCGGCTTTCTCTACGTCGACGAAGTGAATCTGCTCGAGGATCACCTGGTCGATCTGCTGATCGATGTCGCCGCCTCGGGCGTGAATCTGGTCGAGCGCGAGGGCCTGAGCGTGCGCCACCCGGCGCGCTTCGTGCTGGTGGGCAGCGGCAATCCTGAAGAGGGCGATCTGCGGCCCCAGCTGCTCGATCGCTTCGGGCTGTCGGTGGAGATACACACTCCGACGGATCTCGAGCAGCGCATCGAGATCGTGCGGCGCCGTGATGCCTTCGAACGCGACGAGGCGAGCTTCGTGGCAGCCTGGAAGCGGCAGGAGATGCAGCTGCGGCGGCGGATCGTGGCGGCGCGCGCGCTGTTGTCGCAGGTGGTTATCGGCGATGAGGCGCTCAAATGGGCCGCGCGGTTGTGCATGGAGGTGGGCACTGATGGCCTGCGCGGCGAGCTGACGCTGGCTCGCGCCGCGCGTGCACTGGCGGCGATGCGCGGGCGCCTGCAGGTTGAGCATCAGGATCTGATCGATATGGCGCCCGCGGCCCTGCGTCATCGACTGCGGCGCGATCCGATGGATGAGACCGGTTCCAGTGCGCGCATCGAACGCGCCATGCGCCAGCAGGAGGCCGCCCGTGCCTGAGACGAGCCCGCCGTCCGCCCAGGCGCGCGCGGCGGACGCCTGGCGCGCCGCGGCCTGTCTAAGTGTGGATCCGGCCGGACTGGGCGGCGCGGTGTTGCGCGGCGATGCGAGCGAGCAGTGCGAGTGTTGGCTCGGTGCGTTGCGGTCACTGTTGCCGCCGGGCGAGACCCTGCGACGGGTGCCGGCGCATATCGATGACGAACGGCTCATGGGCGGCATCGATCTGCCCGCCAGCCTGCGATCGGGTCGTGCCATTCATGCCCGCGGCGTCATCGAAGAGATGGATAGCGGATTCCTGCTGCTCCCAATGGCTGAGCGGGCGCCGCCTGCGCGGCTGTCGCGCATCGGCCAGCTGCTGGACGGCCGCCCGGGGTTTGGCGTCATCGCGCTCGATGGCGGCCGCAGCGACGATGAGCGCTGCGCGCCTGCGCTGCTCGAAAGGCTGGGTGTGCACCTGGACCTGCGCGACTCGCGCCTGGAGGCGGCGGGCAACGAATTGCCAACGCCCGACGATATTGTTTCAGCGCGCGCACGGCTCGCTGGCATTCACATCAACCTCGACATGACGCGCGCCTTGTGCGCCACCGCCAGTGCCTGCGGTATTGATTCACTGCGTGCGCCGCTGATCGCCGGCAGGCTGGCCTGTGCGCACGCCGCACTGCGCGGCGACTTTGCGCCCAACACCGCGGACCTCGAACTGGCCGCGCGCCTGGTGCTGGCGCCGCGCGCCACCCGCTGGCCCGCGCCGCCGCAACCGCAACCGCAAGAGCAGCAGCAACAACAGCAACAGCAACAGCCGCAGCAGGAGCCGCCGCCGCAGAGCGAAGGCGGCACGGATGCCGAACCGCGCGACACCAGGGTGGGCACGCTCGAGGATCGCGTGCTGCAGGCCGCCCATGCGGCACTACCCGAGGGGCTGCTGTCATCCGCGCCGGCTGATGCGGGTACACAGCGGCGCGGCGCCCGGTCGGCGGGCCGGGTCGGCGCCTTGCAGAGCGGACGTGCGCGTGGGCGGCCGGCCGGCGTGCGCGCCGGTCATCCGCGCGATGGGCTGCGACTCAATCTCATGGAGACGCTGCGCGCGGCGGTGCCCTGGCAGCGTCTGCGCCGGCGTGATGCGGTGAGCGATGCGCGCCCGCGAATGCTGGTGCGCTCGCAGGATTTTCGCGTGACGTGGCGGCGCCAGCGCGCCCAGACCGTCACGGTGTTCGCGCTGGACGCGTCGGGCTCGAGCGCGCTGCATCGCTTGTCCGAAGCCAAGGGGGCGGTCGAATTGCTGCTGGCGCAATGCTACGTACGGCGCGATGAAGTGGCCGTGGTCGTGTTTCGCGGACGGGCGGCCGAACTCGCGCTGCCGCCGACGCGCTCCCTGCTGTGCGTCAAGCGCAGCCTCGCGGGGCTGCCTGGCGGCGGTGCCACGCCGCTGGCCAGCGGCATCGATTCCGCGCGCCTGATCGCCGAGCGGGTCAGCCGCCAGGGCCGTACGCCATCGATCGTGCTGCTCACGGATGGCCATGCCAATGTGGCACGCGATGGCAGCGGCGGCCGCGCGCGCGCGCAGCAGGACGCCACCAATGCCGCCAGGGCCCTGGGACAGTTGGGTTGGCGCACGCTCTTGATCGACACCGCGCCGCGGCCGCAGGCGCTGGCCCGCGCCCTGGCGGAAGGTCTGCGCGCGCGCTACCTGCCGCTTCCCAATGCCGATGCGCGCTCGCTGGCCCAGGCCGTATCACATGGCCGCTGAGGCATTCGAGCAGCGGCACATGGACCGCTTCCTGACCGTGGACGGAGTGCGCTGGCGCCTGCAGCAGCTGGGCACGGGTCCCGCGCTGCTGCTCGCGCACGGCACCGGCGCGTCAGTGCACTCCTGGCGCGACCTGATGCCGCAGCTCGCGCAGCATTTCGCGGTGACTGCTTTTGATCTGCCGGGTCACGGTGACACCAGCGGCATGCCGCGCGGAGGTCTCTCGCTCAATGCGATGAGCGCGGCAGTGGGCTCGCTGATCGAAGCACTCGGCGTGCAACCCGCGCTGGTGGCCGGTCACTCGGCGGGCGCGGCCCTCCTGGGTCGCGCCTGTCTCGATGGGCGGCTGCGGCCGCGCGCGCTCATCAGCCTCAACGGCGCGCTGCTGCCGCTGCACCGATTGCAGAAGGCGCTGTTCGCGCCGGTGGCGCGGCTGCTGGCATCGACGCCGCTGAGCTCGCGGCTGTTCGTCTGGAGTGTGCGGGATCGCCGCGCGGTGGAGCGATTGCTGGCGAGCAGCGGTTCATCGATCGATGCCGCGGGAATCGATCACTACTGGCGATTGGCTCGCAGCCGCTCCCATGTCGAGGGCGCGCTGCAGATGATGTCGCAGTGGGACCTGGATGGTCTCGAGCGCGATCTGCCGCGGCTGCTGCCGAAGTTGCTGCTGGTGGTGGGCGACAACGATCGCATGGTACCGCCCGCGGAAGCCGAGAAAGTCCGGCGCCTGCTGCCGGCTGCGAGCCTGGTAAGACTGCCATGCCTCGGGCATCTGGCGCACGAGGAGCGGCCGGACCTGGTGAGCGAACTGATGATCGATTTTGCCGCGCGCGTGGGGGCGGCATGAGCCGCGCGCACGCCATCGTCATCGGCAGCGGCTTTGGTGGTCTGGCCGCCGCGGTGCGCCTGGGCGCGCGCGGCTATCGCGTCACGGTGCTCGAGCGGCTGGATGCGCCGGGCGGCCGCGCCTATGTGTTTCACCAGGATGGCTTCACCTTCGATGCCGGGCCGACTATCGTCACAGCGCCGGCGCTGTTCGAGAGCCTGTGGTCGCTGTGCGGTCGGCGGCTCGCCGATGATGTGACGCTCAAGCCCTTATCGCCGTTTTATCGCATCTGCTTTGCCGATGGCAGCGCGCTCGACTGGAGTGGCGATGCCGCGGCCATGGAAGCGGAGATCGCGCGGCTGGCGCCCGATGATCTGCCAGGGTATCGCCGCTTCATGCGCGTGAGCGAGAAGCTCTATCGCATCGCGTTCGAGCGTCTCATGCACCTGCCATTCAGCCGCTGGCAGGACATGGCGCGCCAGCTGCCGAACCTGCTGCGGCTGCGCGCTTACAAATCGCTGTATGCGGTCGTGGCCTCGCACGTGCGCGATCCACGGCTGCGCTTCGCCTTGAGTTTCCACCCGTTGTTCGTGGGCGGCAATCCGTTCCGCACCAGCGCGCTCTACGGCTTGATCGTGCATCTGGAGCGACTCGGCGGCGTGCACTACGTCATGGGCGGAACCGGAGAGCTCGTGAAGGGCCTGGTGCGCCTGATCCAATCCCAGGGCGGAGAGGTTCGATGCAACAGCGAGGTGCGGCGCATCACGCTGCAAGATCGCCGCGCGCGCGGTGTCGAATTGGCCAGCGGCGAGCGTCTCAGCGCCGATGTGGTCATTTCCAATGCCGATGCGGCCTGGACCTATCGCGAGCTGCTGGCCGGCGAGCGCCACCGGCACTGGCACGAGCGCCGATGGCGGCAGGCACATTACTCGATGAGTCTTTTCATCTGGTACTTCGGCACTCGCCGCCAATACCCGAAGGTCGGGCATCACACCATCCTGGTGGGACCGCGCTACCGGGAACTCATCGCCGATATTTTCGACGGACGGCAGCTGGCGCCTGATTTCAGCCTGTATCTGCATCGTCCCACCGCCTCTGATCCTTCCGTGGCGCCGGCCGGTTGCGATGCCTTCTACGTGTTGGCTCCCGTGCCGCACCTGCGCAGCGGCATCGACTGGCGGCGCGAGGCCGAGCCGTATCGGCGCCGTATCGCAGCCCATCTGTCGGCGTCGCTGTTGCCCGGACTGGAGGAGAACATCGTCACTTCGCGCCTGATGACGCCGGAGGATTTCCAGGATCGCCTGCTGAGTGTGCATGGCGCGGCCTTCGGGTTGCAGCCGCTGCTGCGGCAGAGCGCCTGGTTCCGGCCGCACAATCAATCGGAAGACTTCCAGCACCTCTACCTGGTCGGCGCGGGCACGCACCCGGGCGCCGGTTTGCCCGGAGTGGTCAGCTCGGCGCGGGTGCTGGACACGGTGGTACCGCATGGCAGTACGTTCGGCTGATCTGCAATCCGTCGAGGCGCTGCTGCGCGGCGGCTCGCGCAGCTTTCACCTGGCGGGCCAGCTGCTGCCGCGCGAGACGCGCTCGGCCGCCACCGCGCTATACGCCTTCTGCCGCCTGGCCGACGATGCCATCGACGGCCCTGAGCGCAGCGATGCCAGCCTGCTACAGCTGCGCGCGCGGCTGGATCGCGTCTACGATGCGAATCCATTGCCGCAGCCGGTCGAACGGCTGCTCGCGATCACGGTCCGCCGCTGCGGTATTCCGCGCGCACTGCTGGATGCACTGCTGGAGGGATTCGAGTGGGATGCGACGGGACGTCGCTACCAGGACATCAGCGCGCTGCGCGCGTATGCGGCGCGCGTGGCCGGCAGCGTCGGGGTGATGATGACGCTCATGATGGGCGTGCGCCAACCCGCGGTGCTGGCGCGAGCCTGCGAGCTCGGCATCGCCATGCAGCTCACCAATATCGCGCGCGATGTGGGCGAGGATGCGCGCGCCGGCCGTCTCTACCTGCCGTGCGAGTGGCTGCGCGAAGCCGGCATCGACCCGGATGACTGGCTGGCGCAGCCCGCCTTTACGCCGGCACTGGCGGGCGTCATCGAACGACTGCTGGCGGCGGCGGATGCGGCCTACGCGCGCGCGACCCTGGGGATTGCGCATCTGCCGGCGCGCGCCCGCGCCGGAATCCACGCCGCACGCCGCCTGTACGCGGAGATCGGTGAGGATCTGCGCCGACACGGGCTGGACTCCCTGGCGCGTCGCGCGCATGTCGGGCGCGCCCGCAAGTTGTGGCTGCTGTTCGCGGCCTGCGGTGATGCGCTGTCGGCGCGACCGCTGCAGTTATTGGTGCAACCGTTTCCGGAAGCAGAGTTTCTGCTCGAGGCTGTGCGCAATATGGAGTGGACTGAATGGCCCGAGCATCGTTTGCGCGCACCCGCCGGCGCCCGGCTGCCCGATCAGGGTCGGGCGGAATGGGTGATCCAATTATTCCTGCGCCTGGAGCAGAGCGAGCGGGGCGCCGTGCGGTAACTAAGCAAACAGCGGCCAGCGAGGCATGCGGAACGGCAGCAGGCACTGCACCCACGGACGGCGGAAGCGATCCAGATCCAGGCTCTCGTGCACGGTCATGACGTCCTGGCCAGCGATGCGCGTGCGCAGCAGCGAGCGCGTGTAGAAGGGGGCATCCACCAGGGTTCGCAGCACGCGTGGCATGCCAGGCCCAGGCTCGGCCCCGGCCGGCGGCTCGCTGCGCGCGCGCCGCGCGATGCCCCAGCGGCTCGCCGGCAGCGCACACAGCGCGGGCGCGGCCAGCGGTTGCGTGTCACCTGCGCCATCGAACAGCAGCGATAGCGAATGCGGGGGCGCCCCGCGCGGTTGCAGATCGTAGAACACGGCGCTGCCGCCCGGCAGCGCGCTGCGAGACCAGCTCCAGCCGCTGAAATCCTCCTCCAGCGGCCGCGTGCCGGCGTTGGCATCCAGATACGCCGTGCCCGACCAGGTCACCTTCGGGTGCGTGAAGCGCACCTCGATCGCAGCCTTTGGCGCCAACGGCCACCAGCTGTGAGAGCCGGACGGATCAAGCGCAAAGCAGCAGCCCGGCGTCACCAGCGGCCGCACCGTCACGCTGCCCCGGACACGCTCGGGCAACGGGCAGCCGCGCTCGCTGATCTCCAGATGCAGCGCGCCGCCGATCCAGCGCAGCGCGCTATCGCCGATGATCAGCGAGCGCGAGTCAGCCTGCACGCAGGATTGGCCGCGTTCGGTCATGGTCCAGCGCGGTCGCGGGCCCGACAACACGACATTGATGGCACAGTGCCCGAATGGATCCGCGTCGGGCCGCCGCCGCGCGCCTGCGTAGTAGGGCGAGAACACACTGCCGATGAAGGCGATGATGCACAGGCCCTGCGTGCCATCCGCGCTCAGCGCATCGAGATACCACCAGGCGTAGCCGCCGGCCGAGACCGGCCGTTCGAAGCGAGGTCCTGATTCAGGCAGTCGGCGGCATGGCGTGCCGAGAGAGCCGCCATCGGCAGTCCCGGACCCGGGTGCGTGCTGCCGCCCGCCAGGTACAGTCCCGGAATCGATGTGCGTGCCCCCGGCCGCGTGAATGAGCTGCGCCAGCCGTGCGTCGCCTGGCCGTAGAGTGCGCCGCCGCTCCCCGGGAACAACTGATGAAAATCCGTGGGCGTCGTTGCCGCCGGTGCGCACGGGGAGGGCATCAGTTCCAGCCCGCAGGCCCGCAGCTGGGAGAGAGTCTTTGCCAGGCATTGACGTGTTTCCTCCAGGCCGAATCGACGCAGATCGCCGATGGCCGGTGCATTGATCAGGCAGAACAGTCGTTCGGCGCCGCTTGGCGCAGACGGGTCGCGGTCGGAGCGATCCTGCGCGCATACGTACACCGTCGGTGCGGACGGCATGCGCTGGGCGCGCAAGGCGTCGAATTCGGCGCGATAGTCGGCCGAAAAGAACACGTTGTGATGCGAGAGCGCAAAACCTCGCGTGCGCGCATGCAGCGCCCAGGTCAGCGCCGAGAGCGAGCGGCTGGCGCGCGGCACCGGACTTGCGCCCGCGGCCACCTCGGGCCCGTAGAGACCTGCCGCGAGTGCGCCCGCATCGCTGGTCACGATGACCGCATCGACCGGCAGCTCCTCGCCCCCGGCCAGTTCCAGCCGGGCGACGCGGCCGCGCGAAAGCCGTATGGTCCGCACCCCACAGCCCAGGCGCACGTCCACTTCACAGGCGCGCACCCGCTCGAGCAATGCATCGCTGAGCGCACGCATCCCGCCTTCGATCTGCCATACGCCGCGCTGCTCGACATGCGCCACCAGCATCAGCGTCGCCGGCGCATCGAAAGGCGATGAACCGCAGTAGGTGGCATAGCGCGCGAACAACTGGCGCAGGCGCGGATCCTGGAAGTAGTCCCCGAGCGCGCTCCACAAGGTGGTGAAGGGACGCAGCTGCCACAGCCTTGCCAGGCCGCCAACCCCGGCAGCGCCCAGCAGTGCCGAGAGGCTGGGCTGGGGCCGGGACAGAAAGCCGTGCTCGAGCGTCGCAAACACACGGGCCGCATCGGCGCAGAAGCGACGATAACCATCGGCATCGCGGGCGCCGGCGAATTGGCCGATGGCGTCGGCGCTGCGATGGATATCGGCGTAGAGGTCCAGCTCGCCGCCGCCAACCCAGGCATGACGTGCCAGGGTTTCCAGCGGGCGCAGCCGCAGATGCGATTCCAGGCGCGTGCCGGCGGCCTCAAAGATCTGCTCGAACAGCGGTCGCAGCGTAAACACGGTCGGGCCCACATCGATGGCGGCTCCATCGACTTCCAGCTGGCGCAGTTTGCCGCCGGCGCGCGCCGCGCGTTCCAGCAGCGTGACGCCGAATCCACGTTGGCGCAGCTGCAGCGCCGCCACCAGACCTGCGATCCCGCCACCGATCACCGCGACCTGAGCCGCACGCATGAAGCCTCGATGGGAATTGACCCTTGGGCCGGTTGGTGTCTATATTACATGACACTAAGAACTGACAAGTAATCGTTACAGTCTCGGGAGCACCACCGTGGATGACACCGCACGTATCGATCGCTTCTTAAAGCAGGCGCTCACCGGTGTGGCCGGCGCCGGCGCGCCGCCGGGGCTGTCCGCGGCGGTATCGCACGCGGTTTTCCCCGGTGGTGCCCGCATCCGACCGCGCCTGTGCCTGGCCGTGGCGCGCGCCTGCGGCGCGGATTGCGGCGCCGAGGCGCTGGCAGCCGCCGGAGCCATCGAGCTGATGCATTGTGCCTCGCTGGCACAGGATGATCTGCCCTGTTTCGATGATGCCCCGACGCGCCGCGGCCAGCCGTCGGTGCATTCTCTTTACGGCGATCGGCTCGCCATCCTGGCGGCCGATGCGCTCATCGTGCTGGCCTTCAATGTGCTGCTGCGCCCGAGCGCAGGGACGGCCGAGCTGCGGCTGGCGCTGTTGGGACTGCTGGCTGCGTCCACGGGTATGCCGCGCGGGATCGTGTCGGGACAGGCCTGGGAGTGCGAGCGCGCGGCACCGCTGTCGGACTATCAGCGCGAGAAGACCGGGGCGCTGTTCTCCGCCGCCACCATGGCCGGGGCACTTGCCGCGGGCAGCGATCCGCTCGCCTGGCAGAGCGTCGGTGATTACCTGGGCGAGGCCTACCAGGTGGCTGATGACATTCGCGATGTCATCGCCAATCCGCAGGAGCTGGGTAAGCCGGCCGGACGCGACGCGGCGCTCGGCCGCCCCAACGTCGTCGGTCATCTGGGCCTGCCGGCCGCGCGCGCGCGGTTGCAGCAGCTGGTGGCGCAGACCCTGGCCGCCATCCCGGAATGTCCTGGGGCCACCGAGCTGCGAGCGATCTTCCGCGCCGTGATCGAACCGTTGATGGCACCCCGGGTTGCACGCCCCGCAGCTTAGTGTGCGCGCCGGCTGGCGCGATCGACTGGCGGGCTGGCGCGACCGCTGGCTCACCGACGATCGCTTCCAGCGCTGGGCCGCGCGTTTCCCGCTGACGCGTCCGGTGGCGCGACGGCATGCGCGCGCGTTGTTCGATCTGTGTGCCGGCTTCGTCTATTCGCAGGTGCTGCTGACCTGTGTGCGGCTGCGACTACTGGAACTGCTGCGGCCCGGTCCGCTATCGCTGCTGCAGATAGCCTCGCGCCTGGACTTAAGGGCGGAAGCGGCCGAGGCCCTGCTCAGTGCCGCGGCAGCACTCGAATTGCTTGAGCCGCGTGGCGGGCAGCGCTGGGGGCTGGGGCCGCTGGGGGCCGCGCTGCTGGGTAACACGGCCGTGCTGCGCATGATCGAACATCACCCGGCCCTCTATGAGGACCTGCGCGATCCGGTGGCGTTACTGCGGCTCCCGCAGCAGCAAAGCCAGCTGGCGGCGCTGTGGCCCTATGCGCGCCACCGCGAGCCGCGCGATCTGGATGAAACCCAGATCGGTGCCTACACCTCGCTGATGTCCGATACCCAGGCGCTGGTGGCCGAGGAAGTCCTGGACGGTTATCCCATCGCGCGGCATCGCTGCCTGCTGGATGTGGGCGGCGGCGATGGCACCTTCCTGGCGAGCGCCGCCGCGCGGGCGCCGCAACTGAAGCTGCTGCTGTTCGACCTGCCGGCCGTAGCGCTGCGGGCGCAGGCGCGATTGAGCGCGGCGGGGCTGGCCTCCCGCGTCGAGATACACGGGGGCGACTTCACGCTCGGGGCGCTGCCCATGGGCGCGGACCTGGTGACGCTGATCCGCGTGCTGCATGACCACGACGATGCGGCGGCGCTGAGCCTGCTGCGGGCAGTGCGGCGCGCACTGCCGCTGGGCGGGCGCGTGCTGCTGGCCGAGCCCATGAGCGATACGCCCGGCTCGCTGCCGGGCGCGACCGCGTATTTCGCCTTCTACCTGCGCGCCATGGGCCAGGGCAAGCCGCGCAGCGCCCCGCAGATCGCGCGACTGCTGCTGGCTGCCGGCTTTGCGCGCACCCGGCTGCACCCAACCTCGCGGCCCTGGCAGTGCGCGCTGGTTACCGCCACAGCAATTTAGTGTCACGTGGCATTGACAGTACAGAGCGTAAGAGTATCGTTACAGTTATTCGGGTGGGTCGAGTAAATAAGAATGTCCGCGCGCGCTCCACAGCCAGCCTTGAACACCCTTGCGGTTGTGCTGCATGAACCGCATCGGTTGGCGCTATGCGAGCTGGCGCTCGATGCGCCCGGTGACGCCGATGTCATCGTCGACATGGAGTGGAGCGGCATCAGCACCGGCACCGAGCGCCTGCTCTGGACGGGCACGATGCCTGCCTTCCCCGGCTTCGGCTATCCGCTGGTGCCCGGCTACGAAGCGGTGGGACGCATCAGCTTTGCGGGTGTCAATTCGGGGCGTCAGACGGGCGAGCGGGTGTTCGTTCCCGGCGCGCGCTGCTTCGGGCCGGTCCGCGGCCTGTTCGGCGGCGCGGCCGCGCGCGTGGTAATTCCGGGCGCGCGCGTCGAACGCGTCGATGAGCGGCTCGGCGAGCGCGGCATCCTGCTGGCACTGGCGGCCACCGCGTTGCACGCCATCCGGATGGGATCAACGGCACCGCAACTGATCGTGGGTCACGGCGTGCTCGGCCGATTGATGGCGCGCCTGGCGCTGCTGCATGGCGCGCGGGCACCGATCGTCTGGGAACGCAATCCGGCACGGCGCCAGGGTGCGGTGGGCTATGAAGTCATCGACCCGTCGGACGATGCGCGCCGCGACTACCAGTGCATCTGTGATGTGAGCGGCGATGCCACGCTGCTCGATGGGCTGATCGGCCGGCTCGCACCACGTGGCGAGATCGTGCTGGCGGGATTCTACAGCGCACCACTGGCGTTCGCGTTCGCGGGCGCCTTCATGCGCGAAGCCCAGCTGCGCATCGCCGCGCAATGGCAGCTCGCGGATCTGGCCGCGGTGAAGGCACTGTGCGAATCCGGTGCGCTATCGCTCGACGGATTGATCACGCACCACAGCGCTGCCCAGGACGCACCGCGCGCCTATCAGACCGCTTTTGATGATCCCACCTGCCTGAAGATGGTCCTCGACTGGAGACGCGCTGCATGAGTACCCCCGCCGTCGATGTGGTGGCCGTTAAATTCCGGGAGTCGCAGCTCAAGCAGCTGCGCGCCGAGGCGGCCATCGAGCCCGATGCGGTGCCTACCGCCGAACCGACCAAGCAGACCCAGATCATTGCCATCTACGGCAAGGGCGGCATCGGCAAGAGCTTCGCACTCGCAAACCTCTCCTACATGATGGCGCAGCAGGGCAAGCGCGTGCTGCTCATCGGTTGCGATCCCAAGAGCGACACCACCTCGCTGCTGTTCGGCGGCCGCGCCTGTCCGACCATCATCGAGACTTCGGCCCGCAAGAAGCAGGCCGGCGAGCAGGTCAAGATCGGCGATGTCTGCTTCAAGCGCGACGGCGTGTTTGCGATGGAACTGGGCGGACCGGAGGTCGGCCGCGGCTGCGGCGGCCGCGGCATCATCCACGGCTTCGAGCTGCTCGAGAAGCTCGGCTTTCATGAGTGGGGCTTCGACTACGTGCTGCTGGATTTCCTCGGCGATGTGGTCTGCGGCGGTTTTGGACTGCCGATCGCACGCGACATGTGCCAGAAGGTCATCGTGGTCGGCTCGAACGATCTGCAGTCGCTCTACGTGGCGAACAATGTCTGCTCGGCCGTGGATTACTTCCGCAATCTCGGCGGCAATGTCGGCGTCGCCGGCATGGTCATCAACAAGGATGACGGCACTGGTGAGGCCAAGGCCTTCGCCGAGGCAGTCGGCATCCCGGTGCTGGCGGCGATTCCGGCACACGAAGACATCCGGCGCAAGAGCGCCAACTACGAGATCGTGGGCAAGCCCGGGGAATCCTGGGCGCCGCTGTTCGAGACGCTGGCCGCGGCCGTGGCCGAGGCGCCTCCGCGCCGGCCCAAGCCGCTGAACCATGATGCGCTGCTGGGGCTGTTCAAGGGCGATGCGGTGGGCCGCAACGTGGTGCTCGAGCCGGCAACCTCGGAAGACATGTGCGGTGGCGTGATCATCGAGAAGCCGTCGCTCGAAGTAGTGTACGAGTCGGTATGAGTCTCGAAGGACTCAATTGCCACGGGGGCAAGCAGGAGCTGCACCGGGCGGCGTCGGCGGCCGGCAAGAGCGAAACGCTCGAAGGCTACGCCCGCGATTACCCGCTCGGTCCGCACGATCAGCCGCAGAGCATGTGTCCGGCCTTCGGATCGCTGCGGGTGGGGCTGCGCATGCGGCGCACCGCCACCTTGCTGAGCGGCTCGGCCTGCTGCGTCTACGGGCTGACCTTCACCTCTCACTTCTATGGCGCGCGCCGCACGGTCGGCTACGTGCCATTCAATTCCGAAACGCTGGTCACCGGGAAACTGTTCGAGGATATCCGCGAATCGGTGCTGTCGATGGCCGACCCGAAACTCTACGATGCCATCGTCATCATCAATCTATGCGTGCCGACCGCCTCGGGTGTGCCGCTGCAGATCCTGCCCAAACAGGTCAACGGCGTGCGCATCATCGGCATCGATGTGCCCGGGTTCGGCGTGCCCACGCATGCGGAAGCCAAGGACGTGCTGGTCGGTGCGATGTTGCGCTACGCGCGCACCGAGGCCGAGCAGGGACCGGTGCAGGCGCCGCGCGGCGCGCGTACCGAGCGACCGACCGTCGCATTGTTGGGCGAGATGTTTCCGGCCGACCCGGTCGGCATCGGCATGCTGCTCGAGCCGCTCGGCCTGGCCGCCGGCCCCGCGGTGCCGACGCGCGAGTGGCGCGAGCTGTATGCCGCGCTCGACAGCCCGATCGCCGCCGCGATCCATCCTTTTTATACCGCCGCCATCCGGGAGTTCTCGGCCGCCGGCCGCGCCATCATCGGCTCCGCGCCCGTGGGTTACGAGGGTACCGCCGCCTGGCTCGAGGCCATCGGCGCGCTCGCAGGCGTGAGTGCCGAATCGATCGGCGCCGCCAAGAATAAATTCCTGCCGGCGATTCGCGCCGCGCTCGATGCGGCGCCAATACAGGGTCGCATCACGGTGTCGGGCTATGAGGGTTCCGAGCTGATCGTCGCGCGGCTGCTGATAGAGAGTGGCGCCAGCGTTCCCTATGTGGGTACGGCCTGTCCGCGCACGCCCTGGTCGGAATTGGATCGCGCCTGGCTCGAGGCCCACGGCGCGCGCGTGCAATACCGCGCCTCGCTGGAACAGGACCAGGCGGCGGTGCAGGAATTTGCGCCCGATCTTGCCATCGGCACCACGCCGGTGGTGCAGGCGGCCAAGCAGCAGGCGATCCCGTCGATGTATTTCACCAACCTGATTTCGGCGCGGCCGCTGATGGGTGTGGCAGGCGCGGGCTCGCTGGCGCAGGTCATCAATGCCGCGCTCGGCAATCGCTCGCGGTTCGAGGAGTTCAAATCCTTCTTCGGCGATACCGGCAGCGGCTATGCCAGCGGCGTCTGGGAACAGCAGCCGAAGGATCGCCCCGAGTTTCGCGCGCAATTCAGCAAACAGCTGGCGCGGCAGGCGGTGCGCTCCACCGCCGAGGATGGCATCTGATGCTGGTGCTCGACCACGATCGCGCCGGCGGATACTGGGGGGCGGTGTACGCATTCACTGCCATCAAGGGGCTGCAGGTCATCATCGATGGGCCGGTGGGCTGTGAGAACCTCCCCGTCACTTCGGTCCTGCACTACACCGACGCGCTGCCGCCGCATGAGCTGCCCATCGTCGTCACAGGCCTGTCGGAAGATGAGCTCGGACAGCACGGCACGGAAGGGGCCATGCGCCGCGCGCACCGCACACTCGATCCGCAGCAGCCCAGCGTCGTAGTCACCGGCTCGATCGCCGAGATGATTGGCGGTGGCGTTACGCCGGAAGGCACCAGCATCCAGCGCTTTCTGCCGCGCACCATCGATGAGGACCAGTGGCAGAGCGCCAATCGCGCGATCTACTGGCTCTGGACACAGTACGGCAAGAAGCGGGTCACGCCCCCAAAGGCGCGGCCGCCGGGCACGAAGCCGCGCGTCAACATCATCGGTCCCATCTATGGCTACTTCAACACCTGGTCGGACCTCGCCGAGATCCGCCGCCTGATCGAGGGCATCGGCGCGGAAGTCAACATGGTGTTCCCGCTCGGCAGCCACATCGCCGATGTGCCCAAATTGCTGGACGCGGAAGTCAACGTCTGCATGTTCCGCGAGTTTGGCCGCATGCTCTGCGAGGCGCTTGAGCGGCCCTACCTGCAGGCCCCGATCGGCCTTCACAGCACCACGCGCTTTCTGCGCAAGCTCGGCGAGCTGCTGGGAATCGATCCGGAACCCTTCATCGAGCAGGAGAAGCACACCACCATCAAGCCGCTGTGGGACCTGTGGCGCTCGGTGACGCAGGATTTCTTCGGCACCGCGAGTTTCGCCATAGTCGCCACCGAGACCCATGCGCGCGGCATCCGCAATTTTCTCGAACGCGACATGGGGATGCCCTGCGCCTTCAGTGTCTCGCGCCTCGCGGGCGTCAAACCCGACAACGCGGAAGTGCGGCGGCTGCTGCGCGAGAAGCCGCCGCTGATCGTGTTCGGCAGCTACAACGAGCGCATGTACATGGCTGAATCGGGCTCGCGCAGCATCTTCATTCCCGCCTCGTTTCCCGGAGCGATCGTGCGGCGTCATACCGGCACGCCCTTTATGGGGTACAGCGGCGCCACCTACCTCGTGCAGGAGGTCTGCAATGCGCTGTTCGACGCGCTATTCAACATTCTTCCGCTGGGGAGCGATCTGGATCGAGTGGACGCCACGCCCGCCCGGCTGCACCGGGAACTCGCGTGGAGCGAGGCGGCCAAGGCGCTCCTGGACCGTGCGCTCGAGGCCGAGCCCGTGCTGGTGCGTATCTCAGCTGCCAAGCGGCTGCGCGATGCGGTTGAGCACGCCGCGCGCATGGCGGGCGAGTCGCAGGTGAGCCTGGAGCGGCTGCGCAGCTGCCAGCAGGTGCGCGAGCTCTCGGAGGCGACGACGTGATTTCAGTTCGGCAACGCGTGCCGCTACGGGGCGCGTTCCGGAATCCATCCGGCGACGGGATGGATTGGCGACCGTGGCGGCAGCTGCCGGCGCGGGTTTGTGGCCGCGTGGGTCGACGCGGTGATGGCCTTTCGGCCTGTGTACGGAGGTTCTATGGCTGACGATAGACGGACCTCGCTTTCCGGTTTGACGGAGGGTGAGGCGAGGGAGTTCCACAAGATTTTCGTGACGAGCTTTTTGATCTTCACGGCTATCGCTGTGGTCGCCCATATTCTGGTCTGGCAGTGGCGTCCCTGGCTCTGACGGGTCCGACCATTGCCCTCTCCAGGGTAGCTATGCAAAAGGAGTATGAAAAATGTGGCGGATTTGGCTGCTGTTCGATCCACGCAGAGCATTGATCGCTTTGTTCACGTTCCTGTTCGTGCTGGCGCTGGTGATTCATTTCATCCTGCTCAGCACCGACCGGTTCAACTGGCTAAAGGGACATGCGGGCGCGCCGACTGCAAGCGTGCAACAGATGTCCTCGCTGCCGGCGGCGGTGGGATCGAACTCCCAATAGTACGGAATGGGAGAGTTGACGGCGGCGAACGGGGTCTGACGCTAATGAGGCCACCGTTCGCTGCCGAAGACTCCCGAGGATGAGGAGCCCGCAATGTCGATGCTCAGTTTCGAAAGAAAATACCGCGTTCGCGGCGGCACACTGATCGGCGGCGATCTGTTCGACTTCTGGGTCGGACCGTTCTACGTCGGATTCTTCGGGGTGACCACCATATTCTTCTCGCTGGTCGGAATTGCGCTACTTGCCTATGGCGCGGCGATCGGACCGACCTGGAATCTCTGGCGCATCAACATCGCGCCACCAGACCTGAGTTACGGACTCGGGCTGGCGCCGCTCGCACACGGCGGCATCTGGCAAGTGGTGACCGTCTGTGCCGTGGGCGCATTCGTCTCCTGGGCGCTACGGGAGGTGGAGATTTGCCGCAAGCTCGGCATCGGCTATCACGTGCCGTTCGCCTTCGGGTTCGCGATCCTGGCGTACGTGACGCTGGTGGTGATCCGCCCGCTGCTGCTGGGCGCCTGGGGCAATGGCTTTCCCTACGGCATCCTCAGTCATCTCGACTGGGTGTCGAACACCGGCTATCAGTACCTGCACTTTCACTACAACCCTGCCCACATGCTGGCAGTGAGTTTCTTCTTTACCACGACGCTGGCACTGGCCCTGCATGGCTCGGTGATCCTCTCGGCTGCCAATCCGGCGCCCGGGGAGCTCATGAAGACCGCGGAGCACGAGAACACCTTCTTCCGCGACACGATCGGCTATTCGATCGGATCGCTCGGCATCCATCGGCTCGGGTTGTTCCTGGCACTCAACGCGGTGTTCTGGAGCGCGGTCTGCATCGTCATCAGCGGACCGTTCTGGACGCGCGGCTGGCCCGAGTGGTGGGGCTGGTGGCTCAACCTGCCGATCTGGCACTAGACGGGGAGCGCAATCATGGCCGAATACCAGAATTTCTTTACACGGGTCCAGGTGCGGGCTCCGATCTATGCCGGCACGCCGCTGTCAGGCGGTGTCTGGAAGCGACAGGGCAGGGGGTCTTTCAGCCACTTTCTCGGGCGCCTGGGTGATGCGCAGATCGGACCGCTTTATCTGGGCACGCTCGGGGTCATGTCGCTGATGTTCGGCTTCATCGCCTTCGAGATCATCGGACTGAACATGCTCGCGTCGGTCAACTGGAGTCCGATCCAGTTAATCCGCCAATTGCCGTGGCTGGCGCTCGAGCCGCCGGCACCCGGCAACGGTCTGCACCTGCCGCCGCTGAACGAAGGCGGCTGGTGGCTGCTGGCCGGCCTGTGCATGACCACATCCGTGCTGCTGTGGTGGGCGCGCATGTACCGACGCGCGCGTGCGCTGGGCATGGGCACGCATGTCGCCTGGGCGTTTGCGTCCGCCATCTGGCTGATGCTGGTGCTCGGCATCATCCGGCCGGTGCTCATGGGCAGCTTCGGCGAGGGCGTTCCCTTCGGCATCTTCCCGCACCTCGACTGGACCGCGGCCTTCTCGATTCGCTACGGCAATCTTTTCTATTGCCCGTTCCATATGCTTTCGATCGCCTTCCTCTACGGGTCCGCGCTGCTGTTCGCCATGCATGGCGCCACCATACTGGCCGTGAGCCGCTATGGCGGGGACCGTGAACTCGAGCAGATCGCCGATCGCGGCACGGCGGCCGAGCGCGCGGCGCTGTTCTGGCGCTGGACCATGGGATTCAACGCCACGGTGGAATCCATCCATCGCTGGGCCTGGTGGTTCGCGGTGCTGTGCCCCCTGGTGGGCGGGATTGGCATCCTGCTGTCCGGCACCGTGGTGGACAACTGGTACCTGTGGTCGGTGAAGCACGGCGTCGCGCCCGCGTATCCGCATGTGTTCCCCGCCGTCACTGATCCGAGCACTTTGCCGGGAGCATCACGATGAATGCGCGTATCGGCCTGTCCCTGGCGACGACCCTCGGTGCCGCGTGGCTGCTCGCCGGCTGCGAACGCACGCCGGTCGATGTGGTACAGCGTGGCTACCGCGGTCTTGCCATGGGCGAGGTCTACAATCCAAGAACCGAGGCCGTGGTGGCCACAGCCAACCAGGTGCCGGCCGCGGTGTCGCCGGAGCCAGGCAACGAAGGCCCGCTGGCCACCAGCGCCTATCGCAATGTGCAGGTGCTCAACGATCTGAGCGTGGCGCAGTTCACACGGCTGATGCTGGCGATGACGCAGTGGGTGGCGCCTCCCGGACAGACCTGCAACTACTGTCACAGCACGGATCTCGCCAGCGATGAGAATTATCGCAAGGTGGTAGCGCGGCAGATGCTGCGCATGGTCCGTCACATCAACAGCGACTGGAAAGATCACGTTGGCACCACCGGTGTCACCTGCTACACCTGTCATCGCGGACAGGATCTGCCCGCTAATGTCTGGTACCACGATCCGGGCCCGCCGCATGCCTCCGCGATGGCCGGCAACAAGGCCGGACAGAATGCGCCCGCCGATTCAGTGGGACTGACCTCGCTGCCGAACGATCCCTTTACGCCGTTCCTGGACGCGCAGCCGGCCAACATTCGCATCCAGGCCCTGACGCCGCTGCCGGAGGGGAATCGCAGCTCGATCAAGCAGGCCGAGTGGACCTATGGACTGATGATCCACATGTCGAAGTCCCTGGGCGTGAACTGCACCTATTGCCACAACAGCCGCGCCTTCGAGATGTGGGATCAGAGCACGCCGCAGCGCGCGACCGCCTGGTACGGCATCCGCATGGTCCGTGACGTCAACACCAGCTACCTTGCGCCGCTGACGGACACCTTTCCGGCGGATCGCAAAGGCGCGCTCGGCGATGTAGCCAAGATCAATTGCGCCACCTGCCACCAGGGTGTCTACAAGCCCCTGTACGGCACCAGCATGCTGAAGGACTATCCGGAGTTGAGTGGCGAGGCGGTCAGCAAGTAGCTGACCGCCTCGCCGCTGATCGCCGTCCCTGCCGGCGCATCCAGCCCCAGAAGGCATCGGCCGGCAGCGACAGCGTGAGCATGCCGTGCTCGATGAGTCCGAGCGTGCACAGTGTGGCCAGCAGCGTGAGCCCGGTGCCATTGAGCGGCTCGGCTCGCGCCTTCCAGCCCGCGTAGACCAAGGCCACGCTCGCGATGGCGGCGATCAGCACCGAGAGCGGGAACAGTGCGCTGGTGCGGCGCTGACGGAAAAAACTCGCCAGGTATTTCAGATGCGGCGGCAGCATCGCCGCGCCGACGTTGGGCACGCCAAAGTGCAGATTGAGCTTCGCGCTCACGCGCATGCCCCAGAGCAGCAGCAGCGTATATAAGCCGTATTGATTGGCGGCCCGCCAGCTCAGGGCCAGTGCCAGCGCCAGCAGCAGCAGCGACACGATCTCGTGATAGAGGATGGCTTCCACGGCGTGCCAGAAGTGTCGCCGGCCGCAGCAATCGGCCGCGCAGGCGGCGCGTCGCGGCCCGGTCACGGCGCCGAGCAGGAAACTGATCTCCAGCCACGCCCACACTGCGATGGCGGCACCAAAGCCGAGGCAGGCGCCCAGCGCCGTGCCGGCATGGCTGCTCCTATGCAGCATCCACAGCGCCGCGGGCAGCAACGCGGTGGCGCCGAGCATGCTCCATCGGAAGGTAGCGGGCGAGCGCCGCCCAAGCAGGAAAATGCACCCGGTGCTCAGCCACCAGGCGGCAATGACGCCAAAGATCAGCCCAAGTGATGACAGCACGGCGAGGTGCCGCTGGCGCTTCGCTGCTACCAGGCCGGCGACAGGCGGACCTGGTGCGGCAGCTCATTCGGCCGCGTGGGCAGCAGATACAGCCGCACGAACTCCGCCGCGATCGCCACCCCCAGCCCGGCTCGCACCAGCGGCGACCAGAGGCGCCCCGATTTGCGGGACGCATCGGCCGCGGCGGTCAGACGTGCCAGCCGCGCGAGACCGGCGATGAAGCGCGGATGCTTCAGGTCGAGCGTAAACGGGAACACCTGGCGCGAGATCTCGGAGGTGATCTCGAGCACCTGCAGGTCGTAGTCGGTGGGATCGAGTCCAAAGGCGCGGTGCAGCTGCGGGCGCGCGTGATCGCGAACGTACATGGTTGCAAACACGGCCAGCAGGAAGAACCGGATCCAGAGCTTGTTGAAGCCCCGCAGCAGCTGCGGATTCAACCGCAGCATCAGCGCGAATGCCTCGCCGTGGCGGAATTCATCGTTGCACCAGCGATCGAACCAGCGAAAGATCGGGTGGAAGCGGTGCTCCGGGTGACGCTCGAGCTGCCGGAAGATGGAGATATAGCGTGCATAGCCGATCTTCTCGGACAGGTAGGTGGCGTAGAAGATCGCCTTGGGGCTGAAGTAGGTGTATTTCTTGGCCTTGGTCAGGAAGCCGAGGTCGACGTTCAGTCCATAGTCCTTGAGCGTCTTGTTGATGAAGCCCGCGTGGCGGCTTTCATCGCGTGCCATGAATCCCATCAGCTCGCGCAGTTCCGGATTCTTCACGTGGCGCTTGATTTCGCTGTAGAGCACGCAGCCGGAGAACTCCGCAGTCACCGAGCTGACCAGAAAGTCGAGGAACTCCTGGAACAGTTCCGGCGGCAGCTCGCGCACCTGGGCGCTGAAGGCTTCATCGCGCTCGAAATGGTTGCGATTCAGGTCGGTGCGGAATTCCTCCAGCAACTGTTGCCATTCGGCACGCAGCGGTGTGATGTCCATACGGTCCAGCGCGGCGTAGTCGGTGCGATAGAAGCGCGGGCTCAGCAGCGTCGTGGCCACCGCGCTTGCGGTGACTTGCTCGCGGCTGGTGGTCGTGGTCGTGGCCGTGGGCGTGATGGCGGTCATGGCATCGATCCTTGAAGTTCGGTCGCTGGCGCGACAGTGAAAAGATCAGCGAATGGCTGCGCATTCGTGGGCCCGAATACCTCCAGGCTCAATTGCCGCCTGGTCTGCGGATCCTCCAGCGTCAGTCGGCCATCGCTCCAGCGCGTGAGGGTGAAGGGCGGCGCGGCGCCGACTCCCTCGGCCCGGCGCTCGCGCGCGAGTCCTCGCAGCACGCCGCGCGCAAAGCCATTGGTGCCGGGCGCTATCACGTGGACCAGCGCATCGTCGTGTTCGGCGTCGCGCACTTCGACCGCGCCATTGGGCCGATCGCGAAAGCTCAGATGCAGCACCGTCACGGCCCGTGCGGCCGGCAGCGGTGTGGCCTGCCAGTGCATGATGCGCGCGGTGATCACGGCGATCAGCGAAAAGCAGACCAGCGCGGCGGCGCCGGGTACCGCGCCGCGCGGCAACGCGGAGCCGTGTGAAGCGTGCGAGGCAGGTGCAGTGGCCTGGGATTGCATGGCTTGCCTCCGGACTAGGCGGCGTGGGGCGCCGCGCTACCTGCGGCGTCGGCTTGCGTGGCGGCGGCGGGCACCGCGCCGCTGGAGCCAACGGCGCGCCCCATCAGTGCGGCGACGTGCGGCGCGTCGGCCAGTGAGCGCAGCGTTGGCTGCGGCCGGGAAAAACGCCAGGGACGCACATGCGGCCAGTTGAGCAGATAACCGATGCGTTCGCCGCGCGGCAGCCCCAGCGCGATGTCGCCGCTGCCATCCGGGTGCTGGCTCAGGGCCATGGTCTCGACCAGCCGCAGGGGAATGTTCAGCGACATCGGCAGTGAGATGCCGTGGCGAATCACCAGCCGCCGATTGGTGAGACTGTACACCGTGGCCCGCGCACTGGCCCATGCCACCAGGCACAGCAGACTCACCGTGACAACGCCGAGTGCCAGCAGTATCGCGCTGATGCGCAGCGCCGGGACCCAGGGCGCCCGGGTATACAGCGCGCTGCCCAGCTCCCACAGGATCAGCAAGCCGAAATAGGTCGCCACCGCGGTGGCATGCAGCGCCCGCCGTGCCAGGGGCCGCCATGCGGGACTACCCTGCCACAGCAGGAGCTCGCCGGCGGGCAGCGATCCCGGCAGGCCGCGGACGGGCTCGTAGTCATATTCCCCGAGACTCATAGCAGCGGTTCCGAGCGCGACGGCGTCGCGTACAGCGTACCGGCGCCGTAGTAGGCGGTGATGCGATCCTCCTCGAGCAGCGTGATCTGATCGGGACTCGCCAGCGCGGGTACCTGGGCAAACTGTTCCGCCAGGATGGCGCGCACCCGCACGCAACGGCTCAGCAGATCGAAGCGCGCGAATCCGATCGGCAGCAGCACGGCACGCGCGCCGAGGTCGGCGGGCACGTCCACTTCGAGGTAACGGATCTGCGGCTCGCTGCGATCCACCCACAGATCGCGCACCACACCGGCGGTGCTGCCATCCGCGCAACGCACGGGCATGCCGCGTGGATCGGTGTCGCGTGCGGCGATGGTGAAGTCATCCGCCACGCGCATCGGCACGATGCGCGGGTGACCTTCAAAAGTGAGATCCGGTGAATCGGAGCGCGCGCAATAGGCCCCGGGGCCGGCGCCGGCGAGCAGCGGATTGCCGACCGGCTGCCACGGCGCACCGGGCCACAGTCCCAGCGCCTCGGCTGCGACTTCCCGGTCCTGGCGCGCGAGATTCGGTACCTCGGAGGTGCCGCCGTGTGCGAGACGGAAAGTCTTCAGGGCGGGACGCCGCGGAAAGCCCTGGATCTCGATGCGCGGCGCACGCGCGCTGCGATCGGACTCGAGCGGGTAACCCTCGCGTTTGTCCTCGCGCCGCAGGTAGATGATGAGTCCGGCAAAGAATATCCAGAACGCGTAAAGCAGGATCTGAGCAACATCGATGTACTGGGTGATGGCGCCACGCATGATGCGTCCTCCAAAAGTTCAAAAATTCATAACCGCCGTTCGTGAGGGATCGCGCGCGGCTCCGACCAGCGGCCCGAGCACCACGAGCGTCACGAACAGCAACCCGATCTCCAGCTGATAAACCACTTCGTATCCCACCGCGTGCTGCGTGAGACCCGGTCCGAGCGCACCGCGGGTAGCGAGCGCGGAGATGCCATCGCGCAGGGCACCGCCGATGGCGATGGCCAGTCCGGCGGCTCCCGCCTGAGCGGCGCCCCAGGCGCCGAGCGCCAGCCCGGTGTTGCCGCCCCGATCGCGATCCATGGCTTCGGCCAGTGTTCCAACCGAAAACAGACCCGCGCCAAAGCCGAGCAGCGCGGTGCCGATCCGAAACAGCGCCGGAGCATGCAGCGGGGCGGCAAAGCTGACGAAGGTAAATGCGAGCACGCCCACCAGTACGCCGTTGCCCGCCAGGCGGCACGGATCGGCGCCGCGCGCCAGGGTGCGCGCGGAGAGCGCGAAGGCCGTCAGCATGCCCGCGGCGAGTCCTGCGGTCAGAAGGGTGGTCTGGCCGACGGTGAGTCCGAGGATCTGTCCGCCATAGGGCTCGAGGATGATGTCCTGCATGTTGAAGGCGGCTGTGCCCAGGCACACGGCCCAGAGGAATCGCACCGCGCGGCGCTGCGAGGTAAAGGCACTCCAGACCAGATCGAAGTGCGGAGCGGGCGGCGCATTCATCGTGCCACCGGGTTGGCGCGGTTCCTGCTTCCAGAGCGCAAAGATGTTCAGCGCCATCGTGATCATCGCGCTGCCCTGGACCACCTGTATCAGCCGGAACTGGCTGAACTTGGCCAGCAGCACGCCGAACGCCAGTCCGCTGATCACCATGCCCACCAGCAGCATCACATACATGAGCGCGATGACTCGCGGTCGAAGCGCCCGCGGCGCCAGGTCCGTGGCCAGCGCGAGCCCCGCGGTCTGCGTGGTCTGCAGCCCGGCGCCCACCAGCAGAAAGGCAAGCGCTGAGGCAATGTGTCCGATGATGACCGGGCCGTGCGTATCGCCCGAGAGCACGATCAGCGCAAACGGCATGATGGCGAGCCCGCCGAACTGCAGCAGGCTCCCGATCCAAAGATAAGGCACGCGCCGCCAGCCCAGCACCGAGCGGTGATGATCCGAGCGGAACCCGACGAAGGCGCGAAAGGGCGCAAACACCAGCGGCAGCGCGACCATCAGCGACACCAGCCACGCGGACAGGCCCAGCTCCACGATCAGGACGCGATTGAGGGTGCCGATCAGCAGCACGGTCGCCATGCCGACGCTGACCTGGAACAGCGACAGTCGCAGCAGCCGCGACAGCGGCAATTGATCGCTGGCGGCATCGGCAAAGGGCAGCAGATCCGGAGTCAACCGCATCCAGGCGCGCGCGATGCGCGAAGCAGCGCGGGGACTCGAAGGCTGTAGCACGGCGTTCACGCGCGTACCAGCTCTACTGCCTGGGAGGTGTAGAAACCGTGCGCGATGCGCTCGCTGCGACCGATCTGCCAACCCTCCAGCGCCGTGTCGGCCGCGATCAAGCGCCGCAGCCGCGTCTCGGGCAGCGGTTCGATGGCGGGCGCGCGGTCCGAGCGGGGGAACAGCCGCCCGACGCCATGCATCACCGCGAGCAACGGGGTACTGGGCGCAAAAGTGAACAGCAGCGAGCGTTCGCAGCGTGCCGCCAGGCGCGAGAGCACCTGCAGCACATCGCCGCAGTTGTAGTGAATCAGCGAGTCCATGGCGACGATGTGATCGAACCGGCCCAGCGAGGGATCGGTCATGTCGCCGGCAACGAAGCGGATCTCATCATTCTCGGGCGCCGTGACGCTGCGGCCGCGCGCCAGCTGCACCAGGTTGAGCGACAGGTCGATGGCCAGCACCTGCGCGCCGCGCTGCCACAGCGCCCGCGCCATCGCGCCGGTGCCGCAGCCGGCATCCAGAATCCTGCGCCCGTGCAGATTCAGCGGCAGCATCTGCAGCATGGCCGCGCGCATCTGGTCGCGTCCGGCGCGCACCGAGGCCCGAATCCGGCTCACCGGCTCATCCGAGGTCAGTCGTGCCCACGCCTGCACCGCGGTGCGATCGAAATAGTTCTCGAGCTCGCCACGTCGCTGCAGATAGTTGCTGCTGGCCATCAGTCGAATCCCAGCAGGTCGAAGATCTCGCGGTCCTTGAGCGGCGCGACGATGATCGGATCGGTGCCGTCCCAGAGCGCCTGCGCCAGCCGCAGGTATTCGGTCTTCACCGCGTCCAGCTCGGGTGAGGCGTCCATCTCGAACAGCGTGGATTTCTTCAGCCGGCTGCGGCGGATGATGTCCAGGTCCGGAAAGCGCGCCATGATCTTCAGTCCCACGCGCTCGTTGAAGCGATCAATCTGGTCGGTCGCGGTGCTGCGATTGGCGATCACGCCGCCGAGCCGCACGCCGTAATTGGCGGACTTGGACTGGATGGCGGCGACGATGCGATTCATCGCAAAGATCGAATCGAAGTCATTGGCCGTGACCACCAGCGCGCGCTCGGCATGCTGCAGCGGCGCGGCGAAGCCGCCGCAGACCACATCGCCGAGCACATCGAAAATCACCACGTCCGTGTCCTCGAGCAGGTGATGCTCCTTGAGCAGCTTCACGGTCTGGCCGACGACGTAGCCGCCGCAGCCGGTGCCGGCCGGGGGTCCACCGGCCTCGACGCAGCGCACGCCGTTGTAGCCCTCGAACACGAAATCCTCCGCGCGCAGCTCCTCGGCGTGAAAGTTGACCGACTCGAGGATGTCGATGACGGTCGGCACCAGGCGCTTGGTGAGCGTAAAGGTCGAGTCGTGCTTGGGATCGCAGCCGATCTGAAGCACGCGCTTGCCGAGCTTGCTGAAAGCCACCGACAGGTTCGATGAGGTGGTGCTCTTGCCGATGCCGCCCTTGCCATAGACCGCGAACACCTTGGCGGTGCCAATCTTGACAGCGGGATCCAGGTGAACCTGCACGCTGCCGGCGCCGTCGGTGCGCCGCGGGCGCGCGCGAATCGAACTGATCGGGACTTCGGTCGTTACGGTCACGCGGCCACTCCTTCAATGATGCCTTCGACGCGGTCTTCGAGTTCCTCGCCGGCACGTCGCAGCGCCTCGAGCGTCTCGACATCGGGTTGCCAGTAGCTGCGCTCCTGCGCCTCGATCAGGCGCCCGGCGAGTTTCGCGGAGGCAGTGAAATTCAGTGATGCGAGGCGATCCCGCATGCTCTTGTCGAGCACGAAGGTGCGGGTGAGCTGCTCGTAGACCCAGGGCGCGACCTCACCGGTGGTGGCCGACCATCCCATCGTATTGGTGATGTGCACTTCGATCTGGCGCACGCCCTCGTAGCCGTGATCGAGCATGGCTTCGTACCATTTGGGGTTCAGCATGCGGGTGTGCGTTTCGAGCGCCACCTGCTCGCCCAGCGTGCGCACCACGCCGGCGCCCTGCGTCTGATCGCCGATGTACACCGGCGGCGCCTCGCCGCCCTTGGCGCGGCGGATGGCCCGGCTGATACCGCCGAGGGTGTCGAAATAGTGATCCACGGTGGTGACGCCCAGCTCGACCGAATCCAGGTTCTGATAGGCCAGATCGGTGGTGGTGAGGATGCTCTGCAGCAGCTCGCGCTGCTGGACGGCGCGCCCGTCACGGCCGAAGGCGTATCCCTTGCGGCGGGTATAGGCCTCGGCGAGTTCGTCTTCCTGCTCCCAGCGGCCATTCTCGATCAGGTGATTGACGTTCGATCCGTAGGCGCCCTCGGCGTTGCCGAACACACGCAGCGAGGCGGTCTCCAGGTCGCAGCCATGCTGTCGCTGGTAGTCGAGCGCATGCTTGCGCACGAAATTCATGTCCAGTGGCTCATCGGCGCATGCGGCCAGGTGAACCGCCTCGGCCAGCAGCCGGGTCTGCAGCGGCAGCAGGTCGCGGAATATTCCCGAGACGGTCACCAGCACATCGATGCGCGGCCGCTTCAGTTCGCTGAGCGGAATCAGGCTGGCGCCGGCCAGCCGGCCGTAGGCATCGAAGCGCGGGCGCGCGCCGAGCAGGCTCAGGACCTGGCCGATGGGACCACCCTCCGTCTTGAGGTTGTCCGTCCCCCACAGCACGATGGCGATGGACTCGGGCAGCGCATGGCCTTTGTGACGATGCGCGTCGAGCAGGCGCTGCGCCTGGCGCGCGCCATCCTGCACCGCGTAAGCGCTGGGCAGGCGGAAGGGATCGAAACCGTGCAGGTTGCGCCCGGTGGGCAGGATTGCCGTGTTGTGCAGCAGATCGCCGCCCGGCGAGGGCCGCACAAACCGGCCGTCGAGCGCCGCGATCAGTGCCGGCAGTTCGTGATCCTCGGCCAGCAACGCGGCGGTCTGGGCGAGTTCGCGCATGGCGTCGGCGGCCGCGGGTCCGGCCGCGGATCCGGCGGCGTGCAGCACCTGTTCCATGGGTGCCAGATCCACCAACGCTTCGATAGCGGCGCCGGGCAGAGTCAGCCCGTGCAGCGCGCGCGCCAGGCTGTCGAGCATCTCGATGCGTTGCGGACGGGCCGAGGGCTCGCCCACGACATGCAGGCCATGCGGTATGAGCGCGTATTCGACTTCCAGCATGCGCTGGCCGAGCGCGGTCACAACGCTCGCGGTCAATTCGCCCGCATGATCGGGCAGCAGATCCAGTGGCTTCGCCTGGGTTTCAATCAGCGCGCCAATGCGGGCGCGCTCTTCGGCGGCATCGGGGGCCAGCGCGCGCCAGCGCTCGAGCGAACTTTTCAGATCCGCCAATCCGCGGTGCAGCCCGGACTGCACCACCGGTGGCGTCAGGTAGCTGATCAGGGTGGCGGCGGCGCGCCGCTTGGCGATGGCGCCTTCGGAGGGGTTATTGGCGGCATAGAGATAGAAATTCGGCAGATCGCCGATCAGCCGGTCCGGCCAGCACTGCCCGGACAACCCGGTCTGCTTGCCGGGCATGAATTCCAGCGCACCGTGGGTGCCGAAATGCAGCACCGCATCGGCCGCGAAATCCTGCCGGATCCAACTGTAGAAAGCCGCGAATGCATGGGTCGGCGCGAACCCGCGCTCGAACAGCAGGCGCATCGGATCGCCCTCGTAGCCGACGCTGGGTTGGACGCCGACGAACACATTGCCGAACTGGGCGCCGAGCACGTAGATCGAGCTGCCGCCGCTCTGCTGGCGGCCGGGCGCCGGCCCCCACTGCGACTCGATCTCGGCAAGCCAGGGCTCGCGGCGCACATGGGTGTCGACCGGGATCTGAGCATGCACATTGGCATGCGTGCCACGCAGCGAGGCATTGCCGCCCACGATGCGTTCGCGCAGCGCATCGACGCTGGCCGGCAGATCGACGCGGTAGCCGCGGCGCGCCAGCGCACCGAGTGTGCGATAGAGCGACTCGAACACCGAAAGGTACGCCGCGGTGCCGGTGTTGCCGGCGTCGGGAGGGAAATTGAACAGCACGATGGCGAGCCGACGCTGGGCACAGGCGCTGCGCCGCAAATCCACCAGCCGGGCCACGCGCGCGGCGAGGGCGTCCGCGCGCTCCGCATGCACGCACATATCGCGCGAGCGCGCCTCGTTGCCGGCCTCATTGCCGGCCTCGCTGCGTCCGCCAAACACCATGGACCCGGTGCCGCCATCGAGCTCCGGAATTGCCACCATGATGGTCGACTCCACCGGAAGCAGGCCGCGCTCGGAAGCTTCCCACTCGCGTAACGTCTGGAATTCGACCGGGTGGGCGACGATGTAGGGCACATCCAGGCTGGCCAGGATTTTCTCGGCCGCGCTGGAGTCGTTGTAAGCCGGGCCGCCCACCAGCGAAAAGCCGGTCAGCGAGACCAGCGCATCCACGGTTGCGTGGCCGTCGCGCATGAAATATTGCTCGATCGCACCACGCGCATCGAGTCCGCTGGCAAAGGCCGGGATCACGCGCAACCCGCGCGCTTCGAGCGCCGCGATCACGCCGTCGTAATGCGCCGTGTTCTCGGCCAGCACGTAGGAACGCAGCACCAGCACGCCCACGGTGCCGCGCGAGGGGCTGCGTGTCGTGTCGGCCGACTCCAGTAGCTGTTGCAGTTGGCGGCACACGCGCTGCCGCAGTCGCGGGTGGTAGAGACCGATCTCGGGATAGTCGATCGGCGCCTCCGGGCGCAACTGACCGCGCAGCGCGCGTCGCGGCCCATCCGCGTAGCGACTGACCAGCAGCCGTACCATGTTCGCCAGATTGTCGGCCGAGCCGCCCAGCCAATACTGCAGGCACAGGAAATAGGCGCGCACGTCCTGGGCTGTGCCGGGAATGAAGCGCAGCAGCTTCGGCAGCCGCCGCAGCATGCGCATCTGCGCCGCGCCACTGTTGGCTTCGGGCTTCTTGCCGCGTTGCCCGCGCAGCCGCCGCAGCATGCTGAGCAGTCCCGCATCCTTGGAGCTCATGTCGAAGCTGCCGACCTGCGTCAGCGATGCCACCTCTCCCGCCGACATCGCGCACAACAGTGCGTCACAGCGTCCGCGGCGCGCGCGCAACGCGGCGACGATCGGCAGGTAGTGATCCTCCAAGAAGAGCATGGTCGCGATGATGAAATCCGCCGCCGCGATATCGGCCAGCACGGACTCGAGCGCGCGCGCCGAGGCGCACCACTCGGAGGCCGCATGCAGGGTCAGCGTCAATCCCGGCAGTTCGCGCGCGAGATTCTGCTGCACGCGTGTCGCACCGCTGGCCAGGTGCGTGTCCATGGTCAGCATCACCACCCGGAGCGGGATGCTGTCAGCGCGCGAAGTGTGCTTTGGCGTCATAGAGTGTTTCGAGCGTTACCAGAGAGAGTTGCCGTTGCGCGGCGTAGCTTTCGGTATTGCGGCGTGCCTTGCCGCGCACGAAGAAAGGAATCTTGCCGAGCTCGCGCTCGGCCTCATCGCTCCAGCTCACGCCGGCGGCCGCGGCCGCAGGCATCGGCGCGGGTGTTACGGTTGCGGCGGCGCTGGCGCCGAGGTGGGAGGGCGCGGCCTCATCGTGGAATTCATGATCGCCGCGGAACATCGTCAGCAGGTGCTCCTCCAGTCCCATCATCAGCGGCTGGACCCAGGTATCGAAGATCACGTTGGCCCCTTCCCAGCCCATCTGTGGCGCGTAGCGGGCCGGAAAGTCCTGCACGTGAATCGGCGCCGAAATGACGGCGCACGGAATTCGCAGCCGCTTGGCGATGTGGCGCTCCATCTGCGTGCCGAGCACCAGCTCGGGCTGCAGCTCGGTCACGGCCGCCTCGACCGCCAGGTAGTCATCGGTGATCAATGCCTCCAGTCCGTGGCGCGCCGCGGCCTCTCGCACCTCGCGGGCATGTTCCCGGCTGTAGCTGCCCAGTCCCACGACGGCGAAACCCAGCTCGTCGGTGGCGATGCGTGCCGCGGCGATCGCATGCGTGGCATCGCCGAAGATGAAGACACGCTTGCCGGTCAGGTAATTGGAATCGACCGAACGCGAATACCAGGGCAGGCGCGAAGGAGCGCCCGCCAGCACTTCATCGGCAGATACTTGCGCGAGCTCTGCCACCTCGCTGATGAAGGCGCGCGTGGCGGCGATGCCGATGGGAATGGTGCGGGTCCAGGGTTGCGAGAAGGTCTTCTCGAGCCACTCGGCTGCCGGGCGCGCGATCTCCGGATACAGCACCACGTTGAAATCGGCCGCACCCAGGCGCGCAAGATCCGCGGGCGTGGCACCGAGGGGCGCGGTGACATTGATATCGATCCCCAAGCGGCCAAGCAGCCGCGTGATCTCGCAGACATCATCGCGATGACGAAAACCAAGCGCGGTGGCGCCGAGCAGATTGCAGCGCGGGCGCCGGGCTGCCGCGGGTTCCCTGTCAGTCGGCGCCGCGAGCGTACGCACCAGTCGATAGAAGGTCTCCGCGGCGCCCCAATTCTCCTTGCGCTGATAGGCAGGCAGTTCCAGTGCCACCACTGGAACCGGCAGATTCAGCGCCTGCGCGAGGCCGCCCGGGTCATCCTGCAGCAACTCGGCGGTGCAGGAAGCGCCGACCAGCATCGCCTGCGGCTGATGCCGTTCATAGGCGGCGAGCACCGCGGACTGCAGCAACTGCGCGGTATCACCGCCCAGATCCCGCGCCTGGAAAGTCGTGTAGGTGACCGGCGGCCGCTGGTCGCGCCGCTCGATCATGGTGAAGAGCAGATCCGCGTAGGTGTCACCCTGCGGCGAGTGCAGCACATAGTGCAGACCCTGCATGGCCGTGGCGATGCGCATCGCCCCGACATGCGGCGGTCCCTCGTAAGTCCACAGCGTGAGCTGCACGATTACACCGCCAGGCGCGTGCGCCGCACCAGCGGCCGCGCAAACAGTTCGGCCAGATCGCCAGCCTGCTCATAGCCCTGGATGGGCGCGAACATCAGCTCGATCGACCACTTGGTGGCCAGTCCCTCCGCCTCGAGCGGATTGGCCAGCCCCATGCCGCACACCACGAGGTCCGGCTGCTCGGCGCGGCACCGATCCAGCTGCGCATCGACCCCGGGACCCTCGATGATGCGTGCGCCGGGCGGCAGCAGCGCCAGCTCCCGATCGAGATGGCCGCGGTGCAGATAAGGCGTGGCGATCTCGACCGCCACCATCGACAGCTCGCGGGTCAGAAAGCGCGCCAGCGGCACTTCCAGCTGCGAGTCGGGAAAGAAAAACACTCGCTTGCCGGCCAGCAGCGAGCGGTGTGCCGCCACGGCGCGCTGGGCGCGCTGGCGCGGCGGGGCAATGAGTTCCTCGAGCCGGCGGCGATCCACCGCAAATGCCTCCGCTGCAGCTTCGAGCCACAGCGTGGTGCCTTCGGCGCCATAGGGCATGGGCGCGGCGATGCGCCGCGCACCGCGCTCTTCGAGCGCGCGCGCGGTATCGGCGAGGAACGGCTGTGCCAGCAGATAGCGCGTACGCGATCCCACGCCTGGAAGCCGCTCGGCGTGACGGGGCGGCAGGAACTGCACCGACGGGATTCCCATCTGCACCAGCAACCGCTGCAACTGCGCCTCGACCACATCGGCCAGCGATCCGACCACCAGCAGGCCGGGCTGCTCGTCAGCCGGCAGCGTCGGCACAAGCGAAGCAAGACAGGCATCCTCGCCCTGCGTGAAGGTGGTCTCGATGCCGCTGCCCGAATAGTTGAGCACCCGCACTGTCGGGGCGAAGCGCGCCGAGAGGCGCTGCGCGGCGCGCGACAGATCCAGCTTGATGACCTCGGAAGGACAGGAGCCCACCAGGAACAGCAGCTTGATATCGTCACGACCTTCGAGCAGCCGGGCCACCACGCGATCCAGTTCCGCGTTGGCGTCCGACATACCGGCGAGGTCACGCTCCTCGATGATCGCGGTGGCGAAGCGCGGCTCGGCGAAGATCATGACGCCGGCGGCGGATTGGATCAGGTGGGCACAGGTGCGCGAGCCCACCACCAGGAAGAAGGCGCCCTGGATCTTGCGGTGCAGCCACACGATGCCGGTCAGCCCGCAGAAAACCGCGCGCTGTCCGCGCTCCGCGCTCACTGATGCGCCCCCAGTGCCGATGGCGCGGCTACGGCCAGCGGCTTTTCGCGCCGCGCGGCGCGCAACTTGATAAGAAACTGGGAGGCGTTAACGACGTAGGTGGCATACGCTGCCAGGGCGAGCTGCATCTGCTGCCGGCCGCTGAGCCAACCGGTCATTAGCGACACGACGTAGGCGCCGTGCAAGGCCAGCACCAGCATGCTGACCACGTCCTCCCAAAAGAATGCCCTCGCGAACAGATACTTGCCGAACACATCGTGCTCCCAGAGGGAGCCGGTCAGCATGATCGTGTAGAGCAGGGCGGTTTTAACCAGGATCGAAGCGGTGGCGGCCGCAAGGCCGGTGCCGTCGGCCAGATAGCGCAGCACCAAACCCAAGCTGATCAGGAAGGCGGCGAACTGGATGGGGGCCAGGATGCCCTGCACCAGGGTCCACTTCGATGCATCGCGGCGCGCGCGTTCCGCGGCGCTGTAGAGGCGGAATTCCTTGGACTTGGGCTTGCGCATTGTTATGACTCCCGCCGCCCGAACCCTAGTCTGCCCTCGGCCGAGTGTCAACTAGATGGAACGTCTATTACGCTTGACAACTTTCACGCGCGGAGAGAAGGTTAACGGGAACTCGAAATTCTCCGGCTGACGGGATAGAGTGTGATTCGACAATAAGCGTTCTCCGAATCGGTGAGGCAAACGCATGAGCTTTTTTGGAGCCACTGGGGAAGGGTCCACCAAGAGTTGCTCTGCTCCGGTCGAGTCACAGTCGACCGGACAGTCACGCGCTCGCAAGTCAGGCGGCTCGCGCATGGCGCGGCTGATCCGGACGGTGGAGGCGGAAATCGTACCGCGGCTGCTGCTATCGCGTCGCAGTGCGGAGCTCACGCCCGTGACCGTGACGCCGGCCACGACGGGCGCGCCCGTGTTGGCCTTCAACGCGGGATCCGAGGGCAGCGATACCGCCGAACTCGCGCGCCTGCTGCTGCATTTCGATATCGAAGTGCCGCTGGCCTATGTCGAGGCACTGCACCATCGCGGCATTTCCCTGCAGCAGATCTATCTGCAGCTGCTCGCCCCTACCGCGCGGCGGCTGGGTCTGCTGTGGGACCGCGACGAATGCGACTTCGTGCAGGTGACCATTGCGCTCGGACGCCTGCACCAGGTGCTGCAGCGTCTGAGCCTGTTGCAGGTGGAGCCGCCGCGACGCGATGCCCATGGCCACGTGCGCCGCGCGCTGTTGGCCACCGCGCCGGGCGAGCAGCATGCGTTTGGCATCCTGCTGGTGACCCAGTTTTTTCGTCACCGCGGCTGGGAAGTGTGGAACGAGTTTCCCGCTTCCGGCCAGGAACTGATCGAGACCGTGCGTGCGCACCGCTTTTCACTGGTCGGATTGTCCGCCGCCACCGAGTCGCACCTGAGCGGCCTGGGCGCGACCATCCGCCAGTTGCGCCGCGCGTCGATGAATCCGGCGTTGTGTGTGATGGTGGGAGGGCCGCTGCTGCTCGAGCGTCCCGAACTCGCGCGGCGACTGGGTGCCGATGCCACGGCCTGTGATGGCCGTGAGGCGGCGCTGTGCGCCGAGAATGCACTCTCGCTGCTGACCCAGGCGCGCTGAGCGGGCGCAGGAGGAATTCGAGCGCAGGTGGAATTGTGTAACCGATCCAGCAGGGATAGCGCTTACTAGTTAATATGGCTGGATTGCCAGTGCGTTCGGCTACTTATAGTGAAGAAATTTTCTGCGGCCAAGAAGTGGCTCGGTGACGTTGACGCCGAGACGGCTTCTGCTTTAATCACGGCGGCATCCGACATTGCGCTCGTGATCAACGGTGGTGCGGACGGCATTATTCGCGACGTCGCCTTCGGCAGCGACGATCTGTCAGCGGATCTGAGCGCCGAGCAATTGGTCGGCAAATCCTGGCTCGAACTGGTGACGCCGGAAAGCCGCCCCAAGATCGAATCGATGTTGCGCGATGCGCTCGCGAAGCAGCCACCCCGGTGGCGGCATATCAATCACCTCTCTCCCAAGGGCGATGTCCCGGTGCTGTACGCCGCGGTGCTGGCCGGCGGTCGCGGGCGCGTAGTCGCCGTCGGTCGCGGCATGCGTTATCTGGCGGCCATGCAGCAGCGGGTGATCGATGCGCAGCGCTCCATGGAAGTCGAGTTTGCGCGCTTGCGCCAGGCGGAGACCCGGCATCGGCTGCTGTTCCAGATGTCATCCGAGGCGGTGCTGATCGTCGATGCGGTCAGTCGCCGGATCCTGGAAGCCAATCCCGCCGCATCGCACCTGCTCGGGGAAACCGGCAAGCGCTTCATCGGCAGCTCGGTGCTCGAGATGTTCGACGCCTCGAGCCGCCGCGCCATCGAGGCCCTGTTCGGCACCGTTGCGGCAGCCGGGCATGGCGAGGAAATCGCGGTGCAGTCGGGGCAGGCGACCCGCCAGTTTCGTCTCGGCGCCTCACTGTTTCGCGAGGGCCGGTCCGCCTATTTTCTGCTGCGTTTACAGCCCGGCGAGGGCGAAGCGCAGAGCGGATCGTCGCATCGGAAACGTTCGCGGGTGCTGGAACTGGTGGAGAGTGCGCCCGATGGTTTCGTGATCACCGACATGAGCGGCCGCATCCTGCTCGCCAATCGCGCTTTTCTCGACGCGGCGCAGCTGGCCACCGAGGAGCAGGTCAAGGGCGAGTCGCTCGATCGCTGGCTCGGACGGCCGGGCGTGGATTTCACGCTCATGACCAATCAATTGCGCGAGCATCGGACGCTGCGCCTGTTTGCGACCATGCTGCGCGGCGAGTACGGACTGACGACCGATGTGGAAATCAGCGCGGTCGCGGTGCCCGATGGTGAGGAGCCCTGCTGCGGCTTCACCATCCGTGATGTCGGACAGCGCCTCAGTTCCGAACGCCGCGCCAGTGCCGAGCGGCCGCGATCGGTGGAGCAACTCACCGAACTGGTGGGCCGGGTACCGCTCAGGGACCTGGTGCGTGAATCCACCGACATGATCGAACGGCTGTGCATCGAGGCCGCGCTCGAGCTCACCAATGACAATCGCGCCTCGGCGGCGGAGATCCTGGGCTTAAGCCGCCAGAGCCTGTATGCCAAATTGCATCGGCATGGGCTGGCCGATATGGACACGGAAGCCTCCACCGCGCAGAGCTGAGCAGCGCGGAGCGGGACCAATTGTAAAAGACGATTGACACTGAATAGTGTCAGACCTAGATTACAGCCATGACACGGCTGGCGGCGGCAAAGCCCCTCTACGCGATTCCAGAGGCCAAGGCCGCACTGGAATTGCTCAAGCCCATCACCTGGTTTCCGCCCATGTGGGCCTTCGGCTGCGGCGTGACCTCGGCACTCGGTATCGCCCGCCCGCAATGGGGCGTCATCCTGCTCGGTGCCTTGCTCTGCGGCCCGCTGGTATGCGGCACCAGCCAGGCCGTGAATGACTGGTTCGACCGGCACGTCGATGCCATCAACGAGCCGAATCGGCCGATTCCTTCCGGTCGCGTGCCCGGGCGATGGGGACTCTACATTGCCATCGGGTGGACGCTGCTGAGCCTCGCGGTGGCCGGTGCACTGTCGCGGTATTGCCTGCTGGCGACCGTATTCGGCCTGTTCCTGGCCTGGATCTACAGTGCGCCGCCGCTGCGGCTGAAGCGCAACGGCTGGTTCGGCAATGCCGCGGTCGCCATCTGTTACGAGGGGCTGCCCTGGCTCACCGGTCTGCAACTGGTCACGGGCGCGGCTCCCAACGCGCGCGTGTGGCTGATCGCCGGGCTCTACAGCGCCGGTGCGCACGGCATCATGACGCTGAATGATTTCAAATCGATCGAAGGCGATCTGCGTTTCGGCTTAGGGTCGTTGCCGGCGCGACTCGGGGCGCCGCGCGCCGCGCGCGTTGCCTGCTGGTTCATGGCGCTGCCGCAGGTGGGAGTCATCGCGCTGCTGGCAGACTGGGGTCAGACCCGCATGGCCGCTGCCGTCGCAGTGCTGCTGCTGCTGCAGCTGCTCTTCATGCGGCGCCTGTTGCGCGATCCGCGCGCGAACGCCCCCTGGTACAACGGCACCGGTGTGACGCTCTATGTGCTGGGCATGCTGATCAGTGCGTTCGCGCTGCGGGCAGTCGGACCGGTATGACCGCGCCGGCCGTCAATCTTGCGCGGCTGTGGGATGTCATCGTCATCGGCGGCGGACCTGCAGGCGCCACCGCGGCGCGCGAGCTCGCCGTCGCCGGCCACAGCGTGCTGCTGCTGGAACGGCAGTCGCGCATCAAGCCCTGCGGCGGCGCCGTGCCGCAGCGCCTGATCGAAGACTTTCATATCCCGGACCATCTGCTGGTGGCCAAGGTGGGCGCGGCACGCATGGTCGCGCCCAGCGGCCGCACGGTGGACATGCCGATCGAGTCCGGATTCGTCGGCATGGTGGATCGCGAACACTTCGATGAGTGGCTGCGCGAGCGCGCCGCCAGTCACGGCTGCGAGCGCCTGCGCGCCGAATTTCGCACCATCACGCCGGTCGAACCCTGCGCCGCGGAGCCGTTTCACTATCGAATCGACTGCGCGGGGGAGGGTCTCTGCCTGCGCGCACGCACGGTGATCGGCGCCGATGGCGCGCACTCATCGGTGGCACGCCAGCGCATCGCGAAAGCGGGGCGGGGCCGCTACGTCGCGGCCTATCATGAGATCGTGCGCTCGCCGCCGGATCGCGATGGCGCACGCTGTGAAGTGCATTACGATGGCCGCGTGTCGCCTGATTTCTACGGCTGGGTATTTCCACACGGCGATACCACCAGCGTGGGCGTGGGCAGTGCGCGCCGCGGATTTTCCCTGCGCCGAGCCACGCAGCGGCTGCGACAGTCGACCCGGCTGGAGCATGCGGAAACCTTGCGGCGTGAAGGCGCGCCTATTCCCCTGCGTCCGCTCAAACGCTGGGATGATGGTCGGGGCGTCATCCTGGCGGGCGATGCCGCAGGGGTCGTGGCGCCCGCCTCCGGCGAGGGCATCTATTACGCCATGCTCAGCGGCCAGCTCGCCGCGCAGGCGCTGCTGGCGTTCCTGCGCCATGGAAAGCCCGCGGCACTGCGCGCCGCGCGCCGCGCGTTCCTGAGCGCGCATGGGCGCGTGTTCTGGATACTGGGTGTGATGCAGTGGTTCTGGTACGGCAGCGATGCGCGCCGGGAGCGTTTTGTGAGTATCTGTCGCGATCCGGACGTGCAGCGCATGACCTGGCAGGCGTATCTGCACAAGCGCCTCACGCGCGAGCGCGCCACGACTCATGCCCGCATCTTCTTCAAGGACCTGGCACACCTGTTCGGGTGGGCGCGCGTATGAACGCCCTGGAACGTTCCAGCTGGAAGCCGATCGTCTCGGCAGGGCTGGCCGCCAGTTTCGTGGCGCTGCTCGGCGCCACCATCACCGCGCTTGGCCCCTGGTACTACAGCCTGCACATGCCAAGATGGAAGCCGCCGGATGCGCTGTTCGGCCCGGCCTGGACATTGATCTTTGCCTTGGCCGCCACCGCCGGCGTGCTCGGCTGGCGCTCGCTGCCCACGCGCCTGAGCCGCGCCACCATGTGCGGGTTCTTTGGCGCGAATGCGCTCTTCAATGTGCTCTGGAGCGTGCTGTTCTTCCGGCTGCATCGACCGGATCTGGCGCTGCTGGAAGTGTCGCTGTTGTGGCTGTCCATCCTGTTGCTGATGTTGCTGCTCTGGCGCGGCTCCCGGCTGGCTGCCGGGCTGCTGCTGCCCTACCTGGTCTGGGTCAGTTACGCCGCGGTACTGAATCTGGCGGTGGTGCGCATGAATCCCGTGGCGCATGCCAGCGCCATGCATGCCAGCGCTATGCGAGGTGAGTCATGATGGAATTCAATTCCGGCGCAGAATCTCCGGGCGGTGCCGCGGCCAAGCCGCTCGAGCTCGACCGGGCGCGAGCATCCGGCATCCCGGTCAACCTGAATCGGCGGCCGCACGGCATCCTCTCGCTGCTGGTGCTGGTGCGCGATACCGTGCTGGTGACCTTCGATGCGCTGCGCGGCCGGTACGATGGCTAGCGCCGCGACACTCAATGTCGTGCTCGTAACCATTGCGATCGAGCTCACGGCCTTCATCGCCTATCGACTGATCCGGCACCGTCATGTGGTGGGACTGGATGTGTACGCCAACCTATTGGCTGCGGCCGCCCTGATCGGCGCCGCGCAATGCCTGATGAGCGCCGCCGCCGCGGGCTATGCGGCGCTGTGCCTGCTGATTTCACTGCTGAGCCACCTGGTCGCGCTGCGACTGCGCTGGCAGGGACTGCCCTCCGCACGCCACTGATCTTCCGGGCAGTTAAACTGCCGCGATGATCGAGACCCTTCAGCTGCTGGTGGTGCTGCTGGTGGTCATCGCGGCCGTGGCCGTGCTGGCCGCGCGACTGCAGATACCGGCGGCCATCCTGCAGGTCATCACGGGTGTGATCCTGGCGCTGGTGCCCGGATTGCCGACCGTGAACCTGCCGCCGGAACTGGTGCTGCTTCTGGTGCTGCCACCGGTCATCTATTCCTCCGCGGTCGCCATGAGCTGGCGCGAATTCCGCTTCAACCTGCGGCCGATCTCGCAGTTGGCCTTCGGTTGCGTGGTATTCACCACCGTGGCAGTAGCCGCGGCCACCCACTGGTTTCTGGGGTTGCCCTGGCCGGTGGGATTCGTGGTCGGCGCCATCGTCTCGCCGCCCGATGCGGTCGCGCCGCTGTCGATCGCGCGACGCATGCAGCTGCCGCGCCGCATTCTCGTGATCCTCGAAGGCGAGGGCCTGGCGAATGATGCCACCGCCCTGATCCTGTATCGCTTCGCGGTGGCGGCGGTGAGCATCGGGGTGTTTTCATTTGCTCACGCGCTCGCCACCTTCGGCGCCATCCTGGTAGGCGAGATCCTGTGGGGCCTCGCCGTGGGCTGGCTGATGCTGCATCTTCGGCGCTGGGTGCGCGAGCCGCGCATCGAGATCCTGCTCTCGGTACTGACGCCCTACCTGGCCTACTGGCCGCCCGAACATCTGGGCGGCTCGGGCGTGCTGGCAACCGTCGCCACCGGTCTTTTCATCAGCTGGAATGGCCTGCGCCTGATCGGCGCCGAGACGCGCCTGCAGGGCATCTTCTTCTGGGGCTTCCTGATGTACCTGACCGAGGGCTTGATCTTTCTGATCACGGGGCTGCAGGCGCGGCCGCTGATGGCGGGCATCAAGGGTTATTCGCTGTCGCAGCTCGGCATCTCCGCGGCGGTGGTGTGTGCGGTCGTGATTCTGACGCGCCTGGTGTGGATGTACCCGGCCACCTACCTGCCGCGATGGTTCTCGGCCGCGCTGGCGCGCCGCGATCCGGCGCCTCCCTGGCAATGGCCGTTTGTGCTGGCCTTCACGGGGGTGCGCGGCATCGTCTCACTGGCCGCGGCATTAGCCATACCGTTCGTGACCGAGAGCGGAGCGGCGTTTCCCGAGCGCGATCTGATCCTGTTCCTGACCTTTGCGGTGATCCTGGTCACGCTGGTGGGGCAGGGCCTGATGCTGCCGACGGTCATACGTGCGCTGGGCCTTGCCGAAGCCGGGCGCATCGAGCGTCACGCGGCTCGAGTCGAGGAGTTCAGCGCGCGTCGCCAGGCCATCGAAGCTGCGATCGAACAACTCGATGAGCTGACCACCGCGCGCGGCCTGCCCGAGGAAATCGTGGCACCGATCAGGCTCCATCAGCAGAGCCGACTTAACAGTGTGTGGCATCGTGGCGAGGACGGTGAAAGCCATCAGCGCATCGTCAAGACCCACGATGAGATCGAGCGGTTGCTGATCGGGGTGGAGCGCGATCGGGTCAATGAGCTCTACCGCAGCGGCGGTCTCAAGGATGAGGCCCGCCGGCGCATCGAGCGCGACCTGGACCTGCGCGAGGCGCGGCTGACCAATCTGCTGGCCAATGAGTGAGCGCGCTATGATAAGGCCATGCTGGCCACCAACATGAGCGCAATGGCGGAACTTCGCGCCGCGACCTGGCCGATCCATCAGCGGCTCGAGAAGCGGCTCGACGTCAAACACCGCTTCAACCTGCTGGCCAGCTATCGCTCGCACCTGGAGAGCATGTGGGGCTTCTGTGATGCGCTCGAGCGGCAAGCGGCCGGAGCGTCGGTCACCGAGGCGCTCAGCGATTATGAATCGCGCCGCAAACTGCCGCTGCTGACGCATGATCTTGTGGCGCTGGGCGCCTCGGCCGATGAGCTGCAGCGTTTGCCTCGCTGCGAGACTCTTCCCGAATGTGATGATCCCGCGGTGGCGCTGGGCTGTCTCTATGTCCTGGAAGGCGCCACCCTCGGCGGCCAGACCCTGCTGCCGCTGGTGCACAAGCGGCTGGGCCTCGACGCCGCCAGCGGCGCGGCCTTCCTGGCGAGCTACGGTGACAACGTGGTGCCGATGTGGCGCGCCTTCGGCGCGGCACTGGATGCCTGGTGCGAGGAACCGCGGCGCCGTGCGCGTGCGGCGGCCGCCGCGGTGGCGACTTTCGATTCGCTCGAACATTGGTTGTGCCGGCAGGCCGCATGAGCACCGCATGAGCGTCGAAGAAGTTCGTTTCGGCGAGGCCGACCTGACCACCTGCGATCGTGAGCCCATCCATATCCCCGGCTCGATCCAGCCGCATGGCGTGCTGCTGGTGATCGACCGGCAGGGCCTGGCCATCGAGCAGGTGGCCGGCGACACCCGCTTCCTGCTGGGTATCGATCCGGAGCGGGTGCTGGGCCTCTCGGTATCGACGCTGCTGGAGAACGACACCGAAGCGTTCGTGAATGCGCAGCTGTCCACGGCCGCGGCGTTCGTGCCGCCGATGATGCGGCTGGGCGTGCGCTCGCGCAGCGGCCTGCTGCCGCTGGATCTGACGCTGCACGCCATGGAGCGCACCGCGATCATCGAACTCGAGCCCGCCCGCCGCACCATGACCGGCAGCGGCGATCCGATCGCGCAGCTCAAGTCACTGCTGGCGGCGGTGCAATTGACCGCCAGCGTGGCCGAGTGCTGTGCGGCCGCGGCAGTTGCGCTGCGCGCGGCCACCGGCTTCGATCGGGCGATGGTGTACCGCTTTCTGCCCGATCAGAGCGGCGTGGTCACGGCCGAGGATGCAGGACCGGGACTGGAGTCCTTCCTGGGCCTGCACTATCCGGCGTCCGATATTCCCAAACAGGCGCGCGAGCTGTACCGGCGTAACTGGCTGCGAGCCATTCCCGACATCGACTACGTGGCAGCCCCGCTCAGTCCCGAGGTCAATCGCCGCACGCGCCAGCCGATCGACATGAGCCATTGCGCGCTGCGCAGCGTGTCGCCGATTCATCTCGAGTACCTGCGCAACATGGGCGTGTGCGCCTCGCTCTCGGCCTCGATCGTCTGCCAGGATCAGCTCTGGGGCATGCTGGTGCTGCATCACTACTCACCGCGTCATGTCTCGGCGGACCTGCGCGTGGCCTGCGAGACCTTCGCGCAGATTTTCTCGCTGCATGTCGAGGCCAAGGATCAGGCCGAGGTGTCGGTGCTGCGCATCAACGCGCGCACCATCCGCGAACAGTTGGTGGGCCAGCTCAACGGTGCGCGCGACATCGCGCTGGTGCTGGCCTCCTGGGACCTGCTGCGCTACGTCGGGGCCAGCGGCGCGGTGGTCTACCAGGAAGGCTACCTGCACGTGATCGGAGAATGTCCTTCCGAACCGCAGATCCTGGCTCTGATCAAATGGCTCAACGGCATCAATCGGCCGTTGTTTGCGAGCGAGCATCTGGCCTCCCTATACGAGCCGGCCGCAAAATTTGCCGCCATCGCCAGCGGCTTGCTGGCGGTGGGCCTGTCGCGCGAGCCGCGCGACTACGTGCTCTGGTTCCGGCCCGAGATTGGCCGCACCGTGCGCTGGGCCGGAGATCCGACCAAGCCGCTGAAGGTGGATCGTCACGGCGCGCGCCTGACACCGCGCGGTTCATTCGCCGAGTGGCTCGAGGTGACCAAGCAGACCGCTAAGCCCTGGTCCGATGTCGACCTGGAGGCCGCCGAGGCGCTGCGCGTGGTGCTGCTCGAGAGCGTGCTCAAGAGCCTGGACCTGGCGCGGCGCGAGCGCGCTTTCGAAGCCACGCGGGCCATGGCAGAGGAACTGGAGCGGCGCGTCGCGCAGCGCACCGAGCAATTGCGCGCGCTGGCAGCGGACCTGGAAGCGGCCGAGGATCGGGAACGACGGCAGATCGCACGCGATCTGCACGATGACCTCGGGCAAACGCTGGCGGCCGCGCGCATCAAGCTCGCCGGCCTGTGCGGCAGCGAGGACGCCGGGGTGCGCGAGCGCGCCAATGAAGTGGGCGCCATGATCGATCGCGCCACCAGTTCCATGCGTTCGCTGGCGACCCAGCTCGCGCCCGCGGTGCTGCACGAGCTGGGATTGTCCGCGGCGATCGAATGGCTGGGCGAGGAGATCGAGCGGACCTTTGGGCTCAAGGTAACCATCATTGACGATGGCAACCCCAAGCCGCTGGCGCAGGAGGCGCGCTCCATCCTGTACCGCGCGGTGCGGGAACTCCTTATCAATGTGGCCAAGCACGCCCGCACCGACGAGGCCACGGTCGAATCGGAAAGCGGGGAGGGCCGGATCGTGCTGCGCGTGTCCGACGCCGGTGTCGGCTACGACCCCTCCAAGCCCAGCACCACGCCGTCGCGGGGCCTGGGGCTGCTGAGCCTGCACGAGCGATTGTTGCTGATCGGCGGCACCACCAACGTGCGTTCGGTAATGGGTGAGGGAACGGTCACCGAACTCAGTGCCCCGCTGGATGAGAAATCATCCGCCAGTGGCGTCTCGCCGACGCGCGAGCCATCCTGATGAACATTCGGGTACTGCTGGTCGAGGATCACCGCATGGTGCGCGAGGCGCTTTGCGGGGTGCTGAACCAGGTGTCCGATATCGAAGTGGTGGGGGAAGCGGGCGATGCGCACTCCGCGCTCGAGCAGGCTGCCGCGCTCAAGCCCGATGTGGTGGTGCTGGACATCCGGTTGCCCGATCTGAATGGCATCGAGGTGGCGGCGCGACTGCGCGATGCCGGCAACAAGGCCAAGGTCGTGGCGCTGTCCGGGTTTTCGGATAAGCGCTTCGTCACCGCCATGTTGCAGTCGGGCGCTTCGGCCTACGTCACCAAATCGGCGGCCGGCACGGAACTGGTGCGCGCCATCCGGGCGGTGGCGGCGGATCAGGGCTACTTCTCTCCCGAGATCGCCGCGGCGCTGGTGTCGGAACTGCGCGATGGCTCGCCGGGCGAGGCGCAGCCGCTGGCCCGGCGCGAGCGGGAAGTGCTGCGCCTGATCGCCGAAGGACTGCGCTCGCCCGGTATCGCCGACAAGCTGCACGTGTCGCTGGCCACGGTCGAAGTCCACCGACGTAACATAATGCGAAAACTGGGCCTGCGGACGGTGGCGGAACTCACCAAGCACGCCATCCGCGAGGGCATCGTTTCGCTCTGACTACCGGGTTCCCGGTAGTCACGCCTCCGGAGAACCGGGATGTGCCTGCCCCTTGCACGTCGATAGGCTTGAGCGGCAACCCCTACGGTCGGTTGCGTCGTCGCCACAGCCATCCAACGCAGGCGGGAGTTTCGTGCCCAAAGTGTCACATGACCTGCGCAAGGCACTGATCCTGGAGGCCTGTGAACGGTTAAGTGCAGACCCGCCCGCGCGTCCAATCGGCCCAATCGGCAGCGTCGATCGAGTGGAACCCTGCTACGAGTGGCTGTTCGATGCCGCGGCCGAAGCCGTGCTGGTCATCGAGGAGCGCAGCGGCAACGTGGTGGAGGCGAACCTGGCCGCGGCCCGGTTGCTGCACGCGGAACGTGCGGCCGTCGTTGGCCGATCGCTGCTGAGCCTGTTCCATGCTTCCTGCGCCGCGACGCTTAGAGAATCGCTGGCACGCGCGCGCAGTGGGTCCGGTGCTTCGGCACGCGAGATCTCGATTCCCGATCGCCGCCACCGATTGAGCCTCACGATATCGCTGTTCCACGCGGCCGCCGCCGATTCGTACCTGCTGGTGCGGTTGGCGGCAGCCGATGGCGAAGCTTCGGAGCTCGCCCCTGACTCGGCGGTATTCGAGGCCATCGAGGGCGCCGTGTCAGGCTTCCTGGTCACCGATGCGGAGCTGCGGGTGCAGTACGCCAACCCGGCCTTCGCGCAGATGATCGCCGTCGCCTCGCCCGAGGAGATCGAGGGGGAATCCATTGCGCGCTGGCTCGAGCTCAACGAGGAAGATCGCAACCAGCTGCAAGCCCAGATGGCCCGGAACGAGGCCGTCACTGAACTGTTCACGCGGCTGCGATCCGCAGGCGAGCCGGTGCGGCAGGTCGAGGTGCGCGCAGTGGCAGTGCCGAGCGACACCGATCCCTGCTGGGGCTTCACGGTGCGGGAGATTCGCGCGCGCGCGGTGATCAACTGAGTGGCTCGTGAGTGAGGTTGACCCGGCCATTCGTGTTGCGCCGGGCATGTATTGTCTCCCCCAGTCTTCCCGGTTAATGTCGCTGCAACGGCCGGGTCCAGCGCGGCCAATAAATAGTTTATTGCGGGGAAGCGAATGTCCGACCGGCGTTCGATTCGAATCGAGCCAGCGTCCCAGACTACTGGCGCGCCCTGGCCGCAGCGCAGCGAGGCGCCGGTCAGCCGCGAGCAGTTGATCGGCACCATCGAAGCGGAAATCGTACCGCGACTGCTGATGATGCTGCCGGCTTCGTATCGGGCATCCGCCGTTGAGCTGGCCGATGTCACCGAGCTTGCCCGGCTGCTGCTGGCGCATGACGCGCAGGTCGCCTGTGCCTTTGCGGAGACCGTTCGCGACCGCGGCGCGCCCTTCGATTGCCTGTGCCGGCAACTGTTCGCACCGGCGGCCAGACAACTCGGTCAACTGTGGGAATCAGGGCAGTGTGACTTCAAGACGTTCGAGTTTGCGCTCAGCCGGCTGTACGCAGTATTGCGCCAACTCGGCGCGGCCGCGCGCTGAATGCTTGAGCTCTGCCGTCACGAATCGTGGCGGTAGGGGATCGGGTCGCTGGCCGGAAAGGTCTCCTCGAGTTCCTCATCGAGGCGCTCGTCGGCCTTGTCGGCTGCTTCGGCCGAGTCGGCTTTGTCGGCGTGGCCGGCTTCCGGCGGAACATCGGGTGTAGGCGTGCGCGGATCCATCGATAGACTCCTGTGACAGAGAGGTTGCAGTCAGATCCGTATAGGCGCGATCGCGGCTGCTGTCGAGTGTGAAGGCGCTGATGTGTTTCGGCTGATCTGGTTATAAAAACATATACATATCAATCAGATGAAAGATAAATATAAATTAAATTGATATAGATGCCGGTACAGGCCGTCGGCGTTTCGATGACCCATCGATGGCGCCCACGGGAACTGCGCCGACAGTAGACTCGAAAGCTCCTTAATCAATGCGGGACAGACACTTGCCACGTGCACGCGCCACCAAGCCGGATTCCAAGAACAACATCGCCGCATCCGGGCTGAAAAAAGTACCAACCGGGATCACCGGCCTGGATGAAATCACGCTCGGTGGCCTGCCGTTCGGGCGCACCACGCTGGTCACCGGCGGGCCGGGCTGCGGCAAGACGCTGCTGGGCCTGGAGTTCCTGGTGCAGGGCGCGCAGCAGTTCAATGAGCCCGGCGCGTTCATTGCCTTTGAAGAGACCGCGCAGGAGCTGACCGAAAATGTGCGGTCCGTGGGCTATGGACTCGAGCCGCTGCTGAAGTCGAAGAAGCTGATGCTCGATTACATCCGCATCGAGCGCAGCGAGATCGAGGAGACCGGCGACTACGATCTGGAGGGTCTGTTCGTGCGCCTGGCGCATGTCATCGACTCGATCGGCGCCAAGCGCCTGGTGCTCGATACGCTGGAAGTGCTATTCGCGGGCCTCAAGGACCACGGCATCCTGCGCGCCGAACTGCGGCGGCTGTTCCGCTGGCTCAAGGATCGCCAGATCACGGCGATCGTGACGGCCGAGAGCGGGCCGGACGGCAAGCTCTCGCGCCACGGCATCGAGGAGTACGTTTCCGACTGCGTCATCGCGCTCGATCATCGCGTCAGCCAGCAGATCAGCACCCGGCGACTGCGCATCGTCAAATACCGCGGCAGCAGCCACGGTGCCAATGAATACCCGTTCCTGATCGACGACGGCGGGCTGGTGGTGTTTCCCATCACCTCGCTCGGGCTGGATTACGGTGCGCCCAGCGGTCACATCCCAACCGGTGTGCCCGGCCTGGATGCCGCGCTCGATGGTCGCGGTTTCTTCAGCGGCAGCAGCGTGCTGGTCACCGGGACCGCTGGCACCGGCAAAACCAGCGTGGCCGCGCAGTTCGCCAATTCCGCCTGCGCCAGCGGCCAGCGCTGCCTGTATTTCTCGATGGAGGAATCGCCGGACCAGATCGTGCGCAACATGCGCTCCATCGGCCTGAACCTCGACCAATGGCGCCGGCGCGGGCTGCTGCAATTGCACAGCGCGCGCCCCACGCTGCATGGCCTGGAAACTCATCTGGCCACCGTCTATCGGGCTGTGTCGCTGTTCAAACCGCAGGTCGTGATCATGGATCCGCTGACCGGCCTGAGCTCAGTGGGCAGCGACCGCGAAGTCACCGCCGTGATTACGCGCTTGCTGGATTTCCTCAAGTCCAAGCAGATCACGGCGCTGTTTACGACCCTGTTGTCAATGCAGGCGGATCCCGAGCACTCCGAAGTGGGCGTGTCATCGTGGATGGATACCTGGGTGTTGCTGCGGACGCTGGAGGCGGCCGGCACCCGGCGTCGTGCGCTCTATGTCATCAAATCCCGCGGCATGAGCCACAGCGATCAGATCCATGAACTCAAGTTCACCTCGCGCGGCATACGCATCCTGCCCGGATCGGCGGTGAGCCCATGACGGCGCCGGAGCCGCCGGAGCCGTCCGAGCGCTGGCAGCTGCGGCTGTATGTTGCGGGGCAGACGCCCAAGTGCCTGGTCGCCTTCGCGAACCTGAAGCGCATCTGTGAGGAATATCTGACGGGACAATACGATATCGAGGTCGTCGATTTGCTCCAGACTCCGGCGTTGGCTCAGGGCGATCAGATCTTTGCGATCCCCACCCTGGTCCGTAAGCTGCCCGAGCCAGTGCGAAAGATCATCGGCGATCTATCCAACACTGAGCGGGTTCTGGTGGGTCTCGACATCAGACGCTTGCCATAGACGGCTTGCCGTAGAGGATTGATGCGGACCGATCAGAGCAGGGATGAATTCGAACGAGCCGTGGCGGGAAACGGCGCTGAAGTCGTGGAACTGCGCCTGTATGTCGCTGGGATGGGTCCGCGCTCCACCCAGGCAGTGTCGGATCTGCAGCGCTTGTGCGCCAAGTACGGAGAATATTGCCGCGTGGAGATCGTGGACATCTACGAACAGCCCGCCATGGCAGTCCGGGAGCAGATCGTGGCCGTGCCGACGCTGGCGCGCGTGCAGGCTCCGCACCGGCGCGTGATCGGCGCGATCGGCAATATCGACCACGTGGCCCACAACCTCGGGATCCGGACGTCGTGAGCGCGGATGCCGCCAGCCTGGAACTCGAGAACGCCCAACTGCGCGAGCGCCTGGCCGAGGCCGAAGCCGTCATCCAGGCCATCCGCCATGGCGAAATCGACGCGGTGGTGGTCCACAGCACCGAAGGCGCCAAGATCTTCACGCTGGAGGGTTCGGATCATCCCTATCGGCTGCTGGTCGAGTCGATGAATGAGGGCGCGGCGACGCTGTCGGAAGAAGGCGTGATCCTGTTCAGCAACCCGCGGCTGGCCGCGCTGCTCGGAATCACACCCGCTGAACTCGCCGGCACGCGATTGGCGAGCTGGATCGTCGGAGCGGAGCGACCGCAATTCGAGCGCATGCTGCGTGACAGTCGCGATCGCAGCGTCTCGAGCGATCTGACGCTGTGTGCGGGTAAGGTCGACAGCCTGCCGGTCCACATTTCGCTGAGCTCGCTGGTGGTCAAAGGCATGCGCTGCTGCTGCGCGGTGCTGACCGATATGAGCCTTGCCAAACACCATGCGGCACTGGCGGCTTCGGCCGAGTACGTGCGGCAGGTCAACGACCGGCTGCGTGAAGCCGACAAGCGCAAGGATGAGTTCCTGGCGACCCTGGCGCACGAGTTGCGCAATCCGCTGGCGCCCATTCGCGCCGCGGCCTACATGCTCAAGAAACTCGACGTGCAGGATGAGCGGCTGCTGCGGGCGCGCGAAGTCATCGAGCGGCAGGCGGCGCATATGACGCGGCTGATCGATGACCTGCTGGAGATGTCGCGTATCACGCAGGGCAAGTTCGAACTGCGGCGGCGTCCCGAGAGCCTGACGGCCATCATCGCCGGCGTGGTGCAGTCGGCGCAGTCGGCCATGGATACGCGCCAGCACCAGTTCCAGATCGAGGTGGCGCCCGATCCTCTGCTCATGGAGGCCGATGCGATCCGCATTGCCCAGGCGGTGGGCAATGTGATCGAAAACGCCACCAAGTACACCCCGCCGGGCGGGCGTATCGCGCTGCGCCTGGCGCGAGCGGGTCAACAGGCGCTCATCAGCGTGCAGGATAACGGCATCGGTATCGAGCCGGAGATGGCCGCCCGGATCTTCGACATGTTTGTGCAGGCAGAGAACGGCGACCGCCGTCCCAATGGCGGGCTCGGGATCGGGCTGGCCTTGACGCGCAAGCTGATTGAAATGCACGGCGGTACCATCACGGTCTCGAGCGCGGGCTTAGGCAAGGGCGCGGAATTCGAGATCCGATTACCGCTCAGTGCGGCACAGGCATCGCAGGCGGCAATCGCGCCGGTGGTCAACGGCACGCCGGCCGCCGCCCGGCGCGTGCTGATCGTGGATGACAACGCCGATGCCGCCGACAGCCTGTGCGCGCTGCTGCAAATGTCGGGGCACGAGGCCAAGACCGTGTACCGCGGCGCGGATGCGCTGCGCGAGATCATCACCTTTCATCCCGATGTGGTGCTGCTCGATATCGGGCTGCCGGACCTGGATGGCTACGAGATCGCGCGCCGCGCGCGCGCCAGTCTGGGCGAGCGCTGCCCAAACCTGGTGGCACTATCGGGGTGGGGACGGGAAGAAGACCGTGAGCTGGCCTTCGAGGCCGGCATTCCCGTGCACCTCACCAAGCCGGTAGACGTGACCACGCTGGAGCGGGTGCTGGAGAATTCCGCACCGCTGTTGCACGCGCCCAGCTGAAGCGCAGGTAAGATTGACGGATGCGTGCCGAGGAATCATCGCCGCGGCCGCCGCCGCCGTTTCACTCAGCGCCACGCCGCGTCGCCTTCACGGTAGCCGGGGCCCTCTTCATGGAGGGCTTCGACAGCGCCATGATTCTGACCTCGCTGCCGCAGATGGCGTACGACCTGCACGAGTCTCCGCTGCGCCTGAGCGTGGCCGTCACCGCCTACCTGATCGCGCTCGCGATCTTCATCCCGATCAGCGGCTGGGTGGCTGATCGCTTCGGCCCGCGGCGTGTTTACTGCGCCTCGATCCTGGTCTTCATCGCGGGATCTCTCTGGTGCGGGCTGTCGAAATCGATCCTGTCGCTGGTCATCGGGCGTTTCGTGCAAGGCATGGGCGGCTCAATGATGAGCCCGGTGGGACGGCTGATCCTGACGCGCGGGGTCGAGAAGCGCGCGCTGGTGCAGGTCATGAACTACATGCTGCTGCCGGCCATCGTGGGACCGACCGTGGGGCCGGTGATCGGCGGCTTCATCACCACCTATGCCTCCTGGCGCTGGAACTTCTTCATCAATATCCCCGTGGGGCTGATCGGCCTGGCCGCCGCGGCGCGTTTCATCCCCGCGAGTGAACCGCTGCCGCCGGGACGCTTCGACTGGCGCGGCTTCGCGCTGATCGGCACGGCCGCCGCGGCACTGCAGGCGCTGATCGAGGCCGGCGGACACCGGCTGCTGGCCGCGCCGGTGCTCGAGGCGTTGAGCGGCGTGGTCATCGTCTGCGGCGCGCTCTATGCCGTGCATGCGCGCCATCGCCTCGCGCCGCTGATCGACCCGGCGTTGTTCCGGATCCGCAGCTTCTCGGTGGCGGTGCTGACCGGGAGCGTGGCGCGCGCGGGCGTGTTCTCCACTCAGATCCTCCTGCCGACGCTGCTGCAACTGGAGTTTGGCTACAGCGCGTTTCATTCGGGGCTGCTGACCTTCCTGGCATCGGCCGGGGCCTTCGTAGCGCGGCCGGCGCTGTCCTTCGTGCTCAAGCGCTTCGGGTTTCGCAATGCACTGTTCTACGGGTGTCTTGCCGCCAGCGCGATGCTGGCAGGCTTCAGCGGATTTCGCGTCACCACCCCGGTGCTGCTGTTCGCCGGCTACATCCTGATCTTCAGCATCATCCGCTCTTCGATCTTCTCCAGTATCGGTGCACTGGCGCTGGCCGACATCGATCACGCCGACATGGGACGCAGCAACAGCGTGTCGCTGTTCGCGCAGCGCCTGTCGATGAGCTTTGGTATCAGCTTCGGTGCGGCCTCGCTGTCGCTGAGCTCGGCCGGCCACACACTCGCGCAGCGCGATTTCACGCTGGCCTTCCTGCTCGCCAGCGCGCTCACGCTGATTGCGGCGTTTGCCATGCTGCGGCTGCGCGCACGCGATGGCTGGCAGGTATCGGGCTACGATCAGCCGCCGGTGGCGAACCCGGGGTAGAGCGTCATGCCGCCATCCACGAACAGCGTGGTGCCGACCACGTAGTCGGATTGATCCGAGGCGAGCCACACGGCCGCGCGCGCGATGTCCTCGGGCTCGCCAATGCGGCCATAGGGCACCAGCGTCATGAGCGCGGCCAGTGCCGCCGGCGTGCTCCAGCCCGCGGTGTTGATCGGCGTGCGGATGGCGCCGGGCGCTATGGCATTGACGCGGATGCGATGCGGGGCCACTTCCTGTGCCAGCGATTCCATCAGCAGCTTGATGCCGCCCTTGGAGGCCGCGTAGTTGGCATGCCCCGCCCAGGGAATCTGCTGGTGCACGCTGCTCATGCAGATGATCTTGCCGGCAGCGCTCGAGACCGCCGGCACCACGCCGCGGCGCAGGAACTCGCGGATGGCGGCGCGCGCGCACAGGAACTGCCCGGTGAGATTGATATTGATGACAGTGTTCCACTGCTCGAGCGTCATCGCGGCAAAGGCGGCATCGCGCTGCAGGCCGGCGTTGTTGACGAGGATGTCGATGGTGCCGAAGCGGGCGATCATGGCCTCGAACATCGAGCCCACCTGATCTTCGGATGACACGTCGGCGAGGTGGGTGCAGGCCTGCACGCCGAAGGCACGGCATTCATCGGCCACCGCCTCGGCCGCTGCATCGCCCGCCACGTAGTTGATCAGCACATCGGCGCCGGCCTGCGCCAGTCCCAGCGCCACGCCGCGGCCGATGCCGGAGTTCGCGCCCGTGACCAGTGCCTTCTGGCCCGCCAGCAGTGTTGACATCAGAACGGGTAATGACGCGGCGTGGTCTGGATGGTGATCCAGCGCGTCTCGGTGAAGGCGTCGATGCCGGCCTTGCCGCCGAAGCGGCCATAGCCACTGGCCTTGACGCCGCCAAAGGGCATCTGCGCCTCATCGTGCACGGTGGGTCCGTTGATGTGGCAGATGCCGCTGTCGATGCGCCGGGCCACATCGAGCGCTTTGGCGATGTCGCGGCTGAACACCGACGCTGCGAGGCCGTACTCGGTGTCGTTGGCCAGCTGCACGGCCTCATCGACCGTGCGCACGCGCGTGATGGAGACCTGCGGGCCGAAGGTTTCATCGCGAAACAGCGCCATCGAGGGGGTCACATGATCGACCACGATGCCCTGCATGACCGTGCCCTGCGCGCCGCCGCCGGTCAGCAGTTTGGCTCCCTGCGCGACTGCCGCATTCACCAGCCGTTGCATGCGTTCGACCGTGCTTGAGCCCACCACCGATCCGAGCACGACCTCGCCGGCTCGCGGGTCCCCGCTCGGCAGCGCGGCAACGCGCCGGCTGAGCTTGGCAGCGAATTCATCCGCCACCGATTCCTCGATGATCACGCGCTCGGTGGACATGCAGATCTGGCCCTGGTTGGCATAGGCGCCGAACACCGTGGCATCCACCGCCGCGTCGATATCGGCATCGGCCAGCACGATCAGCGGCGCCTTGCCACCAAGTTCCAGCAGCACGGGCTTCAGGTACTTCGCTGCCAGCAGCGCGATACTGCGGCCGACACCGGTCGAGCCGGTGAAGTTCACTCGCCGCACCGCCTTGTGCGCAATCATGCCTTCAACGACGGCGGCCGCGCTTTTGGCATCGTGGGTAATGACGTTGATGACGCCGGGTTCCAGGCCGGCTTCCTGCAGCACGGTGCCGATGAGCCGATGCGTGGCCGGGCAGATCTCCGAACCCTTGAGGATCACCGTGTTGCCGCAGGCGAGCGGCATGGCGATGGCGCGGACGCCGAGGATGATCGGCGCGTTCCAGGGCGCCAGTCCCAGTACCACGCCGGCCGGCTGGCGCACCGACATGGCGAGACTTCCGGGCACATCCGAGGGGATCACCTCGCCGCCAATCTGCGAGGTCATCGAGGCCGCCTCGCGCAGCATGCCGGCGGCGAGGAACACGTTGAAGTGGGTCCAGCCGGCGGTGGCGCCGGTTTCGGTGGTCACCGCCTCGACGAAGCGTCCCGCCTGCGATTCCAGCACTTCTGCCGCGCGCAGCAGTTTGGCGCGGCGCGCACTGGGGCCGAGCGACGACCAGGCCGGAAAAGCCGCGGCGGCCGCATCGGCCGCGGCCACACCGTCGGCCACCGAAGCGGCGGCGGCCGTGGTGGCCGGCTCGCCGGTCATGGGGTTCAGGCGCACGAAGGTGGCGCCATTGGCGGCATCGACATCGCGGCCACCAATCAGAAGCTGTACGCGTTGCACGGGACCCCCTGTTTCATTGTTGCGATTCTGCTCCGGCTTCGCCGCCGCCAAATTTCCACAGCGCCATCGACAGGCCCCAGACGCCGAGGAACAGCGCGACGATCAGATATCCCAGTGCCGTCATGTCGAGCGCGGCGATGTGCGCCGCCCATGGCCCATTCAGGTTCAGGGCGCCGATGAACACCTGCAGCAGTTCGATGCTGCCCATCAGCAGCGCCACCGCCACTGACAGGCCAGTGGTGGTCAGGTTATAGAAGAGCTTGCGCTGCGGGTTGATCCAGGCCCAGCGGTAAGCCTTGACCATGAGCACCCCATCGCTGGTGTCCACCAGTGACATGCCGGCCGCGAACAGCAGCGGCAGCGAGATGGCCGCGGCCAGTGGCAGATCGCCCATCGACGCCCCGGCGGTCAGTCCCAGCAGCGCCACTTCGGAGGCGGTGTCGAAGCCGAAACCGAACAGGATCCCGAGTGGATACATCTGCCAGCTGGCGGTGAGGATCTGCTGCAGCCGCCCGCCGAACAGGCGATTGATGAGCCCGCGCTGCGCGAGCAGCTGATCCAGGTGGGCATGGCGGTGGGCACCCTGGCTACCGTGGCGCCAGAGTCGCACCAGGTCGAGGAGCACCAGCGCGTTGAGGATGCCGATGATCCACAGGAACAGGCCCGAGACTCCAGCGCCAATGAAGGCGCCGAGGTGGCGCAGTTCGGGCACGGCGCCCTTGAGCGTGGCCGCGGTTGCGATCAGCGCCAGCGCCACGATCAGCACCACGGTGGAATGACCGAGCGAGAAGAACAGGCCGGCGCCAAAGGGCTTCTGTCCCTTCTGCAGCAGATAGCGCACGGTGTCGTCGATGGCCGCGATGTGATCGGCATCGAAAGCGTGCCGCAGCCCCAGCATGTAGGCGGCAAAACCCAGTCCGATCAGCGCCGGGTGCGGCAGCCCATAGTAAAGCAGCAGTCCGCCCCCACATAGATGCAGTCCTGCTACCACGCCGTACAAGCCTGCGATCTGTCGCAGATTCTCGGATTTGCCCACCACCGCCAGTATACTCAGCAGCTATGAATTCCGGCCCCGTCTTTTCCCTGATCATCGCGCTGTTCGTCCTGATCGTGATTGCGCGCAGCCTGTTTCGCACCGTGCCCCAGGCCACGGTTGCCATCGTCACGGTGTTCGGCAAGTACCACCGCATCATGCGGGAGGGTTTGAACTTCAAACTCCCCTGGGAAATGGTGCAGTACCGCCTGTCGCTGCAGAACCGCGCGCTGCAGCTGGAGTTCCAGGCGATCACGCAGGACCAGGCCAATGTGAAGTTCGCCACCATGGTGCTGTACGCCGTGGCGGCCTCCGAGGAGGAGGCCATCAAGAAGGCGGTGTTCAGCTTCGCCTCCCTTGCCGAATTCCAGCTGGCGCTCCAGCGCACCATCGATGGATCGATCCGCCAGTTCGTGGCCACCACCAAGCAGTCAGACATCCTCGGCATGCGGGCCGAGATCGTCGATCACACCAAGAAGAACCTCGATGAGGTGGTGCTCAACTGGGGTTACGTGGTGCGCGACATCCAGATCACCGATATGACCTTCGACAAGGAGATCATCGACTCCATGGCGCGCGTGGTCTCCTCGAAGAACCTGCTGGCGGCGGCCTCCAACGAGGGCGCGGCCCTGCTGGTCAAGCGCACCAAGGACGCCGAGGCCGAGGCGGCCTACAAGACCATCGGCGCGGAGGCGGACAAGAAAGCCTCGGCGCTGCGCGGCGAGGGCCTGGCATTGTTCCGCAAGAACATCGCCGTGGGCATGAAGGAGGCGGCCGAAAGCCTCAAGGCCGCCGGCGTGGACAACCGCTTCCTGCTGTTCCTCGAGTACACCGATGCGCTCAAATACGTGGCCGACCATGCCCAGGGGAAGGTCATCTATATGGACAACGGTGCCCAGGCCCCCACGCGCATCCTGCAGGGAGTGACCGGCATGCTGGTCGATACTCCCGCGCCGCATCTGGATGCGAATTCGACTGGCAGTACCAGCGGCTGATTTCGCGTATGCTGGGCGCCGGGGAGCGAGCCGGCAGTGGTTCGCAGCACTGGCCCGGCAGGACCGGTTACAATATAGCTAATGTGTGAGTTTGAGTCTCACTCGTAAACCCTTGATTCCAGGAGCAATGCATGAGAGCCGTTAACTGGGAGGACGTACCGCGCAACTGGGCTACGACGCTGATGTTTGCGCTGACTTTTGCCGTGGCAGTGACGGCAGTCCCCTGGTATGGCATTTCGCACGGCTATCACGCCTCGGCCTGGATCTGGTTTGTGCTGCTGCTGGGCGCCAACGGCATGTCCATCACCTGCGGCTACCATCGTCTCTGGGCACATGCCACCTATGAAGCCCATCCGCTGCTGAAGATTCCCTACCTTCTGTTCGGCGCCATGGCGCTGCAGAACAGCGTGCTCAACTGGGCCGCCAATCACCGAGTGCATCACCTGAAGATCGATGATCGGGAGCTCGACCCCTACAGCGCGCGGCGCGGGTTCTGGTTCTCGCATATCGGCTGGATGCTCAAGAATTATCCCAGTGGCGAGGCGGATTTCAGCTATGTCCGCGACCTGCAGCGCGACCGGCTGGTCAGCCTGCAGCATCGCTACTACCTCCCCCTGGCGTTGCTGATGAATTTTGGCCTGCCGGCGCTTCTGGGCTTCCTCTACGGCGATGTGCTCGGCTTCCTGCTGCTGTCCGGCGTGCTGCGGCTGGTCGTCAGCCATCATTTCACCTTTTTTATCAATTCTCTGGCGCACATGTGGGGCATCCAGCCCTACACCGACGACAACACGGCCCGCGACAATGGCGTGGTATCGCTGCTGACGTACGGCGAGGGCTACCACAATTTTCATCACATGTTCGCGCATGACTACCGCAATGGGGTGCGCTGGTGGCAATGGGATCCGTCCAAGTGGTTCATCGGCGCGATGCGCTGGGTCGGCCTGGCCCGTAATCTCAAGACCGTCCCCTGGTTTAAAATCCAGCGTGCCATGCTCGACACCCAGTTCCGCCGTGCCGAATTGCAGCTGGCCGCGCACCAGCCCGGCCGCGCCCACGTGGAGGCGCTGCGCTCGCGCATTGCCGAGGAATACGAGGCTTTCTGCCAGGCCGTGGCCGACTGGACGCGGTTGCGGGAACAGTGGCTTGCCGAGGCCAAACGCGCCATGATCGAGCGCTGGGAGCGCTCGGCGCTGCAGTATCAAATCAAGGAGCTCGAGTACGGGCTGCAGCTTCAGTACCGCCGGATGCGGCGGCTGCGCGCACAGCTCGGCTAGTTTTATGTAGGAGGAGGAGGCCCCGCCGTGGACGCCGCGTCGCGACCCCAGGAACTGACGACCCCCGCCGGCAAGCGCGCCAAAGTGCCCGCGCCGCGATCCCGATCCATTGACGTGCGCCTGGCCCGCCGCCTGCTCAAGGCGCTGGGCAACGCGCCGCTCGAATTCGTGCTGGCCTGGACCGGCGAGCGCGTCATCGGCCCCGGCTCACCGGTGGCCCAGATCCGGTTTGCCGACCGCGCGACTCTCTGGAGCGTCGCGGCCGATCCGCGCGTCAGCTTTGGCGACGCCTACAGCGAGGGGCGGGTAGAGATCGAAGGCGATCTGCTGGACCTGCTCGAAATCATCTACCGCAGTTCGGCCGCTGGCGGCACCGGCGGCACTTTCTCGCGCCTGCTGCAGGGCCTGCGCTACCGTCCGCGCCGCAATACGCTCACCGGTTCACGCCAGAACATCCACAGCCACTACGATATCGGCAACGAGTTCTACTCGCTGTGGCTGGGCGAGACCATGGCCTACACCTGCGCCTACTACCCGACCGCGGAGACCAGCCTCGATGAGGCCCAGGTCGCCAAGATGGATCACGTCTGCCGCAAGCTGCGCCTGCAGCCCGGCGACACCGTGGTCGAGGCCGGCTGCGGCTGGGGCAGCTTTGCGCTGCACATGGCCAGCCGCTACGGCGCGCGCGTGCGCGCCTTCAACATTTCCAAAGAACAGATCGCCTTTGCGCGCATGCGTGCCAAGGAGCAGGGCCTGGAAGGGCGGGTGGAATTCATCGAGGATGACTACCGCAACATCACCGGCCGCTACGATGTGTTCGCCTCCATCGGCATGCTCGAGCATGTCGGCAAGGAGAACTATCCTGAACTGGGCCGCGTGGCGCGGCGCGCACTGGCACCCGAGGGCCGCGGCCTGATCCATTCGATCGGACGCAATCATCCGGCCCCGCTGCAGCCCTGGATCGAACGGCGTATTTTCCCTGGCGCCTATCCGCCCTCGCTGGGCGAGATGATGCAGATCTTCGAGCCCTCCGATCTGTCGGTGCTCGATGTGGAGAACATCCGCCTGCACTACGCGCTGACGCTGAGGGAATGGCTGGCACGCTATGAAGCGGCGGTCGACAAGGTGCGATCGATGTTCGATGAACTGTTCGTGCGCATGTGGCGGCTGTATCTGGCAGGTTCGGTGGCGGCCTTCGAGAGTGGAACGCTGCAGCTGTTCCAGGTGCTGTTCACGACACCGCAGAACAACCGCATTCCGCTGACGCGCGAATACATCTACCCGCGCTGAAGCGCCCGGGGCCCATGCAAAGCGCCGATGTCATCATCGTGGGGGGCGGCCCTGCCGGTTCCGCCGCTGCCGGCCGCCTGCGCCGCGCCGGCGCCGAGGTGCTGGTGCTGGACAAGGCCCGCTTCCCGCGCCTGAAGCTCTGTGCCGGCTGGATCACGCCCGAAGTGGTCGCCGACCTGGACCTCGATATCGCGGCCTACCCGCATCGCTTCCTGAGTTTCCGGCGCCTGCAGTGGCATCTGAAGGGCCTGCGTCTGCCGATACCGTGCGTGCAGCATTCGATCCGCCGCTTCGAATTCGATGCCTGGCTGCTGGAGCGCGCCGGAGCGCCCGTGCTCGAACACACCGTCAAGGGCGTGCGGCGGGAGGGTGAGGATTACATTCTCGATGAGGCGTTCCGTTGCCGTTACCTGATCGGCGCGGGCGGCACCTCCTGCCCGGTGTACCGCGCGCTGTTCCGCGAGCAGCAGCCGCGCGTGCGCGAGCTGCAGACCGTGACGCTGGAACTGGAGTTCCCGTTCGAGTGGCGCGATCCGGACTGCCACCTGTGGTTCTTCGACCAGGGACTGCCCGGCTACAGCTGGTATGTGCCCAAGGCCCGCGGCTGGCTCAATGTCGGCGTCGGCGGCATGGCGACGCGTCTTAAGGCACGCGGCGAGGATATTCGGCTGCACTGGCAGCACCTGGCGGCGCGCCTGCACAGAACTTTTGGCATCCAGCTGCCCGAGGAGCCCACCGGCTACAGCTATTACCTGCGCGGACCGCTCAACGTCGCGCAGGTGGGCAATGCCTACCTGACCGGTGATGCAGCCGGGCTGGCCACGCGCGATCTGTGCGAGGGCATCGGCCCTGCGATCCGCAGCGGCCAGCGCGCCGCCGACTCAATCCTCAGTGGCGCTGCCTACTCGCTGGCGGGACTCACCGGCGCCAGTCTCGGCGGCGGTCTGATCACGCGCTGGATGGATTGGGCCTTTACGCGCGGCGTCAGCCAAACCGGCGTCACGCCCATCGTCGGGGCCTCGGCATGAGCACAGATGCCGCGCTGCGCGCAGCGCTCGCCGCCCTGGCCGATCAGCTCTCGCAGCGGCGCGAACACATATTGACCGCCTGGGGTGCGGCGATCGATGGCGACCCGGAACTGCGTTCTTTCTCTACGCTCTCGCGTGCGCAGTTCAACGATCACATGCCGGCAGTGCTCGATGATTTCGAGCAGCGCCTGCGGGTCTATCCGGCGCTGGAGTCCGCGCAGTCGCAATCGGCGCTGCTCGAGAGCGCGGCCGAGCATGGCCTGCAGCGCTGGCAGCAGGGCTACGATCAGCGCCAGACCATGCGCGAGTGGACCCATCTGCAGATCTGCCTGCTCGATGAAATCGAACGCTTCGCCTTAGGTCCCATGGCGCCCGATGCGCGTGCCGTTGCGGCGGCCCACCGCGCGCTGACGCGTCTGTGCGGCGATGGCGTGGTCGACAGCATGGCGCGTTACCTGCGGCTGCAGCAGGTCGAGGCCAGTTCGCGGCTGCGCGATCTGGAGCAGGCCATCGCGCAATTGCAGGACATGGAGCGCTCGCGTGCCGAGGGCTGGCGCCAGGCCGCGCACGATCTGCGCGGTTCGGTGGGCATCATCAGCAATGCCAGCGCGCTGCTGAATCGCAATCTCACCGATGATATGCGCCGGCGCTTCGCCGAAGTGCTGCGTCGAGGGGTGGCCTCGCTGCACACGCTGCTGAACGATCTGATCGATGTCGCGCGGCTGGAGGCCGGGCACGAGCAGCGCAACATCTCGGCCTTCGATGCTGCGCAGGTGCTGCGCGGCCTGTGCGACACGATGCGCGATGCCGCGGCCGAATCGAATCTATTCCTGCTGGCGCAGGGCCCCGAGTCGCTGCTGGTGGCGGGCGATCAGGCCAAGGTCATGCGCATAGCGCAGAACCTGATGCTCAATGCCTTCAAGGCCACCACCAAGGGCGGCGTGCGGGTGGTGTGGGAGCCGCGCGAAGAGCACTGGACCTTAAGCGTGCAGGACACCGGCCCCGGCTTCACACGCGGACCGGCAGCGCCGCTCGAACGCGCGCTCAAGCAGGCCACCGAGGAGTCGCACGAAGTGGAGTCGCGCGCGGCCGCGGCCGGAGAACCGCTCGGGGACAACGCGCCGGCCGTGACGATGCCATCGCAGTCCGCGCATCGCTCGCCGCAGGCGCTCTCGGGTGAGGGAATCGGACTGTCGATCATCAAGCGACTGTGCGAGCTGCTCGATGCCAGCATCGAACTGGAGACCGCCGCGGGGGAAGGCACCACCTTCCGCGTCAGCTTTCCGCGCAGCTACCCGGATCCGCCGGCCGCTTAAACGCGATTGTCAGGCCGTCTCGCGGCGCGGCGCGGGTTTTCGCGGCGGCGGCTCGACCGGGTCGGCCGATTCGGCCATATCGAGGGGCACCAGCGGCTGGCCATTGGGACCTAAGAACTCGGTCAGCGGCCGGCCCCGCAGCGAGTGCGCGGCCACCACCTTGAGCGAGACCAGCGCCGGCACGGCCATCACGATGCCGGCCACGCCCCAGAACCAGCCGGCAAACCACAGTGCCAGGAACACGATCATCGGATTCAGATCCAGCCGCCGGCCGATGACCAGCGGCTGCACGATCTGGCCCTCGATGGTGGCGAGCGCGAGATAACTGGCGCCCACGAGAGCCACATGCCCCAGCCCCGAGAAGGTCACGAAGGCTACGATCAGCAGCAGCAGCAGCATGGTGGCCGAGCCCACATAGGGAATGAAATTCAGCACGCCCGCCACCGCGCCCCAGAGCAGCGGATTGGGCATGTTCAGCAGCGCCATCGCGCCGGCCGTAGCCGCGCCCAGGCCGATGTTGATCATCGCCAGGCCGCCGTAGTAACGGCTGAGCTCGGTGCGCACCGCGGTGATGACGCGCAGGGTGTGAGTGGACTTCAGATCGCTGGCCAGCGCACTGCTCATGCGCGCCAGCATTGGCGGGCCGCCGCTGAGCAGGAACAGCATCACCATCAGCACGGTGAGCGAGCTCATGACCACGGTGCGCGTCTGATCGAAGATGATGATGGCAATCGGGGAGCGGGCCGGCTGGGCGGCGGCAGGTTCATTGGCCGGTACCACCACCTGCGGTGCTGCGTGCGCCGCGGCGGGTGCGTTACCAGGATCGGCGAGCTGATCGGCGCGGTTGGTCAGTACCTCCACGCGGCTCATGAACTGCGAGATCGGGCGCGCCTTGCGTTCGATGGCCCGCAGCGTTTGCGGTGCGGCGGCCCACCAGTTCTGCGCCGGAGTCCACAGCAGATTGATCGATACTCCCGCCAGCGCCATGAGCAGCAACACCACCACGAAGGCGCAGACGCTGCGCGGCAGGCCGATGCGATGCAGGGCTTCCACCGGCCCGGCGAGAATCAGCGCCAGCAATCCGGCGAGCGCCACGGGGATGAAGGCGGCATGCCCGACATACAGCAAGCCCAGGATGGCAACGGCGGCGAGCACGCGCAGCGACATCGAGCCTCGCAGCGCGGGAACATGCGGTCTAACGCTCGTCGGAGTGGGCCTGTCCATGGTTGTTTCCGAGACCCGATGTTGGTTTTGAGACCGCGGGAATATTAAGCGGATCACGCATTCGGCGCGTCTCAAACCACGTCCGTCGGCGGCGCATCCGCGCGGGGGATCTGTCCTACAGCGACGCTTATGTCAGCAGCGCGCGCGTCGCGTTCGAAACTGGCCAGCATGGCCTCGGCGCCGCCGCGCTGGCCGGCCAGCCGCAGCAGATCCACGACGCGCAGTGTCTCGGCGTGCGTGCGAGGGTGGAAGCCCGGGTCGAGCCCTAAGCGCTCGCGCGCCAGCTCCACCACGCGGCCATTGTTGTGTCCCAGCAGGCGATGGATGTAAGCCTGCGCCAGGCGGCTGGCGAGGCGCTGATCCTCGTGGCGCCCGAGGCGCGCATTGAGCCATTCGTAGGCATCGTTCTGATGCTGCTCCGCTTCCAGGCGCTGTTCGATGCTCTCCCAGGCGCCGCGCGGATTGCCGCCGCGCGCCTGCGCGAACAGGCCATCGGCGAAGTGGTCACGCTCGGCATCGAGCTGCGCCTGCAGGCGCTGCGCCAGGCGCTCGGGCGCGTGCATGGCCTCGAGACCAAGGCTGGCGCGATGTTCGAACAGCGCGCCGCCGATCAGCGCGAACAGCGCGAGCCACGCATAGAGGCCGAGCGCGTACAGCTCCCAGGAGGCCAGCGCCCCGGTGCCGGCAACACCGACGAGACCCAGGCCCGCCAGCAGCGCCACGCCGACGATCATCAGATAGCTGGTGCCCAGCGCGCGCAATACGTGCCAGATTGCGAGCGGATTGATCGCGTGCCAGAAGGTATCGGCGATCGCGAGCACCGCGACGCAGGCTGGCAGTGCCGCAGTGGCCAGCGCCTCGAGCGCGGCGGTGGCCAGTGCACCGATGTGCGGTGACAAGGCGCGGATCGCCAGCCAGACCGCGGCGATGATCGCCAGCAGCAGCAGCGGGCGGTGCTCGGACACGGGATTGACCATCTCGAGCGCGAGCACCGGCGGCTCGTGCGCACCATGCGCCACGTGCTCCACCAGTACAAAGCTGTACATGCAGAGCGAGCAGGCGAGCACTGCGAACATCGGCAGGCCGAAGGTGCCCGCGGAGCCGCTGAAGGCAAAGCCGAGCGTGAGTACCGCGATCAGCATCAGTCCCGCGGGGCGGGCCGGCAGCAGCAGGTAGCGAAGCGGGCGAGCGTTCATCGGAATCGCCAGCGTAACAGTGGCGTGCTAGCGGCGCGCGGGCTGGTGCCGATATGCTGGGTGGATAACGCTATCGACAGGGTGGTACCAGCATGAGCGGAGAAGCCTTTGGCGCACCGGGAATCGCCCCCACTTGGTGCTCGAGCGATAAGGACTTCGTTAGCACCGGGCTCGGCTCGGGGCGCGTCTGGATCACGATCGGCCACGGCATTATCGATGAGGTGTACTGGCCCTCGACCGGCGAGCCGCAGATCCGCGATTTCAGTTTCTACCTGGTGGGCGAGAAGGGTTTCATCGATCTGAAGCGTGTGCGCCGCTACCGCTTCTCGACCCCGGGGCCGTTCCTGCCCGCGCCTACCATCACGCACTATGGCGATGACTACGAGCTGACGCTGGAGATCCTGCCGGATACGCGCCGCGATGCGCTGCTGGTGCGATTCAACATCAAGGGTCCCTATCGCCTGGTGGCGGTGCTGGCCCCGCACCTGGGCAGCACCGGGCGTGACAATCGCGCCTGGGTCGAAGATGGGCGCGGCTATGCGCAGCGCGGGGACTTCGCCATGTGCTTTTCAACCAATGCGCTGTTCCATCATCTGAGCGCCGGCTACGTCGGGGCTTCGGATGGCTGGCAGGATCTGCACCTGCACGGCGCGCTGACCTTCGATTTTTCCAGCGCCAGTCACGGCACCGTGGCACTCACCGGCGAGGCGGTGGGCACCAGCGGTACGCTGTGCGTGGCGTTTGCCGAGACCCCGCGCGGCGCACACACGCTGCTGCGCACGGCACTGGCCGAAGGCTTTGATGGATTGCGCCAGGAATTCCTGGATCGCTGGCAGAAGTGGGGCTCCAAACTCAAACTGCCGCGGCCCGATGAGCGTCTCGGCAATGCGGGCCTGCTGTCGGCCGCGGTGCTCAAGACGCACGAGGACCGAACCTATCCCGGCGCGATGGTGGCCTCTTTAAGTGTGCCGTGGGGCAACAGTACCGACACGCTGGGCGGCTACCACCTGGTGTGGCCGCGCGATGCCACGCTGACCGCCTTTGCACTGCTGGCTGCCAACCAGGTGCTCGAAGCGCGCCACATCCTGGCCCACCTGACCGCAGCGCAGGGTCCGGATGGCCGCTGGCCACAGAACTACTTTCCGAGCGGGGAGGCGTTCTGGACCGGCGTGCAACTCGATGAGGCAGCTTTTCCAATACTGCTGGCCGCGAAGCTGCGCGAAATGGGGGATCCGGAACTGCCCGGCACCGCGCAGATGGTGCGCGCGGCGGTGGGATTCGTGGTGCGCACCGGCCCGTACAGTGACCAGGATCGCTGGGAGGAGAACCCGGGCGTCAGTCCTTTCACGCTGGCCGTTGCCATCGCAGCACTGATTGCTGCGGCACCCTGGCTCAATGAAGTCGAGCGACTGCGCGCCGATCAGCTAGCCGATGACTGGAACGAGCGGCTCGAGGCCTGGTGCTATGTGCAGGGCAGCCCGCTGGCCAAGCAGCTTGGCGTCGCCGGTTACTACGTGCGCATCGCCACCAGCGAGAAGTCCGGGGAATTGAGCGGCACGGTGCTGCTGCGCAATCGAGAGGGGGAGCAGGTCGAGGCCTCGGCACTGGTGAGCCTGGATTTCTCCTATCTGGTGCGGCTGGGACTGCGAAGCCCGCACGATCCGCGAATCCAGGACACCATCAAGGTGGTCGATAAATTGCTGCGCGTCGAAACACCCTCGGGACCGCTCTATTACCGTTACAACGAAGATGGCTATGGCGAGCATGCCGACGGGCGTCCGTTCGACGGGCACGGCATCGGCCGCGCCTGGCCACTTCTCGCCGGCGAGCGCGGGCACCTGGCGCTGCAATCCGGTGAGGATCCGCTGCCGTACCTGAACACCATCTGGAACTGCGCCAGCATTGGCGGGATGCTGCCTGAGCAGGTGTGGGAATCGCCTCCGATCCCGGCCTTCGAACTCGAGCCCGGCAGACCTTCGGGCAGCGCGATGCCGCTGCTGTGGTCGCACGCCGAATTCCTGAAACTGCTGATCGCGCGCGAGCACGGCAAGCCCGTGGAGCTGCTCGATGCGGTGGCCGCGCGCTACGGTAATGGCGCGGTGCGCGAGGCCTCGGTCTGGCACTGGCGGCACGAAGTGCCGATCGCGCGGCTGGAAGCCGGCAAGATCTTGCGCATCGAGGATCGCGTGCCGTTCACGCTGCACTTCGGCTTCAATGGCTGGAACGAACTGCAGGACCGCGAGGCTGTCGTCGGACCCTTCGGTCTATGGATAGTGGAACTGTCGGTCGCGGAGCTGGCGCCGCACAGCCAGCTGAATTTCACGCGCCATTACGGCGGCACCTGGGAGGGTGAGGACCATAGCGTGCAGCTCGGACATATCGATGTCGAGCACACGCTGAAGCATGTTGAGAGTTGAGAATCCGTTTATCGGCTCCGGGAGTTCACCGATCAGGGTTACGGCGCCGGCTTCCAGAGATAGCTGGAGTCAATCACATACAGCCTGCCCTGCGAGTCCACAGCGACTTGCTGCGGGCCGGCGAATTCCGATCCGATGCGCCGATGAAGGCAACCGCACGGCGTGCCGGCGATCATCTGGTTAGTCTTCGAATCGCCACTGGGAGTGTGTTGTACCACTGCGATTTGCGTTTCGAGGCCATCCCGTCGAGGGCCACGATTTGCCCCAGCAGCCATTCATCGAAATATGTCAACGCGACAGCAGCAGCCGTGAGTGGGCCTCCATGGATCACCGATTAATGACTGATGGTCCGCCTAAAAAGTCAGCGGTTTGTATCACGGAGAGTTCTCAAGGACTTAGGACAAGCAAGCGCGCTATGGCTCATCGCACTGGTCGCTGAGCCAGCATTCATTCAACATGCCTGCACTCCGCGGCGATTTGTTAGAACATGTCGAAGCGAAGAACGAAGATGAGTCTGACCAGGGGATCTGTATGAATCTCTCCCGTATTTCTCGGGCCATCGCGATCTGCAGTCTCCTCTCTCTCTGTCTGCTGAGTGTGCCGATGACCGCGTCCGCGGGAGTCGCATACGTGCAGAGCGCCTTCCAGGATCCAGCCTCAGGAACATCGGTCACTGCTGACCCTTCCGCCGAGCAGTGATTCGTTCTCAAGTCCGGACCTGTTCGGCGGAACGACTGCGATACTGAGTGGTGGTAGCGTCTACATTGAATCGTTGAATGCCACGGCGAATTGAGGATTTGCGCGGAACACGCACTCAGGCAAGAGCCTCAAGCAGTCGGTCGATGTCGTACATGTCGTTGTAGATCGACGGGGCGATGCGCAGGTAGTAGGGCGCCACTGTGACGCCTATTCGGGCCGCCAGCAGTTTTCTCCGGATGGTCTCAGCGTCCTGGTGAGCGAAAGTCACGATCGGGGAGGTACTGTCCGGTGGCGTTTGAGCTGCAAAGCCGAGCCGCGGCATTTCAGCCTGGAGTTTCCTGAGCATCGGCTGGCGCCAGGCCTGGATATTGTCAACGCCAAGCTGGTGGATGTAGGGCAGCGATACGCGCAGGGCGGCGGCCACGCCATTCGCCATGGTGCCCAGCTGGAAGTAGTGCGTAGCATCGCTGCCCGGAGTCCAGGTCACGGGCGTGGGATATTGCGGATCAAGCGGGGAGCTGTGTATTTCGGTGTTCGTGCTCGACTCATAGCTCCAGTGCGCGCGTCGGGCCACGCTGCCCAGAAGCTCTTCGCGCACGTACAGGAAACCCAGGCCGAAATCTCCCATCAGCCATTTGTAGGAAGCCGTCGCCGCGAAATCGAGGCCGGTTGCGCGCACATCCAATGGCAGCGCGCCGACGCCCTGGATGATGTCGGCGTACACATAGGCACCGTGAGCGTGCGCCAGGTCACAGACCGCCTTGAGATCGTGCTGGAAGCCGTTGTACATCGAGACCAGCGAGACTTCGATCAGTTTCGTCTTGTTGTCGACTACCCGCTCAAGGTCCCGCATATCGATGCGGCCTTCGCGTGGCATCACCAGCCTGAGGTCGAGGCCCTGCTGCTTGAGTTCCAGCAAGTGCAACAGCGCGCCTTCGAAGTGCAGAGCGTCCGTCACCACGTTGCCCCCCGAACGGCCGATACCGAGTGCCTCCACCACCAGGTTTTCCCCGGTGCTGGTGTTGGGGATGTAACTGATCTCCTGACGCTTGGCGTTGATGAGTGCCGCGAAGGCGTCCCGGGGATCGACCGGCATGGGTGTGGTGTCGGGCGGCGGATTCAGAAATACGAAGGGCACTCCAGGTGGTCCTAGCGTCGTGCGCCGTTCTACAGCCTGGTGGTAGGCGTCGGCCGAGGCGCGGGGAATCGGATGACTAAAGGCGCCATTTAGATAGACGTACCTATCAGCAATCGTGAAATCGTTCTTCCGGGGGAACATGGGATCGCGCGTGCCTGGCGACGTTTCAGATGAAGGGCTCTTGGAGGTATTGGCTTCGAGGCCGAGCGCTGCCGAGGCAGCCAGCGCACCAAAGGAAGCCCCCAGCTGCCGTCGCGTCATGTCCATGCTGTTACCCTCGACCGGCTGTCATTCGCCGCTGCCATTGAAATGCCGTCATCGCCCGGTGTGGGCGGACGCCGCACCGCAGATCAACGCAGATAGCGCCGCACGATCTGTCCGACTTCGATCAGGTCACGCTCGCGTTGATTCACCGACCCGGCTTGTGGACCTAAGTGCTCGCGAAGGTGTTCCTCCAGCACATCGGACATCAGTCCATTGGCCGCGCCGCGAACGGCAGCGATCTGCTGCAATACGGCAGTGCATTCCTGGTCCTGGCTGAGGGCGCGTTCCAGCGCCTCGGTCTGACCGCGCATGCGCCGGACGCGTGCCAGCAGGCGAGCCTTGTTTCTGAGAATGTGAGCCATGGATACTCTCCCGGGCGCCTAAAATACCATACTCTGGTACAGTATACATATGCGCCACAACCACGAATTCAATGACTCCAATCCGCTGGCCGAGCGGCGCACGCGGCTGGTCGTGCTGCTGACGGTCATGATGATGGTGCTCGAGATCGGGGCCGGATGGCTTTATAAGTCAATGGCGTTGCTCGCCGATGGCTGGCACATGAGCTCGCACGCCATCGCGCTGGGGCTTTCGGCCGCGGCCTACACACTGGCGCGGCGCCTGCAGCGCGACGAGCGCTTTGCCTTCGGCACCTGGAAGATCGAGATCCTGGGTGGCTATACCAGCGCCATCTTCCTGGTCGGTGTTGTCGCGTATATGGGTTATGAGTCGGTCAGCCGTCTCATGACCCCGGCACCGATTGCCTTCAACGAGGCCATCGGCATCGCCTGCCTGGGCTTGCTGGTGAATCTGGCCTCCGCATGGTTGCTGGCCGGAGCCGGTGGGGCAGGGCACGGCCATTCACACGGGCATGCTCATTCGCACGATCATGGGCACGAGCACAACCACTCGCACCACCCGCATGCGGCTGCACCCAAACACATTAAAACCGATCATGCCCATCATCAGGATCTGAACCTGCGCTCGGCCTACGTGCATGTCGCCGCCGATGCCGCCACCTCGCTTCTGGCAATTGGTGCCCTGGCCGGCGGCAAATTCCTGGGGGCCGTGTGGCTCGATCCGGTCATGGGCATCATTGGCAGCGTCGTCGTGGCGGTGTGGGCCTTTACCCTGCTGCGCGATACGGGCCGGATACTGCTCGATGCAGAGATGGATTCCCCCGTGGTGGCCGAGATCCGCGATGCGCTCTGCCGCTGCAGCGTGCCGGCGACTATTGAGGATCTGCACGTGTGGCGTGTGGGTCGGGGCAAGTTTGCCTGCGTGCTGAGCGTGGAAGCGGCGGGGGCGGTCTCGCCGGATGAGATCCGGTTGCTGCTGGCAGAACACGAGGAACTCACGCACGTTACCGTGGAAGTAAATCAGCGCGGGTAAGGCACCCTGGGTCAGTATTCCAGGTGAAAGCGCAGACCCCAGACGTGCACCGGACCACGGTCGCGGTTGTAGCCGGGATTCTGGATGTACTGGAAGTCAGGGCTTAACTGCCAGTGAATCGGCCCGGGGCGCTGCGGCCAGGTGTATTCGATCCGGTAGTAGGCTTCGAGAATCTGTTCGTGGCCATAGTTCAGCCGTCCGTCGCCGAGCAGAAATCCATTGCCGCCTTCAGCCAGGTATTGCTCATGCGGCGCATCCAGGCTCTCGCTGGCGACGGCTACGCCAAGGTGATCGTCCGGGCGGCGCCAGTGAGCGCCCGATAGCTGGCCGCCGAAACTCACGAGTTCGTCGACTTCGGTGAAGGCAAAACTCTCCTCGTTGCCGTCATTCCAGCCCCAGCGCAGGAAGGCGCCGGTCTCGCCTTGATCGGCGATCGGTTGCTCGAGGTTGAGCCCATAGCCGTGCTTCTGGCGCCCGGGCTTGTCGTCCGCGACGATGTTCGGGATGGTGTGTTCGGCCGCGGCGATCTCGAGCGCCTGGCGATACAGACCCATGCTCGCGGTATTAAAGAATCCCAGCAGTCGTACGATGGTCCCTGTCGGTAGATCTGACAGCGTGAGCTGGAGGTTCTGGCCGTTGGCGCGTGTCAGTGAGCTCACCAGCTGCTGGCCATTGGCATAGACGGGCATCTTGTAGATCCCGTACTTGAGTGACCAGGCGGAACTCACGAACCCGACGACGATGCCGTCGGTATAGCCGCGTGTGTTGGCCGCATAGTCCCAGGCGGTGTTGGCCCAGAGCGACCAGTTTAGAAACTCCCCGCGGGGATCCCCCGCGTAGCGGTTGTTGTCGAAGTCGTCATTGACGGCCATGCGGCCGATTTTCATCTCCAGGCGAGTCGAGGCCTCGGCACCGGCGATCTGGTCCTTGGCGCGATCTACGGCAGTGACGGCATCCTCGAGCGGCAGCATAAATCGCAGGAAGTCGCGCGCGAAATAGAACTCCTTTTTGAGTCCGGCAGCTCCTTCCCGCACCACATCGCCGTTGGTCAGTCCCGCCAGGCCGGTCGCGTTGCTGACGCCGGCGCCGACGAAGCGTTCCACATCGACATAGGCCTGCAGCCAGTTGAGCGGCGCCCAGCCCAGATACAGACCCACTGTGTTGGTCGGCTGTGTGTCCCCCCTGGGATTGAGACTCAAGTGCTCGGCATAGGGGGAGGCGAGGCTGCTCTGATCCTGCAGTATGAAGGTGTACTGGGCCCCCACGATCTGAGGCAGACGGGAGGAAGGTCCCAGCGTTGCCGGTGCGCCGACGCTTCCGGACGGGTCTTCTGCAGATTGAGCGAGGAGGGGAGATGTCGCTGCGAGCAGAAGCAGAACACGTAGCACGCCATGAAGGCGAAGGCAGGTATCGGATGAGTTGTGAGCCGATCGCAGCAGCATGGGTCACCATCAACGTACAGCGGGCACGCGAAAGCCCTCGATCGGCGACACATACTATACCCCACTAATGTATCGGTACCCAAGGGTGTGCGGTCCATGTCGCTGCGCATGTCGAGAAGGTATGGCTTATCCTTGTGCGCCCTTCGCCCCACTACTTTCTGGTCAACGCGAGACGATGTCTGGGATCGGGCAAATGAAAGCACTACACGTCGCGGGGTCTAGGTCAGACGGCACGTAGTCCCACGAGCGCGCGGACTATGTGCGATCCAGTTGTGTCGCAATCATGACTCGGAACCCTCTGCTCAGTGAGGGGAACCACCGGGCGATTGCCGCAAGACGCTGCAATCAACAGGCGGCCGATCGCATCGCAGCATCACAAGGCACTTGCGCCGCAATTCACGTGATACCTTCGCTAGAGCTAGCCGGACTAACAATCAGTTCCGCGTCTTAAGGCTGCGTTGGATTATAAATCGCAACCTATTCTTATTAAAAGAAAAACCATTGTCTTTTGCACGTCCCGGTGGACGCTAGCAATCACGATCGCTTTTCAGCCAGATTTGCACCAAAAATCTGGCAGGCAGGTTTGCTCGCTAGCTCGACTGTGGGCACCGCTCAAATAGTGAACGTTGCCCTCCAGCTATGCGTGGCCCTCCAGGCGTGCGTGGCCCTCCAGCGGCGGCCCGCGTTGACAGAGTTTGTCATGGCAGATATTGTCAAAGAATATTAATTAGATACGCGACACGAGTCGCTTGACGGGCAGGCAGGGCTGTGACGGCAACTGATCACGAAGCTTCGGAGCGCGGCGCGTTTCTGGACGCTATTGAGGAGCTGCTTAGGCCCCTCATGCCAGTAGTTCTCAGCTATGGCGTTACTCCTAACGATGTGGGTCAGGTATTGAAGACCTTGTATCTTGAGACGCTTTCGTCGCGTTTACGAGAGCAGGGCCGGCCACCAAGCGCTGCACGTCTCGCGTTAATGGCCGGGTTGCCTCGTGGCGAAGTAGAGGCGTTGTTGGCGAGGCAGGCACAACGCCATCAACAAAGAAATCGTAGTACGCGCAAGTTGGATCAGTTATCTGGCTTGCTCGCGATGTGGCATGACGATTCTCGATTCGGAACGCCATACGGCGCTCCACTGGATCTATCGCTGCAGCCGGAACGAAATTTCAAAACATTTAAAGAGCTTGTGGATACGAGCGTCCCTGGTAGCGATTCGAGTTTGGTCCTAGATGAGCTTCTCGCAGCGGGTTGTGTTGAGGTTCACGCAAATAAGTTCGTCCGCTGTATTAGTCGAACTTACGTCCCGTCTGGCGTCGACGTTTCGCGTATCGCTCGACTTGGTCGATATGTGGGCGCGCTTAACTCTAATTTTGCGCACAACTTATTGCGCAAGCCAGATCAGCCCGCATATTTCGAGCGCGTGTTAACAACAGTCGAGCCTGTTGCGGCTTCCTTTCGTGAACGCGTGCTGGGTCATTTGCATACAACGGCATTGCCATTTCTTGAGCAAATGGATCGTTGGTTGGAGGCTGAGGAAGCTGATGCGCGTGATCCGGCTGGAATGCGATGTGGCGTATGCATGTTCTTTTTTGAAGAGAGACCAGCGTCCAACAATGAAGATGCGGTCGCGATAGCGAACGCAAGTTGAGTTCAAGGCCTGAATTGACTCTTGCGAAGTAAATCAAACGTATCTAAGTGCGAAAGAATTGATGGGAGTGTGGAAGATGTCGAAGTTCAATTCTGTGAGTGTCGCGATTGCGGCAATTATTGCGAATGCGTCTGCGGCACACAGTTTCGAGGGCAGGGAATTACTTCTCTCCGCGCCCATTCAACACGTTGGCGCTGGCACAGTGACGGTGCTCGGCAAGGACTTTGAAACTCACTACCGACGGATTAGCAATCGGAGAGCTTGTAAATATCTACGGTGTCCTCTGCGGCTGACGGCTCGATGACTGACACAATCGTAGAGGGAACAAGCGCTTTCGGTGGTGAGCGGGGATCCGGTTTTCCTTAAAGGAGTCGTGTCGGACACGAATCCCGCCTTGGGGCGCATTCAAGTCGACGGGGCGACGATCGACTACACCAATCAACTTGCGAATTCAGAATTTTCTCCGCCCGTTCAAGGTGACGTGAGTTGCTGATTGCGGGTTCGCAGCCCCTTGTAAAAGGCGTCGTACTTGCAACTGCATTTGGTAACAACGCTTATACCGCCGCAATGACAGGCGGTGGATTTAAAGTTGCGGCGATGACGGGCGGGGGTATTGGTAAAGCCGCTATGACTGGTGGAGGAATCAGATCGGCCGCGATGACCGGCGGTGGCGTGGGACTTCTGCAATGACTGGCGGCGGCGTCGGGTACCGCTGCGATGACTGGCGGTGGCGTCGGGACGGCTGCCATGACCGGCGGCGGCGTGGGTACCGCCGCGATGACCGGCGGTGGCATCGGTACCGCAGCGATGACCGGCGGTGGCGTGGGTACGGCTGCGATGACCGGCGGTGGCGTCGGTACCGCTGCGATGACTGGCGGTGGCGTCGGTACCGCTGCGATGACCGGCGGTGGCATCGGTACCGCTGCGATGACCGGCGGTGGCGTGGGTACGGCTGCCATGACTGGCGGTGGCATCGGTACCGCAGCGATGACCGGCGGTGGTGTGGGTACGGCTGCCATGACCGGCGGTGGCATCGGTACCGCAGCGATGACCGGGGGCGGTGTGGGTACGGCTGCCATGACAGGTGGTGGCATCGGTACCGCAGCGATGACCGGCGGTGGCGTGGGTACGGCTGCCATGACAGGTGGTGGCATCGGTACTGCGGCGATGACCGGTGGCGGCGTCGATTCGCGCTGATCGAAGACGAATATGACTCGCGCAACCGAGGTAATCCGACGCGCCTTGCTCCCGGCTACTGGGGAGTCGTTGCATTCTGGCGACGGGAATTTCCAGCAGGTCTTCGGGGTAATTGATATCGACTTGCGCTTCCGGGTGGGCGAGCCGCACAACGTGATTCGTGTATCTTCGGATAACAATGCGGGCGTTCTGGTCACCCCGAAGTTCCGATAAATCCGCGAAACACCAGCGTGGAAATATAGCGGGGAGTCCTGTCGTACTCGCAAATTGTGAGGCAATGATTTGCCTCGGACGCCGCCGCCATGCGGCGATTAACCTCTGAAAAATCTGGCTTCCCACAAGTGGCTGGTCAGCTAGCGCAAGCATCACTCCATTGCATGCGCCCGGAAGACTAGCCACACCGGCTCGAATGGAACTTGCGATGCCTTCCTGCCAGTTTCTATTTATAAGCACGCCTGCACTGGTTGGAAGAAGGGTCTCCACAATTTCAATCGCATGCGCGCCCAATACGACGGTAACTGCTGCGCCGAGGGAATCAGTGGCATGCCCTATTGTGGCCTGCAATAGAGACTTTCCATCAATGCGAGCAAGTTGCTTAGGGGATCCAAAGCGGGTTGAGCCGCCGGCAGCTAATACGATGCAATGAATGGCAATCGAGGTCTTCAATGGCTATGTGAGGAAGAGCACTAAAACGAGTGGAACTCTTCGATTGATGTCCGCGGAGTGAAAGCACATCCTGAACATCAACGCTTGAGTTCCAATCGTACCTACCCGCAAGCAATGCTGCGGGGAAAAAGAGAAAACACAGATTATTCAATACCTAATACTGGCTTTCAGGTTTCACATAAGTCGCTTGTCGCCTTGACTTACGTATGAGTCGACTTAAGATGCCGCCCTTGCCGGTGCGGGAATAGCTCAGTTGGTAGAGCGCAACCTTGCCAAGGTTGAGGTCGCGAGTTCGAGCCTCGTTTCCCGCTCCAATGACTTTTTGAATGCTCGTTTGGCCAGAGTCGCGTCGCGGGGTCAAGTTCCCTGGACGCAGAAAATGCCACCCGCACGCGAAGGTCAGGTGCCCCAAGCAGGCTAGGTGGCAGAATGGTCATGCAGCGGCCTGCAAAGCCGTCTATGCCGGTTCGATTCCGACCCTAGCCTCCACTCCTCTCGACGGGCCCGACTGCCGTTCAGAGGGGTGTGTACGTGAACTTCTGCCCGGCGATTGCGGCCGAGTACATCAGTCCGCCCTTGGCGATCGTGAAGACGGCCATGCCCTTGTAGAACCCGCCCGCGCGGGTCGTGGCATCGCCGGAATTGGCGCTGGCACCGGCACTGGCGCCATTGGTGGCGGCATCGGCATTGGCGGCCGCCGTGATGGCTACGACGCTCGCGTCTGCGCCGAATTCGAAGTTGCCGGTCTCGAATTCATCCAGCGCGCGCTTGTCCTCGAAGAAGATGATCTCGCTGTATGCCTTGCCGCCGGCCTGGAAGCCGATGCTGAGCTGTCCCATCTTGGTGTCACCGACATGCTTGCCGTGCACATAGACGCGGCCCTTGCCGAAGGCCCCACCAACGCCGACTGCGCCCGAGCCAATGCTGGGGAACACCGCGTAGGCATAACTCTTTGAAAAATAAAGGCTGCTGGCGCCCGCTTCCCGGAAGGAGGCAATCGCCTCCGCGGAGGTCGTGGCGGCGGCGGGCTGGGCGGTCAGGGCGAACAGCAGGGCCGAAGCGGCCGCTATACGGGTCAGGGTCTTCATTCGGGGCATTCCTCATCCATTGTCAGTAAAGCGAGGATAACCCTTCAAGCGGGGCTGTCTGTAGGACCGCCGGCCTTAAGCTCCCTCGACGCTGGGTGCGCTCCAGCCGTCTTCGGCCAGCCGTTGGCTGAGCAGCCGCAGCAGATCGCCGGGGTCCACGGGTTTGACAAGATGCAGATCGACGCCCGCCTGGCGGGTGCGCTCGCGATCTTCGGGCTGTCCCCAGCCGGTAACCGCGATGATCTGCGCCTCGCCGCCCGCCGGCAGCTGCCGCATCTGGCGGGCCACCTCGGTGCCGTGCAGGTCTGGCAGACCCATGTCGAGCAGCACCACCGCGGGCTTGAGCCTGTCGAATGCCTCGAGTGCACTGGCGCCGTCGTAGGCGACGGCCACCGGGAAACTCTCGTTGCGCAGCATCTCGGCCAGCGTCTGGGCGGCATCGCGGTTGTCGTCGACCACCAGGATGTGGGGCCGGGCCTTGAACATCGGCACTACCTTGTGCAGCCCAGTCGCCTCCAGCGATTCCGGCGTCACGGCCGCAAGCGGCATGCGCACGGTAAAGGTGGCTCCCTGGCGCAGGCCCGCACTGGCGACCTCGATGGAGCCGCCGTGCAGTTCCACCAGGCGCTTGACGACCGACAGCCCTATCCCTAAACCGCCGCGCGTGGCATCGACCGACTTGTGCACCTGGGAGAACAGGTCGAACACCTTCGGGATCATTTCGGGCGAGAGGCCGATGCCTGAGTCCCGCACCGACATCACGGCGTGGCCCTCCGCGGCATCCAGCCGGATCTCGATGCTGCCGCCAGGCTCGGTATATTTGGCGGCGTTGTCGATCAGGTTGCCGATCACCTGCAGCAGCCGCGTGCCATCGCCGTACACCCAGAGCGGATTAGGCGGCGTCGAAACGGTCAGGCGATGCTGCAGGTTGGTGAGTACGGGCTTGGCCATGTCGGTGGCTTCACCGACCAGGTCGCGCAGATCCAGCCGCTTGCGCTTGAGTTCAATCACATTGCGCGTCACGCGGCTCATATCGAGCAGGTCATCGAGTAACCGCGACATCTGCGCTGCCTGGCGCTCGATCACGCCGCGTGCGTGCTGGATCGTGCTCTCGGGCGCGCCCTTGCGCAGCGTTGCCGCGGCGTAACGGATCGGGGCCATGGGGTTGCGCAGTTCGTGAGCGAGTGTGGCCAGGAATTCATCCTTGCGCTGATCCGCTTCGTGCAGGGCCTGCTCGCTGCGCCGGCGTTCGCTGACATCGCGCGTCACCGACAGCACCGCGATCACGCGGCCGGCTTCATCGTGCAGCGGCACGGCGCGGGATTCCAGCACTCGACGCGTGCCGCCAAGTCCCACGATCGCAAGTTCCCCGGGCTGCTCCAGCGGCCGGTCGGCCAGCGCCGCCTCATGTTGGGCGCGCAGCAGCGGCAGATGCTCGGGGTCGATCAGTTCTTCAATGGTGCGGCCGCGCACGCTCTCGATCGAGTCCGCCTCGAGCAGCGCGAGGCCTGCCGGATTGATATCAATGATGTGGCCATCGGGTGCCACCAGGGTCACGCATTCCGGCTGCGCCTGGAACATGGCGTGCCAGCGGCGCTCCTGCGCGCGTAGCGCGGCCTCGTGGCGTTTGCGCTCGGAGACATCCTCCACCAGCACCACCACACCGCTGACGACACCGTCGGCGCGCTGCGGGATGTAGGTGACATCGACATCGCGTTCGCCGACGTCCGGGTAGTCGAGGATGGTCTCCAGGTGCACGGTCTCGCCGGCGAGCGCCCGCTCGAGGCTGGGGCGCACGCGTTCGTAGGCCTGCTCGCCGAGGATGTCGCGCACATGATGATCCGTGATCTCGGCGCGACTGCGCTGGCGCCAGCGCTCGTAGGCCGCGTTGTTGAAGCGATAGTGGTGCGACTGGTCGACCAGGGCGATCATCAAGGGTAGTGCATCGCTGATCGTTCGCAGCTGCTCCTCGCGCTGGAGCACGGCCTCCTGGGCGCGGTTCAAATTGGTGGTGTCGGCCGAAGCGCCCACCAGGCCGATGACGCGTCCGGTCTCATCGAACACCGGGTCGATGTTCGAGAGGTAGTGCAGCCGCTGGCCGCCGTACTCGAGCACCACGGGCAGCCGCTCGCCGCGCCCGGTCATGAAGACCCGATCCACGGCCTCGGCGAAAGCCGGGTAGGTCTCGCGCGGCAGCACCTCACCGATGCGCCGCCCGACGAAATCCTCGATTTTGAAACCGGCGCCCGGGTTGTAGACCCAGGTGTAGCGCTGCTGCGCATCGCAGGCCCAGGCAATGATCGAGCCTCCCTTGAGCGCCACCTGGAAGCGCTGCTCGGCATCGCGCGCGGCCTGCAGCGCCGCATCGATGCGGACACGTGTGCGGCGCTGCTCGAGAATCAGCTGACGCGCGGCAGCCGCGACGCCCAATCCGAGACCCGCGCCCAGCGCAAAGAACACCAGGGTCGCAATCTCGCCCGAGCTACCGGTGCGCAGGTTCGGCGGCAGCAGCCAGGCGTAAGCGACGAAACACTCGGCGTACACCAGCGCCAGCAGTCCAGGCGCTGCGCCCGAGGCGAACCCGATGGCGATGATGGCGGGATAGAAGGGCTGGAACGGGGTGCGGCCGCCGGTGACACGGTGGACCGAGAGGTTCAGCGCGGTCGAAACAGCCAGCAGTACTACTGCGAACGTCCAGCGCCATACGCGTCCGGTCAGCGGCACATCAGAGCCCCCATTTCCTGAGCGGAAATCAGTATATCGGCTTCACCGCCAGCCGGCCGCGCGGGAGCCTGCCGGCGAGCGCTGGGTCACAAGGGCCGGGGGCTTAAGGATTCGCGCTCAGAAGCTTGGCAGCCACATGCGCCTTGGCGTCGCTGCTCTGAAGCACCCGGCGAGCCCGATCGGTTTTGGCTTGATCGCGGTCCACCCGGCTCCGATACCTTGCCCCAGGAGCGACGATGCGCTTCACGCCGGCGGCACTTGAGAAGGCCGCGCTCATGGAAACCGGGTTATTTGGATACCAGTCGCCGCGCCGTTGAGATCAATTGGTCGAATTAGGCCGTTAGCCGGCGTAGGATCTTCGCCACCAACTCCTTTCCTTGATCGACGCTGACAGCCCACAGAGTAATGCTGCCTTCGGATCGCGTACTGCCGCTTCGAGCACATCGTGCTCTTCGCAGGCCGCGGTGCGTTGGGCTAGAGGCCCAGCCCAATCGTCGTCAGCTCAACCCGTTCTCACCCAGATGGAAGAACCGTATGCCCGTTGCAAGCGCCACTGTCACGATCGCCACACCGGTTCGATATATGGTCAGGCTTTCCAAGCATTTCGAGCACCGCGTGACCGTCCAACGTGACGAGCATTCGGCGAGAATCATGTTTCCCGACGGCATCTGCACCATCAATACCACGGAGACCACTTTAGATCTGCGGATAGAGGCGCCGGCCGAATCCCTGGGCCGTTACCAGGAAGTGGTTACGCGGCACCTCAAGCAGGTGGCATCGCAGGAGAGTTTCGAGGTGGAGTGGAGCAGGGCTGACTAGGATCGCCAGAGGGGAGTTGTTCTGCCGATACCACGCTGCCGCTCACTATTGCCGCCGTCCGAGCGATGGCAAGGATCACCAGGTGTCAGATCCTCTGAGTGCCGAGGTCGTCCTCGCAACTCGTAGCCGCGCGATCGGCGCCACTTTTTTAGCGATCTTCGGCGCTGCCTGGCTGGCGCTATGGAACTATCGCACGGCTCCCGCGCGACTTGTCGCCTACGGCCTCATCGCGGCCGGAGCGGTGGCGATCCTGGCGGCCGCTCGGGCGCGCTATCGGCGTTACGCCGCCGTCGCGGCAGACTTGGCCGAAACACCGGCGCAGCAACGCCGGCAGCGCTGGTTCCACATCATCAATGTGGTCCAGTGGGTGCTGATCCTGATCGTGGGCAATGTGCTGGCGAATCTGGGATTGGGTGCCTGGGTCATTCCTGCGGCTATCCTGATAGTCGGCCTGCATTTCCTGCCGCTGGCATGGCTGTTTTCCAACTCCGTGCTCTACGCCACGGCTGCCGGGTTCATCGTGCTGGCGCTGAACTACCCCTTGCTCGCCTCTGGCGGTCCCGCCGACCCGGTGGGCTGCCTCGGCGCCGGGCTGATTCTGTGGTTGAGCGCGATAGTGGGACTGACGCGAAGTTGAAGCGTAGTTGCACACGTTGCCGCGGGCGCCGCTCGTTTCCGGGGCTGCCGCACTTCGTGGCGTCTATTGATCGTGTCAAGTTCGGATTTGCGGGCCCTCTGTTGCATTACGCGCTGGGATTCGCCGCCTTGGCTGCTCACCGGGCCGATCGCCCCGATCGCGATTAGTCGTTGCCAAGGCAACTACTTTTGAAGAATTCGTCCATCAACCGCCGACTGGGGGGCGGCGGAAGCATTACACGCGGCTCACCGCCGCCAAGGGGGCGCGGCGGCCGGCCTTGCCGGGTGCGGCTGCTTGATGGAAGGGTTGTTCCAGGTCTCCACGCGTGGCCGTGGATTCCTGTCGGCCTTACTCAGGGCACGACGTGTGAGCTGCCGACGTCCTTCCACTCGTAGCGCGGCACCTGCACGTACTGGCCATCCTTGAGTTCGGGCACCTTGTGCACCTTGGTCTGCTCGACGCTCAGGGTGCCGTCCTTGTCATTGACCCAGAAATCGATGTCGTAGATCTGGTCCTTGGTGCCGACCACCCGGAAATCGGTGCAGGCAAAAAAGTGCCCGTTGTCATCCAGCTGGCGAATCGGCTGGTGGGTGTCGATGAATTCCAGATCCAGCGTCTTGCCGGTCTTGTCGTCCTTGAGTTTGAAGACGCCGTTGTTCTTCGCGGATTGCAGCAGCGCGTTCTGCTCGACCGCCGACATGACCTCCCAGCTGCGTTTCTGCGCCACCTTGCCCGGATGCTCGGAGGCCGGGATCCACCACCACGGAATGGGTTGGCGCGCCATCGTGGTCCAGGCGCCCTCACTCTGGAAAGGCTCCTTGTAGATGCGGGTTTCCTGAACCTTGAGGCCACCATCGGCCGGCGCTACCCAGAAATCGATCAGGTACTTCTTCTGCGGGTCGGCGGCGTCGTGAAATTTGACGTCCGGAAAGAAGCCGTAGCCGTCGATCGTGCGCGTAAAGTCGATGGCATCGAAGGCGAGCTTCAGGTGATCGCCGTTCAACGGATCCTCGTACGGGTACACTCCATTGTTGGCCTTAGTCGTGTCGTTGATGAGATTGGTGACGACTGTGGCCGCATCGCCGCTGTCGAAGTACTGCATGATCTTCTCGGTCGACTCGACGCTGCTGGCCGCGATGAAATCCTGCGCCTTCTGCAGATTCTCGGTCGGGCTCTCCAGGAAGGACTTCTTCGCCGCATCGCTGCTAAAGCAATAGACCTTGCCGTCCTTGTCGGTCCAGGTGACCGTGCAATTGGTCATGACGTGCCGACTCATCGACAGGCCCTCGACGCACTGGCCGCCAAACTGATATGGCGACGCGGGCGCCACGGCTACTGCGGCGGCAGCCGGGGCAGGAGCGGGAGGCGCAGCTGCGGCTGCGATGCTGGCCCCGGGCGGCGCACTCAGGGCCAGGATGACTACCCAGCCGATCAATGGCTTGGTGAAATTGCTCATGGGACACTCTGCGCTGTACTGGAACTGTGCGCCACGATACTCCAGCGCAGACATGGCGTCGCGCCGGGCCGAGGACTCGGTTCAGCGATGCCAGTCGCGCGCCAGCCGACGCGCTCCCAGGCCGTACAGCGCCGCTGCCAGCAGGTAGAAGCCCGAGCCGGCGAGCATGGCGTAGCGCAGCGATTCGGTGCCCCGGGCCGTCGCGAAATGATCTGACAGCGCACCGATGGCGTAGCTGCCGGCGCCCAGGCCGATCAGGTTGATGATGAACAGCAGCAGCGCTGCGGCCAACGCGCGCATTCCCGGCGGGACCAGGTGCTGGACCGCACTCGCCGTGGGAGCCAGCCAGGCGAGCGCAAGCGCCATCGGCAAAATGAAGATCGGCAGCGAAGTTAACGCTGCCGGTGCCAGCAGCCCGGCCGCGTACAGCGGCACCGATAGCAGGAAGGCGATCGCGGGCACCAGCGCATAGGCCGCCCGGCGCGTGCCGCCGAAACGATCGGCCAGTGCACCGCCGAGCCAGATGCCGGCTACACCGCTGACGAAGGTCAGTGCGCTGAAACAGATCGACACTTGCGGCAGCGTCAGGTGATAGCTGCGCACCAGGAAGGAGGGCATCCAGAAGTAGACGCCGTAGCCCATCACCGAGGCGCTCGCGGCTCCAAGCGACAGATACCAGAACGAGGGTTTGCCGGCCAGGAGTTGCGCCACTTCGCGCAGACGGGGCACGGCGGCCGCCGCGGCTGATGGCGAAGGCTCGTCCAGCCCGCCGCGTATCGGTTCGCGCACGCAGAGGCGAAACAGCGGCGCCAGGATGAGCCCGGCAGCACCGACGATCACGAACGCGGCGCGCCAGTTCACGCGCGCCGCGATCAGTCCACCGAAGAGAATGCCCGCAGCACTGCCCAGCGGGATGCCAAAGGAGTACACCGCCAGCGCCCGCGCGCGTTGTGCCGGCGGAAAGTAATCGCTGATCAGCGCATACGCGGGAGCAACGCCGCCGGCCTCGCCCACGCCCACGCCCAGGCGCGCGGCGAACAGCTGAGCGAAATTCTGGGCGGCGCCGCAGGCCGCGGTGAAGGCACTCCAGAGCGCGAGTGCGATCGTCATGATCCAGACGCGGTTCAGACGATCGGCCAGCCAGCCGATCGGAATTCCAAGCGCCGTATAAAAGAGTGCGAAGGCGGTGCCGCCCAGCAGCCCCAGTTCGGTATCGCTGAGCGCGAATTCGTGCTTGATCGGCGGCACCAGGATGCCGAGCATGATGCGGTCGATGAAATTGAACGCATACACCAGCAGCAGCATGGCAAGGGCCAGCTGTGCGCGGTACCGCTCAAGGAGCTTTACTGAATCGCCGGGCACCAGTCAGTAAACGCCCGGAATCAGGCGCTTGGTGTGCGCCATATACTGGGTGTAGCGCTCGCCGAGCGCCTGCGACAGTGCCCGTTCCTCGACGCTGATGCGCCGCATGAAGGCGATCAGGACAGGGAGCACGACGATGATGAGCGAGAGCCAATTGGCGTAGGTGATTGCCAAACCGATGAATCCCAGCAGCGCCCCGGTATAGGAGGGATGTCGGATGTAGCGATACGGGCCGGTGTCGACCACTTGATGATCGGAGGCAATCGCCACATTCACCGTGAAAAATCGCCCCAGATAGAAGATCGAGTACCAGCGTAGCGCGAGCCCGGCGATGCACAGCGTCCCGCCCACGGCTCGCAGGCGATAGAGCACTTCCGACTGGGCCTGCGGCACATAAATCGCCGCCACCACGGCCAACGCCAGGCAGGCGAGGATCACGCCCCAGAGCATGCCGAGCGAGCCGCTGTCAGCCGACCGGGCGCTGCCGCCGGAACGCTTCCAAAGCAGCAGGGCGAACTCCGAGAGTCCGAAGATCGGACCGATGATGCCGGGATTGAAAGGATCGATCACAGCCCGAGCCTATCAGCTCCCGGTTGTCTGGCGCGATTCCGCTTAGCGTGATTCCGGATAATTCAGAATGATATTGACCCGGCGATTCTCCTGCCGGCCCTCGGCACTGGTGCCGTAGGCTCGCAGGCGACTCTGCCCGAAACCGCGCGCGGTCACCTGGTCCGGATTCACGCCGAGCTGATCGGTGAGATAACGCACCACGCTCTGCGCTCGCTCGCGTGAAAGTGCCATGGCACGCACGGGGTCGGCATGAACATTGCCGCTGTGGCCTTCGACCGTTGCCGTGACTGATGGATTGGCCTTGAGGAAAGTCGCCACGTTGGACAGGGCACCCTGATACTGCGGCGTTACCTCAGACTGATCCTCATCGAAGTCCAGCCGCAGGGCGAGCGTAAATCGGGCGGGCGCCACCGCGAGGCCTGCCATATCACTCACACACGCAATGACCGCATCGATGCGCCGGTTCATTCGTTTGCCCACTTCGGTGGCGTTGTCCGCGCGCGGGCGGGTATCGCCATAGCCCACCGCCGTCAGTCGAACCGCGGCGATCTGATAGTGGCCTTCCAGGTAGCTGACCACGCTCTCGGCCCTGGCCTCGGACAGCGTCATATTGTTGCCGGGAGTGCCGACGTTGTCGGTATGGCCCTCGATGACGGCCGTGGTTTGCGTGTACTTAGTGAGGAAGGTGCCGACCACCGCGAGTTTTTCCTTGTCCTCGCGCCGGATCTCATGGCGGTTGATCTCGAACTGCACGTCCAGAATGCTGCAGTACTGCTGCGTGGGCATCACCGGAGGCGGTGCGGGCGCTTCAGGCACTGGCTCGGGAGCTGGCACTGCCGCAACCGGCGGCTCCGGGGGAGGCGGCGGAACCTCGGCGCGCGCCACCGCCACCGGCTCGTGGCGGCCGAAGCGATACAGCAGACCGAGCGAAATCAGATCGATATCGGCGCCATGCTCGACGGGGTCATCGATGCGATAGCGCTCCGCCTCGGCACGCATGACCAGCGATTCGGTGAACGCATACTGCAGGCCGAATCCGAACTTGTAGTTGGTGGCGTGCTCGCTGCGATGCGGATCGGTCACCTCCACCAGGCCGGTGCCGTAAAAGCTATCGCGCACATCGGAGTAGTTGGCGCCTATCCGGGCCAGCAGCGCGAAGCGGTGGGTCAGCGGCAGCGTGCCGACCAGGTCCACATTGCCGCCATTGAGCTTCAGATTGCCGCGGTACGTCCCGGGCGGGACCGTATTGGCGGCAAAATTGAACTGGCCCAGATCGAAGTATCCCGCCTCGAGAGAAAGGTAGCGATCGAACTGGTAGCCGCCAAAGAGCTTGTAACCGAGGTGGCGATCGTCGTCGGTGATGGAGGCAGTGGTGAATCCTGAAGTCTTCAGCCCATCGACGATCCTGGCTTCATCGATCGTGGCTCGCGACTCGCCGAGATTGCCGCCGGCATACCATCCGGAATCATCGGCCCACGCGGCACGGCTGACGAGCAGCAGCATGCCTGTCGCGATTATTGCGGCAGAAGTCATTGCACATTTCACGCGGGATCTCCAGCACACCGGCGGCGTGTTGTCTTAAGGGCCTGGAACGTTGATGACGGTATCGACCAGCGTGACCGAGGCACCCAGCGACAGCGCCCTGCCATCGAGCGTCACCAGCGCGGTATTGCCGACGGTCGAGAACGCTGCTCCGGCCTGGGAGATGATGGTTCCGACCATCGTGCCCCCACCGCCCGCATTGATGGTCGCGGCGCTTCCCACCTGCCAGAAGACATTTTTCGCCTGGGCCCCGCCCGCCAGGATGACGCTTTGCGGAGCCGCGGCTCCGGGGCCACCCACGGTCAGGGTGGTCGACATCTGGAACACCCATACCGCGTTGGCATTGCCCTGCGCGTCGAGGGTGAGATTGCCGCCCTCCATCTCGAACGATCCTGCTGGCGCGGTGTAGACCCCAGGGGCCAGTACCAGGCCGGCCAGGTTGCCGCCCGGATTGGCGCCCGGCGGCAGGCCGGCCAACTGCAGGTACGCCGCTTGCGCATCCAGGCGGGACTGGGTGGCGATGGCGCAGGCTGGCGCGCTCGGCGCCGTGGAGGTCGGGCCCGTGGTCGAGTTGGTGCAGGTGCTGATGGTGCCATTCACCGTGCCGATGTTGGCCGGGGTCTCCGTATAGATGTCGCCGGCGGTATCGTGAAACCCGGTGATCGCAGACGAGGTTGTGGCGATGGTGCCGATGTCGCCATTGATCACCGTCAGTATTCCGGTATTGGTCATGCCGGCGCTGCCGCCAAAGGTTCCAAAGGGCGCGGCTGATCCGAGCGATGGCGCGGCAACAGCGCAGCTGCCAGTGGTGGTCGCGACCGTGAAGGTCCAGCTGACGTCACGCGCCAGGTCATTCGCCGGGACTGCCAGATCTCTGATGCCTGCGGGACCGCCGGAGATCGTCGCGGTATAGGTAGTGCCCAGCGTCAGGGCCGCCTGCGGAGTGAAGGTCGCGACGTGACCGGTGGCCGAATCCAGCAACACCGACGCGGCCTTCACCGGCGCCGAAGCCGGCGCGGGACCGGTCACTGCAAAGGTCGCCGCGCTGACGGAACTCGGATTCAGTCGCAGTCCGGATGGCACGTTGAAATCGGCATTGATGGTGGCACTGGGACAAACCGACATCTGTGCAGTGCCCGGATTGGTGGACAGCACGGTCACATTCGCCGCGGCGGTTGCTGCCGCCACGCTGAAGGTCCAGACGTAGTCGCTGGCAGCCGGTAGCGCCGCCTGGTTGCCCGCCAGCGCATTGCCGGCCAGATCGGTTGCTGATGTCGTAATGGTCGCGGTGTAGACCGCGCCGACAGTCAGCGCTGCGGCCGGTGCGAACGTGGCGGTGCGGGTGCCGACCGAATAACTCACGGATCCGGTGGGCGAGATGCAAGGTGCCGCGCAGGTGACGGTGAAGCTGGTAGCGCTGATCGAGACCGGGTTCATGTCCTCGGTGAAGGCCGCGGTGATCGCGGCGTTGGCTGGGGCGCCAGCGGTGGGCCCGGGATTGCTGGTCGCCGGGAACGTCAGCGTCACCCGCGGCAGCGTCACATCCAGCGTCGAGCCAGTCGTGAATTTCCACACGTAGGGGTCGGTCATTGGCAGCCCAGTGGCAAGACTGGTCGCCCCGGTCACGGTGGCGGTGTAGGTGGTCAGGGGATCGAAGTTGGTGACGGACGTGAACGTCGCATTGGTGTTGTCCGTGTCCCGGGCCAGGGTTCCGACAGGATTCACGCAGGGAGCGGCGCAGGTCACGGTGAAGCTCGATGCGCCGGCTATCGGCGCCATGGCCTCGCTGAATCCCACCGCGACAATGGTGCTGTTGAGGCTGACGCCCGTGGCGCCATTGAGCGGCGCGACCGCGGTAACCGTCGGCGGCGCTGCGGCGCCGGTGGTGAATTTCCAGGTGTAGGGCGCGGTCATCGCCACGCCGGATGCCAGACCCGTGATTCCGGCGATGGTCGCGGTATAGGGGGTGAGCGGCGTGAGCGCGATGCGGGGCGTGAAGGTCACAACGGTACCGGTGGCATCCAGGCTCAGGTCGCCGACCGAGTTCACGCAGGGCGAGGCGCAGGTGAGTGTGAAGGAGGCACCGCCTGTCACAGGCGCCAGAACCTGGTTGAAGGTCGCGTTGATGACGGCGCGGTTTGTGGCCACGCCGGTCGCTGCGTTCAGGGGTGTCACCACCGTGACGGCGGGCGGCGATTCGCCGACCGTTCCCGCGCCGAGTATCGGATCCCGATCGCCGCCGCATCCCGCGGCCAGCAGGCCCAGCAGCATGGTCAGCGGATAGAGACTCGTCGTTGAATGACGCCCGAACATGCGCATGGAAAATCCTCCGGTCACCGCCACCTTGTGGCCGCAGGAGTATTTGCAGTCGCGCGGGTGAGCCTCTGTGCGTTCGCAGACATAGCTGCGATGTGCGTTGCAGGACTGGAACGCAGGTCCGGAAATAGCGGCTAGAGCCGCAGCCGGCATCCCCCAATGCTGCTCGCGCGCGCGGCTTCGATGAGCCGAATCACGGCGCGCGCCTCGCGTGCGGGCACCGGTACCGACGATGCCTGGGACGCCGACTCGATGCGATGGCGCAGCATGCGATAGAACTCGCACCAGTCGCCGCGCTCCGCAGGCACGGCGCGAGGGGCAGTGGCATCGGCGCTGAACAGCGTGCCCCATTGCTCCGTGGGTTCCACGCCGAAAGCCGGATCGGTCACCGACAGACGATCGCGCAGTTGCTGTTCCTGCAGGTCGAGTCCGGACTTTCGAAACGAGGCTTTGAGGCCGTGGACGGTGTAGCGCGGCGACGCATCGGCCACGATGCAACTGGATCCCAGCAGGATGCGCCGCATCCCCTGGCCCATCCGGATCTGAAACGCATCATCGACGATGGCGCCCGCGCGCTGCATGAACACATCGGCTTCGATCCACTCAGGCTGGCCGAACAGACACAAGGCCTGGTCGATCAGGTGCGGGCCCAGATCATAGAGTGCGCCGCCGCCCTGATCGGGCCGCTCGCGCCAGCGATCGGGCACCTTGGGTCGATAGCGATCCCATCGCGCCTCGAAAGTCATGATGGAACCGAGCGCATCACTCGCCATGAGGTGGCGGAGCGTCAGAAAATCGCTGTCCCAGCGGCGGTTCTGAAACACTGTCAGGGCAAGGCCGCGAGCCTCGGCCACCTCGATGAGACGATCGCACTGGCGCACATCGAGCGCCATGGGCTTGTCGATGACCACGTGCTTGCCGGCCTCCAGCGCGGCCAGGGCCTGCGGGAAGTGCAGCTGATTGGGCGTCCCAATCACCACCAGCTCCAGCCGCGGCAGTGCCAGCAGCGCCGCCAGATCCGGCAGCGCCTGCGCCCGCGGCAGCTCTTGCCGCAGCGCCTCGCGCTGCTGCGTGACGGCTGCCACGATGTCCATCCCCGCAGCTTCTATCAGCGGCCGTTGCAGGATGCGGGCGGACAGACCGTATCCGACCAGTCCCACCGCAATGCTCACAGGCTGACTCCTTAATATGGTGCCCCGGGCCGGAGTCGAACCGACATGGCCTTTCAGCCAGCGGATTTTCGTACCCACCACGGCTTTTGCCGCCGCGCCGCGCGCGTTTGGAGTCTGGAGTGCGCCACGACCATAGCGGCTGCAGCCGCCACAGGTCCCCGCCGTCCACTCTCTACACCTGCCGGCGGGCTTGCGCGCGCCGGATTGGCTCGGCGTTGCCTCGGGCTCAAGGCCCAGGGGGTTCACCGACTTTGACGGGATCCGGTCAGGCGGTTTCCGCGCCTGCCGCTCAATGTTCTAAGTCCGCTGCGTCTACCAGTTTCGCCACCGGGGCAGGGCAGTGAGTGTAGCGGTTTGCCTGCGGCCACAGCCAACATCAGGCGATACCTCCTAAAGCGTATGTAACATATTGATGTTGAACGTTATAAATGAGACGCGTTCCTGAACGCTCAACCCGCACGGTAGTTGCAGCTATGCTGCGCCGCTGATGCACCAGCTTACGGCTGACAATCTGCACCTTTGGCGCGGCGACACCCATGTGCTGCGGGGTATTTCATTCTCGGTGCAGGGCGGGGAATGCCTGCAGATCACCGGAGCCAACGGCTCGGGCAAGACCAGCCTGCTGCGCGCTTTGTGCGGGCTCACACCGCTGGAGGAGGGGCGCATCTGCTGGCGCGGCATCGCGATTGGGACAGATCCGATGACCTATCACGCTGAACTCGCCTATCTCGGCCACGACAACGGTCTGAAGGGCGATCTGACCGCGGCGGAAAATCTCCGTTACGCGGTCGGCCTTCGCCGCCGCGTCTCCGGCGATGAGATCAGCGCGGCACTGACGCGCGCGGGCGTGGCTGCGGCGCGGGACATTCCGCTGCGCCGCCTGTCGGCCGGGCAGCGGCGGCGCGTGGCGCTGGCGCGTCTGCCGCTCATGGACGCGGCGCTGTGGCTGCTGGATGAACCGGGCTCGAATCTGGATGCCGCCGGGCAATCACTGCTGGCCGAATTGCTGGGCATTCACACGGGTGCGGGGGGCGTGGCCGTGGTGGCGACTCACCAGGTGCTGGAGCTGCCCGCGAATGCACAGCGCTGCGTGAGCCTGCAATGAGCGCGGCGCGCGCCAGTTTCCTCTCGGCCGCAGCGCTGCTGGCGGCGCGCGATCTGCGGCTGGCACTGCGGCGCGCCGGCGATAGCCTGCTGCCGCTGGGGTTCTTTTTAGTCATAACAACGCTGTTTCCGCTGTCGCTGGACCCCTCGCTGTCGCTGCTGCGGGACATCGCGCCGGCTGCGCTCTGGGTCGGCGCACTGTTATCCTCGCTGCTGGCGCTGGACCTGCTGTTTCGCGATGACGGGCAGGATGGGACGCTGGAGCAGCTGGCACTGTGCGGACAGCCATTTGCGGGGCTGCTGCTGGCGAAAACCGTGGTGCACTGGTGCCTGACGGGTTTCCCGCTGGTTCTGGTGGCGCCACTGGCGGCGACGGCGCTTGGTGCGCCGACAGCGGCCATGCCCGGAATTCTCGCCGCGGTGCTGCTCGGGACGATTGCCCTGAGTCTCATCGGGGCGGTGGGCGCGGGACTGACGCTGACCCTGCGGCGCAACGGGTCCCTGCTGGCGCTGCTCGTGCTGCCGCTGGCCGTGCCGGTGCTGATCTTCGGCGCACGGGCCAGCGCGCTGGCTATCGCTGGGGAGTCGCCGGCGGCGCCGCTGTATTTGCTCGCGGCCTTTTCGGTGCTGGCCGCGACGCTGGCGCCCTGGGCACTCGCCGCCGCGGTTCGGATTGGACTGGAGTAGACCGGAGTAATCGTGGCCTGGGTGTGGTTCCATAAATTCGGCTCGCCGCCTCATTTCTATCGGCTCGCCACGCGGCTGACGCCGTGGTTTGGCTGGCCGGCGCTGCTGTTGGGCCTGGCCGGGCTGATTGGCGGCCTCGGCCTGGCACCTCCCGACTATCAGCAGGGCGATGGTTTCCGGATCATCTATGTGCATGCGCCGGCCGCATGGCTGTCACTGATGGTGTACACCGTCATGGCGCTGAGTGCCGCGGTGGGCCTGGTCTGGCGGATGAACGTCGCGCATGCCGTGGCGGCAAGCTGCGCGCCGATCGGGGCGTCATTTACAGCGCTGGCGCTGGTCACGGGCATGCTCTGGGGCCGTCCCATGTGGGGGACTTATTGGGAATGGGATCCGCGCCTGACCTCGGAACTGCTGCTGCTGTTTTTGTATCTGGGATATATGGGACTGCGCAACGCGATCGACGATACCGCACGAGCCGACCGCGCCAGCGCGGTGCTGGCAATTGTCGGGGTGGTCAATGTGCCGATCATTCATTACTCGGTGATCTGGTGGAACTCGCTGCACCAGGCCCCGAGCGTCATGAAGTTCGGCCAGCCGACCATGCCGGCCTCCATGCTGGTGCCGCTGCTGCTGATGCTGGCGGCGTTTACGCTGTACTTCGTCGCGCTGCTGCTGATACGCGCGCGGGGGGAAGTGCTGCGTCGCGAACGCAATGCGCGCTGGATAGACGAGGCCGTGGCGGAAGCGAGCTCGTGAACGGCGCACACTCCCTGTCGCACTTTCTGGCCATGGGCGGTTACGCGGTGTACCTGTGGCCGTGCTATGCGCTGACCGCCATCGTGGTGGTGCTGAATCTGGCCGCTGCACGCCGCTCGCTGCGGCAGGCACAGCTCGAGGCGCGCCGTCGCAGCCAGAGCCGCCGGCCGGCCGTGGCCTCATGACGCCGCGACGCCGCCGGCTTTACTGGGTGTTGGGCATCGTGGCCGGCGTCGGGCTGGCCGCCGCGCTGGCGCTGCGCGCATTTCAGCAGAATGTCATGGAGTACTATGACCCCACGCACATCGCCGCCGGCGAGATTGCGCAGGGCAAGCGCTTCACGCTCGGCGGCATGGTGGAGCAGGGCAGTCTCAAGCGCACGCCCGGATCGCTGGATGTGAGTTTCGTGGTCACCGATTTTCGACACAGCATCCCGGTGCACTACGACAAGGTGCTGCCCGACCTGTTTCGCGAAGGCGCGGGCATGGTGGCGCATGGGCGGCTTGATGCCAATGGCACCTTCATTGCCGATGAAGTGCTGGCCAAGCACGATGAAAAATACATGCCGCCCGAGGTCGCACGCTCGCTGGCGGCAGGCAAAGAGGGAGCGCACTGATGATCGTTGAGCTGGGTCACTACGCGCTGATCCTGGCGCTGCTGCTCGCCGCGGCACAGGCTTTCTTCGGAATCGCGGGGCCGGCCTTGGCGCGCGAACGCTGGTTCGGCGCGGCGCCCTCGGCGGCGGCCGGGCAGTTCGTGTTCCTGGCGCTGGCGACGACCGTCCTGGTGCACGCCTTCATCGAGGATGACTTCTCGGTGCGCTACGTGGCCGAAAACTCCAACTCCGCGCTGCCGCTGTTCTATCGCATCGCCGCGCTCTGGGGCGCGCACGAGGGATCGCTGCTGCTGTGGATCGACATCCTGAGCCTGTGGACCATCGCGGTGGTGGCGCGCCTGCGATTCCTGCCGCCGGCCTTTGGTGCGCGCGTGCTCGGCGTCATGGGCATCATCAGCTTCGGCTTCCTCGCCTTTACGCTGTTCACGTCCGATCCGTTCGTGCGCCTGACGCCGCCGGTGCCCGATGGCAATGATCTGAACCCCGTGCTGCAGGACTTCGCGCTCGCGATTCATCCGCCGATTCTCTACACGGGCTACGTCGGCTTCTCGGTGAGCTTCGCCTTCGCCTGCGCGGCCATGATCGAGGGCCGGCGCGATCAGCTGTGGGCGCGCTGGATGCGGCCCTGGACCGTGATTGCCTGGGCGTTCCTCGCCTGGGGCATCGCGCTGGGAAGCTGGTGGGCTTACTACGAACTGGGCTGGGGCGGCTTCTGGTTCTGGGACCCGGTGGAGAACGCCTCCTTCATGCCCTGGCTCGTGGGCACGGCGCTGATCCATTCGCTGGCGGTCACGGACAAGCGCGGCCTGTTCAAGAGCTGGACGCTGCTGCTGGCGGTGGCGGCGTTTTCATTGAGCCTGCTCGGGACTTTCCTGGTGCGCTCGGGCGTGCTGGTGTCGGTGCACTCCTTTGCGGCTGATCCGCGGCGCGGCATCTTCATCCTCGCATTCCTCATCATCATGATCGGCGGCGCGCTGACGCTCTATGCCTGGCGTGCGCCGCGCATGGTCTCTCAGGCGGGCTTCGAGCTCGATCTCGCGCGAGGCGTTCCTGCTGTTCAACAACCTGCTGCTCGTGATCGCCGCCACGGTGGTGTTCGGCGGCACCATGGCGCCGCTGATCGCCGGCACGCTGCACCTGGGCACGCTCTCGGTCGGGCCGCCATACTTCAACCCGAGCTTCCTGGTGCCGGTGCTGCCGCTGCTGGCGCTGCTCTCGCTGGGGATTCATGCACGCTGGCGCCGCGGCGGCCTGCGTGAATCGCGCCGACGGCTCATCGTGAGTTTTGCGTTCTCAGCAGTGCTGGCGCTGGCGCTGGTGTTCGGCGTATACGCGCACCCGCTGCCGCTGACGCCGATCGGTGCCGTGCTGGGTATCTGGATCATCCTCTCCTCGCTGATCGATCCGCTCGACCGGCTGCGCCGCGGCATCCGCGTGCCGGCAGCGATAGTCGGCATGGCGATCGCGCACATCGGATTGGGCATGTTCGTCTTAGGGATCACCTTCGTGCAATCGAACACGCTCGAGCGCGACATCGCGCTCAAGCCCGGTGGCTCGGTGACGCTGGCGGGCTACAACTTCCGTTTCGATGGCGTCCAGAACATCGAAGGACCCAACTACGAGGGGCTGCGCGGCACCGTCACCGTGACCAGCGATGGCAAGCCGGTGACCGTGCTGCACCCGGAAAAACGCCGCTTCTGGGTGCAGGGTTCGGTGCAGACCACCGCTGCGATCGCCGATGGCCTGCATCGCGATCTGCTGGCATCGCTTGGCGATGATGTGGGCGCCGGTGCCTACAGCCTGCGATTCCAGTACCGGCCGCTGATCCGTTTCGTCTGGCTGGGCGCCTTCATCATGGCGATGGGCGGCGTCACCGTGGTCGTCGGGCGGCGCCAGCGCGGCGCGGGCTGGGCGGAGGCCACGCAGCGCTCGACGGTGGCCACGGATCCCGGCTCTGCATGAACCGTTTCATCCTGCCGCTGGGTGCGTTCGGGCTGCTGCTGGTGGTGCTGGTGGTCGGCCTGGTGCATGCCCCTGAGAAGGGCATCATCGTCTCGCCGCTGCTGGGTAAATCCGCGCCCGCGTTCTCGCTGCCCGGCCTGCTCGATGAGACCGCGCCGCTGCAATCGCAGTCGCTGCGCGGACACTGGACGGTGGTAAATGTCTGGGGCACCTGGTGCGTGGAGTGCCGCGCCGAACACGAAACGCTGCTGGCCATCAAGGCCCAGGGCCGTGTGCCGATCTACGGTATCGACTGGAAGGACGACGATGCCAAGGCACGCGAATGGCTGACCGAACTCGGCAACCCTTACGAGCGCATCGGCGCCGATCGTGAAGGCCGGGTGGCCATCGACTGGGGCGTGTATGGGGCGCCGGAGAGTTTTCTGATCAATCCGGCCGGCACCGTGGTCTACAAGCATGTCGGTGCGCTGACACCCGAGATCTGGCAGCGCGAGTTTCTAGCCCGGCTGCTATGAAGACGGGTCGTCAAAATCGCCGCGGCGCTGATCGCCGGCGCCGCGCTGCTCGGTGCACCAGGCGCGTACGCGATCGATAACAACCCGCCGCTGCCGGATCCGAAGCTGCAGCAACGTTACCTGGATCTCACGCACGAGCTGCGCTGCATGCAATGCCAGAACGAATCGCTGGCCGATTCACCGGTCGGGCTTGCCAGCGATCTGCGGCGCGACGTGCGCGAGCAGATCCTGGCCGGCGCCACCGATGAGCAGATCCGTGATCTCATGGTCTCGCGCTACGGCGATTTCATTCTGTTTCGGCCGCGCCTGAACGCGCGCACGGCGTGGCTGTGGTTCGCGCCCGGCGTGCTGATGATCGTGGGACTTCTGATCGGCGTGCGCGTGCTGCGCGACCGCCAGCGCCGTGTCGATGTCATGGGGCCGCCGGATGAAGACGCCGCCCACTCGGAGTCCAGCGAGCCATGACATTTTTCATTCTGCTGGCGCTTGCCTTAAGCCTGATTGCCGTGGCCTTCGTAGTGCTGCCGCTGTTGCGCGCGCGCGCCAGTGCGCCGCGCGCGTTGCGGTCCGCCGTCCTGGTGTTGCTGCTGCTGCTGGGCGCGGGCGCGGGACTCTATGCGTGGCTGGGTAACAGCGCATGGAGCGCGCCGAACGCCCAAAGCGGCGCCGACCAGGCCATCCCCACACTCGCGCGCCATCTCGAACAGCAACCGGATGATCTGCCGGGCTGGCTCGATCTGGGGCAGGCCTATGGCGCCATCGGCAACTATTCACTGGCGCTGCGCTGCTATCAGCGCGCCAATCGCCTGGCCGGCGGGGAGAGCGCCGCGGCGCTGTCGGGCATGGCCGAGGCCATGCTCATGGGCGAGGACACCAGCCAGGGCGCCAAGGCCCAGGAATTGCTCGAACGCGCACTGCAGATCGATCCGCACTCGCCGAAGGCGCTGTTCTACAGCGCGGTGGCGGCCTATCGGGATGGCCGACTGGATGTGGCGCGACAGCGTTTCCAGCTGATGCTGGATATGGGACCTCCCGAGAACATCCGCACGGCACTGCAGCGCCAGATCGAAGACATCGATGCGCAGATCAAGCAGCAGGGGGCGGGGGGATCCAGCGTCCCAGCATCGCAGCCCCCGGCGGCTGCATCTGCCAGAGCCTCAGCGGCGGCCCCCGCCGATGCCGCACCAGCGCGCGGTGTGGATGCTGCCACGGCCATCCACCTGCACCTGACTCTGAGCCCTGCGCTCGCCGGCAAGGTGCCCGCGGAGGCGTGGCTGTTCGTGTTCGTGCGCGCACCGGGCGGTGGACCACCGCTGGCCGTCAAGCGGTTGAGTGCGAGCCTGCCGCAGGATGTGGATCTCTCGTCGGCCGATGCCATGGTCGCGGGCCGCAGGGTCGAAGCCGGCCAGAATGTGGCGGTCGTGGCGCGCATATCGGCTTCCGGCAGTCCGCTGCCGCAGAGCGGCGATCTTTACGGCGAGATTCAGACGATCGCCGGCAAGGGCGGCGCGCAGGCGCTGCAGATCGACAAGCGTAGTCCCTGACCGTAGCGCCGAATCCAGACGCGTGACCAATCCGTCATACGCGCCTGCGGGAACTCCGTGATACGTTACAAGCGTGCGTGCGATCCTGGCTCTGATTGGCGCGATTCTCGGCCTGCGTCTTGCCGGCCTGGGCAATTGGTCGTTGGGACTGCTGGCCGGTGGCGGACTCGGGCTGGCCATCGGCGAACTGTTTCGGCTTACGGGCGCGCGTTGAAGCCCTCGAGAAAAACCTCAAAGAGCTGAGCGCGCAGGTCGCGGCACGCGCGGCGCCAACCGCGCCTGCACCGGCGCCCACGCCCATATCAGCGCCGGCCGCTGCGTTCGCACCGACGCCACCACCGGCGCCCGCACCCCTGCTCACCGCGGCCACCGTGAGCGCATGGCCAACGCCGCCGAGTGCGCCAATCCCTGCCGCGCCGCCGGAAGTGCCACCCATTATCCGGATCGTCCGCGACTTTTTTTCCGGCGGCAACGCGCTGGTCCGCATCGGCATCATCGTGCTGCTATTCGGCGTCGGCTTTCTGCTGCGCTATGTCTCCGAGCACACCCGCGTCCCGATTCAGTTCCGTCTAAGCGGAGTCGCTGTGGCCGCGCTGGTGCTGCTGACGCTGGGATGGCGATTGCGCCTGCGACGCCCAGGCTACGCGCTGGCGCTGCAGGGCGGGGCGGTCGGTGTCCTTTACCTGGTGGTGTTCGCGGCAATGCGCCTGTACGCGTTGCTGTCACCGGCCGCGGCCTTTCCCCTGCTCGTAGTGATGTCGGCGCTCACGGCAATCCTCGCCGTTGCGCAAGATTCGCAGGCCTTTGAACTGCTCGCGATCGCCGGCGGTTTTCTGGCGCCGCTGCTGGCATCGAACGGGCAGGGCGATCACGTGGTGTTATTCACGTACTACGCGGTGCTCAATGCCCTCATTGTCGTCACCGCGTGGTTTAAGTCCTGGCGCGCACTGAACGTGGCGGGCTTTCTGTTCACGTTCGTGATCGCGACTGCCTGGGGCGTTTTGCGCTATCGCCCCGAGGACTTCCCCAGCACCGAACCGTTTCTGCTGCTCTTCTTCATCTTTTACCTGGCGATCGGCATCCTGTTCTCGCTTCGGCAATCGCCGAATCTGCGCGGCTACGTGGACGCCACGCTGATCTTCGGCAATCCGATCGCCGCCTTCGGCCTGCAGAGCGCGATGCTGCAGCATCAACTGCTGCCACTGGCCTTCAGCTCGCTGGCCTTCAGCGCGGTGTATCTGATCTTCGCGTGGTCGCTGCACCGGTCCGGACGTCTGGCGCAGCGGCCGCTGGTCGAGGCATTTCTCGCGCTGGGCGTGGCCTTCCTGACGCTCGCGGTGCCGCTCGCATTGAGCGGCAGGTGGACAGCGGCCTCCTGGGCGCTCGAGGGCGCCGCGCTGGTTTGGATCGGTTGCCGGCAGAATCGCCTGCTGGCACGGGTGGCAGGCGTGCTGCTGCAGTTCGCCGCGGGTGGCACCGTCTGGTTGAGCGTCGACTTCCTGTCGGGGCACTTCGTCATGCCCGATGGGCTTTATCTGAGCGGGCTCACGGTTGGCGTGGCCTCGATCTACTCCGCACAGGCTCTGAACAGCCATACTTCGGCGCTGCACGAAAACGAACGCCCCCTGCAGGGAGCGCTGTTTTTCTGGGGCGTGATTTTCTGGCTGCTGAGCGGCATGATCGAACTGCGCCACCGCTGCCCGGCGCCGTATCTGCTGAATGCTCAATTGTCCTTCGCGGCCGTCAGCGCATGGCTCTCGAGCGAGCTGCATCAGCGGCTGAGACTCGAGCTCGCGAGGATCCCGGCCCTACTGTTACTGCCGGCCATGCTGCTGTTCGCGGCGTGTTTGGTCGCGCCGGGGACACACCCGCTGGCAGATGGTGGACTGATCAGCTGGCCGCTGGCATTCGCCGCGTTTTATGTCATCGCCAGGCGGCACGAGGGCGCGCCTGACGGCGCGTTGGCAGCGGCCCTGCACAGCATCGCGCTCTGGCTGCTCGCGCTGCTGCTGAGCTGGGAGCTGCAATGGCTGGTTCATCGCCTGGTGGGCACGGTCGGATCATGGTCGGGCATTGCCTGGGCCGTGGTGCCGGCGCTGCTGCTGTCGCAACTGCCACGACTGGCTGGGCCGCAGCGGAAGTCCTATCTCGACCTGGCCGGCATGGGCTTCGCCCTGTACCTGGCGCTCTGGATCCTCATCACCAATGTCAAAATGCGGGGCGACGCGCAGCCGTTGCCTTATATTCCGCTGCTCAACCCGCTGGATCTCGCGCAGATTCTGGTGATGATCGCGCTGCTGCGATACTTCCTGATCAGTCGTGCGGAATTGCTGGTAAGCGGGCCGGCTGTGCCGATCAGCCTGGCGCTGCTGGGATTCCTGGCGCTCAACGGCGCGCTGCTGCGCACCCTGAATCATTTGTTCGGCGTGCCGTTTACACTGGAGGCCATGCTGCAGTCGACGCTGGTGCAAACCTCCCTCTCGATTTTCTGGGCGGTCATCGCCCTCACGGCCATGCTCGTTGCCACGCGCTCGGCGAAACGAACCGTCTGGCTGGCGGGCGCCGCGCTGCTGGCGATCGTGGTCATCAAGCTGTTCCTGGTGGACCTGTCGCGTATCGGCTCCATCGAACGCATCGTGTCCTTCGTCGGCGTCGGGCTGCTCATGCTGGTGCTGGGATATTTCTCACCCCTGCCGCCGCAAGTACGGGAGTCTCATTGAGGCGCCATCGATGCGGGCGGCTGGTGCCGCTGGCGTTGGCGCTTGCCGGCGCGGCACATGCCGCCGAGCTGGAGCCGAAACTGTTCGCCTACGGCATGCCGATCGCCACCCCGGGTGAGGCAGCCGAATATCGCATCGAAATACCTCCCGAGGTTTACCTGAAGTCGGTGCAGCCCGGGCTTCGGGATCTGCAGATATTCAATGGTAAAGGCGAGCCGGTACCCTTCGCTATCGAACAGCCCCGGGTGCCGCCGCGCGCGCATCCGGCGGGCACATCGGTGCCGCTGTTTGCATTGCGCGATGATTCGCCGGCAGCGCTGAGTGCCCTGCGAGTGGCCATCGATACGCATGGATCGGCCATCAGCGTTCGAACCAGTGGCGCCGATCCGGCAGGCAATGAGTCGCTGAGCTACGTGCTCGATAGTCGCGCCGTGCAGTCGCCGGTGTCGGCTATCGAGCTGCGCTGGCCGGACGATGCTGCTGATTTCGCAGGAAGGGTCAGCGTGGAGTCAGCCGACACCTTGGGTCTGTGGCACCTCGTGGCGGTGGCTGCGCCGATTGCCAACCTGCACGCCAACGGCGCCGAATTGATCGAGGATCGGGTGGAGATGCCCGCCACGCGGGCGCAATTCTTCCGGCTGAGCTGGAGCGGAAGACCGCCCCCGTTCCACTTGACCTCGGTCGCCGTGGAGGTCACCGATGCGTCTGACCGCATCGCGCGTGCCAGCCTGATCGTGGGCGCCGCGCCCGGGAGCGGCAAACCAGGCGAGTTTCAGTTTGATCTGCGCGCGACACCGCCGACCGACCGTCTCAACCTGGTGCTGCCGGAACTCAACACGGTAATCGATGCTGAGATCCTGGCGCGTGCCGATCCCAAGGACCCATGGCAGCAGATCACGAAGGGTGGTTTCTATCGTCTGCAGAGTAGCGATGGTGAATTGCGCAATGGGCCAATGAAGATTGATCTGACGCCGTGGCGATACTGGCTGGTACGAGTGCTGCGGCCGGCCGCATCGGCCAGCAGCGGCGCGCCCCGTCTCGAGGTGCAATGGCGTGCTTCCGAAGTGCTGTTTCTCGCGCGCGGGGCGGGCCCCTACACGATGGCGTACGGCAGCGGGTCAACGATGGGCGCTGCCGCGCCGCTGGCATCGTTGCCGAGCAGCGTGGCCCCCGAGCCTGCAACGCTCGGTTCGCCGATGATCCTTGGCGGAGAGTCGCGCCTGAAGGCATCGTTCGGGGCTGCCGGCTGGCGCAACGGCATTCTTTGGGTCACGCTGATTGCGGCGCTGGCATTACTCGCGTGGATGGCCTACCGGCTGACGAGGGAACTGAAGTCGACGCGCTGAAATCGAGAGGCACGCGGCGCCGGTCTATCTTATCGTTATTTAGCAATAGCTTACGTCAAAACACCTCAAGTCACGCATCTCGCGACCGGGATTGCTAAACTGCGCCTCCACCCATTGCAGGATCCTAAGCACGATGAGCAGCGGAGCTCTTGAACGGCGGCTGCGCGCCGGTGAATTTGCGATTACGGCCGAAATCACGCCGCCGGTATCGGCGGATCCGGCGCTGCTGCTCGAACGGGCGCTGCCTTTGAAGGGGCTCGCGGATGCCGTGAACGTCACGGACGGGGCCAGCGCGCGCGCCCATATGGACACGCTGACGGCCGCGGGATTGCTGGTGCGTAATGGACTCGAGCCCATCCTGCAGATCACCTGCCGCGATCGCAATCGCATCGCATTGCAGAGCCTGTTACTGGGCGCGGCGGCGCAGGGTGTCCCGAACCTGCTGGCGCTGCGGGGCGATGATCCGAGCGCCGGAGATCAACCCGATGCCAAACCGGTGTTCGATCTGGATGCCAGCGCGCTGCTGCGCACGGCTGCAACCATGCGTGATCGCGCGGAGCTGCCCAACGGACGCGCCATCCAGGGCCGCGTGAATCTCTTCATCGGTGGGGCGGACATGCCGATCGATCCGCCGGCCAACTGGCAACCCACTTCGCTGCTGCGCAAACTGGAAGCCGGTGCGCAGTTTGTGCAGACGCAGTTCTGCATGGACGCCCAGGTGCTGCGTCGCTACATGGCGGCCCTGGCCGATCACGGCATCCCCAAGCGAGTGTTCATCCTGATCGGGATTGCGCCGTTGGCCTCGGCACGTTCGGCGCGCTGGATTCGCGACAAGCTGTTCGGCTCCATCATTCCGGAGCCGCTGATCACGCGGCTGGAATCAGCCGCCGACCCCAAGCTAGAAGGGCATCGAATCTGCCTGGAGCTCATGCAGGAGTACACCGGGATTGCGGGTGTAGCGGGAGTGCATCTGATGGCGCCGCTGAATGAATCGGCCGTGCCTTCGGTCATCAGCGACTTCCGCGCCGTTGCAACCGCCAGCGCAAAGTAAGGAACCCAGCACCGGCTGCAGGCGGTGTGAGCCCGCGCTGTTCGCTGTGGTGCGAGTCGCGGCGCAGCGCTTTGCGTTGCGGGGCGTGCGGGGGACACCGATAATCGGCTCCCCTTCACGATCTTCCAGGAGCCCCCATGAAGCGCTTGATAGCCACGCTGGCGATGCTCAGCTGCGCCGCCGTCGCAACCGCGGCATTGCAACCCGGCGACAAGGCACCGGATTTCTCCACCCAGGCCTCGCTGGCAGGCAAGGCGTTCGATTTTTCGCTGGCCTCGGCGCTCAAGAAGGGGCCGGTGGTACTGTATTTCTATCCGGCTGCATTCACCCCCGGCTGCACGGTCGAGGCACACGAGTTTGCCGAAGCCACGCCCGACTTCCAGGCGCTCGGCGCCACGGTGATCGGCGTCTCGCACGACGACATCGACAAACTGAACAAATTCTCGGTTACTGAATGCCGCAACAAATTTGCCGTCGCCGCCGATCCGGATCAGCACATCATGAAAGCCTACGATGCGGTGCTGGCGAAGAATCCGCTGTACGCGGATCGAACCTCGTACGTGATTGCTCCGGACGGCAAGATCATCTACAGCTACACCGATCTGAAACCGGACCTGCACGTCGCCAACACCATGGCGGCCGTCAAGCACTGGAAGGCTTCACACCCGAACTGATCCTGTCCGCCGCGCTTGCTTTAAGCGCGTGTTTTTCGCAGGTGGCGGGCGCGCAGACCTCGGTGCCGCCCGCCGCTGCTCCCACCGCGACGCAACCGATCGACCGGCTCGATGAGATAGATGTGGTCGGTGAACGTCCGGGGCCGCGGCTCTGGAAGGTCACGCGCGGCGGTCACGTGCTGTGGGTGCTCGGCACGCTTAATCACGTGCCGCGCAAGATGGTCTGGCAACCCACCGAGGTCGAATCGGCACTGGACGAGTCGCAGCAGGTGTTGCCGCACGGCACCTCGTTCTCGGCGGACATCGGACCGTTCGCCGAGATCCGCCTGTATTTTCAGTACCGCGGTGCGCAGAAGAACCCGGGTCATACCCACCTGAAGGACTGGCTACCCGCGCCGTTGTACACGCGGTTCGAAGCACTCAAGGCGCGCTTCGATCCGAACGACTCGGGTATCGAGGAGTTGCGTCCCTCCTTCGCGGCACTGCGCATTTATCAGAAGGCCATCGAAGCGGCAGGATTGACCGAGCATGATGAGATCGAGAAGGCGGTTTTGAAGCTGGCATCAAAGCGTCATGTGCCCGTGCGGCGCGCGCAACTGGTCGTGGAAGATCCGGCGGACGCGCTCAAGGAGATCAGCGCGCTGCCGCCCAGTGTCGAGCTCAGCTGCCTGGAGACGACGGTCACGCGCCTGGAGACGGATCTGCCGCTGATGCAGGAGCGCGCTCGTGCATGGGCGGTCGGAGATGTCAATCGGTTGCGCCAGCTGCCGTTTCCCGATCAGCGCGAAGCCTGCATCAGCGCCATGTCGAATGCGCCGCGCGTCAAAGCGCTGATCGAGCAGGCCGCGGCGCGCTGGGACAGCGCGGCCGAAGCGGCGCTGGCAAATCAGAGCGTGAGTTTCGCGATGCGACCGATCTATGATCTGCTGGCGCCGGCCGGCACGCTGGCCCGATTCCGTGCCGAGGGCGCCACCGTCGAAGGGCCCTGACTATCGCCGCACGCGATCAGCGCCGGTGATAGCCGTAACCGCCCCAATAACCGTGGCGGTAGCCGTAGGCAGATCGGCCGTAGCCCCAATAGCGCGCCCCGTAGTAGCCGGGACCGAACCAGACACGCGGGCCAAAGTAGTAGGGCGCCACGACGGGCACGGGTGCGGCGATCACCGGTGCGGGAATGCCGACACCGACATAGACGCCGGCTGCGTGCGCCGCTGGCGTGTAAAGACTGCTCGTCGCGCTGACGGTCAGGGCGAGGACAAGGCCGGGCAGGTAACGCATGGTGCAATCTCCAGTGCAGGCAACCAAATGAAGAACCTACAGCTATTCCAACGGCGCAGATGCCGGCGGGTTGACGCGGCTGGAACCCACTCGGCCGCGGTTATGATGGACAGCGCAGTAGCGAGGAGAGGTGCATGAGAACCCTGTGGATATGGAAGATCCGTTGAAGCCGGTACACACTACGATCGGCTTCGGCGAATTCGTCGTGCTGGCGGCGGCACTGCTCGCGACGCAGGCGTTTGCCGTCGACGCGATGCTGCCGGCGTTGCCCACCATCGTGCGCGAGCTCATGGTTGCCAACGCCAACCACGGACAATGGGTCGTCACCGCCTATGTGGTGGGGGTCGGCCTCGGTCAGCTTTTCTGGGGCGTGCTCTCAGACCGGTTCGGGCGGCGACCGGTGCTGGTGGGCGGGCTGGTGCTCTATGTCTTCGCGGCGGCGGCCTGCGCGCTGACGCACAGCTTCACGGCGCTGCTCGGCTGGCGGGTGCTGCACGGCCTCGCGGCCGCCAGCGCCGTGGTCACGCGTTCGGTGATCCGGGATCTGTATTCGGGCCGCACCATGGCGCGCGTCATGTCACTGACGTTCGTGATTTTCCTGATGGTGCCGACTGTCGCGCCCAGCATCGGGCAGCTGATCCTGTTGCTGGCGCCGTGGCGGTTCGTGTTCATCGTGTTCGCCGCCTTTGCCGCGGTCATCGCCACCTGGGCCATGCTGCGCCTGCCCGAGACGCTGCACCCAGAATTCCGGATGTCGCTGACCGTGCGACACATCGCCGGTGCGGCCGTCACGGTGATTACCGACCGAACCTCGCTCTGCTATACGCTGGCGGTCGCGGTGATGTTCGGCGCGCTGATTGCCTACGTCGGCATGGTGCAGCAGATCTTCGCCGCGGTGTTTCACCGTGCCAGCTGGATGCCTACCATGTTCGCGCTGTGTGCGATCTTCATGGGTCTGGCCTCGCTGCTCAATTCGCGTATCGTCGAGCGGCTCGGAATGCGGCGGATTTCGCACGCGGCGCTGCTGGTCTATATCGCCGTCACGCTCGGCCACGTGCTGGTGGCGGCGCTGGGTCTCGAGCGGTTGTGGACCTTCGTCGTGCTGCAATCGGCCACTATGGCCTGCTTCAGCCTCGCGGTATCGAATTTCGGCGCCATGGCGCTGGACCCGCTCGCTGCGATTGCCGGCATCGGTGCCTCGCTGCAGGGATTCATCACCACCTTCGGCGGTGCGTTGATCGGTGCGGCCATCGGCCGGAATTTCAACGGCACCACGCTGCCGCTGGCCATTGGCGCGCTCGGTGCCGGCATCGTGAGCCTGGTGTGCGTGTTGTTCGCGGAGCGCGGGCGGTTGTTTCGGCCCCATCACCCGTTGGCCGCCGACGGTCACTGACCCGTGGCGGCATCTATTACAATTCGGAAGCGATGATGCACTTAACGATGGATCTGAGGAGATCTCCAATGCGTGGATTCAAGGGCCTGGTCTGGGCGGGGGCCGTGATGGCGATGACCATCGGCGGCATGCGGTCGGCAGAGGCGGGCGCGCCCATGGTCAAGACGCAGGCACCGGGCTACTACCGCGTGATGGTCGGAGACTTCGAAGTCACCACGCTGCTGGATGGCACGATGATGATCCCCATCAAGGGCTTGCTGAACGACATCACGCCTGAGCAGATCGAGCACTCACTGGCGCGCGACTTCCTCAAGGATCCGGTGGAGCTGTCGGTCAACGCGTTCCTGATCAACACCGGGCCCAAGCTGGTGCTGGTGGATACCGGCATGGGCGGGGCGATGGAGGGTACGGGGCATCTGCTGGAGAATCTCAAGGCCGCCGGCTACGAGCCCTCGCAGGTCGATGAGATCTACATCACCCACATGCACGGCGATCACATCAGCGGACTGACCGCCAAGGGTGAGCGTGTGTTTCCGAATGCAGTGGTGCGTGCGAGCCGCCAGGATGCGGACTATTGGCTCAGCCCCGAGAAGCTGGCAGCGGCCGCAGGCGATGCCAAGGAAAGCTTCCAGCATGCCCAGGAAGTGTTTGCTCCCTATATCAAGGCCGGCAAGTTCAGTTCCTTCGATGGCGATGTCGAACTCGTGCCCGGCGTGCACGCCGTGGCGACTCACGGCCACACGCCCGGTCATACCGGTTACCTGATCGAGAGCCGGGGCCAGCGCATGCTCTTTGTCGGCGATCTGCTGCACGTGGCCTCGGTGCAGTTCGCCAACCCGGCGATCACACTCAAGTTCGACACCGACAATGTGGCCGCCCGCACGCAACGGCAGCGGATATTCCGTGAGGCGGCCGCCAACGGCGAGTGGATTGCGGCCGCGCATCTGCCTTTCCCGGGTCTGGGCCATATCCGCCCCGAAGGCAAGGCATACGCCTTCGTGCCGGCGAACTACGGGATTCCGCGCTGAACGATCGGACATGCCGCTCGATCGGCCGCAGATTGCACGCTACATCCGCAGCCACGTGGCGGCGCAGCTCTATGATGTGTCGGGATCACCGCCGCAGGGCACCGCCATCTACACTCTGGCGGATCCGCGAGAGTTGCGGCGAGTGCGCTACGTCGGCCAGAGCCGGGCGCCGAAGCGCCGCTTTCTGCAGCACCTCAACACGGCGCGGGTCTGGATGCCGGCCGATACGCCCTGGTGGGTAAAGGATCCCAGGCTGCGGCCGCTGTCGGAATGGATCAGGCAGCTGTATGGCGAGGAAATGCGGCTGCCCACCATGGTGATCAACGACTGGGTCGACACCACGGCCGAAGCGAGGCTGGCTGAGCGCGCCCGGATATGTGCCTGCCTCCGGGACCAGCAGCAGTTGCTGAATGTTGAAGGGGAGCGCAGCGGCAGCCAGATGCAGCTGCTGTAACGACGATCAGACTTACGCGGCGCGCCGCACGCGCTCCAGAAGCGGCCGGCAGCGAGCTCAAAAACCGATCTCCCTAAACCGCCACTGATCCGATCTGTCGATCAAACTTCTTTTCTGTGATCAATCGCTCACAATCCCTCGAACTTTTGTTTTCGGAGTGAGCGGCGCCAAGCCGATACTGTGCGCAGCACAGTCAGCGGAGTCAGTATGTCAATCGCCAAGGTTAAATGCGGCGGCTGCGGATCGGAGGCACAACTCCCTTCTTTTACGATGGCATTCCAACCGATCGTTGACATCGATACTTCCGAGGTTTACGCCTACGAGGCGCTGGTACGCCCGACCGGTGGTGGTAGCGCGGCGGATGTCTTGTCGCAGATCAACGAGCAGAATCGCTATAGCTTTGATCAGGGTTGCCGCGTAAAGGCGATCGAATTGGCGGCGCGGCTCGAAATGGATACGCTTTTGAGCATAAATTTTCTGCCCAACGCGGTATATCAGCCGGCTGCCTGCCTGCAAAGGACGTTCGAGGCTGCCAAACGCGCCCAGTTTCCAGTGCATCGCCTGATGTTCGAGGTCACTGAGAATGAACCATCCCGCGATGTGGGCCATTTGCAGGCGATATTCAATGAATACAAGCGCCACGGGATGATCACGGCGATCGATGACTTCGGCGCCGGTCATTCGGGCCTGAACATGCTCGCGGACTTTCAGCCCGATATCCTCAAGATTGACATGGCATTGACTCGCTCTATTCACAGCGATGAGGTTCGGACGAAGATCGTTGGAGCCATCGTTGGCCTGTGCAGCAGTTTGCATATCTCCGTCATTGCGGAAGGCATTGAAACAATCGAGGAGGCTGTGGCGCTGCGCGCGCTGGGCATCCATCTTTTCCAGGGCTATCTATTCGCCCGGCCGGTCATCGAGCAACTTCCTCAGATCCCTGTGTCCGTCATAGATACAGTGCAGGCGGCCTCCGAATCCGTGCTGCTGGGTGAACCTGTCGCCTCGTTGGCTCGCCGCACAACATAAAGGTGATCTTGCCCTCAAGCTTGTCGCGCAGTGCGGATCCGCCCTTCACGCACTCAGCGCTGCAGTACCGCTGGATTCGCGACGCGCACGGGGGCGCCCGCGGCAAAGGCAGCGATCGCCTCGGGCATGTCGCCGTAAAATGCCCGCAATGTCTCGATGGTCACATAGCCCAAATGAGGCGTCAGCGTGACGTTGTCAAGCAAGCGCAACGGGTGATCCACCGGCAGCGGTTCCTGGTCAAAGACATCGAGTCCAGCCCCGGCGATGCGCCGCTCGCGCAGTGTCGCCACCAGCGCATCCTCCTGCACGATCGGGCCGCGGGAGGTGTTCACGAGGTAGGCGCCGGCTTTCATCAGCCCCAGCTCACGTGCCCCGACCAATCCACGCGTACGCTCGCTCAGCTGCAGGTGAATCGAGAGCACGTCGGCTTCGCGGAACAGTTCGTCCTGCTCCACTCGGCGCACGCCGACCGCAGCGGCGTTTTCGGCCGTCAGATTCTGACTCCAGGCAATCACTGGCATGTCGAAGGCGTGGCCGTAACGCGCCATCCGCTGACCAATGCGCCCAAGTCCCAACAATCCCAGCGTGCGGCCGGCCAGCAGCACACCCATGGAGGATTGCCAGGCGCCCGCGCGCATGTGGGCATCCTCGCTTGCGATGTGACGCGCGGTGGCCAGCATCAGGCCCCAGGCGAGTTCCGGCGCGGCGTTTCCGACTCGAGCGAACGCGGGGCGCGCGGAATCGGAATGAACGATCACGATCCCATGGTCGGTGGCCGCCGCCATGTCCAGGTTGGCGAGCTTCATCCCAGCTATGGTGATGAGTTTCAATTTGGGCAGACGCGCCAACAGGCTGCGCGGCAGTGCCATCCGTTCGCGCATGGTACAAAGGACATCGAACGGCGCCAGCACAGTGACCGCTTCGTCCTCACTGAGATGGCGATCGAACACGGTGATCTCGGCTCCCGCCGGCAGGCGCGACCAATCCGCACACTGCAGGGCAACACCGGCGTAATCATCGAGAATGGCGATCTTGAGCATGTGGGACCCTTAAGCGGTAGCGCATTGTAGCGGCGAGCCCTGGCCGGCTGCCCACTGCACCCTCTGTTGTTGCGTGTGATGGCTTTCCTCCCGCAGGTTCAGGCGGTTCTGAAGGCCCTGTCCCGAGGTTCACGGTGGGCCCTGGTGGATCGGGATCCGTTGCCGCGCTGGACCGCTGGCTGCGTGAGCTTGCTGGGAGACGCCTGTCATCCGATGATGCGGTACTTGGCGCAGGGCGCTGCCATGGCGATGGAGGATGCGGCGGTGTTGAGGGGATCGCACAGGCGTTGCGTCGCTTCGAGGCCACGCGCGCGGCAAGAACCTCGCGCGTGCAGCTGACCTCTTGCCGCAATACCTGGCTCAAGGATAAAACTGACGCGGATTGGGTCTACGGTTACAACGCGTGGACCGTGCCTTTGGCTTCACTATGAAACTACTTTCCCCAGAAGATCTCGGGCAATTGTTGCCGGCGGCAACCCATGCCTTTCCGAGCCCGGTGCCGACGCAAAATGTTTCCAGCGATGAATATATGCCTCGCCCCCAATCGGCCGCGCAGGCGCAGGTGCAATCGCGGCTCACTGAGCTGGCCGATGAGCTGGCGGCGCGGCAGGGGATCAGCCGGCGGCGCTTCTTTCAGAGCGCCAGCGGCATGGCCGCCTCTTTCCTGGTGATGAACGAGGTCTACGGCGCCCTGTTCGCCGCCACACCGGCCGAGGCGGCGACGCCGGAAATGGCGAACGCGCGCGCCGATGCGCTCAAGGATCAGTTCATCATGGACTTCCACACGCACCATCTGCACGAGCCGCTGGCGCCGGATGTCTTCCAACTGTTCCTGGGCACACGACAGCGGGCGCGGGACGCCGGCTGGAACCCGGACATACCGCACCGGCCGGGCACCCATGCGGACTTGCTGTATGACAACTACATCAAAGAGATCTTTCTCGACAGCGATACCAAGGTGGCACTGATCAGCAGCGCACCGGCCGATAACCGCGACGAGTACTTTCTCTCGAACGACGCCATGATCGAGGATCGGCGCCGCACCAACGCGGCCGCCGGCTCCAAGCGGCTGTATGCCCACGGCATCATCACGCCCGGGCGGCCCGGTTGGCTGGACGATCTTGAACGGCAGATCACGACCACGCAGCCGGATGCCTGGAAGGGCTATACCATCGGTGATCCATTGGTAGCTGTCCGCAAGGGGCGCATCAGCGCCTATCCGTGGCGCATGGACGATGAAAAGCTCGTCTATCCAGGATACGAGAAGATTGCGCGATCCGGCACTCGCATCGTGTGTGTGCACAAGGGACTGTTTCCACCCTCGGCCGAAAAAGCGTTCCCGGCGCTGCGCAACTTCGCCGATGTCAGCGACGTGGGCAAGGCGGCGCGGGACTGGCCCCAGCTGACGTTCGTCATTTACCACGCCGGCTATCGCCATGCGGGCGGCGGCGATCCGGCGGTGGCACTGGCCGAGTATCGGCGCACCGGACGCATCGACTGGGTTTCCGAGCTTGCGGAAATCCCAGGAAAGTACGGTGTCAGCAATGTCTACGGCGATATCGGACAGAGCTTTGCCGAACTCATCGTCGCGCAGCCGCGGCTGGCCGCCGCCTTCATGGGCACGCTCATCAAGGGACTTGGCGCCGATCACGTGGTCTGGGGCACCGATGCGCTCTGGACCGGATCGCCGCAATGGCAGATCGAAGGACTGCGCCGACTCGAGATTCCCGAGGACATGCAGCGGCAGTTCGGCTTCTCGCCGCTCGGTGCTGCCGACGGTGCGATCAAGAATCAGATCTTCGGTGAAAATACCGCACGGCTCTATCATCATGAGCGGACCGTCGCGGTCCCGCTGCGCGATAAACTGTGGGGCGTCAAGACTGCCTACCAGCAAGCGGGGGCGGATCCCTCCAATCTGCGTTACGGCTACATCCGTCGGCCAGACTAAGGTTGTCTCAGTGAAGTTCCGGCGCCGCGCGCGCAGGATTCGCAGCCTCAAATGCGGCAGCCAGCGCGATCAGGCTGTCTTCCGAGTAAGGCGCTCCCAGAAACGATAGCCCGACTGGCAGGTTCGCCGACGCGCGGCCCGCCGGCACCGTGATCTCGGGAAAGCCGCTCGCCGAGCCGATGTAGCTGGCGCGATAGGGATCATCGCTGCCGCAGACATAGCTTGGATCATCGATATCAAAGCGCGGGCTGGCCGGACAGCTCATGGTCGAGAACACCAGCGCCTGCAGCCCACGTGCGTCCAGCAGCGTCTGCAATTGCCGGCGCAGGTCCGGCATCACGATGCTCAGCAGTCGGATATACGCGGGTGACTCGGTCAATTCGGTGGCATCGGCCACTCGCAGCGACTGCAGGCGCGCCGGATTCATCGGTGTCGCTGAATCTGCGATCGGCTGTCCTGCGCTCAGGCGAATCAGCTGCGCCAGCGTGCGCGGTTGTGACCGCATTGGCGGCTGCATTCGCGGCAGCGAGCGCAGGTAGCGCTCGAATTGCGGTTTGAATTCGGCTTCCGAGACGGGCGCCAGGACAGAATCCCATAGCTGTTCCATCGATTCAGGCAGCCGCAGGGTTTCAAGGATCGCGCCCTGTGCCGAGAGCGCCGCGAGCGCAGCCTGTTCGATCGCGTCCACCTCGGCGTTGCCGCCACGGAAATTGGTGACCACGCCCAATCGCACGCCCTTGAGCGAGGGCGCATCGAGTGCCGATATGAAACCGCGCGCACGTTCGGGCTGGCCCAGGGTCGCCGCATCGCGCGGATCCTGCGCCGCAATGGCATCGAGCACGATGGCCAGATCGGTGACCGTTCGCGTCATGATGCCGGGCGTATCGAAGGAGAGGGCACTCGGCATGACCCCGCCGCGGCTCAGCAGGCCCAGCGTCGGGCGCAGCCCCACGAGTCCGGTCACGCTGGCCGGTGCGCGGATGGAACCCGAGGCATCGGTGCCAAGGCAAAAGGGCGCAAAATCAGCCGCCACGCCGGCGGCCGAACCGCTGCTGGAGCCCGAGGCGTTGCGGCGCGTGTTGTACGGATTCAGCGTCAGGCCGCCCGCTGAGCTGTATCCGAGGCGTCCGTAGGAAGCGGCGAGTTCGGACATATTGGTCTTGCCCAGCAGAATCGCGCCTGCATCGAGCAGTCGTTGCAGCACGAAGGCATTGGAGGACGGCACCGAGTGCCGCAACGCCGCCGAGCCGCCGCTGGTAGCAAGGCCAGCGGTGTCGAAGTTGTCCTTGACGATGAACGGTATGCCATCGAGCGGACCTCGGCGCACGCCCCGCGCCGCCTCCGCATCGCGCTGTTGCGCCTGCTCGAGTGCCTTGGGGTTCAGGGTCAGCATGGCATTGATGCGCGGCCCGGACTTGTCGAAGCGTTCGATGCGTTCGAGGTAGAAATGCACCAGCTGCGCGGAGCTGATTTCATGCGCATCCAGTGCCACGCGCAGCTGCGTCAGCGTCGCGTTCGATGGTTCGAAGGCGCCGGCAACGCCGGTGAGCGCCGGCCACGCGGTCAGCAGCAGCGCGAAGCCTTGCAATGCGCGGCGCAGCGACGCGGGTCGGCAGCCGTTCATGCGGCATTCTCCTCATCGAGCGCGGCGAGCCCCAGGAAGCGGGTCTCCGGTGCCCATCGCCCGCACACCAGGGCACCTAAGGCCAGCACCACCACGCAGGCGCTCAAAGCTGTGCGCACGCCGTAGGCTGCCACGACGATCGGTAGCAGGAAGGTGCTGATGGCCGACCCGATGCGGCTGGCCGCGATCGCCATGCCTATGCCCGAGGCGCGCAGGTCGGTCGGAAACAGTTCCGGCAGGTACACGTAGACGAGATTGGAGGCGGCTGACAGCACCCCGGCAAACAACGCGAACAGCGCGATCATCATCACCGAGGCCATGTTGCTCCAGACACTTAGGAGCAGCATGGTGCCGGCTGAGGCCGTGAAGCTTCCGATCAGGAAACGGCGGCGCGGAATGCGATCGACGATCAGCAGTCCGGCCACCGCGCCCAGCAGCAGCGAGGCGTTGTATATGAGGCCGCCAAAGTAACCGCCCTGCAGATGCAGGGCCGACATCAGCTGCGCCACAAAGGTGCCGACCGCAAAATAGGGAATGACCTGGCAGGTGAAGAACACGCAGGCCACCAGTGTGCGCACGCGCCAGCGCTTCGAGAGCAGCTGCCGCCACCGGCCGCGACGCGTGGCAGCCACGGGGCTGACCGACGGTGGCGATATGCCGGGCCCGAGATGCTGCTGCACGATTTGCCGGGCGCGATCGGCCTGGCCGTGATTGACCAGCCACAGCGGCGATTCGGGCATCAGCATTCGCAGGGGTGCAATCAGGAGACACGGCGCCGCGCTGGTCAGCAGCATCCATCGCCAGGCCTCAGGACCACTGCCCGCGAGCGTAAAGCCCACGGCGTAGGCGCAGGCATAGCCGCCGGCCCAGGCGATCGATAGCGTCGCGAGCATGCGACCGCGCAGGCGGCGCGGTGATAACTCGGTCAACAGCGCCTTGCTGACCACGTAGTCGGTACCCAGCAGAAATCCGATCAGCAGCCGCATGATGAGCAATTGGGCGCCCGAGTGGGCCAGGAACTGCAGCAGTGACAGTGCGCCGGCCAACAGCATGTTGCAGGCAAAGATGGGACGCCGGCCGAATTGATCGCAGATCGGGCCGATCAGTAGCGCGCCGGCAAACAATCCTGCCAGCGATGCCCCGCCAATCAGCCCGATCCAGAACGGATCCAGTTGCAGCTGCGGCGCCGCGAGACTCAGCGCAATGCCGATGATGCCGAGCCCATAGCCGTCGGCGAACACGCCGGCCGTGCTCGCGACCGCCAGTCGCCGGTGCAGCTTGCACACCGGGGCCTCATCGAATGCCACCATCGGGGAGGCTTCAGCCAACCAGGCGCTGCCCGTCGGGATCGAACAGCGCCCGCGCCTGCAGTCGCGCCCGATAGCGCGTGCCCAGGATCTCGATGCTCCAAGGTCCAGTCTCGTCGGCGATTTCTTTGGGCACATAACCCATTACCACAGACACCCCCGAGGCATGCGCGAATCCGCCGGCGGTCGCCCAGCCGCGCACCGCATCGCCGTACCAGATGGCTTCATCCCCGATCGCATCGGCGTTGTCGGTATCGACCACGAAGCAGCGCAGGCGCAGCCGGCCACCGCTGTCGCGCTCGGCCAGTGCCGCCTGCTTGCCGATGAAATCCGCGGGCTTGTCGTAGGCCACGAAGCGTGCCAGCCCGGCTTCCAACGGACCGTAGATGGGCCGGTATTCGCGTGCCCAGGAGCCGTAGGCTTTCTCGAGCCGCAGCGAGTTGAGCGCGCGGGTACCAAAGAGCCGCACGCCCAGATCGGATCCCGCGCGCATGATGGCCTCGAACAGGTGCAGCTGCACGGCCGGATCGCACCAGATCTCGTAGCCCAGATCGCCGGTGTAACTGATCCGTGCCACCAGTGCCGAGGTGAGGCCCAGGGGCAGGCGCCTGACGTCCATGAATCGAAACGCCTGCGCGGAGACATCCTGGGAGGTCAGCCGCGCGAGCAGTTCGCGCGAGCGGGGACCTGCAATCGCAAGGCCTGCCAGCGAGATACCGCGCGCGCTGATCTTAAGCGATCCATCCTGCGGCGCGTGCTGCTCGAACCAGCGCAGGTGATAGTCCTCGGCGATTCCCGACCCGATCAGCAGGAAGCCTTCGTCCCCGAGATTTGCCAGCGTGAAATCCCCGATCAGTTTGCCATCGTGCTTGAGCATGGGCGCCAGTGCCATGCGGCCCGGTGCGGGCAGGCGCCCCGCCAGCAGCCGATCGAGCCACGCGGGTGCGGCCGGCCCGCGGATCGTGTACTTGGCAAACCCCGTGGTCTCGATCACTCCCACGGACGCGCGCACTGCGGCCACTTCGGCCGCGATGGTCGGAAAGTCGGTGGAGCGGTGCCAGCTGAATTGATCGCGAACGCCCTCGGGTGCGTACCAGAGCGGTACCTCCAGTCCGGCCGCGGCACCGAACTGCGCGCCATGCGCGCGCAATCGGTCGTAGAGCGGGGTGACTTTGAGTGGGCGGCCGGCCTCGAGCTCTTCGTTCGGAAAGCGAATCGAGAATCTCCGGGCGTAGTTCTCGCGCACCTTGGCATTCGTATAGGCCTTGCTGGCCCAATCGCCGAAGCGCGCCACATCCATGGCCCAGACATCCATGCCGGGATCCCCGTGCACGATCCAGTTCGAGAGCGCCAGTCCCACGCCGCCGCCCTGACTGAAGCCTGCCATCACACCGCAGGCGCACCAGTAGCCGGCAAGTCCGCGCACCGGCCCGATCAGCGGATTGCCGTCAGGGGCGAAAGTGAAGGGTCCGTTGACGATCTGCTTGATGCCGGCATTCTGGAACGCCGGGAAATGCTGAAAGCCCACTTCGAGCGAGGGCGCTATGCGCTCAATGTCGGGTGGCAGCAGTTCGTGCCCGAAATCCCAGGGCGTCTCGTGCTCGGACCAGGGCTTGCAGGCCTTCTCGTAAGTGCCCATGAGCATGCCGCCGCGCTCCTGGCGCAGGTACAGCTCGCCGTCAAAGTCGATGGCGTGCAATACCTCCTTACCGGTGCGCGCATTGATCTCGGCGACTTCAGGCATGTCCTCGGTGATGAGATACATGTGTTCCATCGCGAGCACCGGGTGCTCGCGCCCGACCATGTGGCCGACCTCCCGCGCCCAGAGACCGCCGGCATTGACCACGTGCTCGGCCCGGACGTCCCCCTTGTTGGTAATCACGCGCCAGCTGCGGTCAGGCTGCTGAATGAGTTCCTCGACCTTGGTGAAGCGTTCGATCTGCGCGCCGAGCTTGCGCGCGGCGCGCGCGAAGGCCTGCGTGGTGCCGGAGGGATCCAGGTGCCCGTCGACCGCGGTCTCGAGCGCGCCAACGAAGCAGCGCGGATCAAGCAGCGGCATGAGCTCGTGTGCGCGCTCGGGGGTAATGATCTTCGCATCTATCCCTAAGTACCGTCCCTTGGCGACCATGCTCTTGAGCCAGTCGAAGCGCGCCTGCGTGGCCGCGAGCATCACGCCGCCGGTCAGGTGCAGTCCCGTGGACTGACCGGAGAGTGCTTCAATCTCCTGGTAAAGGTCGATGGTGTACTTCTGCAATTTGGCGACGTTCGGATCGCCGTTAATGGTGTGCATGCCGCCGGCCGCATGCCAGGTGGAGCCGGAAGTGAGCTCATCGCGCTCGATGAGCAGGCAGTCGGTCCATCCAAGCTTGGCCAGGTGATAGAGCACCGAGCAGCCGATGACGCCGCCGCCGATGACTACCACGCGAGCCTGTGATTGCATGTGGGGCGCCTTACTCTGGCAATTTCATTTTGCGAAGGGCCGGGATGAACTCACGGCGCGAGCAGGATGACCCAGCTTGGATGCTGCTGCAATAACGTCCACTGCAACCAGGATCATTGCGTTCACCGAAGTTTCGCCTCGATTAGTTTGGCCGCGGTCTCAGCGCCATGCTCCTGCGCCATTGCCGCGCCGATGTCGGCCGCGCTTCGAGTCATCTGCGGCGACGCCAGGACTTGCGCGATCGCTCGGGCGAGCCGCGAAGCCGTAAGTGATCGGCGCGCGAGCGTCCGTCCGGCCACTCCGACCCGCTGTAACTCCGAGCCCCAGAATGTCTGATCGGCAAAGTGCGCGACCACAACCGAAGGGCGCCCGGCGAGCAGGCTCGATTGCGTGGTCCCCGCGCCGCCGTGATGAACGATCAGCGCGCACTGCGGGAAGATCATGGCATGGGGCGCACGGTTGAGCCGAAAGATCTCGCCGGTCACTCCGGCTTCGCCGACGGGCAGTTGAAAAATCGCGCGGCATCTCGCCCGCCGCACGGCCTCAGTCCAGATAGTCACGACCTCGCTCACATAGTCCGGGTCCGGATGCAGCAGGCTGCCAAAGGTGAAATAGACCGGCGGCGACCCCGCCGCGATGAATTGCAGCAGGCCCGCGGTTATTTCATCCGTGCTCACCGGCGCCGGCAAATTCAGGAAACCGCAGACGCTGTAGCGCGCGCCCCAATCGCGGGGAATGCGGCAGAGTTGCGGACTGACGGCCAGCAGGTTCAATCGCTCCGAGATCCAGCTCTGCTCCAGAACATCGCGATGGGGGCCTAATCCCTCTCGCAGTCGCAGCGCATTGATCCGCGCCAGCAGCAGCCGGTTCAGCGCCAGTCTGGCCAGACGCCAGCCCATTCGATTGGCCCAGCCTCCCAGCGCCGGAAATCCCGGGGGTGGATTCTCGGAAGAGGGCTGGCCATTGTGAGCCAGCTGCACCATGCCCATGGGGACGCCGTGCTTCTCTGCGGCAATCTGCAGCGGATACAGCACAAAGTGACCAACCACCGCGTCGCAGGCGGCGCACAGCGCCGTGGCGGCTGCATATATCGGCTCGATCACGGGGTAGAACGCGTGCGACAGGATGAGATCGAGCTGCCGCACTGGATTGCGGCTGCGAAAAAGATCGCGCAGCACCTGTCCCGGCAACTCCTGCGGCCCCGGTACGTTGACCAGCTGGAATCCGAATTTTTGCGCGGCGGCGCCATGGTCCCGGCCGGTGACATCAGTCACGACCAGGGTTACCTCGTGTCCATTCCGCGCCAGCTGCGCTGCCAGCGCGATGAAGGGCTGCGTATCCCCCTCGCTGCCCCAGGTCTGCAGTCCGATTTTAAGGTTCGCCGGCACCGATCTCTGCACGACGCTGATCCACATAGGCATCAAGCGCTTCGAGCACGGCCGGATCCATCGGCGGCTGCTCGTATTCGCGCAGCGCCAGCTTCCACACCTCGGTGGCGCGCTGGGTGGCATCTTTGGCGCCGGCCAGCTGCCAGTTCTCGTAGTTCTGCCAGTTCGAGAGCAGCGGGCGATAGAAAGCGTGTTCGTAACGTTCCATGGTGTGAGGCTCGCCAAAGAAATGCCCGCCCGTGGGCACGCCCTTGATAGCCTCGAATCCGAGCTCGGCCTCATCGACCGCGATGGGCTTGAGGAACTCGGCCATCAGCTGCAGCATTTCCACATCGATGATGAGCTTCTCATATGAGGCGGTGAGGCCGCCCTCCTGCCAGCCGGCGGCGTGGTAGATCAGATTGCCATGGCCGAGGACCGCGCCCCAGAGTGACATCTGCGTTTCATAGGCGCCCTGGGCGTCGGCGGCATTGGAGGCACTGGCATTGGAGGTGCGGTAGGGCAGCCGGTAGCGGCGCGCGAGCTGGCCGCTGGCGACATTGGCCTTGGCGTTTTCCGGTGTGCCGAATGCCGGAGCGCCCGAGCGCATGTCGACGTTGGAAGTGAAGGCGCCGTACATGACCGGGGTGCCGGGACGTACCAGCTGGGCCAGCACCACGCCGCACAGCGCCTCGGCATTCTGCTGCGCCAGCGCGGCCGCGAGCGTGACCGGCGCCATGGCGCCCATCAGCGTGAAGGGCGTGATGACCACAGCCTGGCCGTGCTCGGCCATGGCCATCAGGCCCTCCGACATGGCCTCATCGAACCGCCGGGGGCTGTTGACGGAAATGATCGTCAGCACCCCTGGAGACTCCGCCATCTGCGGCAAGGTGAGCCCGCGCGCAATCGCGGTCATGCGCACCGCATCGAGCGCGCGGCCGGCACCGATGGCTGAGCAGTGGAACACCCGGTCGGACAGGGTGAGATTGGCGCGATAGGTGTCCAGATGGCGGCTGTTAGCCGGCAGGTCCACCGGCGCGCACACCTGGTTGCCGAGCAGGTGAATGATGTTGAAGTACTGTGCCAGGCGCGTGAGGTCGCAGTAGTCCTGGAAATTGCCGGCGCGGCGGCCGCGCTCGCAGTCGTGCACATTGGGCGGACCCGCTACCAGTCCGAAGCTGATGTGATTGCCGCCCAGGATGACGCGGCGCTGGGCGTTGCGCGGGGTCAGCACAAATGACTCGGGCGCGCTCTTGAGCGCCTGTTCGATCAGCCCGCGATCGATCCGGACGGTGTTCGTGGCGCGGTCAACCCGCGCGCCGGCGCGCGCGAACACATCGAGTGCCCGGCCCGACATGAATTCGATGCCCAGCTCTTCGAGAATGCGCAGCGAGGTGCGATGGATCGCCTCGACCTGGTCGGCCGAGAGCAACTCCATGGGCGGATAGGGGTTGCGCAAGGGCGCGCAGGGAAGCTGCGGCAGGCTGCCGCCGACTCGTCTGCCGCGACCGCCTTGCCGACGACGGGTGTTTTCCACGTCTGCCATGATCCGCCTGTAACCTCCGCAGCCGATGCGCAAACCCGACGCGGCAATGTCCGAGTGCGACACGGCTCGCACGCGTGACGCACGGCCTCATGCTAAAAGGAGCGCCATGAGTACGACGCGGGGGCGGGACGGAGATCCGCCACAGTGGGGTCTGCGGGCACTGCCCGCCGCCGATGGCGCGTCCGGCGATACCCTGCCGGCGCTCGCGGCGCTGCCAAGGTTCAGGCGCGCCGTGGCGGGCGGGCGTACGGCAGCTCCGATCCGCGTGGCGTTTCTGCTGGTACCGCAATTTTCGATGATGGCCTTTTCGGCCGCCCTCGAACCGCTGCGCTCGGCGAATCGCATCAGCGGCCGCGCGCTATTTGAGTGGCGCCTGGTATCACCCGATGGCCATCCGGTCACGGCCAGCAACGGCATCCCGATCGCCGCCCACGAGTCGCTCGAACAGGTGCGCAACCCCGAGATGCTGGTGGTCTGCGCCGGTCTCGAACCGGCGCAATACGGGCGCCGGCACAAAATTCATCACCACTTGCGGCGCGTGGCGCGCCATGGCTCGAAGGTAGGGGCCATCAGCAGCGGCTCCTTTATCCTGGCCGATGCCGGATTGCTCACCGATCGCCGCTGCACGGTCCACTGGGAATACGCCCAGGCCCTGCGCGCGCGCTTTCCTGATCTGGATGTGAGTACCGATCTGTTCGTGGTCGACGGGCCGGTGTTCACCTGCTCGGGGGGAACTGCCGCGCTGGACATGATGCTGCATTTCGTCAGCGAGGCCTCGAGCCGCGAGATCGCGCTGGCGGTCGCCGAGCAGTTCATCCATCCGCAGATTCGCCCCCAGGAGGATCAGCAGCGCATCGAGATGCACGCGCGTTACGGCATCGAGAGCCCGAAATTGGTGCAGATCATTGCCCGCATGGAGGCTTCGATCGAGCATCCACTGGAAGTGCGGCAGATAGCCCGGGCGGTCGGGATTTCGGCGCGGCAGGTGGAACGGCTGTTCCGCGAGCAGATCGGACACTCGCCCAAATCCTTCTATCGCAAGCTCCGGCTCGAAGCCGCGCGCACGCTGCTGCGCCAGAGCATCCAGTCCATCCTGAGCGTTGCCCTGCAGTGCGGCTTCAGTTCCACCTCGCACTTCTGCCACGCCTATAAACGCGCCTTCGGCGTGGTGCCGACCGACGAGCGGCGCACGGCGGTTCGACGCCTCCCTTAGGCTTAGGGCATCATGCGCGCATGACAGCACGCGCCGCCGCCGGACGCCACGGCCTCAAAGCCACCTGCCTGTCGTTTCCCGAAGTGCTCTCGCAGTCGGTGGCGAATATCTCCCCGACGCTGACCCCCGTGATCATCGTGCCGCTGGTGTTCGCCTCGGCGGGGCAGGGCACCTGGCTGGCCTATCTGTTTGCGACGGTCGGACTGGTGCTGGTGGGCACCAACATCAACCAGTTCACGCGCCGTTCCACCTCGCCTGGGGCGCTGTATTCCTTTGTGACGCGCGGGCTGGGCGTGCCGCTGGGGTTTCTGTGCGGCTGGTGCCTGATCCTCGCCTACATGCTGACCGGGATGGCCGTCATGGCAGGCTCGGTCAACTACGCCGGCCTGCTGCTCGACGCCCTGCATTGTCACGTGCCGCCGGTGCTGTTGTTCGCGGCCGGCAGCTTCGGTGTCTGGCTGATCGCGTTCAAGGACATTCAGCTCTCCACGCGCATCATGCTGGTGCTCGAAGGTGTCTCGATGCTGCTGATCCTGGTACTCGGCGGCATCGTGCTGTCGCGGCATGGCACCTGGATCGATCGCGCCCAATTCGATCTCGGCGCGATGGACCTGGCCGGTCTCAAGACTGGTCTCATCCTGGCGATTTTCAGCTTCGTCGGCTACGAGAGCGCCAGTACGCTCGGCGAGGAGGCGCGCAATCCGCTGGTGAATATCCCGCGTTCGGTGCTGCTGAGTGCGCTGATCAGCGGGCTCTTCTTTATGGTGACCGCCTACGTGGCCGTCTATGGCTTCAAGGGTTTGCCCATTTCGCTCAGTGCGAGCACGGCGCCCTTCAATGATCTCGCTCACGGTGCCGGGGTTCCCTACTTCGGCGTGCTGATCTCGATCTGCGCGGTCGTGAGTCTATTCGCCTGCACGCTCGCCAGCGTCAATGCGGCCGCGCGGGTGCTGTTCCAGATGGGCCGGCATGGGATCCTGCATCCCATGATGGGCAGCGCACATCAGACCAACCTGACGCCGCATCACGCGGTGACGGTCTCCTGCCTGATCGTGCTGCTGCTGCCGGCGCTGCTGCTCAGCAGTGGGCGTGGACTGCTCGATATCCTGAATGACCTGAGCACCATATCGACCTTCGGTTTCCTGCTGGCGTATGTACTGATTTCGATTGCGGCGCCGGTGTACCTGCGCCGCATCGGGCAGCTCTCGGCCCGCAGCGCGCTGTTTGCCGTGGCGTCGGTGCTGTTCATGGTGCCGCCCATCGTGGCGACCGTGTATCCGGTGCCGGCCGCGCCGGCGGATAAATTTCCCTGGTACTTCCTGGCTTACCTTGCGGTCGGTGGCGTGTGGTTCCTGGCGCTGCGCGGTCGCGGTTCGGGCGAAGTGTTGCGGCAGATCCGGCGCGATCTGGAGCTCGGGTAACGCGCATGGAGCGCACCGGACCGCGCTTCGTGCTGGCTCTGGACCAGGGTACGACCAGCAGCCGGTCCATACTCTTCGACCACAGCGGCTACCCGGTGGCCATGGCGCAGAAGGAATTCACGCAGTATTTTCCGCATCCCGGTTGGGTCGAACACGATGCGCGGGAAATCTGGTCGACCCAGCTGGCCACCATGGGGCAGGTGCTCGATGAAGTCGGCGCCACGGCGGCGGATCTGGCGGCCATCGGCGTCACCAATCAGCGCGAGACCTGCCTGCTTTGGGATCGCTCCACCGGCATGCCGATCGCGCCGGCGATCGTCTGGCAGGACCGGCGCACGGCCGGGGAGTGTGAGCGCCTGCGCGCGGCCGGACATGAGCCGGAGGTCGAGCGCCGCACGGGACTGCGGCTGGATCCTTACTTCTCGGCCACCAAGCTTGCCTGGCTGCTGGAACACGTGCCACGCGCGCGAGAGAGGGCTGAGCACGGCGAGCTGGCGTTCGGCACCATCGATAGCTGGCTGATCTATAACCTCACCGGCCGCCGCGCACACGTCACCGATGTGACCAACGCCAGCCGCACATTGCTGCTGGATCTCGACAGCGCGAGCTGGTCCGAGTCGATGCTGAGCCTGTTCGATATTCCACGAGCCTGCCTGCCGGAACTGCTGGCCTCGCAGCTGAAGCCGCGCGAGGCGCCGCAGGCGGAAATCGGCGGTCGGCAGGTGCCGATCACCGGCATTCTGGGCGATCAACAGGCCGCGCTGTTCGGCCAGGCCTGCTTTGCGCGTGGCACCGCCAAGAACACCTATGGCACGGGCTGCTTCGTGCTCATGAATACCGGCGGTGCGCCGACCTACTCGAAGCACCGGCTGGTCTCGACGATTGCCTGGGAACGCGGGCGCCGTACCTATGCGCTCGAAGGCAGCGTGTTCGTGGCCGGCGCCGTGGTGCAGTGGCTGCGCGACGGGCTCGGTGTCATCACCTCGGCGCAGGAAATCGAGGCCCTGGCAGCCAGTGTGACCGACACGGCCGGCGTTCACTTCGTGCCCGCGTTCACCGGGTTAGGCGCGCCGTACTGGGATCCGGAGGCGCGCGGCGCCATCGTCGGGCTCACGCGCGGCGTCACCAAGGCGCACATCGCGCGTGCCGCGCTGGAGGCGATCGCGTTTCAGAGCAGCGATGTGCTCTCGGCCATGGAACGCGATGCGGGCGCACCGCTGATCGAGCTACGGGTCGATGGCGGGGCCAGCGCCAACAATCTGCTGATGCAGTTCCAGGCCGACCTGCTCGGCGTGCCGGTAGTGCGGCCGGTCGTCACCGAGACCACCGCATTGGGCGCGGCTTACCTCGCGGGACTGGGGGCCGGGTTCTGGAGCTCGGAGGAAGAGGTGGCCGCTAACTGGCGCATCGAGCGGCGCTTCACGCCGATGCGCAGCCGGGACTGGGCACAGCAGCGCATTGACGGCTGGGCGCGCGCCGTGCAGCGCACCAGTCGGAAATGACCGCCGCCAATCTGCGTGTCGTCGCGGGCAGGCCCGCTGATCTGCCGCCGGGCTGTGTCGAACGGCTCGGACGCTATCGTCACCAGGTGTTCATCCAACAGCTCGGCTGGGCAGTGGAATCCGAACAGGGATGCGAACGGGATCGATTCGACCGCACGGACACGGTTTATGTGGCAGTGGAGGATGCGCGGACACAGATCGCCGGTTGTGCACGCCTCCTGCCCACCATACAGCCCTACCTGCTCGAGGAAGTGTTTCCACAGCTGCTGCACGGTGCGCCGCCGCCGCGCGACCCGCGGGTCTGGGAGCTGTCGCGCTTTGCGTCCATGGATTTCGGCCAGCCGGCGACCACGCCGCTGGCACAGTTTTCAAGCTCAGCCACCGCCATGCTGCTGCGGGGTGCCATGGAATGTGCCGCGCAATTCGGCGCCGAACGGCTGATTACGGTGTCGCCGCTGGGAATCGAGCGGCTGATCCGGCGATTGGGCATTCGTGCATCGCCAGTCGCGCCTCCTATGGCAATCTACGGGCAGCGCATGTTTGCCTGCTGGATCGAACTGGACCCATGAGAGAACCCTACCGACTACTGGGCTCGCTCCGATCGGTGCAGGTGGGCCAGGTGGCGCCGCTCGGTCCGGAGGGCGTCATGAGCGGCTTCGTGAAGAAACCGGTCCAGGGTCCCGTTGAAGTCGGTCCGCTGGGTCTGGCCGGCGATGAGCAGGCGGATCTCTCGGTTCACGGCGGCCCGGACAAAGCGGTCTATGCCTGCTCGCTCGGCAACTATACGGCCTGGAAGTCCGCCTTTTCGCAATATGAGGCGCTGCTGGTGCCCGGTGGTCTGGGAGAGAATCTCACCATCGATGGCATCGCCGAACACGACGTCTGTCTCGGGGATCATATGCGTATCGGAACAGCGGTACTGCAGGTGAGTCAGCCGCGCCAACCTTGTTTCAAGTTCGCGCTACGGTTCAATGATGTGGCCATGCCGCGTGCCATGGTCAGGAACGGCATGTCCGGCTGGTACTACCGGGTGCTTCAACCCGGAGCGCTCACCGCCGGCGATGAAGTCCGGTTGCTGGAACGGCCACATCCGGATTGGACGATCGAGCGCACCAATCGACAGATCATTCAACGCCGCGGCACCGTGGCCGACAAAGCTGAATTCTCACGCCTGTTCTCTGAGCGCAATTGAATTCTCTATTTGACTCTCTATTTGAGGATTTCCACGCATGGCTCGAGTTGCATTCAGGCTTCGCGTCCGCCCGGAGCGCATCGCGGAGTACGAAGAAGCCCATCGGAAGGTCTGGCCGGACCTCTTGCGACTGCTCAAGGAGGTTGGCATCAGCCAGTATTCGATCTTCCGCAGCGGCAGCGATCTGTTCTTCTATATGCACGTCGACGATTTCGAGCGCGCGTGGAGCCAGATCGATGCCAATCCCGTGAATAAGCGCTGGCAGACGCAGATGGCACCGCTGTTCGAGCCGCTGCCGGAGCTCGCGCCCGGCGAGCGCTTTCCGATGATGCGGGAAGTTTTTTACCTGGATTAGGTAGTTCGGCGCGCAAACCTATCGACTAGCGGCGCTATGGCGCGGGCGACTAGCACGGATTACCACTGCTTACTGACTTTGATAGCAGCGCGAAGTTCTGGCCGGGGATTTGTGCCGGCCCACGACTGAATAAAATTTGCCGAGTCGGCAGGGGCCGTACGCAGCATGTGAGTACGTACAAGTTGATATGCGAGCGAATCGGGCTCGGCTATCGCTTGGCGACCTCCGACGGCGATTCGATGCCCCAGGCGGCCGCATCGTGCAAGGTGTGATTGACCAGATAGGCCTGGGTGACGAGCGGCGCATGTGCCTCGCGCACGGCGTTGCCGAGTGCTTTCTCGAAGCAAGCGCGCGCATCGTCCGGCGGGAGCAGATCGACGCGCGTGCTGCGATTGCAGACATCGTCCGCAGCCCAGCGAAGACGCTTATACATCGTCGCCGCGTCGGCGGGATTGCCGAGATCGAGCCCGGCCGAGCTAACCGGCTTGGAGATGATGACGGCCATGTCCTTCGCCTGCGCGATGCCGGCGAAAAGCGAACCGGCGATGAGCATGGCCAGCAAAGTGCGGGCACTGGCGGATGGGGTGTGCATGAGAATCTCCTTGAGAGTTCGTTGCGGCGAAGCCGATATTGGCCGCGCTGTCAGTAGGTAAGAGTGCGAGGGATCCCGATCGGGTACCGTCGCGTCGCGATTACACCGATTGATGACGGGCGGGGCACGATTGCGGTACCTGAATCCCGGCGGAAGCACTCTTGCGTTAATGACCCAACCATCCGCCTGGCAGCGCCGCCATGGTCCGCTCGCGCGCACGGCGCTAAGCTAGGATAGAGCGCAAGGCCTCAAGACTGGATACCAGCCAGGCCGCAACAGGGAAGTCCATGCGCGTACGTACGAGGTGACCCTCACATATCGCCCGTGTGGTTTCGGAGTTGCTCCGCGCCGTGCCTTTCTGCGCGCCCGTGGCGTTTGCCGCTACGGCGGGCTGGGCCCAACCCGCTTCGTCCGCGGCGCTGACGGTCGGGATTCCAGCACAGCCGTTGGCGCAGGCGCTCTCGGCGCTCGCCAGTCAGACTGGTCTGCAGGTGGTCTACATCTCCGGTTTGATTCGCAATCAGCAATCGCGCGCGATACCCGCGGACATGCCCGTCGAGCAGGCACTGACGCAGCTGCTGCAGGGCACGGGTCTGCGATTCGAGTACCTGACAGCGCACAGCATCCGGATTCTCGCGGTTGCGCAGCCGCCTAACAGCACGCAATCCGCTCGTGAAGATGAGCTCTCCGAGATCATGGTGACCGCCAATCGGCGCGACGAGCGGCTGCAGGACGTACCGATCACGATCGATGTGTTGACTGAGGCCATGCTGGCGCGGCTCAATGCCACGACCTTCGACGATTTTCTCGGCTACCTGTCGGGCGTCACGGCGCACGGGGTCGGACGGAGCCAGAACAATCTCTACCTGCGGGGTCTCGGAGTCGGAGATTCCGGAATCCAGGCCGGCGGATTTCTAAGTCCGTTCCCGCAGGTGGCGATCTACCTCGACGAACAGTCGGTGCAGCTGCCCGGCCGCAATCTCGACCTCTATACGGCGGATCTGGTGAGCTTGGCTGGAAAACAAGCTGGTTCGGGGCGCGTCCGCTGGAACGGGGCGCTTTATCAGGAGCAGTGGAACCACGCGCAGTTCGGAGCGCTGGACAACAGCGTAACCGGAATCTCGGCCCTCAATGGCGGCGACTATCGTCTGCGCGGCCTCGAGACCTCAGGCGCGGTGCGGCTGCTCGATGGGCCGACGGCACTCCGATCAACTGGTCCTTGTTACAGACTTACTCGGGCGAAAAGCTCGCCAATCCGGCCGGTACCCTGGCCAGCCCGCTGGCTGGGGGCGCCCACCTTCCGGAGTAATCTGCGGTCACGCTACGAGAGGATGCTGGGTGAATTTTTGGCCTTCGCACAGCTCGGCGTCGTGACTCAGTTCAATTCGCTGGCCTCGACCGATCGGCCGTCGCTTGACGCGCAAGGCCACTCCATCGCCTACGACCTGCCGCCTTTCACCACGCTCGACGGTGCCGTGGGCATCAGCAAAGACGGCTGGCAAGTTCAGCTCTATGGGCAGAATCTCAGCGACACGCGTGCACAGCTGTTTGAAAGCTCCAACCAGTTCTACACTGCAATTACGGTCAATCGCCCGCGTACCGTGGGCTTGCAGGTCAGCTACCGAATCCGTCGTGATCAATCCTGACAGAGCGGCCGCTTTTCGAGGCGCGAGCACTTCGAACCCTTGGCCGATCCTGCTCCCGGTGAGCGCTTTCCGATGATGCGCGAGGTTTTTTACCCAGACTTAGACCGGTATGTCGATTTTCACACGCCTGGTTCGTCGTACAGGTATCGAAGCAACTACTTCACCACCGGGGAGGATGCCATGAAATACCTGGCCTTCATTCGCCATTCCGAAGCCCACCGCGAAGCCGGCCCACCGCCAGCCCTCATGGAGGCGATGGGCCAGTTCGTACAGAAATCGCTTCAGGACGGTTCGCTGGTCGATACCGGAGGCTTGCTGCCGAGCAAGGACGGTTTCCGGGTACGGCTTGCCAAAGGCGCGATTACCGTGACTGACGGTCCCTTCGCGGAAGCCAAGGAAGTGATTGGCGGCTGGGCAATTCTGGAGGCGCCATCGAAGACCGAAGCATTGCGCATTGCCCGGGAATTCATGGAGCTGCACCGCAAGCACTGGCCTGAATTCGAAGGTGAGTCAGAAGTGCGTCCTATGTTCGAACCCGGCAAGGGGCCGTAGGCGCGTCCGTATACGCTTCTTCGCAAGGCCCGGGAGCTCAATGAGTTGAGATACCGTTTAATCGCTGGTGCTGCGTTGCTATGCACATCTGTTGCCCACGCTGCAGAGTACCCAACGATGGCGCCCCAGAAACAATACCTGATGGGTCGCGCCGCCGAAATCGCGCTCGCGAAGAGTGCGGCGCCGCCCTCCATCGCAGACACGGCGACGGTGCTGACGCGCCAGGGCTACGAAATCGCTGTTAAGGGTAGCATCGGATTCGTTTAGGTGGTCGAGCGCGGATGGATGTCGCAATTCTGGAATCCGCATATGCGTGGGCCGCTGTGCCACAACCTCGCTGCAGTGCGCTCGATTTTGCCATACACGATAAAGCGGACGGAATTGGTTCTGGCAGGGCGTTCCAAGCCAGAAATCGTCGCCGCGATCAAGGATGCCATCGTGGGGAGGTCGACCTGAGGTCGGCGCCGGGACCTGTCAGGGCTTCACGTACCGATAGGCGAAGCGATCGGTCGCGCCCTTGATCGAGGGATCGAACACCTTGATCGAGTGCGCATCGTCCTTGTTCGCGAGTATGGTGCTTTCCGCATCCAGTACGAAGCCGGCCGCCTCCACCTCCTCGCGAACGGACGCAGGCTCAATCCGATGCAGCGACTGGGCGTCGTTCGTGCCCGACCCGACCGCGGCTGCGTGGTCTACGATGACGTAGGACCCACCGGACTTCAGCCGCTTGTAGACGGCTCGATTGAAGTCGGCCGCCGTCGCGCCCCTGGCCTGGATCAGCGCGGTGTGGAGGTCGTGGTAAAACAAGTGCAGCCACAGGACATCCGCTGGTCGCGTGGCCTCCGGCATCGCCACGAGGTCCGCCGAGACGGGTTCGACGTTCTCTCGGCCTGGCTCCTTCGCAAGCGTGCGCATGCGGCCGACCGGATCGTTCTTGAATTGGGCGACTTCGGCCGGCACGAAGCTGTAGACCCGTCCTTCCGGTCCCACGATGTCAGAGAAGAGACGGGTCCAGTCGCCGTCGCCCGGGTAAACGTCGATGACGGTGGAGCCCGCGTCGACTCGTGCGAACCGGATCAACTCAGACAGCTTGGATTGATCGTACATCGGGATCTCCTTTACGGTTGGGCATTCGACGAGCGCACGGCGTGCGAGGGAGCGATCCGCGGCTCATGCACTTTCGACCCCGAACCGATGGCCGCAGACGGCCGGCGAACATTCGACTGACGTAGTCCATCTTGCAACTCTGGTTCGAGTGTCGAAGCGCTGATACTACGATAAGAATTCGAACGTCCGGTTCCCGGAGTGGAATTTGTCACGGCCACAGACCAGTGGCCGATCTGCGCCGGCTCGAATGCCTGATAGCGGCCGGTCGGCGTAGCGCTGGCGGACTTTCCGCTGCTGACCGGGAGCCGGCCGCCGCGAACGGCGGCTATTGGATCGTGACACCGAACCCGTACACTCGGTCTCCTACCACCGTTCAGAACTCAGAGCGCATGGCCGAAGCCGGCCTGAACACTTCCGATCACAGATACGCAACTGGGACAGTGCAACCTTCGCCGCTAAGCTCGTAGTGACGCGGCCTCAGTCGTCCCGAGTGCTTTGACTTGGATACTCGTATAATGCACCGCGCAAATTTAATGGCGATCAGTTACGGGAGGGCCAGTGAAGCTACTGCGTTACGGACCAGTGGGGCGGGAAAAGCCCGGCCTTATAGATGCCAGCGGCAAGCTGCGCGATCTGTCTGGACATGTCGCCGAGATCGCGGGCGACGCCTTGCTGCCCGCGTCCTTGAAAAAGCTCGCAGGCCTGAACCCAACAACTCTGCCAGTCGTGGATGCGCCCGTACGACTGGGGGCCTGCGTCAACGGCGTGGGCAAGATCGTCTGCGTGGGCCTCAACTACAGCGATCATGCCAAGGAAGCGGGGATGCCCGTGCCTGCCGAGCCGGTGCTGTTCCTGAAGCCCTCCAGCGCCATCGTCGGTCCCGACGATGATGTGGAGATCCCGCGCGGTGCCCTCAAGACCGACTGGGAGGTGGAACTCGGTGTCATCATCGGCAAGCCTGCCAAATACGTGGCGATCGAGCGGGCGCTGGAACACGTCGCTGGCTACTGCGTCTGCAATGATGTCTCCGAACGCTCGTACCAGCTCGAGCGCGGCGGGCAATGGGACAAGGGCAAGGGCTGCGATACCTTCGCGCCGCTCGGCCCCTGGCTCGTCACCACGGACGAAGTGCCCGACCCGCAGAATCTGGATATGTGGCTCGAAGTGGATGGCCATCGTTTCCAGAACGGCAACACGCGCACCATGGTTTTTGGCGTGGCGCATCTGGTGTCCTACATCAGCCAGTTCATGAGCCTGCAGCCGGGTGATGTGATCTCCACGGGCACGCCCCCCGGCGTTGCCATGGGGCAGAAGCCACCGTGCTTTCTGAAGGCGGGTCAGACCATGCGCGTCGGCATCTCGGGCCTGGGCGTTCAGCAGCAGCGCACGGTGCCGGCGCGCGTGCCGGCGCCGTGAATCAGCTCGATCTTGCTGACCGCGTCGCGATCGTTACCGGCGGCGCACGCGGCATCGGTTTTGCGGTGGCCGAGCGCATCCTGCGTTCCGGCGGCCGTGTGTCGTTGTGGGATCGGGACCGGGCGCGGCTCAATGAGGCCGCCGATCAACTGTCGGTGCACGGCAATGTGGACGCGAATGCAGTCGAACTCACCAGCGATGCCGAAATTCAGTCGGCGTTGCGCGCGACCCTGGACTGTTTCGGCAAGGTCGACATCCTGGTCAACAACGCCGGCATCACCGGCGGCAACGCGCCCACCTGGGAACTCGACGCCCGCGGTATGGCGGCAGGTGCTGGAGATCAACCTGTTCGCACCTTTCCTGCTATCGCGCGCCATCGTGCCCCACATGCTCAAGCAAGGCTACGGGCGCATCGTCAATGTGGCCTCTGTGGCCGGCAAGGAAGGCAACCCCAACGCCTCGCATTACAGTGCCTCTAAGGCAGGCCTTATCGCGTTGACCAAGTCTTTGGCCAAGGAACTTGCGACTCGCAACATCCTCGTCAACTGCGTCACGCCGGCGGCCGCGCGCACCGAAATCTTCGCGCAGATGAAGCCCGAACATGTCGAGTACATGCTCGCCAAGATTCCTATGGGACGTTTCGTCGAACCCCCCGAGATCGCCGCCCTGATCTGCTGGCTTGCCAGTGAGGAGTGCTCCTTCAGCACCGGCGGCGTGTTCGATATCTCCGGCGGCCGCGCCACGTACTGACGCATGGTCGAGCCCACCATCCGGCACTTGCGCGCGTACACGATCCGCGGCGGCGGAGCCGATTACCATGATCAGAGCGGCGAGCACTGGATCGATGATCACATCGCCAGTCCCATGAGCCAGTACCCCGAGTACCGGCAGAGCCGGCGCAGCTTCGGGCTGGATGTGCTCGGCACACTGGTGGTTGAAGTGGAGGCGAGCAATGGCTCGATGGGCTTTGCGCTGACCACCGGTGGTGAAATCGGTGCCTACATCGTCGAGAAGCACTTCGCGCGCTTCGTCGAAGGCCGCGGCATCAACGACATCGAACTCATCTGGGACCAGATGTACCGCAGCTCATTGTTCTATGGACGCAAGGGGGTGGTGGTCAACGCCATCTCAGGCGTGGACCTCGCGTTGTGGGATCTGCTGGGCAAGTGCCGCGGCGAGCCGGTGTATCAGCTGCTCGGCGGCCCCGTGCGGCAGCAGATCGAGTTCTACGCCACCGGCTCGCGCCCGGACCTCGCGCAGCAAATGGGATTCATCGGCGGCAAGATGCCGCTGCACCACGGGCCCGCGGAAGGCGAGGAGGGCATGGCGAGCAACCTGCGTCAGCTCTCGACCATGCGCGCGCGGGTCGGCAAGGACTTCTGGCTGATGCTCGACTGCTGGATGAGTCTGGATCTCGACTATGCGCAGCGCCTGGCCCACGCGGCGGCCGAGCACGGCCTGAAATGGATCGAGGAACCGCTCTCGCCCGATGACTACTGGGGTTATGCGCAGCTGCATCGCAGCCTGCCACCGGGCCTGCTGCTGACCACCGGTGAGCACGAGGCGACGCGCTGGGGATTCAAGATGCTGCTCGAGATGGGGTGTTGCGACATCATTCAGCCGGATGTCGGCTGGTGCGGCGGCCTCACCGAGCTGATCCGGATCGCTGACCTGGCCGATGCGCACAAGGTGCTGGTGGTACCGCACGGCTCGAGCGTTTACAGCTATCACTTCGTTGTCACGCGGCACAATAGCCCGTTTGCCGAGTTCCTGATGATGGCGCCGCGCGCGGATCGCGTGGTGCCGATGTTCACGCCACTGTTGCTGGATGAGCCGGTGCCGGTGAATGGCCGCATGAAAGTGCCGGATCGGCCCGGATTTGGCGTGCGCCTGAACCCGGAGAGCAAGCTTTATCGGCCCTACGAGCACTGAGCCGCGCATGCTGTTGCAGAACAAAGTGGTGATCGTCACGGGCGGCTCGCGCGGCATCGGCCGGGCGATCGCGGTGGCCGGCGCGCGGCACGGCGCCGATGTCGTGATCAATTACTGGGCCAGCAACGATGCCTCGTATGGCCGCGATGCGGCTGCGCAGGAAGTGGTCGATGCCGTGGCGGCGCTCGGCCGGCGCGCCATCGCCATCGAAGGCGATGTCGGCCAGCCGGCCACGGCACAGCGGCTGGTGGATGCCGCGCTGCAGGCCTTCGGCCGCATCGATGTGCTGGCAGCAAATGCCGGCATCTGCCCATTTCACGCCTTCCTCGACATTCCGCTGGAGGTCTTCCAGCGCACCATGGCCGTCAATCTGCACGGCGCCTTCTACGTCACGCAGGCGGTCGCGCGGCAGATGAAAGCGCAGGGCAGCGGCGGGGCGATCATCGCTACCAGTTCGATCAGCGCGCTGGTAGGCGGCGGGATGCAGGCCCACTACACCCCGACCAAGGCCGGCGTGCACTCGCTGATGCAATCCTGCGCGATCGCGCTCGGGCCCCACGGCATCCGCTGCAACTCGGTGATGCCAGGCACCATCGCGACCGAATTGAACCAGGATGACCTGTCATCGCCCGCGAAGCTGGCCTATATGAAAGGACGCATACCGCTCGGGCGCCTCGGCACGCCCGAGGATGTGGCGGACGCGGTGGTGTTTCTCGCCTCCGACATGGCGCGCTACATCACCGGTGCGGCGCTGCTGGTGGACGGGGGCCTGTTCGTTAACCTGCAGTAGCGCCATGCAGGTTGTCGACCCTCACATCCATCTGTGGGATACCAGCCAAGTCAGGCTCGGCTGGCTCGCGCATCCGGGAGTGGCTTTTTCCGGTGATAACCGGCTGCTGCCCCAACGGCACGCGGTGGCAGAATTCCTGCAGGCTGCCGGCGGGATCGAGGTGCTGCAGAGTGTGCATGTGGAGGCCAACCCGGACGATGTGGTTGCCGAAGCGCAATGGCTGCAGTCACTGGCGGATGATCCGGTCAATCGCGGTCACCCGCATGGCATCGTGGCCGGCGCCGATCTTGCCGCGGCGGATGCCCCCGATATCCTGCAACGATTGAGCGCCCTTCCGAATCTGCGCGGTATCCGTCAGATCCTGAATCGTCACCCCGATCCCCGTTACAACTATGTCAGTCGCGACTACCTGCTCGAGCCGCGCTGGCGCGAGAATCTCGCAGGCCTCGCCCGGCGTGGCTGGTCATTCGATCTGCAACTCTATGCAGCGCAGGTGCCCGCGGCTGTCGAGGTGATCGCGAAACACCCGGATATACTCTTCATCGTCAATCATGCCGGCATGCTCGTGGACCCTGCCGATGTGCGTGCTCGGGAGCAATGGTCCGGTGCGCTGCGAGCGCTGGCGCAACACCCCAACGTCGCGCTCAAGATCTCCGGCCTGGTGATGTTCGATCATCACTGGGGCATCGACAGCCTGCGTGCGAGGGTGCTGGCCTCGCTGGATAGTTTCGGCATCGAACGCTGCATGTTCGCCTCGAACTTTCCCATCGATGGTCTGCATGCCGACTATGCCGCCCTCTGGCATGCCTATGCGTCGATTCTCGAGGGCGCATCCGCGGCCGAGCGCGCCGCCCTGTTTTGCGGCAATGCGCAGCGCTTTTACCGGCTGCGCGCGCCCTGAGATTCCCCCTGGCGCGGCACGGTCGCGGCCAGCCCCCGATCCAGCGCCTGGCGCACGCCAGTCGATGCGGCGCCGAAGCTGTCGCGCGCAATGCGTACCAGGTCGCGCCCCGCGCCCTTGGCCTCGTAGAGCGCGGCATCGGCGCTGGCGACAATTTCATCAAGCGAGATCGACGCGCGGATGTTGGTGGCCAGGCCCGCGCTTACGCTCACCTGCAGCTGCTCCTCGTTGAAGGGCAGCTCGATCGCCATCGCGATGGCGCGCAGGCGCTCGACGCACTCGTAGGCCTGATCGAGCGGACAGTCCGGCAGCACGAGCAGGAATTCCTCCCCGCCCCAGCGCCCGAGCGTGTCCTCCACGCGCAGCATCTCGCGTCCCTTGCGGGCGAATTCCTTCAGCGCATAGTCGCCGGCGGCGTGACCGCAGCGATCGTTGATCTGCTTGAAATGATCGAAGTCCAGCAGCGCAATCGTCACCGGCCGACCCTCGGCTGCCGCCTCCTGCAGCGATTTGGTGGCGAGTTCGATGGTGCGGCGGCGGTTGGGCAGCGAGGTCAGGCCGTCCAGGCTTGCCAGCCGCACCAGTAGCTGGCGGTTGCGCAGGCCGGAAACCAGAATGTAGACCAGCAGGCCGATCACGATGGTGCCGGCCGCGATCGCCAGCTGCGTGCGGCGCAGCTCGGTTGCCTGACTGGTGGCGCGATCGTGTGACAGCGACAGCTCGCGCTGCAGGGCGCCGTTGCGCTCGATCTCCCGATCGGTTTCCAGACGCGCCCGCAGCGTGGTCATCTGGCGGGATCGCTCGGTATCGTTGACGGCCCGATAGCGGCGCAGGTATTCGCGCAGATCCTGGTAGGCAGCGGCGTAGTCCTGCAGCGTCGCGTTGGTGCGCGCGCGCAATTCGAGGATTTCCACCAGGTCGCGTCCCGGGATCTCGACCCCGCCGTTGGCCAGGATAGCGTTGAGCTTGCTCAGCGCGCGTTCCGCATGGCCCTCGGCCAGATCGATGCGCGCGATCAGGGCCTGCGTCTGCAGTGCGACGTCGGTGGAGCGCGCGGCCGTGAACACGCGCAATGCCTGCTCGCATTGAGGCCGGGCCCGCGCCGGCTGGCCGCGTTCAATGTTGGCGCGGCAGAGGGCCTGGTCGGCAAAGGCAACGCCCTGCTGGTCGTCCAGAACGACGCTCAGATCCCGCGCCAATGCCAGTTGCTCCATGGCACCGCCGTAATCGCCCATGGAGGTGAGAGTCTCGCCGCGCACAAAACGTGCCACGGACAGATCCAGCGTCGCGCCGCGCGCGGTGTCGTAATCGATGACTTCCTGGTTCAGTGCCAGCGATTGGGCGTGATCGCCCACAACGCGCATGACAGAGGCCAGTGCGGCCGCGGCCAGCACACGCTCATCGGCGGCGGCCACCCCGGCCGTCATGCTGTAGGCCTGGGTCAGTTCCGAGATGGCGATGTCGGGGCGGTCGCGGCGCTGCTGCACCACGCCCAGTTCGATCAGCAGGCATACGGCGGCACTCGAACCGGGTGGCTGCACGGCGCGCGCGGCCTCGAGTTCCTGCACCGCCTGGTCGAGGCTGGCCTGGTCGTAGATATTGCCCCAGTAGCCAATCAGCAGATTCACGTGCACTGGATCGATCGGATTGGTCGCGAGCGCCAGGCCATTGGTGGCCGCGTCGCGCGCGTCGCGGTCGAGCTCGAGCATGCTGTAGGCGTTGGCCTGCAGCGCATACAGCGCGGCGAGTTTCTCAGTGGTGGTGCCCGGCAGGGATTCCAGGCCGCTCACCCGCGCACCGATCTCCGCCAGGGCCTGCTTGGCATCGCGGCCCACAAGACGGTCGAGAGCGCGCAACTGGGAATCGGGCAGGCTGGGGCAGGCGGCCGAAGCGGGTGCGGCCATCGCGATCGCGCCCAAGGCGGCGAGCAGCAGCGCCGGTACGATCGGTCCCTGCGGGACCGGTACACGCAGGCAGGCGCAGATGAGCTTGATCGGCCAGCGGATCATGTGGGTGGTGAATTTACTAGGCTACGCGCGCCCAATCGGCGTCGCAGGTCACGGCCGACGCACGGCGTCGCCGCCATCTGCCTGCTTATGTTGCAATGCAACAGCGGCGCGCTGCAATGGAGGCCGGCGGCCAGGGCGGCAAGCCCTTGCCGCCAGGGCCTACGGGGTGGCGGGCGGCTGGGGGGCGACCGCCGCCAGTGGTGAGATCGTGCGTGGTTCGAGGCGGCGCTGGATCAGGTACATCATCGTCAGGGAGGTCAGCGTCGTGACGGTGAGCAGGTAGCCCAGCACTTCAAAGTGCTGGATGGTGCCATCGGCGCGTTGCGTCACGATCAATCCGGCGATGCTGGCGGCGATGCCGCCGGCAAACTGCTGGATCGAGGAACTGATCGCCATATAGGAGCCTCGATCGGGCGGATTCGGTACCGCGGAGATCAGCGCCGAGGAGGAGATCATGCGGGAGGAGACGCCGATGAACAGCGCCACGCTCACCAGGATCACCACGAACAGCGGCGTGACTCCCAGATGTGTGTAGATAGTCACCATCAGGATGGTCAGCGCGCAGCCGCAGGCGAATACGTAGAACTTGCCGATCGCATCGCTGGCGCGGCCGATCAGGGGTCCGGCGATCATCGAGCAGATGCCGGTCACCATGTAGATCAGCGGCAGGTGCTCGATCGGAATGCCCAGGTTGTGGACCGTGAAGTTGCTCATGAAGGGCATGAGCATGAAGCCGCCCACCGTGAGCAGGCCGGTGGTGGCGAAACCCTGCAGATAGCGCGGCGTCGATACGGTGTGCAGGAAGTGATGCAATGCGCTTCGATCCGGGCGGCGCTGCAGATGCTCGCGGACCGGCTGCATCTTCAGCACGATGACGACCCCGACGATGAGGCTCGCACCCACGATCAGCAGGAAGGGCGCATTCCAGCCCCAGCGATTCGACAGTAACAGCGCCAGCGGGAGCCCCAATACGTTGCTGGCCGCAAACGCGGTCTGCACCACGCCCATGACGCGCCCGCGCAGGCGGTATTCAAACAGATCCGTGGTGATCGCGAGCACCGTGGAACCGATCACGCCACCGAAGAGGCCGGTGATCACGCGCGCGAACAGCAGGAAGTGATAGCTGCCCGCGAGCGCGCACAACAGCGTGCCGAGCACGAAACCGGTGTAGAAGAACAGCAGCACCCGCTTGCGATCGAAGCGGTCGGTGAAGCCCGCGGCCAGCAGGCCCGACAATCCGGCGCTGAAGGCATAGGCCGACACCAGCAGGCCAAACTGGCTGGGCGTGATCTGCAGTGCCGGAATGATCATCGCGCCCAGCGGCGAGAGCACCATGAAGTCCAGGATGATGGTGAACTGCAGGAACGCAACCAGCGCGACGATCAGCTTCTGATAGCCCGAAAGGCCTGTGGGCGCGGCATCGGCCGCGGGCGGCTGAACTCATCGGCCGCGAATCTGCGCGATGGCGTTTCGAAGAATCTCGAGTACGCGCCGCTTCTCCTCGATGGAGGCATGCACCTTCTCGAACAATGCCAGCTTGAACTCGTGTTTGAGTTCCTGGAACTGCGCCCGCACCTGGCGCCATTCCTGCTTTTCCTGATCGCGCCCCGTGCCGCCCCATTCCTCTCCGGCGGCTTCATCCTCGGCGTACTGGCGCTGGAACTGCGCCATCTTCTGGCCCATGCGCGCCAGCTGTGCCAGCAGCTCATCGGCCGTGGCGCGGTTCTTCGCCAGGTGTTCCAGACCGGCCTCGGTGATGCTGTAGCGGCGCTTGCTGCCCTCGGTCTCCGAGAGCGCCAGGCCTGCTTCCTCTAGATAGGTCAGGGCGGGGTAGACCACGCCGGGGCTGGGCGTATATAGCCCGCTGGAGTGTTCCTGCAGCGACTTGATGATGTCGTAGCCGTGGCGCGGGCTGTCTTTGAGCAGCGCCAGCATGATCAGCTGCAAATCCTCGGAGGAGAGCATCTTGGCGGCGCGCATCCCGGGGCCGCCAAAGCTGCCGCGGCGCACGGCACCCATGAATCCGTGACGGTGCCCGAAACGGCCGCTCTCCCGACCGAAGGGTCCCTCTGCTCGAAATCGTCTCATTGGAATAAGTCCTTAACGTTCAACATATCGAAAACTATATCGTAAGATACATCTGGACGCAACTGCGGAATCATCCGCGGCCCCAAGTGCCGGTCACTCCTGAGGTATTGTCGGATTGCCATGCCCGCCCGATCCAAGCGCCGATCGTCACCCGCTGCGTTTGACCGAGCCCAGGATGACCTGCGCCGCCTGGTACGGGCCACCGAGGCCATTGCCGGCGAGGTTGCCGCGCGCGGTCCGCGGGTGAAAGGTCCCGCCGCACTGAAACGCTGGCGGCGCGATGCGGAGTCCCAGGCCGCCGCGCTTCGCAGGCGGCGACGAGCGTTCGTGGACGCGCAGCTGGTGGCATTGGGACTCAGTCGCCACTCTCGCGGCCTGAAGCTGCACCTGGGCGCCGCCGATTCACTGCTGCCGGGCTGGGTCAACATTGATCACTGGCCGGCGCAGCTGTCGATGGACCTGCGCTGGGGATTGCCGTTTGCGAAAGGCGCGGCCCGGGCCGTGTATATGTGCCATGTGCTGGAGCATTGCTACTACCCCGATGAGGCGTTGGCGGTCATGGCCGACATCCATCGCGTGCTGGGGCGTGACGGCGTCGCGCGCATCGTGGTGCCGGATATCGAGCAGTGCCTGCGCGCGTATGTGCGCCGCGACCACAGATTCTTTGCGGCACGCCGCGCGCATTGGCCCTGGTGGCCGCCGACGGTAACGCGGCTGGAAAGCTTCCTCGGTTACGCCGGCGTCGGCGCCAGCCCGGATGCCTTCGTTGGCAGCCACAAATTCGGCTATGACTATGAGACCTTGCGCTCGCTGCTGCGACGCGCCGGTTTCCGGCGCATCGAACGCAGTGCCTATATGCGCAGCCGCGACGCGGCGCTGCGCATCGATGATGCCAGCCACGTGGCGGGCGCTAAGCATGGCCGCCGGTATTACTCGCTGTTCGTGGAGGCGCGGCCTTAGCGCCGCGGGCGCACGATCACCAGCGAGAACACCAGTGCCGCGGCGGCCGTGCCCACCAGCAGGGCCAGCGTGGTGCCGTAATCGCCGGTGAGGTCGTAGATCTTGCCGGCGATCGGACCGCCGACGAGCAGCGTCAGGATCTGGCAGAAATACCAGGCGCTGTAGCTGAAGGCCACACTGATGGAGGGGAAGCGCAGGCGCAGCAGCGCCACGAAGTACAGGTCACCGCCGCCCACCGTGAAGCCGAAGCTGGCCGCATAGATGAACAGGGCTGCGGTCGAGTGCAGTCGATCGATGGCCAGCAGCGACAGCGCTCCGGTCAGCAGCAGCACGCACATGCCGATGCCGACATTGCGCGTGGAATAGCGATCCAGCAGCCAGCCGGTGCACAGACTGCCGATGCCGGCAAATCCCGCGGTGGCGCCGAGCACGGTGGAGGGCAGCTGGCCGATGAAGCCCGCGCCCTCGACGATCGCACTCTGGTGCGTGATGAGCCCGCTGTAGGTGGTGAAGAACACCAGCGTCATGAGGGCGATGAACCAGAAGGTCGCCGATCCGAGCAGCGCGCCGAGTGAGCCGGCCGGGTTGTCGCGCACATCCACCGCCTGCTGCCTGGCGTCGGCATCGAGGGGATCGCCATCCAGCCCGAGTCCCAGTTGCGCCGGCGTCTTGATCCGCAACGTGAAGAGCGCGGGAATCAGGCCCACCGTGACCAACCCGCCCACGATCGTGAAGCAGGCCGCGCGCCAGCCAACGTGCGCGATCACCCATCCGGTCAGCGGCGCCAGCACCAATCCGCCGAAGTGCCAGCCCGACCAGGTGATGCCCAGCCCGAGGGAGTAATGGCGCGAGAACCAGCGCGAGACCAGGTACGGCAGCGTCACCGCGAAGGCGACCTTGCCGAAGCCCATGGCCGCGCGCAGCAGATACATCTGCCAGAAGCTCGACACGGTGGCGAGCATCGCCAGGCAGCTGGCTTCGATGAGGATGCCGCAGATGAGCATGCGCACGGCGCCGAAGCGTTTGATGCCGAAACCGCCCAGCAGGATCATCGGTGCACTGAGCCAGAAGGCCGTGACCAGCCCGCCCGTGGCGGCGCGCGTCCAGTGGAACTCCAGGGTCAACGGCATCACGAACAGCGTGAACGCCCAAAGGCCGCCGCCGTAGACCATGAAGCCGGCCATGAACAGCGCGGCCAGCACCTTCCAGCCGTAGTACACGCGCCGCGTGCCCGTCCCGGCAGCGGCTGCCGTCACTGCGCGTGCGCTCTGGATTTCCCGAACAGGTAGTGCGACACCAGCCATTCCTCGCCCTTACGGAAGCCCCACAGCTCCGCGCAGGACATGTAGAAGACGCGCCAATAGACCCACCAGCGCGTGCTGTCGCGCTCGCCATAAGTGGCGGCGAGCAGCGGGCGGATCTCCGCTTGATGCCGGTCCATGTTCCGCAGCCAGGCCTCGGCGGTTTGCTGATAGTGACGGCCGCTCACGCGCCAGTGATCCTGCAGCCGCAGGTCATCCTGGAAGTAGAGCAGCAGGTCATCGCTGGGCATGATGCCACCACTGAAGAAATAACGCGCCATCCAATCGTTGTCGCCGCGGGCCTCGAAGTGATAGGCGTACTCGCGGTGCGTGAAGATGTGCACGAACAGCAGCCCCTCCGGTGTCAGCCAGCGCGCGATGTTGCCGAGCAGGCGCTGGTAGTTCTTCATGTGCTCGAACATCTCCACGGATACCACGCGGTCGAAGCGCTCATCGATGTCGAAGCGATTCATGTCGCAGGTCAGTATGGTCAGGTTGTGGATGCCGCGCTGCGCGCACTGAGTCTCGATGTGATGCCGCTGGGTGCGGGAGTTGGAGACGCCTGTGATGCGGGCATTGGGGTAGTGCTCGGCCAGCCACAGCGACAGCGAGCCCCAGCCGCAGCCGAGTTCGAGGATGCGCTGTCCATCCTCGATGCGCGCGCGCTGGCAGGTGAGCGCCAGCATGGCCTCCTCGGCCGCATCGAGCGTATCGATGCCATCACTCCACAGTCCGCTGCTGTACTTGAGCCGCGACCCGAGGCACAGCTCGAAAAACCGTGTCGGTACTTCGTAGTGCTGCTCGTTGGCGGCGGCGGTTTCGATGGCGATGGGACTGGCGCGCAACTGCGCCACCAGCGACTGCAGCGCCGCTAGCTGTGCCTCGACATTATCGCGTTGTTCCTCGCGCAGGCGCTGCCGCAGCAGCCGGCGGATACCGAGCCGCAGCAGGGTATCCGGCAGCACATCGCGTTCCAGCAGTCGATCCAGTGACATGGGTGTTCAGGTCCTCGGCGCCAGGGCTGTCAGTCCGAGCAGCATGCGCTTGAGCAGTGGCAGGGCCAGCAGGTAGATCAGCGCGGCGACCCCCGGCGCAATCAGCGCCCAGGCGAGCACACCGCGCAGGCCGGTCATGCCGTACTGCTGCAGAAAGCGCAGCGGCGAATTCTTGAAGGCTACCAGCAGCGCCGAGATCGAAAAGGACACTTGCGGGCTGTGCGTGAGCCACTCGCCCACCCGCACGAAGAAATAGATTCCTGGAATCTGCAGTGGCCAGGCGATCCAGTTCACCAGCTGGATGATGGGTTGATTGAGTTTCAGCGCGACACCGACCAGCAGGCACAGCGCGGTGGTCGTGCCCATGATCGGAAACAGCGCGATGACGGTCCCGAGCGCCAGCGTGAGCGCGATCTTCTGCGGCGTGATGCCCTGGCGCAGCTGCGCCAGCATGACATCGACCACGCGGCGGCGCCAAAAGCCGCGCAGACCCGACGGTGGCGCGTTCATGCGCCGCGCGGAGCCGGACGCAGCAATACGCGTGAGACCGGCGCATCCGTCGGCAAGCGCCACACGATCAACAGCACGTAGCTGGCCATGGCGATATTGCCGAGCAGCAGGATCGCGATCAGCCACAGCAGGCGCGCGAGCAGCGAGGTTTCGCGATAAGCCAGCCAGACGAAGAACGTCAGGAAGCCGAAGTAGGTGTCGAACATCGTGGCGATGAACCAGGGGTGCATGACCACCGCGCGCGGGGTCTCCCACAGCGGCACGTGCGCACTGGCCCAACTGGTGACGCAGAGCATGGTCACCAGTACGACACTGAAGGCGATGCGCAGAAACCAGATCATTGCGGCAGCACTCCAGGCTCGGGCTGCGGGGCCGCCAGCGTCCGATGCGGCCGCAGCACCTCACGCTGCAGATGCGGCGAGTCGCCCTTGCGGTACCAGGGCACACCGCGCAGCCAGAGCTTGAGCGCATGCCAGTGGATCAGCCCGATGACCTTCAGCGTCAGCAGCGGGTACTTGAGCCCATACCAGGCGAGGCGGGCATCACCGAGCGCGCGCCGCTCACCGCGCAGCCCGCTGCGCAGCACGCGCTGTTCGCCGTCGAAGTCGTCGATGCGCAGGTGCAGCGCCGCCTCCGGCACGCGCAGGCGGAAATCGAACTGCAGCGTCAGGCTGGAGAACGGCGACACGTAGTAATGTTTTGGCGCCCGCAGCGTGAACAGCGAGCCGTCCTGCGGGTCAGGGCAGGGCAGCAGGTAGAGCTTGTGCTCGCCGAAGGTGTTGCCGACTTCGGCGACGGCGCACACGGGAGCGCCCTCCGTATCACCGAAGCAAAAATAGACCGAGATGGGATTGAACACATAGCCTGCGATCCGCGGCAGCGTCAGCAGCCGGATCCGTGCCTGGGGCGGCAGCGAGATCCCCTGCACTGTCAGATACTGCGTCAGCCGCGCGCGCAGCGGTGCCGCCGAATCGCCGCTGCCCGGCAGGTGATCGGCATCATGGAAACTGTAGAGGTTCCAGCGGTTGCGGCTGAACAGGCGCAGCGCCCGCGCCAGTGGTTCGACTTCATCCAGGTCCAGGTAGAACATGAACAGCGAATGCCGCAGCGCATAGCGCCGGGGCGCCAGGCGCTGGTGCATGACTTCGCATTCGTACAGACAGCTCTTCAAGGCGCGGCCCCCGCCAGCGTCAGCTCTTCCACCGCGGGGTAGTCGAGCGCCGTAACCACGGCGCGCTCGCTTCCGGTCAATGTCGGATCCAGCAGCCGGCTCAAGGCAATGGCCGAGGCGAGCGCATCCTCGTGAAAGCCGTAGCGAAAATAACTGCCGCAGAAGTAGACGCCGCTGTGCGCCCGATTGAGCTCGGGGAGCTGCTGCTGCGCCTGCACCGCGCCGAGATTGAAGAGCGGATGATCATAGGCGATGCGCTGCAGGATCTTCGACGGGTTCAGCGACTGCTCGCCATTGATCGAGACGAAGTAGTTCTGCCGGGTCGGCAGCCGCTGCAGGCTGTTGATCCAGTAGACGGTGGAGGGCTCGAGCTGTCCCCCAGTGCCACGGCTGATCCGATAGTTCCACGAGGACCAGCAGCGACGGGTGGCCGGCATCACCGATTCATCGGTGTGCAGCAGCGCAAGATTGGGCTGATAGTGGAATTCCCCGAGTACGCGCCGCTCGCGCTCATCCGCGTCGGCCAGCATGCCGAGCGCCTCATCGGCATGGCAGGCCAGGATCACGCGATCGAAACGCTGTTGCTCGCCGTTCTGATCGGTGACCACGACACCGCCCTTGTCGCGACGCACCTGTGCGACACCGCGGCGCACCTGGATCCGGTCGCGGAACGGCGTGATCAGTTTCTTCACGTAGCAGCGCGATCCGCCGCTGACCGTGAACCAGGGGTGCTGCGTGTGCAGGCCCAGAAATCCGTGATTATGAAAGAAGCGCAGCAGCGTGGTGGCCGGAAACTGCAGCATGCGTTCGGGTGGGCTGGACCAGACCGCGCTGCTCATCGGTATCAGGTACAGGTCGCGGAATTGATCACCGTACTGGCGCTCGCGGATGTACTCGTCCAGGCTCTGATGATCATGGCGGCGCGACTCCAGGCATTCGACCGCTTCCTGGTTGAAGCGGTTGATGGTCAGCAGCATCTTCCAGAATCCCGGGCGGAGGAGATTGCGGCGCTGCCCGAAGAGCAGATTCAGACTCGAGCCGCAGAATTCCAGCCCCGCCTGCGCGTGCTGCACGCTGAAGGACATCGAACTCGGCTGGGTCTGGACGCCGAGTTCGCGAAACAGCCGCGTCAGATGCGGATAGGTGACTTCATTGAACGTCATGAAGCCCGTATCGATGGGAATGATGCCACCCGGCTCCTCGACCAGCACCGTATTAGCGTGGCCGCCCACGTGCCCGCCCTTTTCGTAGAGCGTCAGCGCGTAGCGACGTTGCAGCGCGTGAGCGCAGCCGAGGCCGGCAATCCCTGTGCCGATGATCCCTAACGTTTCCATGTCGTTATTGTTCGATGAACTGTCATGGCCAATATATCGCACCCGCGGGGGGTTCGGATGCATCCGCGGGGGCTGGCGATACGTTTAACTTTCTGATGACAACTTGTGGCAGGTTTGGCTGTCTGTTATGAATGATCAGGCGGCTATGGAGAGCAGCTCCCGCGGGCTTGCCGCGGGATGGCGGGTGCTGTTGCCGTGGCGAATCGCAGTGAACGAGAACAAATCGGCCGGTGGAAATGATGCGGAAGTCATCCGTCGTATCCGGACGGGCGATCGTGCCGCATTCCTGGAGTTCTACGATCGCTCGGCACCGCTGCTGCTGGCGGTGGCGGCGCGCATCCTCAACGACCGGCGCGAAGCCGAGGACGTGCTGCAGGATGTCTTCGCCCAGATCTGGCACAAGTCCGAGGGGTTTGATGCCGAGTTGGGATCGCTGACCAGCTGGGCCGTGGCCCTGACCCGTAACAAGGCCATCGATCGCATTCGGGCCTCGACACGTCGCCGGCGCCTGATCGAGGAAATTGCACTCAGTGCCGAGGCCATCGAGCAGCCCCCGCCCGCATCGGCCAGCGAGCAGCTGCACGGCGAGGAGCGCGCGGGGCATATCCGCGCGGCGCTGGCCGAACTGTCCCCCGATCAGCGTCAGGTCATCGAACTGGCTTTTTTTGCAGGTCTGAGCCAGAGCGAGATCGCCGCGCGGCTTGAGCAGCCGCTCGGCACCATCAAGGCGAGAATTCGGCGCGGGATGCTGCGCCTGCGCGACCGGCTGGGGGATGTGCTGTGATCGACGAACGCGCTGAAGAGCTGGCCGCCGCCTACGCCCTCGGGGCGCTGGAGCCGGACGAGATCGCAGGCTTCGAGGCACGGTTGCGCGGTGATGCTGAACTGCGCGCGCTCGTGGCCGACCTGCGCGGGGTCAGCGCACTGGTGGCCGGCGGGGCGCCGCGGCTCAAGCCCTCCGCCGGGCTGCGGGCGCGTATCATCGCCGACATGGGAGAGCGCGGGCTGCCCAAGACAGGGCAGGGACGCGGCTGGACAGGATCGCTGCCCTGGGCGCTGGCGGCAGGATTGGCTGCCCTGTGCGTGATCTTCGGCCTGCAGATGCACAACATGGGCACGCAGCTGGAAGCCCGCCAGCAACGCCTCGATGAGCTCGATCACATGGCCGAGGCGCTGCGCGCCGAGCGGGCCGATCTGAAACAGGCCGTGGCCACGCTGCAGCAGAGTAATCGCGTCGCGAATATGCGCATCGCCGTGCTCAATGCCCAGTTGAGCGTCGATCCCAAGGCCGTGGCCGTGAGTGTCTGGGACAACGAACGCCAGAGCGGCGTGGTGGTCGTGCACCATCTGAAGCCGGCACCGAAGGGCAAGGACTATCAGCTCTGGATCATCGATCCGCGCTATCCCACGCCGGTGGACGCCGGCATCCTGCAGGTGGATGACGCAGGCGATGGCCGGGTCAACTTCAAGGCCCGTCGGCCGATTCAGAACGCCAATCAGTTCGCCGTCACGGTGGAGATCAAGGGTGGCTCGGATGTGCCGACGCCGAATACCACGGTGCTGGCCGGCGCTTGAGCGCGGGCAGCGCGCTGTCGGCGCTCAGCGTGCGCGAAAGGTGCCGGTCGAGAGCGCGTCGTATTCGGACTCGAACACTTCCACGCGGTTGCGGCCATTGCGCTTGGCCGCGTAGAGCGCCTCATCGGCCAGCTGCACGGCGCCATCGGGGCTGCGCGCCAGCGTCGGACGCACGATGCCCACACCGATGCTGATCGTGACCACATCCAGGGGCGTGCCGTCGAGGTGCTCGATTCCCAGGTTCATGACCGCATTGCGCATGGTTTCCGCCAGCGGCAGTGCGGCCTCCCGGGGCACATCGTAGAGGATGACCGCGAGCTCTTCGCCGCCATAGCGTGCTGCCAGGTCAAGGGCGCGCTTGGCTACGCTGTGAACCACACCGGCGATGCGCTGGAGCGCGATATCGCCGGCCTTGTGGCCATAGCGGTCATTGAATTTCTTGAAGGCATCGACGTCGATGAACATCACCGAGATGGTCTTGCGGTCGCGCAGCGCCTGCTGCCAGGAGCGGATCAGGTGCTCATCGAAGGCGCGCCGGTTCTTCAATCCCGTGAGGCCGTCGCGTGCGGCCAGGTCGGCGATAAGCCCGCGTTCGAGGAAGGCCTTGCGTACGCGCAGGGCTTGCTGGAAGTAAGCCAGTGCGACAATCCCGACAATGACCACCGCGATGCCGGCGGTGTGTACGGTCTGGGAGACGCTCTGGCCGTTGATGAGCAGCGCCACCGCAAAGCTCACCAGCACCACCAGGCTTGCCTGCACGGCGGCGCCGTAGCGCAGGCCGAGCATGAAATACAGTCCGATGCAGTAGGCGACCAGCCACGCCAGCGCCTCGCCCTGGCCGCCCGTGATGCGATGAGCGGTCTCGAAGCCACCCAGGATCGCGATCGGAATCGTGGCCCAGCGCGCGACACTCAGGTAGATGTCCTGGTAGGCGCGGCTGAAGGCTGCCCAGGTGAGCGTCGCGCAACTCAACGCGATGAAAATCAGCCGCAGGCGCTCCATGCCATCGTGTCCGCGATCGAGTGACAGCAGACAGGCCCACACCGCCAGTCCGAACAGCATGGCGTTGAACCAGCGCAGCTGCGAGCGGCGTTCGGAGAGGAAAAACTCGTCGTATTCCGCTTCCAGGTCGGGCGCGAATTTTGCTTCGGCCGCGCGCTTATCCAGCTCGGCGGCGTAGCGCGAGTCGGGTATGCCCAGCTTGCCCTTTAACATGAAGGCCATGGCGGCACGGTACTAAGGAATTTGTAAGCGGCGTGTGTGCCAGTCCGCAAGAATTCGACGCCGCGCAGGCCGCCGCGATGCGGCAGCCGGCAGGCGGCAACTCGCTGCCGGTGGCTGCCTCATGTATCGTCAGTGGCCAGTATATAAATATTGTTATGAATCAGGTACTTTTGACAGTAATCAGATGTACTTTATTAGGTACCAGTTGAGGTGGTCAACGCTACGCAAATGACCGGCGCGGCGAGGTTGCTTTGCGCCGCGCACGGCCGCGGCGAGTCACGGTCGGAAGCAGAGCGTCCAGGCGTCTGGCTGCCAGCACTGAGATTTCCCGGTCGAGGAGGCGATAACTTGCGATCAGTTGCGCGCCAAACCGCGTCAGGGCGGCGCCCCCGCCGCCACGCCCCCCGGCGCTCGCGCGGGTGACGGGCTTGTTGAACGAGGCATTGAGGCTGGCGATGAGCATCCAGGCACGGCGGTAGCTCATGCCCAGATCGCGGGCCGCCTGTGAGAGCGAGCCGCTGCGGCGGATGGCCTCGAGCAGCTGGATCTTGCCGGGCCCGACCTCCGCATGCTCCGCAAAATCGATCCGGAAGCGTACGACGGGACTGGCCATGACGGACTCGCTCCTGCTGATGATGAATACTAGCGTCCGCTCCCGGCGTTGAGTTGACTTTTAATGATGGTTTAATAGCGCCTTAATTTTTTGGAGCCAGCCAGCGTGGATGAAGTCGCCCAGTCGCTGCTCACAGCACAGAATAAGGCCGAGGCGCTGTTCGCCGATGTCGTCACCGGCGGATTGATTCGCCCGGGCAGGCTCGAGAGCGAGCTGACCGCGGATATCCATGCGCTGGCGAAAGAGCGTTTTGGCGTCCGCCGCCATTGGCACAAGCGCATCGCGCGTGCCGGCCCCAATACGCTGCTCACCTACTACGATGCGCCCTCGGATCGGCGCATCGCCGAGGACGATATCGTTTACCTGGATTTCGGGCCGGTGTTCGAGGCCTGGGAAGCGGACTTCGGCCGCACCTACGCGCTCGGCGCCGATCCGGTGAAGCATCGGCTGATCGCCGATCTGGCAGTCGCTTTCGAGGCCGGCCGCAAACTTTATCAGGACACCCCGCAGCTGACCGCTGGGGAGTTATACGATTTCGTGGTGGGGATGGCGGCACCGCGCGGCTGGGAGTTTGGTGCGCCAACGGCCGGGCACCTGATCGGTCACTTTCCGCACGAGCATTCACCGGATCCGGCGCGGTTCTCGATCCGCCACGGCTGCCAGACCGCGCTGCGCGAGCCGGATGAGGCCGGCCGTCCGCGCCACTGGATCCTGGAGATTCACTTCATCGATCGTGCGCGGCAGATTGGCGGCTTCTACGAGGAACTGCTGACCGTCGATCCGGCGCGCCCGGCCAGCCAGGCGTGAATCTGGCTGACAATCGCGAGTGCGATGCCCTCGGGCGTCACCGCGCCCAGATCGATTCCCACCGGCCCGCGCAGTCGCGGCTGCAGCGCCGCCATGTCCGCGCCGAGCTCACGCACCAGCCGCTCTCGCCGCGCGGCGGGCCCCAGTAATCCGACGAAGGCCGGATGGTCGACCTGCGCCAACTCGCGCAGATACGCGGCATCGGACAACAGGTGATGGCTCATGACCACCGCGGCATGGCAGCTGTCGAGGTCGACAGCCGATCGCAGCAAGGCTGCGTCGATGAGTTTCACCTCGGCTCCCGGGAAACGCGGGCCAAGCGCATACACGGGGCGATGCTCAACCACCGTGACTCGCCATCCAAGGCCGCGCGCGTTGGCGACCACGGGCTGCGCATCCGGTCCGCCGCCGCAGATCAGCAGATGCGGCGCGGGGGCCAGGTATTGCACAAAGGCGCGCGTGCGGCGGCCTTCGGTCTCGGTTCTGAGCTCGCGCGAAGCTGATTCCGACAGCGCCTGCGCAGCGGCCGCCATCAGCGCGGGCGTCAGCGGCGGGGCTGCGGTGTAGGTGCCGAGCGGCAGGTCGGCGCATTCGTGCAAGGCCACGAGCGCCGTCGGCTGGCCGGCACTCGCGCGCCGACCGGCGACCAGCAAGGCCCGCTCGGCGGGTGTGCCCCGTCCGGCCGGTTCGAGCAGCACGCGCATGGCGCCTTCGCAGCCCGCCCCAATGCCGAAAAGAATATCGTCCGGCCCGCGCATGTCGTATTCGACGGCGCGCGGAATGCCGTTGCGGAGCACCTCGTTGGCGTGTTCCTTCAGGTCCGCCTCCAGGCAGCCGCCGCTCAGCAGTCCGAGGTGGCCGCCATTGGCGAGGATCAGCATGCGGGCGCCGGCCTTGCGGTAGGTGGAACCTGCGGTCGCCACCACGGTCGCGAGTACCCGCGGCTCGTCCGGTGCCGAGGAATAATCGAGCAGCAGTTCCAGACTGGTATCGAGACGCACGTTGGGACGGCTTGTGGCAAGCGTCGAGCTGAGCGGCATACTGCGAACTCTAATCGCAGTGGCAGCGGAACACATGGGAACCGCGTCGAAGCCGAAAATCGGTGCCGTGCTGCTCGCTGCCGGCGCCGGCCGGCGCCTGGGCGGCATCGCCAAGGCCCTGATCCGTATCGAGGGCGTGTCGCTGGTGCGGCGTCAGCTGCGGGCGCTGCGCGAAGCGGGCGTCGATGCCGTCGCCGTGGTGACCGGCTTCGAGCGCCAGGCGGTGGAGGCGGAGGTGAGCGCGCCGGCCACTCGCGGGCCGGCCATGACATTGGCGTACAACGCCGACTACGCACAGGGTCTTGCCAGCTCGGTTCGCGTCGGGCTTGCGGCGCTGGGTCCGGGCTTCGATGGCATCCTCATGGCGCTGGTCGATCAGCCCCGGATCGAAGCGGGCGAGCTGGCAGCACTCATTGCGGCGTTTGGCAGCCGGCCAGCCGGTCACGTGCTGGTGCCCCAGGTCGAGGGCGCGCGCGGCAATCCCGTGATGCTGGATGAATTGGTGCGTGAGCGGGTGCTTGCCAGCGCAGCGGGCCTGGGCGTGCGCGACCTGATCGATCGGGAGCCTTCTCTGGTGCATGTGTGGCAGACGAGCAATGACCGGTTTCTCGCCGACCTGGATGTGCCGGAGGATCTGGAGCGTTTGGCTTTGCTCACCGGCTGGCGCATCGAGCTCCCGCGTCGAGCTTCCGCATCGCGCTGACGCCGGCGAGCGAGCGCGTCTCTAAGACGGCTTGAATCGCACCAGCTCGGCGCCGTCGCTGACCTGTTCGCCGACAGCGACGTTGAAGGCCTCGCAGATGCCATCTGCGGGTGCGCTGGTGGTGTGTTCCATCTTCATCGCCTCCAGGATCAGCAGCGGCTGTCCCTTGACGACGCGTGCGCCGGGCTCGACCAGCAGCGCCACGACGCGGCCTGGCATCAGCGCGCGGATGCCGCTTTCGTCACTCGCGATCTCGCCGACGTGTGCCAGCGGGTCGATGCGCTCGAGGAGGAAGTGATCGGCATCGATGAACACATCGCAGCGCTCGCCTTTGAGGATCGCATCGGCGCGCACCTCTCGGCCATCGAAGGCGAAGCTCAGCATAGTGCCGGATGCGGGGCTCTTCGGCGCGCTGCCGGCAGCCGCGGCAACCGATGGATCCCCCACGATCAGTTCGTACGTATCGGCGGTCTCGCGCACGGCCACGGCTGATTCCACGCCGTTGCAGAGAAATCGCAGCCGGCGCGCGCCATCGGCATTCAGCCGCCAGCCGCCCGCCAGTCGCCAGGGACTAAGGCCCGGACCGTGTGCGGCGCGATCGCGCTGCTGGTACAGCACTGCCAGCGCGGCGGCCGCGAGCGCTGCATCGGGCGCGCGTTGCGCCGCCGGAAACAGCTGATCGTGCTCGCGCTCAATCAGTGCGGTGTCGAGATCCGCGCCCGCGAAGGCGCGGCTCTGCACCAGCCTCGAAAGAAACCGCACGTTGTTGGCGACGCCCAGGATCTGGTACTCACCCAGGGCGCGCGCCATCCTGGAGCAGGCGGCCTCGCGCGTCGAACCCCAGACAATGAGCTTGGCAATCATCGGGTCATACCACGGGGAGATCGAATCGCCCTCGGCGACGCCGGCGTCGATGCGCACGCGGTCCGTGGAGGCCGGCGTACGCAGGTGATAGATGCGGCCCGTGGAAGGCAGAAAGCCGCGATCCGGATCCTCGGCATAAATGCGCGCTTCGATGGCGTGTCCGTGGATCGTGAGCTGCGCCTGCGACAAGGGTAGGGGTTCGCCGGCCGCGACGCGCAGTTGCCATTCCACCAGGTCCTGCCCGGTGATCATCTCGGTGACCGGATGTTCCACCTGCAGGCGCGTGTTCATTTCCATGAAGTAGAACGATCCATCCGGATCGGCGATGAACTCCACGGTACCCGCGCCGACATAGCCCACGGCGCGTGCCGCGGCCAGGGCTGCAGCGCCCATGCGCTCGCGCCGCTCATCACTCATGCCCGGTGCAGGCGCTTCTTCCAGCACTTTCTGATGGCGGCGCTGGACCGAACAGTCGCGCTCGAACAGATACACACCGCCGCCATGCGTATCGGTGAATACCTGGATCTCGATGTGACGCGGACGCAGCACGTACTTTTCGATCAGCACGCGCGCATCGCCGAAACTTGCTTCGGCCTCACGCTGGCAGGAGGCGAGGGCAGCGGCGAAATCCGCCGCTCGATCCACGCGGCGCATGCCCTTGCCGCCGCCGCCTGCGCTGGCCTTGATGAGCACCGGGTAGCCGATGCTGTCGGCTTGCCGCTGCAGCAACTCCGGGGACTGATCCTCACCGTGATAGCCGGGCACCAGCGGCACGCCGCTTTGGGCCATGAGGGTCTTGGCCGCCGATTTCGAACCCATGGCACGGATGGCGTTTGCCGGCGGGCCGATGAACACCAGTCCTGCCTGCGCGCAGGCTTCCGCGAAGCCGGCGTTCTCCGACAGGAATCCATAGCCTGGGTGAATGGCCTGTGCGCGCGTGCGGCGCGCGGCCTCGATGATCGCATCGCCCCGCAAATAGCTCTCGCGCGCTGGTGGAGGGCCGATCGCCACGGCCTCATCGGCGCCGCGCACATGCAGCGCCTGCGCATCGGCATCCGAGTACACCGCCACCGTGCCGATGCCGAGCCGCCGCGCGGTGCGCTCGATGCGGCAGGCGATTTCGCCGCGATTGGCTATCAATATTTTGCTGAACATGGCTTACATGCGAAACACGCCGAAACGCGTGTCCGGAATCGGGGCGGCCAGGCTCGCTGCCAGGCCCAGCCCAAGGCAGGTGCGCGTGTCGGCCGGATCGATGATGCCATCGTCCCAGAGGCGGGCCGTGGCGTAGTAGGGATGACCCTGGGTCTCGTACTGGCCGCGGATCGGCGCCGAGAACTCGGCTTCCTCGGCCGCGCTCCACTCGCCGCCGCGCGCTGTGATCGAATCGCGCTTCACGGTGCTGAGCACGCGCGCGGCCTGCTCGCCCCCCATGACACTGATGCGCGCGTTAGGCCACATCCACAGGAATCGCGGGCCGTAGGCACGGCCGCACATGGCGTAGTTGCCCGCGCCGAAACTGCCGCCGATGATGACCGTGAGCTTGGGCACCTGGGCGCATGCGACCGCGGTCACCATCTTGGCGCCATGCTTGGCGATGCCCTCCTGTTCGACCTTGCGTCCGACCATGAAGCCGGTGATGTTCTGCAGGAAGATCAGCGGCGTGCGCCGCTGGCAGCACAATTCGATGAAGTGCGCACCCTTCTGTGCCGACTCGGAGAACAGGATGCCATTGTTGGCGATGATGCCTACGGGCATTCCCCAGAGATGCGCGAAGCCGGTCACCAGAGTGCGGCCATAGCGCGACTTCCATTCCGCGAATTCGCTGTCATCGACCAGGCGCGCGATGACGTCGTGCACATCGTAGGGTTTGCGAGCATCGGCCGGAATTACGCCGTAGAGCTCTTCGCTTGCAAAGCGCGGCGGCAATGGTTCGCGAATGCTAAGTCCATGCGCCGCCGCCGGCGACAGGCTCGCCACCGCACGGCGCGCGATCGCCAGCGCGTGCGCATCGTTTTCCGCCAGGTGATCGGCGACACCCGAGAGGCGGGTGTGCACATCGCCGCCGCCCAGCTCCTCGGCGCTGACGATCTCCCCGGTGGCCGCCTGCACCAGCGGCGGACCCCCCAGGAAAATGGTGCCCTGGTTACGCACGATGATGGATTCATCGCTCATCGCCGGCACATAGGCGCCACCGGCCGTGCAGCTGCCCATGACCACCGCAATCTGCGCGATGCCCTCCGACGATAGGGTGGCCTGGTTGAAGAAAATGCGCCCGAAGTGCTCGCGATCGGGGAACACTTCATCCTGGCTGGGCAGGTGGGCGCCGCCGGAATCGACCAGATACACGCAGGGCAGGCGATTCTCGCGTGCAATCTCCTGCGCGCGCAGGTGCTTTTTGACGGTAGTGGGGTAGTAGGTGCCGCCCTTGACGGTCGGATCGTTGCAGACCACGAGGCACTCGCGGCCCGAGATGCGTCCCACTCCGGTAATCAGCCCCGCGCCCGGCGCCTCATCGTTGTAGAGGCCGGTGGCGGCCAGCTGTGAGAGTTCCAGGAAGGGTGTGCCCGGATCGAGCAGCAGTTCCACGCGCTCGCGCGGCAGTAGCTTGCCGCGCGCCACGTGACGGGCGCGGGCGCTCTCGCCGCCGCCTTGCGCGTTGCGGGCCACGCGCTGCCTGAGATCAGTGACCAGCGGCAGCATGGCTGCCCGATTGGCCTTGAACTCCTCACTCCTGGGATTGACCTCGCTGGTAAGCACCGGCACGTCCGTCACCCCGACTTGCAATTAATCGACTGATTGTCGGACAATAGCGCAATTAATCAGGTCGGAGCAAGCGGCCATGAGTGTTCTGGATGCCACCGAACTCGATTACGGACTGGGCGAGACGCTGACCGAGGTGCGGGCGCAGGTGCGGCGCTTCGCCCGGGAGAAGATCGCCCCGCTGGCCGATGAGATCGATCGCAGCAACCAGTTTCCCCGCCAGCTCTGGCCACAGCTGGGCGAGCTGGGGGTGCTCGGCATCACGGTGCCCGAGCGCTGGGGCGGCTCCAACCTCGGCTACCTGGCGCATATCATCGTCATGGAAGAGATCTCGCGCGCCAGCGGCGCGGTCGGGCTCTCCTATGGAGCGCACTCCAATCTCTGCGTCAATCAGCTCACGCGTCATGGCAGCGATGCGCAGCGGGACCGCTATCTGCCGAAGCTGGTGGACGGCACACACGTGGGCGCCCTGGCCATGTCCGAGCCTGGTGCCGGCTCGGATGTCACGGCCATGGAGCTGCGCGCTACGCAGCACGGCGATCACTTCCGTCTTTCGGGCCATAAGATGTGGATCACCAATGGCCCGGATGCCGATGTGCTGATCGTCTATGCCAAGACCGATCCGGAGGCGCGCGAGCGCGGCATCTCCGCCTTCATCGTCGAAAAGACCTTCGCCGGATTCTCGACCGCGCAGAAACTCGACAAACTCGGTATGCGCGGCTCCAACACCTGCGAGCTGGTATTCGATCAGTGCCGCGTGCCGGCGGAGAACCTGCTCGGCGGTCTCAACCAGGGCACGCGCGTGCTGATGAGCGGCCTGGACTACGAACGCGCGGTGCTCGCCGGCGGCCCGCTCGGGCTCATGGCGGCGGCCCTGGATCTGACGCTGCCCTATGTGCACGAGCGCAAGCAGTTCCGTCATGCCATCGGCACCTTTCAACTCATGCAGGCCAAGCTGGCCGACATGTACGTCAGTCTCAATGCCGCGCGCGCCTATGTGTATGCGGTGGGCCGCGCCTGCGATGCAGGACTGTGCACCCGCCAGGATGCGGCCGCGGCGATCCTGTTCGCGGCCGAGCGCGGCACGCAGGTCGCACTCGAGGCCATCCAGTCCCTCGGCGGCAATGGCTACATCAACGACTACCCGGCCGGCCGGCTGCTGCGCGACGCCAAGCTGTATGAAATCGGTGCCGGCACGCAGGAGATTCGCCGCATGCTGATCGGCCGCGAACTGTTTCGAATCACCGCATGAACCTGCTGTTTGAACCGATCGCCATCGAGCCCACCTACCGCCGCGTGGCCGGCGCGCTGGTCGAGCACATAGTGGCTGGCCGTCTGCAGGTGGGCGATCACCTGCCGCCCGAACTCGAACTGGCGCGCCAGTTCGGCGTCAATCGCTCCACGGTGCGCGAAGCGCTGCGCGAACTCGACAGCGCGGGTCTGCTCGGGCGCCGCCGCGGTTCCAAGCGCATGGTGGTAGTGCGGCCAGGCGCCGGACAGGTCGGCGCCGGCGTGCGGCGCGCACTGGTACTGCACGAGGTGACCTACCAGGATGTGTGGGAGGGGCTCACCATCCTGGAGCCGCCGCTGGCCGCGCTGGCCGCCACGCGTCGCAAGGCCGCTGACTGTCTGCAGCTGCACGCCGCTGCTCACAACGTCGAGGCCGCGGAGAATTCGGCGCAGACCGTGGTCCACGTCATCAAATATTTCCGCGCGCTGGGGGAAGCCAGCGGCAATCCCGCGCTCGCCGTGGCGCAGGAGCCGCTGCTGCAGCTGCTCGAGCCGTCGGTCGCGGCCATGATCGGTAAGGTCGCACAGGCACGTGCGCGCATCATCGCAGCGCAACGCCGCCTGACGCAGGCAGTGGAGTCGCGTGACAGCGAAGCGGCCCAGTCCTGGATGGCCAAGCATATCCGTGACTTCAAGCGCGGCTTCGAGCTTGCAGGCATCAATCCGCGTGATACTGTCGCGCAAAGCGGGCGCCCGCCGTCCGTGGAGTCGCCCGCAGTCGCACCGTAGATTCGAGTCCGGCCCATGTTTACCTACATCTGCTTCGGTACCAGCAACCTGGAAACCGCCGCGCGCTTCTACGATGCCACCATGGGTGCGCTCGGACACGCGCGCTGTGATGTCGAGGACAAGACCGAGTGGGATGGCTGGATCGGGTGGGGCACCTACCGCGATGGCGGCGCACAGGAAGTGGCCTTGTGGGTCTGCAAACCGTTCAATGGGCAACCGGCCACGGTGGGCAACGGCACCATGGTGGCGCTGCAGGCAAAATCATGGCGGCAGGTGGATGCATTCCACGCCGCGGCGCTGAGCACCGGCGGTACCAGCGAGGGCGCACCCGGCCTGCGGTCGCAGTACAACCCGGATTTCTACGCGGCCTACGTGCGCGATCCCGACGGCAACAAGCTGGCGGCGGTATGCCGGGGATTCACACAACCCCAGTGAGCCAACGCACCGGCGCGCTGGCGGTGCTCGCAGCGGCGGCCATCATCGCCGCGCTCAGGTCTGGCACCGCGCTGGCCGACTCGCAGGTGCAGCTGCCGGCCGCAATTCTCGAGCGCTATACGGGCTACTATGCGCTCAGCGCATCGAGCGTGATCACGGTGACCCGCACCGGAACACAGCTACTGGTGCAGCTGCCGGGGCAGCCGGCGGCCGAGATCTACGCCGAGACCGCGGCCTCATTCGTCTACAAGACCATGGATATACGCATCGACTTCATGCCCAATCCGCCGGTGGAAATCACTGCGCTGGTGCTGCACCAGCAGGGACTGGATCACGTGGCGCCGCGCATCGATGCCGCGCAGGCGCAGGCCATCGCGGCGGCCAGTGAGCAGCGCGCCAAGGCCGCTACGCCATGAATCCACCTGACATCCCCGAAAAGCCCGCCGAAGAGCCCGCTGAGAGTCCGACCACTCGCCGCCGGCGCTTCCGGCTGGCACTTAAAGTCACGGCTGTGTCCTGGCGCGATCTGTTTCAGACCGTGGGACCGGTGGTGCTCATCAGCACGGTGGCGGTGCTGCTGGCGCTGCACTTCGTGCGGCCGGCGCCACCGAGTTCCCTGACCATCAGCGCCGGACCCGCCGGAAGCACCTTTCAGACCGCGGCCCAGCAGTATCAGAAAATCCTCGCGCGCAATGGCATCACGCTCAAGATCGTGACCTCGGAAGGCTCGCTCGATAATCTCAACCGGCTGACCGATGAGAGCTCCGGCGTCGATGTGGCCTTCGTGCAGTCGGGCATCACGGGCGACGGCGATGCCAGCGACCTGGTCTCGCTCGGCAGCATGTTCTATCAGCCGGTCATCATCTTCTATCGCAGCCGCGAGCCCATGGAGCGCCTCTCGGAGCTGCGCGGACGGCGCATCGCAATCGGGGCCAAGGGCAGCGGCACGCGGGTGCTGTCGCTTGCGCTGCTGAAGGACAACGAGATCGAGCCCGACGGGCCCACCAAATTGCTGGAGCTGGAAGGAGAGCCCGCTCGTTCGGCGCTGATCAACGGTCAGCTTGATGCCATCATGATGAGCGGCGATTCGGCCTCGCCGAAGACCATCCGCGAGATGCTGCATGCGCCCGGAATCCGGCTCTATGATTTCCCGCAGGCCGACGCCTACGTGCGCCGCTTTCCCTATCTGAGCAAGCTGACGATTCCGCCGGGTGCATTCGATCTGGGGGAAAACCTGCCGCCGAAGCCCATCAACATGGTGGCGCCCACCGTGGAACTGCTGTCGCATACGGACCTGCACCCGGCGCTGTCGGACCTGCTGATCGAAGCGGCGCTCGAAGTACACAGTCGCGCTACGCTGTTGCAGAATGCGGGGCAATTCCCCACGCCCCAGATCCACAGCTTTCCGATCAGCACCGAAGCGGCGCGCTATTACAAGTCGGGCCGCAGTTTCGCCTATCGCTACCTGCCGTTCTGGCTGGCGAGTCTGTTCACGCGCGCAGCCGTGATCCTGGTGCCGCTGTTCGTGGTGGTGATTCCGGGTTTGCGCTACCTGCCGCAACTCTATAACTGGCGCATCCGCCGACGCATTCATCGCCGCTATGGCGAGCTGATGGCGCTCGAACGCGAGGCGCTCGCGGGCAACATGTCCGAGGAGTGGCGCGCCGTGCTGCTCGAGCGCGTGGATGAAATCGAACGCGCGACCATCAAGGTGAAGATGCCGGGCTCGCACGCCGAGGCGCTTTATGCGCTGCGCCAGCACCTGCGATTCGTGCGCGATCGGCTGACGCACGTGCAGGTCGCCGGTTCTGACCTGGCGCTGCCGCCGACCGACACGTCTGCCGAGGATTCCGCGGAGGAGTAACCCCCAGGGCCAGGCTGGCTCCTTAGGGCAGTGCAGGCCTGCTGCTGCCTGCAAACAGCGGCGATGTGACCGGCATCGCCAGCGCGGCGGCCAGGTGGGGAGCGGACGCCGCAGCGGGCAAAGGCGCGATGCGATTGGGAAAGCCGCTCTTCATCATGACCATCTCGCCGGGCTGCGTGAATTGACGGCGGCCGAAGTCCCAGCTGACGCGCCGCCCGAAGTCGATGCGAAGGTTCTCGTGCGCGGCCATGCGCAGATTCACCAGTTCACGCCGGCCCGAGAGCTCCGCGGCACTGCCGGTGCCACCGGGCAGCGAGCCGGGATTGGAATGCTGGTCGAGTCGAAACCCAAAGCTGCGGGTCGCCGCGCCGGGGCCGATGGGCTGGGAGATGTAGAAACTGATCTCGCGACCCTGCATGCCGGGTGCGTTGCCGGGGTCGCCCGCGAGACACGCGCCGGTCCAGGGGAGTGCCGCGCTGCTTAGCGCCAGACACTTAACGTTGAACGCGACCCTGAGTCTCCTTCGCACCACAGACCTCCCGGCCTGAGAATGGAGTTCAGTATGCGCCGGGGGGGCGTGCTGTCCGGACTGAGGGGACAGAATGCGACCGGGTGCGCGAAATATCGTTGGCTGGGGCCGATTATGGAAAAATCGCCCCCGGAGACGGGTTTATGAGGATTGGCGGGCTGAGTCTGCAGTCACGGCGGCAAGAATGACGCCCTGGACCGCACATTGCTGCCGCGCCAGAGATACAGCGCCAGCAGCGGATCGGTGTGCGTGCGCATCGCGTGCGGTTCAAATGGGGCGTGATGAATGAGCGCACCCGGGGGCCGTTGCTGCCACTCGCCGTGGCTGTCGCCCTGGCTCTGGCGCCATGAAGCTGTTCCCGACAGCGGCAGGTAGAGCTCCTCGGGTTCATGGCTATGGGAAGGGTAGTGGGTGTCTGGGCCCAGCAGCAGAAAGCCACAGGTCATGCGATCGCTGCGGCTTGCCGCGGTCGGACCGATCAGTTCGCACCAGCCATATCGACCAAGGAAATCCGCCGTGATGGCACCGGCGGCCACATCGGCCATCGAATAGGTCTGCCTCCAGTCCAGATCGGCGGCAGCGTGCAGCAGCATTGCGCACAGCTGCGCGCTGAACGACGGCGCGGCCTGCTCGGCGCGCGGCAACCATTGCAGCACTGGCAGAGCGTGCCCCACAGCCGCCGCCGGGGCGCGCGATGCCTGCCCGGGCGGCCAATCCGCCAGCCACGCCTCGATGGCTGGATCGCCGAGCGAGGCGAGCAGGGTGCGCGCGTGCCCCGCGAGGGCATCAGTTCGGATGGTATTCGCGCTCGGTGTGATGCAGGAGTTGAGAGGGATAGAAGTACACCTCGCGCAAGGACCCGTCGGCATAGCGGGAGGCTTGGTCGTTGAAGTGTGGCGACTTCGGATCGCTGCTCTCGCCACCCATGGTGATGGCGCGTGCGGAGACACGCTCGCCGAACTCGACGATGGCGACGAAGCTGTTGCCGTTGGTGCCGTAATACTTGTTGGTGCCCTCGTAGCGCCGCGCGCCGAAGGATGCCAGCGAGCCCCAGCGCGCCGAGGTGAACTCGACCGGAATGCTGGGCGCGGCGTCGTTGAATTTCTGCACGATGTCGGAGGTCAGACGCTGGCAACGATTCATCTCGCCCCATTGCACTCGCCAGGTGCCGAAGTCGTGCTCCAGGCGGTCGGAGACCCGCGCCAGCACCGACAGCTTCTGCTCCGCACTGGTCCGATCGGCCATGTCGTCGTAGACGGACAGCCGCTCGGCATCGGCGTCGCTCTTGGCTTCGTTCCAGAGCTCATCGCCCCAGAGTGCCGCGAGCGTGGTAGCCACAGAATGCACGCCCCAGCGATAGTTCCAGCCGCGCAGCACCGCGATCTGATCGGCGAGCTTCGGCTTGAGTGGATTGGAATCACCGACCCCGTCGTAGGCTGCGATCAGCGCGGGGATAAGCTGCGCGAAGGCCGGCAGGTAGGAATCGAAGGCGGCTGAGTTCAACGCATCCTGCGAGAAATCCTTGCGATCCTTGAGCAGCAGGGTCGCGTGCACGCCGCGCGGATTTTCTCCGGCGATATCCATGTAGCGCGGAAAGTCCTCGCGTTTGGGGCTGCTGGTGCCGGCGGCCGAGTAGGGCCAGTCGTTGGTGTTCATGATCCAGCCGCTGGCCGGATTGAGCAGGTGCGGCAACTCCGATAATGCGTGCAGTCCCTTCCAGTCGGTGGCTGGATTCGCGCCGTCCACCGGGCGGGTGTAATCGAAATGATCGTCACGCCGCGGCACGAACTGGGGGTGCAGGTAAACGATATTGCCGTCCGCGTCGGCATAGATCGTGTTGTTGGAGGAATTGGCCCGCAGCTCCATGACCTTCATGAAGCTCGCATAGTCGCGTGCCTTGGTGAGCCCGAATCCCTGCGACAGCGCCTCAATCGGCTTCTGCATCAGGGCGATGGCGATCCATTTGCCGTTGCTCTGCTCGATGATGGGGCCGTGATGCGTCGCATACACCGTAAAGGTCTTCGTCGCCGAGCCGCCGTCGGCGGTGCGATAGGGCACGTTGACCGTCGAGACGGTCACGGGCCGCAACTCGCTGCCGAAGCGATAGAACAGATGCCCGTTCTTATTGACGATGGTCTCGGCAAAGAAGTCGACGTTATCGACGCCGCTCGAGGTGTGCATCCAGCCCAGGCGCTCGTTGAAACCCTGGTAGATGAAGAACTGACCCCAGGTCACCGCGCCATAGGCATTGAGGCCCTCATCGCTCGTCAGCTGCAGCTCGGAGCGAAAGAAGAACGAGGTGTGCGGGTTGATCAGCAGCAGCGCGTGATGATTGACGGTGTTGGCCGGCGCAATGGCGATGCCGTTGGAGCCGCCGGGTTCATTGTCCGGGTCCACAGCATCCAGCCGGGAGACGACCCGGAGCCAGGCACTGTCGCGGTCGATGTCATGGGCCGGTGCGAGTGCAGTCCGTGCACCGTAGAAGGCCCGCAGTGGACCAAGGCCCACGCGCTCGATGTCGCCGCCGATGCTGCCCTCGGTGAAGCTCAGCGCCATCCAGGGCTCGAAGTGGTGCAGTACGCGCGGGGTTACCTCCGGGTGCGAGTGCAGATAGAAGTTGAGTCCGTCGGCCCAGGCCTGCATCAGTTTCTGCAGCCAGGCGGGGGAGGCCGCATAGTGAGTCTTGAGTTCCTCGGGGCGAATGAATAGCTTCATGCGCAGGTCCTGATAGATCGCGCCTTCGCCCTCGGCTTCGGCCAGCCGGCCCATCGCATTCAAATAATTCGTCTCGACGCGATTAAAATCGTCCTCGGCCTGCGCATAGATCATGCCGAACACGGCGTCCGCGTCGGTCTTGCCGTGGATGTGCGCGATGCCCCAGTCGTCGCGCACGATGCTGGTGTCGGCCGCCTCGGTGCGCCAGCGCGCTTCCTCATCGGCGCTGGGCTGCGCCGCGGCCGGCAATGCAACGAATACACAGAGCAATAGCAGCGCGCGCAGCGTTGTTGTCATGCGATGGATTCCGTTCTAGTTATGGCTGTGGACGGCCCGAGGGCCGCAGCGATTCTCCAATAAATCTGCGTTGAGGGCGACGAGGGTGAATCCATGAAAATAATATCCATTAATAACAAAAGGTTGAGAATCAATATAAACCTCAAGTGTTACATCAGATCCGGCCGCCGAAATCGCAGTTTCCAGGGGATGACGCGGCCGCGGGAATAAACTGGCATCGCCGCGAGTCCTTACCGACAAGTGTGTGGTTGTATCCATGGACGATAAACGTCGTCGCTTCGAGGTGCAGGTGCTGCCTCATCTCGATGCGGCCTATAACTTCGCGCGCTGGCTGGCGCCCGCGCCGGCCGACGCCGATGATGTTTTGCAGGAGGCGGTGCTGCGAGCGTTTCGTGCCTTTGACTCGCTGCGCGTTTCGGACGTGAAGGCCTGGTTGTTCGCCATCGTGCGCAATTGCCATTTCACGGCGCTCAAACAGCGTCAGCGCCGCGCGCAGGTGCCCTTGCCCGAGGAACACGATGTCGAGGATGGGTCAGCGCTGGTGGCGGACACGCCCGGCCCCGAGGAGGAGTCGATCCGCAGCAGTGACGCGCACAATCTCAATGAGCTCATGCGGCTGCTGCCGGCGGAATATCGCGAGGTGCTGGTGCTGCGCGAGATCGAGGATTTGAGCTATCGCGAGATTGCCGAAGTCGCCGGCGTGCCCATCGGCACGGTGATGTCGCGCCTGGCGCGCGCGCGGCGCGCGCTCAAGGGGCAGTGGATGGAGCAAATGCAAGGAACACCCCGTGCTGTGCCCTGAACAACTACGCGTACAGGCCTACTTCGATGGCGAGGTCGATGCGCTTTCCGCATCCGAGATCGAGCGGCACCTGGAACGCTGCGGCGAGTGCCACGAACTGCACCTGCAGCTGCAGCGGACGCGGCAAGCTTTGCGCAGCGAACTTCAGTTTTTCCGCGTGCCGGAGCCCCTGGCCGCTCGACTCGGACAGGCGATCGATGAGGCTGAGCGCAGCGAACAGGGCGCCCTGGAGACCGCGGCGTCCGATGCATCCCGCCGCCACGCGCCGCGCGGGGCGAAACCCGCACGGAACGGCTGGTGGACCCCTTCCTTCTGGACCGGTGCCTTCAGCGGTCTGGGCCTGTCGGCAGTCGCGGCCGCCGCCGGACTCTTTATATGGGTGCCGATGCTGGGCAGCAGCCCGCTGGTGGACGACCTGGTGGGCGCGCACCTGCGCTCGCTGATGCCCGATCATCTGATCGACGTGGTGTCCTCCGACCGTCACACGGTGAAGCCCTGGTATGCCGGCCATACCGACGTCTCGCCGGCGGTGGCTGATTTCGACGCCGAGGGCTACAAACTCGTGGGCGGCCGCGCCGACTACCTCGACCACCAGCGCTCGGCGGTCATGGTCTACCAGCACGGGCCGCACACCATCAACGTGTTTACCTGGGCGGCAGACCGTCACTCGCTGCCGGCCGAAGTGACCCGCAATGGCTATCACTTGCTGGCGTGGAAGATCGGCGACCTGCAGTACTGCGCGGTATCCGACACCGGATGGGATGAACTGCACGCGCTGGAGGCACTGATCCAGGGCATCGCGTAGCAGCGGGCAATAGAGAGAGAGCCGCCAACAGCATGCCCGGCGCTACTTGGACCTCTCTCTCTATAGGATGCTCACTTGAGGATGCTCACTTGCGCGCCCCCGCCTCAGGCCGCGAGCCGTCGTCTGGCGCCTCGACCGGATGAGCCGGATCGGCCGCCATCGCCTCGTCCAGGTCGCGCATGGTCCGAGCGTAGGCATCCGTATTGGTCTTGGCGCGCTCGAACGATTCGCCCATGCGATTGAACGGCAGCATGTGCCACCAGTCAGGGATGGGCGCGTAATCCGGGTTCCGGCCGATCTCCGAGAGCTGGTCGCCGTAGACGGCCTGCAGCGCTTCCGCATGCTCGGTGCAGTCGATAACCTGGGAGATCTGCGCGGCCGATAGCGTCGTCACGTCCGATGCATGCGCCTGGTACGAAGTGCAGCGGGACAGGGCGGCGAGCACGGGCTGATACAGCTGCCACGCGTAGTCGAGTTGCACGTAGTCCGCGGTGTATTTTCGAATCTCGGCAGCCGGCATGAGCGCCAGCACATTGGTACTGGCGGCGGCCGACCAGGCGGCCTTCAGCGGCTCCTCGACGAAGATGGGCCACAGCACGGCGCCCGGCAGCTGCGCCTCGGGTGTGGTCGGGTGGTCGCGCAGCCAGGTCAGTACACGATAATTGTTGTGCAGCAGGGCCAGTGAGCGCAGGTGGGTGCGTACGTTGCTGTGGAAGCGCCGGATGTTCTCCTGATGTTCCTCCTGCAATGCGGCCCGGGTTTCGCGCACTTGATGCCGATGGTGCAGCGCTTCGACGCTCTGCTCGAGACTGATCGCCAGCAACAGGCCGATAGTGATCGTGGCCAGGTGAATGAAGAAGTCCTTCCAGGAATGCGCTGCCGAGTGCGCCGGATGAACATCGAGCATGGAATTCGGATGCCTCGTTAGAATGGCCAGTCGGGCCATGAACTGACCTTAGCGCCTTGGCCGCTGGCTTCCAAGGCGGCGGGTAGAAGTGTGCATTAGAGAGGGCCCGGGCAACGTCGGGTGTGAAGTATCTGTAAATGGACTTACATCGAGGCAAGTCCATTTTCAGATACTTCACACCTGGTGTCGCCATCTCTCTCTATTGCACGCTTACATGCGCCGGCCTTGGTTGAGCCGGTAGAATTGCCGGTGTGAAGACATTCCTCCTGGCCTTCGGCGCCCTGTTTTCCATCGTCAACCCGTTGTCGGGGGCGTTCATCTTCTTTGGCGCCACTCGCGGGCTGGAGCCAAAGGTGCGCGCGGCAGTCTCGCGCTGGGTCTCCATCTATTCATTCTCGATCATGACGGCCTCACTGTACGTGGGTGCGTACGTCCTGAGCTTCTTCGGTATCTCCATCCCGGTGCTGCGCGTGGCGGGTGGCATCGTCGTGGCCGCCTCGGGCTGGCGCATGCTCAATGCGCCCAATGCCACCGAGCAACGGCGCAGCGAAACCCCGGAGCCGCGTTCCATCGAGGACGACGCCCCCAGCCGCGTGGCCTTCTACCCTCTGACCATGCCGCTGACGACCGGGCCGGGGACCATATCGGTGGCGATTTCCATCGGCGCGAGCCGACCCGGCGGCTTTCATGCCTCCTCGGTCGAGTTCTTCGTCGAGACCCTGGCCGCTGTGGCGCTGCTGTGCCTGCTGATCTATGTGTCCTACCGTAACTCGGCTCGCCTCGCCGACCTGATCGGACCCACCGGCACCACGATCGTGGTGCGGCTGTCGGCTTTTCTGCTTTTCTGCATCGGCATCCAGGTGCTGTGGAATGGAGCGGGGGAGCTGCTCGGGACGCTGCTGCTCGGATCGCCCGGGGAGAACTAAGGCGAATGACGATGCTGGCGCTTCCCGTGCGCGTGGTTTATCTTCGGGTTAGAAGCAACTTGTCGAGCTGAAGGGAGAAATGCGCCCTATGCGCTTGGATCCGATGAAGCCTCAGCCGGCAGCCCTCCCGGCCTTGCCACGCGGTACCGTACTTTTCGCCGACCTGCGTGGCTATGTGAGCATGGCCGAACGTCTCGAGCCCCAGTATCTGGCCACTTTGCTGGATGAGTTCTTCAGCGCCCTGACGGTGTCAGTCGAATTGCAGGGCGGTGCGGTGTACCACACAGCCGGCGATGCGCTCATGGCCGGTTTCGGGCTGGCCGAAGCCGAGGCCGACGGAGCGCAGGCAGCGCTTGCGGCGGGCCGTGACATGCTTACACGTTTCGCGGAGCTGGCGGAGCGTTGGCGACACGATGCCCAGATCCAGGCGGGCCTGGGTGTGGGACTGCATTTGGGCGAGGTGGCGCTGGCGACCTTCGGGCCGCCGAGCCGACGCGTCGACACGTTGGTCGGCGACACTCCCAATGTCGCTGCGCGACTGTGCAGTCGCGCGCGGGCAGGGGAGGTGCTGTTCTCCTGCACCGTGGCAGCCGCGCTGCACGCAGGGGCATTGACGGAGCCTGCTTCTGCTGCCGCGGGTGCAACCTCGGCGTTTCTGCAGCTGCCCCGGTACGAGTTGCGAGGGCGGCGCGAGCCGCTCGACATCTGGTGCATTCCCGCCGGGCGGCGGCAGGTCGAGGCCATCGGCTTCGAACTGCGCGGCGCCGAGCACTGGCAGTAACGCCGGGCTGTCCCTAGGACGCCCGATTTCGGGGCGGGAAGATATAGCGCGCCGCGCTGTCGGCGATGCGGCGGGCTTCCGCCGCAGGCAATCCCAGCGAACGCAACAGTCCGCCGGCCATCTGGGCCGCGATGGAGCCTGGCGCCGTCGCCACGCGCTCCTCGAGCACATGACGCATCGCGATGATCACCGCGCCCATCACCAGCAGCAGGCCGATTTCCAGGTCCACCGCGGCGAAGCGGCGCGCGCGGATACCGCGCATCAGGTCATCGCGCAGATTCCGGTTGATAGGCGCATCGGCCATGGTCGATCCGGGGTTCAGCCGCCACAGCGCCTTGGCGCTGTCGGGGTGCTCGATCGCAAAGCGCAGGAACACGCACAGGCCGCGGGCCACGCGCGCGGCTGGATCAGTGATGCCGGTGTTGGCGCCCGCCGCTAGCCGCTCGGCCTCGGTGCGCACGGCGGCGCCGATCTCCCGCGCGAAGGATTCCTTGTCGGCGAAGTGGTTGTAGAAGCTGCCCTTGGCAACATCGGCTGCCGCGACGATCTCATCGATGCTGATGCCCTCGATGTCCCGCGTGGCGAGCAGGACGCGGCCGGCATGCAGCAACGCTGTGCGGGTGCGCAGGCGACGGCGATCGGGACGGCGGCTCACAGGGCTTTCCATTTGACTATTTAGTTTAATAATGACTAAATAGTCAATATAATTTGCGGGGACAAAATCATGGCCGGGACCGTCACTCTCACGCGCCGCGATGGCATCGCGGTGATCACTGCCGATAACCCACCGGTCAATACCATCACGGCGGCCGTGCGTGCCGACCTCAACGCCGCACTCGATGAGATCGGGCGCGGCGAGAAGCCGCGCGCGCTGCTGCTGCGATGCGCCGGCAAAACCTACTTTTCGGGCGCTGACATCAGCGAGTTTTCAGGGCCGCCGAAGGAAGCCGAATACCGCGCCCTCTGGGCCCGATTCGAGAATCAGCCAGTCCCGGTGGTGGTCGCGATGCACGGCACCGTACTTGGCGGGGGGCTGGAGCTGGCGCTGGCCTGTCACTATCGATTCGCCGCCGCCGATGCGCGGCTGGGACTGCCGGAAGTCACGCTCGGCATCATTCCGGGCGCGGGCGGCACGCAGCGCCTGCCGCGCCTGATCGGCGCCGAGAAGAGTCTCGAGCTGATCCTCTCGGGTAAACCCGTCACTGCGGAGCAGGCCCGCGAGATGGGATTCATCGATGCGGTCATCGAAGGCGAGCTGCTCGAGGGGGCGCTGCAGTACACGCGCGATCTGCTCGCCAGCGGTGCCGGCGTGCGGCGCACCTCTGAACGCCGGGTCGATCCGGCCACCGGCACGGCCGAGATCATGGCGCGCATGCGCGCTCGCGCCGAGCGTGAATTTCCCAATCGAGTGGCCGGCTTCACGGCCATCGAGGCGGTTTCGGCCTCGCTCTCGCTGCCGCTCGCCGAGGGCCTGGCGTTCGAGGAAAAACTGGCCAATCGCTCCAAGGACACGCCCGAGAGCCGCGGCGCCATCCACATGTTCTTTGCCGAGCGCGAGAGCCGTCGCGTGCGCGACCTGCCGGCGGGTGTGGCCGCACGCCCGGTGCGATCAGCCGGCATCGTCGGCTCCGGCACCATGGGCGGCGGCATCGCCATGTGCTTTGCGAACGCAGGATTGCCCGTAGTGCTGGTAGACGCCGACGAGGCGGCGCTGCAGCGCGGATTGGCGACGATCTCGCGCAACTACGACTCGATGGTCAAGCGCGGCCGCATCGATGAACCGGAGAAGGCGCGGCGCATGGCGCTGATCCAGGGCACGCTCGACTACCAGGGGCTGTCGCAGGCCGATGTGGTCATCGAGGCGGTGTTCGAAAGCATGGAGCTCAAGCGCCACATTTTCACGGCCCTCGATAAGGCCGCCAGGCCCGGCGCGGTGCTAGCCACCAACACCTCCACGCTGGATGTGGCGAAGATCGCTGAGGCCACCTCGCGTCCGGAAGATGTGATCGGCATGCATTTCTTTTCGCCGGCGAACGTGATGCCGCTGCTGGAGGTGGTGCGCACGGATCTGACCTCGCCCGGTACCATCCAGACGGTCATGGAACTCTCGCGGCCGCTGCGCAAAACCCCGGTGCTGGCGCGGGTCTGCTATGGCTTCATCGGCAATCGGATGATGGAAGGCTATGCGCGCGAGGCCGAGCGCATGCTGCTGGAGGGCGCTACCCCGCGCGCCATCGATACCGTGCTCGAGACCTGGGGCATGGCCATGGGCATCCTGGCAGTGTTCGACATGGCCGGCGTCGATGTCGGAGTGAATGTGCACAAGGCTAACGCCGAGCGTTATCCACCCGATCCGACCTACTACCAGGCCGATTTCGCCTTGGTCGAGGCCGGCCGCCTAGGACAGAAGAATGGCAAGGGCTACTACCGTTACGAAGCCGGTGACCGCAAGCGGCATGATGATCCCGAAGCCATCGCGATCCTCACGCAGCGAGCGCAGCAACTGGCGGTCGCACCCCGGGCGCATAGCGATCAGGAGATCCTCGAGCGCTGCCTCTACCCGCTCATCAACGAAGGTTTCCGCATTCTGGAAGAGGGCGTCGCACAGCGTGCCAGCGACATCGATGTCGTGTGGTGCGCGGGCTATGGTTTTCCGCGCTATCGCGGCGGCCCGCTGTTCTATGCCGAGGAAATCGGGCTCGCCAAGGTGCTTAAGGGAATCGAGGGCTATCGGGAGCGCTTTGGCGCCATGCATTGGGAACCGGCCCGGCTGCTGGTCGACCTGGTCAGGCAGAACAAGACGGTCGCGGCCTGGGAGCGCGCCCAGTCCAGCTGATGACGGCGGCCGCCAGCGCCAGCAGTCCGGCGCTGGCGATGAAGACACTGCGCAAACCCAGCAGCGCGGCGAGCGCGCCGCCGCTCACGGGGCCCAGAAAGCCGCCGAGGAATGTCGCCCCCGCACTCAGTCCATAGACCCGACCGCGATTCTCGGCGACGGAGTGATGCGCCAGCAGCGAGTTGGCCGTGGGGATGATGCCGGCCAGAAACAGGCCGGCGCAAAATCGCTCCGACAGGAAGACGCCGTAGTGGTGCGAGAATCCCTGCGACAAATTGCAGGCGGCCGCGCCCACCACGCCAATCAGCAGCACTCGCCCGGCGCCGAAGGTATCGCCGAGCAGCCCGAGCAGCGGTGCGCAGATCAGGCCACTGAGCGCGACAATCGAGAACGCAAGTCCCGCGAGCGTCGCCAGATCGGCTCGTGGTCCCACCAGTTGCAACACGAACAGCGAGATCATCGGTTGCGGGCACAGAATGGCCCACTGGCAGAGCAGCAGCACCGTGATCCAGAGCCAGATGCTGCGCGTGAGAATAGGCCGGTGACTTGGCATCGCCTCGCGCGTGGCAGGTGCGGGGGTTGCGACCAGTTCGACTGCCGCGGGACGTGCGGGCACGCGCAACATGAGCGCGGCCACCACCACGGCGGCCACTGCCGCACCAAAAAAGGGTGCGCGAAAACTATGGAAGGCATCGGCGATGATGCCGCCGATCAGCGGCCCGATCAGCGTGCCGGCCAGTTGTGCGGTGGCCATGAAACCCAGGGCGTAGCCCATGCGCCCGGTGGGCGTCGCGGCGCTGACGATGGCCATGCTCGCGGCCACGTGGCCGCCGAAAAAGCCCATTGCCAGCCGCAGCGCCAGCAATTGCAGCGGCTGCGTGGCAAAGCACATGAGCGCCGTGCTGATTCCCGCGGCAGCGCAGGACATCAGGATGATGAGTCGCCGATCCAGCCGGTCGGAGATTCGGCCCCAGCCTGGAGAGGTGATGGCGGCAGCCAGCGGTGCCGCGCCGAGGATGGCACCTGCCCAGAGGCGCAGCGCGGCGGCATCGTGAATACCCATGCCGGGAAGCATGAGCGGTAGCAACGGGGGAACGATAGTGAAGGCCGCGCCCAGGATGCATTGGATGGCCGACATCGCCCCCAGGGTGCGGTGCCAACCCACTTCAGAAGGCCGGGACTTGACGCGCCGCGTTCTCGATCAGGCCCGCTTCCTCGGGCCGCAGCCAGCCTTGCTCGACCTGCGCGCGGGCGGAGGCCGCCAATTGCGCCAGGTACCGATCCTGCGTGCCGTACAGCTCGCGCAACCGCGAGGCTTCAAACGGCAGACGATAGCCGTAGAGAAAACAGGGCCCGCTGGCCGTCCCGTAACGGGCCGCGGGCACTTCGAGCTCCGGCAGCCGCAGCCCGCCGAGCGCGTTGCCGTCGGAATCGGTCTTGACGGAGCCGTCGGCGGCGGTCTCGATGCGAGCCGCGCGCGGCGGTGGCGCGCCGCCATGAATCCAGCGATCGATGTGCTCGAAGGCACTGATCACGATGTAGTTCAGCGGCAGCGTGTTCGGCCCCCATCCGGCCGGAAAGTCCCGCTGGCATTCGCTGGCAGAGAATTTGGGTAGATTGCGCGGCTCGATGACCGGTTTGCTCGATTGCCACGGTAAGGCGCCGGGTTCGATGATCGGAGCGGCATTCAGATGCGAAGCGCCCGCCACTTCCCACAGCCGGAAGCGAGACTCGGCCGCATCGCTGTCATCGCGGCGATTGTTCAGGCCGCCGAAGCTGTTGAAGTCGCTCTGCGTCATGACGCGGATGACAGGCACATCGATCGGACGCGCATACATCGAGTTGGCGATGCTGACGTAACCGTCGAACACCGGTGTGCGATCGGCCAGCCGCGCCGCGTCGTGATGGAAATTCGCAAACGTGGTCACCGCGACGCCGGTCCAGGAATATCCGGTCAGCAGCAGTGTATGCAGGCGCGCGCGCGGAATGCCGGGGAAATGGCCGCCTTTCACGAGCGCGCCGAGTTGCGCGATCATGTCCCAGAGTTGCGTGGCATCCGTGGCGTGAAGCCGCGCGTAGCGCGCGGGATTGCTTTGTTGCAGCGACTCGAATGTGACCGGGGAGGCGATACCGATATACATGTCGCCATGCTGCGCGAAGTAACCGCTGATCTGCGACCAGACGATGGCGCGGCCGCCGTCCAGCGGATGCGCAGTCTCGACGACGACGCGACCGCTGAATCGCTTGGCATCACTGGGCCGGTAGACCAGCAGGCGCGTGCAGTACGGCTCCTCGGCCTTGAGGACAGGCCGCACATAGCTGTCTCGCCGCGCCATATCGGCCGGGGCATCCCGCGTGAGCATGTTGGGCGCATCGGCCATGGCGACGGGCGCATACGTGTTCGCGCGCCCGCATAGCAGATACTCCTCGGCCCCGTAGCCCAGCCGCTCGACATTCCAGACCAGCGTGCCCTGGTGAGCCGCATCCGGCAGCGGCTGCAGCGATGCCCCCGCGACCGCGCCGGCCGCGCCGGCGCCCATGCTCATGGCTGCCAGCGCGATCGTCGCCGCGACGGCCGCCGGCCTATTTGTCGTTGGCGCCAAATGCGTAGGTCGCCCGGATACCGAACTGCCTCGGCGCGTTGTAGACCAAGCCGTTCGATCCCAGACCGATATCGACCGTGTTGGCGACGTAGAGCTTGTTGGTGGCATTGAGCATGTACGCCCCAACCGTCCAGTGCTTCGGAGCGGTGTATGTCAGGTTGGCATCGAGAATGCCATGCGCCTGGAAGCGATTGTAGAAAGGCAGGTCCTGGCCTGCGTAGGCCGGAATCGTGAACTGAGCGCCCTGATAGGACCACTGCAGGCGCGGCGTTACCTTGCCGTAGCCGAAGTGCCAATCGTATTGGGCAGCCAGATACCCCATCCACGTCGGCGTGAACGGCGTGGTGGATCCGGCCACCGTGGGCAGCGGGTTGGTGCTGTACAAGAACGGCCCCGTAAAGTAGCCATGCAGGTAGGCGACGTTGCCATCGACGCGGAAATCCGCCAACAGCCCGGTGAACTCCGCCTCGGCGCCATCGTAGCGCGCGCCGGCGGCGTTGGAGGTCGCTGGTGCGCCGCCGATGAATTGCTGCAACTGGATGTGTCCGTAGTTGGAATTGAACACATCGGCATCGAAACGCAGGTGCCTATCGAATAGCGTCGTCTTGACGCCCGCTTCGGAGACCACATTGGTCTCATCGCCGTAGGGCGGGCCGCCGAGGTTGCCGCCACCGGCTTTGTAGCCATTGGCAATGGATGCATAGAGCATCGAATCCTCGGTGATGTTCCAGTTGATGGCCGCCTTGCCGGTCAGCTTGTCCGAGGACGGGGAGGTGTTCGTGGGCACCATGTTCGGTCCCAGGAAGCTCAGGGCGTGATACGGCTCGCGATCCTCGGTGTAGCGGCCGCCGATCGTTACCGACCATTGCGGCGAGAAGCTATAGCTCACCTGGCCGAACCCGGCGCTCGAGAAATGCTTCGCGACGCCATAGGGGCTCACGAAGAAGCCAATCGGAGCGGGGGCGCCCACGGGATTCTGCGTGAATGCCAGCTCGAGCGGCGTGCTGGTGTCGAGGTAGTAGAAACCACCGACCCACTGCAGCGGTCCGCTGTCGGTGGACAGCACGTTCAACTCCTGCGTGAAGGTCTGCACATCGGTGCGGCGCTGCAGTTGCCAATTGTTGCTGTCGCGGCCAAAGTCCTGGTCCTCGCGATCCGACTCGTGGCCGTCCTGGATGCTCGTAACCGAGCGCAGTTCGATGCCCGGCAGGAAACTCCACTTGATTTCAGCTGACCCGCGGTTGCCATAGATGTTGAACGAGGACGGCGAGTCGTAGCCCACCGTATACGGCAGGTTCTGGATGCTGGCGCTGAACGGGTCAGTGGCTGGATTGGCCAGCGGCTTGATGGCGGGGCCATCGGTCAGGCTCTGGAATTTCTCCAGGCGCAGGGTCGCAGAAAAGTCATCCGTCGGCTGGAACAGCACCTGCAGCCGTACCGCCTGGGTGTCGAGATTGCCCGGATTCTCCAGATTGAACTGGCCGCGTATGCCGCTGCCCAGGTTCTTGGTAAAGCTGTTTTCGGTTTCACTGACCACCGCAGCGCGCGCCGCGATCGTGTCGGTGATCGGCAGATTCAGCGCCGCCTCTTCCTTGTAGTCGCCGTAGTTGCCAACGGTCTGGCGGTAGTAGCCCGAGGTGCCGTTCAGATTGGGTTGCACCGTGTTGACCAGGATGGCGCCGCCGGTGGCGTTGACGCCCACCAGCGTGCCCTGCGGCCCGCGCAGAACCTGCACGTTGTCGATGTCGAACAGGCTGAACAGATTCGTGAAATTGTCGGGGATGTACTGGCTGTCGACGTAGTACACGACACCGTTGGATGAGGTCGGGGAAGTCGCCTGCACGCCGACGCCGCGAATATTGACGAAGCTCTCACCGGTGGTCTGCGGCTGAATGGACAAACCCGGTGTCACATTACCGAGGTCCTGCAACGTCGTGACGTTCTTCTCCGCCAGGTCCTGACTGGTCAGCACAGTGGCCGAGATCGCAACCTTTTGCAGATCCTCGGAGCGTTTTTCAGCGGTGATGACGACTTCCTGCAGCTCATCCCCCGAGGAGGCCCCGGCGGCCGCTGTCTGTGAGTGTGCGGCCTGCGGCATCGCGATGGCGCACGCCAGGGCGAAGGCAACAGCGAAGGAGACGCTGGTGACATCGCGGCCCATTTTGATCTGGTACATGAACTTCCCCTCGGTACTTTGCGAAGTTTTCATTGGCTATGGTCGGTGCGCGGGGGCTGTCATGTAAACGCTTGCATTACACGGCGTGGTGCGCGAGTTGGATGCACTCATGACTGTTGCTTTCCCCCAAAACTGTCTGGACGCCGGGCCGCGGTCTTGCCGCGCTCTCTATGGCTACGTCGGTCCAGCGCAATGGTCGCGCATTTGGAATTGGTTGGCAAGACCATCTATACGGGGAAGATCCATACGCGATATGTCGATACTCACGTTGTTTGGGCGAAGCGGATATCTACGGGTCTGTATTATTAATAAACAGACACTTACAAGATATATATAACTTGAGGTATCAGATTAAAACACCTGGCCGACGGCACACCCGGATCCGATCAGCCAAGCAGAATGGTTTAAAACAACACCCAATGGCAGGCGGCGCTCACCGCGAGATGCCGGCTCCGGCGCCTGCCGTCGGGCATCGCACCTGGCCGGTTGCGGCGATGCCGGCGCTCAGTTCGCGCGCATATCGGTAGACCGCAGGTCCCGGGATCCCGTAATCGGTCAGTGCGGCCGCGCTACGTTCGGTTTCGCGGTCATAGAGTTCGGCGAACCGGCGCTGGTCCTCAGCCGTCGCCTTCTGAAACACCACCCCCTGTCGTTCCCCCAGTTCCTGGCCTGCCGTCTCAGCGGCGCGTGTCTGGGCCGCCAAAGCTGCTTCCCAGATGCTGGTGGATTGCTCGAGCAGCGACTGGTCCGCGGGCGACAGCTTCAGCCAGCGCCGCAATTCCATGGCTCGCGCGGGATACGCGCCGCGCGGGATTTCGAGCGACCAGTAGAATTTTGCGACCTCGCCGAAGTGCAGTGCGCGCAGCGTGTCGGCCGGTGCCAGTACGCCATCGAGCACGCCTTTGGCCAGAGCCGAATACACCTCGCCCATGGGCATGCTGACTGGATCCGCGCCGAGTTGGCGCAGTACGCCGAGCAGTTCAGAGGGTGCACGCAGCCGCAATCCCCGCAGGTCTTCGAGCGTCGAGACCGCACGCGTGCGCGTGACGATGCCAGGCATGGTACCGCCCTGGATCGCCAACACCTTGAGTCCCGCGAGTTCCCGCGCAAATTCTGGTTCTGCACCCGCGAGGCAGCGGTACATGGCGACCTGTTGCTCGAACGTGTGGGCGCCATCGTAGAAGCCGGCCTGCGTCCTGATCAGTTGCTCGCCGCCGCGCGCGTAGATCGGTGTGATCAGGCCGATGTCGGCCACACCATGGCGCAACTCGATCATCGATTGATCGGAGGAGAGTAATGCGCCGGACCAGTTCGGATGGATTCGCAGGTGGCCGTTGGAGTGTTGTTCCACCCAGCTGATCCAGGTCCGGTCGGCCAGGCTGAAAGTGTGGTTGGGCGAGTAGGGACTCGCGTAGACGAGTACGATCGGCGCCGCATCCGGCACTGCGGCCTCGGCACCGGCGCCCGAGACTGATAGCAGCAGCCATGCGATTCCCGCGGCAGCCAGTCGATTCATGCCAGGCCCGCCTGCGCCAGAAATTCCGATACGTGATTGACGGTGCGCTCATGGCTCCAGCCCTGAGCGTCGACCATATCGGCGGAGAGCGCCAGGGTGGGCACACCGGCGGCTTGCAGCGAAAGGCGCGTCAGGTTGGTGCCCGATTGCGACAGGCGATTGCCCGGGGGTACGAGAATCACGGCTGCATCGATACCACAGCGCTTCGCCTCGCTGACCATCCAGCTGTTCATCCACGGCGGCAGGTGCAGCACTTCATTCATGGAGCAGATCCTGCTGGCCAGCGCGCGCATCGGCTGGCCCTTGAGCGCGCGGATGTACTGCGGCCCTGCGAAGGGCATGTACATGGACCAGACGAAGACCGCGCCGTGGCGTTCTTCCAGCGCATTGTAGAAGCCAGGATCATGCCAGAGCCCGGCGCCAATCCACATCAGGCGCACGCGCTCGTTGGCGGCGACACCGATGCCCGCCGCGGCGCGTTCGACCACTTCGTCCCGGAAGCGTTTGGCGTGGGCCACGGCCCACTCCGAACCGCGATGCCACTGCGGGATCATCGTATTGGGCATTTGATCGGCGATTGAGACCGGGCAGGGGCGCACATTGCCGATGATCTCCGCGGCCTCGGCGATGTAGCCTTCCTGTTCGTTGATCTTCAGCATGAGCGCTTCGAGCCGCGACTCATCGAATCGCCGATCCGTCCTGCTCTCGAGCAGCGCAATCAGATCGCGCATCTCTGCCACCAGCAGATCGATGCGGCCGCTCTCGAACACCTCTTCCCAGTTATCGCGCGATCGCGTGAACCAGTCCGGGTCCTTGTGGACCCAGCCCGGCGCCTCAAGCGCGAAGAATTCGGTACCGAGCGCTGTGGCCCATTGTCCGAAGACTCTTTGAATGCAGTCGCAGGTCAGGCGCGCGATCAGCGCCACCGGTTGCGGCAGGCCGCCCCAGGGCGCGGTGCGTGGATCGTTCGCCAGCGTGCAGGCCAGGCCCAGGGAGCAATAGCGGCAGCTGTTGTTCGGATAGCCGCGTTGTTCGAGCACTTTGAAATAATCATTGGAAAGCTGCTTGGCCGAGATATAGGCCGACCACCATTGATTGGTGACCAGTGCGATATCCATGGCGTGGAAGATCTCGTGCGGTGTGTCGGCCTGAGCGACGACGAAGGGTTCGGATTGCTCGATGACGCGCCGACGCAGCGTTGCCACATAGTTGCGCTGAAATGCGGTGGCCTCCGCCGTGCAGCGCAGATCCTTGCGGCTGCGTTCGCCGCTGCTGCTCATCGGAACACCCCGAGCTTCTCGAGAGACTCGATGCGTTCGGCCGATAGGCCCGAGATCTCGCGCGCGATCTCCAGCGAGTGCTCACCAAGGGAGGGCGCGCGAAACGGCGACACAGTGCTGTCGGAGAAGGCGATCGGGGTGCGCATATGGCCGAAAGTGCCCAGCAGCGGATGCGTCAGCGCCATGAGCGATTGCCGGGCTGCGATCTGCGGATCGTGCTCGAGCAGATCCTCGATGTCCTGTACGAGGCCGGCGCAGAAGCTGGCGGCCTGCAGCTGATCTTGCAGCGCCACCCCGTCCTGCGTTGCGCACCAGGCATCCAATCGCACATCGCCTTCCGCCGGCTCCAGTGGCGGCAGCGCGGCGTGCGCCAGCAGCCGCTGCCAATCGCCGTGTGCCTGGCAGCTGATGGCAATCCAGCGATCGTTGCCCATCGTGCGATAGACCCCCTGGTGGTACATGCCCGGCTCCTGGTTGCCCATGCGACCGAGCGGGGCAACGGTTTGCGCACGGGCGATGGCTTCGTGCATCTGCTGCACGCAGAGCTCATACATCGCCGCATCGATATGGCAGCCCTGGCCATTTGTCCGACGATACTGCAGCGCCGCGGCGGCGGCGGCTGCCATCGCATAGGGCACGATGACATCGCCATAGGGGACCGCGCCCGGAATGACCGGATCCCGGTCTGGCCATCCGGTCAGGTAGGTGCGGCCCGACAGCGCGGCCCCGGTGCCGTCCACTCCCCATTCCTGCGAGAGCGGTCCGCTCTGACCGAAGACGCTGCCCGAGACCAGGATGATGGCGGGATTGAGGCGCTGCAATCGCGCGAAATCCAGTCCCAGTTTGCCCATGGTGCCGGGCGAAAAATTCTCCACCACCAGATCGGCCCAGCCGACCAGCGGGTTGATGACCTCGCGACTCTCTGGCTTCTTCAGGTCGATCGCGAGACTGCGCTTGGAACTGTTGAGGTGGGCAAACCAGGGCTTGTCATCGAAGCTGTCCGCGCGCGATGCACTGACCTGGACATCGATGCGGGACAGGCAGGGGCGCGAGCGGCTCTCGACCTTGATGACCTCGGCACCCAGGTCACCGAGGATCTTGGTCGTGATCGATCCCACCAGCGCCCAGGAGAAATCAAGCACGCGCACGCCCGCGAGCGGACCCGGACGCATCCCAGGCTGTTCGGCTCGCAGAGTCGCCGCCGGACCGGCCGTGACGCGAACGAAGCGCCCAGGTACGCGCCGGCCATCCTCGGTACGCCAGAATTCGCGCGCGGCCAGATGCGGATCGGCGAGGACATCGGACGGTGTCGCGATGACGGTGGCATGAATGCCGCGCCGGCGCCCCTCGGTGGCAATATCCAGTCGGGTTCGCGTGCGAAAGAAAGCCTCGATCGCACGCTCCCATAGTCCGCGTACCTGCGGATCGAGGGTCGAGCGGTTGTAGCGCGACCAGTCGGTACCGCGCAGCGGATTATCGAGGCCTGCCTCGTCGATCCAGTCGCTGAGCGCCTGGTTGGCGGGAGCGCCGAAGCCGCCGGTCATGAGCGTGTGGAAGCACCAGCCATCAGCCAGCGGCCAGATACAGCGCACAGTGGCGCGGCCGTAGTTGAGTGCGCCGCCGACGCGTTGCAGTTTGCGGCGATCGAATTGCCACACCAGGATGCTGTTGACGTTGCGCGACAGCGCCACTTCCTGCGCCGAGACATCGATGTGCTGACCGACACCGCTCTGGTCGCGCTGATAGTGCGCGGCCAGTGCGCCGGCGGCCGCTGCCATCCAGGCGTGAAAGCTGCACGCATCCAATGCTTCCTTCACGGGCGGTCGGTCGGGTTGTCCGGTCAGGCGCAAGGTGCCGCCGAGCGCCGAGGTGATCAGTTCGGAACCGCGCCATAACGCGCGCGGGCCGCTGCCGCCGAAGGTGGTGACGGAAACATGAATCAGGCGCGGATTGATTTGCCGCAGCCGCTCACGCGACCAGCCGGCATTCATCAATGCCGCCAGGCCCATGTCTTCGATCAGGAAGGAGGCGGTGAAAGCCTGGTCTTCGAGGCCGGCCAGGTCGGTCGCTTCGATGCGGGCCCCCATCGAGTCAAGGAAGCGCGCCAGCGCGCTGTGCTGCGTGGGAGCGAGTGCCAGCACGCGATGACCTTCCAGCAACATCATGTGCTCCTCCAGTGCGTGCCGATGAAATCCCGGATCTGATCCAGCGCATCGTCATCGGCATTCCAGCGACGGTGCACCAATTGCAGGCTTGGCAGCGCCGCGCTTTCCAGCGCGCGGCTCTGCGCGGGCAGATCCCATGCCAGCGCTTCCTCCTGCTCGAGCATCCAGAAAATGACCCCATCGGCACGTGTGACGCGCGTCGCCTCGAGCAGCTCGGCAGTCGGGTCGCCGAATGCACGCGGCCCATTTGGCAGCGCGTGATAGTGCTGCGATAGCGCGGCGATCGGGTCCGGCTCGTCTTCGATGGCCACGCCCAGCCGCCCCAGAGCGTGGTCACCGAATTCGGCGATGACGTTGCCGCCTGCCAACTCGACGGCGCGATGCAGCCGATCATCGGGCGGTGCGCTTCCGGCAAGAATCAATCGAGGTCCGGTCGCGCCGTGCGTGTGCCGCGCAAGCCACTGCGCCAGTGCCGCATCGAATTCCTGTGCCGCGCAGCAGTCCGACGCCCGCGCGAGCCGTTCGACGAATGAGCCCGCGGGCGCAGGATTCAGCGCGCGACGCTGTTGCAGTTGTAGCAGCAGTTGGCGTCGCCGATTGCGCTCGCGAATACACCGCGGCAGTTCATCGATACGGCTGCCCAGCGACTCCGACAGCGACACAGTGACGGCCTGCGTGCGCAGCGCGCTGCTGGCGCGCGGAATCTTGCAAAGATCGAACAGCAGCGGCGCGGGCCCCGCGCAGAGCTCGCGGCGCTGCAGTTCGCACAGGTAGTAGTACAGGCGCTGAATGCTGTCGTTGGCGCGCGTGAAGACAACCGCATCCACAAAATCGAAGGCGCCCCAGAGCCATTGCCCGGCAAGCGCGCGCTCCTGCGGCTGAAAGCTGGCCTCAAGATAGACGTCGGCCAGAGCGGTCGGTGTCTCCGCCGCCGCTGGCAGGCGCCACGGAAAGGCGCCGGCTGCCGCAATCAGTTCCACCGGAACGTCGGTGCCGACGAAGCCTATGACCCGCTGCCCGCTCGCCTTCGCACGCCGGGCGGCGGCCGCAGGATCCTGCAGGGCTGCATCGATCAGGTGCTCCAGCGTGCTCATGTGGCCAGCAACTTCGGCAACGCCAATGCCATGGCCGGCAACAGGATCAACAGCAGCAGGTGCAGGAAGTCCGCGGCCAGGAATGGCAGCACGCCCTTGAATATTCGGCCAATCGATACATCCGGTGCGATCTGCTGGATGACGTACAAATTAAGCCCGATGGGCGGGTGGACAAAGCCGATCTCCATGGCGCGAACCAGGAAGATGCCGAACCAGATCGGTGAGAGGCCCATGGTTTGAATGACGGGCAACAGGATGGGTGTGGTCAGCAGCATCAATGCCAGCCCGTCCAGCACCGAGCCGAGCAGCAGCAGCACCAGGGCCATGAGCAGCAGCTTGGCGATGGGTCCGCCGCCGACGGTAGCGAACAGGCCGGTCACCTGCACCGCAAGCCCCGTCACACTGATGAACACCGAGAAGATGATCGCGCCAATCACGACCAGGTACACCATGCCGCTGGTGCGTAGCGTTTCGGCCAGGGCATGACGCAGTGCTGGCGGGGTCAGGCGCCGCCGCCACAGGCATAACGCCAGCGCGCCGACGACACCCACCGATGCAGCCTCGGGCGGTGTGAACCAGCCGAGCGCGATGCCGCCGATCACGAGCAAAATCAGTAGCGCCAGATCGGTGACCCGCAGCAACGCTATGCGCCGCTCACGCCAGCCGACGCGCGGAGATGGCGGCGCGATCGAGGGGCGAAGATGACAGACGATCAGGATGGCCAGGCAGTACAGCAGCACCTGCGTAATCGCCGGTACGATGGCTGCGACGAACAGCTTGCCAATGGACTGCTCGGCGATGATGCCGAAGATGATCAGCGCGCCTGAGGGGGGGATCATCTGCCCCAGCGTGCCGCCAGCGGCCACCGCGCCCGTCGCCAACGCGCTCGAATAGCCGCGCTGTCGCATTTCCGGCAACGCGACCAGTCCGATGGTGGCCGTTGTGGCCAGGCTGGAGCCGCTGATGGCGCCGAATCCGGCGCAGGCAGCCACTGAAGCCAGCGCCAGGCCGCCGCGCCGATGGCCGATCACGCGCGCCGCGGCATCGAAGAAATCGCGGCTGGCATTGGCGGCAAAGCAGAGGTGTGCCATCAGCAGGAACAGCGGCAGTACCCCCAGTTCATAGCGGGACAGCGTCTCGAAAAGCACCACGCCGGATTTGATCAATGCTGGTTCGAGACCCAGCAGCAGCACCAGGCCGCCAAAGCCCACCGCGCCCAGTGCGACGCCGATAGGCGTGCCTGTGCTCAAGAGCGCGAGCAGCAGCACGACACCCCCGATGCCGATCGATAGCTCCATCAGGCCTTTGACCGGCGCAGCAGGCGCCGCAGGGTAATGCCCGCCGCCAGGAGGACCGCCAGGATGCTGACCAGGCGCAATGGTGCAAATGGAATGTGCAGCAGCTCACTGTCCTCGTGCCCGTTCCACAGATCATGCGTGACCCAGCTCTGACCGCTGGCCAGCATCAGGAAGAACAGCAGCGTGAGGATGCGGGCAAATTGCTGCAGCAGCAGTCGCACGCGAGGAGTGGATCGGTCGAGCAGGAATCGGGCGGCTGCGTGCCGGTTGGCGAGCGTTGCGAATACGATCGCGGTGGACGATGCCACCACGATTGCCGCCTGCACCAGCTCGAGCGAGCCGAGCAGGGGCAGGCCGATATGACGGCCCAGCACGGCAAGGGCATCGACGGCCATGGCCAGCAGCAGCGCCGTGGCACCGACGTAGAACAGCGGGCCGCGCGCCCCGGGGTCGTCGCCTGCCGCCTCCGCCGTGCGAATGTCGTGGGCGCTCACGTGACTAACACCATGTCATCACGCTGCATGAGCTTGAGTGGTGGCAGTCCCGCTTCCACCGTTATGCGCCTGACATAGTCGATGACGCGGTCGGCGGCAGCGCCTTGCGCCAGCACCGGGCGGCCCGGCGGCTCGACGTGGACGGGCATAAAGCCCGTTTCGAACTGCCCGCTTTCGAGCAGGCGAACACGAGCCAGCAGCGCATGCACGGCCTCGGGATGAAAGGGCGCAAGAGTGTAAGCCGGATCAGGTTCGAAACCGAACCGTTGCCGCCGCTGCCGAGCCCATTCGGCACGGGCAGGATGGGATTGGCCCGGGCTCAGCGCCTGCGTTACCACGCAGCCGTTGCCGAGGCCGTGAAAGATTGGCATACCACGATGGAACTCGATGCCGCGCAGGATATGCGCGTGGTGACTGACGACGATGGAAGCGCCCGCATCGATTGCCTGGTGGGCAATGGGCCGCTCATAGGGCGCGAGCCGTGCCGGCGTATGAACGATGCCTTTGTGCAGCGCCACGATAACCACTGTGCCGTCTCGCGCAGCACTGGCAATATCGCGCGACATCACGGCCAGCGAATCCGCGTCGGCGGTTTGGAGCGGCGCGGCAGGCGCGATCGGGCTGCCGTCGACGGTGTGAACCCTGATGTAGGCGCAGCCGGCACGGTTAGCCGTAGCCCAGCTGGTCTCCGGTCCGACGCAGTTGTAGCTCAGCAGCGCGATCCGGGTGGCACCCACTATGAAGCGGGCGGGTGCGCGGGCTTGATCGAGATCCGCGCCAGCGCCGCAGTGCCGGATGCCTAAGCGATCCAGTTCCGCGCAGGTATCGGCGATGCCCTCGGCACCGCGGTCGGCCATGTGATTGCCGGCCAGAGTTACGACATCGAAGCCGGCCCGCTCCAGCGCCGCCAGATGCGCCGGCGGTGCACCAGGTGCCGGCACATCGCCGCTGAGCTCAGTGCCCCGAAGCGTGTGTGGTACCTCCAGGTGACCGATCGTGCAGCCGGCTGAACGCGTGCAGGCGGCGATGCCGCTCAGCCAATGGTCTGGGTCGGGCGCGTCCAGTATCAGATCGCCCGTGAAGAGCAGCTCCAGAGTCGTCCCCCGACTTATTAGACTGGTTGATAGTATCATCTAAATCATAAAGCAGAATGCAGTGATGTAGGGGCATAACGTGCATATCGGGCCCTATATCGGTCCGCGACATTCTGTATAGTAGTTGAACAGATCAACTAAAAAGCGGGGGTCTCAGCGTCATGCCTCAGCCGCTGGCTGGCATCAAGGTGGCCGATTTCAGCCATGTGATGGCGGGGCCATTCTGTTCACATCTGTTGCGCATGCTCGGTGCCGAAGTCATCAAAATTGAATCCCCGGCGGGCGATGCCATGCGCAACTATGGCCCGTTCCGCGATCTGGACGGCATTGCGCCGGCCTTCATAGCAGCCAATGTCGGCAAGAAATCGATCGCCCTGGATCTGAAGAGCGCAGACGGTCGCGAGGTCGCCACCCGGTTGATCAGCGAGTCGGATGTGGTGCTCGAGAATTTTCGCCCGGGTGTCATGGCCCGATTGGGACTTGGCTACGAAGTCTGTCGCCAATTGCGGCCGGCCATCATCATGTGCTCGGTCTCCGGATACGGTCAGAAGGGTGCGCTGCGCGATCTGCCGGCCATCGACAACATCGTGCAGGCCACCAGCGGCATGATGGCATCCAATGGCGGCCCGGAAGATCCTCCCTCCCGCGTAGGTTGGCCAGTGGTCGATACCTACACCGGGACGCTGGCAGCATTGGCCGTGGTCTCGGCGTTACTGCAGCGCGACCGTTTCGGCGCCGGCCAATATATTGATGTCGCCATGCTCGATGCGTCGGTGGTGCTGCTCACCGCGCTGGCGACGCCATACCTTGTGACCGGCCAGGTGCTCCCGCGCACCGGCGATACCGGCTACAGCGGTGCCCCGACGGCGGGGCTGTTCTCCACCGCCGACGGCACGCGCATCTCCCTCGGCGCCGTGCAGAACAACCAATTCGCCGCCCTGTGCCGCATCATCGGTCGTCCCGAACTGGCCACGGATCCACGGTTCGCCTCGCCGCCTGCGCGCGCTGAGCCCGGCAACGCGACGTTTCTGCGCGAAGTGCTCACCACGGTCTTTGCGACCCGCAACGGCCGCGACTGGGAGAGCACGCTGAGCGCCCAGCACGTTCCCTGCGGACTGGTGCGGGATATTGGCGAGGTATGCGATCAGGTGCGCGGCGCCGATCGCGGGCTGATTCAGCCCACTTCCGTCGCAGGCGTTCATCCCAGCGGTGCGGGACCGGCCTACGTCAATGCAGGCTTCGTATTCGAGCACGACGGTCCCGGTGTGCGCGGTTCGGCACCGCTGCACGCTGAGCATACCCGCGAGGTGCTGAAGACTCTGGGCTATGACGAAACCCGCATCGAGCAACTGATCGCCAGCAGAGCAGTGGGCGTCAGGGGCCCTTAGGGATGAATCCGGCGCAGAAAAGCAAACAGCTGGCCGAGCTCTTCGGCGGAGAACAGGCGCGTGAAGCGCGCTTCATGCTCGATCATGGTTTGCCGCAGGCCCTGCAGTTCACGCTGGCCGAGCGGGGTCAGGTAAAGGCCCTGGCGCCGGCGATCAATAGTGGACTGTTTTCGCGTGACCCATTTCTGACGCTGCAGCTGGCTGACTACACCGACGATCGTGGCCTTGTCCACATCCAGTTGCTGCGCCAACTCGATTTGCGCAACGCCGGGGTTGGCTTCCACCAGGATCATGAGGCTGAATTCAGCGGGCCGAACCTGTACCTCACCCAGCGAGCGTGTCAGATCGCGCCACAGCGCAATCTGGGCACGCCGGATGTTGTACCCCAGAAGATTCGGCAGCAGGCCAACATTGATCGGCGGCGACAGTGCCACGGCCTTGGGCCCGCGCTTGCTGCGCGCATCGTTCGTGGCCGCATCCGTGCGCGTTTTTTTGCGTTCACTCATCGGTATAGGGTATCGCAACCGCCGCTTTACGGAGCGGCGTCGCTTGCAGATGTAAGCGCTTGCAGATACTGTCCATGATCATTCAGACGCCATGCGACCGCATCAACTAAACACCATCCGCTGGGCTTGCGCCGGCCTCCTGAGCGCTTTCGGCACTGTGCTCGCACAGACCCCCCCGCCGGGAGCGGCAGTGCTGGCGCGAGCCCTTCGGTGCAATCGATTCAGCCGGGAGCCATCGGCGTCGTATCTGGACAGACTCCCTCGCAGCAGGCACAGGCAGCGGTCGCACCAGTCGTCGATGGCGCGGTTGCGCCGGATTATTCATCGTCGTGGTGGAGTCCGGGCAGCGGCCTTGCCTTGGGCGCGCTGGCGGAATTCGACACCACGTCAGGAAAGCTCGGACTCATCAATGCCGCCGGTTCATTGGATACGCGCGGGCATCCATTCTTCGAGCCATTGGGACGCAACGGCAGGGCTTGCGTCAGTTGTCATCAACCGGCCAATGGCATGAGCCTGTCGGTCGATGCCATACAGCAGCGATGGCAGGCTACGGGCGGTAAGGATCCGCTGTTCGCGGCCGTCGATGGTTCCAATTGTCCCAGCGCGCCGCAGCAGCAGGAGTCTTCGCACTCGTTGCTGCTCAGGCACGGACTGTTCCGCATCTTTGTTCCATGGCCACCCAAAGCGGCCGATGGCTCTGCCATCGCGCCTGAATTCGATCTGGAAGTGGTCAGCGATCCGAGCGGCTGCAATAACGATGCGATCTATGGCCTGCACAGTCCCAATCCCCAGGTGTCGGTGTTCAGACGGCCGCGCGTCGTCGCCAACATGAAATACGTCATGAACAGCCTCGGAGCGCCGCTGAACATCAAGGATGGCTCGGCAATGGAGCGCGATCCGGAGACCGGCCGCTTCGTCAACATGAATCTGATGGCGGATGCACGTGAGCCGACTCAGAAGAGCCAGGCGACCAATGCGGCGCTGACCCACCTGCAGGCCGACCAGGTGCCCAGCAGTGAGCAGCTGCGACAGATTACGGATTTCGAGAACCAGCTGTTCGTGGCTGCGAGCGCCTCGAAAATGGCGGGCAGCCTGGTCGAAGCCGACGGGCCGTCCGGGCTGGGACCGGGCGCCATGCAGCGCGGATCACCCGGCCTCGGCGATAATTTCTATACACCGGTGTTTGGTTATTTCGATCAATGGTCCAAACCCGTGGGCCCAGACCCCCAAGCACAGTTTCGCGCCTCGGTCGCGCGCGGCATGGAAGTATTCTTTACACGTCCGTTCTACATCCGCGACGTGACGCACCTGAACACGGTCGGTCTGGGCAATCCCATCAAGCGCACCTGCGCGACCTGTCACAACGCGCGCCTGACGGGCATGGATTTTGCGCCCGGCTGGATGGATCTGGGCACGGCTAACGAGCCCTGGTCACGCGATCTGCCGATGACGAGCGAATTGCCGCTCTTCAAGCTGACCTGCCATGCCGATCGGAGGCCCCATCCGTATCTCGGGCGCGTCATCTATACGCACGATCCCGGGCGCGCACTGATCTCCGGTCGCTGCCTCGACATCGGCGCCATCACCATGCAGCAGTTTCGCGGGCTGTCGGCGCGCGCACCGTACTTCTCGAATGGCTCGGCCAATGATTTGCGCGAACTCGTGGATTTCTACGACAAGCGCTTCGAGGCCAACTACACCGAGCAGGAAAAGCAGGACCTGGTCAATTTCCTGGGCGTGCTATGAAAGCCGTGCGCCAGGGCCTGTTCGCCTTCGCAGCCGCGTGGCCGCTGATCGGCGCCTGCGCGCCATCGGCGGGCACCGAAGTCGTGTTCGTGAGCTGCCCCATTCTGCGCAATACGGGTATTCCATGCTGGCTCGGCGAAAGTGACGGCGACCTTTATTACCTCGGACCGCAAGGCGATTTGACCGCGGCATTCTATCCACCCGAGTTCCGGCATCGCATGCTCGTGGAGGCGGTGATTGCCGACGGGCCGCAGGTTTGCGGTGGCATCGCGCTTAAATCGGTGCGGGTCTCGGTGCTGCCGGATCTGGACATCAATTGCAATAGCATGCTGCCAGCCGCGGGCTATCCGGACCCGCCGCACATGCGCGGCACTGGCCCCTCGGGCATTCGCGGAGGGGCTGCGCCGCCACCGCCGGAGCGTCCGAAACCGGTCGAATATCAGGCGCCGTTCAAGGCGCGCACCTTTACCGCGACCTTCAATGCCGACGGCGAGCGACTCTGGCAATCTGCCCAGACCGCAATCGCAGAGGCGGCCCGCTATGCCAGCGCGGCCGCGGCGTCCCGAATTGAAATCATGGGTTATCGCGCGGCGATGCGATTGTCGGACGGGCGGAAATTCATCGAGCAGGAGGACATCGCTCAGCGTCGCGCGGACGCGGTGCTTGAGGGGCTGCGCACCATCGGTGTTCCGGAACGCACGCGCGTGGTCGTGAACTGGCAGCGTGCCGCCGTAGCCGCCAATGGCCTGGAAGCGAATCTGAACGCGCGCCGCGTGTCGATCCTGGTCGTACCCTGAGCGAGCGCGCGGTTACAGAAAGCGCAGCGGAACCGACAGCGCGCCGATTTCGGGGAAGCGCGTCGGCTTGATCTCACCCGCCAGCTCGAAGCCGCGCGTGCACTTGAGCAGCTCCTCGATGGCCACACGCAGTTCCAGCCGCGCCAGCGGCACACCCAGGCACACATGCGGACCCATGCCAAAGGCCAGGTGGTCGGCGATATTCGGCCGGTTCAGCTCGAACTGATCCGGGTTCTCGAACACGGTCTCATCGCGATTCGCCGAGGCGTAGAGCAGGGCGATCGGCTCGCCTTCGCGAATGGTGCGCCCGCGAAATTCCACATCTCGATTGGCGGTACGTGCGAAGCCCCGATAGGGCGTGTAGAGCCGCAGCAGTTCCTCGATGGCGCGCGGCAGCAGCGCGGCGTCGGCGCGCAATTGCTGCTGCAGCTCCGGATGCCGCGCCAGATGGACGCAGATGCTGCCCACGACGACCGTTGGCGCGATGATGCCCACGACCAGCACTTGCCGGATCGTACCGAGGATCATGTCGTCGGCGAAGGGCTGGCCGTCGACACGCGCTGCCAGCAGCGCCGCGGTCGGATCGGTGGCCGGATCCCGCGGCTCGCGTCGCCGACTGTCGATCATGGTGCGCGCCAGATCGTAGAGCTTCAGGCTGGTCTCGCGCACCATCTCGCCATCGGCCGATTGCACCGCGATGTTGTAGGCGCGCCCGACCTGCTGCAGGTCGGGTACCAGTTCCTCGGGCACGTTCATCCACTCGGCGAATACGCGAATCGTCAGATGGCTGGAGTAGTCCACGCAAATGTCACCGCCGCCGCGCTCCACCAGCGGCACGAGCAGAGCCGCGGCGGTACGCCGTATCGCCGGCTCCAGCGCAGCGATACGCTCGGGCTTGAGCAGGGGATTGAGTGCGCGGCGATAAGGCGTGTGCTCGGGCGGATCCAGGTGCAGCGGCGGCCTTCGGCCGGTGAAGGCCAATTTCGGCACCACGTTCTGACGTGAGGTGATGAATACATCGGGCTCCGCGAGCACGCGCAATACATCCTGGTAGCTGGCCAGACCCCAGAAGCCGCCCCACGCATTCGAGTGCGCCACCGGACATTGCGCGCGCAACTGCGCGTAGATGGGGTAGGGACTATCGAAAGTCTCAGGAATCAGCGGATCGAAATCCTGGCCGTCGGGTGCGCTCATGGTTCGGGTTAATTTAGCAGCGCCGGGCAAGGATTGAAAGCGCTTTCATTTCATCGCAATCGAGCCTCAGGCATCGGCCACGCGTGCGGTTCCAGGGAAGCGCAGTCGTAGCAAAGCCACCATGGCCGCGGCCAGCAGCAGGGCGGCTGCCACCAACAGCGTGGGGCCCGCGAGCGTACCGGTGCGCTCAAGCACGTAACCCACCAGATGTGGCATCACCAGGCCGCCAGCCGTGCCGGTGATGTTGATGGCGACCGCGCCCACCGCCAGCGTACGAGCCCCCAGCAGCGAGATGGGCAGCGCCCAGAAAGCGCCGGTCGCGCTGCCCAGTCCCAGTCCGGCCAGGAAGAGAGCAACCAGGCCCGCGAGCCCGGGACCGATCGACCAGGCAGCCATCAGTGCTACCGCCGCGATCAGCGCTGGCACGGCGATATGCCAGAACCGTTCGCCGGTTTTATCCGAGTGCGCGGCGTTGTAGTAGGTGCCGAGCACGACGCCCAACCACGGCAGCGCATTGATCCAGCCGATCTGCGCCGGTGTCAGACCGCTGAGTCGTTTGATCATCTGCGGCAGCCAGAACATGATGCCGTAAGAGCCCGACAGCAAGCAGAACCACAGCAGGCCGCATGCCCACACCAGCGGCTGTGCCAGCACGCTCCAATCGTTGCCCGATCGGCCCGGCGACGGCTCGACACTATGGGCAGCGAGCGCGGCACGTTCCGCTGCCGTGACCCACGAGGCATCGGCCGGGCGATCTGGGAAATAGAACCACGCCGCGACGCCGAGCACGATGGTCGGCAGCGACTCGGCAATCAGCATCCAGCGCCAGGAAGCGAGGCCGATCGGGAAGGTTTTGCCCATGAGCCAGCCCGATAGCGGACCACCAATGATGATGGAGAGCGGAATCGCCATCATCGGCAAAGCGAATGTGGAGGCGCGCGCCCTGTGGGGCGCGAATTGACTCAGATACAGAACAATGCCCGGCGCCAGTCCGCCTTCCGCCGCGCCGAGTACCACGCGCAGGATATAGAACTGCTGCGCGGAGCTCACAAACGCCGTGGCACTGGCGGTCAGTCCCCACAGTACGGCGCAGCCGGCGATCCAGCGGTGCATGGCGTAGCGCTGCATCAGCAATACGCTCGGATACTGACCGAGCAGAAAGCCCGCAAACACCAGGCCCGCGCCGAACCCGTATTGAGTGGGCGTGAAGCCCAGCTCGCGATTCATCTGTAGAGCGGCGAAGCTGATATTGACGCGGTCCAGGGAACTCAACAGCATGAACAGGATGGTCGGCACCCCCAGGCGCCAACGCACCCGGGACGCGAGGCCGGCCAGCGCATCCGGCGTTGCAGCGGCGCCAGGTGAAAACGCTTTCATCATTGCAGCTTAGCCCGGCACCCGCAGACGCGCCAGCCGCAGGCCTCAGCCGCTCTGGCGTTCGATCAACGAGAAGCCGATGTTGACCACCGGATTGTCGATGGCCTCTCCCCGTGCGCGCAGCATCAGGAAGCGTGCCGCGTGTTTGCCAATCACCGCGCCATCGATTTTCACGGTGGTTAATGAGGGATTGAGTTCAGCCGCGAAGTCCAGATCGCCAAAGCCGATGACCGCAATGTCATCCGGGACCCGTATACCGCGCTGACGCAACTCATCGAGCACGCCGTGGGCGCCCCAATCCGACGAGCAGACGATCAGATCAGTGCGCTGTCCGCTGTCCAGGTGCGCGGCCACCGCGCGGCGTGCGCGTCCGTAGGTGGAAGGTCCCGTGAATGTCGAGACGCACGGCTCGAGCGCGCCATTCTCGAGCATGGTGCGCGCGAAACTGTAGCGGCGCGCGAGGGCGCGCACGCCGGTTGCCGACACCACTAGCGCCTGGCGGCGACCCAGTGCCAGCGCACGGCGCGCTACCGCGACGCCGACAGCCTGGTGCGAGAACCCAACGACCAGGTCGATGGGATCATCCGGCAGATCCCAGGTTTCGATGGTGGGCGTGCCGGTGGCCTTGAGCTGTCGGCGCGCCGAGGCATCGAGCATCGTGCCTGTCAGGATGATGCCGTCCGGACGGCGGCCAATCATCGCCTGGAGTTGCCGCTGTACATGCTCATCGCCGGCACCCGTGAGTCCAAGCAGCACGCTGTAGCCTTCCTCGGAAAGCGAATCGGTCAGGGACTGGATGGTGCTCGAAAAAATGGACTGTGATATGGCCGGGATCGCCGCGGCGATAAGGCGCGAGCGGCTCGAGGCGAGACCGCCGGCGAGCAGGTTGGGCACATAGCCGATATTCCGCACCGCGTCGCGCACCCGGCGGGCCGTATCGGCAGTGAGTATCTGCGGCGAATTAAAGAAACGCGACACCGTCGCCGAGGACACGCCGGCGGTGGCTGCAACCTCGGCAAGCGTCGTGGCATTGAAGCGCGGCCGCGCGGTCTTGGCGGCACGGCGCGCGCGCTTGGCCCTGGGTTTGCTCATGGGGCCATAATATTCGATCAGGCACCCAGGATACCGGCGAGTGCCCCCGTGGCGTCGGGTTGCTGCTCGAGCTCCTGGATGAATTGCAGCAGCCGCGTGCTCTGCAGGTTCGACAGCGGCACGCGGGCTTCGGCGGCGCACATCTGAAACTTGGCGCACAGCTCCTGCCAGCTCAGTGGACTCGAATAATGCCCGCGCGGGTGGATGACCCTCTTGCTGAGCACTTGCCCATCGCGCATCACAATCTCGAGGGCACCCGCAGTGGGATCGTCGGCCGTGCTTTCCACCTGGAAACTGACGCGCCCGGCCAGTGCCAGGACCTTTGGATCTGCGAGTGCCTCGGCGCGGAAACTTCGCAGCGTCAGCTCGCCGTGCACGAGCGCCGAGGCCACCGTGAAGGGAATGCTGAACTTGGCATCGATTGCAGTCTGCGGTCGCAGCTTCTGCGCACGCGGCTCGGTGAGCATCTGCTGCACGCTCCCCCCATACGTGCGCAGTTCCCCGATATCAGCCAGCCGGAAGCCGGGGGAGCGGCGCAGTCCAAGCGCCGCTTCAATCAGCGCATGGGTTCCGCGGCAACTCGGCCAGGGTTTGAAGCTGACTTCGGCGCCATAGAAATGCATGCCCAGCCGCTGCGTGAGTGCCTGTGGTTCCCACTGTCCGCGTGCGTACAACGCGTACAGCCCGGCGCGCCCCTCGATCGGTTGCTCGAAACCGGCCACGCCGCGTTGGGCGAGCAGGGCTGAGAGCAGCCCCGCGTGCGCCGAGAATCCATCACGCACCGCGCGGACCACCGAGCGGCGGCTGTATTTAAGTTCAGCACTGCAGGTGGACTGGCAGAGCGTCAGTGACAGGGCGTCAAGCATTTGCGCTGGACTCAGTCGCAGCAGGCGGCCGGCACAGGCAGCCGCGCCGAAGGCACCGAGGATAGGCGGCCAGTACCAGCCGCCATCGGCCGGATCGCTGCGCAGGCCCAGAGCCAGTCGGCACACCAGATCACAGCCGGCGGCAATCGCGGTGATCAGAGTGGGACCGGATATCGGACCGCGGGCCTGCGTCAAAGCGAGCGCGGCAGGAACCAGTGCCGCGTTGGGATGGCAGGGCGCCTCATCGAAGGCATCTTCGAAATCCAACGCATGCGCCAGGGCGCCATTGGCCAGCACCGCCGGCAGTAAAGCCGCAGTGGTTCCCCAGCCCCAGAGCCAGCAGGGGCCAGCAGGAGATTCATCGCCGGCCAGTGACGCAAAAGCTTCGCAGCCTTCGCCGAGTCCGCTGGCGCCGAGCATCACCCCCAGCGCATCCAGCAGGCTGCGCTTGGCGGCATCGACGGCCGAAGCAGGCAGTTGCTCGAACTGAACTTCGGCCAGGTGGGTAGCGATCTTCTCGCTGACGTGCGCAGGCATCTGACTATTGTACCGGCCTTGACCCGGTTTTATGAAAGCGCATACATTTCCGTCATGTCGAAGTCCCCGGCGAACGAAATCTGGCTGTACGCGGTTGGCGATATCGGCCCCAGTCGACCCGACCCAGCCACGCTCTTTGTGCATACGCGCGCGGAGCTGGCGCGCGCCGATCTGGCCTTCTGCCAGCTCGAGCTCTGCATCACCGAGCGCGGGCAGCGTCTGCCCCAGTGCCGGCACACCGACCGCACCTCGGTGAAGTCCGCGCACGCGCTGCGCGAGGCCGGCTTCGATGTGGTCTCATTTGCCGGCAACCACTGCATGGACTGGGGTGTGGACGGCCTCACGGATACCATCGCGGCCCTCAAGGGTGCGCAACTGCAGGTCGTTGGCGTGGGGGAGAACATCGCGGCGGCACGCCGGCCCGTGTTCATGACCGCCAAGGGACAACGCATCGCGTACCTGGCCTACAGTTCCATTCTTCCTATTGGCTACTGGGCGCAGGAGTCCCGGCCGGGGTGCGCACCCATGCGCGCCTGGACGCTGTACGAGCAGATCGAACACGATCAACCGGGCACGCCCGCGCGGGTGCATACCTTTCCCAATCGTGATGACCTTGAGGCATTGCGGGACGACATCACACGGGCCCGTGCGCAGGCAGATTTCGTGGTGGTCTCGCTGCACTGGGGCATTCACTTCGTTCCCGGCGTCATTGCCGATTACCAGCGGGATGTCGGACGCGCGGCAATTGATGCAGGCGCCGATATCATCCTGGGGCATCACGCCCATATCCTCAAAGGCGTGGATGTGTATAAGGGCAAGCCCATCCTCTACAGCCTCTGCAATTTTGCTATGGATCTGCCAATGGATGAGAAGCACGCCAAGAGCAAGGGCTTCCGCGAAATCCAGAAGCTGCACCCCGAGTGGCAGCCCAACCTCGACATCACCTATAACTTTCCGCCCGACTCGCGTTTCACCGTCATGGTGAAGACCGTGCTCCGCGATGGCAAATATCATCGCACCAGCCTGCTGCCGGTCTTCATTGGACCCATGTCGCAGCCACAGCTATTGGCTGCGGATGATCCGCGCTTCGATGACGTCCTCGCATATCTGGAGCGATACACGGCCAGCCAGGGTCTGAACGCCATCTATGAGCGCGAAGGCGCCGAATTGGTATTGCGCGCACCTGATGATTCGGGCGCGCATTAGCGGTCAGTCGACGCGCTCGCCTCGCCGTCCGAACGACAGCACGAAAATAGCTGCAATCAGCAGTGCCGCCCCGATCATCTCGGAGGAATTAGGAGCGGGGCCGAGCGAGAGCCGCGACAACACGAACGCGGCCGCGATGCCTGCGAGCACGCTCGCCGAGCGTTCGATGGGTACGCAAAAAGTGTTCTCGCGTCGGTCAAGCAATATCAGGATGGAGAAGATCGAAACCAGGACCAGCAGTACCGCGATAACCAGCACCCAGCCCATCTGATTGCTGCTCCAGACATCCACGAAGCCAAAGCCGAGCTGGCCGCTCTGGCTGCCGAAATCGAATGCCGACAGGGCGGCCAGAACCAGCGTCGCCACCGGGAAGGCGACCATCTTCTCCTCGACGAAGTACCCCTTCACGGTGTTCGGGTCCCCCGACTTGCCGACTTTGGTCATGACGAACAGGCGCACGAAATACCCGACCGTGTAGAGCACCACCGTGAGAACGGCCAGCGGCGGAAGATAAAGGCCGCCCCGGGTCCGGATCGTCAGCGTCAGACCGATGGCAACGAGCACCAGCGCCACCCAGGAATACCAGCGCACGCGCCGGCCACCGATCAGATCGACCAGCGGTGCAATCAGCAGCACGTCGCCGCGCATGAGCAACTGCATAAAAGGGATGCTCACGCCCTTGAAGGTGAAGGACAGCGGCACCGTGAACAGCAACAGCGCGGTTCCGAGCCCCGAAGCGAATGTCCACCGCGTCGGCCAGGGAACCGATCGCCCAAGAATGGTGGTGTGATGCGCGTAGGGCGTCCATCGGTTAAGCCATACGAACAACACGGTCAGCACCGCACTCAGAATTGTCGATGCTGGAAGCAACTCCAGACCCGTCAGCGGGCGGCCGAGCGGCGGATAGGGAATGCTGGCGAGCCACCGCACCAGCACGGCGTACGGCAGGTAGGCCGCGAAGTAGAGCAGCGCGAATAACTCGATGGGCGCGCGGTTACGCATGGCGAGATTGTAAGCGCTATCATCCAGCGGGGCCAGATGGTAGGACGCGCGATCCGCCTGCGCTTAAGAGCCGTTATGGCTGAGCGCAGGCCAGTTTTTGCGCGCGCGGGCCAGGAAGGCGCGCGGCGAATCGAGGAAGTACACCAATGATGTGGCGCTCGAAAAGCAGTAGAGCTTGTGGAAGTCCGGATCGACCCAGTTGAGCGAGCAGTCCGCCGGTATCTTGGTACCCGCAGCCAGGCCGATCGGGTCATTGTTGTCGAATTCGCCGTGCATCGAACCGTTGGGCGGAGTGGCAGATTTCCAGATGCCGCTATGCACGGAATCCTGCGCGGTGGCGCCATGTTGCTCGGCGGCCGAGGTCAAATCCGAGGCGGGCGAACCTGCATCGAAACCGAACAACAGGTACAGCCCCATACCCAGGCACTGCAACACAGTTGAGCCGCGCATCCTCATGACATGAAACTAGCGCACCGTTCGGCCCAAGTCCACGTCGCGCCGCACGGCGCCCGCTACCAACCGCCGCGGCAGGCTTAGCCCTCGTATTTGAAGGACAGCGCAACCCGGGCTCGGAAGGCCACCGCCTTGCCGTTCTCAACCTTCATGTCGAGCTTGACGATCTCGGCCACGCGCAGATCGCGCAGCGTCTTGGAGGCGGTCTCGACGGCGGTCCGCGCAGCTTCCTCCCACGATACCGGGCTGGTGCCGATGATTTCGGTCACGCGATAGACAGTGGATGATGACTTCTTGGTGGCCATGTCTGCTTCCCCCCAGCTGGATGAAATGTGGTTGGGCCGATGATACGCCTTTCCTGCCGCTGTAGTCCCCGACCCGCCCGCGCATCAGAGAGTCGCCGATCATCGGCGGGCCGGCGTCGATCTAGGCTTCAACCAACCTCACACATCAGGAGAGTGTCTATGAGCCTGCAGACGGACAACATTGTCGGTGGACGAGAACGTAGTGGCGGACCGGGGCCCGAGGTCATGGGCGCCTCAACGCTGTCGGGTGACTCGGTGGTGGATCGCAACGGCGAGAGCCTCGGAGAAATCAAGGAGATCATGGTCGATGTGCCAACCGGTCGCGTGGCTTATGCAGTGCTGTCGTTCGGGGGCTTCCTGGGCGTCGGCGATAAGTTGTTCGCCGTGCCCTGGTCGGCCCTGATTCTCGACACTGACAATAAGCGTTTCATCCTCGATATCGACAAGGATCGGATCAAGGATGCGCCGGGGTTCGACAAGGATCACTGGCCGAGCATGGCGCAGCCCACCTGGGCCAGCACGGTGTACCGGTTCTACGGTATCGATCCTTACTGGCACTGATCAGGCCGCAGGTTCAGCCGGCACGCCTTCGCGTGCCGGCTGAACGGCGCGGCGCAGCGCGGCCCTTGTCATCGCCGCTCTTGCCCTTGGCATCCAGGCTCTTTTTGAGCAGCGCCACAAAGTCGACCACGTTCGAGCTGGCCTTCGGGTGTGGCTCGGCTTCCGCCTCGACTGATTTGCCGCCGCCTTTTTTGGCTACGCGCTGCGCGATGAATTTATGGAGCTTGTCCCGAAAATCATCGCGAAATTCCGCCGGCTTCCAGCTGTCGCTCATCGACTCGATCAATTTCGCCGCCATATCGAGCTCGCGCGCCGACACCTTGTAGGCGGCGGGCTTGCCGGCAGGCAGGGTGAACTCCTCGGGCGATACCAGCTCTTGCGGGAAGCGCATGAGATTCAGGATAAGCGCATCCTCCTGCGGCATCAGCGCGCACAGGTATTGCCTGGTACGGATGACCACCTTGCCAATGCCGATACGTCCGGTCTTCTTGAGCGTCTCGCGCAGCAGCACATAACCCTTTTCCATCTTCCTGGCTGGAACCAGGATGTAGGGCTTCTCGAAGTAGGTCGGACTGATGGCCTCGCGTTCAACGAACACCTCGATGGCAACGGTCTCGGTGGCCTCTGGCGCCGCGGCGCGCAACTCATCCTCCGGGATCACCACGTAGCTGCCTTTTTTGTACTCGAAGGCCTTGACGATGTCCTTCCACGCCACTTCCTCGCCGGTCTCCGCATTGACGCGCTCGTAGCGGATAGGCTTTTGGTTGCGGTTGTCGAGCATGCGGAAGTGCAGGTCGACCGTGCGCTCGCCTGAGAAAATCTGCACCGGTACATTCAGCAGGCCGAATGAAATCGAGCCATTCCAGATGGGTCTTGCCACGCCATTCCCCTATTCATCGATGCGTCATTGGACGGCATGAAGGTATAACAGCATTCAGACTGCGCATGCGGCCGCTCATGGTGTCGGAACTCTCGCACACGCGATCGGGCACCTCAGGCGCTATCAGAGCAGTCGGTGCATCCCGATACTTCAGCCCACGCCGCGGCGCCGGCCCCCGGGTGTCCATTTTGCCGAAGGGTTTCATCTGATGCTGGATCGGCCGGTGTCGCGGCACCAATTCCGACGCCGCTAACGTGAAGAGCGCGCCGATCGGCGCTTTTTGGCGGTCGGGGCCGAGTTGGATTGCGTAAAGCGTTCGATCGCAGTGCGCAACGAAGCCGCCGCACCCTCGTAGTCCTGCCAGGGCTTCAACTTCGCGAGCAGCGCCGGTACCGAGCGGACCGTGAATCGGCTGGGGTCGAGGCCGGGGCGAATCTGGCTCCAGGGCAGCGGCATGGATACAGTGGCCCCCTGACGCGCACGCGGCGACAGCGGTGCTACCGCGGTCGCCATGCGATCGTTGCGCAGATAGTCCAGAAAGATGCGCCCGCCGCGAAGCTTCTTCGCCATTGTGGTCAGGTAGCGCTCCGGATAGTCCTCGGCCATGCGCGCACAGACCGCCTGCGCAAAAGTCTTCGCCGCGGTCCAGTCCAGCCGATCGCGCTTGCCGAGCAGCGGGGTCACCACGTGCAGGCCCTTGCCACCGGTGGTTTTGCAAAAGGTTGAAAGACCCAGGGCCTCCAGGCGCGTCCTGAGTTCCAGCGCGGCGGTAATGACCACATCAAAATCGAGCTCCGGCGAGGGATCGAGATCGAACACCAGGCGCCCGGGTACATCCGGCTGCTTCGGAACGCTGTTCCAGGGATGAAGCTCCAGTGCCGCACTCTGCGCCGCGGCGATGAGCGCCTCGACCCGATCGATAGCCAGATAGGGTTTGCGGTCACCGCTGACCGTCATCATCTCGAACAGATTCGACTGACCCGGCATCGCGTGGCGCTGGAAGAAGCGTTGACCGCCTATGCCATCTGGCGCGCGCACCAGTGAGCAGGGGCGTCCTTCTATATGGGGCAGCATCCATGCGCCGACCGCCTCGTAGTAGTGCGCCAGTTCGAGCTTGCTGACGGGTCGACCGTCATTGGCGTCGGGCCATAGGCTCTTGTCCGGAGTGGAAATGCGGACACCCATCACCGTATCGCCTTCGGAACCCGGCTGCGCTTTGGGCGCGGAACGTGCGCCGCGCTTCGCCTGCGGCTTGCCGGGCAATGCGGGCACATCGGCACGCCGCAGTTTTGAAGGTCGTTCCGCCTGCACGCTCATGGCAGGCTTATCTTCGCGCAAACCCTTGAAGGCTGCTTGCCTGACCATGCCGGATTCGGTCCAGCCGGCAAATTCGATCTCCGCCACCAGCGTCGGCTTCACCCACCGGACTTCGCTGCCGCCGCGCGGAGCTTCCGCGCCGGTAAAGGGATTTTCGCGTGTTGTTAGCGGCTTTATGCGTGGCCATAGCAGTTCGAGCGAGCGCGCACCAAAGCCGGTACCGACACGACCGACATAGACCAGGCGATCCTTGCGGTGAACTCCCACGAGAAGGGAGCGCAGCGTGCCATCGCGAAACGTGTATCCGCCGATGACCACCTCGTGACCGGCTCGGCACTTCGCCTTGACCCAGCGACCGGAACGACCTGAGGTATAAGGATCGTCGAGCCGCTTGGAAACGATGCCTTCGAGCGACATACGGCAGGCCGAGCTCAGCACCGCATCGGCGCCGGCCTCGAAGTGCTCCAGATAACGCAGCGTCGTCGTGTCGAGCTTGTCCAGCAGCCGCGAGAGCTGTTGTTTTCGTTCGCGGAGCGGCAGGGATCGCAGATCCCGGTCCTTCAGGAACAGCAGGTCAAAGGCGAAAAAGGTGAGCCCCGCGGTCTTGCGCTCGGACAAGGCCGCCTGCAGATCCGCGAAGCTCGGCACCCGATGCGCATCGAGCGCCACTACCTCGCCGTCGATGATGCAGTCGGGCAGTGGCTTGGCGGCGGCAGCAATTTCCGGGAACTTAGCGGTCCAGTCCAGTCCGCTACGGGTGAGCAGCCGGGCCTTGCCGTCCTGCACGCGAACCTGCAGGCGATAGCCATCCAGTTTGATTTCATGGACCCAGCCGGGGGATGCCGGGGGATGATCGACCAGGGTGGCCAGTTGCGGATCTATGAACGCCGGAAGCGGCGCGCTGCGGGAGGTCTTCGCGGAGCGGCCGGGACTCCTGGCCGGGCCGCGGGCGGTTTTGACCGCTCCGCGGGAGCTGTCCCATTCGGCGTCCGGTCGGACACCCCGCGCGCCGCGCGCCATGAATGGGGCGGGTGCCTTGCCTGTGCCGGCGGCGATCGCGGCCATGCGCCGCCCGGAAGCCACCGATCGATCCTCTTCCAGCAAGCCCGCGGCTGCCGCCGGATCGGCTGCCTCATCGCGGTGTTTAATGAGCAGCCAGTTGGTGCGCTTGCTATTGGTTCGGTCGTGGCGCATCCGCACCAGTACCCAGCTGCCGTGCAGGCGCGTGCCCTCGAGCGTGAATTTGAGATCCCCGGCCTTCAGCGCTGCCTGCGGGTTCTCACCCTCCACGGGTGACCAGTAGCCACGATCCCAGAGTTGCACCGTGCCGCCGCCGTACTGCCCCTTGGGAATGGTGCCCTCAAAGTCGCCGTACTCCAAAGGATGATCCTCGACCTCCACAGCCAGCCGCTTGTCGGCCGGGTCAAGCGACGGGCCGCGCGTGACGGCCCAGGACTTGAACACGCCGTCGAGTTCCAGTCGCAAGTCGTAATGCAGGCGTGTTGCCGCGTGCTTCTGAATCACATAGCGCAGCCGCGGCCGAGTGTCCGAGCTTCGCGCGCGGCCGGTACGTGCGCCTCTGGGCTCCGCGGTCTGCCGAAAATCCCGTTTGGCGCGATAAGTCGACAGTTTGTCGGGCATGCCCAATCCCTGGTCGCAGTGGCAATCACATTCTGGCCACATTCTAAGGGACGCGTCTGTAGGCGCGGCTTCCAGGCCGCCCTGCACCTCGCAGATCCGATGAGCGAATTTCTGACGGGCGCATGGCGGGGTGGCCGACACTGCAGTGCCGCCGGAGTAAATATCCTGTTGCTCTACCCATTCAAGACAAGGAACGACTCATGCCTGCTTCAAGATTAACGACCGCTGTGGCAATTGGTGCAATGCTCGCGGTCGGGTTAGGCACTACGATGGAAATTGCCACTGCTCAGAGCGCTGGCGGAGGCAGGGGCGGTGCTACGGCCCCTGGCGGTACCGCAGCACCGGGAGCACCGACCGCACCGACCGCTCCGATGGCGCCGGGCGCCAATCCGGGTATCAATAATCAGCAGCCGGGAATGAGTTCCTCCAGTTCATCCGGCGGCTATGGATCCTCGTCCTCGTCCTCGTCGTCTTCCGGCGGGACGAGTTCTTCCTCCAGCTCCTCGGGTAGTTCCTCGGGCGCTCGATGATATGAAACGCTGACTCTCTGCTGGCCACGTGGGCCTGAGCCATGCTCACGCCCACGTGATCAGTGGCCCCACCCCATAGGGGCGTGGGGCGCATCCATATCCGATTGCCGGTCCTGCAGGTGCTGCCGCAGTCGGCTCAAGGCATCGCCGACCACGCTGACGAGGAACATGCCCAGCGCCGTTGTGATCAGGCACAGAACCCATAGGTCGAACAACATAGGCAACTCGTCGCATCGGGCCACCTAGGCCCATTGAGCACAATTCTTGATGCGATTAAGGATGTATCGTATCAGACTGATTTTGATGCGGTTGTAGGACAAAATCTTACGCGGCGAGCTCACGGTCGCTGCGCGTATGCGTGATCGAAGAGTGATTCCAGCACCTCATGCGTGCCGCGCACCTGATCGATGACCTGTTTTGCCCAATCGAAGTATTCCCGCTTCCGCTTAAGCGACCAGCCGGCCGGCGGGGCGACATTAAGGTCGCGCAGATTGCAGATCTTGTCGGCCAGCTTAACCAGTCTCGCCGGCAGGCTGGCGCCACGCGCGTGCTCGATCTGCAGGCGCTTGCGTTCCGCCTTATCGAGCGATTTGTCGTCGGTGACCTCGAGCACTACCTGCGCGGTATCCGCGCCGAACTCGGCGATTAGCTCCTCGGCAGTGGTTTCCGTGTCCTCGATGGTGTCGTGCAGGAGCGCGGCTGTGATCACCAGCGGGTCAACAATCCCCGCCTCATTGGCGAGCACATTCGCCAGCGCGATCGGGTGATTGATGTAGGGGGAGGCTTCGGCGTCCTTGCGGCGCTGGTTGCGATGCTTGCCGGCGGCAAAAGCCGTGGCGCGGATTATCAGCGGTACCGGCTCATCCATGGTTCGAGATACCGCATAATGCCGGCCATAAATTGAAGAACGGGAATGACGGGCGATTTTATCATCGAAACACGTGGCCTGACCAAGGAGTTCCACGGCTTCGTCGCGGTGTCCGACGTGGATCTGAAGGTCCGGCGCGGGCACATCCATGCACTCATCGGCCCCAACGGCGCGGGCAAGACCACCTGTTTTAATTTGCTCACCAAATTCCTGAGTCCGACGCGTGGCCAGATTCTGTTCAAGGGCGAGGACATTACCGCCGCACGCCCGGCGCAGCTCGCACGTCGGGGCATCGTGCGCTCCTTCCAGATGTCGGCAGTGTTTCCTCATCTGACGGTCCTCGAGAACGTGCGCATCGCCTTGCAGCGCACCCTCGGGAGCAGTTTTTATTTCTGGCGACGTGCATCGACCCTGACTGTACTCAATCCCCGAGCCATGGAATTGCTTGACTGGGTGGGCTTGTCGGCCCTGGCACAAAAGCTCGCCGTGGAGCTGCCGTATGGACGCAAGCGCGCACTCGAGATCGCAACTACGTTGGCGATGCAGCCGGAGGTGATGCTGCTCGATGAGCCGACCCAGGGCATGGGGCATGAGGATGTCGATCATGTGACGGCCCTAATCAGGAAGGTGTCGCAAGGCCGGACCGTATTGATGGTCGAGCACAACATGAACGTCGTCGCGACCATCGCCGATACCATCTCGGTGCTTCAGCGCGGCCGCATCATTGCCGATGGCTCCTACGATGAGGTGTCAGCCAATCCGCTGGTCATCGAAGCCTACATGGGGTCCAACGCGTGAGCGCGGAGCTGCTGCGCGTGCAAGGCCTGCACGCCTTCTACGGCGAGTCCCACATCCTGCACGGGGTCGATTTGAGCGTGCGTGCGGGCGAGGTGGTCACGCTGCTCGGCCGCAACGGGGCAGGGCGGACCACGACGCTGCGCGCACTGCTGGGGCTGGTCGGCAAGCGCTCGGGTTCCGTGCTCATTCACGGCCTGGAAGCCATCGCCCTGCCGCCGCATCGCATTGCGCGGCTTGGGGTCGGCTATTGCCCCGAGGAACGGGGGATCTATGCCAGTCTCACCGCGGAGGAGAACCTGCTGCTACCGCCCCAGGTCGCGCCAGGGGGCATGCCAATCGATGAGATCTATGGCATGTTTCCAAACCTCAGGGAGCGTCGCAACGCGCAGGGCACGCGGCTTTCCGGCGGAGAGCAGCAGATGCTGGCGGTGGCACGGATCCTGCGCACCGGCGCAAAATTGCTGCTGCTGGATGAAATCTCCGAGGGGCTGGCGCCGGTCATACTGCAGGGTCTGTCACGCACGGTGCAGGCATTACGGGAGCGCGGCTATACCATCGTCATGGTGGAACAGAATTTCCGCTTCGCAGCTCCGCTCGCGGACCGCTTCTACATCATGGAGCACGGCCGGATCGTGGAGAATTTCCAGGCGAAGGAGCTTCAGGACAAAATGAGCCTGATGCACGAGTACCTGGGGGTCTAAGGGAGACAATGACAATGAAATCGCTGAAATATGGGTGGGTTGCGGCCGCGTTGATCCTGGCGGCCGTCGGTGCGGCGCCGCCCGCATTCGCCGCTGGCGATGAGGTCGTCATCGGCGATATCGACGACTTTTCGGGCAACTATGCCGATGTGGCCGGCAGCGGGGCGGTGGAGGCCATTCGCATGGCGATCGCCGATTTCGGCGGCACGGTACTCGGGAAGAAGATCACCATTCTGACCGCGGATCATCAGAACAAGCCCGACATTGGAGCCTCCAAGTTCCGCGAATGGGCCGACCAGAGCGGGCTGACGGTGCTGCTCGGCGGTTCCAACACTGGGGTCAGTATCGCGATGGCGAAGGTCGCGGCGGCCAAGAAAATTCCCTTCTTTGCCATTGGCGCCGGCGGCTCCTCGCTGACCAACGAGGATTGCACCGCCTATACGGTGCACTACGTCTACGACACCACGGCGCTTGCCAACGGCACCGCCACCACCATCGTGCAGAGCGGCGGCAAGAGCTGGTTCTACCTGACCGCGGACTACGCCTTCGGCACCCAGTTGCAGACCGCCGCCTCCAAGGTCGTTGAGGCCAACGGCGGAAAGACCGTCGGTGCAGTGCGGGTGCCGCTCGGGGCTTCAGATTTTTCCTCCTTCCTGCTGCAGGCGCAGGGCTCGGGCGCACAGGTGCTGGCGCTGGCGAATGCGGGCGAGGATTTCAGCAACGCGCTGAAGGCAGCCAACGAGTTCGGCATCACCAAAAAGATGAAGCCCGCGGCATTGCTTGTCTTCATCACGAATATCGACAGCCTGGGGCTTGCCACGGCCCAGGGGCTGTATCTGACCACCGGCTTCTACTGGGACCTCAACGAGGACACGCGTGCCTTCAGCAAGCGCTTCTTCGAGAAGATCAAGAAAGAGCCGACGATGGATGATGGCGGTTACTACTCGGCGACCCTCAGCTATCTGAAGGCCGTCAAGGCAGTGGGCAGCACCGACTCCGATAAAGTCATGGCTGAACTGAAGAAAACCAGGGTCAACGACATGTTCGCCAAGGGCGGGTACATCCGTGCCGATGGCGTCATGGTGCACGATATGTACGTCATGCAGGTGAAGACGCCGCAGGAGTCCAAGTATCCCTGGGACTACTACAAGGTGCTGCGCGTCATGAAGGGTGAAGAGGCGTTCGGCCCGATCACCGGGCTGTGCTCGCTGGCGCCGAAATAGCACGGTTCGCGCCATCGTGACCGAGATTTTCGGCGTTCCGGTGGCCGTCATCCTCGGTCAGTTGATGCTCGGGCTGGTGAACGGCTCGTTCTACGCCATCCTGAGCTTAGGGCTGGCGGTGATCTTCGGCCTTATGGGTGTCGTCAATTTCGCGCACGGAGCCTTCTATGCGCTGGGCGCGTTTGCAGCACTATTGAGTCTGCAGCATCTGGGCATCAACTACTGGGCCGCGCTGCTGCTGTCCCCACTGCTGGTCGGATTGCTCGGAATCGTGACCGAACGGCTGTTGCTGCGGCATATCTACAAGCTCGAGCCGCTGTACGGCCTGCTGCTCACCTTCGGTGTGGCGTTGGTGATCGAGGGACTGCTGCACCAGTATTTTGGTGCCTCGGGCCAGTCCTATCCGGTGCCGGCCGCGCTGCGTGGCGTCTTCAATCTGGGCTTCATGATCCTGCCGATTTACCGCGCCTGGGTGATCCTGGTTTCGATGGTGGTGTGCTTTTCAGTGTGGTTCATTATCGAGCGTACGCGCCTGGGTGGTACGTTGCGTGCCGCCACCGAGAATGCGCCGCTGCTGCAGGCGTTCGGCGTCAACGTCCCGCTGCTGGTCGCACTCACCTATGGCGGCGGTGTGGCACTGGCCGCGCTGGCCGGGGTGCTGTCGGCTCCTGTGATCCTGGTCAGTCCGCAGATGGGCAGCTCGCTGGTCATCGTCGTGTTCGCCGTGGTCGTCATCGGCGGCATGGGTTCGATCCTCGGCGCCGTCGTCAGCGGATTGAGCCTGGGCGTGATTGAGGGGTTCACCAAAGTCATCTATCCCGAGGCCTCGAACATCGTGGTGTTCCTGATCATGGCCCTGGTGCTGATCGTGCGTCCGGCCGGACTGTTTGGAAAAGAATAGCCGGTGCGTGCAGCCAATCTGTTTTTTCTGCTGCTCGCTGTGTTCGCACTGTGCGTGCCGTTGCTCGGCATCTATCCGGTGTTCATGATGAAGCTGCTGTGCTTCGCCATGTTCGCCTGTGCCTACAACCTGCTGCTGGGATTTGGCGGCATGCTGTCGTTCGGGCACGCAGCTTTCTTTGGTGCCTCGGCCTACGCGACCGCCTGGCTGGCCACGGCGCGCGGCTGGGACGCGGCGCCGGCGATCCTGGCCGGCGTAGCAGCCTCGGCACTGGTGGGACTGCTGGTGGGTCTCATTGCGATCCGTCGCCGCGGGATTTACTTCGCAATGATCACGCTGGCGCTGGCCCAGCTGATCTACTTCGTGTGCCTCCAAGCGCCCTTCACGGGTGGGGAGAATGGGCTGCAGGGCGTGCCGCGCGGCACGGTGTTCGGTGTACTGCCGCTCAAGTCCGATGTGCTGCTCTACTACCTGGTGCTCACAGCCTTCGTGGCGCAGTACCTCTTCATCCGGCGCGTGGTGCATTCCCCATTCGGGCAGGTGCTCAAGGCGATTCGCGACAATGAGCCGCGCGCCATCTCGCTCGGCTACGACATCAACCGCTACCGACTGCTGGCTTTCGTGCTCTCGGCGACGCTCGCCGGGTTCGCCGGATCGCTCAAGACCATTGTGCTGAGTTTCGCCACCTTGTCCGACGTGCAGCAGGCAGCTTCAGGCGAAGTCATCCTGATGACATTGCTCGGCGGCATGGGAACATTCTTCGGCCCGGTGGCGGGCGCGGCCGTGGTAGTGACCTTGCAGGAGTATCTGTCGGAGATCGTAGGCGGCTGGGTCACCGTCATCATCGGCGCCGTATTCGTCGCCTGCGTGCTCACTTTCCGCCGCGGCATCGTCGGTGCAATCACAGCGCTGCGCCGGCGCCAATCTGATGCTTAAATGATGGCAAGAGGTCCTTTATAATCATCTAATTATTGTTTGCTTATAATGCTAAATCTCATTGATCATCTGTTTCGCTGGCGGGCGAGTCCACGGATACCGAACTGGTAGTCTCAGGGCCACCCATATGCGCCTCCATCCCACCGGCAAGTTCGATAATCGCGCCGCCGACTATCGCCACATCGAGGCGCGTCCGCTGGCCGCCGCCATGGGGGCTGAGATCTGCGGCGTACAGGCCGCGCACTTAACCGATGCGCAGTTCGATGAAGTCCGCGCCGCGCTGTTCCGACACAAGATGATTTACCTGCGCGGCCAGCAACTGACACACGAGCAGCACGAGTCCTTCAGTCTGCGCTTCGGGGCATTTGCTGAAGATGCCTATACCTCCGGCGTCGCCGGCCATCGCAACGTGCATCCGTTGATCAAGGAAGCCGACGATCAATCGAAGATGGTATTCGGCGAGGGCTGGCACACCGACTCGCCGTTTCTGCCCGAGCCCCCGGCGATCACGATGCTGTATTCAATCGAGATCCCGCCCTTCGGCGGCGATACCATCTGGGCGAATTCCGCGCTGGCCTATTCGCTGCTGAGCGACACCTACCGGCGCATGATCGAAGGGTTGCGAGTCCATTTCTCGATGCGCGATGTACTCAAGGCCGCCCAGGATGCGGTCGAGCTGCGCGACAGCCCGATCGGGCGCCTGGCGGCCACGCGCGATGCCGAACGCCTGTCCGAGGATCTGCTGCGCAAGATACGCGGCAGCACGCATCCGCTGGTTCGCACCCACCCAGTCACAGGAGAGAAGGCGCTCTACGTGGATGGCGCCTATGCCATCAACATCGAGGGCATGCTGCCCGAGGAATCGGCGCCGATCCTGCAATTCCTGGCGGCCCACATCACACAGCATGCTTTTACGTGCCGGCTGCGCTGGGAGCCGAAGACACTTGCCATCTGGGATAATCGCCTGTGCGTCCACCAGGCCTTCAATGACTACCAGGGCCACCGCCGCGAGCTTTATCGCACCACGGTCGCCGGCGAGAAGCCGTCCTGAATCAGGCCGCGGTGGTTGCGGAGCTGTCGGCTCTGCTCGGTGGGGACATCGTGGTCGCACCCGATGCGCAGAACGTCTTGCGTCACACGCGCGACTATTGCGTGGAAGGCGATCCCCGTGTCGGGATCCTGGCGCTCACTTATCCGCGCGATACCGGCCAAGTCGCCGCCATCCTGCGCTACTGCAACCAGCGGCGTATTGCGGTTCAGCCGCAAGGTGGGATGACGGGACTTTCGGGCGGCGCCGTGCCCACCGGCCCATGCGTCGTCGTGTCGCTCGAACGCATGCGCGCCATCAGGGAAATCGATACCGCGGCGGGCACGATCACAGTGGAGGCGGGAGTTGTGATGCAGGCGGTGCAGCAGGCTGCGGAGGATGCCGACCTGTTCTTTCCGCTGGATCTTGGCGGCCGCGGTTCCTGCCAGATCGGCGGCAATCTCTCGACCAACGCCGGCGGCAATCGCGTGCTGCGTTTCGGCATGGCGCGAGATCTCGTGCTCGGCGTCGAAGCTGTGCTGGCCGACGGCACTGTCATCGATGCGCTGCGCAAGGTCATCAAGAACAATACCGGCTACGACGTGCGGCAGCTCTTCATCGGCACGGAAGGCACGCTCGGCATCATCACGGCCGTGGTGCTGCGCCTGTTCCCCAGACCACGCAGCGTCTGCACGGGGATCTGCGCGGTAGCCGATTACTCCGCGGTATTGGCGTTGCTGTCACGGGCGCGCACCGGGTTTGCCTCGCAGCTGACGGCCTTCGAGGTCATGTGGCCGGAATTCTACGAGCTCGCCACCGTGGGCTTGGGGGTAAAGCCACCGCTGGATCCCGGGCACGGCCTGTATGTGCTGATCGAAACCATGGGTACGGATTCAGAGACCGACCTGGGGCGCTACGAGTCAGTGATTGGCGCGGCACTGGAGTCAGGCGTGGTGACCGATGCCATCATCGCCAAGTCACAACGCGAATCGAATGAGTTGTGGGCAGTGCGCGATTCGCCCGGCGAGTGGCAGAAGGCGGGCCACTGGCCGCAGCTCAGTTTCGATGTCAGTGTGCCGACCGGGGAGATCGGTGATCTGGTCGATACGATTCGCGCCACCCTCAAGCGCCGTTGGCCCGTGCTCACGGGGCTTTACTTCGGTCATATTGCCGACGGGAATCTGCATGTCTCGGTGCGCATGACCGGCCATTCGGTGCCGGCGCTCGAAATCGAGCAGGCCATCTACCAGCTGGTCTCGCATCGTCGCGGTTCGATCTCGGCCGAGCATGGCATCGGATCGCTGAAGAAGGAGTTCCTGCACCTGTCGCGCAGCCCCGCGGAGATTGCGCTCATGCGCACCATCAAGCGGGCGATGGATCCGAATGGCATCCTCAATCCGGGCAAGATATTTGATTAGTCACTGACCGGTGCGGAACCGGGTCCACTCCCGGCTCACGGCGCGCGTGTATTCCATCGAAACCGCCGAGATCGATAGCAACCGCGCGCGTGTAGCCGCGTCCGGATAGACGCTCGGGTCCTCGCGGATGTCGGCGTTGACGAGCGGCAGCGAAGCCGCATTGCCATTTGGATAGTGGATGGCATTGGTGATCGCCGCGCTGACGTCGGGTCGCAGCAGGTAGTTCATCCAGGCTTCGGCGTTGCGCGGATGCGGGGCGTCGGCGGGTATGCCCATCATGTCGAGCGTGATCAGCGCACCCTCGCGCGGGACGAAGTAAGCGATGTGCGTGCTCGTGGAAATCTCCCGGGCGCGATTGCGCGCGGCTTCCACATCCCCGGACCAGGCAAGCGCCAGGCAGACGCTGCCGTTGGCCATCGGCGCGATCAGATCGGCGGCGATGTAACGCACGAAAGGGCGGATCTTCAGCAGCAATTCGGAGGCCGCCGCGACATCGGCCGGATCGTGGCGGTTTGGATCCTTGCCCAGGTAAATGATGGCCGACTCAAACACATCCAGCGGCGAATCGGTGATGGCCACACCGCAGTCCTTGAGTTTCGCGGCATTCTGCGGATCGAACAGCAGCGACCAACTGTCGGGGATGTTGGCTCCCAGCCGCGAGTGCACCTGATCGACGTTGTAGCCCAGTCCGGTCGTGGTCCACATGTAGGGAACAGCGTACAGATTGCCGGGATCATGAATCGCCAGTCGGCGCATGATCTCCGGATCGGCGTTGGCAAGGTTCGGCAGTGCCGCCTTGTCGAGCTTGCGGTACACGCCCGCCCGCAACTGGCGGTCAAAGAAGTGCTCAGAGGGCAGCACCACGTCGTAGTTGGTGTGACCGGTCAATAGTTTGGTCTCAAGCACCTCGTTGTTGTCGAAGGTGTCGTAGTGAACCTCGATGCCGGTGGCCTTCTCGAAATTCGCGACGGTGTCGGGCGCGATGTACTCAGCCCACGAGTACACGTTCAGAACTTTTTCGGCATCGTAGGGGTCCGCCGTGGCAACCGCGGCCGGCGGCGGCGGCGGCGGCTGGTGGGGACCGCAGGCGCACAGCGCAATGAAGAACAAACAGGTGAACAAATACCGGGGCGTGTGCATGCGTCCGCAGGTTAAGCCATCTGCGTGATCAGAAAGGCGATTCTGGTGTCGATATAGCCTGCAAGCTATTAATAATGATACCATTTTGGTAGCCAGATTGGCGCTAAGCCAACAGTACTGATGGGAGGGCTGGCCAATGCCAATGGGTGTGCGCGCTTCGCTTGTTGCGAAGACCCTGTTCTCCGCGGTGGTTGTCTGTCTGTCGCTATTCATCCCCGCCGGCGACGCTGGGGCGAAATGCACGCTCTCACAAATCGTGCAATTGCCGATCACGATGGACGGCATGCAGCCCCTCGTGCCGGTGAAGTTCAACGGCACCGAAGCATTCCTGCAGCTCGCGAGCGGATCCGACTACAGCCTGGTGACTACCTCCAAGGCCATCGAGTTGCACCTGGATGTAGAGCATGACCGTCGCGTCGCCGGGCTAGTGAACATGACGGGAGGCCTGACCAGGGTAGACGTCACGACTGTTGCCGACTTTGCGCTGGCCGGGGTTTCGGTACCGAAAGTCGAGTTCCTGGTGGGACCTATATCGGTCAGTGCAAGGGCGGCAGGCTTCATGGGACAAAATGTCCTCGGACTTGCGGACGTCGAATACGACCTCGGCAACGGGGTGTTGCGGTACATGAAGCCCGAGGAATGCGGGGATGAGGAACTCGCTTACTGGGCTGCCGGCAAACCCTATTCCTCGGCCGACATCGATGCTCACACCCGAAAATCGCCCTGGTTACTGGGATGGGCTTACATCAATGGCGTCAAAATTCGAATCAAGTTCGATACCGCCTTCACCCTATCGATGCTGACAGCCCAGGCGGCGGAGCGGGCTGGCGTGAAACTCGATGCGCCGGGCGTCCGCGAAGCCGGTGTTGTTCGAAACGCCAGACCCATCCGCATGCGAATCGCCCCTGTCGAGGCCTTCAGGTTCGGCGATGAGGAGATTCGCAATACCCGGCTGCGGATAGCGGACACGAATTTCGGCGATATTGATATGGTCATCGGCGTCGATTTCCTTCTCTCTCATCATGTGTATGTCGCAAACGGTCAGCACAAGCTGTATTTCACCTATAACGGCGGCCCTGTTTTCAATCTGACGACCAACGGTAACGCCACCGCCGCCGCCGCGGACGTTTTGCCGAGCGCCGATTCGGAATCGGAGGCACCGCTCGACGCCGATGCGCTGGCCAGACGCGGCGAGGCGGCCGCGGCGCGGCAGGAATTCCAACCGGCAATCGCGGATCTCACGCGCGCCACCGACCTCGATCCTGCTAATGCCGGCTACTTCTTCTCGCGCAGCGCGGTGTATTTCGCTGCTAAGCAGACTGCGCCGGGGACACAGGATCTCGATCGCGCCATCAGCCTGAAACCAGATTTCATCGACGCTCTGCGCGTGCGGGCAGAATTGCGCTTTGCTGCGCATGATGCTGCAGGCGTCGCCTCGGACCTTGACGCCATGGACCGAACGCTGGCGAGCGATGCCGACCTGCGCTTGTACCTGGGTTTGCTATACGGTCGCATCGATCGCTTCCGATCGGGTGTTGCGCAGCTCGATCGATGGATCGAGGCACATCACATGGATTCTCGTGGGCCTTCGGCACTCAATTCCCGCTGCTGGTTTCGAGCGCTCGGAAATTTTGAACTCGAGAAAGCCGTCGAGGACTGCGACGTCGTGTTACGTCGCCGCCCGTTCGACGCCTCGTATCTGAACAGTCGGGGAATGCTGCGGCTGAGGATGGGTCAGTACGGGAAGTCCGTCAGCGACTTTGACGCCTCCCTCAGGAGTGATCCGAAAGAGCCATGGTCCCTCTATGGACGCGCGATCGCCGAGCTTAGGGAGGGCAAGCCAGAGGCAAGTCGCGCCGACATGGAATCGGCCTTGGCACTGATGCCCGACATCGCCGAGCGCCTCGGCAAGTATGGATTTGCGCCTTAGGGCCTACTTGGCGGCCGTGTTATCAGCCATCGATGCCCCGGGGGGCGGCGGCGAGACTGCGTCGGGCGATGAGGTAGCCACCGTGGTGGAGGTGGGTGCGGGAGCGGCCGATTCCTCCGCCACCGCGATCTGCGCCGGGTCCAGCACTCCGGCAGTGCCGTGCTCCAGCACATCGGTGTAGTCGGGGAAGAGTTTGCGCCCCGACTCGAGTAAACGCGCGATTACGGCCGGCCTGTCGGCACGCGCGCGCTGATCGGCGATGTCGTTGGCGAGCGTACGCGCCAGCATCTGATCGATGGCAGGGAACTCATCACCCGACAGGTCGCGAATTTCCGCGATCCAGGCGGCATGGTTCTCGACGCTCAGTGTCGGCGCCATATTGATGCGCTCGACTTCCTCTTCCACGCGGTCATAAACGATTTCGAGGTTCTTGAGCGCGGGTGCAGCGGCGTACTTCTTACGCGCGGTCGCAATAGTCGCCAGTGCCGCTGTCGTATTGCCGGATTGCATCTGCTCCCGGGCCTGCGCGACGTAGTTCAGGATGAGCTGCTGCGAGTTCTGCACGCCAGGCAGCGTACCCGGTGCTGAACGGGACTGCGCGTCGGGAGCAATCGCCGGCGCCACGGCGGGCCGTGTTTCGGATTTCGCTTCCATGGGTGCGGTCGCAGGGGCAGCCACCGGGGAGGGCGGCGAGGTGTCCTGAACCGTGCCGGCGACGGCGGGGGCCGCGGGATTTTTCTCAGCGATGGATTGGGCGGCTATCGACTGTGGGGGCGCCGAAGCCACCGGTTTGTGCAGCGACCATTCATGTGCGCCCACCAGGAACAGCGCCGCCCCCAGCAGCGCGCCAACGGGTCCCGCAACCAGCCCGGGTCGGCTGGCAATCGCATTCAAGACAGCGCGCACCCGCGCCCTTACTGCACCGGTTATGGTGGTGACTCTTGTAAAGGTGGCGCTGGTGGCGCTGGTGACACCGGTCACCGCAGCGTTCGTGACTGCACTCGAGCGGGCGACGGCGGCGCCTGTGACTTTACCGGCACCGACGACCGCGGCGTTGGCGAGGCGACCGGCTCGTGCCGACACCGCAGCGGCAATTCGCCGCGAGCGATCACTGCGATCCGAACAGAATTGATCGACGAAGGCCTTGACACTCGGCGTGCGATCCCAGCGTTCAAAAATCAGGGCCGAGCGCAGCGCGCGCCATTGATGCTCGGCCAATCCCTTGACGCGCACCGGCGTCAGCCCGGCATCGCGTGCCTTGATGGCGTCGATGCCGTTGAACGGGTGCCGTCCCGTCAGTAGAAAGTAGGTGACGCAGCCGAGAGCGTAGATGTCATCGCGGGCATCGGGCGCTTCACCGATCAGCATCTCTATACTGGCATAGGCAGGGGACACCGCATTGAGCTTGCCGGCGTCAAACAGCGTGCTGTCACCTCGATCGAGCGCCAACGCCGCGCGGGCGACTCCAAAATCGAGCACCTTGACGAGATTCTTGCTGGTCAGGAAAGTGTTGCTCGGCTTGAAATCGGCGTGGACGATGCCTTCCTGATGGGCATAGCTGAGTGCGGCCCCGAGGCCGCGCACGATCCGCACGGTCTCCTCGAGCGGCATGCCCTTGGGATAGGTCGTGTGCACCAGCTGGTCGATGGGCTGGCCATGCAGCAGTTCCATGACCATGTAGACGTTGCCACGGTCACGGTCGAAGTCGCGCACCAGCACGATATTTGGGTGCGCCAGCCGCATGGCCTTTTTCGATTCGCGCTGCAGCGCACGCGCGGATTCCGGGTGGCGTTTGAAGTCCTCGTTCAGGACCTTGATGGCCACGTAGGGTTCGCGGCCGCGATTCTCGATCTCGCGCTGATCGAGCGCTTTGTAGACCACGCCCATGCCACCCGAGCCGAGCTCCTCAACGAGCTCGAAGCGCTCCCTGAGGACCATGCCGACTTTGACCTCGGCCTCCGGCTCGCCCAGCTTCTCAACCGTATCCCAGGCCGCTGCAGGTCCAGTGCTCCTGCCCAGCGGGGGTGCCCTGGTCCGGGCCTTGGTGGGATCCTCATTGGCGGCCAAATCTGTCTCAGGGATCCGTGGCGCTTCGTCAGCGGCTACACGCCCCGATGCCTGCATGTCGGAGATGACCGCGGCCTCCAGCTCGGCACTGATCAGATGCCGACGACGAAGCGCGGCCGCCATGGCGACGTAGCCGGGGATCGATTCCGGTTGGTTGTCGATGGCCGCGCGTATGGCGTCGCGCAATTCCTGCTCAGCGAGCGCGCCCGATGCGTAGGCTTCAAAGGCGTCCCTGATCTCCGCCATGCCCATTTTTCTGTTATTCCTGTATCGCCTGGGTCCTGTTCCTCGTGTTCAGGCACTCGTCGATGGCACGCCCACGTCGGCGCAATGGGCTGCACCCATTTCGCTTCGGAAGTGGATCAAAAGGATGGCATTCGTAGCGAGGCTGAAATGCAACAGGATCAGCGGATCTTAGCGCATTGGATGGCGCCTACAATCCCGCAGCGGCGCCAGTCGTCAAAGAATTTGCGTGATTGAAGAAACCTCATGCAGAGCAAGGCCTAAGATGCTGAAATTACATCGGCACCGCATCAGACGCCTGATCATGCGCAGCGCCTTTGCATTATGGTCACTGCCTTTTGCGGCCGCAGCGCAGGCTTCCGACCTCTACCTCGCCTGCAACTTCAGTGATGGCCTGCGCTCGAACATCGCCATCGTCAGCAGCGCAGCAGGGCGCGCCTTCCACGAAGGCTCAATGAGCTTCGAGGACGGGCAAAAGGATCGCTTCGGCGGCCTGGGTAGCATCTCGGAGACTCCGGGTTCATGGCGGATCGAGTACGCCATCGGCAGTCTTCACATTCTCACGACCATCTGGACTGAATCCTGGCAACTGCTTGAGCTCACCAATCGCTCCGGCGCCGAGACCTACCGCAGCGCCCAATGCGCGCCCACCGAACCCTGGCTTAGCTGATGAAATGGGAACCGCTCCTGACGCCTGCCCTAATCCTGGGGTCATACAAACCATTCGCGATTGCAACCATCCGTCAGCGGTGTCCGGCCGCTATCCTGTGTTAAGGGTATAATCCTTCCAAAATAACGCCTTACAGTACAGTGCAATACGTGACATCCGTGGTGCGCCCCGTTCCGCAGACAGTGATACCCGACGCGTCCTCGAGCTTCCTGGCAGGAGGCGGCGAGATGGGTGCACTCATGCGCGCGTACGATTGGCGCTCGACCTCGCTGGGACCCCCGGAGAGCTGGCCGCAGCCGCTTCGCACGGTCGTTCGGCTGCTGCTGAATACCGGGCATCCGATGTACATCTGGTGGGGTCCGGAATTGCTGTGCTTCTATAACGATGCCTACCGCCTATCGATAGGGCCGGAACGACACCCCAGTTCGCTGGGCCAGCCGGCGCGCATGGTCTGGGCCGAGATCTGGGATGTCATAGGGCCGCAGATCGAACAGGTCATGACAGGCAGGGGCGCGACCTGGCACGAAAATCATCTGATTCCCATCTCCCGGCACGGCCGGCTCGAGGAGGTCTATTGGACTTACAGTTACGGCCCCATCGACGATGACAACGCAGTACCCTTCGGAGTCGGTGGGGTGCTGGTCGTTTGCACCGAGACGACTCAGCAGGTGCTCTCCGAGCAGCGCCTCCGATCGGCCGAGGCGCGCTGGCGCGCCCTGTTCGACCAGGCTCCCAGCTTCATGTGTGTGCTCACGGGATCCGATCACCGATTCCAATATGCCAACCCCCGCTATCTGGAGCTGATCGGCCAGCGCGACATCATGGGTCGGACCCTGGTCGAAGCGCTGCCAGAGGTGGTGCAGCAAGGATTTGTCGCGCTGCTCGATCAGGTCTATGCCACGGGGGAAACCTACAGCGCGACGGCAGCTCCAGTGATGTTACCGAGAGGCCCGGCCGGTGGTCCGCTCGAGCAACGCTACGTGGACTTCGTCTATCAGCCCGTCCGCGATGTCGCCGGCGCGGTGACGGGGATTCTTGTCGAGGGATCCGACGTCACCGACCGTGTGCTCACCAGCACGGCACTGGCCGATAGCGAAGCTCGATTTCGCGCGCTGGCCGAAACGCTGCGCGAGAGCGATCGTCGCAAGGATGAATTCCTGGCGATTCTCGCCCACGAGTTGCGAAATCCGCTGGCGCCGGTGCGCAACGCGGCGCGAGTGCTGCGAGCGCAGACCGCCGATGCAACCATGCGCGAATGGGCCACCACCGTGATTGATCGGCAGATCCAGGCCATGTCCGGGCTGCTCGATGATCTGCTCGATGTGTCGCGAATCACACGCGGTCAGATCACCTTGAACAAGCAACGGACCTCGCTCGCATCGGTCGTTGACGCCAGCCTCGAAGTCAGCCGGCCGCTCATCGAGGCACGCAAGCACACCCTGGCGATCTCGTTGCCAATTGAGCCGATCGAGCTGGATATCGACCCCTTAAGACTGTCGCAGGTGCTGTCGAACCTGCTGACGAACGCGGCGAAATACATGGATGTCGGCGGGCGTATCGAGGTGCGGGCACAGGTGCAGGGTGCAGAAGTGTGCATCGCGGTCAGGGACCATGGCATCGGCCTCGAAGCGGAATCGCTGACGGCTATTTTTGAAATGTTCTCGCAGATAAAGACGGCGCTCGATCGATCCGAAGGTGGTCTGGGGATAGGCCTGGCACTGGTGCGAGGCCTGGTCGCACTGCACGGCGGCCGGATCGAGGCGTGGAGCGAAGGGCTGGGGCGCGGCAGTGAATTTCGGGTGTGGTTGCCGATGCCGACGGTCCCATCGGCGGCAGCCCACACCAGCAGCGCGCCGGCGTTTCAAGAAGCGGCGACTCCGCGCCGCATACTCGTGGTGGACGACAATCGGGATGCAGCCGAGAGCCTCGGCTTCCTGCTGGAGCATTCAGGGCACACGGTGCGACTCGCCCACGATGGCGAGCAGGCCTTGCTCGCAGCCCGGGACTTCCAGCCGGAGATAGCTTTTCTCGATATCGGGTTGCCGAAGCTGGACGGTTACGAGCTCGCCCAGGCCATTCGCCGTGAGAGCTGGGGCCAGCACATCGTGTTGTTCGCGCTCACTGGCTGGGGCCACGAGACTGATCGGCAGCGCGCCCGCGCGGCCGGCTTTAACGGTCATCTGACCAAGCCCATCGATCCGGACAGCATCGACGCGCTGGTGGCGGAGAAGCTGGATCCTCGCGCCTGGCGAGATTAGGCGCTGGGCGTGGTCTTGGACCGATACCCGATTCCGCAAGTCGTATCGCCCTGCACCCGGGTGTGCTGTCTCGATGACCAGGATGTATGCATCGGCTGCGGACGCACCATGACCGAGATCTGCGAATGGTCATTGTCAACCGATGAGCGGCGGCGGGAGATTGCCGAACTGGCCAAGGCACGCCGGGCGATGCTGACGCGTCAACGCGGCAGCGACTAGCACCGCCCGCTCCGGCACTCGGAGTGGTCCTACAGTGGAAAACGTGCCTCGCACCCCCGGTGGCGGAGGCATCGGCCCTATAGTCATAGGACCAAGCGCCCGCCCGCGCTGCAAGAGACCCATTCCCGATGCTCACGCAACTAAGACGGAAGCGCTGGATTAACGGATCATCACAATGCTGGTGAACCCCCGTCGTGCGCTGACGCTATTGGCGCTCTCCCTGGCGGCCTGCTTCTCGCAAGCAGTGCAGGCGCAGACGCCCTCACCACTGCAGGAGTGGCAGTACTCTGGCGGCATCATCCTGGCGCGGCTGTTTGAGCCCGATCTTCCCAAATACCGGACCATCGTGGGGCTGGCAGCGGACTATCAGCCCGCTTACGACGGCTCGACCGCCTATCATGTCGAGGGCGGTCCCGTTGTCAACGCCTACTACAAAGATGCCGCCTACATCAGCACCGGCGATGGTATCGGCTATAACTTTCTGCGAGGCGCTCACTATCAGATTGGCGCCTCGGTGACCTATGACCTCGGACGCAAGATGAGCCTGGACTACGCCAATCTGCACGGCATGGGGAATGTTCAGGCTGCGCCGGTCGGGAAGGTCTACGCCACCTGGGTGCTGTCCAAGAAACTGCCCCTGATCCTGCGCGTCGATGCGCGGCAGTTCGCCGGCGGATCGCAGGGCGCGATCGGCGACATCTCCATCTATACGCCGCTTCCCGGAAGCTCGAGGCGTTTCGTGATGTTCGCCGGTCCGAGCCTCACCGTGGCGACACGCCACTACATGCAAGTGCTGTACGGTGTAACACCGCAGCAGTCAGAGGCCTCCGGCCATCCGGTCTACATGGTGACTCATAATGGAACCGCCGCAGCCGGGGTCGGATTCAGCGCCACCAAATTTATTGGGGAACACTGGCTGCTTAACCTGGACGCAGCGATCAATCAACTCCGGGGCAGCCCGGCTCACAGTCCGATCGTGGAGAAGACCAACCAGCACGTGGCGATTCTCTCGCTTGATTATCAGTTCTGACGGTTAAGCGGGCTCAGCGGCACAGCGCAGCCGGATTGATCGAAAAAATCCCTGTGGTGAGGAGCGCGTGCTCGGCCTCGCTCATGAACTCCACTCGATTGCGACCCATCTTTTTGGCACAGTAGAGTGCCTGATCGGCCAGTTGCAGCGCACCGCGGGCGCTGCGCTCACGGGTGGGCTCGATCAGGGCAACCCCGATGCTGATCGTCATGACGGCGTTGGTTCGCGAATCGAGGTGCTCGATCTTCAGCTCACGCACTGCCCGGCAGATGCGCTCCGCGACACTGTGCGCCTGCGCAGCGTCAATGTCGTAGAGGATTGCGCCAAATTCCTCGCCGCCGTAACGGGCCAGGACATCCAGGGGACGGCGCGCAAAGCTCTGAAGGCTCTGAGCGACCTGGCGCAATGCCTGATCGCCGGCCAGATGTCCGTAGCGGTCGTTGTATGCTTTGAAATGATCAATATCGATCAGCAAAATCGCCATGGTCTTGTGATCGCGCTGCGCCTGTAGCCACAGCTGGCTGAGATTTTCATCAAACACGCGCCGGTTGCTGGTGCCGGTCAGCGAGTCCTGCTGAGCGAGCTGCGCTAGCAGGTTGCCCTCGAGAAACCCCCGGCGCGCGCGCCGCTCCAGTTGGCGTGCGGCGATTGCGCACATCACCGCGCCGGTGAGCAGGAAAGCTGCCGAGCGCGCCACGAAGGGTAGAGGCAGGCCATAGAACAGGGCAGCAACGACGAATGATGCCATCGTCACTGCGCCCGTGAGTACCGCGGTATGCAGTCGCAGCCCCAGAAAGAAGAAGGGACTCATGATCATGCCGGACAGCAGGATCAGTAACTCGATTCTTCCAGCAGCTGCGGCCTCGACGATATGAACCGTCAGTATCATGCCCCGTATCGGCACAATGATCTGCGCCCAGGGGAGGTATGAACGCGTGAATGCCGGGCTCCAGGCAATCCACACCAGCGCGCTCGAAGCCGCAACCACCAGGGCGAAATGGATCGGGACCCCTTGGCTCCAAGCATGCGCAAGCGCTTGCTCGACGCCGTACAGGCTCAGCAGCAGCATCGCCGCCACAGCGGAAAGACGGATCAGCAGTCGGTTATGCACCAGCTGGGTGCGCAGATACTCCGTTTCCACTTCCGCAGAAAATCGCGGGTTCGGTCCGGCAGGTCGCAGGTCGGCCGCGTAGGCGGAATGCGGCAGGTAAGTTGAATCGAATCCGGCATTCTGGAGCATGCAGGCAGCATAGGTGCGATTTCGCACGCCCGATGTGATCGGGCCCAAGATTATGTGTTGCCGGTGGCCCGCGGCCGCAGGCTCCCGCGTGCCTCTGATGTCACCTTTTTGAGAATCCGTAATCTGGCAGAAAGAACTTTTATAATCAGCTAGTTAAGTATTTCACTTAATTTGAATAATAGACGCATGCACTGCCGGCAGCGATCGGTCCGCGAAACGGGGCAGGGCGGGCCACCAACTGCCCGCCCTGCGGCCCTGCCGCCTGCCGCCTGCCGCATCGCGATGCGGTGTGTGCACTTCAATTTTGCCGAACATCACGGGCTGATGGAGCCGCTCGCATTCAGCGACGAGCCGATTGTTGTCGAGGCACTGCTCTGTCCGGGGGAGGCATCCAACGAACCCGCGACTGAGCCGTTTGCAGCGCCGGCAGCGCTGTGCACCGTGCTCGCCCCCGAGCTCGCCGTTTCCTGCGCGCCGTTTTTAGCGGCACCCACCGTTTCCTGAGTTCCGCTCCTGGCAGCGCCAGCAGTGTCCTTGGCCGTGTTCTTCGCAGCGCTGGCAGTTCCCTGCGCAGTTTGCGTGGCCTCGTGTGCCTTCTGCGCGCTACCGAGAGTCGAAGCCCCACTAGCCGCGCCGTTGAAATTGCCGTTCAGTCCACCGCGGTTGATGCCGCCACCGAGACCGCCGGACAAGCCGCCCGACATCGCACCGCCTCCAAGCGGCCCGGCGTCGCTCAGCGAGCTGAGGCCCAGGATCGCCACCACCGTAGCGGCCGCGCGAAGATGTGTCGTTTTCATGTGTTACTCCAGTCATGGCCGCAACCAATTGCGACCTTCCTGGAGAGAACGAACCGTGAAGGCGGTTTCTTCCGCCATCGAGGGATCAATTACTGCCATGCCCCGTCGCTGACTGCGCGTGCATTATGTCCGGTAAAGTGCGCAGGTCCTCAGCGATGATCCCGAATCCATAACTCGAATTTCTACCGCTGCTTCCTGCATGCACGGCAGTGGCTGCCAGCGAAGCAACCGCGGCCTGTGCCTTCGCGCGATCAGGTTCATTCATATGTAGCGCCAGCAGTCCAGAGACCAGGGGCGCCGCGAATGAAGTACCGCGGACGGCGACGTAGCCGTCGGGCAGCTTGGCCGCGGCCATCTCGGCACCGGGTGCCGCGAAGGCAGCTTGCGCATTGCGTCCGGCTTCCGCCAGCAGGTGTCGATGCGCATCGATGGCGGTCACGCCGACGACGTCCGGATAGGCGGCGGGATACAGCGGCGGCGCGGCGGGACCATCGTTTCCTACCGCTGCTACGATCAGATGTCCGCGTGCAATCATCTGCCTGATCAATTCACGCAGCACGAGATTGTCCGGCCCGACCAGGCTGACATTGATAACCGCCACCTGTGAGGCACTCAACCATGCCAGAGCCGCTGCAATGGCATCGATCGAACCCCCGGTGGGCTGGCCGCAATAGACATCAGCAGCGTATAGGGTGGCACCGGGCGCGGCTCCACGAAACGGCAACTGTTCCCCTATCAGCAGCGAGGCGACCGCAGTGCCATGCGGGCTCGGTACCCGATGACCATCGCAACCGGATGGCACGATGGCGGCGCCGCGGAACGCGGGGTGCTGGATTTGCACGCCGCCGTCGATGAGCCCGACGCGCACTCCCAAGCGTGAGACAGCATGATCCTCGGCGGCAGCGGTCGATACCCCATCCTGATCGGCGCCGGACCCGCTGCCGAGGTAGAGATGATCGAAGTCGATGTTGCCTGAGGCAACGAGCTGCCGCGCCATCTGCAAGGCGCGTCGTGTGGTGATGCCTGCCGGAGATCGCAGCACAACGAGGCGGGTATCCAGGCTCTCCAGCCGCGCCTCGCTGATAAGCCCGAAGCCGGCGGCCAATATTTGTGCCAGCGCATCGTCCGTGAGTCCCACGGCCACCAGTTGGCTTCGCAATATCGGCTCGCCGCGAGGATCGGCTTCGATCAGGTCCCGATGGCGATGAATGAGATCGCTGACGGTCGCCCGGCGCAGATTTCCGGCCACGTCCGAGTCGGTGTTCAGGTTCTGCGACAGGCCATTGGCCAGCGGCGCGGTGCTGATCGGCGGCAGCCGCAGCGATGGCAGGGCGATTTGAGGCATCGCCGGCGAGGCCAGGCACAGGACGCCTAGCGCGGCCAGGGCAGTGAGAGTCGCGGGTTTCATCGGTCATTGCCTTCCTCAACGATGCTAGCATTCGATCAAACGAACGGGCGGTACCGTTTCACGACTGGCAACATAGTTTTTTATTTGTGGATGAAATGCACCGATCCAAACGTTTATCCAGCAGGACATGATCAGTTCCAATGAGCTGCTGCAAGGCAGGATCATCGAATTGCTGCCGAGGCTGCGTCGGTTTGCCAGGACCTTGACCCGAAATGTGCATGATGCCGATGACCTGCTGCAATTGGGGCTGGAGCGCGCACTCACGCATCTGCAGCAGTGGCAATCCGGCACACGCCTGGACAGTTGGCTGTATGGCATTCTCAAAAATGCCTGGATCGATGAACTGCGCTCGCGCGGGCGTCGCGAACAGCTCTTTTCCGATCCCGCACAAGCACAGAGCGTGGTCGATCCGTCCGGTGATGCGAGCGGTACACTCTCGATTCAACAGGCCCTCGGGCAATTGCCCGACGAGCAGCGTCTGGCGGTGGCGTTGGTGCTCATCGAGGGGTTGCCTTACAAGGAGGCTGCGCAGGTGATGGGCGTGCCGATAGGAACACTGACCAGTCGTCTCGCCCGAGGGCGCGAGGCGCTGCAGCAGCTGCTGCAGCCAGAGGAGGTGCCGTGAACATTTCGGATCAGCAGCTGGACGCGTACGTCGATGGCGAGCTCCCCGAAGCCCAGCGCGCGCTGATCGCTCAGGCCATCGCGCGAGACGCCAATCTGGCGCAGCGCATCGCCAGGCAAGAGGCGCTGCGCAAACGTCTGCGCGGCACATTCGACCCGGTGCTGCTGGAGCCGATACCCGATCGGTTGATAGGGTTGGTAAAGGCGGCGACATTCGAGGCGGTTACGCCCGTTGCGGATCTTTCGGCGGCTCGCAACAAGCGAAGGCCTGCGCTCGGCTGGCTTGCGATCGCCGCCAGCATCCTGGTGGGGTCGATTGCGGGTCTTCTGGCCGCGCAATGGAACACGGGCGCGGAGCTCACGACGTTCAGGGATGGCAAGCTGCTCGCGCATGGAGCCCTGGCGACCGCACTTGATCGGCAACTCGCCAGCGCGACTCCGGCCGATGCCGGTGTGCACGTTGGCCTGAGTTTCAAAGCCAGGAGCGGCCAATATTGCCGCACCTTCGATATTGCTGGAACGGAGGGATCGGCTGGCCTGGCCTGCTACGATCAGCAGCACTGGCGAGTCGTGACCCTCATTGGAAAGCCAGCGAAGCAGGGTGCCGAATCCGCTTACCGCATGGCAGGCTCGGACATTCCGCCGCTGCTGTTGCAATCGGTCAGTGACAATATCAGCGGCGAGCCCCTGGACGCGCAGGCTGAACTACTCGCACGTGACGCCGGCTGGCATTAGACGCATTGGACGGGGAGAGGAGGGCATGAGTCATCACAGCCGGTGGTGGGTCGGGGCCGTGGCAGCACTGCTGGCCGGGTGCGTTCGCGCGCCACAAGTCATCGACAATGCCGCGCTCTCGGACGAACGTGGCGGCGCCAATTGGGCAGCCTATGGCCGCACTTTCGGCGAGGGCCACTACAGTCCGCTCACGCAGATTACCGACCAGAACGTGACTCGATTGGGACTTGCATGGGCGCTCGATCTGGACGTCAGCAATTCCGTCACCGCACCGCTGGCCGTCAACGGCGTCATTTATCTCGGCGCGGGACATGGCGTAATCCACGCGGTTGATGCCAGGAGCGGCAGGCTGCTTTGGCGGTATGACGCGCACGCACCGGAGGCGGCAGGCGAAAAGCTGCGAGTGGCCTGGGGCATTCGTGGACTCGCGTTCTGGAAGAATCGCGTTTATGCCGGTACCACGGACGGACGCCTGATCGCATTGAATGCGGCCGACGGCACGCTTGCCTGGAGTACCCAGACGATCGATCCGACGGACGGAGCGGTGATCAGCGGGGCGCCGCGCGCCTTCAACGGCAAGATCGTTATCGGCTTCGGCGGCGCCGATTTCTCGCCGCTGCGCGGATATGTGACGGCGTATGACGCGGACACGGGCCGTGAGATCTGGCGCTTCTACACCGTGCCGGGCGCTCCGGGCACGACCGACAATGCCGCCTCGGACGATGTCATGGCCATGGCCCGCGAAACCTGGACCGGCCAGTGGTGGCACTACGGCGGCGGTGGCACGGTGTGGAATGCCATGACGTACGATCCTGAATTCAACCGGCTGTATATTGGCACGGGCAACGGCTCGCCGATGAACTGGAACATCCGCAGTCCTCAGGGCGGCGACAACCTTTTTGTCGCCTCGGTGGTCGCTCTGGATGCCGATACTGGTCGCTACGTGTGGCATTACCAGACCACGCCGGGCGATGCCTGGGACTACGATTCAGCGACCGACATGACGCTGGCGACGCTGCGAATCGACGGCCAGCCTCATAAGGTTCTGCTGCACGCGGCCAAGAATGGCTTTTTCTATGTCATCGATCGGCAGAACGGCAAGCTGATTTCAGCGGATAAGCTGGGCACCGTGACCTGGGCGGATCACGTGGATCTTGCGACCGGCAGACCGGTGCTGATGCCCGGCGCGAAATACGAAGACAAGGGCATCCTGCTCTGGCCAAGCTTCCTTTCCTTGCATCACTGGCCGCCGCAGTCCTACAGTCCGCTCACAGGCTACGTATACGTGCCGACGCTGGAAATGCCCGGGGAATTCAGCAACGCAGGCGTCGATATCAAGCACTGGAATCCGCAGGCTCTGACCCCAGAGTTCACAGGGTTCGCCGTCGGCAGCGGGGATATTCCGGCGGATGCCGGGCACAGCGCGCTCAAGGCCTGGGATCCGATCGCCAAGCACATCGTGTGGCAGGTGGAGACTCCCGGCGTGTCGAACGGCGGGACGTTGGCAACCGCGGGCGGTCTGGTCTTCCAGGGTCTCGCCGACGGCTACCTGCATGCGTATTCGGCCAAGGACGGCAGGGATCTCTGGTCTTTCTTCGCCGGCGTCGCCGTAACCGGCGTGCCGATTATCTACAGCGTGGATGGACGCGAGTATCTGACCATCACAGCGGGTCCCCTGGGCGGTACTACCGGCGCGTACGGCGCTATCTCGGCGCGCTGGGGCTGGGATCCGCGTGTGCATCCGCGGCGATTACTGACCTTCGCGCTGGATTCCGATGCCAGGTTGCCGCCGACCGCGCCGCGCATGCAGGCGGTCCCGCTCGATGCGCCGGAATTCCACGTCGATAGCGCCAGGGCCAAGCTCGGCGAATACCAATACATTCATTGCACGCTGTGCCATGGCATGGCCGCAGTAGCGGGCGGGATCGCACCTGATCTGCGTGCGTCGCCGGTACCATTGTCGGCGGATGAATTTGCGCACGTGGTACGTGACGGGGCACTGCAGGCGCGTGGCATGCCGCGATTTGCCGAGATGAGCGATGAACAACTCGAGGCGCTGCGCCACTATCTGCGGCAGAAGGCGCGCGCCGATCTGGCCGTGCAGCCGCAGGCCGCATCGCACTGATCAGGAGTGAGATCCCAGCTCCTGGCCGATTAGAGCGCCGCTGGCGGCACCGATAATCACCACCACCAGCGGCGGCACTCGCCACGCCATAAGGAGCAGAACCTCCAGGATTGCGACGCCGCAGTCCAGGGGTGTCTTGACGGAACTGGTCAGGACCGGGCTATAGAGCGTGGCGCCCAATAGTCCGACCACCGAGGCATTGATGCCGCTCATTGCCGATTGCGCCGTGGCATGGGTTCGCAATGCATTCCAAAATGGCAGAACGCCGAGCAGAATCAGCAGTCCCGGCAGGAAAATGCCGATCAATCCCAGTATTGCGCCCAACACGCGGTAAGGCATCGGCACGGCCAGCGCGCCGAGATAGCCTGCAAAGGTGAATAGCGGTCCGGGAATTGCCTGCGCGGCGCCATAGCCGGCCAGAAACCGATCCTCACTCACCCATCCAGGGACGACGATAGCGTCACGCAGCAGTGGCAGGACCACGTGACCGCCGCCAAACACCAGCGCTCCGGAACGATAAAACGCATCGAACAAAGCCAAGGCAGATGAAGCAGTGAGTCTTTGAATAAGCGGCAGTCCAAGCAGCAGCGAGCCAAATGCAATCAGGGATGCGATGCCCGCATGACGGGAGACAGGTACGCGCATTGGCGTGGCCGACGCGGGTGCCGGTGTTCGACAGAGCCAAAGTCCCGCGAGCGCACCGGCCAGAAGTACTCCAAGCTGGAACATCGGGGAGGCGCCCAGCAGCAGCAGAATGAGCGCGGCGATGATGGCAATCGATGCGCGCTTGAGGTCCGGACAGAGGGTGCGCGCCATCCCGATGACCGCCTGCGCCACGATAGCGACCGCGACAAGTTTCAGGCCATGCGACACACCCTGACCGATTGCGCCGGCAAAAGCGCTCGACCCGTAGGCAAAGAGGACCAGCACAATGGCAGACGGCAATGCGAACCCGGTCCAGGCGGCAAGGCCACCCAGGTAGCCCGCCCGCATCAATCCGATCGAGAAGCCTGCCTGACTACTGGAGGGTCCCGGGAGGAATTGGCAAAGGGCCACCAGGGCTGCATAGGACTTCTCATCGAGCCACCGACGGCGCACGACAAATTCGTGGCGGAAATATCCCAGATGAGCAATAGGGCCGCCGAAAGATGTCAATCCAAGCCTGAGGAAGATCCTCAGCACCTCGAGCCGTGCGTGCGGCGAGGCACTACCCGATACGGACGAGGCGCTGCTCGGCACAGTCACGGGGTGATGGCACCTTTGATCAAGTCTGCGACCTCGCCGCCGCGGCCGGAAAGTACGCCTTTCGCAGAATACATCGCCATACCCATCACCTGGCTGACGGCGATCTTCGGCGGCATCACCAGTTCATAGCGGTCGGTCACCACGTCCAGCAATGCGGGCCCCGGGGTGGCGAGCCACTCCTGGACGGCGACCTCCAGATCCTCCGGCTTCTGCACCCGCCGCCCCCACATTCCGATCGCCTCGGCCACGCGGCTGAAGTCCGGATTGACGAGGTTGGTGTAGGCATCCAGCAGGCCTTCGACTTTCTGTTCCAGCTCAACGAAGCTAAGCGAAGAGTTGTTGAACACCGCCACCTTGATCGGCAATTTTTCCTGCACCGTGGTCAGCAAATCTCCCATCAGCATGGCCAAGCCACCATCGCCGGATAACGAGATGACCTGCCGTTCAGGAAAGGCCGCCTGTGCGCCAAGCGCCTGCGGCATGGCGTTGGCCATGGTGCCGTGGCTGAGACTGATCACCGTACGATTACTGCCAGTCGATGCGATATGGCGCAGACACCAGACCATGGGGGAGCCACCGTCGGCGGTGAAGACCGCATCCGGACGCGCATGGCTGGAGATCAGCTCAGTCAGGTATTGCGGATGAATGGTCCCGGTCTTGCCCACGACGGCACGCTGGTCCTCCTTCCCAACAGCCTGGCTGGCGTGCTTCAGAGCGTCATCCAGGAACCGGCGATCCTCGCGAGGGTTCACCAGCGGCAACAGGGCATCGAGGGTGGGGGCGACATCGCCCACGGCCCCGATATCCACCGGGTGACGGCGGCCCAGGTGCGTACCGTCTATGTCTATCTGGATGAGGGTCGCCTTGCCCGGATAGAACTGCCGCCAGGCGAAGTCGCAGCCCAGCAGCAGCACAGTGTCGCAGCCCATGAGCGCGTGATAGCCGCCATCGGTGCCGAAGATGCCGGTCATCCCGACGTCATAGGGATTGTCGTGCTCGAGGAAGTCCTTGGCGCGCGACGTGCGCGCCACGGGCGCCTTGAGCCTCTCAGCCAGCGCGACCACCTGGTCGTGCGCACGCTCGCAGCCCGAGCCGCCGTAAATGGTGATCTTTTTTCCGGCGTTGAGGGCATCCGCGATCCGCTTCAGCTCTGTGTCATTGGGGCGAGTCACGGGTAGGGCGCGGTGCACGGCGAATTCGGGTTCGTCCGGAGCCTTGGCGCTCGACACATCCACGGGCACGATCAGCACGGCAACGCCTTTCCTGGTCAGCGCCGCCTGCGCCGCCATGGCGGTCATACGCCGAGCCTGCGCCGCGGTGCGAATCTCTTCGCAGAACACCGTGCCGGATCGGTAGACCGATTTGAAATCCACTTCCTGGGGGAAGTCGAAGCCCAGCTCGTCGCTGACGATCTGGCTGGCGATCAAAACCACGGGCGCGCGGTTACGGTTGCTTTCATAGACGCCGTTGATGAAATGCAGGCTGCCCGGTCCGCAGGATCCAGCGCACAGTGCCAATTGATCGGTGAGCAGAGCGTCGGCACCCGCCGCCATGGCTCCGGCCTCTTCGTGCCGCACGTGCACCCACCGGATATCGCTGCGCCGCACGGAGTCGGTAAAATAGTTGAGCGTGTCGCCTGGCACGCCGTAGCAGCGTTGCGCACCCGCCTGCTGCAGGGTTTCGACCATCACATCAGCGACCGTGCGGCTCATGAGGCACTCCTTCAATACAATTTTGCGGGCAGCGTAACGTGCGCTCGATTTTACAGGACAGGGCCGCCTGGTTTTGCCCAACGATCCGGATTCCACTTACACTGGGCTCGATAGCGCAGGTCCGTGATCGTCGCTTGCCAGGGAGGGCAAGATGATCAGACAGTATTACGGTCGTTCCATCGTCGCGCTGCTGCTGATCCCGGTGGTCACCGTGTCGGCGGCAGCCATCGACTACCTTATCGATCCAGAGCTTGCCCGCGGGCACCCCAACTACATTCGCAATTTCGCGCTGCTTCAGCATTTGCGCTTCGGCGTCGTGATCGTGGCGCTGATGCTGGTGATCGCGCTGTGGCTGCTGGCCTGCCTCTGGCTGCTGCGCGCCAGGTCGCAGCAGTGGCACCGCGCTCCTCGAGGCCGGCCGGCGCGGTATCCCGCTGGCGGAGGTGCTTGCCGAGCACGATGCCTCCGGCGGCATGTGGGCGTTCGGCGACATGGTCCGGGCGGCCTGTGTATTCGTGCTGCTTTATGCGCTGTGGCCGGCTGGCTGTAACGTGGTGGCGTGGGTGGTCCGCCGGATCCGTCAGCAAGGATCCAGGAGCACTCAGTAGCGTGTCAGGAAGTTGCCCAGGCCGATGACGATGGTGGAGCTCACCAACGTCGCGACGCCCGTCCAGACGAGGCGCCGGATGGAACTGCTCGTGCCTGTCCATTCCTTGAGTGCGAAGCCCCAGAAGGTCGCGAAAATGATGATGCTGGCCATATGCAGCGTCCAGCTCGAGAAGGCGTAGGCGCCCATCTGGCTCTCGCCCATGGTGTAGAAGAAGAACTGCAGATACCAGGCGGTTCCGCCCGCGGCGGACAGAAGATAGTTGCGCAGTAGCGGGGCAGGGGCGCCAGCCGCCTCAGGCAGCGCCGACGCGCCGCCATACAACTCTCGCGCCGAGCCGCTTTTAACCATCAGTGCCAGGCACCAGAGAAAATTAGTGGTGAAGCCGCCGGCCAGTACCACACAAAGCACCGGTAGCCCCTGACTGAGGATCCCGGTGCCGGCCGCTGCACTGGCGGAGCGGATGGGTGCTCCGGCATCCAGGCCGAACGCAAAGCAGCTGCTCATGAGGCCGGAGAAGATCGCCAGCAGCAGGCCCTTGTGGAAGTCGAACTCAGCGATCGCTGCGCGGGATTGCTCCGGTGTCAATTGCTGCTCCTTCGAGCGTCCGGCACACGCCACGATCACAACGCCGATCAACGCCATGGCAATGCCAAGGAATGTGATCCATCCGCTCGATCTGGAGGCCAGGGCAATGAGGGTGCCATGAAAAAGCGGAGGCCCCAGGGTTCCGATCACCATCGTCAGGCCGAGGACCACCGCCATCCCGAGCGACATGCCCAGGTAACGCATCGTCAGCCCAAAGGTAAGCCCTCCGAATCCCCACATCGCGCCCCAATACCAGCACCAGAACAGGGTGGAAGCGGAACTGCCGCCAAGCACGGCCAGCAGGTGTCGGGTCCTCAGCGCGGCAAACAGCCAGGGGGCAATGATCCAGCTGAACGTTCCTCCCACCAGCCAGAAGATCTCCCACGACCAGCGTCGGACGTGCCGGTACGGCACGTAAAAGCTGGCCGAGGCGAAGCCCCCGAGCCAGTGAAAGATAACGCCGAGCAGCGGGTTGAACAGCATCGGCGTTTACACGGCGTTAGAACCCCGCGGAGATCCGGAGCCCTCCATAACGATAGTTGTCACGTGCCGGCTGCGCGACCACGACATCGTGGCCGCCCCAAGGAGAGCTCCAGAAATCCTCCACATCCGTCGCATAGTGCTGATTCAGGAGGTTGTTGACGAATGCTGTGATCGAGAGCTTCCCGGACTGGGACGCCACTCCCAGGTGCAACCCGATAAGGGTCACGGATGGATTGATGGCCTGCGGATTCTGATCCGCCAGCATCTGCGCGCTGTCGCGGTAGGAAAGGCTGCCGCCAAACACGAAGTCGTAAGCCGCAAACCCGAGTGGAATGTGCTGATCGGCGTTCAATGCGAGCTTGAGTTTGGGGGAGTTTGGCATGGGCTTGCCATTCAGCGTCGGCCACACATTGTTGGTATGCCCATTGATCGTCTCTTGTACGCATCCGGCCGGCACCGCCACGGTGATGCTATCCGGATAGTAGCAGGGCGCATCCTTATAATCTTTGAAGGTTGCGTCCACGTAAGCTGCGCTGAAACCAATGCGGGTGTTGTGCGCCGGTGCCCACTGAGTATCGAGCTCCACGCCCCGGGTCTGGGCATCAGCTGCTTCGAGCACCAGCGGCGGATTGATCGAGGCACTGGTCTGGTCAAAGTTCTGTACCTGGAAGTCGTTGTAGATGGTCCAGAACAGCGCGACGTTCGCGGTCAGCGTGTGATCGAAATAAGCGCCCTTGGTCCCGATCTCAAAATGATTGATGCGCTCGGTCGGAGCCAGTTGCAGGCTGGACTGAGCCTGCGCGGAATTGCTCGAGATCGCCTGCGTCGTGTTGTAGGCCTCGGGCGAGTAGCCACGCGCGTAGGTGAAGTACCCCATGATGTCCGGGGTGAACTGTTGCTTGAGGCTGATGTCGCCGACTAAATTGTTCGAGCTGGTGCTGCCAGTAGCGAACTGATTGACACCAATGTCCGGTGGCGGAAACGAAAACGTATATAGCCCCTGATAGACGTTGTAGCTCAACTGGTCATGGTTATAGCGCAACGACGTCACCAGCGATGTGGCGCGCAGGAACTGCCACGTGGTTCGCGCGTAGAGGTCAGCGGTCTTGGTGTCGGGAGCAATGTTCGTATTGTTGTATGCAGGCAGCAGATTTCGAATCTCCGTCTCGTGCACTTTGGTGTCCGAGTAGAACGCACCGACCAGGTAGTTGAACGGCTGATCGGTCGCGGACGATAATTTAAACTCCTGGCTGAACTGCTGCACTGTCGTATTCAGGTCCTGCTGGTTATTGAACGGCGGTGCCATGCCGCCAGTCAGTTCGTTCCAGAAGAAAGACGAGACCGCAAACAGGTCCTGCTGGTAGTCCTGCCGCTCGTGTTGAATCGCCGTGACCGAACCGAGGGTCAGATTGCCGAGGCGATAGTTGACGACCAGGGACGCGTCCTTATCCTCGTAATTGGAACCAACATCCAGCGGACTGTTGTAATCCTTGTTGCCATATCCCGGCGTGATGCCCGGCAGCAATGCGGCCGGGGTCAGAAACGGCGGCCCGCCGGGCCCGACCAGCAACGTCGTGCCGGGGGTCAGGTACGTGTAGACCAGGTTGAAGCCGTCCGAGGTCATGCGGTTGTAGTGACCGGTGAGCGTGATATCGAGATCGTCACTGGGCTTGAACAGCAGCTTCGCGCGCGTGCCTGCCACTTTTTGAGTCGACCAGCGATCCAGCTGCGTGTTGTAGATGGGATAGCGAATGTCGTTATCGTAAGCCGATAGGCTGAAATCCAGTCCGGGGGCGATCGGCCCGGATAGAAACCCGTTGCCCTTAAATTCATGGTCCGTGGTTGCAGTGGCGGAGACATCGCCGGTGAAGGTGTCGGTCGGTCCACGAGTGACGATGTTGATCACGCCGGAGGCAGCAGTACGACCACCCAGGGTCGCTTGCGGGCCTTTGAGCACTTCGACGCTTTGTGCGTCGTCCAATTCATTGCCGGCCAGCGAATCGGAAGGCACCGGCACGCCGTCGATCAGGATCGCCACGCCGGACGACAGTCCAACCGTGCCCTCGTTGGACACCGAGGACACACCCCGGATGCCCATGGGAACACGCCCGTTGAAGGTTCCGTTGAGATTCACCGAGGGAACCAGCTTGTTGAGGTCTGAAATGTCGCTCGAATCGGTAGCCGCCAGCGACTGACTGGAAACGACTGCGGCCGAGACAGGAATGTCAGCCAACCGCTCTGGCTGTTTCTCCGCCGTGATGACGATCTCGCTCAGTTCTGCCTCCCCACCGGCTGCAGCCGTCTGTGCCAGGGCACCCCCTCCAGGCAGCAGCGCTGCGATGCAGGCTGCAATCGAAACCGAGGTTCTCTCACGAGAAGGCTTTGCTGTCGCGTTCATATCGAATCCCCTTCCTGGTGCGGAGCGTCTTATGGCCGACGCGGTAGTAGTTATGCGCAGTGGCTAGTTGTACAGGCGTAATAGGCGAACCGGCCCTAGCAGACCTGACTCCAGCAGCGGCGAGTCCGGCTGATATGGATTGAAAGTCGTAAAGGCATGCAGCGTTGCATTGGGTTGTCGATCTCCGATGAGTCGATTGACCCAGGTGTTGGTCACGTGTATCTCGATCTGATTGGGGCCCGGATGAATCGCGTCCGTAACATCGAAGCGAAACGGCGCGTGCCAGGCAACGCCCAGATCGCGACCATTGACTGAGGCGGCGGCCACATTTCTGACCGTGCCAAGATCGAGTTCAATTCGAGACTGGTGATCGAACCAGGAGGCGGAGGCGGTGAGGGTTCGGAGGTAGACCGCCGTTCCCGAGAAGTACTTGATCTCCGCATCCGCATCCGTCGTCCACGATGTCAGCGAAGCGCGCCGCGAATGATCCGCGAACTGTTGCTGCCATTCACCGTCGAACGTGACCAGCGTCGTTCGGACAGTCGAGGGTACTGCTTGCCTGGGGGTATCGCTGGCCCGGCGAAACACCACGAATACCGCCTCCGAGGGGCCGAGCGCGAGCGGTACCACGGTGCGCCCGTCCTGCTGGCTATAGGAGATCGCCTCGATGCGGCCGCTGTCGGCATGCCAAATTTCCGGAACTCGACCGGCGGTACGAAAACTGACTTGCGACTCGATCGCGGTCGCTTGCCGATTGCTGATGAAGTAGATATCACCTGCGTCCAGACGTCGATGGGTGTAGCGGAATGCGGGAGTTGCAGACGCTGGCGTGTACGTGATGTCTGGAGTCACATTCGCGGCGACGAGTCCGTCGGCTATTGATTGGGAAATCACGCGGCCTCTGCCTACCGCGTGCGTCCCGATGCCATCTCCGCTGCCCCACAGTTCCGCTGCGAGACGCTCGAATTCCTGCGCATTGTCCCCCAGGCTCGGCGACGCGACGGGCTTCGCCCCGAGTATCGTGCCCCCGGCAACCACCAGCTCCTGCAGGCGCTGCAACACGGGAAGCGACATGGTGCGAGCACGCGGATCGAGAACCAGGATCCGATATCCAGTGCCGTGTCCGGTAACCAGTCTGTCATCGCGAACCGCAAGCAGATCCAGCGCTTCGCGATTGATGTAATCGTAGTCGTAGCCTTCCGGAATGCCCGGCGCCACCCGGTCGTACAGCGCGGTGATGTTGGAGTCCTCGCCGTAGAAGTAAAGGACATCTGCAACGGGAGTGCCCTGCTGCAGCAGATACGAACTGCGGGCGAGATAACTCATCCACGCGCCGGCCTGGTCGGCCCAGGTTTCTTTGCGAGTGAACCATTGCCCGAAGGGTCCTAAGGTCACACCGGGTCCGGCATCGTTCAACGGCTGGTGGGCGGATTCGTGCAGCATGAAGCGATTCACCCCATCGGCGAGTTCACGATCAACCAGGGGCTTGAGCTGCTCGGGGGTCGATGCAAACCAGTTGCCCAGCATGGTGAGGGATTCGGCTGCAACGATGGGCCTTCCATAGAGATGAGCCACGGAGGCGGACTCCCGGAGATCGGAGTCGTACAGGTCAGGCTGTGGACCGAGCCCGCCGGCCCACATCGCGCCCATGGGGACGTCGGCGTAGCGTTTGACGGCCATGCCGTCGCCGACGAACGCACGTCCGTGCTCGTGCGATTCGGCATAGTGAATCATGCCGCGGCGATGAAGCTCCTGAGCGATGACCTGATAGTGGTTTTCAGCCAGCAGTTCGCTCAAAGTCTGACGGAAGTCCCACAAAAACCGTTCAGTGCGCGCTGGGTCGCCGATGATCCGACCGGTCAGCGCCGGCAGCCAGCGCAGTAGCGCGTAGCCATGGCGCGTGGCGAATTGCTGTGGCAATTCCTCAGTCCAGTTTTCGCAGCCGGCTTCCCAACTGTCATTCAACATCGCCTGCACACCGCTCCGGGCCCCGGCCGCTGCTCCGAGCGCGGCATCGATTGAGTCGAGGTAGCGCACGAAATTGGCCCTGACGTGTCTTGCACTGAGCTTGTCGACTTCCAGCCCGGTAGAGGAGGGGCCCCCTGGATGGTTGGTCGTGCCTTCCAGGGAATAGCCCAGACGCAGTATTTGCCAGTGACCTCGAGGAGGCGTCCACACGATGGATCCGTCCGCAGTCATCCGGGATGTCAGGTCGACGATCTCTTCCGGCTGCACCGCGCCGACCGCGGATTCACCGTCTGCCGCGGTTCCAAAGGTTGTCGCCGAGGTGAAATAGCCGGCCTTCTCCTCGGCGCGATCGGTCCGGGAGACCGTGTGCAGAACGAACTCCGCGATCTGGTGCGCCGATGGCACAGGCAGGTTGATCAGGATCGGATTTGCCGGCGGGGCCGGGGGCGGCAATAACAGACGAAACGTTCGCGCCGTTATCGGCTGAAACGCAATCGTCTGCTGCACGTCGAAGTCGGCAGCGACATCGCACACTTTGAAGTAGTGGCTGCCGTCGACGCTGGCCTGCAATTGCGCGATGGGCTTGGTCAGGTCCGAGATGAAGGGAAGCGCCACGCCGGTAAGAATGCTGACGGTGACCGCGCGGATTGTTTGCGGCTGCTTGAATGAATACTGCAGCCAGGCGTCGCTGCCGTTGTTCTCAACCGGAACCGCCACGGCACTGTGCAGATCGCCATCCCACAGCACCTCGGGGTTGAAGGGAGTGCCGGCGCTGGACTGGGCATCGACGCCCATTTCCGCCATGGACCTCTCGACGTCCGGAATTCGATAGGCGAGCACGGCGATGTCGCGGTACCAGTTGGGCAGCGGTGCAGCGGGAGCTGCGCCGGCGGTAAGGCTGATTCGGTTGATGGGCGCATCCTGGAAGGGGCCGGGTACCGATGGTGGTTGCGGGAGCTTTCCGTGAAAGGCATGTCCTCCCTCGACGGCGGTCACTTTCCAGACCACCTTTTTCATACCCTCGTCGGGCTGCACCCATGGCCCACCTGACTCGCTGAAGCCTGGCACGCTGGAAATCACGAAATCGATATCGAGGTTTGATGCCGTCTGGACGGCGTAGCGCAAATCTTCCTTCCAGACTGTCGAGCCGTACTCGGCAAGCGGCGATACCAGGGCGGGAGTCCCCATCACGACATCGACGACTTGCACCCCACCGATGCCGACCCGATGCATCCACTGAAGATCGCGCTGGATTCCATCCTGGGTCACGTTGCCGTCTATCCAGTGCCACCAGACATAGGGCTTCGCGACGGCCGGGGGATGCTGGAAGTTTGCAGTGAGCTCGTCGCTATCCTGGGACGGAGCTGCAGTACAGAGGCTCGTTGCCGTCAGGGCGAGTACGAGCAGGCAACTCGAGCCGCCAGTGGTCAATTGCGCATACCTGGCTGCCGTGACCTGCGGCATAGCCGGCGACGCTGATTCCCGCCCATCGACCCCCCAACACAGGACGCATCTGCGCGAACTGTACCGAGGCGCTACCGGTAGGGATAATTATAAGGATTCGCTACGTTATAACTAATATTGTGCAGTCGGCTGGCAACCAATGCCTCGCTGTGGCTATCGGTGCCTGTCACTGGGGCGATTGATTTTGTGCAGCGCCGCCGCAGCACATTCCTCATCCTGTTGCCCAATCACCGTTCCAGCGGCTCCGCTGACGCCGATGGCCCCAATCACCTCGTCTCCACGGTAGATCGGAACGGCTCCGCCCTCGACGAACATGTTCGGTGTGACTCGCGCCAGCACGGTGTCATCAATCGATGCCCGACGATTGGCTTCGGAACTTGGCATCTTCAGGACCACTGCGGTCAGCGCCTTGCGCATGGCCACGAACACATGACTCCCGTCAGAGCCATCCGCCGTCAGCATGGCCCTTGCTTCCCCGATAGAGTCGATCACCGCTACGCCAACGCGGAAACCGGCCGCGCCACAAATGCTCACTGCCGCGTGTGCCAACCTGTCGGCAAACTCCAGTGATGGCCCCGGAGCATCGGACTCGGGCGGCGCGCCCGGGCCGCGGTGAAGTCCGCCGGGCGGCATGGGAGGCGGGGGAACCAGATGCCCCGTATTGTCCAACATCCCGAACGGCGGCAAGTTGTCAGCGGGCAGACTGCGAGGCGACTCAGGCTTATCGTGAAATACACTGGTGTCTGCGGCATAAGCGGCTGACGTACACGCCAGCAAGGCGCACAGAGCCGATCCGAGTGAGATGTCCCTGATTGACATATCCGATGTACCTCGCGTGATGTCACTACAGTCGCCAGCGAGGGGATTGTAGCCACAATCGGTAATAACTCGCTGACCCGAGGTACTGCTTTTTTTTGATTTGACTTCGCATCGGCGCCGAACATTACTGCCGCATGGACCGTCGATCGTTTCTCATCAGCGGCGCTGCAGCGGCCTCCCCCAATAGTGGCCCCTTCGGGTCCGGTCCATCCGAGACCGGCTCACTGCCGCCGCCGGCCCTGCTTGGTGCCTTGCTGAATCGTGAACGGGCCACCGACATCATGCGTCGTGCGCGTATTGATGCCATTGCGGTCTCATCGCCGCTTAATACCTACTACGTCACCAACGCCGTGCCGGTGCTGAGCCGATTTACCCAGGTCAACACGGCATTTGCCCTCTTGCCTGCGGATCCGAAGCGGCCGATCGCGTACATCGCGGGCGGCTTCGAGTACTACGCCGGCGTTTCCGATTCGGGGCTCGCGCAGGGCGTGGTGCCCTACCTTGCTGGGGGCACGTTCACGGAGCCCAATTCCGACGCGAGTCCGGCCTTTCCCATGGCCGGGACTTTTGCATTCGATGCACGTGAGCGGCGCCGCCGAGCGGCACTGGATTCGGCGGCACCGTTTCATGCAAGCCTGGCGCTTGCCGCGGAAAACGCCCTCAAGGATCTCGGTTTGAGCCGCGGCAGGATCGGCGTGGATGGGGCAGATGCCAAGGTTCTGGTTCAGCAGGGCGCGCCAGCAGCGACGATTCGTCCTGCCGATGATCTGATGCTGCATGTTCGCCTGGTCAAGACTCCGGCGGAGCTTTTGCTGATGAGGCGGGCCTCGGCCGCCAATGTGCAGGCCTCGCTGGCTACCGCCCGGGCGGCGCGGGAAGAGGGCAGCGTCTGGCGCGTGAGGCAACGCTTTTACCGGGAAGCTGCGGCGCGCGGTAACCTCGGGGTGTATGGCAGTGTCGATCTGGTGATGAGCGAGCTGGCCGACGGACCGTTTAGGGAAGGGCAGGCGTTCATGATCGACTTCGTGAGCCACTATGCGTTCTATCAGGGCGATTACGGCCGCACGGTTTACTTTGGCCAGCCCGACCCGCAGATACGCCGGGCCTGCGAGATCGGAACCATCGCCTGGCATGAGATCCGGGACCAGCTGCGGCCAGGCATGAGGTTCTCCGAGATACATCGGCTGGGAAGCGAGATCGCGGCCAAGCTGGATCGGCGCTTCCTCTATGCCTTTAATCCTCACTCAGTAGGATTGCAGCATTGGGATCATCCGCGCACTACCGTGGAGGGAACCGCCCTGGATCCGGTGCTCGAGACAGGCATGATCCTGAGCGTGGACTGTCCGCTACTCAATGCCGGCGTCGACGGTACGACGCACACCGAAGACCTGACCCTGATTACCGCGCGCGGGTCGGAGTGCCTGCACCAACCCACCGAGGACTCCCTCCAGGTATGAACCAGTTCCGCGGTCTTTCGATCGCCTTGCTCTCTCTTCTGGGTCCAATAGCGCCCGCCCATGCGCGGATCGTCACGTTGTCGTTGACGGTGACCGTCGATCAGGTGGCGGAGGAAGATGCCACCCATTACAAGCCCGGAGCGGTTGATCGTCTGCGCATCACGTACGACACGCGCTCAATCGTCCGGAGCACCCACCGCGGCCCTATTCAGTCCCTCAGTCACTTCATGGGCAACCGCTGGATGAATATCGAGCCTGCCGACGCGTCAATTCTGGATCTGAGCAGCCAGCCCTACGCGCTGAACTTCGTCGCTGCGGCTGTTCACGGGCGGCCGATCGTGGTGGTGTTCGAGGCGCAGACCCGGCGGATGGCCATACTGGCGCGCCCAGATTTTCACGTATTGATCGCCGGCCAATACAGCATAGACCCCAAGCCGCTCACGCCGAGCCAGATTGCGGCGCCGCCGGCACGAGCTGCTATGACATCCCCATAAATGCCAGTAAAGGGCCCGCTAGGGAATTGTCGCCGGTATTGATGCCTTGCACCTGAGTCAGGTGATTGTGATCGCGAATGACGCGAAGCTCCGGATCGAAACCATGCTGGCAGACCAGACGGGCAAACAGTTCGCCGGCTTGCACTTGCATCTGCAGCAGATCCAGTTCCGCAAATGAAATAAACAGTCGAAACGGCCTGGCATCAATCAGATCCACGGTAGACATTTGCGGATAGCGATCAAACTGCGATCCGAAGTAAGCCTCGTTTCTCGGATCCGGAGTTGCGACGCCAAACTGGCGCCGCGCGAGTTTTTCCAGGTGCACGTTGTACACCCCGGAGATCAGGGCGACGCCGGCAATCTGCAGGCCTTCGGTCGGGTGGAACCGCCGCAGCAGGCAGGCCGTGGCTACGTGCGCGGCACCGGCCGATTCGCCGGCAAGGTAGATCGTCTCCACGCCGCGGCCGAACAGGTCCCGTCGCTGAAGAGTCCATCGATAGACGGCAATGACATCTTCAGCGCCGGCCGGCCAATGGTGATCCGGGGCGAGTCGATAGTTCGGAACGATGACATTCAGGCCATGGCGGGCGAAGAATTGACCGACATTCTCCCGATTGGCCTTGTCCCCGCGCACGAAGCCGCCGCCATGCAGGAATACCATGATCGGTCTGCCCACGGCAGCTTCGGCCGGTTGGTAGACATCGAGCCGGTGTCGCGAATCGTTCCCGTAGGCGTGATCGCGTGTGACGACAACACCGTCGCGTGGTTGCTGCTCAAGCAGTGGGCGATAGATTTCATGCGCCAGTGCCAGGTCGAGCACTGCGCCTCCGGTGCGAATGCGCTGCGCGATCTCATGCGGAACTCCCGCGTCGACAGGCGTCACTGACATCTTGGCTGCGATGCCGGCTCAGTGCGTTGCGGCAGGCATCTTATGAAACTTGCCGTCCTTCATGATGGCCAGAAGATTACTCTTGTCCTGCAGCAGCGATATGTCCTGAGTCGGGTCGCCCTTCACGAGCAGAAGATCCGCCAGGTAACCGGCACGGACTTGGCCCAATTCCTGCCCCATTCCCATGATTTCTCCACCGAGCTTGGTGGCCGCCGTCAGCGCCTCAGCTGCGGTAAATCCCAGATGGCGCACGAACAGTTCCAGATCGCGTGCATTGCGGCCGTTGGGATTAAACGGAAAGCCATAGTCGCCGCCAGGAACGACACGGATGCCGCGTTTGCGCAATTGCGGCACCAGACGCGTTTGGTGTTCGAGAACGATCGCGGCGTCCGCCTTCATGTGGGTCATGTCGAAGTGCGGCGGAGGCCGCGCATCCAGCGTTGCCTGCACGATGCCAATCGTGGGACCGATGAATATCTCGTCCCGGCGGGCCTCCAGCATGTCCAGTGCCTCGGAGTCGGCATAGGTACAGTGATACAGCACCCTGAAGCCGTACCGCGCGCCGAGTTTGATCGCCTCCTTGGCGTGCGCGTGGCCCGTGAGCCAGACGTTCGATTCGCGCGCCTGCTCTGCGGCGGCGCGGATCTCTTCCTCGGAGTAGAGCAGCTGTTGTGACGCGCCCGGCTTGAGGGCGCTCTCCCCCGAGAGCAGGAACTTCACCGATTTGGCACCCAGCTCAGCGCACATCCTGACAAATTGCCGAACCGCCTCCGTGCCGCTGCCATGACTGTCGACCTGGCCGGCACTCATGCTGGCGTCGGCCACCTCGGGCTCCCGCTCAAGCGAAGAGGGGATCAGGCGTGGGCCTGGCATGCTGCCCGAGTCGATATGGGCTTTGAGCGAGGCTTCGAGAGTCTTACCCAGCGCCCCGCCGGAGTAAGCGCTGGTAAATCCCTGGTCCAGGAGCACGCGCGCATTGCGCGCGGTATTCAGCAGCAGATCCTCGGGGGGCAGTGCCATGCCAGGGACGAAGCGCTCCAGCGACGTCGGCCACGATAAATGGGCATGTGCTTCGGTCAGGCCGGGCATCAGGGTAGCGCCGTGACCGTCGATGACCAGCGGATCGCCGCGGGTTGGCAGCGTTTCACCGGCGCGGGCAACCGCCGAGATCCGATTGTCAATGACCAGCACCTGGCCCGCGAAGCTCGGGGCACCGCTGCCATCGAATATGCGTACGTCGGAGAATAAAATTGCGCTCATCGATCGATCTCGAAAAGTTGTTTGGGGGTGCGATGCAGGCACTCGGACGGCCCCTGGGACTCGATCAGGTAAATGTCGGTGTTGTGCACGAACAGCTGTGCGTTGAGCAATCCAGGATGGCAGATGATGGCCATGTTCTCTTCGATGGACATATCCTCGTCATCGCGCACCAATGGCCGCTCGACCATGTCGTAGCCCATGCCGTGAATGCTCAAACGCCGCTCCTCGGGCAACCGCTGTTGGCGCAGATAGCTGTTGTGATGCTGGTAAATCTCGCGGCACGACGCTCCGGGCTTGAGCAGCGACAGCGCGAATTGCTGTGCCTCGATGACGGCCTGATGGGCCGCGCGCAGCGGTTCCGAGGCACGGCCAAGCACGAAGATTCTGGATAGCTCGGTGTAATAGCCGCCGGCGCCATTGTTCTCGACCAGGAGGGAAAACACATCGCCGGCCTGGAGCGTCCGGCCCTGATCGAAACGGGGTCGGAACCGCGCCGCCTGACCCTGAGGAGCCGACGAGCATAGAAAGATGCCCTGTTCGCTACCGAGCTGCTGGCCGACGTATTGGGCATACGCAGCGATTTCAAAGTCCTTGAGCCCTGGACGGATGAAATCACGTACCCGCGCCATCACTTCATCCTGCATGGCGGCCACTTGGCGGATCAATGCGCGCTCCTCGGCGCTCTTGATCGCTTTGAGACGATCGACCATGTCGGTCACGTCGACCACTTCGAGGTCTTGCAGCAGCTCCCGAAGGTGCGCGCCGAAGCTGTGATACATCGCCGCCGGAGCCACGAAGCCGATTCGCCTTGCCCCCAGAGACCGCAACTCCCTGTTAGCCAGCGCGGCATCGTAGGTGCCCGTGTAGTGCACCGAGGGATAACTCGGCGTGGTAAGCCGCCTGGCGATGCCGCTGGCCCGCAGTTCGGCGCCGCTGGATTCGCGCACATTGCCGAAAGGCCCTTGCTCGATCAGAGACATACCGCCGGTGGACGGAAACACCAGCGTGCTCGGGTAGCCGTTGGTGGCGGGCTCATCGCAGAACCAGCGAATGTACCCGCCCACCCAGTCACTGGAGTTCTGCAACACCAGGGCATCGATATCCTGTTCGCGCATGCGTTCCCGCAGCGCGCGCCAGCGTCGTTCAAGCTCGCCGGTCGATACCGTATTGACCCGTCTGACTGCAGCGCTAGACATGCGATTTCTCAGTGCGATATGACATTGATCATCTGGTCTGTCTGGCCTGCAAGGAAATGTCTCAGGTTGGTCAGTACGATGGGATAACATTGCTCCAGGTACACATCGCTCATGCCACCCAGGTGGGGTGTAATCAGGATCCGCTCCTCGCTCCAGAGCGGACTGTCCGGTGGCAGGGGATTCTGTCGAAAAACATCCAGCGCAGCGCCGGCGATTCGACGTTCCTTCACAGCTGTTCGCAAGGCTTGTTCTTCAAGCACACCACCCCGCGCTACATTAATCAGAAATGCGGTAGGCTTCATTACCCTCAGCACGGCTGCGTCGATCAGATTGTCGGTCTCGGCGCTGTAGGGCACCAGCAAAACGAGGAAGTCGGCCATCGCCGCTGCGTGGTGCAGCTGGTGGCGCGCAAAGGTGCGATCGAAGCCGGCCACCTCGCGCGTGGCGGTCGTTACCCCATACACGGTCATACCGAATGCCTTGCATCGAGGCGCGAGGCTTTGAGCGATCGCCCCGACACCCACTATGACTACCGTCTTGCCCGCGAGCAGTGGCTGCGGCCAGCGTTCCCATCGTCTGGCGCGCTGGTTCTCCAGAATGCGGGGGTAATTGCGGGCCAGTGACAGCATGTCCAGGAACACCAGTTCCGACATTTGCGGCCCGTGCATGCCGCGGGTGTTGGTCACAATTACGTCCGGCCGTAGCGCGTTGAGCTTTAGCAGGGTATCGGTACCGGAAGTCAGAGACTGGATCCAGCGCAGCCTCGGAGCCTGCGACAACATCGCATCATCAAATTGAAAATGGTGACCTACGAGGACTTCAGCGTGGCCGACCTGCGTCATGGCCTGAGTCCGGTCATTGGTGGCCAGCAGATTGATTTCCGGCAGATCAGCCCGAAGCCGTGCGCCAAAGGGTATGGCATCCGCTTCCGGCGCCCCGATAACGACGACACGACTCATGACAATGCCGCCGCATTGCGCGCGCAGCTTACGGCAACTTGCAATGGCATCTGCCCAGCATCGGCTTCGCAGGCTTCAACGTCAAATTTGAAAAAAAGCCCAGCTTATACACTGGAGTTATGGCTCTCGCGACGCGCCAGGCGGCGCTCCGCATCCTGGTAGCCGGACGCAAGTTCGTGAGCGGCGCCCAATACGCGAATAGCCAATTCACTGAGTTGATCGGCACGACGCCATTTAATGCTCAAGGTGCGTCGACCGCCACCGCGTAGCGGAACCACCCGCATCCGCCAGAAATTATTCATGCTCGTCTGCAACCTGGTCACGACGGTCACCCGGTCCGTGAGGGTCACGATTGACTCTACCAGTGCCAGCGAGTTGCATACGACGCTGTTTTGAGGCCAGGGGACACCGGCGGTCAGGAACAAAGCCTCAAGATGCCGGCGATAGGCACTGCCTGGTCCGGGCACCACCCACGCCGCATCCTTCAGTTCCGCCAAAGTTACCGAGCGGCGTCTGGCCCAATTGCTCTTGGAGCCGACTCCGATACCGAATGAATCATCGAATAATCCCTCCTCGACCAGATCGCCCGGGAGTGAGGTATTCGAAGCGGCGCCGAGCACCAGATCAAGCTCGCCGAGCTGCAGCGCCGGAATTAACTGGTCGTCTAATCCCTCCGTGATGTGAATCTGCACGGCCTCGGCAACCCTTGGAGTACGCGGCCCATCAGATCAGGCATGAACTTCAGCGTCATTGAAGGGGTGGCTCCGATCCGCAGCGGCCCCGATACACCAACACGCTTCAGGCGCACCTGCTCCGCTATCTGCGACAGCAGCGCCTCAAGTGTGCGAGCGCCCTGTAGTAATGATTTACCGTATTCGTTCACCTCGGAGCCGCGCCGGCTGCGTGTGAGCACCGGAAAACCCAATCGGCGCTCCAGCTGCGCAATGCTGTTGGACAGGGCCGGTTGTGACAGCCCGCGCGCAGCGGCTGCGCGGTTGAACGATCCATAGTCAGAGACCGCCAGGAGATTGGCGAGATGTCGGGGGTCTATTCTTGATCTGGAAACTCGTGTCATGCCGGCGAAACCGCGGTGGTTGGGAATTGATGTTATAAGTTTTTTGAGGTACGCGCCATTTAATGGCTAAGATCCCGGGTACCCTTCGATGGCGTACGCTATGAACTCGGCGACCAGTTGGGGGCGTGTGCGGCGATGAGCGTGGAACCCAGCGGAATCTCGCAGCGCACGTTGCTGCTGTGCGCCGCGGCAGCATTATTTGAGGGTTTCGACAATCAATCCATAGGCGTCGCCGCACCCCAGCTCGCGCTCGAGTTTGCGTTATCGTCATCGCAGAAGGGCCTGATTTTCAGCGCCGCCCCCGTTGGCTTGTTCATAGGCGCCATGGTCGGCGGCCGAGCCGCAGACTATCTCGGCCGCAAGCGCGTACTGACCACTTCCTTGTTGCTCCTCGGCTTGTGCTCGCTGCTAACTTCGATCGCGACCGGCGCACCTTCGCTGGCAGCAGCGCGACTCCTGACGGGACTTGGGCTGGGCGGGGCGATGCCGAACTTTATCGCTCTGACCTCTGAGAATGCGCGTGCCGGCCGTCGATTGAGTGCCGGTACCATCGTCATGGCGGGGATGCCCATGGGCGGCGCCCTGGCAAGCCTGATTGCAATATCCGGATCGCACGGATGGGGATGGCGCACGATCTTCTACGTGGGCGGCGCGGCGCCAATCGCATCTGGCGCTCATCATGGGTTTTTTGCTGCCGGCGCGGCCCGGCATGGGCGGCGTCGTAACTCCGCAGGTTGAGAGCATGGCGTCGGCATTGTTTTCCGCGGGACGGGCAGGGACGACGCTGCTGCTATGGGCAGGGTTTTTCTTCACACAGCTTGTGCTGCTGTTGATGCTCAACTGGCTGCCGAGTCTGGTGGTGGGACTGGGGCTCACTCGCGCGCAGGCTAGCTGGTGCGCAGTGATATTCAATTTGAGCGGCAGTCTGGGCGCGACGCTGCTCGGGCCCCTGCACGCGGGTAAGCGGCGTCGACACTGGGTCCTCATCACGTATGTGGGGATTGCGTTTGCCCTGGTGGCCATGGCGGCTGTGCGCCACAGTTTTACCTGGGCGGCACTAGCCTGCGGCGTTGCCGGCTGCTTCATTATCGGCGCGCAGTTGATACTGTTTGCATTTGCCCCGTTGTATTACGGCCGGACCACGCGTGGCACCGGCGTCGGGACCGCCGTAGCAGTGGGCCGACTGGGATCGGTAGTCGGCCCGCTGTTCGCAGCGGCGCTGCTCGCTGGAGGTGGCACCAGTGCTACCGTCTTGCTCGGCATCGTGCCATTCGTAGCGATTGCGGGAGGGGCTGCCATGGGTCTGAGCTGGCGCGAGCAGTGCGCCGACTTTGATGCCTAGCGACGCAGCGCGTCAGGACCTGCCTGTCCCCAGCGCTTCGACAATCCGTGAACGCGCCGCGAGCAGGGGCTCGCCGAGTCTGGTTCGAATCCGCTTGAAACGCGTCGTCGGTACGGGAACGGACAGCGCAATCGCACGGCCCATGGGATCCACGAAGCCGGTGCCGATGGCGGAGATCCCTTCCGTATGCTCCTCATCATCGAACGCGACGCCGGTACGACGGCACCTGTCGATCATCTTGAGCAGCTCGGATCGACTGGTGATGGTGTTGGCCGTCAGCCGCGGCAGGGGACCGCGCAACAATTTTTCTGCCTTGGCCAAGGGCAATACGCTCAGCAGCGCTTTGCCGTTGGCGGTGCAGTGGAGCGGAAAGCTCTCGCCGACGGCTGATACTGCGCGCAGGCGATGGGAACCCTGAATCTGGTCGGTGAAGACAGCCATGCTTCCCTTGAGGACAGACACATCGACGGTTTCGCCCAGAGTTTGTGACAGCGTGGCGATTATGGGCCGGGTGATGTGGTCGAACTCCACGCTTGCCGATGCCGCCAGCCGAATCAGTGCCGGACCCAACCGGACGCCCGAGGTAGGGGAGGCTGAGATGACGAACTGCTCGCCCCGCAGCGCCTCCACGATGCGTTGCACGGTGGAGCGGGCCAAGCCAACGCGCTCGCCAATCTGACCCAGGCTCAGGCCAGCAGGTTCCCCTTCGAGAGCACGCAGCACACTGATCGCACGGGAGATGACCTGGACGCTCTGCTTGGGAACCGGGATCGCTTCTTTTGGCATCAGGCTAGATTCTGACGTGATCGCGGCCCTTGAGCGAGAGTATCCGCCGCGCCTCGTCCGCGCTCGCGATCTCAAAGCCAAGCTCTTCAAGAATGCGGCGGATTTTCGCGACCTGCTCGGCGTTGTTCACTGCGAGCTTGCCGCGTCCGATATAGAGCGAGTCCTCGAGACCCACGCGCACGTGCCCGCCCATCATGGCCGCCTGGGTGATCAGCGGCATCTGCTGCCGGCCGGCGGCGAGCACCGACCAGACATAGTCGTTGCCAAAGAGGCGATCGGCGGTACGGCGCATGAAGGAGACATTGTCTGCCTCGGCACCAATGCCACCGAGAATGCCGAACACGCTCTGGATCCAGAGCGGCGGCTTGGCCACTCCTTTGTCGAGGAAGTGAGCAAGATTATAGAGATGGCCGATGTCGTAGCATTCGTGCTCGTAGCGGGTGCCGAAATCAGCCATCAGGTGATAGACACGGGCGATATCGCGAAACGTATTGCGGAAGATGAAGGCCTCACTATCCTCGATGTATTTCTTTTCCCACGGGAACTTCCATGCGCCGACTTTGGCGGCCATGCCGTGGAAGGCGAAGTTCATCGATCCCATATTCAGTGAGCACATCTCGGGCTGGAAGCGCAGCGCGGCGGCCAGACGTTGATCGGGCGTCATGTCGGGGCTTCCGCCGGTGGTCAGATTGATGACCGCATCGCAGGCGCCGTGAATCTGCGGCAGAAACTGCGCGAACACATCTGGATCTCCCGTTGGGGAGCCATCCTGCGGATTGCGCGCGTGCAGATGAAGGATTGCCGCACCGGCCTGTGCGGCATCGATGGCCTGCCGTGCGATGTCAGCCGGCGTGTACGGCAGTCCCGCCGACAGCGTGGGGGTATGAATTGCGCCGGTGACGGCACAGGTAATGATGACCTTATTCGTTGGCTTGGCCATATCTGCTCACCGGTTAATCAAATGCCCTGCTGTTCGAGTGCCTGCAGGTGCCTCAGCACTCGCGCGCGAAGTGCCGCCTGCTGCTCCGCGGTCCAGCGCTGAAATCCCTCTCCTGACTTCATGCCGAGTTTCCCGGCCTCGACCAGTTGTCGCAGCATCGGCAGGGCGCCCGCAGTACGGTCGAGGTCAGGTAGCACAGTTTCGTGGATCGCCAGAGTGAGGTCCGTGCCCACCAGGTCGGCGTTTTCCAGCGGACCCAGAACGGCGAGTCGGCGCCCGAAGCTCGCCTTCACCACCGTATCAACGGTCTTGGCGTCGCAGACGCCGTTCTGAACCAGCGCGATGGCTTCACGCCAGAGTGCGTGCTGCAGGCGATTGCCCACGAAGCCCGGCACATCTTTCTCAACTGTAACCGGGGTTTTGCCCGCGGCGCTGAGCAACGCGGTCATCGATTCCACACTGGCCGTGTCGGTCGCGGGCGTCCGAATCACTTCAACCAGCGGCACGAGGTAGGGCGGATTCCACCAGTGGGTGCCGAGCGCGCGTCCGGGGATACGCAGGCGATGCATGATCTGGGTGATCGGAATTACCGAGGTGTTGCTGGCGAGAATCGCCTCGCGCGGGGCAGCGGCCTCGATATCGACGAAAATCTGCTGTTTCAGCGCCAGGTTCTCGGGGCCCGCCTCGAACACGAAGGCGGCATCGGCAACCGTCTGCGCGAGCTCTGCATGCCCGCTGACCCGTTCTATGACTGCGGGATCCTGGCCAAGATCGATCAGATTGCGGCGGATGCGCTCGTGCAGCGTGGTCAGCATGGCCGCGGACGTGTCATAGACGCGCACCTCGTGTCCGGCACGAGCGAAGACCTGAGCGATACCGTGGCCCATGAGACCGGCACCGATGACCGCGATGCGTGCCTGTGAGGCCATGGATCAGCCGGCGGTGTAGCCGCCATCCGCGTACAGGATGTGGCCGGTGTAGAAATCAGAAGCAGGTGAGGCAAGAAACAGCAGCGGCCCGGCCAGGTCCGCGGGTTCGCCGAGGCGCCCGAGCGGAATGCGTGCGAGCATGCCCGCACGGGTCGTGCGTGCCTTCTCGTTATCCTCGAACATCCATGCGGTGAGCGGAGAACGAAATACCGTGGGGGCAATCGCATTGACCGTAATGCCGTACTTGCCCCACTCGCAGCCCAGCGCCCGCGTCAGTCCATCGGTGGCGGCCTTGGAAGCACAGTAGGCGCTGTAACCGGCCGGATGCCCGAGCTTGCCCCTCGCAGAGGACACCAGCACGACCTTGCCGCCACGGCCCTGTTCGATCACCCGTCGGCCAAAGGCGCGACAGAGCAGCCAGGCGCCGGTCACATTGCCGTGCATGACATTCTCAAAACGCTCCGGCGACATATCGACAATGGGAGAGACATCGTTCAGGCCCGAACCGACGACCAGGATGTCGAGGGCGCTGAAACGGTCGGTGCCGGCCTGCATGATCAACTCGCAGTCCTGCTCGCAGTTGGGCCGCAGCGCCACCGTGACGACCTCAGCGCCCAGCTTGCGGCACGTGGCTGCGGTTGTCTCCAGTTCGCTGGCTTTGCCGGCCGCCAGCACCAGCCGCGCACCGGCGGCTGCGAGCACCTGCGCAGCCAGTGCGCCAAATGCGCCTGAGGCACCGGTCACGACCGCCACTTTGCCGCGCACACTGAAAAGCAGGTTCGGATCCTTCAGCGTGGCATTCATGGCGCCCCCGGCGGATACGGCATGACGACCAGCATAGTTGCCACCGCGTTGCCGAGGTTCTTGACCTCGCGGGTCTCGCCGCCCGGTATGCAGCAGCTGTCGAGTGGTCCGAGCGTTACATCGTTGCCGCCGGCGCGCAGCGTGAGCGAACCGGCCAATACCACATAGACTTTCTCGAGCGGTGAGGAATCCGGTCCTGCACCGCCGCCGGGCAAGAAGTGCGACAGCCCAACCCACGAGGTCTTGGGGCCCGCTGCTTCAAAGCCCTGCAGTCGCAATGAGCGCATATCGTAATGATTCGGCGCGTCGTAGCGCTGCGCATCGGCGAAGCGTTTGACGTGCATGTCAGCCGCGTCCAGTCTCGATGCGATATTGGCCGGTCGGATCGACTATCGCGACCAGCCGCACGATGCAGCCGTCGCCCTTGGTCCAACGCCACGGGAAGCCCGCGAAGGTGACCCGCTTACCGGTAACGGCGTCGATCTCGCCGCCGACGTTCTCGAAGCCACAGATGCCGGCCGACAGGATGGCGCGGTGGCAGGGCTCCCATTCCGGGAAGTCCTGCAGCACATCGTGACCGGTGCGCTTTTTGTAATCCTGGCAGACGAAGGGCAGCAGCCCGTTGGGCCAGCCCGGACCATGAGGACCAATGGCGGTGCCCAACGGATGATCGAGCGCCTGGGTGTCGGTGCCGATCATCTTGACTTTCTTGGCAGCGAACCATTCACCCGCTTCCTTGTAAAATCCGGGCGAATAGCCGTAGTACTTCTGGTTGTCGCCGTAGTACTTGTGCCAGCCCGTGTTGACGATGACGATGTCACCCGGTTGAATCTTGGGCGTCGCCTTCTCCAGGTCAGCCGCGGTGATTACGCCCCATTCGTCCTTCGGTATCGACACGACCACGCCTGTGCCAAAGAAGTGCGGCAGGGGCACCTCATCCATAAAAGGCGTGCCTTCGACCACGTGCCCTGGAGCATCCACGTGTGTGCCCGAGTGCATCACCGTAGTGATGCGTTGCGTCAGCACACCGGATTTCGCCATCGAGTGCAGGCGCTCGATTTTGACGTCCTCGAAGTATGGCCAGCACGGCTGCCCAAGACCCCACGGGTGGCTCAGATCATAGAACTGCAGACCCATGCTGTTCTTGAGGTTCTCTTCGAAGCTAATGCCGCGGATCGTGATCATGCTTGAGGAACTCCGTTGGAAGACCGGTCGTACTGTGGCAGCCGTGCTGGGGAGCGCGCCGCGCACAATGGATAGCTGGTTTATGTATCGGGAAGCGGTACGATATACCCGGATGGCGGTGCAGTAAAGCCGGAGGGGCTGATGACCAGCAATACGCACGGGGTGACGCGAGAGTTCCAATCCGTGGCGCTCATGGCACTTGGGTTCGGGTTGGTGGGCATTGACCGGTTCCTGATCGTGACATTGTTTCCGGTCATCGCGCGGGACCTGCACTTGAGCTACGGGGACATCGGGGTGATCACCGGTGCGCTGGCGGTTGCCTGGGGCATCTCAGCCCTGTTCACCGGCAATGCATCGGATCGAATCGGCCGACGCACTGTGCTGGTCGGATCGCTGGTGGTGTTTGCGCTGCTGATCGGCGCCAGCGGCCTCGCGGCCGGACTTGGCGGTCTTGTGGTCGTGCGCGTGGCCATGGGATTCGCGGACGGCGCCTACACACCAACCAGTATCGCGGCCACCATCGAGGCGTCCGCCCCACAGCGCCACGGGCTCAATATCGGCATTCAGCAGATGATGTTGCCACTATGCGGGCTGGGGCTCGCGCCGTTGCTGGTGGCCGGGTTGCTGCGCCTGATCTCCTGGCGCTGGATTTTCCTGATATTCGTACTGCCGGGTCTGCTGCTTGCCTATGCGGTCCGGCGCGTGATTCCCTCGGCTGTCGCGGACCGATCACCGGTGACTGCGGGAAGGGGGAGCTTCGATGACTGGCGAACAGTCCTTGGCTACCGCAACGTACTGCTTGGGGGTGCCCTGATGTTGTGCTGGCTTACCTGCCTGATCACAACCAGCGCGTTCTTGCCCAACTACTTTATCGACTATCTCAAACTGTCATTCGCGCAGATGAGCGGGATCATGTCGGCCATTGGGCTGGGCGCGACCGTTGGGACTCTGGCGCTGCCTTGGTTGTCTGACCTGATCGGGCGCAAGCCGGTCATGGTCCTTTCCACCGCGGGCGCATTGCTGTCGCTGGTGTTGTTGGCACAGACCGGCGCCAATGTGCCGTTGTTGTTCTGGCTACTGTTCATGGTTCATTGCTTCAACAATGCGCTCATCACTCTGACTGTAGGACCTCTGTGTTCGGAATCGGTGCCGGCGGGCCTGATGGCCACCGCCTCGGGCGTTGTGATCGCGGTAGGGGAGTTGTTCGGGGGCGGCATTGCGCCGGTGCTGGTCGGCGAGGTGGCGCAGCGCTTGGGCATCGGGCACATCCTTTGGCTCGCATGCATCATGATGGGCGTCGGCTTACTGCTGAGCCTGCTGACGCGCGAGACGCGTCCGGGTGGGGGAAGAAGACTGCAAACACCTACGTCCGATTCGGACTCTGCTGAGTCACCGGCCCATAGCTGACGCGCGAGTCTGGTGGAGAACCGACATTTTCTTCCTGGAGACCTTCCTCATGAAAACAATGACGTGCACCAGCCTGGGTGGCAAATGCGATGCGGCGCCGGAATTGAGCGCTACCGATGTATCTTGAATCACGGCGTTCCAGCCGTCGATCGGCGCTGTCTTGCTGCTTATTGGCCGCGTCGCTGTTGCTAATGCTGCCGGCGTGCAGCAACTTCCGTGATGCCCAGAAGCCTCCGCCCGACAAAAATGCGCCCCGGACGCAACTTTCCATCGGCTACAGCCTGCTTTACCAGGAGGCCGATGGCATTCCCAAGCTGAAATGGATCCTGCTTTTCAAGGACAAGCCAGAAGAAATGGGGCGGGTCACCAATGATCTGATCAGCTACTACCAGCAGCTGGCCGACACGATGCAAAGATTGTCCAAACAGTATCCCGGCATGCGCATCGACGTGACGCCAATGTCCGAGATCGAAGCCGAGGAGCGCAAAGCCATTGGCACGGATACAGCCAAGGACTTCGCCCCGGTTGCCGGCAAGACCGGGATCGAGTTCGAGCGGGAGGCATTGCTGATGTTCTACGACGCCCTCAATGAGCAGCGCCATCTTGCCGGTGTAATGGTGGGTCTCGAACCGGACCCCGGCCTGAAGAGCTTCCTGGAGACGACCAAGGGGCAGTTGGACGCTCGCTACGCAAAAGTCGGGGCGCTCCTGAGCAAGCGGTACTTTACGCACTGAGTCCCCGGGTTCGGTATTTGATCTGCGCTTGACAGGCAATAGAACGCTTGCCTATTATTAAGCAAGTAAATACTTGCGTGTATTCCCGTGGCAGAACGCCCTGACACCGATCGTCTGTTTAAAGCCCTGGCCGATCCCAGCCGCCGCAGGCTCCTGGATCTGCTGCATGCGCACGATGGCCGCACACTCACGGAGCTCTGCGAGCACCTGGATATGACGCGGCAGGGGGTGACCCAGCACCTGGATCTGCTGGAGACGGCCAACCTGGTCGCTACCGTGCGACGGGGTCGCGAGAAACTGCACTTTCTCAATCCGGTACCGCTGCAGGAGATCTATGAGCGCTGGATTGCCAAGTTTGAGAAGCCACGCCTCAAGGCGCTCTCGGAATTAAAGCAAACACTGGAGAAGACCAATGGCTAGATCGGCGTTTGTCTATGTCACCTATATTCGCACCACGCCGGAGAAGTTGTGGGCAGCACTGACCGACGTGGAGTATATGAAGCAATACTGGTTTGGAATGCGCTGCGAAAGCCAGTGGACTGCGGGATCTTCGTGGAAGCTGATCGCTCCCGATGGCCAGATCTTCGATTCCGGCGAGATAGTCGAGGCCGAGCCGCCACGCCGCCTGGTGATCCGCTGGCAGCACCAGAACAAGCCCGAGCTAAAGGCGGAGGGCGCATCCCTGTGCACCATGGAACTGGAACCCACTGACGCTGCCGTGAAACTCTCGATTACCCACACCATCGAGCGCGATCCCTCGAAATTCATCGCCGCGGTGTCCGGCGGGTGGCCCAAGATCCTTTCCAACCTGAAGTCGCTGCTGGAGACTGGTTCGAGCACCTTGCAGGACCCGTATCCACCCGCGAAGGGCACCGGCGGTGTGAGCGCGCGCTGACGCCCGTCAGCGCCCATGGCTGGCTGAGAAGATCAGTGCACGGGCGGATAGTCGCGCTTTCCCACCGCATGATAGCGAGGCTACGCCCATGAGCGATGAACCCACCGAGGAACTCTACGAGCTGCGGGTTACCAAAAACCCGGCCGCATCCGAGGATGCACCAAGCGCCGATGCCACGCACAACGACGCCCCTCGCAGTGATACCGCGCGCAAGGAGTCCGCGCCCACGAAAGCGCCCGGTCAAGGGCCCGATAAAGCGCTTGAGGCGGCGGCGCGCCCGGTCTCGAAGGCCAAAGCGGCCATGCGCGATCGTCTGCCCGCTCTTGATGACGACGCCGACGTGGCCGTCCAGAAAGAGCACATTGTCGTCAGAGATGGCAAGGCGGATTTGAGATTCACCGGGGTGCTGCTGGCATCTGCAGCGTCGGCCTCCGCACCGAAAGGGCAGTGGCAGGAGTATCGGGTCTACCAGACCAGTGGCGACAAGCACGTGTTTTCGAAAACGACGCGCTCTGTTCTCGAGGACCAGGAGGATACTCACGAAGCGGAAGTGTTTGATCCCTCTCCATCATCGGTACCATCGCAGCTGCTCAGGAGTGCGCGCGAGATCGCACGCTCGCGGCCATTGACATGGATGGATGCGGCGACTGCTTTTTTTGGCTATGACCCGCTGGCCAAAGCCCTATATCGCAAGCTGAGTGTGCGATTCGAAGAAACCATCAGCTAAATCTGCAGTCCAGGCGCGCCCCCGTGGCGCGCCCTTCTTACAGTTTGCTTCCTGATGACTTACTCCTCGCGGGAGCTGAACCCCTGTCAACTCTGACAGGTGCGTATGGTCCGGAAATCGCGGTTCAGAGGTACTTGGTTACCCCCTGAAATTCCTTGATCAGGTTTCTAACCTCGCGTGGCATCGTCTGCGCGGTCTGCTCCAGGCAGTGATGCAGATGATCCTTGATCAGCTCCTTCTTGGCATTGACGATCGCCTTCTCCACCGCCTGCAGCTGCTGCGCAATGTCCATGCATTCCCGGCCCTGCTCCAGCATCTCGATCACTCCGGCCAGGTGGCCGTGGGCCCGTTTCAGTCGGGCTGCAATCTGGGGGAACGTATGCATCAGCGGCACCTCATGATCTGTCCTGTTATCCTATCCCCCTAGACAGGATAAAGCAAAGCGCCTAGGATCGCGCCCCGACTCGTCAGGCGACCGTCAAACAGCGGTCACATAGGCGCCATAGAGTTGAAGAATTCCAGCAACAATCGCCTTTCTCGATCCGGCGCCGTCGCTTTGAATTGCGCGCGGGAATCTCCAGGGACACACCATGCCCATCCATGACCACGAGCCGAACCTTCAGGGCCGGGCCTTTCTGTGGGGCGGAATCGCCCTTGGTCTACTGGTGGCAGCCGCGCTTCTGACGCACGGATTTGGCTTGCTGCGCGGCTCGAACAGGACGGCTGAGGCCCCGGCCTTGCTGCTGCGTCAGGGCGATAAGATCATCGTGCCGGAAGGATCTGCGCTGCGGACGCGGTTGAGTATCCTGCCGGCTTCCTCAGAGCAGGTCAGCTCCCAACTGGTTCTACCGGGGCTTGTGGAGTCCGATCCGGCCCGAACCGCAGCGGTCCTGACACCACTCAGTGGACGGCTGGTTAGTCTGAAGGTCTCGCTGGGCGAGCATGTGGCACGCGGCCAACTGCTCGCGCTAATCGACTCGCCCGATCTGGGACAGGCCTACGACGACGATGACAAGGCGGCCGATTCCCTAAGATTGACGGAAAAGAACCTCACGAGGCAGGAGGAGCAGACCAAACTGGGTGCGGCCTCGGAGCGTGATCTCGACCAGGCTCGAAGCGATCATGTGCAGGCGGTCGCGGAGTCCATGCGAGCCCAGGCTAGGCTGAAAATGCTCGGGGTAGCGGGTGATGGCCGCTCGGGCTCGCATCTGCTGGCTGTGACCGCGCCGGTGGGAGGCAGCATCACCTCGTTGTCCGTAGCACCGGGCAACATGATCAATGACCCGACGCAGCCCATGATGACGATCGCCGATCTGAGCACGGTGTGGGTGACGGCACTCGTCGCGGAGAAAGACATTGCTGCCGTGTCCCGGAATCAGGAAGCGGAGGTGAGCCTTGCGGCTTATCCCGACCACCCGCTTCACGGCAAGGTGCTATTCGTCTCCGATGTGATCGAACCGGATTCACGGCGTAATAAGATCCGGATCGCCTTCGTCAATAGTGACAACACGCTTAAACCCAATATGTTCGCCACCGTCACCTTGACGGGGGCGCAGCAAACCCAGGTGGTGGTGCCGAGTTCGTCGCTGCTAATGAATAACGACCGGACCACTGTCTTCGTGGCCACGGCGCCTTGGACCTTCGAGCGTCGCACGGTCGATTTACAGATGGAGGAGGGCAGCCGCATGGTTATCCGTTCGGGGGTGGCAGCGGGCGAGCCGGTGGTCGTCAAGGGCGGGATCCTGCTCAATGATTGATCAATTCGTCGGGTTTTGCCTGCACCGTCGCATCGCCGTGATGGTCCTGGCGGTGCTGCTGGTCGGGTTCGGTGTGTACGCGTGGGAGACCCTGTCGGTTGAGGCGTACCCGGAGCTCGGCGACGTTGCCGCGCAGATCACGACGCAGCTTCCCGGACTTGCGGCCGAAGAGGTCGAGCAGCTGATCACCGTGCCGCTGGAGCGCCAGATCAATGGCACGCCCGGATTGCTGCTGATGCGCTCCTCGAGCACCTTTGGCCTGTCGCTGATCACGGTACTATTCCGTGACGGCTATGAGGACTACTGGGTCCGACAGCGACTGCTCGAGCGCATCGGTCAGGCGGTGCTCCCGGCAGGCGCCGCGCCATCGCTGGATCCGGTCGCCGGCCCGGGTGGGGAAATTTACCGCTACACACTCGAGTCGGATTCCAGGAATCTGCAGGAACTGTCGGAAATCCAGCGTTGGATCGTGATCCCTGCGCTCAAATCGGTTCCCGGGGTGGTCGACGACACCAACTTTGGCGGGTTCACGACAGAGTATCAGCTCGACCTGGATCCCCGACAGCTCCAGCACTACGGTCTTGGCATCAGCGATGTCATTAACGCCATCAACAACAACAACACCAACGCTGGCGGCGGCCGGGTATCGCGCGGTGATCAGAGCTATGTCATCCGGGGTGTCGGGCTGATTCATGACCTGGCAGGGCTCGGATCCATAGTTGTTACGCAGGTCAACGGCACGCCGGTGCTGGTGCGCGATCTTGGCCGCACGACGCTCAGTCATCAGGAGCGCGAAGGCATTCTGGGCAAGGACAATAACCCGGACACGATCGAAGGCATCGTGCTGATGCTCAAATACCAGAACCCGTCCAAAACCTTGCATGGCATCCACGTCAAGGTGTCAGAGCTCAACCGCAAGCTTGCCAGTGACGGTGTCCGGATCGTTCCCTATATTGACCGGGACGATCTGGTGCATGCCACGATTCGCAAGGTCGGCCAGACGATCATTGAAGGCATCACGCTGGTGTTCCTGATCCTGATCCTGTTCCTCGGCAGCCCGCGCAGCGCCTTCGTGGTCGCGGTCAGCATCCCGATGGCACTGGTATCGGTTTTTTCGCTGCTCAATCTGACGCACGTGTCGGCCAATCTGCTGTCGTTAGGGGCAATCGATTTCGGCATCCTGGTCGATGGCGCGATCGTCGTGACCGAGGCGGTGCTGCGACGGCGCGAGGCCCTGCCAAACGAGGAACTGAGCGAAAGTGAGGCCAAGGCCGCCACTTTGCAGGTAACGCGGCCGATCTTCTTTGCCAGTCTCATCATCATCACGGCCTATCTGCCACTGTTCTCCTTTGAGCGGGCCGAAGCCAAGCTCTTTACACCGATGGCTTATACGATGGGCTATGCGCTGTTCGGCGCCTTGTTGACGGCACTGGCCCTGGTTCCTGGGCTCGCCTACCTGGCGTTCCGCAAGCCCGGTCGCGTCTATCACAATCGCTGGCTGGAACGCCTGACAGGCTTCTACGACCGGCTGCTGGCCCATTGCCTGGAGCAGCCGCGAATCATCTACGGCGTGGTGGCGTTCGCCCTGCTGGTGGTAGTTGGCCTCGGCGCCACTGTGGGTCGAGATTTTCTTCCCGATCTGGACGAAGGCGCGCTCTGGCTGCAAGTGCAAATGCCGACCGGCATCGCCCTGAATAAAGCCAGCGATATGGCGAGCGATCTCAGGCGCGCGATCCTCAAATATCCAGAGGTCTCTTACGTAGTGACCCAGACCGGCCGCAATGATGACGGCACCGATCCCTGGACCATGTCGCACATCGAGGCGCCTGTAGGTCTCAGACCCTATGATACCTGGCCGGCCGGGGAGTCGAAAAAGCAGTTTGTGGATCGCCTCGCCGCAGGGCTCAACAGGGATTTGCCGGGCTATGACATCGGCATCAGCCAACCGATCATCGACGGTGTGAACGACATGATCGGTGGTGCACATAGCCCTCTGGTCATCAAGATCTACGGCGACGATCTGAATGAATTGCGGGACATCGGCGGCCAGATCGTCAAAGTCCTCTATGGCATCGAAGGGACATCCAGTGCCTCGCTCTTCCAGGAGCCTCCGATTCCGCAAATGGAGATCAAACTGGATCACGACAGGGCTGCACGCTATGGCATCAACATGGCGGATCTGCAGAATGTCATTCAGACCGGGGTTGGCCAGGCACCGGTATCGACGGTGTATGTCGGCGAACGAACCTATCCGCTGACGGTCCGTTTCACCGAAAAGGCGCGTGACGGACCGCAGGCTCTCGGCGATCTGTTCGTCAACAGCACCAGCGGCGTACAAGTGCCGCTGTCGCAATTGGCCGATATCCATGTGCACTCGGGCGAGAGCACCGTTACGCGGGAGAATGGGCAGCGTAATCTGACCATCCGCATCGATAATCGAGACCGCGACCTGACTTCGTATCTCATCGAGGCTCAGAGGAAGATCGCACAGCAGGTTCACTTCGACGGCAACAGGATCCGCCTTGAATGGGGCGGCCAGTTTGAGAATCAGCGGCGCGCTGAGGCGCGGCTGCTGATCATCCTGGCGCTGGTGATGGGAATGATGCTCATCTTCCTGACCGTTGGTCTGAAGTCACTCCGGCAGGCCGCGTTGATCCTGGGCGTGGTGCCGCTGGCGACCCTGGGGGGACTGATTTCCCTTCACGTTACCGGGCAGAACCTCAATGTTGCCAGTGGCGTCGGGTTCATCGCGCTTTTTGGCGTCGCGGTGCAGAACGGCATCATCATGGTGTCCAATCTCAATCGCATGTGCAAATCCGGCCTGGAGCTACACGAGGCGATCATGAAGGGCGCCACGGAGCGTTTGCGTCCGGTGCTGATGACGGCGACGGTGGCCACCTTAGGCATGCTGCCGGCGGCCATCCACACGGGTGTCGGCAGCGACGTGCAGCGCGGGATCGCGACGGTCGTGGTCGGAGGCCTTGCCATCTCCACGCTGCTGACGCTATTCGTCATCCCTTCGATGTACCACGTCATCGAGCACTGGGCGGAACAGCGCCACGGACAACCGCGGTGGGGCTCGTGAGCGCCTCTCGACTGCTGATCGGCGCAGCGTCGGCCGCGTTGGTCGCCTGCGCCGTAGGGCCCGATTTCAAAAAGCCGCAGCCGCCGCCAGCGGCGGACTATGGTGCAGCCTCTGCACGGCTGGATATGGCGCCGACCGGCGAGGCGCAGAGCGATACGGCGCAGCAGCTTGTCGTCGGCATGGATATTCCAGCTGAGTGGTGGACGCTCTACCAGTCGCCCGAGCTCAGTGGGTTGATTGCGCGGGCCTTGATATCCAATCCCGACCTGGACGCGGCCGAGGCAGCGCTGCGCCAGGCGCATGAGCTTTACGCCGCGCAGCGCGCCGCTTATTTTCCCGTCGTTCAAGGCGGCTTGAGCGGCACTCGCGCCAAGAACGCGCTTGGGACTATCGCGAATCCGACCAATCTGCCGCAGTCCGATCCCTACTATAGCCTCTACACTGCGCAATTGACGCTGAGCTACTCACCCGATGTCTTCGGCACCACGCGCCGCGCGCTCGAGGCAGCCAGGGCGGGCGTTGCGGGCACGCGCTTTCAGTACGAGGCCACCTACCTGACGCTGACCAGCAACGTGGTGGTGAGCGCTGTACAGGAGGCTTCTCTGCGCGGGCAAATCGCTGCCACGGAGCGGCTGCTGCAGATACAGCAGCAATTGACGGAGACTGTGCGACAGCAGCGGGCGCTCGGCACGGCCAGTGATCTGGACCTGTTTGCGCAGCAGGCCGCGCAGGCCCAGACAGCGCAGACCTTGCCGCCGCTGCAAAAGCAACTGGGCCAAACGCGTGACGCACTGACGGCACTGCTCGGACAGTTGCCGGCCGATGAGCCTCAAGAAACCTTCCGCCTGGAGGACCTCACGCTTCCGCGCGAACTTCCTGTCAGTCTGCCCTCCAAACTCGTCGAGCAACGACCCGATGTGCGCCAGGCAGAGGAGAATCTGCACGCGGCCTCCGCCCAGGTCGGCGTCGCGCTGGGCAACATGCTGCCGCAATTCTCGATCGATGCGAGTATTGGCTCGAGCGCACTGAAGCTGGGTCAACTGTTCTCGCCATACACCGGTTTCTGGGATCTCGGCGCTTCACTGACCCAGACACTATTCGACGCCGGCGCGCTAGTGCATCGGCATCGGGCGGCAGAAGCCGCCCTAGACCGGGCAGGAGCGCAATACCGCTCCGTAGTGATCCTGGCCTGCCAGAATGTGGCGGACACATTGCGCGCATTGCAGTCGGATGCCGACGCCGTCAAGGCCAGTGCCGAGACGGCTGCAGCAGCGAGGAAGACTTTCGAACTGGCGCGTCATCAACGCGAGCTCGGGGCCATCAGCGGGGTCGCCTTGCTGACCGCGGAGCAGTCCTATCAGCAGGCTGAGTTGAGTTTGGTTCAGGCGCAGGCCAACCGCTACGCCGACACCGCGGGGCTGTTCCAGGCCCTCGGGGGCGGGTGGTGGAATCGCCATTCAGGAGTTTCACCATGACCGCACTGGTTCTGCGACACAATGAGCGTGGCGTTGCGACTCTGACGTTGAATCTTCCCGAGCGATTGAACGCACTCTCCAAGGCGGTGTTCGAGGAGCTCGATGAGCACATCCAGGGCATCGCGCGCGAGACGCGAACCATTGGTCTCGTGGTACTGCGGGGTGCCGGCGGGAATTTCTCTTCCGGGTATGACATGCAGGAGGTGCTTGAGCACGTCATAGCTGGCGCCAAGCCGCATTATCACTCCGAGGTCATTCAGAAGTTGTCCAATCTGCCGCAGCCGGTGATCTCCGCCGTTGAGGGTTACTGCTCCACGGGAGCCCTGGAGCTGGCGCTGGCGGCAGATCTGATCGCAGCCTCCCAATCGGCCAAATTCTCGGATGTCTATGCGCGCTGGGGTTTGACGCCGGTCTGGGGGCTGAGCCTGCGACTACCTCACCGCGTCGGCACTTCCAAGGCGAGCGAGATGATGTACACCTGCCGGACCTATTCGGGTGCCGAAGCGCACGACATGCACCTGGCTAATTTCTGCTTCCTGGATGATCGTTTCGAATCGGAACTGACCGCGCTGTGCGACGATATCCTCGCCAATTCGTGGTACGCGAATCGGGTCAACAAGCGTGCATTGATGGCAAGTCACGGCCTGACCCTGCAGGACGCCCACGCCCTGGAATTATTCAAGAATGACGGACTGGCTCCCGATGCCAGGCAAAGGGTCGAGAAATTTTTTGAACAACACAAGCCGCGCGATTAATCGTCATCCGGTGAGGGCACCTTGGAGCTCACCTCGGCGGCGATGGTGTCCGGCTCGGCACCTGCGAGGGGGTACGCCTTCGACCAAAGCACCGCACCGTTCGCTACGTTGGCGATCTTGACGTTCAGCGTCTGATCCGAGGCTTGGGTATCGACCGAGCCACAGACCGCATAGGCAGACTGAGTCTCTCGGGCTCGCGCGAGGATCGGTTCCAGGCTACAGGCCGGCAGCGGGTCGCTGGCTAATGCCACTTTTCCGTGCCGAGCGATGGCGATGCGACCATAGACTTGTGCGAACGTGGAGTCCGCAATCGCCTGGGCTGCGGCGTCACCCTTCGCGGCCGTGAAAGGAATGGCAAGCACCGGCATTCGATTGGGCGCGCCGCCGTTGTCATCGTCGGAGAACTCCCGCGCAATCTGCGCAGCGAGCTTTGTCATGTCTACTTTGCCGGCTGCGCCCTGATATTGGTGGGTGATTGCCTTAAGCTTTTCTTCGTTGGAGGATGAGAGACCCGCTGGCCGAAGCTGAGTCGAGTCGCTGCAGCCTCGATGCGTCAGCGTGAGGCCAATCCATACAATGATCAGAATGCGCACCCACCGGGGCCATCGCTTGAAAGTAGCCCACGCCGAGGAAAACAGCCAGCCAGCGACCTCAAACCAGAACCGGACTTTCTGGCCTTGCTCTTCTTTGGGAAAGGCCGGATGAGCGGCAGGCGCTTTCGCGGCAGGAGACTCTCCGTCAATAGGCCGAATTGTCGGCCTCCTGGCCGCGGACGACGTGGCGGCTTCGCCTGACACCAGTCGCTGGCACAAGGCTTCCAGGGCGGGGGTAGGGCGGCCGCCCGGGAGTTTCAGCCATTGCACACCAAGGAATTTCTCCGGCACGCGCGCGCGTGATTCGACCGTGTCGTCGATGACCACCGGCAATAGAAACAGATGATCATCGGCGATATCGAGGGACCGCTCTACGGCCAGCCGCCATTCCCGGCGAAAATAGCCCTCGTGTCGAGCCTCCGTCTGAGTTGACACCAATGCCATGAAGTAGTCGCACTCGCGAATCTGCCTGCGAATCTTTTGATCCCAGGCGTCTCCTCCGCCCAGTTCGCTCTCGTCGAACCAGACTTCGAGGCCATGGGCCGGAAGCGCCTCGCCAATCAAGCGCGCGGCCTCACGATCCTCTGAGGCATAGCTGAGAAAGACCGTTGGCTTCGCGCTCTTGGATTCGCTGCTCAAATGCTGATCTCGCTGACGGGGGTCAAAAGCATACTGAGCGCAGGAGGCCGCCCGCAACCGCTTTGAAACTGGCGCTAGCTTTTCCGGTTCACGAAATCCCAGACCTTAGAAATCACCACCGACCCTTCGCCCACCGAGGAGGCAACGCGCTTGACCGATCCGGCGCGCACGTCGCCCACGGCAAAGATGCCGGGCCTTGATGCCCCAAAGGAGGAGTCTGCGCCAGCGGCCGTTCCTGTGATCACAAATCCCTTGTCGTCCAGATTCACCATGCCCGACAGCCACTCGGTATTCGGCGCCGCTCCCACCATGATGAATAGCGCACGCGTGTCCACCACGCGGGTCTCGCCGGTCCCGGCGTCACGGATGGTGAGTCCCTCCAAGTGATCAGATCCCTGCAGCGCGGTAACTTCAGCACCATATTCGATTGCTATTTTCGGATCCGCCTGGAGCCGCCTCGAGAGATAGCTGGACATGGACGCCGCTAGCGAGGCACCGCGTACTACCACTCGAACGCATCGTGCCGAACGACTTAGAAACATAGCTGCCTGTCCAGCCGAATTGCCGCCACCGATGATCACCGCGTCTATCCCCTTGCAGTACCGCGCCTCGATCTCGGTAGCCGCATAATAGATGCCTGCGCCCTCAAAATCCTCGAACCGAGCAATCGGCAGGCGACGGTACTGTACGCCCGTCGCCACCACGACCGCCTTGGCACGGACACGCTCACCGGTATCAAACGTCGCACAGAAACTCTCATCCTCGAGCATGTGAAGGCTAACGACGCGCCGTGGCATCGCGAACCGCGTGCCAAATTTCATCGCCTGCACCTCGCCTCGCCAGACGAGATCGGCGCCGGAGATCCCGGTAGGGAATCCCATGTAGTTCTCGATGCGGCTGGAGGTGCCCGCCTGCCCGCCGATGGCAATGTCCTCGACCACCAGTGCGCTCAGGCCTTCGGCGCCCGCATAGACCCCCGCGGCGACTCCCGCGGGGCCTCCGCCGACGATCAGGACGTCGAACGTCTCATCATTCTGAAATTCAAGATGGAGGCCCAGCAGCCGTGCCACCTTGTCCGGGCTCGGATCCGTAACGACGGTGTCGCGGCCAAAGATAACCGCGGGTCTGCGGAGTGCCACCGCGCAGCTGAGGGCGGTGGCCTCCGCCTCCGGGCTTTCAAGCGCAAAGGAGGAAAAGGGGATGTGGTTGCGGCTGGCGAACTCGGCAATGCGGCGTACGCTGCGATCTACCTCCTCGCCGATCAGTCGCAGAGTGCCGTCGCGGGCTTCGAGTTGGCGGCGGCGCCGCGCCGAAAAGACCGTGATGATGATATCGGACATCTCGGGGATTCGGGACATCAGCGTCAGCATCGCCTCGCGGGGCACCTCGATGACCCGTGTGTCCTTGGCCGCGCGCATCGCCATGGTCCAGGCGCCGCCATTCAGAAAGGCGATTTCGCCCATGAACTGTGTCGGACCAAGCGTCGAAGCCAAATGGCGCTTATCGGTGTAAGGATTGACGACCTCGATTTCGCCCTCTTCCACGTAAGTAAAACGATCGATCGGCTGACCGGGCCGTGCCACTAACGTCCCTGCAGGATAGGTCACTATGTTGCCTGCCGCGCGCAAGGCTTCGACGTGCTGCGCGGCCAACGGCGTGCGCTGCATCTGGCGTAAGTCCTCGCCAATTGATTCCATGTTTATGCCCGCGCGTCTAAATGTATCGATGGACCGTTAACCTACCATGCGGCTTCGCGGGGTACGCGTAGATCCATCGGCGTGTTGTGGTACAAATGGGCGCCAATGATCATTCCGTCCCCGGAAATCAGGACTCAAGCGGCCAGCGTGGCCGAAGAAGGGGATATGCCGGGCGTCCGCAAATGGCTGCTGCAGTAAAGCGCGCCGGTCCGACGCTGTCCGTATGGGCTCCGTTTCAGCATCGGATCTTCACGCTGGTGTGGGTCTCCACCGTCATCTCGAACGTCGGGGGCTGGATGTACAGCGCCGCGGCCGGTTGGCTGATGACGACCCTGACCAGTGACCCACTGATGGTGTCATTGGTACAGGTAGCCAATAGTCTGCCCGTGCTTATATTCGCGTTTCCCGCAGGCGCATTGGCCGACGTCGTCGACAAGCGCAAGTTCCTGATTGTCGCGGAGACAGCTACCGCGGTGCTATCGACGCTGTTTGCATTCCTGGTGTGGCGTGATTTGGTGGGGCCACAGTCGCTGCTGTTCTTCCTATTCATCATTGGGGCGGTGGGAGCACTGACCGCGGCACCCTGGCAGGCAGTCGTGCCGGAGCTGGTGCCCAAGGAGCATCTCGCTCCGGCAGTGGCGTTGAACAGTCTGGGTGTCAATGTCAGTCGGGCAGTGGGCTCCGCCCTGGGCGGCGTGCTGATCGCAGCCTTAGGTATATCCGCTCCGTTCTGGGCGAATGGCGTCAGCAACGCCGGCGTGATTGGGGCATTGCTATGGTGGCGTTCCGCGCCGCGGCCCTCAAATCATCTGCCGGCGGAACGCCTTGGCTCGGCCATGCGTACGGGTTTTCGCTACGCCCGGCACAACCCACGACTGCGCGCCACGCTGGTACGGGCCACGGCGTTTTTCATCTTTGCCAGCGCCTACTGGGCACTGCTTCCGCTAGTGACGCGGGAGCGAATCCGGGGCGGGGCGGAGTTGTATGGCCTTTTGCTTGGAATGATCGGTCTCGGCGCAATCATGGGCGCCCTGGCGCTGCGCCGAATCCGCGCCAGGCTGGGAAATGATCGTACCGTTGCGCTCGCCTCGCTCTGCACGGTCCTGGCCATCGCCTTGTTCGGATTGGCCCGCACCCCTGTCGTGGCGCTGGTGGCAAGCTTGATCGCGGGTGCCTCCTGGGTCAGTGCGCTCGCAACACTGAATCTATCGGCGCAAATGGCGTTGCCAGACTGGGTGCGCGGTCGCGGACTGGCGATCTACATCATGGTGTTCTATGGCGCCATGAGTGTGGGGAGCGCGCTCTGGGGTCAACTGGCCGGCTGGGTAGGCCTGATCAATACGCACTGGATTGCCGCCGCCACCATGCTGCTGGCCATTGCACTCAGCTGGCGTTGGAAGCTGCAACACTCAGTCGCGGTCGATCTGAGTCCATCGATGCACTGGCCCGTCCCACAGCCCTTGCGGTTGCTGGATGCCAGCGACGGCCCCGTGATGGTGACGGTCGAGTACCACATTGCAGAGGCAAACCGGCACGCCTTCCTGGTGGCCCTGGATCGGCTCGGCCAAGGGCGTCGTCGCGACGGTGCTTACGCCTGGGCGATCTATGAGGACGCCGAGCGCCCCGGGCGGATGCTGGAGGCATTCTACCTGGAGTCCTGGGCAGAGCATTTGCGCCAGCATGAACGGGTTACCAAAGCAGACCATGTTTTGCAGCAATCGATTCGAGAATTCACGCAGGACGAGCCTACCGTGACCCATTTCATTGCAGCGAGAACCATAAAGTAAGGTCCGGGCAAGCGCGAAGCATCGAAGGATGCTTCGAAAAAGGGATCCTTTTGCCCGGCGGGCCGCCGGCGTCAAGCATGTGAATGCCTCTGCACTGACCGTGAGCAATCAATAACACGGGCGTTGCCGCAAGACCGGTGGGCGATCAGATCGCGGACCGGTCCTCAGTCCGACTGCACTGCCCAACCTATGGTGCGGTAGCGCACTGACCGGGCCACCCACCCATGCGTAGAGTCTATGTCTCATGGCATGACGGTCTGAGAGGCTGATCGCACCTGCGGGATTGCTCGCAATCGGCAGGGCACAGCTCCAATGCGTAAGGAAGGAAGTAACTATCATGAAATACACCAGCGTTTTTGTTGCCTCTCTGGCGACGCTCGCCTTGAGCGCCTGCACCGGGACGGGACCGGCCGGGCCTGCGGGTCCAGCAGGTGGCACCGGGGCCACGGGCAGTACCGGCAACACGGGCAACACCGGTAGCACCGGCTCCACAGGCTATACCGGGGCAACCGGCAATACCGGCGCGACTGGGGATACCGGGGCGACCGGCAATACGGGTAATACCGGCAACACGGGCAACACCGGTACCGCTGGCGCGACAGGCTTTACAGGTGCGACCGGCGACACCGGCGCAACCGGCAATACGGGCGCTACCGGCGCGACCGGCAATACGGGCAACACTGGTAACACGGGTAATACTGGCAACACAGGCGCGACAGGCCCCCCTCGCTGAGGGCGGGTGAGCGACTTCGGAATGGTGCCGCGAAAAGAACTCCCATATGAGTGCGCTCGCGTCTAGCTGATCGACTTGCTCCCGCGCCAAAGCGGACTCGGGCGCACCGGTGCTCGGGCGAGGCCAGATATGTCCTCCGCCACGCTGAAGCCGCGCGTCGGTTCGATAGAGGATCAGCTCTGTAGCATCTTGGCATCCCAGGTAAGTCACCTGAGTGACCTGCGTCGATAGCGTCTGCTCCAACGCCACTGGGACGCCATACCCCCAGCGCGATGACCCGTCACCATCAAAGCGATTGGTCGGATCGTGCACGCCATGAAACGTGCGGATAGATATGGCTCGATGCGGCTCACACGTGGTCGTGTCCGGAAACTTGCCATCGTTAGCCGTCGGCGCTCCCGCGCGCAGGCCGGATACCGGGGCCACCGCAGCGATTCGATCGGATAGCTCGCACGCCAGAGCTGATGCCATACGGCCGCCGCCCGAGAAGCCGGTGACGTAGATTCGACGCGGGTCGGTACAAACGTCCTGTTCCAACTCCGATATCGCGTCCCGGAAGAATTGCGCTTCGTCGGGCGCGTTCGCAGGCATCTGCACGCCGGCAATCGGCGGGACTCCAGGCACATGCCAATAGAATTCGTTGGTGGGGTTCTGCGGATCAGCAATTCCGCCGATCCGATTGGCCAGAATGAATCCGTGGCGATCTGCCTGCGCAGTGAGCTCGGAGTGCAGAGCTTGCTGTCGGCCGTTGCCTCCGCTGCCATGCAGATCAAAGACGAGTGGGATGTCGGAGTGACCAATAGCGGATGTGGGTATCTACACTGGCACCTCGCGATGCAGACCACCGGAATGTACCGTCACAGCTTGCCAGCCAGGAACCGTGCCCGGGACAGCGCAACCTGCGGCCGCGTGACCGAAAGACGGCAGCAACAGGAGCACACACGCCAATCCAACGGCCAAGCCGTCCTTATTGGGGAAGCGGATCACAGTTCGCATATCTTTCTCCATCCCGGTCGGCTTCGGCGATCTTCATCCTTCATCCCAGATCCTGGTGTCCGGTTCGTGAACCGGGCTGTGGCCAGGGCAGGGCGGGACGGCTAGCCTCTCCATATCGATTGCAATGTTTGGAGAGGGACCATGCTGGTAGTGACGACGGAAAATGTGCCTGGACAACGCGTACGTGAGGTCAAGGGCCAGGTGTTCGGTGTGGTGGTCAGAAGCCGCGGCCTTGGCGGCAATATCATGGCAGGACTTCGCTCGCTGGTGGGTGGGGAAATCACCGAGTACACCCAGTTGCTCGAGGAGGCTCGGCGCCACGCCGTGGACCGGATGGTCCGCAACGCGAATCTCATGCATGCCAATGCCATTGTCATGATGCGATTCGATTCGGCCGAGATCGGTCAGACGATGAGCGAGATCGTTGCGTACGGAACTGCAGTCGTATTGGAGGCGGCGGGCTGATCATGTTGCGCACCTTCATAATTGCGGTAGCAGCGATCCTCATTTGCGCGGGGATCGGCCTCGTAGCCTGCGGAATTCGCGCGCCCGGATGGCAGGCGCTGGTCATCGGCACAATCGTCCTCATCGGCACGGTATTCGAGCAGTGGCGCTATCGTCAAATCGAACAGCCACCAACAGGCCAGTGGCAGGACACCGGTGAGCGATTTCTCGATCCATCAACCGGGGCTCCCGTCGAGGTGCTATTTGATCCACGCACGGGCGAGCGGCGCTATGTCGCGGCGAAGCCCGATGCAGGAAACGATCCGGCAAGCTGAATTTGGGCATGCTCGGGGCGTCCGGCACACTGAATGGCGGCGCTGGTTCGATTATCCTGTCGCGGCACGGCTGCGAGTTCTGGATTCGCCCGCCTTCAGGTAGATTAGCCGTCAGAACAAGAACGCGCCAACATCACGGCGTTGGCGATCGACTTCTTTACGGTCATTTACGGGTTCGTGGTCGCGCTCGATGTCATTATGCAACAACCAATGGAAGTGTCGGAGCGACCGACGCCGCATTAGCTCCGAGTCCCTACCCAAAAAGCCTCGCCGACAGACGCTGCCGGTATAGGTGTGGCAGCAGTATTGGTGTCGCTACTCAGCGTCGAGGACTGCTTGTGAGATGCACTCAAGGACCGCGGGTATTGCACGGTTACATATAGTCAAAGAGCGCCATGAATCCGAAGTCCATGTGCAGTTGCTGATGGCAATGAAACAGGGTCATGCCCGGGTTGTCCGCCACAAAATCGAACTCAATTTCCTGGTACCCGCCGAGCATCACGACGTCCTTCATGACGCCAGCGCTCGGTTTGCCCGCAAGACGTGTCAACTCGAAGCTGTGACGGTGCAAATGCACGGGGTGGATATCATCGCTTGCGTTTCGCATGCGCACCCGGTAGCGACGGCCTCTGCGCAGACGATAGAGGGGAGTCATCTTATCCATCGCAAAGGCCGTGCCGTTGATAGTCCACTGATTGAAGCCCTCGAGGGCCGCATTTCTCTTTTCTATTAACATGTCAATCGTCTCATCGGGCGGCGTCGAGGTGCCTTTTCCAAACATCGTGTAATCCCAAATGGCCGACGCTGGCTTCACCCATCGCGGCTTGCCGCTAGCACCCCCGTACTCCACGACCACGCCCATACCGTGCGAGCGATCATCATCATCGAGGTCTCCCAATATCCATATTCCTGGTCGATTCATCTCGACGATAGCGGAGACCCGCTCGGCGGTGCCGATCCAGAGCACCGGCACTGCGCCGGGATTGGGCACTGGATTGCCATCGAGTGCCACGACGGTAAACGAATGTCCTGGCAAGGCGAGGCTTCGGATTTCAGTTGCGCTGGCGTTCAGGACATGGAACATCACGCGCTCGCCTGCCTTGACCTTTACCGGCTCCCCATGGCCGAGCATCCGCCCGTTGATACAGAACAGTTTGTATCCGACCTCGTATCCGTGAGGCATCCCCCGCTTGAGAGATGCTCCCATTGCACTCTTCCCGGTCTCCTTAAGTTTGGCGTCGATCGCTGCCGGCCTCAGGAAGTTCATCGCCATGTCCCCGCCGTGGCTCAAGCTAGGCTCGAACTCCTTGAGGACCAGGAAAACCTCGCGGTCGAATTGTCCCGGCTCGCGGCGCGGCTCGATGTACACGGGACCTGCCTGGCCGTTGTACAGCCCACCGCGCAGATTTGCGCCGGCAACTAAGTGCGTATGGTAGAAGCGCAGTCCGCTCGGCCCGGGCGTGAACACAATCCGTCGGGAGCCGTGCGCGGGAATGTAGGGGGTACCTTCTTCCGCGGCACCGTCCACACCGACCGGCACATTTTGCCCGTGCCAGTGCAGTTGTTCGGGTACATCCGTGTCGTTGAGGATATCCACGGTGACACGCCGTCCCTCGGTGAGCCGCAACAATGGACCGGGAAATTGATCGTTGTAGGCGGTCGTCGACACGACCTGGTGCGGCGCCAATTCTATGTTCGACCGACGAATTCGCAGGCTGTAGTCCGGTGTGACATCGGGCGCGGGAGACTGTGCCGCAACCCAAGAGGGCGACGGAATCGCCGATGCGACCGCAGAGACCGTCGAGGCCTTGAGAAATTCCCGACGGTCCAGCAAGCGTGTCGGGCTCATAAATTACTCCGCTGTCAGTGGGACAATTCTCATCGCTTGGAGTCGGGGGGACGATGCCAGTTTTGGCCAATCCTCGATCTTCACACGGCCAACCAAGGATGCGGCGCCATGCCGGTGTGGTTGAAATATGAGCGCTTCGCCCTCCGCGAGCTCCTGCGCGTCACTGGCGAATGCTTCCGTGATGTTGGGATAGTGCGTGATGATGACGGTGTCCGTGCCGGGCTTGGGGACTTGCGCAACCCGGGCCTGGAGCCACAGGCCGCGCGTCCCAGTCGCGTCCCGGCTCATGCTGTTGCCGGCGTCGCCGAGTTCATCGAAGGATTGCGGTACCGGAAACCGCGCGAGCCGTGCGGTCTCGAGCGCTCGATATGTGGGACTGGAGACCACCTCACCGACGCGTATCCGCAAACGCCGGAAGGCATCGCCCATTGCCCGCGCCGAGGCACGACCTGACTCGCTCAGTTGCCGTTCGTGCCTCATATTATCGGGCTCAGCTTGGCCTTGATCTGGAGGCATCTCGGCCGAGTTCGCGTGGCGCATGAGAATGACGTAGCCGCCCCGCTCGAGGGCCGCGGTCAGTGGCGGCCCTTCGAGAAGTGGAGGTGCAGCCGCCGCGCAGAACGCGCCGCTGGTGGGTGCTGGGTTCAATATGGTTCCAGTCGTACAGGCGAAATGTGACATCGCTATTCTCTTGGACTTCAAACACTACCACGTCGCTCAATGAATGGACCGTCCCAGCGGGTATGTAGACACTGTCCCCGGCCTTCGGCACGAAACTCATCAACTGGCTCGGCACCGTTCCGTTAGCGATGGCCTCTCGCAGTCCCTGGGCGCTGCTGTCGGTTTTCAACCCGGCGTAGATTCGGGCCGCAGGACCTGTTGAAAGCACCACCCACGCCTCGTCCTTTCCGGTGTCACCCGCCGGAATGAGGTCCTTGTGGGCATCAGAGGGATGAACCTGAACCGAGAGCCTCTTTTTCACATCCAAGAACTTCAGGAGCAGCGGGAAACGAGTGAACTTTCGGGATAGTCTTCCGAGCAGCCGCTCCGGAGACTGCTGCAATATTTGACGGATGGACCTTCCCCTGAGAGGTCCATCATCAATGGTGCTGGGATGTTCGTCGCGGTCGCTCAAAACCCATGCTTCGCCAATGGGACCCGCGCCCAACAGCGGCGCGGACAGAACGGAGCCCAAGCGTCGACCACCCCACAAGCGATACTGATAGATCGGCTCGAATCGCAGTGGGTAGAGAGGTATGCCCTTCATAACAAAAGTGATCTCGTGTAGTACCCCGGCGGGTCAACGGCCGATACGCGACCGCAGGATCATGGTTCTGGAAGAGCGCTACGTCAGTGCGGCAGCGCACCGATCTATTTCGTAACGGCGCGAAATTCCTGGGGTTCGTGTATCAAGTCGAAATGTGCTGATATCCCCGATCTCCATTGATGCGATCTGTGCGACGAAGTGAACTTAATCGGCGACGAATCGCAGCGATCCAATGCAGTCGCATGTTTCGTGTGGCTCCTCGTGTAAACTATCAAGGGACACCCTCCCGGACATTCCAACGTGCTAATGCCGCCACTTGAGCCCGATGGAAAGCCAGCTAAGACGGCTAAGCCCTTCCTCTTAGCTTCTGGCCGAGAGCTGTCGAAATCCACGCTATTTTATCTCCTGCACTCCGCGGGCTGGATCGCCTTTGGGGTGGTATCAATTGCGAGTGATTTCACAAAAAAGGGACTGTGGCCCGCCGTGCTGGAAGATCTGTCGTGGACAGCGTGCGGCTGGGCATTGACGCTAGGCTTTCGGCCAGTCTATCAGCGGGCGCGCTTAATTCCGCGGCCCTACCTCGCCTACGGCTTGCTCTGTCTACTTCTAAGCGTTCCGGGAGGGGCTCTCTGGTACTCCGCCACTGAGGCACTATTGCGCCTGGGATACCTCGCACTGAGTCATTTCCCCCGCCTGTGGCCTTTGTTTGTAGCCGGTGCCCGCGCCGACGCTCTCTACCCGTGGTGGATTCCAGTCGGCTACTGGTTCTTCTTTGCCAGTTTCTTGTTCACGTGGTCCACGTTGTACTTTTGTATCAACGCCATGCTTGATTTGGAGACCGAGCGGGCCAATGTGGCGCGAGCACTCAAGTTGGCCGACACCGCTCGGCTGCGTGCACTCCAATCGAATCTAAATCCGCACTTTCTTTTTAACGCTCTGAACGGCATCGCGACCCTAATACGCGAGAGGGATGTTACGGCAGCTTCCGCTATGGTCGATGCACTGAGCGACCTGCTTCGATCGACACTTAAAAGGTTGAATTCACCGGAAATCCAGGTGGCTGAGGAACTGCAATTGATTGAGCAGTATCTTCGAATTCAACGCTTTCGCTTCGGCGATCGCCTGCAGTCTGTCGTGGCGGCGGACCCGGTGGCTCTGGACGCGCTCATTCCCACGCTTATTCTGCAGCCCTTGGTGGAGAACGCAGTACGCCACGGCGTCTTACCCCGGGAGGACGGCGGGTCTCTCTGGGTCTCCATACACAGAGACGTCGAGACGCTGGTTGTCTCGGTAGAGGACGATGGTCCTGGAGCGACTGCCGGCCTCATAAACACCGTTGGCATGGGCCTGGTAAATTCCAGGGACCGGCTAGCAGCGCTGTACGGCAGTACTGCGCAGCTGACCGTCGGTACGCGGACCGACGGAGCCGGCTTTGCGGTCGTCATACGCATGCCGTTTCGGCGCGCTCCGAGCGCGCAGTCGGCTGTTCAGTCGGACGCGGTGCCCGCATGACTATACGAACACTCATTGTGGACGATGAGGATCTGGCACGGCGTGGACTTCGCACACTACTACGTCACGCGGACGATGTAGAGATTCTAAAGGAGTGTCGCAATGGGCGCGAGGCCGTCGAAGCCATTACGCACTCCGAGCCCGACCTGGTATTTCTGGACATACAAATGCCTGGTAAGACAGGCTTCGACGTCCTTGCTGAGATCGACGAGGAGAGATGCCCCTATGTGATTTTCGTCACCGCTTTCGATAAGTTTGCGCTGCAGGCCTTTGACGTCCACGCGCTTGACTACCTACTTAAGCCGGTTAATGAAGAACGCTTTCACGCCGCATTGTCTCGGGCACGGACTGTCCTTTCCAGCGCGCGCGATGACTCGCTGGTACGCCGGTTTTTGCAGGCGGCCGCGGATGTTCGCCAGCCCGGCGCCGGTAATGTCACGGTAGCTGCTGTGGATCGTCTGCCAGTAAAGGCCAATGGGAAGGTTATGCCGGTGCGCGTCGCCGACATAGACTGGATTGAGGCCGATCATGACTACGTCTTGCTACACGTAAGTGATAAGAGCTGGATCCTTCGAGAAACCATTGCCAACGTAGAAATGCGATTGGCATTGTCCGGTTTTGTGCGTATTCACCGCTCCGCCCTTGTTAATGTCGACCGCGTGCGCGAACTGCGCCCACGCTCGAAAGGTGAATTTAGCGTCGTGCTTCTCGACGGCAAGCAACTGAAAATGACTCGCAACTATCGCGCGGCCGTCGAGCGACTGGTCGGACGGGAAATTTAACTCCGGCCGCACACGGCTCGTCCACCCGGACCCGAGGCACCGCGTCGATGCCCCGCGACCCCGTACCAAAATTGCCACAGTGAAGTGACTGAGCGGCAGTGAGTCAGGGGCTCTCAACAACGTTGGCTCGAACCGAAGAGCTCCTGCCGATTTGCGGGGCGCACTTCGAGCATTGATTCCCAGAACGCGGACTGCGCCAAACGCTGCCGGCGGTTGGGCTGCGGAAAAGTCCGCTATGTCGCTCGGTTTGCCCGGTACGTCGCAAAGCTCTGCGAGCCGTCGAGTCCCTCCCTAGACTCCACGCGCACTAGGGACGCCACCAATGAGATTCAACCTTGGTCCTTGGATAAAAGGGGATACCGGGGGAGACGCAAGTAGGTCGAGCCGTCTCGATCCTGACATTTTGGACGTGGTGGCAATTACAACATCGTAAGGACAACCTATATGTTCTACGTAAGAAGAACTTCGACGCTTTCAGGGATCGCCACGGCAGCGCTGGCGTCGCTCTGGATGGCCACCGCCGGAGCGCAGTCCGCCCCGCCCCAGGCCACCGCTGCCGCGTCCGACGAAGCTCAGTTGGGTGAAGTGATCGTCACCGGCTCGCTGATCCGTCGCACCGAGGCCGAGACGCCGAGCCCGATGCAGATCGTCACGGCCAAGGATATTGAGGACTCGGGCTATACGACCATCTCAGATGTGCTGCGCAATATCTCCGCCAATGGTCAGGGGACGCTCAGCCAATCATTCAACGGGGCGTTTGCAACAGGCGGCGCAGGAATAGCTTTGCGTGGACTTACCGTTGGCGGAACGCTCACATTGATCGATAGCCACCGCATGGTCGGTTATCCGCTGACCGATGACGGCGAGCGCAACTTTGTGGATGTAAGTTCGATTCCGTTCAATGCCGTCGAACGGGTCGAGGTGCTCAAGGACGGCGCTTCCGCGGAATACGGTTCCGATGCCATTGCGGGCGTGGTGAATATCATTCTCCGCAAGACCTACACCGGAGCCGAGATCAACGCCGAAGCGGGTGACTCCATGTACAACGACGGACGCATGGAACACTTGAGTGGGCTGTGGGGCGCCGGAGATCTGGGCTCTGACGGGTTCAACTGGTGGACGGCGGTAGAATATCGCCACCAGGGCGACATCCTGGTGGCGAACCGAAGCGGCAATTGGACCAACCTTAACTGGACGGGGTACGGGGGCACGAATACGACCCCGGGGGCCGGCAGCAATTCGAACATGGTATACCCGGAGAGTATCACCGGGTACCTGGTCAATCCGACCACACCAAATGCCGCGGGCGTCTACCCGAACGGCCTGCCCGCCGAGTCGTTCCTGCCCGGCTGCAGTGCGAGCGCCCAGGCAGCCAACTTATGCACCTTCTCTTATAAAGGCAATGAACTGGCACCGCAGACTACGAATGCCAACGTGTTATCGAAATTCACTATCAATTTGGGCGGTGATTGGCAGTCGGTCACCACGGCATCGATTTTCCAGTCCAAGGCCGATCAGATAATCAACGATGGCTATCAAGGCTCGGTATCTCCTGGTTTCCCCTATCCGACCCCGTTCATCAACATTTCCTACCCGCCCGGTGGCGTGCCCACTCCGTTCCTTTACAACGTAACCGTGCCGGCGAACTATCCAGGCAATCCCTATGGTGCCGCGGCACCCCTGGTGTGGGTATATCCTCAGATCGCCGAGAACAACGCCAAGACCAACACGTACAGGTTGGTGGAAGATCTGAATGGAAGCGTTGCCGGTTGGGATGTCAGTGCCTCGCTCGGCTACATGTACGCCATCATGGATCAGGTGTACACCGGCTACGACGCACCGGGCTTGTTGCAGCAGGCGCTGAACAGCGGCTACACATTGAACGCTACGGGCAAAGGGGCCGCAGCGTTCACGCCATCCACTGAGGCAACCGATTCGAGCTATCTCTTCTATGCCAATGTCCACGGCTCGCACAAACTCTTTCCACTTCCCGGTGGGGATTTTGCGATTGCGGTAGGCGCGGAGGCCTACGAGAAGAAACTCAACGACACCGCATCGCCTCTGAGCCTCGCTGGCGTTGACGGCACCACAGATGCTTGGGCCATCGGCTCGCAGACCGACACGGCGGGGTTCCTGGAGGTCAATGCACCTCTATTGCGCACTCTGGAACTTGACGTCGCGGGTCGGTACGACCACTACAACACGGCGGCGGGCGGCGAGTTCACCCCCAAATTTGGGATCAAATATACCCCGATCAAACAACTGGCCGTGCGAGCAACGTTCGGCCGGGGATTCAGAGCGCCCAGCATTCCGGAGACCAATTCTGGTTTGGCCTTCAACGCCTCTACGGCCTCGGATCCAGTCCTGTGCCCAACGTCTGGCAAAGCCAATGCGCCCGGAAACTTCCCATCGCAATGCGCCGTCACATTAACAGGAGTTCAAACCTCGACCGCCAATCTGAAGCCCGAAATCACCACCGACTATACCTTCGGATTTATCTTTGAGCCCGTTCATGATTTCAGCATTGCAGCTGATTACTACGATATCAAGATCGATCGGGATATCATCAGCGCCTTCGAGGCCGGCGGCCTCGGCATCGACGCCACCACAATCGTGCGCGGCTCTCCTGCGCTACTGCCGTTTGTAAATCCAAACGGCACGATCACCAACGTTGAGACACCCGTTGGGGTGGCTGTTTACGAGGCCTATCCCTATATCAACGCCAGCCAGACGAATACCAATGGCATCGATGTGGATTTCAAGAGCCACTTCGATCTTGGCGGTATTGGGAATTTCGCGGCGGAGTTGAACTACACGCATATCATGTCCTACAGCCTTTCTGCCAACGGGGTGAGCTATCAGCTCGCCGGCACGCATGGACCGAGCGGCATATCGGGTGATACGGGCAACCCTAAGGATCGCGCTGTGGTCACGCTTACCTGGAGTGTCGGCGCCGTCTCCTTGTCAGGCACAGTCAATTATATCGGTAGCTTCAGCGTAGTGGATCCGTCGAGCGGGCAGGGCACCTGCGTCCTGGCGCTCGAGGATCGCTTTATCAGCCAATATGGCGGCGGGTCTTTTGCCAACCCTCCTTTTTCAAACTCGCTATGTAGCGTCGCAAGCTTCACGGACGTCGATTTCTACGGTCGATATAACTTCACCGATAAGTTCTCCGTGCATGGATCCATATTAAACGCCTTCAACAGATCCCCGCCGCTCGACGCTGTAACCTACGGCGGCGGTGGCGGCGCAGCCTACGATGCAGCATTGGAACAGGCCGGAGCGGTAGGTCGATACTTTGTAGTCGGCGCAGCCTACAAGTTCTGAGATACCCTAATGCGTCTCCTGGATCTCATCGTTCAAGGACGTTGCGCAGATGTGCGTTCTAACGAGGGCAGCAAATTGCCCGGGGCAGGCGATTTTCGGAACGCGGTTCGGGACTGCCCGTTGCGCTATGTGTTGTCGGATGAGCTCGTGCGTTGCGCAACGCAATTGGCCTACGCGGAAGGGGATCGGTTGGCCGGCTGCCTTGATCTCATCCACGTGCCGGCGCGGGCGCTCTGGGTCGAGTGGTCCGAGCCGCCTCGGCTGGAAGCTCTGCAGGAGATTCCATCGTTGGAGCTCACCGTCAAACGCAGCGCAAAGAGGACTGGCGTCCTGGTGCTATCGGCGGCCGACTGCAGGTCGGGAACCATTCGCACATTCTGGTCCACCCAGACCGAGCAAGTTTTGTTATCGCCGATGATCACTTTCTTCGATCTGGATGATTCGCTCCGGGCGCCTATTCAGCCGGCAGCGTGCTCGTGGCGCGGTAACGCGTTTCTTTACATGGAAAATGAGCCCGCAATCAATGAGATCCTCAGACATCTCCAGTTTCGGCTCGATGAACAATGGGCGCTGTACTACCAAGAACGCTGCCTTGATCCTGCGCTCAAGGAGCGGGTGCTGCGAGCAAACCTGGGACATTGCGCTTTCGATGCTCCGATGATCCTGGCCTTCAGCCTGCTGCTTGGGGCGCCTGATTTGCTACCGCGCCAAACCATCGACCACGCGCGGCTCAATCGAGCTCGCCGCATGGCCGGCAAGCCTGCGCTGCTGGAGCACATTGAAGTGACGGCACCAATCGCCCAGCCGTCGCTTCAAACGGAAGCGCCGACTGGTAGCTCGAGCCGCTTGAGTCCACGGTTGCACCATGTGCGTGGCCACCTCGTGAGGCGGGACACCACTGTATTTTGGCGATCTCCGCACCTTCGGGGTAGCAGTCGGCTAGGGCGGGTCCGAACACGCACGGTAGAGATCTCCTACCGAGGGGCACGGAGTGGGACGACACTGTTTTAACCCTGGGACCACGACTTAATTGAACATTGCATCGTACAACGCGGTCGACCTGAATGCCGAATACCGCGGCCTTGAGAACTGGAGGTGATTGCTGGGGGTCGTCAACCTGCTCAATCGCCAGCCCCCATACGACTGTGGCGCGCTGATGTTTCTGTCTTCGCCTGGCGGGCCGTATGACCCCACCACCTATGACGACCTGGGGCGCATGATTAATCTGCGCGTCACCTATAAGTTCTAAAACCCTCTGGTAAGGAGCAAGCGTTGTGATAGACACGCGTTTCATGAGACAGAGATGTACTGTTGGCGGATTCCTCTTCGGCCTGACGTCTTTGCTGGGTTCTACTGAATCGAGCGCCTCATTGGCGGAAGCGATGCCGTATCCTGTCATGGCGCCGCTCATACGGTATCTCGAGGCAAGTCAGACAGACGAGATTGATCTGGCGCGAAGTGCGGCCCCCGCGTCGATTTCCGCAAATGCCGATGTGCTGACGCTCAGCAGAGACGGTTACAAGACATCGATAAAGGGGACCAACGGATTCGTCTGCCTGGTCGAACGTTCCTGGGCTACAGCCTTCGGAGACTCCGAGTTCTGGAATCCAAAATTCCGCGCACCAACCTGCTACAACCTCCCTGCCGCGCGTACTGTGCTTCCGCGTTATATTGAAAGAACCGGGTGGGTGCTCGCTGGCGTCTCAAAGACTGAAATGATCGCTCGCACGCGAGCGGAGCTTTCTGCAAACACATTCACGCTACCCGAAGCTGGCGCGATGTCCTACATGATGTCGAAGCAAACTCACCTCCATGACGCCGAGGGCCATTGGCATCCGCATCTGATGTTCTATCTTGCGAAAATCGAAGCCGCTGCCTGGGGTGCAAACCTTGAGGGTTCACCGGTGTTTGCCGATAACTCCACAATATTCGCCGAGGGAGGTAACCCGGAGCCGGTCACCACATTTTTTGTCCCGGTGACCAAATGGTCCGATTCAAGCTCGGCGGACACAACACTGCATTAGCGGTGAAGTTCGTTCATTCCGCGGTCCGGCTACACTCCAATAATCCCAAAGCGGCGGCCTTGATGGACACGATAATAGATGGCACTCTAAACTAATTAAACACACAGCAGGCGAGTCACGCTCGGGCGCGACGCGCTCGCGCCCAGTGGACGTGGCGCCAAAGGGGATACGCGTGCTCGGCTCTGACATCTGGCGGCGCGGCTGGCAACTGTTGCTGGCGGTGATGAGCATCGCATCGCAAGCGGCGACACCGAACGCCTTCGGCCATTATCAACCGCCGCGCCTGTACAGCGAGCGGCTGAGCCGCTCGCTCTATGTGCCGATGCGCGACGGCGTTCGTCTGGCGGTGCGTATCAGTCAGCCGGCACTTCACGGCGCAGCCGCGCCTGGCCGCTTTCCGGTGATCTGGCAAAACACCATCACCAGCGACGAGCCCGGTCCCAGCGGCGACACTGAGGCCGGTTATCGAGCTGTGCCGTCATTGGCCGAATACGGCTACGTCGTGGTGCAGGTCGCACGCCGCGGCAACGGCCAGTCCTTCGGTGTGCGCCGCGGCTACAACGATCGCACCGAGGACGACGATGCGTACGAGATGACCGAGTGGCTTGCGCGTCAGCCCTGGTCCAATGGAGCCGTCGGCATCTATGGTTGCTCCAACACCGGCGATGCGGCGATGCATGCCCTGAGCGCACGGCCCCCGCACCTCAAGGCGGTGTTCGCGGGCTGCTTCTCGTGGAGCAAGTTCGATGCCTTTCATCGCGGTGGTATCTATGCGCAGTGGGGCGTGGGCATCGCGCGCAGCGTCGATCAGGACATGATGCTGCCGCCGGTGGACGGGGATGAGTCGCGCACTTTGCTGCGCCAAGCCGCCGAGGAGCACCAGGCGTCGACCAATTTGCCCGAGCTGTGGAAGGGCATGCCGTATCGCGACAGCTTCTCGCCCCTGGTGGCGAGCCGCTTCTGGTATGAGGGCAGCATCAGCAGCTTTGCGCAGAAGCTGCGTGAATCGGGCACGGCGCTCTACATCCAGGGCGGCTGGCACGACGAGCTGCGCGATCAGGGCCTCATCACCTGGCTTAACTATCCGCACGCCCATCTGGTGATCGGGCCCTGGGCACACTGCCTCAATCCCGGCTTCGAGCTGTTGCAGGAGATACATCGCTTCTTCGACACCTATCTGAAGGGTCTGCCGACGGGTCTGCAGACGGAACCGCCGATTCATTACTTCCTGCAACAACCTGGCGGCGGCGGGGAGTGGCGCACCGCGGAGCACTGGCCGCTCGATACACAGCCACGCAAACGCTGGTATCTGTCGGATCTGCGGTTGCATGTGAGTGCGCCGAGCATTGCGAGTAGCGTCGGCTTTGACGTCGACGCCTTGGCGCGCTGCCCCAACAGCGGCCCATATGGCGGCATCGGTCCCTACATGCAGCCGTGTCATCACGATCATGAGGGTGCGAGCTTCAGCGGCGCGCCCCTCGAGGCGCCGCTAACGGTGATCGGCCATCCGATCGTGCAGCTCTATGTGCAAGTGAGCGCCCCCGACGCCCACGTCTTCGCCTATCTCGAGGACGTGGCGCCCGATGGCTCGGTTCAGGTCGTGACCGAGGGGCGGCTGCGCGTCTCGATGCGCGCGCAGCATGGCGCCGCATGGGTGCTGCCCGATATCCCGTGGCATCGCGGCTGGGCCGAGGACGAGTTGCCAAGCGGGACGGACGAGGTCGTGCCGTTATCGTTCGATCTGATGCCCACCGCCTATGTGTTTGCCGCCGGGCATCGCGTAGCACTCACGATCACAGGCTATGACTACCGCGAGAGTGCACCACGGGCCGATCAGGTTTCGATTCGGGTTCATAGCGCGCCTGAACAGGCCTCGATGCTCGAGCTGCCGATGGCTTCAAATGTTGGACATACGGCGCTAAGCGAACCAGGTACATAGGACCTAGTTGCCAATAGCAACTTGTTGTCACTGATCAGACAGTTAACGCATTTATTACAAGCTGGCCGCGCCCGGGCGACCAATTTCTTCGATCATGATGCGGTGGGTAACTCGAATATCTTCCTGCCGCTGACCGTGTAAGGTGCGCTCATTCACGGCACCGAACTTACCCTGCGCTCTCCGCGCTTCTGGAGCTTTGGCGAGGTCCATCTGGCCTACTCGAACCAGGCGGCGCAGGGCATCGGCGCGGTGAGCGGCGGCCTGACCGACTTCAGTCCGCCGGCGGGCTACTTTGGGCTCGATCACGATCAGCGCAATACCGTGAATGTTGGCTTTGATGCCAAACTGCCTTGGCGCGCGCACGCATCGGCGAATCTCTACTCTGGGTCGGGCTTTTCCAACGGGGAGGGCGCACCGAGCCATCTACCGAGCCACGCCAGCCTCGACCTGAGCCTTGGCAAGACGCTCCTGGACAGCCTATCCGCGTCAGTCACGGTGCTGATTGTCGCCAACAAGCACCTATTGATCGATAACAGTCTTACGTTCGGCGGTTTTCACTACGACAATCCGTGCGAGATCTACGGCGAGATCCACTATCGCTTCGGCTATTGACTCGAGCATCTGGAGAACGACATGACTATCACCTCAACTCGCAGAGCTTTTCTCCAATACGGCGCGGCGACCGGGCCGGCCATGTTGCTGGCTTCGCAGGCCGGCGAGGCCGCGCTCATGCCGACCGCGGCAGCGGTGCCGGTTCTGCGCCCGAATTCCATCGCGGTCGAGGACTTGCCAAAGCACTTCGACGTCGAGCCAGGCGTCTACAATCTCGAGAACGGGTATTGGGGCATCATGCCGCGCGAGGTCGCTGCGGAGTTCGCCCGGCAGATCGCCTTCGTCAACCGGAACAACTCGCTATGGGCTCGCGACGTGCTGGCCGGTTCATGCCGTGCCGCGGGGGCACGAGCTGCACAGGACGCCATCGCGCGCCAGGTTGGCTGCCTTGCGGAGGAGATCGCGCTAACGCGCAGCGGCTCCGAGGCGCTGCGGATGCTCATCGTCAATCACAAGAGCATCAAACCCGGTGACGCGGTGGTGTATTGTGACCTGGACTATCCTGAAATGATCTGTGCCATGGAATGGCTGGGCGATCATCGCGGCGCGCAGGTAGTGAAGTTCGCAATGCCCGAACCGGCCACGACGGCCAATGTACTGGCCGCGTACGATGAAGCCTTGAAAGGAGCACCCAACGCCCGCTTGCTGCTGGTAACGCAGGTGTCCAACCGTACCGGGCTGGTAACGCCGGTGCGGGAGATCGTCGCCATGGCACGGCAGCGGGGCGTCGACACTGTGGTTGATGCCGCGCACGGCATAGCCTGTCTCGATTTCATGCTCGACGACCTGGGCGCGGATTTTGTTGGCTGGTCGGTCCATAAATGGACCTCAGCGCCGCTCGGCACAGGCGCCATGTACATCCGCAAGTCCCGCATTATGGACATCGACATCGCGTACGACGATGACGCGGATCCGGCCGATGACATCGCCGCACGGGTCCCGACGGGCACGGTCGATTTCGCGGCCGTTTCGAGCATCCCCAAGGCCGTTGAGTTCCATTTCGCCGTGGGCGGGGCTGCCAAGGAGCGGCATCTGCGCGCGCTGCGCGACCGGTGGGTCAACGCCGTGCGCTACCTACCCAACGTAGAGATCTGCGTGCCCGACGACCCGGCACGCTACTGCGCGATCACCAGCTTCCGTCTGAAGGGCATGGCGACTGATGCCGACGCGCAACGGGTGCAGCAACGTCTGCTGGAGAAACATCGTGTGCATACCGTCTGGCGCCACGGCATTGCCAGAGGGCCCGCGATCCGGGTAACACCCGGCTTCTACAGCACCCACGCCGACGTTGATGGACTGGTGGCTGCCTTGCGCATCGAGCACGCCATGTGCCTGTAGAGCGTGGCAGCCAAGAGAGGTGGCAGGCTCTATCAAACCATAATTTAACATAATATACATTATGCGCACTAGCGCCCGCGAGCTGAGGGGACGTGCGTCAGTCGTCAAAGGCCGGCAATAATCTGCTGGTCGCAGCGACGCCAACCATCAGCACCGCCACAAACAGGAAGGCGATTGGCAGGCTGCTGTGCTGAGCGATGAAGCCAATCCCTGCAGGGCCCGCGAGAATGCCGGCGTAGCCTAAGGTGGTGATGGCCGGTACCGCTACAGCTTGCGGCAGGCTCTTTTGTCGACCCACGGCGGTGAACAGCACCGGCACGATGTTGGAACAGCCAACGCCGACAAGTGCATAGCCAAGCAAGGCGACCGGGCGAATCGCGCACAAAGCAGCTATGGCGATGCCAGCTGCCGCCAGCAGTCCGCCGCCGCTGACCACGAGGGGCCGACCGATCTTGGCGACGACTCTGTCCCCGACCAATCGACCTAATGTCATCGCCACCGAAAAACTGGCGTAGGCAAAGCCCGATTGGGCCGCGCTCGTGCTTCGCTGCTCGGTCATCAGCACTGCGCTCCAGTCCAACATTGAACCCTCGGCGAGAAACACTACGAAGCAAAGCACGCCGAGCAAAAGGACTTCGCCTCGAGGAATCGCAAACGCCGGCCCTTCGGCCGGATTGCCGTAAGGCAATAGCCCCTGGTAAGCCGTAAAAACTGCCATGGCCATCAATGCGAGTGCGACCAACATGCAGTTGATCGGCGTAGTCCCGATCGTCAGCAAAGTGCTGATGCTTACGGCCCCGCCGATGCCACCCAGGCTGTAGAAGGCGTGGAACCCCGACATCATAGGCTTCGCGCCCCCACGCTCCACGATGACCGCCTGAACGTTCATCACGCAATCTGCAGAGCCCAAAGCTGCGCCGAAGAAGAAAAGTGCGGCCCCCAGTAATTGCGGGGACGACAAGGTTGCCAGCAGCGGCAAGGTGGCGCATGCGAGCAAAGATGAGGCTATGAGTACAACTCGACAGCCATGACGCGTACTGAGCGCGCCCGCGATAGGCATCGCGAGTATCGAGCCGACACCCAGGCACAACAGCACCAGTCCGAGCGTGCCCTCCTCCAGCTTAGTGTTGGCCTTTGCGAAAGGAACGATGCAGGCCCACGACGCTGCAACGAATCCGACTACGAAGAATATCAGTCTTGTCGCGCGTCGCTCCTGAGGTCTCCCCACTGCTTTCGTCCAATCGCTGAGTCAAAAAGCCAGTCTAATTGTACGGCGGCCGGGCTGCCGGTCTTTCACTGCGCGGAGTCTCAAATGCGTAGCGTGACCCGCTAGGCAGCCGATTGCCTCGGTACGTATCTCCATCCGGTCGCGCAGGCGATCGCCGAGAGCGCCCCAAGAAGGGCCGCAAATACCAGGTGCGCGGCGGTGGCGCTGACGACCAATGAGAGTAAGCCGACGCCGATCACCGGTAACGAATTAGCCGTGTAGCACACCAGCAGATAACTCGATACCAACTCAGCGCGTTGCGCAGCCGGCGCGATTTCGTTGACGATCTGCAGGCTGCACCGGTAGCCGAGCGCCGTGGCGCTGCCGCTGATGACCGTGGCAATCACGAGCGTGACCATCGATCGCATTTGCTCTGCCGTAACCAGCAGCGCCAGCCCCATCAGCAGCAAGATGGTTGAAATCAGCATTGCCTTGCGAGCAGCAAGTTTGCCGGTCTTGGCAGCAGTCAGCGCGCCGGTACAGAAGAACAGCGCGACCAGTGCGCCTACTACCGCAAGATTATGCTGCTGCAGCCTCTGAGAGAGCAGACCCGGCGTCAGGGCGGCATAGAAACCACCCAGCGCAAAAGTGGCAAAGGCCATTGCAGCGGGCGCGATAAACGCGAGTCGAATATTCCGCGGCACGCCGATACGCGGCCGCAGCGACAAGTCATTTGCGTTACGCACTGTGTGTTTGACACCCTCGGGCATGGCCAGTGTCAGCATGGCTATGGTCAGCAGCATTGCCAGGTAAACCACATAGCTCGTGCGCAGAGGCCAAGGACCGTATTGCGCGAGCAAACCAGCGATGATTGCCCCGAAGCCCAGTCCCGCGAGATTTCCTGCGCTGGCGACCAGGGCTGCACGAGCTTTGCTATGTCCAGGCTCCAGTTCCGCGATCCAGGCGGTGAGCGCTCCTGCCCCAAGGCCAGCAGCTAGTCCATTCAGAGCCCGCGCACCAAATAACCAGCCGGTGCTGGTTGCTGAGAGAAAACACATGACGCTTAGAAAAAGTACGCCGAAGGCAATAAGTGTCGTCGGGCGGCGGCCCAGTTGATCGGATAGTCGCCCAAGTGCAAACAATGCGGCCAGATTTCCGACGACATAGCTGGCATAGATCGTCGTCACGATGAACTCGGAGAAGCCGAATTGCTGTCGGTAGAGCGGATAGATCGGCGTCGGGAGAGTGCTGCCTATGTAGAGTGACGCAATACCGGCAACGCCGACCCACATCGACGCAGAGCTCTGGCGCCTGGGTGGGCTAAACTGCGTGGCAGACTGTTCCATTGCGAAGTCATAGTCTGATTCGTCCGCGCCGACTAGCGGACAGTGCCGCTATCTGCAGGTGTCTCAGTGAACTTCCGGGGCTGCCACGTTCGAATAGGAATAGTACGAGTCAACCGCCGGTTCCTCCATCTTCAGGCGCAGCGGCAGCCCGTTCGCCTTGGACACCCATACCTGCGAGTCGGACGTGGACCCATCGCGCTCCTCATGCACCTTATAGAGAGTCGCGCCGACTCCATCGACTGGCTCATCCCGCACGACGCTGCACACCGCCTTGGAATTCTTGATGTTGTCCATCTCCTGCTCGAGCATCGCCTGCGGCGTGAATCTCGACACGGTCCACTTGCCGTTCATCAGAAGATAGAGAGTCTTCCCTGTGTTGATCTGTTCGGACAACTGCGGTTTCTGCCCTGGCACCAGCGTCATCGTCGTGTGTGAGTGGTAGGGCGTCTGCAGCTGATGCAGCGTGGCATCGAGCACGGCCTTGCAGCCCACGTCAGCGGCAGAACCGGCCACCGAGAACAACGCCAGCGACACCGCGAAGCCCAAGGCGCCGAGCCGCGAATATTTCGGGCGCGTCGCATACTGCGAATGCTTCATTCCAACCTCCTGTTGAGCCTGTCGCGGGCGCGGCCCGTCATCAACCATGGTATAGCATTCAATGATGAACGGTGGGCGGTGACTTGCCGGTGGACGCGCGCGAAGCCTTAGCGCAGCTGTCTGCGTCGCAATCGCGACATGGCGCATATAATCAAGGACACACCCGCTGATTTTCTAAGTGTATCCAATCGCTTAGTCCGCATAAGCTCCAATTGATTCTAATGTTGCGTTTGTACCCCCACGTCAGGTAAGGCCTACGTCCACCAGCGCTCTCGTCTTAGCGGCAGCGACCGGCTTTGCGCGCCTAATGCCGCCCCCGCTCCTCTAAGGAAAAGCATTGATGAATCGGATTACACGACACGGACTGGCCTGGTCCCTTCCCGCCGTCTTGATCGCCACTGGACCGCTAATCGCGCGCGCCGGGGATGGTCCTTACGTGGGTATCGAAGGCGGCCTGAACTGGGAGAGCCCGCAGGACTTCCGGCAGGATGGCCGGGTCATCGATCGGCTTCACTTCGATAAGGGCTGGGCTGCCGGACTGATCGGGGGCTATTCCTTCGCCAACGGACTGCGCCCGGAATTGGAACTGGACCATCGCTCCAATCGTCTGGATCATGATCTGTTAGGCGACGACCACGGACTGGATCGAGCCGAGAGTGCGTTCGCCAATCTATGGTACGACTTCAAAGCGCCGACCGGATTGTTCAGCGTCGTGCATCCTTACCTGGGTGGTGGCGTGGGCGCGGTGCGCTCCTACTATCACAATGCCAATCTCGGCGGTTTTCCAATCCCCGACGATTACGCCACCGAGTTCGGCTATCAGGCTGGCGCTGGAGTCGGTTACGACGTCACCAGTCATCTGACGTTCGGCCTCGACTATCGTCATGTCTGGACCAACCGCGGCGCCTTCACGCCGCCGCTCGGGGTCGGCCCGCCGATCGAACAGCGCTACCAGGCCAACACGGCACTGATCAGCGTCCGCTACTCCTTCGGCTCGCCGCCCGCCGCAGCAGCACCGGTTGCTCCTCCCCCGCCGCCGCCGCCCCCAGCGGCTGTCGCACCCGCGCCGGAACCGGCCCCCGTGGTAGCCGCGCCGGCACCTTGTACTGCACCTGCCGGTTTTCAGGTCGATGCCAACTGTCGCATCATTCAGCAGACGGTGATCGTTCGGGCCGTGGACTTCGAGTTCAACTCCGTGAGGCTCACGCTTCCGGCGCAGCAGACGCTCGATCAGGTCGCCAGCGCGCTGGCGCAGCAGCCTGAGTTGCGGGTCGAAATACAGGGTTACACCGATTCGATCGGCAAGGACGCTTACAATTTGCAGCTCTCGCAGCGTCGCGCCGATGCGGTCAAATCCTATTTGATTGGCAAAGGTGCCAATGGCACGACGCTCACGGCGCGCGGCTATGGCAAGTCTAATCCAGTGGTCAGTAATGACACTCCGGAGAACCGCGCCCAGAACCGGCGTGTGGCCTTCGAAGTGACCAATGGTCTGCCTAACGTGAAAGTAGAGATCAAGCCGGCCACGCCGGAGTCGACCGAGGCCGCAGTGCAGGGAGGCGAGCACCCCGCCAAGTAGCATTCGCGGCATCTCGGCTGGCGGCGGGGGTTGCTCTCAGCAGCGCCCGCCGTCATTCTATTTGGGCCGGCTGCTACCTCATCAGTTGCAGTGGTTGCGGAAGTGTCTTGAGAAGGTCTTCGCTGAATTCCGCCCCGATGTGGAAGAAGGCGATCATCGCGCGTGTGTCGGAGCGGTTCTCCCATGCGTGGTCGGTGCCGCGCTGAACCACCACATTACCCTTACGCAAGCTCACTTCGCTGTCATCGAGTATCAGCACAACCTCTCCCTCGATCACCACAACGTAGTCCAGTGTCTGTGTCCGGTGCATCACGGTGCGCTCACCGCCCTCGCTGAGCGGATATATTTCAATAACACGCAGCAGGTGCCCGCTGCTGGGCATGATGGTGAACTCACGCTCATTCGGTTCCCGCGGTTCCGCGGCTGTAAGGATCGGCACCGCTCTGGCGACGTTCCAGATCTCGAAGAAATCGGCACCCACTGAAGGCCCCAGCATCGAATGGTGCTGCGGGGGCGCTCCATCCGACAGCACGATGGATTTTCCGCGCGCGTCATGACCGGTGACGACGCGCCTGATGGGTTTTGTCATTTGGCTGCTATGTGTCGAAACAGATGCTGCCGGGCCTCGTCGTCCATCTCGGCCTTGAAGACGTGTTTGTCCTTGATGGCTTCTGCGCGCTGGGCAGCGGGTCGGGCATTCACGCGGTCGAACCAGCGCTTGAGTCGCGGTAGTGTCTCCCAGGCTTTATCGCCCAGCACGTGAGGTACCGCGCGGGCCCATCCCCAGGCGGCCATGTCGGCGATCGTGTATTGCTCTCCGAGCAAATAAGGGCCCGCTTGCGCCTGTGCGTCCAGGATCTCCCAATGGCGCCTGGCCTCGAAGTCATAGCGCTTGACGGCATAGTCGAGGCCCTTCGGGGCGTAACGGCCGAAATGCACCGCCTGGCCCGAATACGGCCCAATGCCTGAGGCAATGAACATCAGCCACGACAACAGCTCGCCGCGATTCTTCAGCCCCGCCTGCGGAAGGAACTGGCCGGTTTTCTCCGCCAGATAGAGCAGGATAGCGTTGCTGTCGAACACCCTGATGTCGCCGTCCAGGATCGCCGGCGTCTTGCCGTTCGGATTAATGGCCAGGAACTCGGGCTTGAACTGATCCCCCTTTCGCATATCGACCGGCACCACCTCGTACGGCAGGCCACTCTCTTCCAGGAAGAGCGCCACTTTCATCGGATTGGGAGCCGGATGGAAATAAAATTTGAGCACGCCGATTCTCCTTTGATAGGAGCGAAGAATATCGGGCATGTAGCGCCGTCACAACGGGGTTCGTGCCGCTGACGAGCACGGGTGCCGCTCTGGGGTGAAGAAGGGCAACCGCGTGCCCGGCGCGAGGTTATTCCGGCGCGACGAGTCGCCAGGGCGCATGGCCGGTGGAGTCTTCAGGGTCCGCACCGCCCGCCATCGCCACCAGGGATTCGGCGTTGGCGGCCAACAGGCGTTGAAACTCCGCCGAGGGCACGGCGCGGCTGAAAAGAAATCCCTGCCATTCGTCACATTTTAGTCGGCGCAGGATTTCCAGTTGCGCGATGGTTTCGACACCCTCAGCGACCACCTTCAGATCCAGCGAGTGGCCCAGTGCGATGATTGCCTTGGTGATGGCGAGGTCATCCGGATCTGCCGCGATATCACGTACAAAGGTGTAGTCGATCTTCACGCTGTCGACTGGAAAGCGCTTCAGGTAGGCCAGCGATGAATGGCCGGTGCCGAAGTCATCGATCGCGAGCGTAATGCCGTAGTTCTTGATCTGCTCGAGCAGATGCAGCGCCTTCTCCGGATCGGTCATCACGACGCTTTCGGTAATCTCGAATTCCAGCAACTGCGGGTCGCATCCGGTCTCGCGCAGCACCCGGTTCAGGTTGTCCAGCAGCCGCGAATCGGCAAACTGTTGAGCGGACAGATTGATGGCGACCCGGGTTGGCGGCAACCGCGCGTCGCGCCATTGCGCAATATCGGCGCAGACCGTCTCCAGTACGCAGCAGCCAATGGATGAGATCAGGCCAGCCTCTTCCGCGACAAAGATGAAATCGCCCGGCTGCAACATGCCCCGCTGGGGATGGCGCCAGCGCACCAGAGCCTCCGCGCCGGCAATGCGGCCGGTTTGAATATCGACCTTGGGTTGGTAATGCACCTCGATTTCATGCCGTGCCACCGCCTGCCGCAGTTCGTTCTCGAGTGACAGCCGGTCGACACTGTGGACGTCAATCTCATTGGAATAGAACTGGAACGTGTTGCGCCCGGAAGCCTTGGCCCGGTACATGGCGATATCGGCGTTCTTGAGTAGGGATGAGCTATCGGTGCCGTCCTTCGGATAGACCGCAATACCGATGCTTCCCGACAGATGGTATTCCTTGCCCCCGATCTTCAGTGGCCGGGTCATGGCCGTCAGCAGCTTTTGAGCGACCGCACTGAGCTCCTGAATCTCCGCGAACTGCTGGACGATGAGCGTGAATTCATCGCCGCCGACACGCGCCAGCGTGTCGCCTGAACGCACGCATTCGCGCAGGTGCTTTGCCACCTGGCGCAGCACATGGTCGCCCGCGTCATGCCCGAGCGTATCGTTGATGATCTTGAATCGATCCAGGTCCAGGAACAGAACCGCCACCGATCCGCCTGCCCGTTGCGCCCGCGCGATCGCCTGCAGCAGCTGGTAGCTGAACAGCAGGCGATTGGGAAGCCCGGTCAGATCATCGTGATGCGCCAGGTGGCGGATACGATCCGCAGCCCAACAACTCTCGATAGCGATACCGGCAAGATTGGTACAGATGCGGATGAGGCGCTCATCCATCGGCCGCGGGTCCGCCCCGCGGCGGCTATAAAGGCACAGCGCCCCCAGCGCCTGGTCTTTGCTGCCGAAGATGGGCCACGCGCGCGCCAGCTGCAGCCCCGCCTGGCGCACCTGGGTCCGCATGGTTTCGCCTAACGGATACTCGTCCAGATCGCGAACCATCACGGGCGCGCCGTGACGGATCGATTCGATGCACGGCGTCACGTCCTTGCGGTCCGAGGCTTCCGCGATCGCCCGATCGAAGCCCGGCGGCAGCGACGGGGCCACCGCCATGCAATGTCGGGCGCCATTGGGATCGAGAGCCACCAGCGAACACAACCCGCCGTCGGACTGCGCTTCGACAAACTGGGCAAGGGTCGTGAAGATCACCTCGAGCGCTGCCCCCGAGGCGATCAGGCTCAGGATCCGATTCTGGTCGGCCAGCAGTGTCGCCTGGTGCCGGCGTTCGGCCTCCCGATGCAAGCTATCGAGCGCGAAGGATGCCTCCATCGCCAGCTGCTCCAGCAGCTCGACGATGTCCTTCTGAAAATAGTCCTCTTCCTGCGAAAACACGCACAGCAGCCCTACTACCTCTTTCTGGCAAAACAGTGGAAATGAGGCTTCCGAGCGAACCACGCCGCGAGAAGGATGAATGCCGTTAATGACGCGCGGCTTGCCCGTGCGCAGTGCTATGTGCAGCACGTCCGGGCGCTCTGTCGGGCGCGCCGCGGACGCCAGCGAGAGTTCGTCCAGGTGCTCCTGGTGATCGCCGTGGAACGCCAGGAACTCAACGCCCGATTGGTCGCGCTTGAGCATTCCGACCGCGGCCAGCATCAGCCCACTGGTGCCGACGCAGATGCGGCACAACTCGTCGAATAATTGTTTGCGATAGCGAACGCGGGAAATGAGCTGACTGGCCTGGCTGAGCGCGGCATAGAGCTCAGTCAGCCGCGCCAGTCCGTGTTCCTTCGCATCGCGCTCACGCACCCGCGCCCGCGTCACACGGATGCACAACAGGCCGGTGATCATCGTCCCGATCATCAGCGCGACGATCAGCAGGCTGCGGGTCCAGCGCGCCAGCTGCCCCAGGGTGGATGAGAATCGAGCCGACAGTGGAGTAAGTTCGCCGTTGATGCGGTTGAGTTCGGATCGCGCCGCGATCAGTTCGTCATCCGGTACTACGCTGCCGTCGCCCGGATGGATGCGGGCCGCCACGGAAAACAGGCGCAAGGTGTAGGAGTCCCCTTCGGTCCAGATGTCGATCGCACGCCGGACCGGGCCGATCTGGCCGAATAATCTGAACAACAGGATGATGCTGCCGATGTCGGCCGAATCGCTGCCACCCTGCTGGAAGCCATCCCAGGCGCCCCTCAGATCCGCGGGACGGCGCTGCAGCGCCAGGCGGGCCTGCAGATCACCGAGCGGAAAGGCGATGGCCGTGAGGTATCGGTTGAAGTCGTCTTCGGAGTGGGTGACCGTGTACTGCGACAGGTAGTAGGTCGCGTTCTTTTGTCCCTTCGAGTACAGCCCCTCGCCGCCCACCCATGCGCGAACGGTCGAGAGCACCTCGATGCTGACCACGGCGGCTATCAGCATGACGGTCAGCGATATCAGTACGGGCGCAACGAACCGCAGCGCCGATCGTGACATCGCATTGGACCCGAGGGGGCTGCTGCGTTCGGATCGCATCATCCCTGGGATCACCGAGGGTAAAAGGAATTGTCGGAGAGCTTATCGGGCAGAAACGCGCGTTACCGAGAGAGCGGTCACGGCTAGGGCCTCCCCAAAAGCAACTGTTAAATAACCGATAAATAACCGACTGTGGCGCTCCCGGTTGACCCCTGGGGCCTCACCGGAAGTTGCGCACTTCGAAACTCCCCCGTAGACTCGACATAATCTGCTGGTAAACGCAGAAAGATCGAGAAAAACCAATAGGTTAAGCGATGCGACATATGCAATTTCTCGGAGACAGGGCAATTTAAGCCCTCTTGGGACCTCCGGCTCGCCCGCTCGGTGATCTCCATCACCCCGGCTGCGCCCGGTCTCCAACAACAACCAGCATTGGAGCTGCAATGGACCACAAAAACCAATCACTGGCCGATGATCGTTGGGTCGAGAGTCTCCATACCTATGTGAGACCCGACTGGGACGATCTGGTGTCGGGCGAGTTTGCCACCAAGGTCATCAACGGCAGCTGGTCGCTCGAGGCCATGCGGGGCTGGATTCTCCAGCTCTACCCCTTCATTCACGCTTTTCCCAAGTTTCTGGCCGAGGCGCTGATCAAGGTTGAGGACGAATATTCGCGCTCATTCCTGATCGATAATATTCGTGTCGAGAAGGCGCATGCCGACCATTGGCTGTGGATGGGTGAAGGCTTCGGCATTCCCCGAAAGGACATGATGGCGCTGGCCACGGGAGAACGAGCTCTATTGCGCGACGTCCAGTCACTGAGCGACTGGATCTGGTACATCAACGCCAAGGGATCGCTCGAGGAGGCGGTGGCCGCAACCAGCTTCGCCATCGAGGGCGCGACGGGCGATCTGAGCCGGGCGCTGCTCGAAGGTTTCGAATCTTATGGATCGCGTCCCGGCGTGACGATGAATCCCCGCACCACGAGGTGGTTCCGCAACCACGCCAAGTACGATGATGAACATCCGCGCATTGCGCTGGCGGTGGTGACCCGTTATGCCCAGAGCGAACGCTCGCGCATGAAGGTCATGGTCGCGGCCCGGCGCAGCCTGCAATTGCTCAATCTGGCACTGCTGACTGCCAGCCGCGTCTACTCCAAGGAAAACGCCATCACGGTCACGATGGGCAACATCCCGCGAGCGCGCGATCGCCGTCGGGGACAGCAGCCGATCGGATTTCCCGATCGGCGCATCGTTGATCAGCGCGTGCCGTCGCCCCGGACTGAGGAATCTCGTATTCCGGCCTGAGTCGAATTTACCGGCCGACCCGTGGCGGGTCGGCCGGTAGCCCTGGACCGCACGGTGGCCTCGGCCAGATAACCGCCCGCGATTTCGCCGCGCGCGCGTCGTTCCGAAACCGAAGTCTCGACATGGGGGTCGCTGGCGCCCGCACGACGGGCAGCCCCGAGCGCCAACTCCCGCGACACCCGCCTGGCCTCTTCCACCGCCTCGGCGGCATCGGCATAGTCGCGGCTTCCGGCAGGGTCGTGCACGCGGAAGACGTTCAGCGTGGGCTGATTCACCAGCACTTCACGTGTCTCGGATACGACCCCGGCGACGGCGCCGACCGCATTGCACACGGCCGCGTGCTCCGGCACGAATAGCCTGGCGCCTAAGCGGCGCGCCACTTCAGGATAGTAAGCCCCGGCAGGCGCGCCAATGGCGATCAGTGGCTTCTCCAGCCGCAATTGGGCATCGATCAACTTCGAAAAGCGCCGTCCGGCGATGACCTCCTCAATCAAAATACCCAAGGGCCCCCAGCGCGCGTTACGGGCCTCCACTCCTGGATCATGCGCCAGCGCGCATTCGATCACGACACGCGCCGCCTCACGCACCACATGCTCGTAGATTTTTTCGCTCCACTGCTCCGGCGCATCGGCAGCGCCGCGAGCCATCGCATTGCATTCCTCGGTAGCCAGGATGGTGGCACCCAGACGCGCGGCCTCGACGTTCCAATCCTGCTGTCGCCCGAGCACATGCATGGCATCGCTGGGCGTGAACGCCGCCAGGGTCGCAAGGCCGCGATCGACCAGTCGGCGCGCCGCCTCGGCACCTTGCGAGGTGCGCGCTGCCTCATCAAGCCGGCGCGGTGAGCTGGTCAAAGCGGCCCAGACTCGCTGCTCGATCGCATCCAGGTGCGCGAGCGGATCCCGCCCGGGATTGCGATAGATAAACTGCGCTGCGAACGGAGGCGGTCGCTTCTGGGCAGCTAGCTGGCGCAGCACCGCGAGCACCTCGGGAAACCGATGTGCCATCAAGCTCAGTGGCATCGCCTTGCGTGGACCGACGCTCAAGCGCCCATGTCGGTCGAGCTGCACCTGGCTGTCGCCGCCCAGTCCGCAGGTGCGCACGTCCACCGCCTCGACCATGGTGCGCCAGCCGGCGATCACCGCGCCCTCGGCCCGGATGACTGGCTGCCCGTCCACGACGACGGCGACATCGGTTGTGGTACCGCCCATGTCCGCGACTGTGAAGTCCTTTTGCCCGCTCAGATAACCCGCACCCACCACGCTGGCCGCGGGACCGGACAGCACGGTTTCGACGGGACACTCCAGTGCCACCTCGGCGCGCATCAGCGTGCCATCGCCCTTGACGATCATGAGCGGCGCCGCGATCGCCTCGCGCGCAAGCACCTGGTTGATCGCTTCCAGCAGGAGCCGGATCTGCGGCGTCAGGCGCGCGTTCAGGGCGGCAGTGAGCGCCCGCTTGGGCGCATCCAGCTGTGAGCTCAATTCATGGCTGCAAGTGACCGGGTGCCCGCACAGCGCGCGGATCCGCTCGCGCACGCGCCGCTCGTGCGAGGCATTGCGTACCGAGAACAGTGCCGCCACGGCGAAGGCTTCGACTTGCCCACCGAACTCGCGCACGGCCGCATCGACTGCGGCCTCATCGAGCGGCTCCGCCTCGCTACCAGTGGCATCGTGACCGCCCCGCACACGCACGATCACGCCACCACCGCCGCGCTTCAGACCCGAGCTTTCAGTCATGCGTTCATCGAAGCCGACGAGAATCGTGCAGATGGGACTGAACCGGCTTTCTACGACCGCATTGGTCGCCAGCGTCGTAGACACAGAGACCAGGGAGACCTGCTGGCGCCGGAAATCCGGCGGCAGGCGCGCAAGCAGCCCGCTGATGGCCTCACCCAGACCGACGGCCAGATCCCAATGAGTCGTCAGCGCCTTGGCGCTCGCGACGATATGACGATCGCCATCGAGGGCCACCGCATCGGTGTAGGTCCCGCCGGTATCGAGACCCAGCCAGATGTCGCGGTCGTGGTTCATTAACCGCGCATTGTACGAATCAACGGCGTGTTTGTGGCTGGTCCAGGTCCCACCCTGCGCCGAGGGCTTTGTAAACGGCCACCAATGAGGTCGCCGTATCGGTACGGCTCTGAGATAAGAGCAGATCCGCGCTCAACGCGGTCCGCTCGGCATCCAGCACTTCCAGAAAGTCGATCAGGCCGCCCTCGAAGCGCTTACGCGCCAGGTCTGATGCCTTGTCGCTGGCGGTTGCCGCTATCTGCAGCGCATCGCGTCGCAACTGGCTGCGGCCGAAACTGATCAGCGCCCCTTCGGTATCTTCCAGCGCGTTGAGTACCGCGGACTGGTAGCTGGCGAGCGCCGCGTCGGTCTGTGCTTCGGCCGAACTGATGCGCGCGCGCACGCGACCCAGATCGAAGGCGGCCCAGGTGATACTCGGGCCCGCCGTGAAGTAGTGTGAATCCTCCTGGCCGAACTGGCCGAAAGTCGGCGCCAGGTACCCAATGCTTCCGACCAGAGTGACCTTTGGAAATAAATCGCCGGCAGCCACGCCAATGCGCGCGGTGGCACCCGCCAGTCGGCGTTCCGCCACCCGCACATCGGGTCGGCGTCGCAGCAGTTGCTCGGGGGTGCCGATGGAATTCAGGAGCGGCAGCACCGGCATCGCCTGCGGCGCCAGCTTCGCGCTCAGCGCACCGGGCTGGCGTCCTGTCAGTACGCTCAGCCGGTATATGGTGGTGGCAATCGAGGTTTGCAGCGTCGGTATCGATGAAAGCGTGGTCTGCCACTGCGCCTCGGCGCGCGAGGTGTCCAGCTCGTTGCCCCTGCCCGCTTCCAGACGCACGCGCGTGAGTTTGAGCGAGGCGAACTGGCTATCGGCATTACGCTGGGTGAGATCCAGCTGGTCCTGCAAGCCGCGCAGCACGAAATAATTGCGCGCCACCTCGGCGATGATGCTGACGCGCGCGTCCTGAAGCGTCGCTGCGGCGACGCCGACATCGGCGCGCGCGGCCTCCACATTGCGCCTCACGCGCCCGAACAGATCCAGCTCCCACAGGCCCTGGAACCCGGCATCGGCGGTATCGAATTCCCGGTCGTGCTGATCGATGCCCGGTAACTGTTCCTGGGAATCGAGCTGATGCGTGTAGCCGGCCGCTGCCGTAACGGTGGGAAACAAATCGAAGCCTGCCAGACGCCTGGCGGCGCGGGCAGCGCGCAGATTCGCCTCCGCCGCGGCCAGGTCGTTGTTGTGCGCCAGCGCGTCGTCCACCAGCGAATCGAGCAGTTCGTCGCCGAAGCCGGTCCAGTATTTCTCAACCGCTTCATTCTCGGCCAGCCCCGCTTCCGGTGCGCCAACAAAGTGCTGATCGACCGGCGTCGCTGGTTGATGATAGTTGCGGCCGACTTCGCAACCTGTAAAGAGCGTCAGCAGCATCCCCAGCCCAAGCGCGCCGGCAGGATTACGCACCGTGCGGCACCTGTGCCGGCGGCTGCACCGGCGGCAGCGTTGGCTCCGAAAGGCTCTCCACGGTCACGAAGAAGACGGGCGTCAGGAATAGTCCGAACAGCGTCACTCCGAGCATGCCGGAAAACACCGCGATACCGATCGCCTCGCGCATTTCGCTGCCGGCGCCGCTGGCGATCACCAGCGGCACCACGCCCATGATGAAGGCGAATGAGGTCATCAGAATGGGGCGCAGGCGCAATCGGCAGGCCTCGACGGCCGCGGCCACCGGCGCCATGCCATGCTCGACGCGTTCGCGTGCGAATTCGACGATCAGGATCGCGTTCTTGCAGGCCAGCCCAACCAGCACAATGAAACCGATCTGTGTCAACACATTGTTGTCGGAGCCCTTGAGCCACACTCCCACCATGGCGCTCAACAGGCACATCGGCACGATCAGGATCACCACCAGCGGCAGGCCCCAGCTTTCGTACTGCGCCGACAGAATCAGGAACACCAGCATCACGCAGATTGGAAACACCAGCAGCGCCGTGTTGCCGGCGCTTTTCTGCTGAAAAGTCAGATCCGTCCACTCATAGCCGAAGCCATTGGGCAGCGTTTCGTTGAGCACGCGCTCCATGGCCGCAGTAGCTTGGCTCGATGAGACACCCGGCGCGCCCTGACCATTGATGTCTGAGGCCAGATAGACGTTGTAGTGCGACACGCGATCCGGTCCGGCCTCGAAGCGCACATCCGCAATCGCCCCCATGGGGACCATGTCGCCGTTGAGGTTGCGTGTCTTGAGGTTGGCGATGTCCTCCGGTTTATTGCGGAATCGGGCTTCCGCCTGCGCGTACACGCGATAGGTGCGGCCGAAGCGGTTGAAGTCATTGATGTAGACCGACCCGAGATAAGCCTGCAGGGTGTCGAATACGTTCGACAGCGGGACGCCCTGCTGCTTGGCTTTGACTCGATCGACGTCCGCGAACAGCTGCGGCACATTGTTCTGGAAGGTGGAATAGGTTGCGTAGGGATTGAGCTCGTGTTGCTGCCGGGCCTTGCTGAGCACTTCGGCGGTAACGCGTGCCAGTTCGTCGTAGCCATGGGCGGCTCGGTCCTGGATATAGAGCTTGAATCCCCCCGTCGTGCCCAGGCCCTGCACCGGCGGCGGCGGCACGGCAAAAATAACCGCACCGCGAATGCTGCTGAACTTCTTGTTCAGCGTGCCGGCGATGCCGGCAGCTGAGAGTGCCTTGGTTCGGCGCTCGCTGAAGGGCTTCAGCGGAAAGAAGCAAACTGCGGCGTTGCTGAGATTGACGAAGCCCTGGACCGACAGTCCCGAGAAGCCGATCACGTGATCCACCCCTGGAGTCTGACCGGCGAGCTGCGATACCTGGCGGACTACATCCTCGGTACGATCCAGCGAGGCCGCATCTGGCAGCTGCACAATGCCGATGAGGTACTGCTTGTCCTGGGGAGGGATGAATCCTCCAGGAACCACCTGGAACATGCCCCAGGTCGCCACCAGCAGCAGCGCAAATACCGCGAGCACTGCGATCCGTACGGCCGTGATGCGCTGGACAGCCTGGCCATAGCGCTGCGAGGCGTGGGTAAATCCTCTATTGAAGAGCGCGAAGAATCTGCCGAACAGGCGATTGATGCCGCGCTGGAACCAGTCGGGGTCGGCATTCTTCGGTTTCAGCAGCAATGCCGCCAGGGCCGGTGACAGCGTCAGAGAATTGAACGTCGAAATGATGGTGCTCGAGGCAATCGTGATGCCGAACTGGCGGTAAAACTGGCCGGTGAGTCCGCTGACGAAGGCTACCGGCACGAACACCGCACACAGCACCAGCATGATGGAGATGATGGGCCGCGTGACCTCGCCCATGGCGGCATGAGCCGCCGCGCGCGGCGCCAGCCCATCCTCGATCTTGCGTTCGATATTCTCGACCACGACGATCGCATCGTCGACGACGATGCCGGTTGCCAGCACCAATCCGAACAGCGTCAGGGAATTGATCGAAAAACCGGCCAGCAGCAACGCTGCCAGCGTGCCGATGATGGCCACCGGGACCGCCACCAGCGGTATGACGCTGGCACGCCAGGTCTGCAGGAACACCACTACCACCAGCACCACCAGCAGGACCGCCTCGAACAGAGTGTGAATCACCGCCTCGATTGAACTGCGCACGAACACCGTGGGGTCATAATCGATTTCGTAGGTAACACCTTCGGGAAATGTCTTGGCCAGCTCCTTCATGGTGGCGCGCACGCCATCGGACAGCTTCAGCGCGTTGGCGCCGGGCAGCTGGAACACAGGAATAGCGACCGCCGGGCCGCCATCGAGCATGCTGCGCAGCGCGTAGGTGTCCGGCCCGAGCTCCAGCCGCGCCACGTCACGCAGGTAGGTGGTCTCGCCGTTAGCGCCGTTCTTGATGACGATATTTTCGAACTGCTGTTCGGTCTGCAGCCGGCCCTGCGCATTGACGATGTACTGAAATTGCGTGCCGGGCAGCGCCGGTTGCCCCCCGATCTGCCCCGCCGCGACCTGCACGTTCTGCTCGCTGACCGCCTTCAGAACCTCATCCACGTCCATGTTGCGCGCGGCGATCTTGGCCGGATCGAGCCACAGTCGCATGGCGTAGTCGCCGGATCCGAATACCTCCACATCGCCCATGCCGGGCAGTCGCGCCAGCACGTCCTTGATCTGGATAACGGCATAGTTTCGGAGGTAGAGCGAGTCGTAGGCACCCGTCGTGGACTTGAGGAACACCACCATCGTGAGGTCGGGCGACTTTTTCTGCGTCACCAATCCAAGTTGCCGCACCACATCCGGCAGGCGCGTCTCGGCCTGAGCAACGCGGTTTTGCGTCTGCACCTGCGCGATATCGAGATTGGTTCCCAGCCGGAACGTCACCGTGATGGCGAAATTGCCATCGGGAGTCGATGACGAATTGGTATAGATCGCGTTTTCGACGCCGTTGATCTGCTGCTCGAGCGGCGTGATGACGGTCTCGGCAATGGTCTTGGGCGAGGCGCCCGGATATTGTCCGCTCACGACCACCGTCGGCGGCACAATCTCCGGATACTCGGTAATCGGCAGCGATGGTATGGCCAGCAGCCCGGCGGCCGTGATGATGATGGCAAGTCCAGTCGCAAAGATCGGCCGCTCGATGAAGAAGGACGAGATATTCATCGCCCCGTCGCCTTCACTTTGCCGGCGCAGGTGCCGGCGGCGCCGCTGGCACGACATCGCCGGTGCTCATCGCGACTTTCTGCGGTGTCACCGTGATACCGGGGTGCACCCGCTGCGCGCCGCTGACGATGATGTTTTCGCCCGGCTTCAAGCCTTCGCGCACGATGCGTAATCCGTCAATGATGCGGCCCAGTTTCACGCGGCGGTACTCAACCTGGTTGTTGGCGTTGAGAACGAACACATACTTCTGATTCTGGTCCGTGTTCACGGCGCTGTCGTCGATCAGTATCGCGGTGTATTCGCTGCTGCCGAGCAGCTGGACGCGCGCGAATAATCCGGGGGTGAACAGCCCCTCCTTGTTGTCCAGGATCGCCCGAGCCTTGATCGTGCCGGTCTGGGGATTGAGCTGATTGTCGACAAAGTCCATCGCGCCCACGTGCGGAAACCCATCCTCGTTGGCGAGACCGATGTGAACCGGGTTGGGGGCGTCGCGCGAACTGGGCCGCTCCCCTGCCCGCGCCATCTGGTTGTAGCGCAGATAGGCCTGCTCGTCGCCTTCGAAATAGACGTAGATCGGATCGACGGACTGAACCGACGTCAGCAGCGTGCCGCCATTGGCGCCGCCCGTGACCAGGTTCCCGCGCGTGACCTCCGCGCGGCCGACCCGACCGGCAATCGGGCTGGTGACACGGGTAAAATTCAGGTTGAGCGCGGCCGCTTCGAGCGTGGCGCTGGAACCGGCGACATTGGATTCCGCCTGTGCAACCGTGCTCTTGCGCTCATCCAGTTCCTCTACGGACACCGCGCCGCTGTCCCTGAGGCGCTGCACGCGGGTGAGTTCGATCTGTGCCAGTTCGAGCGCTGTTTTGTAGCGCTTCACATCCGCGGCCGCGTGATCCGCGTCCGCCTTGTAGGGACGCGGGTCGATAACGAACAGCAAGTCGCCGCGCTTGACCTGGCTGCCTTCCTTGAATGCCACCTCATCGATGTAGCCGGACACGCGCGGACGAATCTCGACGCTTTCCACCGCCTGGAAGCGGCCGGTGAATTCATCCCAGTCCTTGACCCGGCGCTCCAGCACTTGCGCGACGGTCACCTGCGGCGGCGGAGGTGCCGCCGCGCCGTCACCTGATTTGCCGCAACTTGCAAGGCAGAGCCAAAGCCCTGCACCTGCGCCGGCCAGCGCAACCGTCCCTGATCTGATCACGCATACTCCCTTGCCGGAGCGTCTTGAGTTGCGGAGACAAATGATACTAAACCACGCGAAGCGCCGCGTTATAGTACGCGCAGCGCGGCTGCAGCCATACGACAATAGCGGGGCCGTCGCCGAGGGAGGGGAAGATCGCCTCGAATGAGACAGGGACCAACCGGTCCTCTGGCGCTGATGCGCTCGCTTGACGCGGTAGCCATGGCCTTTGCTGCCAGTGTCATCTATGCCGCGGGCGGCAACGCCATCATCGCCCGAATGCTGTCGCGCCGCGGAATCCCGTTTCGGTCCGTCTGGGCCGGCACGCCCTTCTATCTTTATGGGGTGTGCCTGCGGATGACCCCCGGGGATCGCGGGCTGCGGGCCTTTGCGCTCAGCACCGATGCCGCCTTCGTACTCGCCTTTACCCTGTGCGCTTGGCTGATGCTCCTGAGTCCCTAGGAGCCCTCGACCGACAGATCAACCTGGACGTTGCCGCGCGTCGCGTGCGAGTACGGGCAGATCTTTTCATGTGCCTCGCGCGCCAGCGCCGCAAGATCGGCGCTTGGCAGAGAGGTGTCTTTGACGTGCAGCTTGACTGCCAGCCCGAATCCGCCCGCATCGCGGGGTCCGATCGAGACGCTGCAGGTGACCGTTGCGCCCTTGGCATTCTTCTTCTGCTGTGATGCCACGTAGTCGAGCGCACCGCCGAAGCAGGCCGCATAGCCGCAGGCAAACAGGTGTTCCGGCGTGGTCGTGCCGGGTTTGCCCGGGCCGCCCATTTCCTTTGGCACTGACAGATCCACCGAGACGGAATGATCCGAAGCTTCGCTGTGGCCGTTCCGACCACCGGTGCAACTGGCCGTTGCCGTGAACAGGACTTTGATGCTCATTGAGTGCTCCCGGGAAAGTAATCAGTAAACCCGCTGATCAGGCCGAATATAGCCCAACAAGGCTGGCAATCGTCACCAGCAGTTCTGCCGGTTCCACTGGCTTCGCGAGGTGGCTGGCGAAGCCGGCCTTGATGGACCGTACGCGATCCTCCGGCCGCGCAAATGCGGTCAGCGCCACGATCGGGGTCGCGATGTTCCGGCGCTTGATCTCCGCGATGAAATCGTACCCGTCCTCCAGCGGCAGGCCGATGTCGCAAACGACGATCTGCGGCGGCGATCGCGCCATCTGCTCGCGGCCCTCGGCGGCTGATGCAGCCGTGCGCACGCTGGCGCCGCGCTCCTCCAGGATGACGCGCACCAGATCGCGCGCGTCTTTCTCATCGTCGATGACAAGCACCGAAATGCCGGTCAGCATCGGCCATTCATCCTTGCCGAGGTCGCCGCCATAGCCGACCGAGTGACGCGGGTGTTCGCGCGGTTCAGAACTGACGTGCAGGGCCCGCAGCGGCAGCGCCACGATGAAGGTAGCGCCCTGCCCCGGGCCGCGGCTTTTGGCCCTGACCGTGCCGCCGTGTGCCTCCACCAGGCTTTTGACGATCGATAGCCCCAATCCGACGCCGCCGTGCGTGCGCTTGCTCGATGAATCCGCCTGACTGAAGCGATCGAAGATGCGCGGCAGAAAGTCGGGCGCGATGCCTTCACCCGTGTCGGAAACGGCGATCTCGATGTGCGAATTCACGCGCTCCAGCACCACCGAGATCCTGCCGCCCTTGGGCGTGAACTTGGTGGCGTTGTTCAGCAGATTCCAGATGATCTGCTGCAGCCGGGCGCCATCGCCGCTGACGGGGCCGGCGGAGGGGTCTATGACCTGCTCGATACGGATGCCCTTCGCATCGGCGGCCGGCTTGATCGACTCCACGGCCAGCTTGATGACCTCGTCGACCTGGATCGGCTGTACATCGAGGCGGATCTTGCCGGCAACGATCGCACTCATGTCCAGCAGATCCTCGATCAGCTTGGTCTGGATGCGGACGTTGCGATCGATGACATCGACCGCCTGGTCGACCATGGCCTGATCCGGCTTGCGTTTGAGCATCTGGGCCCAGCCGAAGATGGCGCTCAACGGGGTGCGCAACTCATGCGAGAGCGTGAGCAGAAACTCATCCTTCATGCGCCCTACGCGCTCCGCCTCCACGCGGGCGTCGCGTTCGATGGAGAGCATCCGATGCAGTTGCTGCTCGACCTGCTGCAGCGCTGCGGTACGCTCGGCCACGCGGCGCTCGAGCGACTCGTTCACCGCCGCCAGGGCCGTTTCAGCGCGCTCGCGCTCCTTGATCTGGCGCTCTCGATCGGTCAGAGCGGTCTGCAGTTCCCGCGGGCTCGGCAAGGCGAGCGCCTTGGGAACCAATGGCCACAGCAGTACCGCCGTCAGGACTGAGACCGTCGCCGTAACCGCCTTGATGGCGGCGTCGAGCGGATAGCTTGGAATCCACACGGTCCATATCGACATCACGTGCGTGGTTCCGCACGCGAAGATGAAGACCGAGAACAGCACAAATACCCAGCTGAATTGCAGATCCTGCCGACGGCGCACGAATTGCAGCAGCGCAATGGGGATCGAGTAGTAAGCCAGCGCGATCAGGCCGTCCGCTATGACGTTGGTCGACAGCAACCAAGGAGTCCACAAATAGCAGAAGCCATGCGGCATAAAGCCGCTCGAATGAAGCGCCATTAGATTTTCGTGAGTCACCACATTCCCCCGCGTGAAACTGTCAACATTCCCTGTCGGCGTGCGGCACGGGTGCCGCCGCGCGCACTCTCAGGAGCCCTGCACCAGATTCGTGGCGCTGATATCGGCGATGCGCCGCACGCCGGTCAGGGTCATGGCCACGCGCATCTCGCGCGACATCAGGTCCAGCAGTTTGGCGACGCCCCCTTCGCCGCCGGCCGCCAACGCATACAGCCAGGCGCGGCCGAGCAGCACGCCCCTGGCACCGAGTGCCAGCAGCCGCACCACATCCAGGCCCGAGCGCACACCTGAATCGGCCAGCACCGTGAGTCGATCACCGACCGCAGCGACGACTGCGGGCAGCGCCCTGGTACTCGATATCACACCGTCCAGCTGCCTGCCGCCATGATTGGACACCACGATGCCGTCCGCGCCGATGTCGGCCGCGGCGCGCGCGTCCTCTGGATCCAGGATGCCCTTGATGATCAGCGTACCGTCCCAGCCGGCCCGTATCCAATCCAGATCCTTCCACAGGATGGTCGGGTCGAAGTTGGAACCGAGCCAGCCCATGTAGTCGTTCAGGCCGCTGGCGCGTCCCAGCACAGGCTCGAGATTTCCGAGTCGATGCGGACGGCCCCGCAGCCCCACATCCCAGGCCCAGGCTGGATGGGTCATCGCCTGCAACAGCCGCCGCAGCGGGGCGCGCGGTCCGGACATCCCGGAATGCGCATCGCGGTATCGCGCGCCGGGCACCGGCATGTCCACGGTGAAGACCAGCGTCTGGACCCCCAGGGCCTTGGCCGTGGCCAGCAGATCGCGCATGAAGCCGCGATCGCGCAGCACGTAAAGCTGAAACCACAGATGAGCGATGCCGGCGGCCTGTTTCACCTCCGCCAGCGAACAGATCGATACGGTCGAGAGGCAGAACGGTATGTCAGCGGCTTTAGCGGCCCTGGCCGCCTGAAGTTCGCCGCGCCGATGAAACATGCCGGCAATGCCAACCGGGCCCAGCACGATCGGAAGCGATCGCTGCGTTCCAAACAGCGCGGTGCGCAGATCGATCTCCCCGCAGCCCTGGAGGACCCGCTGCCGCAAGGCGATATCGGCCAGATCGGTGACGTTACGCTGCAGCGTGTGCTCGCTATTGGCACCGCCATCGGCGTAATCGAACAGGAATCGGGGCAATCGGCGTCGCGCCGCCTCGCGGAAATCGAGCGTCGAAGAGATGATCACTCGGCCAGTCTAGCTCGACGCGGCGGCCTTGTTGAGTTTCCCAGGCAGTGTGCGTGGGCCGTCAGGCTCGCCGAATCGCGTGATAGATCACCAGCACCAGCACGGCGCCGATCACGGCCACGACCAGACTGTAGATGTTCAGTCCGCTGACGCCCGCGGCGCCGAAGGCATTGAACACCCAGCCGCCGACCACCGCGCCGATGACGCCGAGCACGATATCGAGAAACAGACCTTCGCCGCGCTTATTGACCAGCTTGCTGCCGATGAAGCCGGCGATAAGACCAAGGATTACCCAGGCGAGGATGGACATGCGAGCCCCCATTATTGTTGGTGTCGGCGGAGCGTTACATCATACGCCCGGGGTCAGCGGTGCGCGATCAGAATGCGAAACAGCAGCACGGGCAGCAGCAGCACCGGGGCCAGCAGCAGTGCCAGCACTGGCCAGGACCAGCGATTGCCGAAGTTGAGCGTCCAGCCGATGCCAAAACGCTTCTCGACCCAGAGCAACGGATCCTCCGGATTGATGTAGATCCTCCCGCCGAGGCGGTAATGTTCAGCGGCGTCGCTGCTTGGTGCGCGGCGCATCTGCAATGGTCCAGTCATGACACGGCGGTAGTAATCTCGGGGCTCGCAGCATGCGTCATGCCAGTATGCAATCGCTGTGAACCGCTTCGCCATCGGTGGCGCTTCAGGCAGGCCCATCGCACAATTGGCACCCGTTCACCGCTGCGGAGCAGCCATGGCCCCCACCCGCCCCAGCATCGCCGACAAGCGTCGCGCATTCACCCAGTTGCACGAATCAGGCTGCTTTGCCCTGCCCAACCCTTTCGATGTCGGCAGCGCGCTGTACCTGCAGAGCCTTGGGTTCAAGGCCATTGCGAGCACCAGTTCCGGCTTCGCCTGGACAATCGGACAGGCTGACAATCAAGTCTCGCGCGAGGCGGTGCTGGCTCACCTGGCAGCGCTGGTGGCCGCCACCGACATCCCCGTGAACGCTGATTTCGAATCCGGATTTGGAACCAATCCGGCGGCCGTGGCCGAGAGCGTGCGGTTGGCCGTCGCCACCGGCGTCGCCGGACTCTCGATCGAGGATTCGACGGGGATTGCCACGCATCCGCTCTACGAGATCGATGAGGCGGTCGCCCGGGTCCGCGCCGCACGGCGCGCGATCGATCAGGCCGGCGGCGATACCCTGCTCGTGGGACGCGCGGAATGCTTCCTGGTGGGCCGTCCGGACCTCGCGGAAACCATTGTGCGGCTGAAGGCCTACGCCTCAGCCGGCGCCGACTGCCTGTATGCGCCGGGTCTGCGCACGCGCGATGACATTCGCGCGGCGGTAGCCGCGGTGGCACCCAAGCCGCTCAATGTGCTGCTCTGGTCGCCAGCGGAGCAGACCATGCAGGAATTCCGGGAACTGGGCGTGCGACGCGTCAGCGTCGGTGGGGCCCTGGCGCGTTCGGCCTGGGCGGGATTCATCCGTGCCGCGCGGCTGATCGCGGACGAAGGTCGATTCGATGGATTCGTCGGCGCCGCCGCGGGCAGCGAACTTAATTTGTTGTTCGGCGCGCGCTGACGCGGGGCCAGCGCCTCAATGGTCGGTTCTGCGGCGCCCGGTCGTGTTGCGGCGATTGTCACGCACACCGCGCGTGACCACGGTCGGAGTCATCGGCGAAAACGCGCGCCGCTCTTCCGCGCGCCGCGGACCCGCGCGCCGATCCGGGAAATGCTTGTAGACGGTATTGCAGCTCTTCGGATCCGGACAATTTCGTAGCGGCAGCGGCGGCGCTTCATGCGCCAGAAAGCGCACCCCCTTGTACGAGCCGCAGACGGGGCAATTCGGGCGCTGGGTGACGATGCCTACCGCGTGCCAGGGATTGGCGACGGTGATGTGCTGACTGTTCTTGAATTGGCGAGCCTGGATTTTCTGGCCACCGAACAGAGACAACAATTTATCTAATGCCGCCATTGGCGCTCCGCTCCTTGGCTTGCTCAGTGGCGATGAATTTCCTCATGAATTCCCTCCTGAAGAAACTCGTCGCTGTTGGGGAGTTTTACCATATAAACACCGCGCGGTCGCGCCGCATCGGCAAGCGCCACGGTATGACGGCAACCCCCGCCTGCGTTGGGTATTAAGGCCATGGTCAACGCCCATTTGATTGAATTGTTTGCAATAAGTGCCCCTGGATCCGGGGCCGCCGGAGGTCAAAAGTCGGCCGGGTTGCGGCGGCGCGCGAAGAAGTAAAAGATCGGGATGCCGAGCAGGATGGCAACACAGCCCCAGGCGGAACTCTCCAGGTTTGCCATGAAGGTGTAATAGAGCAGCACCGCCGAGACCAGGATAAAAATGGCGGGCACGAACGGGTATCCCCAGACGCGGTACGGCCGTGCCGCCGTGGGATCGCGATGGCGGAACACGAACAGCGTGCTGCCCGCGATCATGTAGAACAGCCACTCGGCGAATATCGCGAGGGAGAAGAACTGCTTGAAATTGCCGCCGAACAGTAGCAACGCGATCGCCAGCATGCATTGCACCGTAATCGACACGGCTGGCGTGCGATACCGCGGGTGGACTTCGGCGATGGCCTTGAAGAAATAGCCATCGCGCGCGGTCGCGAATGGAACCCGCGCCCCGCTCATGATGGTGCCGTTGAGGGTTACCAGCATCGAGATGGCGATTCCGACCGAAACCAGGCTCGCGCCGGTGTGCCCGAGCACCAGCGCCACTGCGTCCGAGGCCGGCCGCTCGGTGGCCGCCATCGTCGCGGCCGGCAACACGTACTGCACTGCGGCGTTAACCAGTATGTACAGCGCACCCACGATGGCGACGCCCCAGATCAGCGATAGCGGGATGGTCCGTTGTGGGTTGCGGATTTCCCCTGCCACCATGTTCAGGTCGTTCCAGCCGTCATAAGCCCAGAGGGCGGCCACCAGCGCGGCAAAAAAGCCGGCGACGCCGCCGGTCGCGCCGGTAAATTCAGTGCCGAAGTTGCTCCAGCTCCCGCCTGTGTATGAAAAGCCGATCGCGACGATTCCCAGGATGATGGCGACCTTGAGTATCGTGAACAGGAACTGGAAATCCCCGGCGCGGCGCACGCCGATGTAATTGAGCCAGGAGACGAATACGGTCGCGGCGATCGCCACCAGCTGGCCGTAATTGATGGTAAAGGGATGAGCGATCAGGGGTTCGCGAAAGAATGAAAACACCGAGAAGGTGCCCAGGATCCGCACGATCCCCGTGGTTACGGTCGCGATCGAGGCCGGCTTGGCAATCAGGAACCAGGTCCACGAATAAAGAAAGGCCGCCAGCGGCCCATACGCGTCGCGCACATAGACGTATTCGCCTCCGGCCTGGGGTTTCATGGCCCCCAGTTCGGCATAGGTGAGCGCACCGAAGAAGGACAGCAGGCCGCCGACCACCCAGACCAGGTAGACCATGCCAGCCGAGCCCACCGCCTGCATCATCTCGGTCGGTACCAGGAAGATGCCGCTGCCGATGATCGTACCGACGACGATGGCGCCCGCATGGGGCAGCCGCAGATCGCGCGCCAGCTCTGGCCGCGCCACCGCCTGCCGCGCCGGAGCGCTCACGCCGACTCCACCAGCAGCTCACGCGAAATATCACGCACCCGCGTGCATCCCGTCAGCGCCAGCGCAACGCGCATTTCTTCAGCCATGAGATTGAGCACGTGTTCCACTCCTGCCTCCCCGCGGCCACCGAGCGCATAGGCCCAGGCGCGCCCCAGCAGTACCGCCCTGGCACCGAGCGCCAGCATTCGCACCACATCCAGGCCCGAGCGCACTCCGCCATCCACCAGCACCGTCAGCCGTTCACCCACCGCCGCGGCAATTGCCGGCAGCGCGCTCGCCGTGGAGGGCGTGCCATCGAGCTGTCGGCCGCCATGATTGGAGACCACGACGCCATCCGCCCCGAGCTGAGCGGCGGCGCGGGCATCCCCCGGATCGAGAATACCCTTAATGATGAGCGGGCCCTTCCAGTGCTCGCGCACCCAGTCCAGATCCTTCCAGGTCACGCTCGCATCGAAATTCTCCCGCGACCAGCCGAAGTAGTCGGCCAGCGCCCGGTGGGGCCCCATAACAGCGGTCAGGTTGCCCAGCGCGAACGGCCGACCCCGCACGCCCACATCCCATGCCCAGCGCGGCCGCAGCAATGCCTGCCCAGTGCGGCGCAGCGTGCCCATGAGCCCGAGGGATTCGGAAAATCCGGAGCGCACGTCGCGGTAGCGCGAACCCGACACCGGCAGATCGACCGTGAACACCAGCACCGAACAATGCCGCGCAGCTTCTGCCAGCAGATCGCGCATGAAGGCGCGGTCGCGCAACATATAGAGCTGAAACCAGAACGGTCGCTGCACCGCGGCGGCCACTTCCGCCAGCGAACAGGCTGACACGGTCGAGAGACAGAACGGTACACCGGCCCGCTCTGCGGCTCGCGCCGCCTGCACTTCGCCGCGCCGCGCGTTCAGGCCCGCGATGCCAACCGGCCCCAGGGCAAGCGGCATAGCCTGCAGTGTCCCGAAAAGCTCGGTGGTCAGATCGAGCACCGACACGTCGCACAGCACCCGCTGTCGCAGCGCCACCGCCTCGAGGTCGGAAACGTTGCGGCGCAGAGTCACCTCCGCGTAGGAGCCGCCATCGATATAATCGAACAGGAATCGTGGCAGCCTCCGGCGCGCCAGCTCCCGATAGTCCATCACGGCGGCGGCCTTCACCGTGAGTGCTCCGGTGCGCGTGGCGCGTGTGTCACTCGGTAACGCGAAAATCCGAGACGAAGTATTCGGTGTCTCCGAAGCAGGAGCTCGGAATCCATTTGTGTTGTTCGAAATGCAGGGCCATGCGCTTGCCGACGTCGGCGTTGAGCCGGATAGCCAATGCGTCGTTGGGGACAGTGAAGTAGAACTTCTCCGCCACGGTACCGGGCATGGTCACCATGGCCATCTCCCCTTCCCAGGTTTTGCACAGCCACCCCTTCTTCGAGAGCTTCTGTACGTAACCCGCACGCTCGCCTGCCGCATAGGACCAGTGCAGCGTCGCCCAGGTGAAGCCCCAGCCGACGAGGATTGCTAATACCAGGAAAGCCAGGACCGCGCGCATCATATTTTGCTTTGCTCTTCTTCCCTGCCGCCCCGAGCGGCTCGAGGCCCGCGCAGGAGCATAGCAGAGCATTTCCGCGCAGGCGTTTATAGTAGCCGGCAGAGGCGAATGTGAGCAGCGAACTGGAACAGGCAGGAGCGTTCGTGACCGCCGGTTTGGCGGCCGCCGAGATCGACGGGGCGTCTGTGCCGGCGTCGGGCGGCGAGTTGCACAACCACGCCTGCGCCAACTGCGGCACCCTGCTGACGGGGCGTTTCTGCCACGCCTGCGGCCAGGCGGGCCATCTGCACCGATCGCTGCTGCACCTGGTTGAGGAAATGCTGCACAACGTGCTGCACTTCGATGCCAAGGGTTGGCGCACCCTGCCGTTGCTTGCCGGCCGCCCGGGAATGTTGACCCGCCGCTACATCGATGGGCAGCGCACGCGGTACGTCTCACCGCTGGCACTGTTTCTGTTCACCGGGTTCCTGATGTTCTTCGTTGTGTCGCTGACGGTCGGACATCTGCCCTCATCGGGCACCGATACGGCCTCGCGCGCCGCGGCGCACGATGCGCTCATCGCCCAGGTTCAGGAGGCGCGTAAGGCGGTTGAGAAAGCCACCGCGTCGTTGGATGCCGCGCGACGTGCCGGGCGCAGCGCCGAGGCGGAGCAGGAGGCAGTAAGCGATGCCCAGGCGGAACTGGGCGTAACGGAGCGCACGCAGAAAATCGCCGAGGCCGCGTTATCCGTCGGGACTGTGAGCAAGGAGTCCCAGTCTTCGGCGAGCACCGACGCCAGCGCTGGCGGCGAGTCCGGCTCGATGGCGCGTGTGCTGGCCGAGTGGGGCGACAAGAAGCTCGATACCGGCAGCCCTCGCACCGACGCATTGATTCGTCACGCGCTGCACAACCCGGAGCTTTACCTCTATCGGCTCGAGAACACCGCCTACAAATTCCTGTTCGTGTTGATTCCCATCTCGCTGCCGTTCTTATGGCTGATGTTCGTCGGGCGGCGCGATGTGGCGGTCTATGACCACGCGGTCTTCTCGCTCTATTCCCTGTCCTTCATGTCGCTGCTGATCGTGTTGTGTGCCCTGCTGGCAGTGGTGGGCATGAGCTCGCTCGCCGTAACGCTGCTGCTGCTCGTGCCGCCGCTGCATATGTTCCTGCAGCTGCGGGAGACCTATCGCCTCGGCCTGTTTGCTTCACTCTGGCGCACAGTCATGCTGCTCGCCATTGCCGGAACCGCGTTCCTGTTGTTCGTGGTCTTGATCCTGGTGATGAGCCTGCGCTAAGGCGTCGTCCTCGTCATGAACTCGCGGCGCGCGTGCAAGGGACATCGCACGCGCGCCGGTCAAGCGCCTTGAAGCAGTGTCAGCGTCGGCAAAGTATTGCGAGCGCCGCGATGACTTGGTCTACGACTGACAGGCCTTGCCGTGATCCGGCCGCGCGCCCTTCGCCTTGGCATCGGCCTCACTCATGTAGGCGCCCTGTTTAGTCTTGCCGTACCAGCGGTCGCTTGGGCAGTGATACACATTGCTGGACGTGTTCACCCAGACCATGCCGGGGCCGCCGCCCGCGGCAGGCATAGCCGGTGGCGTATAGCCGGATGACTTGGTGGCGGGCGCCATCGCTTTGGCGGCCGGCGCTGGGGGTGCAGCTGGGGCGGCCGGCGCCGCGGCAGCCGCCGGTGCAGCAGGTGCAGCGGGTGCTGTGCTGGCGCCGCCGGCATCTGCTGCGGCGTACCATTGCTTGACACCCTGGTGGCCACGGCAGGCGCCCTGTTTGTGCGCCGCCTGCGAGTAAGTTCCGTCTTTGCACACGCCGTTGGTGCCAGCCGGTGCATCCGCGGGCACCTGAGAGAAGGCCGCGCCGGCATAACACAAGGCGGCGGCCAGTACGGTCATTTTGACGATCGATTTCATATAACTCCCTTTAATTGAATTCGCGCCTGCTTAAGATTGGGGTACGACGCCAGCGGGCGTCATTTTGTCCACGGCCTGGGGCAACACCTGTGAGAGCTTCTGCAGCAGCTCCTGCGGGTCAATGCCAAATTTCGCCGCCATTTGCTGCACCGTGGCGCTGCCCAGCACCTTGTGCAGTTGATCGGCAGTTATGGGCTGGTTTGGGCCGGTGCCCACCCATGACTGCACCACGCCGCCCAGACCCTGCTGTTCGAATTGGGACACGAGCCCCGTCAACCCGCCGTGGCGCGCTATCTCACCCTGCACCAGCGAGGTCATCTCGGCGCCGACGACGCCACCCAGTAGACCATCGAGCAATCCCATAATTTCTCCCCTGATTTTAGCGCAGCGTGGTCCGTGAGTGGGCGACCAAGCGCCCCCCCGACGATGCGTTCAGCGCTTTGCGAGCAGATCCCGAATCTCTTCCAGCAGGACTTCCTGGCGCGGCGGCGCCGGCGGCGCTTCCACCACGACGACCGGCGGCTTCTTCAGCTTATTGAGGCCCTTGATGGCCATGAACAACACCAGCGCGATCACCACGAAATCGAAGCAGGTCTGCAGGAAACTGCCGTACTTGATCAGCACTTCTTTGCCGGTCGGGTCTTTGCCCAGACTGACGGCCAGATCGCTGAAATTGATGCCTCCGATGGCCTTGCCGAGCACCGGCATGAAGAGATCTCCGACGAGGGAGGAGACGATCTTGCCGAATGCAGCGCCGATGATCACGCCGATGGCCAGATCGACCACGCTGCCCTTCATGGCGAATTCTTTGAATTCTGATGCCAGACTCATGTCAGTTCTCTCCCTTGAATTCGCTACCGCGATGCGGTGCCCGGATCGATTGTTCTTGAAGGGGAGCCTAACGAATTGCGGCGTCGCTGGCCAGCGTTTCGGCCAGCCGCTCGAGCGACTCGCCACAGGACGCCTCGACTTTCAGCGAGACTTGTGCGTCGGCACGCGTGGCGCCGAGATTCACCAGCGCCACGGGCAAACCGCGCTCGCAGGCGGCACGCACAAACCGATAGCCGGAATAAACCATCAGGGAGGAGCCCGCGACCAGCAGCGCATCGGCATCGGCGAGCGCCGCATACGCGGCCGATACGGTACCCGGAGGCACCGCCTCACCGAAGAACACCACCGCCGGTTTCAGAGCGCCCTGGCAATGCTCGCAATCGACCAGTCGAAACTGCTGCCACGCATCCTCATCGAGCAGCGCATCGCCGTCCGGGCCCATTGCCGCATGGACCTCAGTCCAGCGTGGATTGAGCGCATCGAGCCGCGCCTGAATCTCCGCACGCGCGAAAGCGGCGCGGCAGCGCAGGCACTCCACTCCATCGATTCGCCCGTGCAGATCGATGACGCGACGGCTGCCGGCGCGCTGATGCAACCCGTCTACATTCTGTGTAATCACACATTCCACTCTACCGGCCTCTTCCAGCCGGGCCAGTGCGTGATGGGATCGTCCCGGTAAGACGCCGTGGAACTGACGCCAGCCGATGCAGGCCCGAGCCCAGTAGCGCTGGCGTGCGGAGGAACTGGCGATGAACTCCTGAAACATCATGGGCGGTTTGCGCTTCCAGGCACCGCTGACATCGCGGTAGTCGGGAATGCCCGACTCGGTGCTGCAGCCCGCACCCGTCAGGACGACAAGGCGACGGCTGCCCTCCAGCAGCCTGGCCAGTGCCTGCCCGGGGGCGAGTGCGCTCATGCTGCATTTTGCCACAGGCACGGCGCCCGTTCAGACTCCGCACCCATGTCGAGTCTGCACTCCCGAGGCATCCCTCTGATGCTCACGGCCGTCGCCGTGTTTTCACTCATGGACGCAAGTCTGAAACAACTCACGGGGTCATACCCGCCATGGCAGGTGAGCTGCATCCGCGGACTCGCCTCGATACCGGTGATGCTGCTGGTGGTGGGCTGGCGCGGCGAGTGGCATCGGCTGCTTCCCGCGCGATGGTGGCCCCACCTGGCGCGCGGTGTGCTGGCCGTCGGCATGCTGAGTCTGTTCGTGTACTCGCTGCAGACATTGCCGCTCACTGAGACCTACGCAATTTTTCTCTGCGCGCCCCTCATGGTCACCGCGCTCTCGGCGCTGCTGCTGCATGAGCATGTGGATTGGCATCGCTGGCTGGCAGTCGTACTGGGGCTGCTGGGTGTATTGATCATGTTGCGCCCCAGTGCGTCGCACTTCGTCTCGGTGGGCGCGGCGGCGGCGCTGGGGTCCGCGCTCTGCTATTCACTCAGTGCCATCACCATTCGAACGCTGGCGCGCAGTGAATCGACACTCAGCGTCGCCTTTTCCTTTGTAGTCGCTGTCGGCTTTGTCAACGGCGCCATTGCATGGCCACACTGGGTGCCGGTGCAGCCGACGCACTGGCCATGGATATTCGTTATCGGCATCACCGGCGCGCTGGGCCAGATGCTCATTATTCAGGCCTTTCGCGCAGCATCGCCGGCGCGCGTAGCGCCCTTCGAATACACCGCACTGCTATGGGGCCTCATGTTTGACTGGGTGCTGTGGCGAACCCTGCCCGATGAACGAACCCTGATCGGCGGGGCCATCGTGACGGCGAGCGGACTGTATGTGATCTATCGCGAACATTTCCGCAACGCCGTGGTTGTGACGCACTGAAGCGCGCAGGACTGCGCTGGCAGCCGCCCGCGTCGTTATGGTTCCGTTGACGTCGGCTCGCTCCTACAGCCCTGACATGACCTTCGCCGTCATAGTGCTGCGGCGTAAGGAAGGCGATCACGCCGACTCCTCGGCGCTGAGGAACTATTTCAGGAGGAACCTAATGAACGTTTCACGATTGTCTCGTAAAACCCTTATTGCATTGGCTATTTCAGCCTCTATCGGCGCAGGTGCCGTGGCTTGGTCCGCCCCTGACTCAACCGATAGCAGTGCCTCGGTGGGCGCAGCAGTGAGCGACACCGCCATTACGGGGCAGGTGAAGACAAAATTTGCCACCGACCATCGTCTCAAAGGCAGCGATGTGAGCGTGACGACCAACAATGGCGTGGTCACCCTGACGGGCAGCGCGCTGAACTCCACGGCTAAGAATGCCGCCGAGTCGCTGGCTTCGAATGTGTCGGGCGTACGCAGCGTGAACAATCAGATTGAGGCGCCCTCCGCAACTTCGGAGCTGGGTTCGAAGGCCAAACACGCCTCGCATGAGACGGCGGCGGCAGTTGAGGACACCGCCATCACAGCGGACCTTAAGACCAAATTTGCTGCCGATGGAAAAACCAAGGGTTCCGACATCAGCGTCAAGACCAACAATGGGGTTGTGGCGCTGTCCGGCACCGTGGTATCCCAGGCGCAGAAGACTCACGTGATCTATGTCGCACGTCATACCAAGGGCGTACAGCAGGTCGACACGACGGCGCTGAGCATTGCGCCATAGTTGAGCTGGAAGCTGTTCGATGCGCTGCCGGGTGCACCCCACCGCGCCCGGCAGTGCCTCGCCGACTATCTGGAATTTGACTCGAAAATAGCGTAGAGCTTGCGGCAATCCTCGAGCACTTCCCAGTTGCCCTCGAATCCTGCCGGCACCACAAAACTGTCACCCGCGCTGAATTCCCATCGTTCTCCCGTAGTGCTCGTCAGCGCCACGCGTCCTTCGAGCAGGTGGCAGAACTCATGTTCGGTGTAGAGGATGCGCCAGCAGCCACGCGTGGCAGACCATACGCCCGCAAAGAACTGTTGGCTCGGATCACTGTAATGATTCCAGGCGGTGAGCCGGGGATTGCCTGAGAGCAGACGCGAGTCATCGGGATTGGCCGGTTGAGGCGCGATGCTCTGACGGAACGACACGATGCCCGGGACTGCGACCACGTCACATGCTCTCAGATCGCTATGAGTCGGGCAATCTCCACCACGCTCTGCGCCGGCAGATGGAAGCGGTCTACCATCTTCACCGCGTTGCGATACAGAAATGCGAACAGAGCCAGGCCAAAGTGACCGAGGACCCGGCTGCCGGGCCTGCGCACGACCAGATCGCGTGTGCCGAAGTACACCGCGCGATCCAGATCGATGGAGGGATCCAGGTCGGGGATCGCCTTGAGTACCGTGCACAGATCCGGCACTTCAATGAAGCCGAAACAGATCACCGCGCGCCACAGCCCGGCGCCCACGGACTCGATCGTCCAGCGCTCCTCCGCTGCCACCCGCGGCGTATCGCGGAATACCACCCGCAGCGTGACGGCTGTCTGATGTAACGCGCCCATGTTGTGTACATGTTCAACCAGTATGCGAGGGCAGCGCTCATCCGAACGGGTCAGGAATATCGCCGTTCCGGCCACGCGAGGCACGCGCCCTGCGAGAAGATCGCGCAGCAGTTGATCGGGCTTTTCGGTGGAGTCCTGCGCAATGCAGGCATGCAGCGCCTCCGCGCCTCGGCGCCACGTCACCATCAGATAAAAGATCAGCAGCCCAAGGGTCAGCGGTAACCAGCCGCCATCGACGATCTTGAGCAGATTGGCAGCAAAGAACCCCAAGTCTACCAGCAGGAAAAGACCGCCCACAGCGATAGCGAGTGACAGCGGCCAATGCCAGATCCGCCGCATCGCCACGATCAGCAGGCAACTGGTTAACAGCATCGTGGTGGACACCGCCGTGCCATACGCACCGGCCAGGCGATCGGAACTCTTGAAAGCAATCGTGATCGAGATGGTGGCGATCATCATCAGCCAATTGACCACCGGCACATAGATCTGCCCATAGCGCTGGTCCGAGGTCTGCCGAATGTTCACCGCCGGCATCCATGCCAACTGCATGGCCTGACGCGTCATCGAGAAGGACCCGGTGATGATGGCCTGGCTGGCGATGATCGTGGCGACGGTAGCCAGTCCCACCAGCGGATAGATCGCCCACGCCGGTGCCTGCAGAAAGAACGGATTACCCTCGACGGATCCGCGCTCGATCATCAATGCCGTCTGGCCCGCATAGCTCAGCAGCAGCGCCGGCAGCACGATCAGATACCAGGCCCGTCGTATGGGAATTCTGCCGATGTGGCCCATGTCCGCGTACAGCGCCTCGCCACCGGTAATGCAAAGAAACACGCCACCGAGCACCAGCAGTGCAGAGCCGCGGTTATGCGCCATGAAGACGATTGCATGCCGCGGATCGATGGCAGTCAATACGCCCGGATTGCGCGCGATGCCGGCGATTCCGAGCACCGCGATCGTCAGAAACCACAGCAGCATGATCGGGCCGAAGGCGCGCCCGATGCGTTCGGTCCCGACCCGCTGCAGGGCGAACAGCAGCAGCAGGATCGCCACCGCCGCCGGCATCACAAATGGCTTGAGTGCATCACTGACGACATTCACGCCCTCGAGCGCGCTGAGCACCGAAATAGCGGGCGTGATGGCGCCATCACCGTAAACCAGCGCCGCGCCCAGCAACCCCATGACGGCCAGCAACCGCGTGCCGGGCCGGAAGCTGTTGGCTCCTACCAGCGACATCAACGCCAGTATGCCGCCTTCACCGTGATTGTCCGCGCGCATCACAAACACACAGTACTTGACCGAGATCGTGAGAATCAGCGTCCAAACGATCAGCGACAATATGCCCAGGCCGCTCTCACTGCTGAAATGCCCTCCCATGGCCTGGACGATGCTCTGCAAGGTGTACAGCGGGCTGGTACCAAGATCGCCATAGACGATGCCGATGGCGGTCAAAGCTGCGGCGGGGCCCACCGCAGCTTCCGGTTGCGCAGGGGTTTGCTGCTGCGCAGGCGTCAACATAATCGCACCCGCACCGGCATTGATGCCTGCATCATTGCAAGCTGATTTAGCACGATCCAACGCGGAGTTCTGCGCCGTGGCATAATTTGATTGCAGTCTGGCGATATATGAAGCGGGGGTGTCCGCAACGTCAAGCCATGCTGCACGTTGAGCAAGCCGAGGTAAAGCGGACAGTCGCGAATTGCGGCACGGCGACTTCGGCTACACTATTGCCTACCAATCATTGAAGGGAATTTATTTCATGGCCAAAGGAAAGAAGCGGCGGCAGAGGATTCTTTGGACGTCTGCGCATGAGAAGTTGCTGCGGCGTCAATCTGGCCGCTCACCGGCCGCGCGGATTGCGCGCGAGCTCGGACGCAGCGAAGCAGCAGTCCGTTACAAGGCGCACACGCTCGGACTGTCGTTGGCCGTGAAGCGGCGCTAACAGGCGCAGGCTGCCGCCTGTCGCGTGCGCATGCGCGCTGCAAGCGCAACGATGCCGCTGACACCGCAGGCGATCGCGTAGACCAGGATTGCCTTCGAAAGACTGCCAGTCAGATCTCGCAGCCCCAGCACCGCCAGCGGGCTCAGGAACTGACCCAGAAAGCTGGCGGCCATCCACAGGCCGGTGCCGCTGCCGCGCAGTCGCGCCGGCAGCGTGTTGATGGCCCAGGTGATCAGCGTCGGCAGCATCATGCCGGCGCCGAGGTTGGCAATGGCGGCGCCGAATACCACGCTGCGCCAGCTCGGCAGCAGCGCGATCAGAAAGAAGCCCGCGCTCAGCAGCCCGAAGGCCAGCGTCAGCTTTGCCAGCGTGCGGACCGGCAGCAGGCCGAATAACAGCGCGCCCAGCGGATTGGCCAGCGAGGCAACGCCCTGGTACACGCCGATGCGCTGCGGGGCGTTCACGCCGCGCTCGGTCAGCAGGAATCCGGTCTGCACCACGGTGACCAGAAAGGCGGTCATCGCAAATAGGGTGATCGCGCAGATCCAGATCAGCTTGCCCCAGACGAAGGGCGCCGATTCGGGTGCCGCCGGCACCTCAGTCGAGTCGCTGCGCTTGCGTTGCGCCCGCACCTCGGTGAGCAGCAGCGCGGTCAGGGGCGTCAGCACGAAACCGAAGCCATAGGCGAGGAAAGGCGCACGCCAGCTCGAGGCTCCCAGCGCGCCGCCGATCGCGATGACCGTTACTGCCGCAATCGGCGCGGTGCCGGTCTGCAGCGCCAGGTAGCGCCCGCGCCGGGCACCATCGAAATAGGCGCCGATCAGGGCGGTGCTGCAGGTCATGATGGCCGCTTCAGCGACCCCGACCAATGCGCGCGACACCACGATCTGATTGAGCGCGGGCAGCCACGCCGGCGCCGTCCCGACAAATCCATAGAAGGCTACGGCCCAACAAAGCACGCGCTTGTGCCCGACGCGATCGCCGAGAGCACCGAAGGGCCACGCGAGCAGCGCCACGGACAACGCAGGCAGTCCCGCCACCAGTGACACCTGCAGATCAACCGACGGGACCGAGCGAAAATACGCTGTCATGCTCGGTAGCACGGGCGACAGCATTGCGCTCGCCATGACCGCCAGCCAGCCGCAGCTCACCAGCACCCAGCCCTGGATGGCCCTCGCCGGCCTCACCGGCGAACGCGCGTCGGTGCCGCCACTCCGCCACGCAGCGTGCCGTAAAGCTTGTGCGCCTCGTGCTGCACCCGCTGCCGGAATTCCACCAGTTCGGGCGGGATATGCTGGCGCGCGTAGGCGCTCAGTGCCGCATCGATCAGCCGCGCCAGCTTGACACCGTCGCGCGCTGCCATGCGCCGCGCCCGCTCCATGAGGCGTGAGTCGAGCCAGAAGGTGAGATCCTCATCGCCCGTCCGGCGTGCCGGATAGTCCTCGAGCACCTGCTGGGCGTGTTGCTGGAGAAACCAGCCCAGCGCCTCATCGTGCACCTGATCCTTGGTGGCCCACCGCGGATCAAGCGCCGGCGCTGCTTCGCGCGCCAGCAGCAGTCCCCGCAGCCAGACCTCGGTATCGATGGCGTAGCGTACCGTCGGCGACAGTGTCTGGTGCTGCAGCGTGCGCAGCCCGCGAGCCCGGGCGCTGCTCGATCTGCCAGCCTTCTTCCCCGCCATCGTCTCTCCCGCGTGGTACGCGCGATTTGTTAGCAGTATCTTAAAACAGTGAGCTTTAACATTGCAGCGGCTGGGTTTTCCCGCCCGGCTGCCGAGCCCGGTTGCGGACTACCAGCGAGACACCGTCCCTGGCGGCGCTGCGCAATGCCGGGTCGGCTTGGTGCGGCTATCTTGAGATATTATTGTTTAAAATAAATTACTTATGACTATCACTTTATAAAGTACTTGAGCATGCGATATTTCGTCTAATCGCATCTTCTGGCCGCACCACGCAAGCTCTTTCATGCAAAGCCGTGAAGTCGCTGCAGATTCTCCATTGTGTTTCGCAGGCTTCGCGCTATATTAAGACCGTACACCATTGATGAAGCAGGGTTTTCATAAACCAACAAAATGATGGGGCGGGATGGGACTCGCGATCGAAAAAAAGCGCAACGCGAACTCGCCGGCGGCTGCAGGGAGCATCACATGAGAGACTTGAGCACACGACTCGAAGCAGCAGCTCTGTCGATGACGGGGCCGGGAACCATCAAGGATCGGCTGCTCGATGCGTACTGCTCTCACCTCGAGGATGTTCAGGAATCGGATCTGCCCGGTGCAATCGGCGCAGAGTTTGCCGAGATGACCCAAGCGCTGCACCGCGCACACGCGCTGCCCGGAGACGATGTGGTGAAAGCTTCGGTGCGCAAACTCTCCAACGAGGAAGCGCGCCGCTATGCCGAACTGGTAGTGCGCCTGTACGGCATGTTCGCCGGCATGAAGCAGCAGATTCACAATGGCCGCGGCAGTCGCACCCCCGCCCCGCTGCTGAAGTTCCTGTCGATCGAGGCCAGCGCGAATCCCTGAGCGCTAGTCGATTTTGAACTCGATGGTGTCCCAGCGCGTCGTGTCTTCATGGCGCGCCTGACGCTTGACCGCATCCACCAGCCCGCGCTCGTCCCAAGCCGCCGTTTCATCCAGCAGTCCATCGAGCGTCTTGAGCTTGGGCTGATCGCGGCCGAACAACGGCAGGAACACCACCGGTTTATCGCTGGCCTTGGCGTAGTGCAGCTGGAAAATCAACAGGTCCTGCTGCTCCGAATACAGGCTGGATAACGCGATGACGACCTCGGCGTTGGCGATCTGCTTGCGCAGCTCCTCGCGTATCGCATCCTGGGAGCGTCCCTTGCCCTCATCGAAGGCGAGGTTGCCGCAGTTGCGATAATAAAAATTCCGCGCGCTCTCGAGGTATTCGAACACGCGAACGTAGTCGTCGCTCTCCTCGAAGGCGTGGGTCACAAAGACGCGGATGGGATCGCGTTGAGACATACTTGCAGTGTACTGTGATGACCTTCTGTAAGGATAGAGAGCGCTGACAGCTCCGTGCGATTACTGGTCTACAACATCCGCTACGCCACCGGCACCGGGCCGGCGTTTCACCTGCCGGTGCCGGGCGCCGGGTACCTGCGCAGCAGCCGACGCGTGCTCGAGCAGATCACCAGCTTCATCCGCTCCGAGGATCCCGACCTCGTGGGCCTGATCGAGGTCGACACCGGCTCGGTCCGTACCGGCATGCTCAACCAGGCAACCTACATTGCCAATGCGCTGGGGCATTATACCGCCCACCAGTGCAAGTACGGCACCGGCTCCATCAACCAACTGGTGCCAATCGTGCGCAAGCAGGCAAATGCACTGCTGGCTGCGCCGCGCGTGACCGGCGAGCGCTTTCACTATTTCGACACCGGTATCAAGCGGCTCATCATCGAACTGGAACTCGAGGACGTCTGTATCTTCCTCGTGCATCTGTCGCTCAAGTTCCGCCACCGTCAGTACCAGCTGCGCACCCTGCATGACCTGGTGGTGCGTTCCACCAAGCCGGTCATCATCGCCGGGGATTTCAATACCTTCTGGGGGACGCATGAGATCTACCTGTTCATGCGCGCCTCGGGGCTGCGCAGCGCCAATACAGAGGGGCTGCATTCGTTTCCGTCCCGCAAGCCGCGCGTGGAGCTGGATTTCGTACTGGTCAGCGCCGGCATCGAAGTCAGCGGCTTCCGGATTCCCGAGGTGCGCTTCTCGGATCATCGCCCACTGGTGTGCGATTTCCACGTCACAGCACCGCCACCGGAATTAAACTCATGAGCGTGACCGAGACTGGCGCCGAAGCTGCGTGGAGCCTGGAAGTCGATGCCGACCAGATCGGCTGGCTGAACCTGGATCGGCCCGGAGGTTCGGCCAACACGCTTTCACGCGCGGTGCTGCTCGAACTGGAACGCCAGGTGCAGGCCCTGGCACAGCGCCCGCTGCGCGGCCTGGTGATCCGCTCGGCAAAGGCTTCCGGGTTCATCGCGGGCGCGGACATCCGTGAATTTCCCAAGTTCGAATCAAATGAAGCGGCGTTGCAGCATATCCGCCATGGCCAGGACATCTTCTCGGCGATCGAATCACTGGCTTACCCCACCGTGGCGGCGATCCATGGCTTCGCACTCGGCGGCGGACTGGAGCTTGCGCTGGCCTGCCGCTATCGGGTGGCCGTCGGCGACTCGAAGCTCAACCTCGGGCTGCCCGAGGTCCAGCTCGGCGTCCACCCGGGCTTCGGCGGCACGGTACGCAGCGTGCGCCTGCTCGGGGTGCGCGCCGCCATGGGACTCATGCTCACCGGCCGCAGTGTGCGGGCCGACCGTGCGCTCAAAATCGGCCTGGTCGACCGCCTGGTCGAGCGCGGCAGCGAGCTTGCCGATGCGGCGCGCCATATCATCATGGCAGCCCCCGCGCCGCATCAGCCGTCGCTGCGAGAGCGTCTCTTAAGCTGGCCCGGAGTGCGGCCATTGCTGCGACCGGCATTGGTTCGACAGGTGGCCGCGCACGCCCGGCGCGAGCACTATCCTGCCCCCTACGCCATGATCGATCTGTGGGCGCGTCATGGCGCCCGCGGCGAGGCTGCCTTTCGGGCGGAGGCGGAATCCTTCGCGGCGCTGATCCGCAGCAGCACCGCGCGCAATCTGATCCGTGTGTTCCTGCTGCAGGATCGCCTCAAAGGTCTGGCGGGCAAGGGTCGCGCGGCCTTTGAGCATGCCCACGTCATCGGCGCGGGGGTCATGGGTGGCGATATCGCGGCCTGGTGTGCATTGCGTGGTCTGACCGTGACCCTGCAGGATCGCGAGCTCAAATACATCGAGCCGGCACTCACGCGTGCGCGCGCCCTGTTCGAAAAACGCCTGCCGACACCGGCCGAGCGCATGCAGGCGGCCGAGCGACTCAGCGCGGATGTCGCCGGCAGCGGCGTCGCCAAAGCGGACGTCGTCATCGAAGCCATCTTCGAGGATCTGGAAGCCAAACGCGCCCTGTATGCGGCGGCCGAACCGCGCATGCGGCCCGGCGCGCTGCTCGCCACAAATACTTCGAGCCTGACGCTCGAGATACTCAGCGGCGGGCTCAAGAACCCAGGCCAGTTCGTTGGCCTGCATTTCTTCAATCCCGTGCCGCAGATGCCGCTGCTGGAAGTGGTGCATTCGGCCAGCACCAGCCCCGAATCGCTGTCCGCGGCGATGGCCTTCACGCGCCGCATCGACAAACTGCCGCTACCCTGCCGCAGCAGCCCGGGCTTCCTGGTCAACCGGGTGCTGTTCCCCTATTTGCACGAGGCGTTGCATGCGGCCGGGGAAGGCATTTCCTTCAATGCCATCGATCGCGCGGCGGTCGACTTCGGCATGCCGATGGGACCTATGGAGCTGTCTGATGTGGTGGGTCTGGATGTGGTGCTGCATGTGGGAGAGATTGTCACCCGGGAGCTGCAGCGCGAATCGCCGCCATTCGCAAGCCGTGTGCGCTCATTGGTGCAGGCTGGACAGCTCGGCCGCAAAAGCGGCCAGGGCTTCTATCGCTGGCGCGACGGCAAAATCGCGCGTGAGCCCGACCGCATGCCGGTCCCGTCCGATCTGGCTGACCGGCTGATCCTGACGCTCGTCAACGAGTGCGTCGCCTGCGCGCGCGAGGGCATCGTCGAGGACCTCGACCTGATCGATGCCGGGGTCATTTTCGGCACCGGATTTGCCCCCTTTCGCGGGGGCCCGATCGCCTACGCGAAGGCGCGCGGCGTCGAGGCCTGCGTGTCGCGGCTGCGTGAGCTCGAACAACGCTATGGCGCCCGCTTCCAGGCGGATGCGGGTTGGTCAAACCTGGCCTGACGGCAGGGGCAAATGCGTGAACTGGCGCCGAAGGACGCCCTCTGACGCTGTGTTAGCATCGAATGTCTGCGAACGATGCGAGGACATGGAGTCGGGATTCGAGCATGAGTGACGAAAGGCCTGTCGATGTGGCGCTACTCCGAAAATTCTCGCCATTCGACGGCATGAAGAAGGAGAACCTGCTCGCGCTTGCGCGCAAGGTAGGAATCTCGCAAATGCCCGCCAGCCGCACGCTCTTCAAGGAGGGCGACCGCGACAAGTTCACATACTGGATTATTGCCGGACTGGTCGAGCTGCGCGAAGGCGACAACACGGTGGCCATGATTCGCGGCGGCACCGCCGAGGCGCGCAATCCCCTGTCTCCGAAGCTGCCGCGAAAAATGACCGCCCGCGCCGTCGACCCCATTGAGTATCTGGCTGTCGACAGCGAATTGCTCGACATGATGATCACGTGGGACCAGACAGGCACCTACGAGGTGGCCGAACTGCAGGCGCAGCTGACCGGAACCGCCGGTGACGACTGGATGACCACGCTGCTGCAGACGCAGGCCTTCCACCGCATACCACCGGCGAACATCCAGGCGATCTTCATGCGCATGCAGCGCATGAACTGCCGTGAGGGCGAGATCATCATCCAGCAGGGTGCCGAGGGCGATTTCTTTTACGCGATCGTCAGCGGCAAGTGCCTGGTCACGCGCGAGACACCGCTCAATCGCGGCGGCCTGAAGCTTGCCGAGCTTACGGTCGGCGATACCTTTGGGGAGGAAGCGCTGATCTCGGAAGCAAAGCGCAACGCGACGGTGACCATGCTGACCGATGGAGTGCTGATGCGGCTCAACAAAAAAGATTTCCGCGAGCTCATGAATGAGCCGCTGGTGCAGTGGATCGAATACCCGGCAGCGCGTGATGTCATCGCGCGCGGTGGCCATTGGCTCGACGTGCGCCTGCCCTCCGAGCACCAGAACCTTGCCATCGAGGGATCGCTCAACGTGCCGCTGTACTTCATTCGCCTGAAAATCTCGACTCTTGATCGCGCCCGACCCTATGTCGTCTACTGCGACACCGGTCGACGCAGCTCCGCTGCGGCCTTTATCCTCGTGGAGCGCGGCTTCGATGCCTACGTACTGCGCGGCGGCCTGGATGCCGCCGAAGGCGCCCTGCGGCGCAATGCCTGAGCGCCAGACGAGTCCATCTAAGGACTACGCACAGCGCTCCCAGGTGTTGGCTGCCGTCTGCACGCAGGTCACTGCTTCATCCAGCGCACCTGCCTGGTCGTAGACGCGCAATTGCAATACCGGGCGCCCGCGCTCTCGAGACATTTCCAGGGAAGTCGTACCGGCAACGAACCACATAGAGGCGCCCTCGCTCCACGCGAGCCACGCAGTAGAGGAATCACCCAGGGAGGAATTCCTTTGTGCCAGCACACGCAGCGGTATCGACAGCTCCGAGAGCGTCGTTCGAACTGCAGTGGCAGGAACCATCCGCCTACCGCGCACGCAAGCGTCGACTAACTGCTCGCAGTGGCTGGGCTTCTGCAGCCCGCGTAAACGGATCGTTTCCATGAGGCATTACCGCACAACAAGACTCCGCCGATAGCGGACGTCCAAACTCAGACAAGAACAGGCCCTCAGGCTGCTCCCCGGCCGCACGTTCGTCGGTGCGCTGCCGCACGTCCGGGGCTGATGACTCCGAGGCGGCTGCGCCGCCTTTGCCTCGTATAAGGCCTATGTTGCGGATAATGCGGGGGAAAGCGCGAGCAGCGAAAGTCAGCGAGAGAGGCCGGAACGGCCAAGCTCACATGGTGTGCGTGGCCTTGTCGCCCGAGAGCGCACCGGCCAGATAGTTCTCGATCTTGTTGCGGGTCTGCCCGCGATCCTGTTCCGAAAACTGCACGCCGATACCGGCCGTGCGCTTGCCCTGCGCACCCTTGGGGGTCACCCAGATGACGCGTCCGGCGACCGGCAGCTTCTCATCCTCGCCCATCAGATTGAGCAGCATGAACACCTCGTCCCCGAGGCGATAGTTGCTGCTGGTCGGGATGAACAGTCCACCGTTCTGCACATAAGGCATATACGCCAGGTAGAGCGCGCTCTTGTCCTTGATGGTCAGGGTCAGCAAACCGGGCTTGTTGATCCCGGATCTGGAATTTGGGTCCTTGGCCATGCTCCCTGTCGGGTCCTATGTGATCTTCAATTCATGCCACTTGTGATCGCGCGCGCGTCAGCTGCCACAGCATCTGCTCGAGCGCCAAAGCGCGGTTGATGGCAGTCAGCCGCAACCCGCGCAACTCATAGGCCGCATCCAGCAGCCGCAGCAATGCTGCAGTATTCATGTCCCAACTGGATTCTGGCAAGTGGGCGCCACTGCGCAATTCTGTCAACTGGCGAGGTGCCCCCGCTGCGCGATCGATGCACGCTGTGATCCAGGTCTCAATGCAGGTCAGCCGCAGCTCCAGTTGCTCGGCCTTGGCCCAGCGCTCGGCGATGGCGGCCATGCCTGCCGCCTCATGCCTTCCCGAAGCCATCTCGTTCAGCGTCCGGAAGGTCTCGGCCGCCACTTGCGCAACCTCAGCCGGATCGAGCAACGCGGCCTCGAACGGGGCCTCGCCGATTACATCCAGCACCGCGGCCCAGGGACCTTCGCCACGGCTGCGGTTGAGCCACTCGATACTCGCCGCGCGCGCAGGCGCCCCAATGCGCAGTTTCTGACATCGGCTCAGCACCGTGGCGGGCAGGCGCGCGGGGGCCTCCGTGACCAATATGAGCGTCAGACCCGGGCGCGGCTCCTCCAGCGTCTTGAGCAGCGCATTCGCAGCATTGGCGTTCATGGCATCAGCCGGGTGCAGCAGCGTTACACCCGCGCCGCCGCCATGCGCGGTCAGCGATAGCTCCGAGGTCAGCTCGCGGATCTGCTCGACGCGGATGTATTTCGAGTCCTCGAGCGGACCGACGATGGTGAAGTCCGGGTGCTGCGAGGACAGGAACTGTCGGCATTCGCGGCACTGGCCGCAGGGCGGGGACTCACCACGGCACAGAGCCACCTGCGCGGCATAGTGCGCCAGCCACAGGCCCCCCGCGCCACGCCGATCGGCAATCAGCAGGCCCGGCGGAAAACGTCCGGCGAGCCGGCTACGCCGCAGCTGCTCCATCTGCGAGCTGAGCCAGGGGACCTCGACTCCGGGATAGAAATTCATGGACTACAACAGATCCTCAATGGCCGCCAACGCCTGTGCTGCCACCTGCGCAGGCTCTAGCCGCGCGTCGATGATACGCACCCGCTGCGGCTCATCGGTCGCCACTTGCAGGTAGCGCGCGCGCGCGCGTTCGAAGAATTGCCGCTGCTCGTCCTCGAAACGATCACCGCCGGCGCTGCGTGCACGCGCTCGCGCCAGGCCGAGTTGCACCGGCAGGTCCAACAGCAGCGTGCGCTGCGGCCACAGCTGTGCGTGCACCGCCTGCGCCAGCGATTCGATGAGGGATGCATCGACACCGCGGCCGGCGCCCTGGTAGGCGCGCGTGGCATCGCTGAACCGATCGCAGATCACCCAGCTGCCCTGCTCCAGCGCCGGCCGGATGCGGCTCTCGATATGGATCGAACGGGCCGCGAACATCAGCAGTGTTTCGGCGACCGGCGAAATCGATTCCGTACCGCGCTCGAGCAGGATCCCGCGCAGTCGCTCCGCCAGCGGTGAGCCCCCGGGCTCGCGCGTGAGGAGGACCGGCAGCCCCCTCTCCCGCAGCGCACTCTCGAGCGTGCGCGCCAGCGTGGATTTTCCGGCGCCCTCGATTCCCTCGAGCGTGATGAAGCGGCCCTGCCCTATCACGGCGGCGAGGCCTTGCGTTCATGTGCACCGATGCGCTTGAGATAGGCGCGCAACGCCAGGTCATGGTCTGCAAGGTTGGATGAGAATTGATGCCCGCCGTCCCCCGTGCCCGTGGCCACGAAGTACAGTGCATCAATGTCGGCCGGATGCAGCGTTGCCTGGAGCGATGCGATGCCGGGCATCGCAATGGGTGTGGGCGGCAGCCCGGCGCGCGTGTAGCTGTTGTATGGCGTGTCGGTTTCCAGATCGCGCGTGTGGATAGTGCCATCATAGCGTTCGCCCAGTCCGTAGATGACAGTGGGATCCGACTGCAGGCGCATGCCGCGACGCAGTCGGTTCACGAACACGGCGGCCACCTTGGGCCGCTCATCTTCCCTTCCTGTTTCCTTCTCGACCACCGAGGCCAGGATCAGCGCCTCATCGGCGCTCGCCAGCGGCAACTCCGGCGCGCGCGACTCCCACGCCGCTGCCAGCGCAGCCTGCATGCGCTCGTAGGCCAACTCGAGAATGCGGCGATCGCTGGTGCCGGCAGCAAAACGGTAAGTGTCGGGAAAAAAGCGGCCCTCCGGCGCCTGGCCCGCGTGGCCGAGCGCACTCATGAGCGCGGCGTCGGTCATGCCGCGCGTGGCGTGCAGCAGTGCCGCATCGGCATCGAGCGCGCGCCGCAGCTGCAGGAAATTCCAGCCTTCAACGATAGTCAGCTGTTCGAGCACCACGCGGCCGGTCTCGAACTGCTCGAGCACGGCGCGGGCGCTCGAATGCGGCGCAATCTCGTAGTTGCCGGCCTGCGCGCGCGGGCGCAGCCTGTGCAGGCGCAGATACCACTCGATCTCGCGTGCATTGCGCAGCGCCCCCTGCTGCTGCAGGCGCGATAATATCTGCCGCAGCGGCTCACCCGGCGTTACCTGGATCCGCACCGGATCCGCTGCCGGCGCCGGACGATCCATCTCATGGTCCAGGTAGTTCCAAAAGCCCATGGCGCCGCCGGCCGCCACGGCGAGCAGCGCCAGCAGCAACGCGATCGGTCTAAACGCGCGCGGCATCTATCCAGCTCTGCGCGATCTGTGCGTGGGTGCGCTGTTCGAGCCGGCGGCCAGCAAGTTCGCTGATCGATCGCACGCCCCAGCGCACATTGGTAACGAATGCCTCGCGTGCGCTCCCAAGTTCGGCGGCCTCAATGCGCCGGACCCGCACCGGAGCGCCGTGACGCGCTGCCGCCTCGCACAGCAGCTCGCGCATTACGCCGGCGACGCCGGATTCCGCCAACGAGGGCGTGGACAGCCCCGCCTCGTCGGCCAGGAACAGATTCGACATACTGCCGCCGATCACGTCTCCGGCACTCGACAACATCAGCGCCTCCTCCCGCGCCGTGCCGCGCAGTTCCTGCTGCGCCAGCACCTGCTCGAGCCGATTAAGATGCTTCAATCCCGCCAGCTGCGGGTTGATACCGAGTCTGACGCCCGAAACCGCTACGGGAAAGTCCGCGCTCGATCCGCGCGGATGGGCCGAATCGCCCGGCCAGTCATGCCGCGATAGGATCCGCGTCGGCGTTTCATCTCCTGCCGGCCGATAACCCCGGCGCGATGCGCTCCCACGGGTCAGGATCAACTTGAGGATGCAGCGACTCGTGCCCCGGGCGCGGGCTGCGATTTCCGTTCCAAGTGCATCGAAGTCATGAAAACCTATGCCGAGCCGCTCGCAACCTCGCCGCAGCCGCCGCAGGTGCCATGCAAGCCAGCACGGCTGCCCGTCCACGCAGGCGATAGTCTCGAAAAGTCCGTCTCCATACTGCAGCCCGCGGTCCACGCTCGCCACGTGATCGGATACCCGGCCATTGACCCAGCTCTCAGCCATTCTGCAGCGCCGCGATCATGCCGCGCGCCTTGGCGCGGGTCTCCTGCAATTCCAGCTGCCAGTCCGAATCGGCAACGATGCCGGCGCCGGCGCGGAATTCAAGCGCGCGCGAATCCATCGTGATCGTCCGGATCAGAATATTCAGGTCCATGGAGCCGTCGCGATTAACGTAGCCCAGGGCGCCCGTGTAGGCGCCGCGCGGCTCGCGCTCCAGGGCAGCAATGATCTGCATGCAGCGGAACTTGGGACAGCCTGTGATGCTGCCGCCCGGAAACACGGCGCGCAGCACGTCCACCGGCCCCAGGCCCTCGATGAGCTCACCACACACATTCGAGACGATGTGATGCACATGCGCATAACTTTCCGTGATCATGAGTTCATCCGCGCGCACGGTCCCGGCGCGGCAGACGCGGCCGAGGTCATTACGCTCGAGGTCGACCAGCATGATGTGCTCGGCACGCTCCTTGGGGTGCGCGATCAGCGCAGCGAGCTCGCGCGGGTCGGCCCAGGCCTCGCGGCTGCGCGGGCGCGTGCCGGCGATCGGCCGGGTCTCGACCCGCCGGCCCTCCACGCGCACCAGCCGCTCGGGTGAAGAGCTTAAGAGGTGCCAACCCTCGAATCGCGCCAGCGCCGCAAACGGCGCCGGGTTCTGCGCGCGCAGGCGCTCATAGAGCCCTGCACTGGCCGCCTGCAGCGCCTGCCTGCTCACCCCCGTGTCGGTTCGCTCCCCCGCCCAGCCGGCCCGCCAGCCACGCGAGAGATTGGCCTGGTAGATGTCCCCCGAGCGGATGTGCTCGAGCGCGGCGGCCACGCTGATGCCAAAGCGCTCTGGATCCTCCTCCTGCAACGGCAGGGTCTCCGGGGCCACTCCCTCGTCTTCGGCGGACAGGTCCCCCTGGCCTGCAATGGCAGCCAGGTCCCGCGCCAGCCGACCGCCGAGCGCCTCGTGTCCTGTCTCGACCACGGACCAGGACTGCCCGGTCAGGTGGTCATAGACGATGGCCGCCGGCACCCGCAGGGCAAACGCGCGCGGCGCCACCCCCGAGCTCAGCTGCGCAGGCAACGCCAGCTGCGGCTCGATCTCGCCGGCGATCTCGTAGCCCAGGTAGATGAACCAGCCGCCGCGGAAAGGGCCTGCCCCGGCTGCGATGCCCGCATCCCCCTCGGCCCGGCCAATGGACGACTGGCGCCACAGCCGCTCGAAGGTCGAAAGAAAGCCCTGCCCTGTCCCGAGGCCCTCTCCGAGGCCACGGCCGCGCAGCCGCCCCGAGGCATCCTGCCAGAGCGCCGCGATCGGATAGGCCGCGAGGATCGAATACCGACCCAGCTGCCCCTGGGCGGCGCTGTCGAGCAGCACGGGATAGGCCACCGGATCTTGATAGGCCAGACGCCGCAGGTCCGCAGGCCGCAGCGCCAGCGGGCGGATCAGCACCGGGTTCGTGCTCACCCGCCGAAGCGGCGGAAGACCAGGGTGCCGTTGGTACCGCCGAAGCCGAAGGAATTCGACACCGCGACGTCGATCTTCATCGGGCGCGCCACATTGGGCACGTAATCGAGGTCGCACTCGGGGTCCGGATTCTCGTAATTGGTGGTCGGAGGGGCCACCTGGTCACGGATTGCCAGCACGCTGAGAATGGCCTCCAGCACGCCGGCGGCGCCCAGCAGATGCCCGGTCATGGACTTGGTGGAACTGACGGCGAGCCGCGCGGCATGATCGCCAAAAGCGTGTTTGATCGCGACGGTCTCCGCCCGGTCGCCCAGCGGGGTCGATGTCGCATGCGCATTCAGATATTGCACATCGCTGGGGTTGAGCCGCGCGTCGCGCAGCGCATTGACCATGGCGAGCCGCGCTCCCGCGCCGTCCTCGGGAGGCGCGGTTATATGGTGCGCATCGCCGCTCATGCCGAAGCCGGCCAGCTCGGCGTAGATGCGTGCCCCGCGCTTGCGTGCGTGCTCGAGTTCCTCGAGCACCATGGCGCCGCCGCCATCGCCCAGAACGAAGCCGTCACGATCGCGATCCCACGGTCGCGAGGCGGTCTGCGGGGACTCGTTGCGCGTCGACAGCGCCTTGGCCTGCCCGAAGCCGCCCAAGCCGGTTGCGGTGGTGGCCATTTCGGAACCGCCCGCAAGAATAAGATCTGCGTCGTCGTACATGATTGCCCGCGCACCCAGGCCCAGCGCATGAGTGGATGTGGTGCACGCGGTCACGACTCCCAGATTCGGGCCACGCAGGCCATAGCGGATGGAGAGATGGCCCGAGATCATATTGATGATGGTCGAGGGGACGAAGAACGGCGAGATCTTGCGCGGGTTGCAGCCCGAGTCGAAATAGGTCTGTCGCGTCTGTTCGATGGTCCACAGCCCGCCAATGCCGGCGCCCGTGACTACACCGCAGCGATCGCGATCAAGGCGCTCGAAATCAGCGCCGGAATCGGCCACGGCCTGCACGCCAGAAGCGATGCCGTAATGCATAAATTCATCGAGGCGGCGCGCCTCTTTGAGAGACATGTATTGCTCGACATCGAAGCCGCGCACCGCGCCACCAAAGCGCGTCGGAAAAGCCGACACATCGAAGCGAGTGATCGGCCCGATGCCGCTCTCGCCCCGCAATATCGATGCCCACGAATCGGCGACGTTGCCCCCCACGGGACAAATCAGGCCGAGACCGGTGATGACAACTCGGCGTTTGCTCACGAATCTCTCGGGATCGGAAGTATCCAACGCGGCGGCGCTGCGGCCGCCGCGCCAAAGCCATCAGGCCTTGTTGCGGCGCTCACTGATGTAGTCGATCGCCTGCTGCACAGTCGTGATCTTCTCGGCGTCTTCGTCGGGGATCTCGATTTCGAATTCTTCCTCGAGCGCCATGACCAGTTCGACGGTATCGAGCGAGTCGGCACCCAGATCATCGACGAACGAGGCGGCATTGGTGACTTGCTCGGCCTTCACACCCAGCTGCTCGGCGACGATAGCCTTCACCTGTTGTTCAACGGTGCTCATCTTTTGTTGATCCTCTATCTTGATGACTCAATCTTAAGGCCCGCTGAGCTCTGGTGACCGGCGGGGGTGCATGGGCCGCGTATTCTAGGGGAACCCCCGAACTCGTGCCACCTCCCCTAATGCGCGAGTACTTGATTATTCAGCGTATTTGCGGCATGGGGCCTGAAGCCGCTCAACCCATGTACATCCCGCCGTTGACATGCAGCGTCTGCCCGGTGATGTAGCCTGCCTCACGTGACGCCAGGAACGCCACCGTGCGGGCCACCTCCTCGGCCGTGCCGAAGCGTCCGGCGGGTATCTGGGACAGGTAGGCCGCGCGCTGCGCCTCATTGAGCGCGCGCGTCATGTCGGTCTCGATGAATCCGGGCGCCACGGTGTTGACCGTGATGTTGCGCGTAGCCACCTCGCGCGCCAGCGCCTTGCCGAACCCCACCAGTCCCGCCTTGGCCGCCGAGTAGTGCACCTGCCCCGGATTGCCGATGGCGCCGACCACCGAGCCGATGTTGATGATGCGCCCGTGACGCTCCTTCAGCATGCGCCTGAGGCAGGCCTTGGAAAGGCGGAACACGGCGGAGAGGTTGACCGCCAGGGTCTGCTCCCAGTCCTCGCTCTTCATCCGCAAAATCAATGCGTCGCGAGCGATCCCGGCGTTGTTGACCAGGATATTGGGCAGGCCCCCGGCAGCCTCCATACCCGCCAGCAGTGTCTCGGTGGAACCCGGGTCGGTGGCATTCCAGACGGCGCCTCGTCCCTGGATGCCGGCGGCCGCCAGCGCAGCCCCGATCTGCTCCGCGCCCTCGGCCGAAGTGGCGGTTCCCACGACTGTTGCGCCGGCGCCGCCGAGGACCAATGCGATGGCGCGACCGATACCCCGGGAGGCGCCCGTGACCAGTGCCAGATCTCCCTCAAGCATGAGCCGCTCCTGCCGTGGCTGCGAGGGCTGCGGCGAGCGAATCGGGGTCCTCGAGCGCGTAACAGCTGGCGCCGCGTTCGATGCGCCGATTAAGACCCGTCAGCACCCTGCCTGGGCCGCTCTCCACCAGCGTCCCGGCATGCGCGAGCAGAGCGCGCACGGTCTGCGGCCAGCGCACGGGGCTGGACAGCTGCCGGACCAGGGTTGCCCGGATATCCGAGGGATCGCTGTGCGCGGCGGCATCGACGGCGCTGATGTAGCGGCAGCTCGGCGGCCGAATCTCGATCTGCGCCAGGCGTTGTTCGAGCTTGTGGGCAGCCGCCCGCATCAGGCTTGAATGCGCGGGTACGCTGATCGGCAGCAGCTGGGTGCGCCGGCAGCCGCGTGCCTTGGCAATTTCAAGCGCCCGTTGAACCGCAGCCACATTGCCCGCAATCACGATCTGGCCCGGCGAGTTGAAATTCACGGCCTCGACCACTTCACCCTGACCGGCCTCCGCGCAAATCGACTCGACCTCCTCGTCCGCAAGGCCGAGCAGCACCGCCATGGCGCCGGCACCTTCGGGCACGGCCTGCTGCATGATCTGGCCGCGAAACTGCACCAGGCGCACTGCGTCCTCGAACGGCAGCGCATCGGCGTACACCAGCGCGGCGAATTCTCCCAGACTGTGACCGGCCACCGCGGTCGGCGCCGCACCGCCCTGTTGCCGCCAGATGCGCGCCGTGACCACACCGGCCACCAGCATGGCCGGTTGCGTAATCTCGGTGCTGTTGAGCCGCTCCGCCGGGCCGTTGGCGACGATGTCCCACAGATCGAAGCCGAGCGCCTGCGAGGCTTGCGCAAAACCATGGCGTACCGCCTCGTGCTGCGCGGCCAGTGCCGCCAGCATGCCCACGGACTGGGAACCTTGACCCGGAAAAACCAATGCAATCGACATGTTCTACCAATGCAATTGTGAGTAAAAAAGCGCGCGGATTATAGCGGCTTCCACGCGGGGCGCGGCAGGCAAGCGCCCAGCAGTCCGCCGAGTACTCCGAACACATGCGCCTCAGCCAGCAGAGGCAGGTCGGAAGCGAACAGGCTGGCGCCGCTGTGCTGCTCGTAGGCAAGCTTTACAATCAGCAGCAGCAGCACTGCGGCGCCGGTGCCATCGCGCCGACGATACATACTCAGGGCACCTGCCGCGAGCGCGCCGTGCAGCACGCCCGATGCGCCCACATACCAGCCCACCAGCGGCCGCAGAAACCACAGGCCGGCGTCGATGGCGAGCATCGAGGCGAGCAGGATCCAGGCCCAGCGTCGCGGCGTGTATTCACGCGCAAACAGCATCCACAGCAGCAGCAGGCCCGCGCAGTTGAGCAGCGCGTGCGTCAGATTGAGGTGCACGAGATGCGCGCTGAACAAGCGCCACCATTGACCCTGCGCCAACGGCTCGCGCTGATAGCGCAGCGCCCCACGGCCCCACTCCCCGAGGGTGCAAAGACCGAGTATCAGCGCCAGCACCGCGAGCAGCGCCGCGCCATAGCGACCGTCGCAATTTGCCGACCGAATCAAGGATTGTGAGGCCGCGTCGGTTCTGGAGATCTTCATTTGTTATGATCGGGCGATCGGCTAACGGGGCCACATCCAAGCTGGCAGTGAAGTCCATGAATGCCAATATCAAGCCTAGCAAGATCGATCCTGCGCCGCGCGGTCAGCGCGGGTTTACGCTCATCGAAATCATGGTGGTGGTGATCATCATCGGTTTGCTTGCCGCCGTGGTGGTGCCGCAGTTCCTCGGACGCGTGGATGATGCGCGAGTTGCCAAGGCCAAGCAGGACATCCAGGCGCTCGAAACCGCATTGACGATGTTCAAGCTCGACAATTTCGTCTACCCCACCGCCGAGATGGGTTTGCAGGCGTTGGTCACCAAGCCCAACGATCCAAACATCAAAAACTGGCGTGCCGGCGGCTACCTCAAGCGCCTCAACAAGGACCCCTGGGGTAACGATTACCAGTACCAGATCCCCGGCACCCACGGCGAGTACGATCTGTTTTCGTTCGGTGCCGACGGTCAGGTCGGCGGTACCGGTGTGAATGCCGACGTCGGCAACTGGAACCTGGACAACAACTGATCCCGCGCGGGTCGGCCGACCGAGCGCCGATGCGCAGCAAAACGCCCCGTCGATGCAGGCAGAGCGGCTTCACGCTGCTCGAAATCATGATCGTGGTCGTGATCATCGGCATCCTGGTCACCGGCGCGTTGCTGAGTCTTGGCGCAATCGGCAAGGACAGCGGGCTTCAGCAGGAGCGCGATCGGCTCTCGGCGCTCATTTCCTATGGGCGGGAACGCGGCGCGATGCTGACACTCGAATATGGCATCCGCTGCGGACAGCATGGTTACCGTTTCGTGTATTACGACAATCGATTGATGCGCTGGATGCCCGAGACGGTCGATGAGACGCTGCGCCCGCGTAACCTGCCATCGGGACTACAGCTCGATCTGACAATCGAGGGACATCAGATCGTGCTCGATGACAAGGCACTGAAGGTCAATCCGCTGGCAACCACGCCGCCCGGGGGCACCGTGTCGCTGCTCGGCAGCAGCAGCAGTGGCAGCCTATCGACCATCACCGGCAGCGGCGGTCTCAACAGTGCACTGGGCAGCAGCAGCGCTGCCGGATCCTCCAGCGGTGCCTTCGGCGCTGCGGGCAGCAGCAGTGGGTCGATCGGGCCGAGCGGCTCTCTCGGCAGCAGCAGCGGTAGCTCCGGCGCCTTCGGCGGCTCCGGTAACTCAGGGCTGAACACCGGCACCGACGACAACACGCCGCAGATCATGCTGTTCTCCAATGGAGATACCAATACCTTCATTCTGCTCATGCAGCGGCCGAACGCCAACCGCAGCGTCCTGCTCCAGAGCAGTGACGACGGCACCGTAAAGGTCGGCGAGATCGTGGACGGACTGAACGGGCAGGACGTCAAGAAGAGCGGATCGACATGAATCGCTCGCCGCGTCCAGCCACCCCCGCTCGCGGCTTCACGCTCATCGAAGTGTTGGTGGCGTTGGTCATCGTTGCCTTCGGCGTCGGCGCGGTGTTGGCTGCACTGAGCTCCTCGGCGGTCAATGTGAGTGCGCTGCGCGAGAAGACGCTGGCGCAATGGGTGGCGCTCAATTGCATTGCCGATGCGCGGCTGAACCTGCAGGCGCCGCAAACCGGTACCACGGAGGGAGACGTCAAGAATTTCGCCAACGGCGACTGGCACTGGCAGCAGATCGTCACCGCCATGGATCAGATTCCAGGGCTGCTTCAGATAACGGTCAAGGTGCGGCGCATTCCCATCAAACCAGGATCAAGCACCACTTCGAGCAACTCTAAGACGATTACCTATTCCTCGACGCCCAGTCTCACCGGCAGCAGCAACAGTACGGATAGCGGCGATTGGATTACGACCGTAATAGGGTTCCGAGGCGACGCGCTGCAGGCTGCCACCGGCGAATCGGTGACCTGGACCGGGACGGATTTTACCAGCACCGGCGCCAGCAGCAGCAGCGGCGCCGGGGTGACAACCGGGACGGTGCCCAATCCGGGCACCCCTACACCGGCCACGGCGACCCCTGCCACTCCGACACCCGCAACGCCGACCGTGCCGGGCAGCTCCAGCTCGGGTGGCCCCTGAATATGCGCCGCGCCCGGGGCTTTACACTCATCGAGCTGCTGGTGGCACTTTTCATCACGGCCATCATGTTTGCGATCGGCTACCGCGCGCTCGAGCAGGCGTTTCGCAGCCGCCAGCAGGTTGAGGAGCAATCCGCGCAGTTGATCGCCCTGCAGCAGGCATTGCGCGTCATCGAACAGGACTTCGAGCTGCTGCAGCAGAGGCCTATCCGCCAACTGACGGGCGACGGCTACCTGCCGGCAATCATGAGCTCGGCCAACGCGGGCACTCTGCTCGGCAACACTTCGTCGACGCTCGACGGTTCGACTTCCTCCACTTCCGGCAGCAGCTCGAGCAGCGTGACGCTCGGCATGATCAGCACGCTCAACGGCGGCACGCTGCCGCTGGTCAGTTTCACCCGCGGCGGCTGGACCAACCCTGCGGGTCTACCGCGCTCCGAACTTCAGCGCGTCAGTTATTCGCTCGAGAATGGCGCGCTGATGCGCTCCTACACGCCGGAGCTCGATTCGACGCTCGCCGTAGTGCCGATCAAGCGCAAGCTGGTCGATCACGTCAAGAATATCAGCCTGCGCTTCATGGACGCCGGCCATCAATGGCAAACACAGTGGCCGGTCCCGACGCAGGGCGTGGGCCAGCAGGATATGATCCTGCGCAATAGGCCCGTGGCAGTCGAGGTCACCATCGAGTTCGAAGGTGTCGGCATCGTCATGCGACATATCGAGATCGCCGGATGAGCCCTATCCTGAATCACAAGCAACGAGGCATCGCGCTGCTGACCGCCATCGTACTGGTGGCGATCGCGACGGTGCTGGCGACGGCGATCGCTTTTGCCAGCGCCATGTCCGCGCGGCGCGCATCGACCGTGTTTGGCGCCGATCAGGCGCTGCTGGCGGCCGAGGGCGCTGAGGCGATGGCGGCGTACGTGCTGCGGCAATCCGGAGTCAATCAGACACAGGTTGCGCTCAATCAGCCCTGGTCACAGACCTATGGTCCGTTCGAGCTGCTGCCCGGCATCACTCTGGATTTTCTGCAGCTGGAGGATCAACAGGGCAAATTCAACATCAACAATCTGGCCCCTGGCGGCGCATCCAATGCCACTGCGATAGCGGCTTTCAGCAAACTGCTGACCGGCGTAGGCCTGGAGACCAAGTGGGCGCCGCTGCTGGCCGATTGGATCGACAGTGACATCGAGCCGAATTTTCCCGATGGCGCCGAGGACAGCATCTACCTGGGCCAGTCGCCACCCTATCGTACGGCGAATCTGCCGGTCACGAGCATCTCGGAGCTCCTCGCGCTGCCGGGTTTCGGGCGCGACCGCTACAATCGCATCGCGCCCTATATCGCAGCATTGCCTACCGGCACGCCGATCAACATCTGCACCGCCGCCGGGGTGGTGCTGGACGCATTGAGCGGCGGGACCGAATGGAATATCAATCCACAGCAGCTGCTGGCGCGGCGCCAGGCTGAGGGCTGTTTTCCCACACAGTCGGCATTTCAGGCCAGCATCGGCAATCAGCCACAGGGCAGTACCCAGCTGCCATATGGAACGACCACGTCGTATTACCGACTGCGCTCCTTTATTACTATTGGCACTGCCCGCTTCACCTTGTACAGTCTGATGCAGCGCGATGGTGCCGGGCAGCTCCACGTCATACTCCGAACTTTCGGCACGGAATGATCATGGCGGAATGGCTCATATTGCAGCTGCCCGGGGCCGGCGATCCATCCTGCAACTGGATGCTCGCGGATGCCGGCGGCCAGGCGCTCGGCGCCCCTGAGACCGGCCCGCTGGCTGAGGCGCTGGCTGCGGCCTCCGGTCGCAGGGTTGGACTCATCGCACCCAGCGGCGATGTGTTACTCACGGAAGTTGAACTGCCTCCCAAGAGCGGTGTACGTCCACAGCAGCTGGTCGCCTATGCGCTCGAAGAGCAATTGGCCGCGGACATAGAAACCCTGCACTTTGCGGTTGGACCGCGCGATGAGGTCAGCGGGCGCACGGCGGTTGCGGTGGTTACGCGCGCACTGATGTCGCGCTGGCTCGCGGAATTTGCCGCGGCCGGCATCGTGCCAGCGGCGGTCAGTGCCGGCGCCTCGCTGCTGCCAGACAATCCCGGCCACACCGTGGTGATGCTCGATCGCGACACGCTGTCCCTGCGTCGCGCCGGGCGCCAGGCAATGGCACTGCCGGCCGATAATATCGGCGCTGCGCTCGAAGCCACGCTCGGCAACGAACTGATCACAGATGATCTGATTTTCTATGCCTCGCCGCAGGACTGGCAATTGCGTTCGGCCGAAGTCGAGGAGCTTCGCAAACATTGCGCCAGCCTGAAGGTGCAGTTGCTCAACGCAGGTCCGCTGCCGCTGCTGGCGCCGCAGCTGGTGGCTGGCGGCTTCATCAATCTTTTGAGCGGCGAGTTCGCACCCGAGGTAGCCGCCAGCGGCGGCTGGCGTCGCTGGCGACTGGCAGCCATGCTGGCCGCGGCACTGTTCGCGGTCCATGTGGGTGGATTGTCGCTGCAGCTTTGGCAGCAGAGTCGCAGCGAGCACGCCCTCGATGCGGAAATCGGGACCATCGCGCGCGGCGCACTGCCCGGCGATCCGGGCACCGGCGCGGTGCGATCGCGCGTGGAACGGCGCCTGCTCGCGGCGCAGAGTGAGTCGGGTGCCGCCGGATTCATGCCGGCGCTCGCGGCGCTCGCGCAGGCCTTGAGCGGTGCGCATGCCTCCTTGCAGGCCCTCAGCTATCGCGAGGGCGGACTGGATCTGAAACTCAAGGCCGGCGATGCCGAGAGTCTCGAACGCATCAACCAGGCATTGCGCAGCAACGGCTGGCAGGCCGAACTGACCTCGGGCGGCGCGGCCGCCAGCGGTTATGAGGGGCGCATTCAGTTGCGTCGCGGCGGCGCGGCGCCGAGGGCGCATTGATGGACGCCCTGCTGCGCTATTACTTCGGTCTGAGTCAGCGCGACCGGCGCATTGCCTTGTATGGCGGAATCGCGGCCGCACTGCTGCTGATCATTGCCATCGTGCTGCCGCTGCAGCGGCATGTCGGAGCGCTCGAACAGCGCGTGGCGCAAAAGCGCGAAGATCTGATCTGGCTCCGATCGATGGCACCACAGCTGGCAAGCCTGCAAACCAACGGGCCGCCGCCGCTGCACGAATCACTCGTGGTCGTGGTCGACCGCACCGCGCGCCAGGCCGGTCTCGAGCGTGCCCTGGTCGGCAGCCAGCCCAGCGGTGATGGCGGGCTCAACGTACGTTTGGAGCAGACTTCGTTCGATGGGCTCGTGTCATGGATCGCACAACTGCGCGAGAGCTACGGCATTCGGGTCGATTCCGCGGTAGTCGAGGCGGGCACCGCTGTCGGCACGGTCAATTCAACCCTGGTACTGCACGCGCGCTGATGTCGGCAAGGTCCGCGATCCTGCTGGGGGTGGCTGTGTTCGCGCTCACGCTGCTGATACGCCTGCCGGCTGACGTCGTCGCCTGGCTGTTGCCGCGCTCCGTGGCTTGCGAGTCGCCCGGCGGCACGCTTTGGCAAGGAAGCTGCGCCGAAGTCCGCAGCGGCGCGCTCACACTCGCCGATGTGCGCTGGACGCTGCATCCACTTAAGTTGCTGCGCGCGCAGGCGGCGCTCGATGTGATCAGCAATGATCCGCGCGCGCGCGGCAGCGCGCAGCTGACTCTGCACTTCAACGGCGATGTGGACATTGCGGCGCTGAGCGGCTCGTTGCCGCTGGAAGGCGGGGTCGTGCCCGTGCCGGCGGGCTGGAGCGGGGTTCTGGACCTGGGCATCGATCGGGCCAGCCTGCGCGGCGGCCATGTCGCGGCGGTGCAGGGAACGCTGACCGCCCGATCATTGCATATGGATCATCCCGGTACCGATCTGGGCAGTTTCGAATTGAAATTTCCCGAAGCGCCGTTGGGCGATGCGCCGATGCTTGGCACCCTGCGCGATCTGGGCGGACCGTTGTCGCTGGACGCTCAGTTGCAACTACGGCGCGATGGCAATTACGAACTCGATGGCAACATCGCGCCGCGCGATTCCTCAAGCGCCGATCTGCAGAAGGTGCTGAACCTGCTCGGGCCGCCCGATGCCTCCGGGCGGCACCCGGTTTCGTTCGCCGGGACCTATTGAGCTAGGGGTGTAGTGCCAGTTCGCGAAACACGCCGAGCAGCGGGAAGTACAACGCCACCCGGACCTTCTCCTCCCCCAGCGCTGAGGCCAGTGCCGCGTAGCGCCGCAGCTGCGGTTCATAGCGTTCGACCTCCTGGTCGATGAACGCATCGATCCCGCCGCCCTCGTGCCGCCCGGTCTTGAAATCAACCACCCAGCGCTCATCGTGCTCGTCGAGCAGCATGCGATCGACTATGACATTCACGATCCGGCCTTCGTGCAGGCCGCTCAGGCGCCATTCGCTGTGCGCGCGCCCGGGCGCGCCGGACAGCAGCCAGCGCCCGCGCGGGTCGGCCAGCGTCCTTTCGAGCGCCTCAAGGATTCTCGCCTCCGCAACCGGGCGTTCCGCTGGCGGAACGCCCAACTCCGCCAGCCAGCTGCCGTAGCGCGAAGCGCGCCGATCCAGGTCCTGAGGCTCGGGCAGCACCGACTGTGCGGCGAGCCGGCGCAACTCCGCATGCACGATGGTGCCGATGGCGCGCGCCGCGCTCCCCACCCATGAGTACTCAGGCGCGTCGATGCTGGCCGGCGAGGTGAGCGGCAGGCGCGAGGGCTGCGGCGGCTCAGGGGGCGTGGCCGTGATCCAACCCTCCGGCAGGCGAACCAGTGTCGGTGCGGCCAGGGCTCCAGGGGACGCAGGATTCGCCGGGCCGTCTCCCAGCGGCTGCAGTGCGCGGAATTCCTCGCCGATGGCCGGCCAGAGTGTCGCGAGCAGCGAACCGGGTGCCGGCGAGGCTGGCTCGCCAGCGCGCGTGCGTGGATCCGCGGCCGCCAGCAGGTGCAGCGAGACGCGCGCCCGTGTGGTCGCGACATACAGCTGCCGTACGCGCTCCAGTGCCTGCCGCGCGCGCTTGAGCGCCTTGATGTAGAGCGCGAGCGAGCCCTCAGGTTCCTCCTCGCCAGATCGGATCGGGGCGAGCAGCAGGTCGGTGCCTTCGCCCGGGCGTGGCAATTCGATCCAGTGCAACAGCGGGTCGGTTTCGTTGGCTCCGCGCCGACCGAGGCCCGGCAGGATCACCACGTCCCACTCCAGGCCCTTGGCCGCGTGCATGGTCATGACCTCGATAGCGCCGGCTTGTGGCGGCGCGGTCGAGTACAGCCGCTCGGTCAGCGAATCCATGCGCTCCCCGACCAGCGACTCCGGCTCGTCGTGCTCGGCCAGCGCATCGAAAAAACGTCGCGCATCGAGCCGCTCGGCGACATCCGCGTAAATGGCAGGACCCCCTAGTCGCATCCAGCTGCGCAGTGCCCGCTGCCACAATGGCCAGCCGTGTTCCGCACCGAGCATCGCGGGGGCGAGCGCCGTGCAAAGCCTGCCAATCCGCCCCTGCAGGTCTTTGCCATCGCGCACGGCCGCAGTGAGCGCGGCGAACAGATCCCCGTCCGCGGTTCCCAGCACTGCTTCGATCCGCGCCAGCGGCAGTCCACACCAGGGCGCCCGCAACAGTGCCAGCCAGGCGGTTCGATCTGCAGCGTGCAGCAATGCCCGCGTCAGGGCCGACAGATCACGGATCAGCGGCCGCTCCCGCAGCGGCTCGAGATCGACCCCGCGCAGGGCAAACCCCGCTGCACGCAGATGCGACACGATCGCGCTCGCATGTTCGCGCGCCGCCACCAGGATGGCGATCCGGGCGGACGGATCGCGCCGGCGTTCGGCGCGGACGATCTCGAGCACTCGCGCGGCCTCCGTGGCGCGATCGCCCGGCAGCAAGCGATGCAGACTCACGGGCGCGTGTTCCGACCCATCCTCCGCTTGCGCCGGCACCGATGGCAGATAGCGCACCGCGGCCAGGCGGGCATCATCGTCGGCTGGGAAAAGTCGTTCGAAACGCCGGTTGATCCATTCGATCACGCCTGCGCTCGAACGGAAATTGCGGCGCAGCTGCAGCATCTGCAATTCAATGTCGCCGAGGCCATGATCCCGCGCGTGCAGGAACAGACCCACCTCGGCTTCGCGGAACTGGTAGATGGACTGCATCGGATCGCCCACGAGGAACAGCGTGCGACCGTCGGCGCGCTCCCACCCCACGGTCAGCGCGTTGAGCAGGCGGAACTGTTCGAAGGAGGTGTCCTGGAATTCATCGACCAGGATGTGCCGGATCGCGCCTCCGGCGCGCAATGCGAAATCACTCGGCTCGCCCTGCTCGGTCAGCGCCTGGCGCGCCGCCGCCGCCACGAACGGATAGTCGACCACCCCCTGCTCGGCGAACAGGAGCTGCAGTTCCGCCGCGGCGCGCATCAGCAGCTGCGCCAGCGCCTCGATGGCCTCGCGATCGGCCGCACTGGGCGCCGCATCGGGCAAGCCGCGCAGCGCACACAAGCTCGACAGCGCGCCCGGGTGCGCGCTCATGGCGTCGATCCAGTCCAGCACGCGTTGCTTATGCTCGCGTTGGTGCGTCTCGTAGCCTTCACGTATGGATAGCCGCCGGCGCCAGGCATTTTTTTCGGTCATCGCCAGCGCGCACAGCGCGCGCCAGTGAGGCAGGCTCGCCGGATCAGCGCTCAACCGCACCGCACCGCCCGGCTGGCGCAGCGCCAGCAATTGCTCGGCTTCATGCAGCAACGCTGCCGGCAGGCTTGCGGCCGCGCCAGCCAGCGATGAACGCAGTACGGCATCGACACTTTCGGCCACGCGCTCGGCAAGCCCGCCGGCGCGCGCCTCTAGCACTCGCGGCAACCAATGCGATCGTCGCGACAGCATGCCGGCCAGCAATTGCTCGAGCCGGCGCCAGCTGTTGTCGAGCCGGTCGAGCAGCAACTGTGCCGCGGCCGTGGCGTCCGCATCCTCCAGCGCACCGCGCAGCGCCTGCCGGGCAGCGCGTCGATACAGCGGCTCGGGCGTGGGCGTGAGATCCAGTTGGGTGCCGCTGCGCGCGGCGATCGGCAAGGCACTCGCCAGTCGGTGATTCAGGGCATCGATAGTCTCTACGCGCAGCCGCGCGGCATTGCGCAGCAGCTGCCAGCCCAGCGCGCGATCGCGCTGCGCGACCGCTTGCAGCAGCGCGGGTTCGATGCCCGGAATGACCGCTCCGGTCTCGGCAGCCTGCAGCGCCTGGAGAATGCGATGGTGCATCTCGGCCGCCGCCTTGCGGGTGAAAGTGATCGCGAGAATCTGTTCGGGCGCATCCACCACCGCCAGCAGCGCCAGGAATCGCGCGGTCAGCACGGTGGTCTTGCCCGAACCAGCAGGCGCCTGCAGCAGCAGCGAGCGTCGCACTTCGAGTGCCTGGCGACGGGCGTGACTATCCAGCTCCAGTGCCGCGAGCGCGCTCATGCGGGCGCATCCTGCGGCGACGGCTCGGGCACCGCCGGCACCAGCGCGGTCTGTACGCGACAAAACAGTTGCAGATGGCAGTGCTCGCAGGCTTTCGGTTGCGGATCGACCACTGCGTATCCGCGCAGGAACTCCTGCAGCAGCCCGGCGAGCTGGCCACGCCAGCGCTCGAGCAGGTCCGCCCAGTCGGGCTGGCCGTCCTTGAGCGGCCGCAGGCCCGATAAGCGGCCGGCTGTATCGGCGACCCCGCGCAGCTTCAGACCCTGCCGTCCCAGATGCAGCATCGCGACCGCCGCGGTTCGATCGCCAGCCACAGTGGCGTAGGCGGGCAGCTGGGGCTGCGTCAATCGATCAGCCATCGCCTCGAAAGATGAGGCATCCCCACTTTTGTAGTCGATGACGATGAGTCGGCCGTCTGCTAGCCGATCGACGCGGTCCAGGCGCACCCCGAGCCTGCTGCCGGCAAGATCCAACGGCAGCGAGCGCTCCAGCATCTCGATAGAGAAGGGCTCGCGGGACAGTTCCCATCCGATCAGCAGCTCGAGCAGCCGCTCATCGCGCAGCGCCTCCCCGCGCAGCAGATGCGCATCCAGAAGCCCGGAGGCGCGGCGCTGCGCGTGTGCCAGGGCATGCGCGACGGATTCACGCGCCAGCTCAATCGCCGCTGGCGCGCCGAGCGAGTGCAGCGCGCCCGAGTCCTGCAGCTGCCGCCAGAAATGCTCCAGGGCCGCGTGCAGGATCTTGCCGCGCAGTCGCGGATCGATACCCGGATCCGGCTCTGACAAGGGCTCCGCCCTGAGCCGCACGAGCGCAAAGGCACGGAACGGACAAAGTGCCTGCGATTCGAGCAGCCAGGTGCCCCCGCCGTGTGATTGCCCGGTGGGCCATGCGGGGCCGCCAGGATCGCGCCAGAGCTCCAATTGCGGCGCGTGGGCGGCGAGCCAGGACTCCAGCTCAAAGCCCTCCGCTGCCGCGCCCAAATTATCGGGCAGCAGCGGACTGGCATGCCGCGGCAGATCTCCGTCGCTACTGGCAAAGCTGAATACCAGCTGATCAGTCGCCTGCCGCCAGCGCCGCATGGCATCTTCAGCCGCGCGCAGCGCGCCTTCGGGACTCGCCTGGGGCAGCGCGACCGCGCGCTGCAGAGCCCACGGTATCAGCGGATCGGGCCGCATCGGTGCCGGCCATGCATCGGCCGTCAATCCGGCAATCCAGATGCCGTCGTATCGCACGATGGGATCATCCAGGCTCGAGGTCAGCGTCACCGGCACGTCATCGGTGGCAGGCTCGAATGCGGTGCGAACTGCCAGCTGCCGCAGCAATTGCACCGCCGATGCGAGCGCCAGCGGCGGGCTGTCCGCGCCCATGGCAGCAAATTCGCCGAGCAGTTCGTCGAAGCGGATTCGAATCTGTTGCTCATCACTGCACAGCGCCGCACCTGGCCAGCCTGCGCGCCCCAGCCAGTCCGCAAAGCGGCGCGCCCAATCGGAGGCTTGCGCCAGCGGCGCTGGCTGTGCCGGCCGATAAAGATCGAGGGCCTCAAGCAGGCGCTGCAGCGAGGCGGCCGCCTGCTCCCCCACCTGGGCTGCAGCCGTCTCCAGCAACAGATGCAATCGCCGCGCGTCGGGCGCGGCAAAACTCCGTTGACGCAGCCAGACATCAAGCGCCAGCCGCGCGGTATAGCCTTCCGAGTCGAGATAGCGGGAGCGGAGCACCGCGCTGAGTACGCTGAAGTCAGCCTCGCCGGCTGCGAGCCGCAGCAGATCCAGAGCCGCGGTTGCCAGTGAGAACTCCGATAGGGGCTGCCCACCTTCGGCCGCGAATGCGACGCCATCGGCGGGGGTCCCGGTACCTGCGAGCAGCGCGCCGTAATCCAGGCGCTGCGAGAGCGAGCGCTCCCAGCGATGGCGTTGTTCGTCCAGGCGCGGCACGACGATCAGCAGCCTGGCCCCGGGATCCGCGCGAAGCTGTCGCACGCACCACTGCGCGGCTCCGGCCGCCTCGAGCTCGGGCTCGGCGTAGCTATGTGTCGTACCAAACGCGGGCGGCTCCAGAGCGGACACCCCGGTGCCCAGCTCGATACCCAGGCTTTCGAGCCAGCGACGGCGCGCTGCGCCCACCTCGGCGAACCCCGCCAGCCGCGTGCCCGGCGCAGACTTGATGTAGGGCGCACAGGCGCTCCAGGACTGGCTCCACAGCGCATGCAGTGCCGCGCAGCGTCGCGCAAAGTGCGCGCGCGCACCGAGCAGCACCGCGGTTTCCGGCGCCCCTGCATCGCGCAACTCAATGCCATGGTCCTCGAGTGCGAGTACCGCACGCCGAACGCTGTCGATCAGGGCATCCGGAGAGAGCACGGCGAATTCGCCGCAGGCTGCGTGCACGGCCTCGTGCCACAACCACCATTCCTGAGTGCGCGAGAGGCGCCGGGGAACCGGAACACCGCGGCCGCGCGCCTCGTCGAGGCCGCGCTCGAGCCACGCGCTCCACGGCAGCACGTCCGGGCTATTCCAGACCGCGCGCCCGGCGCGCAGCTGCTCATTGGTGAAGGCGATGCGTACCGCCGCGGCACGTTGTGCACTTGGCACGATGAGCACCGCGCCACTGTTCAGGTGTGTCGATAGTTCCTTAGTAAGCTCAAGCAAATCAGATTCTTACGAATGGTATATAGCAAGTTACTTGAATCTTGCCTGAGCATCCACCACGCGCGTTGCCGTGCCTTCTTTTGCCGCGGACTCGTAGCCGGCCAGCAACTCCTCGATGCGCGAGAACACCACGCGCAGCATCGTCGGATCCGGCAGCGTCGTGACGCGGAAGTGATTGCGATAGGGCACATTGAAGCTCACACCGGGCGCCACCAGCACATGCTTTTGCTCCAGCAGATCGAGCGCAAACTGCTGGTCGTCGAAGTCGGGCAGTACTTCGGAATCCACGCCAATGAAGGCGTACATCGCCCCGCGCGGGGGCTGCAGCTTCAGATAGCGGCTATGCGCCAACGCTTCAATGATCGCGCGCCGCGATTCGTACAGCCTGCCGCCGGGACTGACGATTTCGCGAATGCTCTGGTAGCCCCCGAGAGCCGTCTGCACCGCCCACTGTGCCGGCACATTACTGCACAGGCGCAGCGAGGAAAGCAGTTCGAGCGCCGCCAGGTAATCACCGGCGCCGCGCAGGCGCCCGGAAAACGAGGCCCAGCCGACACGGTAACCACAGGCACGATAGATCTTCGACAGCCCCGAGAGAGTGGCGCACAGCGTGTCATGCACCAGTGTCGCCATGGGAATCGATTCGGCGTCGTCGTAGACCATCTGGTCATAGATCTCATCGCTGAACACGACCAGCTTGTGCCGCTCCGCAACCCGAGCGAGCCCCTCGAGCACCGTGCGTGGATACGCCGCGCCGGTGGGGTTATTCGGATTGATCACCACCAGCGCGCGCGTGCGGCGCGTGATCATCGATTCAACCTGGGCGGGATCGGGAACAAACTGGTTTTCCGGCCGGCAGGGATAGTGAACCGCCCGACCGCCGTTCAGATTCACGGCGGCCGTCCACAGCGGATAATCCGGACTCGGTACCAGTACTTCGTCGCCGTCGTTCAGCAGCGCGCGCAGCACCATGTCGATCAGTTCGCTGACGCCGTTACCGATGAAGACTTCCTCGGCGCTGACCCCGGTGATGCCGCGCGCCTGCTGCTGCATGACCACCGCTTCGCGCGCCGGGAAGATGCCCTTCTGGTGACAGTAGCCTTCGCTGTCTGACAGGTTCTCGATCATGGCCAGGCGCATCGTCTCGGGAGTCCGGAAGCCGAACAGACCCGGGTTGCCGATATTCAAAGAGATGATTTCGTAGCCGAGCCGCTCGAGCTCATGGGCACGCCGCGCCAGGCGACCACGGATCTCATAACGAACGGCTTTGAGTGACTCGCTCGGCCTGACGGGGGATTCAGTGCTCATGCCCCCAAGCGTACCGCGCGCGCGCGGTACGCGCACGCCCCTAGATCTGCGCCAGGACGGCCTCGGCGGCTGACACCTTGAATTGGCCGGGAGCTTCAATGTCGACCTGCTTGGCGACACCCTTGTCCACCACGATGGCGAAGCGCTGGCCGCGCATTCCCATGCCAAACCCGCGGCCATCCATTTCCAGGCCCAGTGCGCGGGCGTATTCGCCATTGCCATCCGCCAGCATCAGCACCTTGCCGGCGACGTTGGATGCCTTGCCCCAGGCGTTCATGACGAAGACATCATTGACCGCCATGCAGGCAATGGTATCGATGCCCTTGGCACGCAATTTATCTGCAAGCTCGACATAGCCCGGCAGATGCTTGGCACTGCAGGTGGGCGTGAAAGCCCCGGGCACCGAGAACAGCACTACACGCTTGCCATCGAAGAGCTCGGCGGTGGTCAGGTCCTGCGGACCCTTCTCCCCCATGGTCTTGAACTTGCCCTCGGGCATGCGATCGCCGGCCTTGATGGTCATACGCTCAACTCCTCAGACGCTCTTCGCGCCCGCATGCAATGCCCAGAGCTTGCCGAGCCGTGCATAGCCCGGATTATTCGAACCGCCAACCTTTTCGAACGATCGCTGCGCATCGGACGCATTGTGCGAGCGAAGCTGGGCGATACCCAGCAGCAGATTGGCCTCGTCGGGATACTTGAGGCTGCCCTTGGAAATACCCTTGGTGATCGCGGCGATAGCTTTGTCGTTCTGCCCGTAGCTCATGTAGGCAGCGCCCACCTGCACGAGTTTGTCGCCCTGCGGTGCGGCGACGGCGTCCTGTTCCTGTTTGGGCAGCGAGGCGAGATCGGCGGCGGCGCGCTGTTTGGCGCCATCGAGCAGATGCTGGTAGCGATCCTTGTCGCGCTGTTCGGTGAACACGTTTTCGCTGAACGCCCTCTGCAGCACCGATTGTGTTTCACCGGGATAACCCTGATCGAGCGATAACTCCGCCATATCCGAATAATCGATGCCGCGCTTGAGCACACCGACATCGAGCATGAGGCGGTAGACGTTGAGCTGCAGGTGTCCGTCCTTGGTATCTGCATTCGCCAGTGAAGCCAGTGCGTTGGCCCAATACTCCGGCTTCGGATAATAGGCCACGAGCTTTTCGACGGCCTTGGCCGCGCCGGCTTTGTCGCCAGCTTTGTCGCAGAACTGCCAAAGCAGCTTGAGCGAATCCTCGTCGGGCTTCTCCTGCTTGCCGACGATGTCCTGCATCGTCACGGCGGCATCCTTGTACTTACCGGTCAGGTATTGGCTGCGCGCAATCAGGCCCATCACATCATTGTCGGCAGCGCCCGCCTTGACGGCTTCGTTGGCTGTCTCCAGGGCCTTGTTGTAGTCCTTGGTCTGGTAGTAGTACTGGGCCACGGACTTCAGGTAGATCTTTTTCTGATCAGGCGTCGTGTATTGCGACTGGGCAAGACTCTCGATAACCGGAACCTCACTGGCCATGTCCTGCTTGGCGGCATACACCTTGAGCAGAAAGGTGTTGATGACCCAGTTGTCGTACGGCGTCTTCTCCGGAAGCGCCTGGGCTTCCTTGATCTTCGCCATGGCCTCGTCGTAGTTCTTGGCCGCCATGGCATCCTGGGCAGCCTTCAGCGGCTTGGCCAGCTTGTTGCTGACCGTGGGCTGATCCGCCGCCAGCACGGCAACGGTGGTCAGCGGCATCGCGAACAGCGACAGCAGCAGAATATTGGCGATTGCGGGGACGAACTTCAGGCCATTCCTCATGACTTTCCTCAATGGTGCTCGGCGCCACAGTGACGATTCCGACTGCGCAGTCGACGGCTCATCATGGCGCTTCCTGGTTGGTAGCGGGGATGTCTCAAAGCCCGGCGCGCGCCTGAACGTCAGACGCAGGCGCGCCAGAGGGTCACACTATTCCTCGACAAACTGACTGGTATTCACGAACCCGATCTTTTCCATGTGGTTGCGCTGCGCAGCGGCCAGCACCTTCGCCACAAAGTCGTACTTCACGTGGCTGTCCGGCGCCAGATGCAGTTCGGGCTGCGGATCTTGCGCGGCGGCCTCTTTGAACTGCTCCTCCAGATCCACCATGTTAGTGACCGGCGTGCCGTTCCACGCGATGGCACCATCGTAGTAGATATCCAGATTAATGATGACCGGCGGCGTCGGGGGCGGCGCCTGGTTCGGGTTTGGCGGCGGCATATCGAGTTTCACCGCGTGCGTCATGATCGGCAGCGTCACGATCAGGGTCACGAGCAGCACCAACATCACGTCGATCAACGGCGTGGTGTTCATGTCCGCCATCGGCCGGCCTTCGCCGCCTCCTCCAACACTCATTGCCATGCTATCGATCCCCTCTTAGCGCGTGCCGCGAACACCGTGATCCGGCTCGGTAATGAACCCGACCTTGATGACACCGCCACGATTGATGGCCGCGATGACCTTACCGACGTTCTTATAGTCGGTGGTGGCATCTGCGCGGATATGAATCTCCGGCTGCGGCACCTTGACGGCTTCCTTTTCGACCAGTTCGACCAGCATGTGCATGTCGAGCATCTTGGTCTGACTCCAGTACACATCCCCATCCGCCGTCACCGAGATGGTGATGTTCTCGGGTTTGGTCTGGGTGGGGATGTTGACCGCCTTCGGCACGTTGACCGCCACGTTCTTCGTAATGACCGGTATGGTGATCAGGAAGATGATCAACATGACCAACATGACGTCGACCAGCGGCGTCGTGTTGATCTCCGACATGATCCCCTGTTCGTCACTATCCGAATTGCCAATACTCATCGACATAAGAGCGACTCCGGCCGCGGCTCGTGGTCAATCACTGGGCAGTTATTGGTTGGCAACGCGCGCGCCGCTTACCAGGTAGGCATGCAGATCGCTGGCGAAGTTCCTCACATTGTCCTGAATGATCTTGTTACGGCGCAGCAGCCAGTTGTAGCCGAGCACCGCGGGTACCGCGACTGCCAGACCGATGGCCGTCATGATCAGCGCCTCGCCGACGGGACCGGCGACGCGATCGATGCTGGCCTGGCCCGCGATGCCGATATCGATCAGCGCGTTGAGGATTCCCATGACGGTGCCGAACAGTCCGACGAACGGCGCTACCGACCCCACCGAGGCCAGGAACGACAATCCGCCCGAGATTTTGCTGTTGACGCCGTCGACAGCGCGTTGCAGGGCCATCGTGATCCACTCGTGCAGATCGATGCGATCCGTCAGGCGGCCTTCATGGTGCGAAGCGGCACGCAGGCCGCTCTCGGCGATGTAGCGATAGTCATCGCGCTTGCCGAGGCGTTCGACGCCATCCTTGAGCGAAGGGGCGGTCCAAAACTGCTTTTCGACCACCTTTCCGGACTTCTTGAGCGTGCGCTGATCCCACAGCTTGGTCAGGATGATGAACCAGGATCCCAGCGACATCAGAACCAGGATTACCAGGGTGGTCCGGGTAACGACGGTGCCGTTGGTCCAGAGAGGACCGAGTCCGTAGGGGTTGCCTGTTGCGGTCGCGACTGCTGCTGCTGCTGGTGCTGCGGTATCCATTGATTTTCCTCTATTACATCATCCCGCTCAGGCGAACCTGGCGGACCGTTGTTGTCAAAACTTGTTGGCGAAACCTTAAAAGCGATTCTAACGAACTGAGCCGGCGGCGGCTCAGCTGCCGTGTAGCTCGAACTTCACGGGCAAAGTGGCACACGAGTCGACAGGCTTGCCTTCCGAGGTTGCCGGCTTGAAGCGGGCTGCCTTGGCTACCTTGATTGCCGCCTCGTCCAACGCGGGGAAGCCAGAGGTGGTCGCCGTTTCGGCGCTTACGATCTTGCCATTGGCTCCCACGCAAACCTTCACCTGCGCGCGCCCTTCCTGTCCGTCGCGTCGGGCCTGCTCAGGATAGTAGTCATGCACATCGGGCATGCTGATGGGCTTGATCGGCGTACCCGGAGCTACGGCCCTGGGGGTCGGTGGCGGCGGCGGCGCTGCCTTGGTGGTGACGTTCTGAATTGGGGGCGGTGCTTCGACCGGCACTGTGATGTTGATATCGGGGGCGATGACCTGGACTGGTGGCTTTTCCTTCAGGTCGACCGGCGGCGGCGGCGGCGGCAGGTCCTTGGGCTTCTCCTGCTGAATCATCGTCGTTTGCAGGATGGTCGAGAGGTAGCGCTGACCGCTCTTCGCAAGCCCGGTTGCAAAGGCGTAGATCACCAGTACATGGAACACCACGATCGCGATAAAGACGATCGCGCGCTTGGAAAAGATGCTCGTTTCCTGGGGGTAGTAGGCTGCCATAAGTTTGCTGTGTGTTGTCCTTCAGGCTCTCTGAGCGCGCGATGCGGCCATCACACGCTCTTTTATTAATCGTCTGTTCTTCATGTCAGCTGCGGTCCCCGGAAACTCTCGTCTCGTTGCCTGCGCGCTTTCCCATGCAGCCTTTGGGCCAGCGCGCCAGTTGTCGTCACGAGCGAAAGAACTGTAACTGCTCGCCGTGACCGTGACAACTGCCGCCAAATGTGAATTCTGAATTCGCCCGCGTTATCGCGCCCTGGCATTGGCAACATGACCAATCGCCATACCTTATATTAGCGCTCAATCTCCTTAACGGTCGGTCACCGCGCCTTCCGAGGCACTGCTGACCACGCGCGCGTACTTGGCCAGCACGCCGTGCGTCGCGTAAGGACGTCGCGGCCTCCAGGCTCGCCTCCGGGCCTTCAATTCAGCCGCCGAAACAGCCACATCGATGCGCTGTTGTTGTGCATCAATCGTCAATCGATCCCCATTACGCAGCACAGCGAGCGGTCCGCCGACGGCGGCTTCCGGTGCAATATGTCCAACGACAAAGCCGTGAGTGCCGCCGGAGAAGCGCCCGTCGGTGATCAGCGCAACTTTGTCCGCCAGTCCGCGCCCGACGATGGCGCCCGTCGGGCTCAGCATCTCCCGCATGCCAGGTCCACCCCGGGGACCCTCATAGCGAATGACAACCACATCCCCCGGCTTCACTTTGCCCGCGAGGATGGCCGCAGTTGCCGCTTCCTCCCCGTCATACACCCGGGCTCGACCGGTGAAGGACTGGCCCTCCTTGCCGCTGATCTTTGCCACCGCTCCATCGGGCGCGACATTCCCGTAAAGAACAACCAGATGGCTGTTCTTCTTCAACGGGTTTGCCATCGGGCGAATGATGTCCTGCGTGGCGGGATAGTCGGCCACACCCTCGAGGTTCTGTGCCAGCGTGCGGCCGGTGACGGTGAGGCAGTCGCCATGCAGCAGGCCCGCCAGCAGCAGACGCTTCATGAGCGGCTGGATGCCGCCGATCGCCACCAGCTCGGACATCAGGTAGCGACCGCTCGGGCGCACATCGGCCAACACCGGTACGCGCCGGCCGATACGGGTGAAATCGTCGAGCTTCAGGCGCACGCCGGCGGCCTGCGCGATGGCCAGCAGGTGCAGCACTGCGTTGGTGGAGCCGCTGAGCGCGATCACGACGGTGATCGCATTTTCGAACGCCCGCCGCGTCATGATGTCGCGCGGCCGCAGGCCCTGTTGCAGCAGTGCCACCACCGCGGCCCCCGCGCGGCGGCAGTCCTCCAGCTTGTCGGCTCCCAGCGCCTCCTGGGCAGAACTGCCCGGCAGGCTCATCCCCAGGGCCTCGATCGCCGAGGCCATGGTATTGGCCGTATACATCCCCCCGCAGCTGCCCGCTCCGGGGATCGCGGTGCGCTCGACCTCGAGTAACTGGGCCGCGCTGATCGTTCCGGCCGCATGGCCGCCAACCGCCTCGAAGACCGACACGATGTCCCGTCGCTGCACACCGGGGCGGATGGTCCCGCCGTAAACGAATACTGCGGGACGGTTCAGCCGCGCGATCGCCATGGCGCAACCGGGCATGTTCTTGTCGCAGCCGCCCACGGCCACGAGGCCATCAAAGCCCTCCGCGCCCACCACGGTTTCAATCGAGTCGGCGATGACCTCTCGCGACACCAGCGAGTAACGCATCCCCGGGGATCCCATGGAAATCCCGTCCGACACCGTGATGGTGTTGAAGATCACGCTCTTGCCGCCGGCAGTGTTGGCGCCTTCCGCCGCGGCGCGCGCCAGTTCGGCGATATGCATGTTGCAGGGAGTCAGATCGGCCCAGGTGGAAGCAATGCCGATCTGCGGCTTGGCGAAATCCGCATCGGTGAAGCCCACCGCGCGCAGCATGGCGCGTGCCGGCGCCTGTTTGGCGCCATCGACGACCAGGCTCGAAAAATGCCGGGCATCGGCGCCGCGTTTACGAACAGAACTCATTGAATACTCCCCCCTGACTGAATCGAAACCTGCGATCAACGGCGCGCGGCTCGCATGCGAACGAATCCGATGGCGCCGGCAGTGACCATCGTAAAGGGAATCAGTAGCGCGGCAATACCCAGTCCGATCTGCGCGGACTCGAGCCATTCATAGCACAGCATTCCCAGTGGCGGCGCCAGCAGGCCGCGTACGCCCGTGAGAGTGACGTGAACCCCCATGTAGTGCTGCGCCCGACCCAGCGTCGCGAAATCGTTGTGGCCCAGGTTCCAGCCGAGATTTGCGCCGGCGTAGCTGACACCCAGCATGATGCTCCCTGGCCAGAGCAGCCAGGGCAAACGCCACACCACCGCCGTGCACATGATCGCGATGGCAATGACCAGTGACCAGCACTGGCGCGCACGGTAGTCGATGACATGTCCGCCATCGAACAGTCGAGCCCATGCCGGGAGGAACACCGGCATCAGCAGCAGCGGCAACGCGGTCAACAGTATGACCTGCGTGGTACTCGACAGATGCAGCCGGTCCGTGAACAGCACGACCATCTGCGAGCTGACCATCAGATTGCCAGCGCCGTACATGCTCATCCAGAACATGTAGCGCCGGAACGCGGGATCTTCGCGCAGGATCTCGCGCAGCATCCTGAAGCTGAAGGGCGCCATGCCGATGCCCTCACCGGCTTCGGCCGCCAGCAGCTGGAATTCGCGGCGGACGCGCACCGCGCGATAGCGCCACGCCGCGGCCAGTCCCGTCAGCGCTGCCAGCAGATAGATCCAGCGCGCCAGATCCGCCCGCCGATCCAGCAGCCAGCCGGTGGCGAGGGCCACCGCCGCCATGCCGACTTCGTTGTAGACGACGATGCGTCCGGTCATTCGCGCCATGACGTGGCGCGGATAATTCGCGGTCCAGATGGTGGCGCGCACCGTCAGTACGCCAGCCCACAGCATGCGCGCAAGAATCACCGCGAGAATGGTGAGCATCAGGCCTCCATGGGCGCGAGGTGCGAAGGCGATCAGGCCGACACAGACCGCGAACAGCGCCTGAAGTGCCACCAGCAAACTGACGCGAGATCGCCCGTGGGCGAGGTTGGCCCAGATGAAGCTGACGATGTTGGCCATCGACGGCGCACCGGCCACCAATGCGACCGCCAGATTGACCGTCGCGGCCGGCAGTATCGGGGCATAGCCCTTCTTGACGAACACCGCAACGGTCGCGCCCTCGACCAATCCCAGAGGAACACCGATCAGTGCCCACGGCAGCCGTTCGCGGCTGAACATGGCCTCGACTAATGAACTCGGCGGCCGCTGGCGTGCCGCCGCCGCGGCAGGATCGGCAGTCACACAGTCAGCCGAAACGGCCGCGAATCAACTGATAGAGCGCACGCACGCACTGCGCTTCGGCTCCCAGTGGGCGCCCGGGACGATCCTTGGGATTCCATGCGTATAGATCGAGGTGCAGCCAGTTCGGAGTGGCGGTCACGAAGCGTTTGAGAAACAAGGCAGCAATGATGGCGCCGGCGAAGGGCGAGGCGGAGACGTTATTGATGTCTGCCACGCGGCTGGAGAATTCGTCGTCGTATCCCATCCATAGCGGCATGGGCCAGACCGGATCGGCGTGAGCGCGCCCGATCTCGGCCAGTTCGGCGGCGAGCGCTTCCTGCAACGAGAAGGCGGCCGGAAGATCGGGCCCAAGGGCAGTGCGCGCTGCGCCCGTCAATGTGGCCAGGTCGATCAACAGGTCCGGGCGTTCCGCATCGGCATCGCACAGGGCGTCGGCCAGCACCAGCCGCCCCTCGGCATCCGTGTTGCCGATTTCCACTGTCAGTCCCTTGCGGGAACGCCACACATCGCCGGGGCGATAGGCCCGCGAGCCGACGCTGTTCTCCACCGCGGGTATCAAGAGGCGCAGCTCCACCGGCGCCTGAAGTTCGAGCAGCAAACGCGCAAGACCGAGTGCGCAGGCCGCGCCCCCCATATCCTTCTTCATCAGCAGCATCGCGCTCGAAGGCTTCAGGTCCAGTCCGCCGCTATCGAAGCACACCCCTTTTCCGACCAGCGTCACGCGCGGCGCTCCCGCGCGGCGCCAGCGGCAGTCAATCAGGCGCGGTGAGCGCGCACTGCCCGCCCCGACCGCCGCCACCAGTGGATACTCTCTGATCAGGGTTTCGCCTGTGTGCACGCGCGCCTCACCGCCGTGCGCGGCGGCCAGCTCCAGCGCGGCGGCGCCAAGCTCCTCCGGTCCCAATTGATTCGCGGGTGCGTTGATGAGGTCGCGTGCCCAGCCCATCGCCTGCGCTGCAGCGTGAGCGTAACGATGATCGGCACCGGCCGGCGTCATCAGGGCATTGACGGCAGGGGATCTTGCCGGGGCGCTGCGGTAACGCGTCAGCCGGTAGCTGCCCAGCTCCCACCCGAGGGCAAATTGCGTGGCCGCGTGCGTCGAAACCTCGGTAGCGAGACGATAAGTCCCCGCGGGCAAACGCTCGGAGAGCGCCGCCGCATCCCAGACCGAGACTTCATCGGCGCTGCGGGCCGCGCCCAAGCCCAGCAGCGCGCCGGCGACGGCACCTGCAGCATCCGGCAGCAGCAGCAGGCGATGGCGTTCGGCGGCGAATCCCTGCGCGCGTGCCCAGGCCGACTGCGCAGCCGGGAGCGCCTCGAGAACCTGGGCGCACTGGGCGTCGGTCACAAGCTTAAGGGGAATGCCCGTGCCATCCGTCGTCGTCGTCAGTGTCTGCATGTGCGAAGCTTAGCGAAATGACCCTCCGGATTGACAAGTACTTGATCGTTGTGCTGATATCGACGGCGCGTCATCAGCACATGAACCCCACAATGCAGATTTCGAGCTCGCTCGTACTCTCTCTTGATCTGCTGCTCCTTCGGAGCAGGCGGGGCGGGTGCTGCCGGCGTTTCTGATCACCAGGAAACGAACAAACACCAGAACCCCGCACCGGCCGCCGATGCGGGGTTTTTTGTTGACCTAACGGAGTTGGAACGATGCATTTGTATGGCAGAAAGGACGTCGACAAGAAGGCCCTCAAGGGCGCGCGCATTGCCGTGCTCGGCTATGGCAGCCAGGGCCGTGCGCACGCGCTGAATCTCAAGGACAGCGGCTTCAATGTCGTCGTCGGCCTCCGCAAAAACGGCCCGAGCTGGAAGAAGGCAAAGCGCGATGGCCTGGCCGTCGCCGAACCGATCGATGCGGCCAGGGGCGCGGACCTCGTGGCGATGCTGGTGCCGGACCTGGCACAGGGTGCGCTTTACACCGAGGTCAAGAGCGCTCTCAAGCCGGGTGCCGCGCTGCTGTTCGCGCATGGCTTCAACGTGCACTTCAAGCAGATCAAGGCACGCAAGGATCTGGATGTGGTGCTGATCGCGCCCAAGGGTCCCGGCGATCTGGTGCGCCGCCAGTATCAACAGGGCCGCGGCGTGCCCTGCCTGATCGCGGTGGCGCAGGATGCGACCGGCAAGGCTCACGCACGCGCCCTCGCCTATGCCGACGGCATCGGCGGTACGCGCGGCGGTGTCCTCGAGACCACCTTCGCCGAGGAAACCGAAACGGATCTGTTCGGGGAGCAGGCAGTGCTCTGCGGCGGCGCCACCGAATTGGTCGTGAAGGGGTACGAGACGCTGGTGGAAGCCGGCTACCAGCCGGAGGTGGCCTACTACGAGTGTCTGCACGAGCTGAAGCTCATCGTCGATCTGCTGCACGAGGGCGGGCTATCGAAGATGCACCGCTTCATCAGTGACACAGCCAAGTACGGCGATCTGACCCGCGGGCCACGGATCGTGGATTCGCATACCAAAAAAGAGATGCGCAAGATCCTCAAGGAGATCCAGAGCGGCCGCTTTGCGCGTCAGTGGATTCGCGAGAGCGCGAGCGGTGCGAAGAATTTCCGCCGCCTGCTCAAGGCCGATATACGTCACCCTATCGAACGCGTCGGCGAAAAGCTGCGCGCACGCATGCCCTGGTTGCAGGGAGCCCGCTGAGTCGGGAGCCCGCTGAACGGAGAGAGCCATGACACCCACCCCCGATCGAGTCCTGATATTCGACACCACCCTGCGCGATGGCGAGCAGGCGCCGGGCTGCAGCATGACTCAGCCCGAAAAGCTCCGGGTTGCGCGCGCCCTCGGGGAGCTTGGCGTCGATGTCATCGAAGCGGGCTTTCCAGCCGCATCGCGCGGAGACTGGGAATCGGTCAATGCCGTTGCACGTGAGGTGCAGGGCCCGATCATCTGCGGCCTCGCCCGCTGCGTCCGCGATGACATCGAGCAGGTCGCATCGGCGCTCAAGGACGCGGCGCGTCACCGCATCCATGTGTTCCTCGCGACCAGCGCGATACATCGGCAATTCAAACTCAAGATGGCGCAGGAAGAAATCATCCGCCTCGCGGTCGAAGGCGTGAAAATCGCTCGCGAGCATTGCGAGGATGTCGAGTTCTCGCCCGAGGATGCCTCGCGCACCGAACTGGATTTCCTGGCGCAGGTGGTCGAAGCGGTGATCGACGCCGGCGCCACCACCATCAATATTCCCGACACCGTGGGCTATACGGTGCCGGACGAGTTCGGAGAGGTATTCCGTTATCTGCGCCAGCACGTGCGCGGCATCGACAAAGTCACCCTGTCGGTGCACTGCCATGATGATCTGGGCATGGCAGTGGCCAACAGCTTGACGGCGGTCGTGGCCGGTGCGCGCCAGATTGAATGCACCATCAACGGCATCGGTGAGCGTGCCGGCAATTGCTCGCTCGAGGAAGTCGTGATGGCGATCGCCACGCGTGCGGCATTCTTTAACCTGCGCACGGGCGTGCAGACCTCGCGTCTCTATCCGACCAGCCGGCTGGTATCGAACATCACCGGCGTACCGATTCCGCGCAACAAGGCGGTAGTAGGCGAGAATGCCTTCGCCCACGAATCCGGCATCCATCAGCACGGCATGCTGGCGAATCGCTCGACCTACGAAATCATGCGCCCCGAGGATGTCGGCCTGCAGCGCAGCAGCCTGGTACTCGGCAAGCACAGTGGCCGCCATGCCTTCCGCGATCGCGTCAAGCAACTGGGCTTCGAACTCGAGGAGCTCGAACTCAACCGCGTGTTCGAGGAATTCAAAGCGCTCGCCGATCGCAAGAAGGAATTGTTCGATGGCGACATCGAGGCGCTGGTGCTGCGTGCCAGTGGACAGCTGCAGGGCCCGTGGATTCTCGACACGCTCGGCGTCGAGGTGCATAGCGGTGCCCAGGCCAAGGCAACCGTGCGACTCAAGCATGCCGATGGCCGCAGCGTCGAACGCGAGGCCACCGGCGACGGTCCGGTCGATGCCGCCTATAAGGCCATTGTGCTCGCCACGGGTGTCGTCGTAACGGTGCGCAAATTCGAGGTGCACGCCGTCACGATCGGCGAGGACGCGCAGGGAGAGGCCATCCTTTACGTCGATATCGAGGGCCGCAGCTATCGCGGCTCGAGCATCAGCACCAATATCATCGAGGCCGCCAGTCGCGCATTGCTCGAAGTCATCAACCGCATCGAGCTGTCGCACAGCAGCGCCGCCCGTATTCATGCCAATCGCCGCCAGGAAATTGCCCGGCTTGCCCAGAGCGCCGTCTAGGAGCTACACGTCATGCCAATCCCCGCCACACCCTACATCTGGTTCAACGGCAAACTCGTCCCCTGGGAGAAGGCCACGGTGCACGTGCTCTCGCATGCGCTGCACTACGGCTCCTCGGTGTTCGAAGGCGTTCGAGCCTATGAGACCCCGCGCGGCGTCGCGATCTTCCGCCTCCGCGATCACACCAAACGGCTGTTCGATTCGGCGAAGGTCTATCGGATCCAGATTCCCTTTTCCCAGGACCAGCTCAACGACGCGACGCGACAGGTGATTGCGGTGAATTCGCTTGCGAAGGGCGCCTACATTCGCCCCGTGGCTTTCCGTGGCTATGGCGAAATCGGCGTGGCGCCGAAGATCGACCCGCCGGTGGACGTCGCCATCGCGGCTTGGGAATGGGGCAAGTATCTGGGCGATGAGAGCGCCGCCGCGGGGGTCGATGTGTGCGTCTCATCCTGGCAACGCGTCGCACCCAATACGCTGCCCGCGATGGCGAAGGCCGGCGGAAATTATCTCTCCAGTCAGCTGATCAGCCAGGAAGCCAAGCGCTTGGGGTTTGCCGAGGGCATCGGCCTGGCTCCCGACGGCACCGTCAGTGAGGGCGCCGGTGAGAACATTTTCCTCGTTAAGGATGGCGTGCTGCTGACACCCAATCTCGCGCACTCCGTACTCGGAGGCCTGACGCGCGACACTGTCATGACGCTCGCGCGCCAACAGGGATTCGAGGTGCGCGAGACCTCGATCCCGCGCGAGATGCTGTATCTCGCCGATGAAGTCTTCTTTACAGGCACGGCCGCCGAAGTCACGCCGATCCGCTCGGTCGACCGCATCACGGTCGGCGCAGGCCATCGCGGCCCGATCACGGAAAAACTGCAACGCGCCTTCTTCGGATTATTTTCGGGCGCGACCCATGATCAATGGGGCTGGCTCGACTATGTCGACATGAAGATCAGCGCCCGACCGGCCGCCGCCGCCGCGCTCTGATACGGTCACGGCCATGAAGACGATGTTCGAGAAGGTCTGGGAGGCACACGAGGTCGTGCCCGAGACGGCCGAGACTCCCGCGGTGCTGTACATCGATACGCACCTGGTGCACGAGGTCACCTCTCCCCAGGCCTTTTCAATGCTGCGCCAGCGCGGATTGAAGTTGCGGCGGCCGGAACGCATGCTCGCGACCATCGATCACTCGAGCCCCACGCGCACCGCGCAGATCTTCGGCGGTGAGCCGATCACGATCGAGTCGGCCGCCAAGCAGATCTCGCAGCTGGAGCGTAACTGCGCCGAGTTCGGCGTCGAGCTGTTTGGCCTGCGCAGTGCGCAGCGAGGCATCGTGCACATCATCGGACCAGAGCTGGGTCTCACGCAGCCCGGCGCGACGCTGGTCTGCGGCGACAGCCACACCAGCACGCATGGCGCGTTTGGGGCCCTGGCGTTCGGCATCGGTACCACTGAGGTGGGCTATGTCTTCGCGACGCAGTGCCTGCTGCAACGGCGCGCCAAATCATTCGCGCTCAATGTCGAGGGCGCTCTCGGGCGCGGAGTCACGGCCAAGGATCTCATCCTCTATGTCATCGGCCAGATCGGGGTATCGGGCGGCACGGGCCATGTGCTCGAGTACCGCGGAGCGGCGATTCGGGCGCTGTCGATGGAAGAGCGCATGACCGTTTGCAACATGTCCATCGAGGCCGGCGCGCGCGCCGGCATGATCGCCCCCGATGAGACGACCTATGAATACCTGAAGGGCCGTCCACGGGCACCTTCGGGTGCAGCCTGGGATCGGGCGCTGGCGCGCTGGCGCATGCTGCCGACTGATCAGGGCGCCCGATTCGATCGCGAGGTCAGCTTCGACGGCGCCGCCATCGAGCCGATGGTCACCTACGGCACCAACCCGGGGATGGTCGCGGCGGTGTCCGGCTCGATCCCTTCGCCCAAAGGCGATCCGGTGTTCGACAAGGCACTGGCGTACATGGGCCTGCATGCGGGCGAGCCCATCGGCAACCAGCCGGTCAATGTCGTCTTCATCGGCAGCTGCACCAACGGACGCCTCTCGGATCTGCGCGGCGCCGCGCAGCTGCTTCGGGGCCACAAGATCGCCGCCGGTGTGCGCGCGCTGGTGGTACCGGGTTCGCAGCAGGTCAAGAAGGCTGCCGAGGCCGAGGGCCTGGATCGAATCTTTATCGATGCGGGCGCGGAGTGGCGGGAGTCCGGCTGCTCGATGTGCTTAGGGATGAACGGGGATCTGGTTGGCAAGGGCGAGTACTCGATCAGCACCAGCAATCGCAACTTCGAGGGCCGGCAGGGCCAGGGCGCGCGCACGCTGCTGGCAAGCCCGCTCACGGCCGCGGCCAGCGCTCTGCGCGGCCGTGTCACTGATCCGCGCACTCTTCTCAACGGCTAGTCCAAAGCTAGCCATAAGCCAAAGGCCGAACGACCATGGAGCCCATCCGCCTGTTCCGTTCCCGCACGGTCGTCATTCCCTACACCAACATCGACACCGACCAGATCATCCCCGCGCGCTTCCTGCGCACCACCACGCGCGAAGGTCTGGGTACCGAACTGTTCTCGGACTGGCGCAAGAAACCCGATGGCAGCCTCAATCCGGATTTTCCACTCAACCGGCCGGAAGCCGCCGGCTGTCAGATCCTCGTGGCCGGCCGCAACTTCGGCTGCGGCTCCTCGCGCGAGCACGCGCCGTGGGCGCTGCTCGACCACGGTTTTCGCGCGGTCATCAGCACCGAGATCGCCGATATTTTTCGCAATAACTCGCTCATGAACGGCCTGCTGCCGATCACGGTGGATGAGAAAACCGGACGATGGCTGCTCGAACATCCGGGCGCCGAAGTCACCATCGACTTGCCAAATGCCGTTCTCACGCTGCCCACCGGCGTCGCGGTGGCCTTTCCAATCGAGGCCTTCGCGCGCTATTGCCTGGTCAACGGCGTGGATGAACTCGGCTTCCTGCTGGCACGCGAGGCGCAGATCAGCGCTTACGAGGAGCGGAGTCGCGCATGAAAGCACGCATTGCGGTCATCGCCGGTGACGGCATCGGACCGGAAGTAATCACCGAGGCGCTGCGCGTGCTCGAGGCGGTCGCAACGCGGCGTGGGCACCAGCTGTCGCTCGAGCACCTGCCGTTCGGCGGCACGGCCATCGATCAGTTCGGTGATCCCCTGCCGCCGGCGACTTTGAAAAGCTGCCTGGCGGCCGATGCGGTACTGCTCGGCGCCATCGGCGGACCCAAATGGTCTTCGCCCCAGGCCAAGGTCCGGCCCGAAGCGGGCCTGTTGCGACTGCGACAGGAACTGGGCGTGTACGCGAATCTTCGCCCGGTCGCCATTCATCCGGCGCTGCGCAACGCTTCGAGCCTCAAGCCCGAACTGCTCGAGGGCGTGGATCTGATTTTCGTGCGCGAACTTACCGGCGGGATTTACTTCGGCGCCAAGACGCGTACGGCCGACAAGGCCACCGACCTGTGTACCTACACGCGGGGCGAAGTCGAGCGCATCGTGCGCGTGGCCGCGCGCATCGCGCGGACTCGTCGCAAGCGGCTGCTCTCGATCGACAAGTCCAACGTGCTCGAGACCTCGCGCCTTTGGCGCGAGGTGTGCGAGAACGTCATGAAGAGTGAGTTCCCCGACATCGCGCTCGAGCACATGCTGGTCGATTCAGCCGCCATGCATCTGATTCGCCGCCCGCGGGACTTCGATGTGGCGGTTACCGAGAATATGTTCGGAGATATCCTTACGGATGAGGCCTCGATGCTCAGCGGCTCGCTGGGACTGCTGCCCTCCGCTTCGCTCGGCGACGGCATGCGCGGGCTGTACGAGCCCATTCACGGCTCTGCGCCCGACATCGCCGGGCGGGGCATCGCCAATCCCTACGGCGCCATCCTCAGTATCGCCTTGATGCTGCGGCACTCTTTCAAGCTCGAAGAGGAGGCGGTGGCCATCGAACAGGCCGTTCATCGCGCCATCGGCGATGGGGTGCGCACGCCGGATATCGCCGCCCCCTCGCACCGCGCCGCCACCACACAGGAAGCGGGAACCGCGGTATTGACTGCCCTCGCCTGAGCGCTACCAGGCGCGGCCCAGGGTGCGCCGCTCGCGCGGCGGCGCTCGTCGCATCAGGAATACGCCGGCAATCGGCACATTCGGTAACGCTTCTCTAAGTCTCCGCTCGCAACACTTGAAGTGCTTGCCGCTGGTGAGTACATCATCGAACAACACCACTCGCCCGCGCACTGGACTCTGCGCGAGCTGGACCTCGTCGATGCGAAGGATCTGGAGCAACGCCTGCTCGGATAATCGCACCGGCCCCGCGTGATCGCTGGCCGTACTGCACGTCTGGCAAAGCAGGCTTCGAACGTCGACATCGTAACCTCCGAATGCAAGCTGCAAGGTGCGAGCGAGCCGGTCATCGAAATCGGGCTCATCCGCGCGCTGCGAGGGCGGAATCGGAACCCAGGTGCAGCTTTCAGCCAGGCGTCGAGGGACCGCTCGCCGCAGCCACGCGCCCATGATCGCGATGGCTTCCTGCTTATAGCGGGCGCGACGACGATCGCTTCGGGCGCGGGAGGGCTCGCACTTGAAGTTGCGGAGCAGTTGGCGGCACGCTCTATTCTCATTGTCGCCGCTGCCGCTACAGTACTGCGTCAGGTACGCGCAGCGATCCGAGGCGCTCAGGTAAATATGGTCGGCGCGGCTGGCCTCATCAAGGCGGGTCAGTGCGGCCGGCACAACGGCATCCCCGGCGCGGTCGAAATTAACACTCACAACCCCAGATCCTCATCGCGCGCAGGGGCCGGCGACGGACTCGCGGATTGGGCTGCGGACTGGGTCGGAGTTTGCGCCGTAGATTGGGCCTCCGCGCCGCTGGCGATACCGGCGCCCAGCGCTTCCCGTCGCAACGCCAGCCACGATTCGCGCGCCCGACGGCGAATCTCTTCGGCTCCCGGAGTCCCGGGTACTTCGGGGCTGGCGGTGCGCTCAGCGGAGTCTGCGCTCGAGGCAAGATCCTGGTGCCCCGCATTGCGTGCCTGCGCGACGATCCGGTCGCGGTATTGCGCGCGCGTTCGCTCGATAATCTCCAGCCGAACCGCGCGGCATTCCATTTGCAATTGCGTCCAGGGAATTTCGGCCATTGGCTCCCGATCAATGCCCTGGGCCGCCAGCGAGCGATGGTCGACCCGAAGCTCGAGCCCAGCGGCCTTATAGGCATCATTGGTCAGAGACGCCAGGCGTGCCCGGATCGCCATCATTTCCCCTGCTCCTCCCATGCCGTGGCGTAGCGATTCATCGAATGAGAGTTGCAGGCCTGTCTTCGCGCCCAGTCCGGCGGGTGTGACCTCGCGAGTCGTGGCAAGCAGATGCGCATGGAAATTGCGCCGGTCGTTGTCCGGGCGCGGGTTATGAATAGCGAGATCGATCGCTGCCCCGTGACGATCCGCCAGATCACGCGAAAACTTGCGCGCCAGTTCCAATCGCTGCGGCACCGTCAGTTCATGAGGCAGGGATATCTGGTACTCCTGCGCTACGATTGAGTTGCGCCTCCCCTCCGCTACTTCGGCTGCATTCCATAGCTGGGATCGATCGCGCGCCCATTCCGCCTCCCCCTCCTTTATGTCGCTCGGCAGGAAAATCTCGGTGTGCGTGACGTCGGTGCGGCGACTGTAGTTATGCAGCTTGCCAGTGCGCTCATCGCGAATGCTCTCACCGGCGCGGTAGGCGGCGGCGGCAGGTGCCGAACGCCCGGAGGCGCGGGAGATCCGATACATCGCCAGGCGAAACATAGGCACGTTTCAGCGCTCCACCCGGACACGCCGCCAGGTTTTCGAGGATGCCAACTTCAGGTAGCCGGCCATGTCCGGCAATTGCTCGAGTTCCGAGGGCATGAGCGCCGGTTCGACCGTGTGGTGTTCGCTGACCTGTCTCGAGCGCCGAGCGCCGCGCACCATCAGGGCGAACTCGGAGTCACGGCCTCGGGAGACTTGCCGCCGGACGACCTCGCGCTCGCCTATCAGGCGTGAGGCGAATTGTGACGTGCCCCCGTTTTCGCTGCCCGAGCAACGGAGAATCAAGGTATTCCCGCAATTTTCGATGATAGTTTGGGCTTCAGCGGCTCCGTACGTGCCGGATACTTGAGCGACTGATTGGAATCCCAGCACGCAGCGTCCGCCGAATTTTCGAAGCCGGGTCAGGGCGTCCTTGAGTCCGTCAATGGCACCCAGGGCATCGAGCTCATCCACGACGAACCACAATCTTTGATCGCAATCCTCGGCCTGGCTCAGTGCTTCGACGATTGCGAGCCTGACCCACGCCGCGATAATCGAGCGCAGTGCAGCGATCTGTCCAGCGCGATAGGGTATGAACAGCACGCCGCGCCCCTCGCGAACCCATCGGCGTACAGAGAAGGGCACCGCACGTTGGTGTCTGATGTGATCGACTGCGGCGATGGCTGACAACAACACCGATCGTATCGAGCCGAACATGCGTGCGTTCTCCGGATCGAGAAACGGCTGCGCCGGACTGTCGACGACCAGTGTTCGAAGCTCTTCATTCGGCGCCACGGCCAACAGCCGCCAGAGCTCGGAAAGGTCGGTGTGTCCCGCTCGATGGCAGCGCTTGATGACTGCGGCAAAAAAAGTACGCGCGTAGGCTCGCCATTCGCGCGTCGAGGCATCATCGCTGTTGGGAATAAGCGCGCTCGCAAGCTGTTCGATGTCATAGGCGCTGCGGATTTCCTCGTACGGAGACCATTGGACAGAACCTGCTTCGAAGGGATTGAGCACCACGTCGGCGCGATGCCGGCGGTAGAGCCGCGCAAGATAGCCGCCGTCCGGATCGCTGATGATGGCACGATCGCCACGCTGCAGCGCCGCTGCGAGCAACGTGCGGATTGCCGTGGATTTCCCGGTGCCCGTGGTTCCGATGAGTTTGAAATGTTTCGTCTCGTCCAGACGTGCCAGCCCGACTCCGGCCAGCGCGAGCCGCGTATCTGGCAACCACGCGCGCAGAAGCCTGCGACGCCATCTTCCCGGCGGCCTGCTCTCAACACGCGCTCCGCGGCGATGAAAGTCACGTGCCATCAGTAGCCCTTGACCACCAGGTAATCCGACTGCTCCCCGTAAACCGGCGCTTTTCGGTCAATCCGCACGCACCATCGCTGTCCGCTGCCGCATCGGCGCAAATCAATGAGCCCGCCATTGCGCTGAAGTGTCGCAAGTTCCTCGGCCAACTGATCGCGCCGGGAACGCAAAGCGCTGATCTCGGTTGAGGTCGGCAGCAGCCACCATGCCGCTGCGGCGGTCATGGTCCCGGACAGCAGCGCGGTTACCAGCGTGGACAGCAAAAATCGCAGTCGTGCACGTCGTTCAAGCGCCCGGAGAGTCTCCACGGCGCGCTCACTCTCATGCACAACCGCACCGAGTTCATCGATAAGCGTCTGCCGGATCTCGGCGCGGACAATGCCATCCAGCCCGCGCGTATGCTCCCTGAGATCCTGCAAGCCAGTCGCAAGGAGTTCCTGCTGCGTCTGTGCAGTTTCCAGCAACAGCCCGCATTTCATCGTCGTCGCATCCAGCGGCGCCGCGGCGTTCATGGCGACGTTTCCCTGGACAAGTCACCGGCGGACGCGGACTTCACATCTCGCTTGCGCGGGCTCGCCGCGCGCTTGCGTGGAGAGCGCGCCGGCGCGGATGGAAGCGGCGGTGCGGGTGCGTTGGCTACAGGCGGAGATGCCGATGCCGCGACGCGCACCACTGCGACCAACTTGGGAGCCGGCGCCGGAACGAACGCGGGCGTCGGCTTACTCCCGGTATAGACCCCCGGTTGTCGCCGCAGCGTGACCCGATGCCAGCTCCCACGCGAGGCAAATTTCAGGTAGCCAGCGAGATCCGGTAGTTGCTCGATCTCCGAGTCCATAACAGCAGGCTCCATACTGACATGCTCGCTGCGCGTCACCGATCCCAGCAGTTCATCGGCGCGGCAGCTGCGTGATTGCGTGGTGCGCAGCACTTCGCGCTGGCCGATCAGCGTCGATGCAAATCTCGAAGTTCCGCCGCCCTCACTGGCCGAGCAACGAAGAATCAGGGTATTACTGCAGTTCTCGACGATTGTGTGCGCGGCTCCGGCACCGTACGTGCTTGCCACCTGCGCTATTGATTGAAAGCCGAGTACGCAGCGCCCCCCGAATTTGCGGACGCGCGCAAGCGCATCCTTAAGTCCGTCGATCTGTCCCAGGGCATCGAGTTCATCGACAACAAACCAGAGCCTGTGGTCACGCTCCGGACCGGCCATGGCCTCGAAGATCGCCAGCCGCATCCAGGCAGACACGGTAGTCCGGAGCGCTGCGATCTGATTGGCGCGATACGGAATGAACAGCACGCCACCACGCTCAGGCGGGGTTCGCGCGACCCACTCGCGGATCGAAAACAGCGCGCCTTGTTGATTAGCGACGTGCTCAAGTGAGCCGACCGCCGAACTGGCGACCGAGCGGATCGAATCGAACATGCGGATGTTGTGCTCTTCGAGAAACGGCTGCGCTGGGGTACCTTCGACGAGAGTTCGCAATTCACTGATCGGTGCCATTGACACCAGACGATGCAGTTCTCCGACATCACGAACACCCGCAGCGTGAGCCTGGCGCATCATCGCCGTCAGCAACGTACGGCCGTACCCGTGCCAGGCGCGGTCGCCCGACTCAGGATCAGGCAGCAGCGATCGGGTGAGTTGCTCGACGTCGTAGGGCTGCTGAATCTCGCCGAAAAGATCCCACTTGACCGAGCGCTGATCAAAAGGGTTGAGAATTACATCGCCGCGCGAAGCATCGAAGAACCGGCGAAGGTAGCCTCCATCGGGATCCGCGATCACGGCGCGATCACCCCGCTGTAATCCGGCACTCAGCAGCTCACATATCGCGGTACTCTTGCCCGTGCCCGTGGTGCCGATGATCTTGAAGTGCTTGGTCTCGTCTGCTTGCGGGACCGCATAGCCGGCCAGCGATGGCTGCGCGCCCCGCATGGAATCTTCCACCCGCTGCTCGCGGAGTGGCCCTTCTCCATGACTGACCAGCGCGCCTCGCCGATGCTGTGAGTCGGACCCTGGGGGCCCAGTGGCAAGCCGCCCTGCGACGTAGCCCACAGAGGCACTGACGGCGCCGCCGATTACCGCCGCCGCGGCCGTGGAGGTTGGCCCGAATACCGCGAGTCCGATCCCCACAACTGCTGTCAGGGGCGCTGCCACCGTGGGGGAGAGCAGCATTTGACGCAATGATGAGCGTGCACGCACCATTCCCGCCAACATGGGTGCCTGCACCGATGCGAATGCGAGTCCCAATCCGGACCATCCGTGTAGCAGTGCCTGAGCGCCGCTCAATGAAGACATGGCGATGTACCTTCACTCCGCGGCAGCCTGGCTGCCGCGTTTCAACTCGGGCTGATACCAGATCTCGTCGATGAAGCGTTGCTGCCCCCGGCAGGCGAATTGAATCACCACGTCGACAACGAGGTGCAGCAGCGACCTGATGTCCTGGCGCGGCAACTCGCGTCCCGCAGGGCTCTGCTTTACCAGCAGCACCAGCTGTTCGAAGGCGAGCGCGGCGCTCGAGGCGTGTACGCTCGTAATTGAGCCCGGGTGACCGGAGTTGACGTTGCGCAGATAGTCAAATGCCTCCTCGGACCGCAGCTCCGCCAGCAGGATGCGGTCCGGCTTCATTCGCAGGCAGGCCTCCAGCAGCTGTTTTGGGGTCACTCGCGACAGTCCCTGATCGTCCTTGGAGTAGAACAGCCGCACGTGGTTGGGATGGCGATCGAGGACCAGCTCCGGAGCATCCTCGATTGTGATCAGTCGCTCCTCGCTGGAAATCTCGCGAATCAGCGCTTTGGTCCATGTGGTCTTGCCGGAACCGGTCGGCCCGGAGACCAGGATGTTCTTGCGCGCGATCACCGCCAGGCGCATGAACGCCTCGTACTCGCCAGCCGCCAGCAGTTCGCGAAGTTTCGGTTCAGTCGGGTCACACGACGCACCGCAGCGCCGCGCCCGGTCAAAGATGCCCCGTGTCGCCAGTTCCGCGATCGACCAATGCCGGCGGCATGGACGCCGGATCGTGATCGAGACCGTACCGGGGCTGGTGGCCGGCGGCAGCACGACCTGCACGCGCTCGCCCGCCGGCAAGGCTGCCGACAACAGCGGGGAGCCGGCATCAATGCGCTGACCGGAAAAGTTGGCCACCAGTTTCGCAAATCGCAGGCACCAATCGAAACTCAGTTCCGGTACGCAGGACCGCGTCCAGCCCTCGTGCGATTCGATGAACACCTCCGCAGGCCGGTTCACGCAAAGCTCGGTGACTTCGGGAGCCTCGAGAAATCGTTGCAGCGGCTTTAGCGTCAGCCCCAGGGTCGAGGGTTCGACCCTCGCCAGAGCGACCTGCTCAGGGTTGCCGGGGTGCACGTCTGAGCTCATAGACGCTTGTGAAATCGATATCGCGCGCGGCCAGGATCTGGATGCGGTCGCCGTTCTCCTTGCGGACGGTCGGTGGAATGCTGAGTGTGTTCTTGAGGACCTCGGTGGTGACGTCCTGGGCGGCCGACGGGTTGTAGATGATGGCGCCGCCACCTCGGCTTGAGGACTGCACGGCAGCTTGCACGGCGCCGTCTACGGCCGACACCAGCAGCGCGGCGCCAAATCGCTCCCAGAAATGCCGATCCGCAGAGCCGGACAAGCCCGATCGACCCAGCTCATCGGTACCCGGCGAGTCCAGCGGCACGATGACGCCCGCGGGCGTACGAGCCTCGGTCCACAGTACGAACACCCGGGCGGTGCCCTGCTGCACCTGCCCGCGAGTTTCTCCGACGAGCTTGGTGCCACGTTCGAGCAGCACGACGCGACCGTCGACACCAAACGTATCGGTGGCCGTCACGCAGGTGGTCATGCCGGGTAAGGTTGAATCGATGGCCGTCTCGAGCGTGCAGTCTATGAAGGCCCCCTTGGGCAGCAACAGCCGTTGCGTGCGCAGCACGCGGGCCGACACGGTGCTGCCGGACTCCGCGTGAGGCAGCGCAGCGCCTGCGTTGTTGACCGACGCGATTGAAACCGGACTGCCCGCTGGGAGCGCGGCAGCCCCCAGCTCCTGACCTTCCATCGCGGGAGCCTCAGCTGCCGCCGCGTCGTTGCGTGCGAAGGCGTTGCCAGACAATCGCCGCTCAAGCGCCGACACATGTGCCGTAGGCACGGGGGCCACGCCCGCAGGAACGGCCGCGATATTGCCGGGCCGAACCGCTTCGAGCGGCAGATTTGAGTCCGCGCCTGAAGGTTCGACCGAAGCGACGGGAACCATAGCGGCCGCCGCAGCGGGTGCGACCGGCCCCAGCGAGGGCAGCGGCATTTCCGACTGCGCCCGGCTGGCGGCGGCCGTCTGCGCCTTCTGCCGCGCTTGCGACTGCCGCTGCGCCATATGCGCGTAGTAGCCGACGAGCACGATCGCTCCCATCGCCAGCATCAGTCCCAATGCCAGGACGTTACTGAGCCGCGAGTGCAATGAGGTCGCGGAGCGTACGGCCGGCAAGCCGCGTTCGCCGGCCAGGGAGTCCGTAGCTTCCGGCTTCAAGGCGCTGACCCGCGCGTCGCGCGCTCGACGTCTGGCGCCACGGTGCCCGACTGCAGCTCGCGCCCGCTGCCAGCGAAGCCGCGATTAACGATGCAGCCCCGAAGCTTTCCGCGCCGAAGTATGAATCGGCTCGCCACGCGATGGATGATCACGTCCCCGGCTTGAACATTGAAGTTCAGCAGCGATTCGCTCCCATCCTCGTTTTGTACGAATGCCGCCGGCAATTCGTTGCGCGGGTTGAAGCGCAGGTGCGTATGTACACCGTCATCAAAAGCCACGATCGGCTGTAGGGTTGGAGAACCGCAATACCAGTAGTCGCGATTAGGAGGGACGCCGCCGACCGGGACCTCCAGTGCATGCGCCGGGAACTCCTCGGCGGCCGCCACCGGCGCATAGAGGAATCGCAGGCTGTAGACCAGATCCGGGTCGTGCGGATCCGGCGCCGCAGCCGAGGTCACGTCGTATTCAAAATGATAGCTGCGACGCGTCGTCAGAACGGTCAGATTGGTCCGGACACGCGACGCCCGCGGCTTGAGGAAAAGATGATTTCCCTCTGAGGCAAAAGAGATTCCGTCCACATCGCCGGTCCCGAGTCCGACGAACGATTCGCCTGGTTCGAACTCAAGATCGATCTGATAGCCGACGTATCCGTGCAATCGATAGACTTGTCCAGCGTTGTAGATCAACGCCCGCAGGCGACCGTCCTGCCGCATAAGCGCGCCGCTGCCTGATTCCTGCGCCGTACCGGTGCGAGGTCCTGACAGCAGCGACATGACAACCCACAGCATTGCCGCGCGCCCGATCATGGATTCTTCTCGGCGACGGCGCTCACTTCCGGCTCCGCGCTGAACTCGATCACCTTGAATCCCACGGGGTTCCAGCTTCGGACCCGCGCGTCGTTCGAAGGTGGCACGTACGCATACTGGATCGTGGCGATCCATGGCGTGACGCGGGCCGGGGCACCGGCGGCCTGTAACTCGGCCTTCAGGTACCGCACTTGCGCAAGATCCGGGAGTCCATTCGAGCGCTGCAGGAAGCTCACGGCCTGCACCTGCGCCCGAATCAGACTGCCATCCCGATGCAGATTCAATGGCGACTTCGGGTTCGTGCGCTGCCACAGCGCGTACCAGGCCTGGTTGCGTGCCGCGGTATGAAAGGAACCGCACTCCTCGTAGTCGCTCTCGGCCGTGAGGTAGTTGAAGCGCTCGCACGTGGTGACGTAGTGCGTCAGGAAATAGCGGCTGACGGTCTGATCGATCCCGCTGCCGGCAGCATAGCCCGGCACCACATCAACCACGCCGGTGCTGTTGTCGACGCGAATCACAAAGGGATCAACCCGCTTTAGCGGCATCAGGCATAGCAGCGCACCCGCACAACTGACCGCGCAGGTCCAGCCGGCAGCTGCCGCGCGCCATGCGCATCGCTCGCTGCGTTTGCTTGCGGCAACGCGGTCCTGGTTCCAGCGCGAGGATTCCTCGAAATATCCGTCGGCGGCCGGCACTGTGGTTTGGGCGCTCATGGTGCCCCTGCATCAGGCGATGGCGCAGATGTGGGCCCTGAGGCGCGGGTCGCCGACACTGGCGTGTCCAGTCCGTTGATAGGGCGCAATGGGCCACTGCAGCGCACGCTGTGGGATGCGCACGCTGGCAGCGTCACGATCAGTGCCCAGCAGATCATCCAATTCATATCTGACTCCTCAAGTTTCGTGCCATGACGGTCCTGCCGAGCCTGGCGAACTCGGCTTCTCCTCCGCCCCGGGCTTGCTTGATTGACGAGGTACGCCATGTGCGTAGACGCCCTTGACCCCAGACTTTTGGCTCTTCCAAAGACGTTCTCTGACTGCTCTCAGCGTCGCGCCCAATGGTCGGCTGATCGCACCGAAACTCGTCAACGCCAACCCGCCGGCAAGCCCGGATGCTATGGGCATGATCTGCCGCATGAGCAGGAACACGAGCACCGAGACCAGCATCATGTCCAGGGCATCCACAGTCACGAGGGCCTCGCCCCGGGCCGCGGTCTGCGCGGCATAGGTTTCGACAACGTGCAGCAGCAGCGCTGCCACCAAAACGGTGAGAACGGAGATCAGCGCGTAGGTGGCCAATTGAGTAATCCACGCCTCGAAGAAACGCCGCGTGCTATCAAACAGCAGCATGACGATGAACAGCGGGCCTATGGCAAGCAGCACCGCGGAAGCGATGTGTGCCAGGGCGATCAGAAACATGGCGTATACACAGAGTAGCCCGGTTAAGAGCCAGACAACGCCGCCCGCAATGGAGAACCCGACTGGGTTGTTCCATACAGTGCCCTCCTTCCACAGTTGCGCGGCGACGGTGCCGCCCTGCAACCAGATGGCATCAATGGTGCCGACCGGATCGCCCGCTCCCACGACAGCGGCGGCCAACTGCGCCGGCGCGTCGTAGAACGAGTCGACGATGACGGTGTTGTAGAGCCACAGCCGCAGCGACACACCCAGTACGAGAACGAGCAGGACGATACGCCGTAGGCCATCGGTCAGGGGCTGCTCGATTCGGCCAGTCAGCTGCAAGTAACCCCAGACCATCACGTACACGGTCGCCATCGTCACGATCGCAGGCTCGAGCGCGGCGGATACGCGCGCCGTGTTGTCGCCGATGTAGCCGGCGAGCGTCTGGTTGAGCCAGGACCAGAAAGTCTGGAAGAATCCCATGCGGAGCCTCTCCTCGGAATTACTGCGGAGTGGGTTCGAAGCGCGTGGCAAAATTCCCCTGGGCGGCGATGACCTGCTCGCGCGCGCGCTGCTGCGTCGCCCAGTCCAGCGCCAGGGCTGCCTGGTAGAGCACCTGCAGCTTGGTCTGCTCGTTCTGGAGCATGCCCTGTTCCGCGCCGATGCGTGCCTGCAGATCAAGGATGCCTTTCTGATCCCTGGCCGCGGGAATCGCATCGATGAGCTGCTGGACTGCGGAGAATCGCCCGCTCGCATTGCCGAGTGCGTCCTGCGACAGCGCCTGTAGCAGCGCCACGGATTGTCGAGCAGCCGCGATATGTGCGCGCTCATCGGCTGAGAGCGCGGCCAATTGCTGCGGCGTGAGCACAGCATTCGCCTGCATACTTCCCTGAAAGGCGGTGGAGAGCGCGCCATAGCCGCCGTTGCCATTCAATACCGCGCTCCACTGCGACCACTGCGCCGGCAGGTAATTCCGGACGGTGCCGCTCAACAGCGACTGCATCCCGCGATTGCCCGTCATGGCCTGGTACTGAGCCTCCACCTGCGCCAATTGCGCTCGCGCCGCGGCGAGCTGTTGCGTAAGCGTCTGGGCTTGGCTGATAAGGTGCGCCACGGAGGCGGCATCTATGACAGCGAACTGTGCCTGCGCGACCGGGACTCCGGCCACGGCGGCAGCCACAGCCAGGCTCAACCACAAGCGGACTTTCAAGTACATGCGGCCTTCTCTCCGGAAATTTGCGATGAAGAACCGATGACCCCGTGTTCCCGCAAGAATCGGGGCAACCAGTCGCCAGGATCGGTACTGCTGCCGGCGATGATCTCGTGCATGCGCTCGACCTGCTGCGCGCGGCCGGAAATAACTTGTAGCTCCGCCTCGAAGCCCTTCAGGTCGAGTTGGCAGACGATGCTGTGATGGCCCTGCTTGATGAGGAAGCTGCGCGAGCCGGGCTCCAGTTGCTCGCGCACCAGCCTGAATTCGCGTTCGGTGAGTCCAAAGCCGCCGATGTATTCCTCGGCGCTCGCATCGGCGTTGGGAAAGAATATCTTCGTCGGCGTCTGCTCAATGATCGTGCGGCTGATGCGGCTGTCGAGCACATCGCTGGCACTTTGCGTCGCCAGGCACATCACGCCATTGAGTTTGCGCCAGGTCTTGGGCCCGTCTTTGGCGAAGTTCTCGAATGCCGGGTCCCCCAGCAGACGCCAGAACTCATCCATCCAGCATACGAGCCTGCGTCCGTCGAGAAGCTCGCGCACCAGGTGAAAGAGGTAGAGCGTGACGGGCGCACGGGTCAGGTCGTGATCGAGAAATTCGGTGACGTCGAAGCCGATGGTCGGGCGCTGCGTCAGTCGCCGGACGATCGAGTCCTCCGCGTTGTCGAACACCCACGAATAGTCGCCGCGCTGGCTGGCGCACCAGGGAATCAGGCGTGCGTGGATGCCTTCGGGATCGGTGGGATCGAGAAACTCGATCAGCCGCGACAGGCGCCGCGCCGAGGGCTCGAGTGCCAGCGTGCCATGCAGGGCCTGCTCGAGGTCCGATTGCTCGCGCGCGGACAAAACCCCAGCGCGGGGACGAATGAGTGCGCGGAGCCAGAGCTTCAGGAACTCGAGGTGCCGTGGGCCGGGGGGCAATTGCAGAGGGTTGAAACCGGTGGGCGTGCCGTGCCGCAGCGGCAGATACTCTCCGTGCAGGGCGCGCACCAGGATCTCGAGTCCCCGGTCCTTGTCGAAGATGACCTGCGTGGCGCCGTGACGCTCGAGCATTGCAACCAGGAAGCCGATGAATACCGTCTTTCCCGATCCGGTCGGTCCGCAGATAAAGGTATGCCCTGTATCCTTTCTGCTGCCGCCGTCCGGTTCGCGCGGATCGCTCGCATGCAACGAGAAATGGTAGGGCGAGCGTGAGCTGGTCATCAATACCGTCAGCGCCTCGCCCCAGTGGTTTCCCTGAGCTCGGCCGCATGGAAAATTGTGGAAAGCGGCCATGGCGGCGAAGTTGCGCGACGTGATCGGCGCCTTGCGCGGACGCATCGGAAAATTCCCCGGCAGCTGCGCCCAATAGGCGGCCTCCAGCGCCAGGTCTTCGCGCGCTACCGTCATGCCGGTGTCGGCGAGCAGGCTGCGAGCCTGGGCAACGGCACCGTGCAGAGATTCCAGACGCGCCTCCGTCTTGCGGCCATCGTCCTGCATCAAGTCGGTAAGAACCTGTAGCGAGAAATGATGCTCGCCCATGACGAATTCATTGCTGGTGAGGGCATCCAGTGCCTCACGCAGCTCCTCAGCCTGCGTGACGCCAAAATCGCCGGCGTTGGCCATGCGGTAAATCTGCCGCTGAAGCAACCCCTGGCTGGTCGCCTTGGAAAGGAAGGCGAACGACTGGCTCAGTACGAAGGCAAACGGCGCGGACAGCAGGCGGTTGTACATGCCGACGAAGTTCGGAGTCGGGTACTCCTTGATGCCGAGCATCGCTCCGGCCCTGGTAGCGCTCGGCGTGCGGTACTCAATGACTTCGGTGCCAAAGAACAACCGCGAAGTAGGCAACACCTCGTTCACGGGCCCCAGGGTCAGCGGCACACGCTGCCACTCGCCGTTGATCAGCAGCCCCAGGAATTCCAGCAATGCCGAGTAGCGCCTACCGGCGACGTGATAGCTGCCCAACTGCTGCGGCTCGTAGCGCGCCAGCGAGGCACCAATCGTCTGAGCGAGCCTGGAACAGGCCTCGATCGAGGCAATGGTATCTTCCGGAGTGCGAGCGCTGCCGCGATTCAGAGCCCGGGCGAGCAATCCCGTGGCCGGATCGGCTGCCGGACGGTAGACCACCGACAGATACAGCTCATTGACCATGAGCGACTCACGCGCCAGGCGCTCGCGATACTTGTCGAGCAGCGCAGCGGCGAAACCGGGCGCGTCACCCTTGCGCCAGGGGGTGGCCTCGCGGCGCCGGATGACATGTGTCCACAGGGCGACATTGGGACTTGCTATGTTGCGCCACAGGATGTTGAGCCGTTCGTGCCAGGTGTTGAGCTGTGCATCGTCGGCGCATTCGAAACTGATGCCCGAGATGCGAAAGACCTGCAGGTAGTCGAGCAGGCTGGTGCGCACCACCGTATCGCTGACCTGGGCCGTATACGGCACACGATCGGCCATGAGCAATTCGCGCTGCAATGCCGAAGCACCCCGAACGAGTCGCTTCACGGCTCACCCGCGCGTGCGATCCAGATGTGGGCGCGCGGCTCAGCCGCCCGTCCACGCCGCGCCCCGGATGATGGCGCCACCGGCAGCGGGCTGTAGCTGCCTGCGTGCCACAGCCGATGGTTGGCCAGTAGCCCGGGCAACCTTGTGCGCCCCCACAACAGGATCAGATCGAAGAAACGCGCGTCACGCAGGCACAGCAGCGTGCAGACCCCGTGGATCGGGAGGCAGAGCAGCAGCGCCAACAGGTTCTTCGACAACAGGAAGGCTTCCAGCGTAAACACCAGGTTGAACAGCAGCGCTGAATAGGTGACGCCCCAACGCATTGGCGGACGGGTCGCACCGACGAACAGCGTGTCAGCGATCAGGCCCTGATTGCTATTGCGGTCGCTCATGCCAGTCATACTCCGAACATGCCGCGCACCCACGACACGATCTGCGGTGCACCGAAGGCGATGGCGATGCCCAAAATGGCGCCAAGACACCACCCCCACGACAGTCGATTTGCCATGGCCATGGCTCCGAGCGCCATCACCAGGATTACGGCGATCGGGGTCAACCAGGCAAGGATGTTCGTCTGCAACGCGGTCGCACCCGTCATGAATGGCGATGTCTGGGCGTTGACCAGGCCCGGCAGCGCCAGGCTCAAGCCGAGCGCGTTGAGCGTGGCCACGCGAATGATCCGATCCTGACTGCGCCGCATCACGGTCCGCACCTCAGGCTGCGCTCGAAACCGCGCCGTGCGAGGCGCTGTCCTCACGCCGACCGTCCAACTCCTCGCGCTTGAGTTTGCCCGGTGCGCCGAAGCGGAAGCCCTCCACCACGAACGAGTAATCGTACTGGCGTTCGCCCTGCTGATCAGTCCAGTTATTGGCCCGGATTCGCGCGTCGAGAATAAGCTGGTCGCCTTTGCGCGAGTTTTTGGCGATCGCCTCGCCGAGCGGTCCGAAGGCGACGAACCAGAGACTGGTTGCCACCTCGCGCGCGGCGCCTTCGTCGTCCTTGCCCGCGTAATCGTTGCCGATCAGGCAGAAGCGTGTGTAGGAAGTATCGGCCTTGGCAATGAGTTCGGGATTTTTTGCAAGATTGCCAATGGCCGTGACGGAGAAACTGTTCATGCTCTGACTCCTCGTCCTGAAATGCGGTCCACGTTGAACCGGTTGCCGAGGAGTCTAGGCAGGCACCGGCTGCGATACAGCCGCGGTTAACGCCACTATTCGTGCAGATACGCGACTCGGGATTACGCGCCAGGTGGTGTATCGTCCTGCTCAGCAATCGTCGGAGTGACACCCATGTCAGGCAGCAAAGAAGACGTCGACGGCACTATCGAAGAGTGCGTCGATGTAATCGATGAGTTCGTCGCCGGACTTGATCGCTACCCGCCGGCCGTGCTTGCATTTGCATTGCGGGCGCATCTTGCCGGCCTGCTGCGCGCCATGGTTGAAGAGCGCGTGTGCACGCGCGAACATGCGCGGCAATTCGTACTTGATCTGGAGCGGGAGGCGCTCGGTGTCGGTTAATACCATTGAACGCAGCATTGAGCCGCCGGTGCGTGACCTGGGCGATGGCTTCTACGTGCGACGCGCACTGCCGAGCGTCGAGTGCCGCACCATCGGCCCGTTCGTTTTCTTTGATCAGTTCGGCCCGGCCTCATTCGCTGCCGGTACCGGACTGGATGTACGCCCTCACCCGCATATCGGCCTTGCCACGGTGACGTACCTGTTCGAGGGCGAGATCGTGCACCGGGACAGCCTCGGTTCGGCGCAGTCGATTCGACCGGGGGATGTCAACTGGATGGTTGCCGGTCGCGGCATCGCGCACTCGGAGCGGACTGGAGCGGATGCCAGGCGCCAGGAAACGTCGCTGGCGGGCATCCAGAGCTGGGTGGCGCTGCCGCAAGGCGAAGAGGAGCGTCCTGCCAGCTTCGCACACCACGCGGCGCGTGACCTGCCGCTCATCGAGGACAGCGGACGGCGCATACGCGTCATCGCTGGATCGCTCTTTGGCGAGCGCGCGCCGGTCGCGACCTTCTCGGCCATGGGCTACGCCGACGCGCTGCTCGAGCCTGGTGCGATGCTGGAATTCGGCGGCGACTACGAGCAGAGCGCCGTGTACGTGGTCGAAGGTCAACTCGATGTCGCAGGTGTGAGCTTCGGTGAGGCGCGGCTACTGCTGCCGCGCGCGCACGAGCGCGTGACGCTGCGGGCCATCGGCAAGACGCGCCTGATGTTGCTGGCGGGCGCGCCGTTGGATGGGCCGCGCTACGTCTGGTGGAATTTCGTCTCCAGCTCCCAGGCACGCATCGAGCAGGCGAAGCGCGACTGGCGCGACGGCCGATTCGGCACCGTGCCGGGAGATACGAGTGAGTTCATTCCGCTGCCGCCCGGCGCGCTGTCCGAGCCGGCGCCGAGAGCAGCAACCGAAGGTGAGATTCTTTGAGAGCTTTATTTAAAGTTATCAGTAAGTTATATTATATATCTAGATTGTACATGATGCGAGCGTACGAACTTCCGTTGGCGCACGCCGCACTCGCTGCCTCAAGACATCCGCGGTGCATTCCGCTAGGGTAATTGGCACATAGTTATGAACGACATCTCGTTAACTCACGATGAGAGCGCGCCATGGATACCCACGACTGCGCTGCATGCCATGGCGGCGGCCGCGTGGATGTCGATCCTGCTTGGAGTACTCGTCGAATGCCTCGTGCTGGCCACGCGCGCGGCGGCTGGCACTGCCCCTCAACTGGCGCAGACAGTGGCAGAACTGGCTGGCAGCGTGACGTGGGCCGTGGTCGTATGCACCGGCATCTCACTTGGCAGCGCGGCATCCCGTCACCGGCAACGCATGATGGGACTGCTGGGATTCCTGTGCGCGCCGCTGGCGTGGGCGCTTGCAAAGGGAGTGCAGCACGGCACGCTGGCTATGCTCGATATGCACGGTGAGAAGTTGGGCGCGGCCGTGCTGCAGGTCGGGGGGCTAAAAACTGCTGAGTACACTTTGCTGGCGATCGCCGTCGCAAGACTCACGCAAACGCGGCACGCGACGCTGCTCCAGCATTTTCTCGTGGGCCTGGGAGTGGGCATCGTCTTTGGTGCCGCGATCGTCGGCGTCAACATCTGGCACGCGCCCGGCCATGCCCTGCCGGAAGCTCGCCTGCTCGGACTGACGGTCAACGAAGTCATATTTCCGATCGGCTGCGTCGCTGTGCTGTATTTCATCGCCCGCCTGAATGATCGGGCGGAAGCCAGCGCGGCGCGCACCTGACTCGCCGCCGGGAAGAGGACATATGAGCATTTACATTCATTTTTACGATTCGAAGACCGGGTTGTTCACGGGCGTTTCCATTCACACCAACCTCACGGAGCCGAAGGCCGTGAAGGAGTTTGTCGCCGAGAACACGCCGGCGGGCCACGGCTCCTACATTGGCTATGTGGATGCGCTGTCGCAAAAAATCGATCTTTCCAGCGGCCAGATCGTCGACTACAAGCCGCCGCAGCCATCTCCCAGGCACGAATGGAATCCGGTCACGAAGCGATGGCAGAAGCAGGCGCTCAAGCGTTCGGCAGTGCTGGCGCGAATTGCCGACCTTGAAAAAGGCCAGCACCGCACGGTGCGCGAAACGTTGATCCGTGCCTGTCACGCAGTCGATGCCATCAAGGAATCGCTGGCGCCGGAATCGCAACCGGTCCGCGAAGCGGTCGATCGCATGTACGCGGCGCTCTCGCGGCTGGAATTGCTCGAGACCGAGCTCGGCAACCTGCGCGCCGAGCTTTAATCGACGCACGCTAGTCGACGAACAGATCCTGCAGCAGGTCGCGGGTGCCCGGCTCGACCGAGAAGCGGTCGAGATCGGTGACGCCGTGCTGCGCGAGCAGCGCCTCGTCGATGAAGAAATTTCCCGTCACCGCACGCGCCTCGCTGGTCAGGATCCACCAGGCCGCTTCAGCCACGATCTGCGGCGTGCGCGCCTTGCGATGATCGAGGCCCGGGATCATCTGCAACGCGGCCGTGGCAATCAGCGTGCGCGGCCAGAGGCTGTTGACCGCGATGCCGCGGTCGCGGAACTCCGGGGCGTGCCCGAGCGTGCACATGCTCATGCCATATTTCGCCATGGTGTAGGCCACGTGCGGAGCGAACCAGCGCGGATCGAGTGACAGCGGCGGGGACAGATTCAGCACATGCGGGTTGCCGCCGGACTCTGCGCTGCGGGTCAGCGCGGCGAGGCAGGCCTGCGTGCAGGCAAAAGTACCGCGAACATCGACATCGAACAGCAGATCGAAACGCTTCATCGGCGTCTCTGGAGTCGAAGTGAGACTGATGGCGCTGGCGTTGTTGACCAGGATGTCGATGCTGCCGAAGCGATCGAGTGCATCCCGCACGGCCGCAGCGATCGCATTTTCATCGCGAATGTCCGTGGGCGCGATCAGTGCCTCGCCGCCGGCCGCTTCGATCTGCGCCGCGGCGCTCGCCAGCGTGCCGGGCAATCGCGGGTTAGGCTCCACCGTCTTCGCCACCAGCACGATGCGTGCGCCATCGCGCGCTGCGCGCGTGGCAATCGCAAGCCCGATGCCGCGCGAGGCGCCGGTAATGAACAGCGTCTTGCCGGCCAGTGATCGTGTGGCGGTTTCGGTCATGCTCGCTGTCAGGTTTTGCTGAAGTCCGGTTTGCGCTTTTCGAAGAACGCCTGCAGCGCTTCGCGAGCCTCGGGACCGCGCAGCCGCTCGATGAACAGTGCGCTTTCCGATGCCATCGCGCCAGAAATTCCGGCTGCGGCCCCCGCGCGCATCAGGCGCTTGGTGTCGCGCACGGCTCCGGGCGGCAGCGCGTTGAAGCGCCTGGCGACACGCGTGGCATGGGAGAGTACATCGCCCGAGGGCAGCACGGCGTTGGCGAGGCCAAGCTTCACGGCCTCTTCCGCGCCGATCGGTTCCGCCAGCAGCAGTGCTTCGGCCGCGCGCGCGTGGCCCATCAGCCGCGGCAGCAGCAGGCTCGAGCCAAACTCGGGCACCACGCCTAAGGTGACGAATGGAAACACCAGGCGCGACTGGTCGCTCAGGTACACGAGGTCACAGTGCAGCAGCATGGTCGCGCCAATGCCGATGGCCGCGCCCGTCACCGCCGCCACCACGGGTTTGTCGCAGCTCAGCAGCGCCTGCATGAATACGGTCGTGGGCGATCCTGCTGCCAGCGGTGGTGCCGAGCGGAAATCCTCCAGATCGTTGCCGGCCGTGAAGATACCGGGTTGCCCGGTGATCAGCAGCGCGCGCACGCTCCGATCCTCGACCGCCGCGGTGATAGCGCTGGCCATCGCCACGTACATGGCCTGGGTCAGCGCATTCTTCTTCTCCGGTCGTGCAATCTCGATGGTCGCAACACCTTCGACGCTGGCCGTCTTGATTGTCATGCTGTCCCTCATGGAGCCGATGGTTCAGTCAGCATACGCCCGAGTCACGCGCCGCCCGACTCCGGTGAAAAGCTCGTAGGAGGCCGTGCGGGCCCATTCGGCGATCACGGCCGCGGGGAGTTCGGGTCCCCAGAGCGTCGCCTGCTCGCCGACCGCGACCCCGGCGCAGTCGGTGACATCGATCGTAATCGAGTCCATCGAGACGCGACCGACCAGCGGCACCCGTTGACCCCTGATCCAGACCGGCGTGCCATTGGCGGCGTGACGCGGGTAGCCATCCCCATAGCCCACGCCCACCGTGGCGATCCGGCTCGGGCGCGCAGCCGTCCAGATTCCATCGTAGCCGACCGACTCGCCGGGCCCGATATCGCGCACGGCAATGACCACCGCACGCAGACTCATGGCAGGCCGCAGCGGCAGCGGATGCTGGATTGCCAGCGGATTCTCGCCATAGAGCGTGATCCCGGGGCGCACCCAGCCCAGGCGCAGAGCCGGGTGGGAGATCAGCATCGCCGAGTTCGCGGCGCTCAGCTGCGCGGCCGGGTGCCCCTCGACGGCGGCGTCGAAACGCGCGATCTGGCGCGCCATCACGGGCGATTCCATCTCATGCGTGGTGCTGAAGTGCGTCATCAGCACCAGTTCGGTGACACCCGGCAGCGCGGCGAGCTGCCGCCGCGCGCGGCTGAAGCTGTCGGGATCGAGCCCCAGCCGGTGCATGCCGCAATCGAGCTTGAGCCAGACGCGCAGCGGATTCCTCGCGGCAATCGCCGCGATGGCGGCCAGAGAATCCGCATCGTGCACGGTGACATCGATCTGCGCCGCCGAGCACAGGCCGAGCTCGGCTTCATCGAGCAGCGTGCCGAGCAGCAGCAGACGCTGGGACCAGCCGGTCTCGCGCAGTTCCAGGGCCTCCTTGAGGCGGGCGACGGCGAGGCCATCGGCCGCCGCGAGCGCACGTGCGGCCGGCACCACGCCGTGGCCATAGGCGTCGGCCTTGACCATGGCCATGACGCGGCTGCCGGGACAGAGGCGACGCACAACCTCGAGGTTGTGCCGCAGCGCCGACAAATCGATCAGCGCACTGGCCGTGTTCTGCATGGCTTTCTCAGGGCTGGTCGCGCCAGGCGAGCGTGAACATCAGATCGAAACTGCGCCCGGGCTCGGGCTCGTAGAAGCGCATATTGGTTTCATTGACGATGACCGAACCCACGTAACTGCGGTTGCCGATATTATCGATGCGTGCGTACTCGGTCACGTGCCAGCGCGGTAGTTGCTGCTCGAGGCCAAAGCGAAGGTTGAGCACCGTGTAGCCCGAGGCGGCCTGGCTGTTGCGGTCATCGGCGTAGATCTGCGCGCGGCTGATGGCCTCGAGCGTGGCGGTGAACCCCTGGGGCAGGTAAGCCCAGTTCAGCGCTGCGTAGATCGAGTCCTCAGGCACGGCTGGCAGATGACTGCCGGTGTGTATCTCGAATTCCTTGCAGGGTGCGCCGAGGCAGGTCGTGTACGGCTGGGCGGTCACGGCGTTGATGTAGGTATATGCCAGCCGCGTGCTGAAGCCTCCCGCGAGTGTCGAGTCCAGTCCGGCCTCGAAGCCGCGTCGCTCGGTCTGGCCGATATTTTCGTACACGGAGCGCCCGGCGGCATTGGCCTGCACGGCCAGCTCGTCCTGGGTCTGCACGTAGAAAGCCGCAAGGTCCGCGTGCAGCAGCTTGTTACCCGCCTTGAGTCCGAGCTCGTAGTTATCACTGCGCGCGGGCTTGAGTCCCAGGTTCAATCCCGGAATGCTGCCGTCGGTGGAGCGGTAGGCCAGATCGTTCAGCGTCGGGGTCTCGAACCCACGGCCGTACGAGCCGTACAGATGCAGCTGATCGGCGGCGCGAAACACGAGGCCGGCGACGGGGTTGGTGGCCGAGTAGCGCACGCCGGTATCGATGTTGCCGGTCGTGACCGGCATCAGGTTGTGGTCTTCCACCTGTACCACGCTATTGCGCACGCCGGCGATCGCGCGCCAGCGATCGAATGGATCCCACTGCGCCTGCAGGTACTCATCCAGGTCGTAGACGCGATTGTTCTCGTGCCGGCGCAGCGCACCCTCGACCCCGAGCTCGTGGCCGATGAAGTTGGTGAAACCCTGGCGGTGTTCCTCCAGATTGTCGTAGCTCAACCCGATGGTCCATTGCAGCGGCCGATCCAGCAGCATGCGATGGTCGGTCAGATGCAGATCGGTGCCGGCAAAGAAACGATTCAGCGCGATGACGCCGCCGGGATTGGCCGGCGAGCCTTCGGTGGTGAATGGAATCGCCTGGTATTGCGTGGTCGAGCGATGACCGCCATAGACCGTGGCCTGCAGCGTGTCGTGCTCGGACAGGTCGCGCTCATAGATGGCGCCGACCTGCTCGTTGTCGAGCGATTTGCGGCTGTTGTAGGCCAGCGCGTTGGTGCCCGCCTGGGTCGGGTCGGCCGCCAGCTGCGCGCGCGTCAGGCCGAGCGGATCCTGCGAGGAGGGGCTCGTGATCGCGTTGGCCACCAGTGTCAGGCGCGAGACGCTGTCCAGGTCGAAGTGCACCTTGGTGTTGAAGAGATTGCGCTCGGCCGCCGAGTGATCGCGATAGCCATCGGTCTGGAAGTGCGAGCCGTCGATGACATAGTTCACGTCGCCATCGGCGCCATCAACCTTGAGGCCGTAGCGCTGGGTCGAGAAGCTGCCGCCCTCGAGCGAACCCTCGACACCGATTCCGGGCCGGCCATCCTCGGTGAACACCGAAACCACACCGCCCGAGGAGTTTCCGTAGAGCGCCGAGAACGGCCCGCGCATCACCTCGATGTGCTGCGCCGAGCCGAGATCGAACTGCGAGAACTGCCCCTGCCCGTCCGGCATCGTGCCGGGGATGCCATCCGAATACAGCCGCACGCCGCGCACGCCGAACTGCGAGCGCGCTCCGAATCCGCGGATCGAGAGCTGCAGGTCCTGGGCGTAATTCTGCCGCATCTGTGCCGAGACGCCCGGAATCGAATCGAGCGTCTCCGACAGGTTGACCTGCATCTGCCCCTGCGAGATCTGCTGCTCATCGATGCGGTTGATCGACACCGGCAGCTCATCGATGGAGGCCGGCATGCGGGTGGCGGTGACTACAATGGTCGAGAGTTCAGTGTCCGCGGCGGCCGCAGCGGCGCCGCAGCTCAAGGCCGGCCCGATCAACAACGGCATGGCCAGCAGCGGTGTGCGAAACGATTGCAATTGGTTTCCCCGCGCGCCGTCTCAGCGTGAGCTCAGCGCGCCTGCGGTCGAGTGTTTAAAGTGAGGGATAATTGTAGCCGAGTCCGCAGATCGCCTGCACCCTCAAGGAGAGCCAGATCATGTCACTCGCGCTCTATGGTCATCCCTTTTCCTCGTATACACAGAAGGTGCTGATCGCGCTGTACGAGAACGGCACGCCGTTCGAACCACGCACTATCGGGCCGGATACGCCGCAGCACGCAGCCGAGTGGCTGCGGCGCTGGCCGCTGCGAAAATTCCCGCTGCTGGTGGATGGCGAGCGCAACATCGCCGAGACCAGCATCATCATCGAGTACCTGCAGCTGAAGCATCCAGGGCCGGTGCGACTGCTGCCAGCGGAACCGATGGCCGCGCTGGACGTGCGCTTCCTCGACCGCTTCTTCGATCTGCACGTCATGACCGCCATGGAGCACGCGGTGATTGGCGCGCTGACGGGTGATGCGGTGAAACGCCGGGAAGGGCTGGCGCTTGCCGTGGATAAGCTGAACCTGGCCTATGCCTGGCTCGAAGGGCAGCTTGCCGGCAGAACCTGGGCGGCCGGTGCGGACTTCACATTGGCCGACTGCGCGGCCGCGCCCTCGCTGTTCTACGCGGACTGGACGCACCCGATAAACGAGGCGTTTCCGCGGCTGCGCGCCTATCGGGCGCGGCTGCTCGCCCGGCCGTCTTTTGCCCGGGCAGTCGATGAAGCACGGCAGTTCCGACCGCTGTTCCCGCTGGGGGCGCCCGACCGGGATTAATTTCCGACTCAGCCGCCCTGCGCCGCGCGCAGCCCGGCGTACGGCAGCACTTCCAGGATTTCCCCGGCATTGAGGCGCTGCTGCGTGCGGCGCCAGAACGTGGGCTCGAACAGATCCCGGTGCGCCTGCAGGAAGGCCGCGCGCTGCGCGCCGGCCATGCCGAGGAAGTTGGTCAGCGTTTCGGGAAAGACATCCTTGTCGCCGACAAAGTACCAGGGCTCGGCGTTCATCTCATCATCATCGCAACTCGCAGTGGGCACGTCACGGAAACTGCAGTCGGTGACCCGGCAAAGTTCGTCGTAGTCGTAGAAGATCACGCGGCCGTGGCGCGTGACGCCGAAATTCTTCAGCAGCAGATCGCCCGGAAACACATCGGTCATAGCCAGATCGCGGATGGCCTGCCCGTAGTCGAGCGCAATGCGCGTGGCGGCGGCTTCATCGGCCGAACGCAGGTACAGGTTCAGCGGCATCAGGCGGCGTTCGATATAGAGATGATCGAAGATCAGGTCCTCGCCCTCCAGGTGCACGCTGTCGCCGGCCTCGGCCAGCAACTCCTCCAGCAGCGGCGCCGCAAACCGCGTCACCGGAAAGCGCAGCCGCCGGAACTCCTGCGCATCGATCAGACGGCCGGCGCGGTCGTGGCGGAATACGAAGGCGTATTTGTCCATGACCTCCTGCTTCCACACATCCTTGACGGCCGGGATGTGCTCGCGGATGACCTTGAACACCACGTCGAGCGAGGGCAAGGTAAAGCAGACCATGACCAGCCCGCGCTCGCCGGGCGCATGCACGAATTCATCGCGGCTGTGCGCCAGGTGCCGCATCAGGGTGCGATAACGTTCGGTCTTGCCCTGCTTGGCGCGCCCGAGCACTGTGAACAGTTCCCCCACCGGCTTTCGCGGCAGGATCTCCTTGAGGAACAGCACCGTTTCAGCGACGCGCTCGAGATCAACATGAAAGTACGAGCGGGCGATACCGAACAGAATGCTCAGGTCATCCTCATCGAGAATCGTGGCATCCACCTCGATCCCGGCCGCGCCGTGGCGCAAGGCCAGCGCCAGCGGTACCGACTGATCACCAGCCAGCACTCGCCCCACCAGATACGCACGCGTCCCCTGGTAGAACACGGCTTCGAGAATCTCGATGCCATCGACCTGCGCCGGCACCTTCAGCGAAGTCAGCCGCTGCTCCATGGTGGCAGCCACCGCTTGCGCGCTGGCGGCAAGATCGGCCCAGGGGATACCGAGCGCGCGATCCGAGAGCAGCTGCCCGATCAGCGCCGGCAGCTCCCCTGCCCTGCGATAGATGCGGGTCACCGTGTGTCCTTCAACCGAGGCCAGCGGATCGAGGTCGGTGGCAATGAACTCGATGTCGGAGGCCGCCCCGACAGTGCCGAAGAGCTTGCGCGTGACCGAGCTGAAGAAGGTCTTGCAGAACTCGCTGTCGGGCAATCCATCGATGAGATTGGAGAAGTGGCGCTTGACCTCGATCCACAGCTCGCGGCGGCGTACATCGGCGCCCAGTGCGAACTCGAGCGCCTTGATGGTCTCGGCGACGCACTGCTCGTACAGATCGATGCGCTCGACCGCATCGGTCTGGCCCGCGTGCCAGTCGCGCGCGATGAACCGTTGCGGCGCACGGCGCGTGATGGCCCGAAAGCGCGCGTTGTACTGCAGGAAGGCCTCCACGACCTGCTGCGCGCATCGCACTGCATACAGCGCCGACTCGAACGCGGTGTGGATCTCACCGTGCGAGAGCGAGCGGGTCAGGCCGCTGATGCCAGCGGCCGTGGCCAGGGGTTGAGACTCCTCCACACGCATGCTCTCAGGCGGTGTGGAACTGCTGTTCCTCGGTGCTGCCGCTCAGGGCGGCCAGCGAGGAGCTGCCGCTGGTGATCGCCTGCGTCACCGAGTCGAAGTAACCCGCACCTACTTCGCGCTGGTGGCGCGTGGCGGTGTAGCCGACTTTCTCGGCCGCAAATTCGGCCTGCTGCAGGGCCACGTAGGCCGTCATCTGGGTGGCCTTGTAGCCGCGCGCCAAGTCGAACATCGCATAGTTGAGTGCATGGAAACCGGCCAGCGTGATGAACTGAAACTTGTAGCCCATGGCCCCCAGCTCGCGCTGGAATTTGGCGATCGTGGCGTCATCGAGCTTGCGCTTCCAGTTGAACGAGGGGGAACAGTTGTAGGCCAGGCGCTTGTCCGGGAACTTGCGATGGATGGCTTCCGCGAACTGTTTCGCCTCCTCCAGGTCGGGCTTGCCGGTTTCGCACCAGAGCAGGTCCGAATAGGGTGCATAGGACAGGCCCCGGGAGATCGCCTGGTCAAGCCCCGCCTTGACGTAGTAGAAGCCTTCCGCCGTGCGTCCCTTGCTGGTATCGATGAAAGCGCGATCGCGCTCATCGACATCGGAAGTGATCAGCGTGGCCGACTCGGCATCGGTGCGCGCCAGCAGCACGGTCGGCACATTGCAGACATCGGCTGCCAGGCGCGCGGCCTGCAGCTTCTGGATGCCTTCCTGCGTCGGGACCAGCACCTTGCCGCCCATGTGGCCGCACTTCTTCGCCGAGGACAATTGATCCTCGAAATGCACGCCCGCCGCGCCTGCGGCGATCATGCCCTTCATGAGTTCGAAAGCATTGAGCACACCGCCGAAGCCGGCCTCCGCGTCGGCGACGATCGGCTTCATCCAATCGATCGAGTCATCGCCCTCGGCGTGATGAATCTGGTCGGCACGCAGCAACGCGTTGTTGATGGAGCGCACCACCGCCGGCACCGAGTCGGCCGGATAGAGCGACTGGTCCGGATACATCTGTCCGGCAAGATTCGCATCGCCCGCCACCTGCCAGCCGGAGAGGTAAATAGCGTCGAGACCAGCCTTGACCTGCTGCAGCGCCTGGTTGCCAGTGAGCGCTCCCAGCGAGTTGACGAACGGTTTTTCGTTGATGTAGCGCCACAGCTTCTCTGAGGTGATGCGCGCGATCGAATGCTCCACCGGCACGGTACCGCGCAGTCGCACGACATCCTCGGCCTTGTAGTCGCGCGTCACGCCGCGCCAGCGCGGGCTCTCGCGCCAGTAACTGCGCAGTTCGTCGGCGGTGGGCAGGGCTCGGATGGGATTCATCATCGTCTCTCCATAAGGTTCAGGACAGCAGTTCGTACGCGGGCAGGGTCATGAAGTCATCGAAGGTCTCGTCCGTGACCAGGCCGGCGAACAGTCGCGTGGCCGTCGGGAACACTCCTGACAAGGTACGCGCCGCGCCAATCTCGCGGTGGATGTGGTCGAGTTCTTCGCCAAGAAGTTCGTGGAAATATTCCGGCGTGAAGGTGCGGCCTTCGGCGGTGCGCGTGCCGTGGCGCAGCCATTGCCACAGCTGCGCGCGGCAGATCTCGGCGGTGGCCGCATCCTCCATCAGGTGATAGAGCGGCACGCAGCCGTTGCCGCCGAGCCAGGACTCGAGGTACTGCACGCCGACCCGGATATTATGGCGAATGCCGGCCCGCGTGACGGCGCCCCGCGGCGCGCGCAGCAGGTCCGCGGGGCCGACGTGGACGTCATTGCGCGCCACATCGAGCTGGTTGGCGCCATGCATGACGGCATCAAATGACTCCCGGGCGATGGCGGCAAGCGCCGGATGCGCAATCCAGGTGCCGTCGTGACCGGCGCGGGCTTCGCGCAGCTTATCGGCACGCACGCGCTCCATGGCCGCGGCATTCGCGGTCGGATCACCGCCGATGGGAATCTGTGCGGCCATGCCGCCGATGGCGTGGGCGCCGCGGCGATGACAGGTGTGAATCAACAGATCCACATACGGGCTCATCGGCGGCCGATCCATCGTGATCGAGTCGCGGTCCGGCAGCACGCTGTCGGGGCGATTCCGCAGCGTCTTGATGTAACTGAATATGTAGTCCCAGCGGCCGCAATTCAGGCCGGCCGAGTGCTCGCGCAGTTCGAACAGAATCTCATCCATCTCGAAGGCGGCAAGAAGCGTCTCGATCAGCACCGTTGCCCGGATGGTGCCGCGCTGAATTCCCAGGTACTCCTGCGCTGCCAGGAACACATCGTTCCACAACCGCGCTTCGAGATGGCTTTCGAGCTTGGGCAGATAGAAGTACGGCGCGGTGCCGGCGCGCGCCAGCGCCTCGGAGTTGTTGGCCAGATAGAGCGCGAAGTCGAACAGCGCCCCCGACACCGGCTGGCCATCGACGCGAACATGCTTCTCCGGCAGGTGCCAGCCGCGGGGACGGACGATCAGCGTCGCGGTGCGCTCGTTGAGGCGGTAGTCGCGCCCCCGTGCGTCGGTGAATTCGATGCGCCGCCGCACCGCATCGGCGAGATTCACCTGGCCGCGCAGCAGATTGTCCCAGGTGGGCGAACAGGAATCCTCGAAGTCCGCCATGAAGGTGTTGGCGGCCGAATTGAGTGCATTGATGATCAGCTTCCGGTCGGTCGGCCCGGTGATCTCGACGCGCCGGTCCACGAGGTCACGCGGCACCGGCGCGATGCGCCAGTCGCCCCGGCGCACCTCGGCCGTGGCGGGCAGGAAATCGGGTAGCTCACCGGCATCGAAGGCGCGCTGCCGCGTCTGGCGCTCCGCCAGCAGTGCCTGGCGGCGCGGTTCGAACCGACTATGCAGTTTCGTCAGCAGCCCGAGCGCATTGGGCGTCAGCGCCTCGGCTGCGCGCTCAAGCCGGCTGGGCGCCACCGTGACGATGGGTTCCGATGGCGGCACATAATGACCGCCCCGCGCTGTCAGGACGCTGTTCATGAGACCAGCATAGCCACCGATTTGGGAATATTTGACTTTAAAAACTTCACAGTGTTAATTTCACAATAGCATGCCTAACCTGATGCGAAAGGGGCACTTCCTGGGTGCCAAATTGCGCAATATCCGCAAGCGCAACGGCCTGACGCTGGAGGAGCTGTCGATCCGCTGCGTCCAGATGGATGCCGAGAACGGCCCCTCGATGTCCTACCTGAGCATGATCGAGAGCGGCAAGCGCACGCCCTCGGCCGACCTGCTGGCGCTGCTGGCGCGGGTATTCCAGCGCGAGGTGGCGTGGTTCCTGGATGAGAGCGCCGATGGTACCGAGGCCCTGCCGAGCGTTGGCTCAGCGCGCAGCGGGGGTGCCGCGCGCATTCCGCTGGAGCCGGGATTTCTGTTTTCGAAGGAACTGCTGCAATCGGCCATTCCGGAGCTGCTGACCCAGACCGGCACCAGTGGACGGCAGTTCGCGCACCTGCTGATCCGTTCGCACCAGGAAATGTCGCGCAACGATTTTCCGGATCTCGAGCGCAGCGCCGAGCGAGTGGGCGAGCGCCGCTTCCCGCTGTCGGTCGAAGACCTGACCGGACTGGCCACGCGGCACGACTTGCAGCTGCGCTGGTTCGATCGCCGGCCGGCGTTTCTGCGCGACAAGGATCAGCAGGTGCGCAGCATCGTGCGGTCCTTCTTCGAACCACCGGGCACCGTCTATCTCAACCGCGCGCTGCGCGCCGATCCGGCGCGATTGAAATTCGATCTGGCGACGCACATCGGTCACAAGGTGCTGCACGGTGGCGATGGCATGAAGTCGGCGCATGCCACGGGCGGCGAGATGGGCGGCAGTCCAGAAGGCGGCGCGGACCCGGCAGGACTGAGAGCGCAGGATGTGCTGCATGCCTGGCGGGATTTCGAGTGCAGCTTCTTTGCCGGCGCGCTGCTGTGCCCCAAGATTCCGTTCCGCCGCTTCCTGGCGCGCGAGCGCTATCGAGTCGAAGCGGCGGCCAAGCTCGACCTGACTCCTGCGGTGGTCATGCGTCGCATGACCAAGGTGTCACCCTACCCCTACTGGCACTTCTTTGATGCCTACCCTCCGGGCTACCTGCGCGCGGTCTATCGGGGCAATGGCATCCCGCTGCCCTGGGGCAACATGGCGCGAGCATCCGATCCCTGTCCGCAGTGGGCGGTGTTTCGCATGATCGGCGGGCATCAGAAGGATTCCGGATCGCAGATCTCGGTGCTGCGCGACCAGGATAGATCGCTGCTGTATTGCTGCTACTCGATGCGCACCCGCGACATGGCGGGCAACCCGCACGTGCTGTCGGTCGGAATCGATCTGGCGCCGGTGCTCGATGCCAACGGCACTGACTCCGCACAGATCGTCGCCAGCATCGCCGCCGATTGCATGCGCCGGCGCGCCGATGCACCGATCCCACAGGTGGCAGCCACCGCACTGCGCGCCGCAGCCGGCGTGCTCAACATCGCCTGGGTCGAAGAGGCGCTGGAACATCCGGCTCGCATCATCTGTCCGCGCAGCGCGAACTGTCCGAGGCCGGACCGCTGCGAGGGTGCCGTGCCCTCGCGCGCGCGCGAGATCACCGACATTCGCGCCGAGATTCTGGGAGCGACCAGCGTACGCTAGATCACGCTACCTCGGCTGGGCGCGCCACTCCTATGACGACACGCTTCCCTGAGGCGTTGCCGTAATGCTTCGGCGCTTGCGTAGGCGCCGACCGACGCCAACACGTGGGTAGCGCCGCTGTGGCGGTCGAATCGACCGAATCAAGATTCTCCTCATTCTAAAAAGCACTCTGGAGGAGAAGGCGATGAAACTATTAGCGAGCCTGGTTGTGTTGGCTCCGTTCCTGTCGGGTTGCATCAGCAGCAGCAGTCCGCCGCCGCCGGCCAAGACTACTGTCGTGGTGCCCTCGAACAACACCACGACGGTCGTCTGCGCCGACGGTACTCAGCCGCCCTGCCACTGAGGCGCGAGACGCCGGACGGCCCGCCACACCTGCCCTGCGAACACCACGCCGTGGACCGGCAGCGGTAAGCCCGCGGATGCGAGCATCTGCGCGGCCCAGGTGTTGCAGGTGTAGGCGGCGGAATAGCGCAGCGATGAGCGCCAATACGCGCTGCCCTGGTATGGCCCAGGCCCGTCGGATTGCGGCTGTCCATCCTGCAGCGCCAGCGACGCTGCCATGCTGCTTTGTGCGGCCGTTGCCTGGCTGGCGCTCACCTGCAGCTCGATGACCTGCGACTCCCCAAAAGCCTGCTGCGGGGTGCCGCGCAATGCGGTAACCAGCATCAGCCCATCGCCGGGCCAGAGTGCGGCGAGCATGTTGGGAAACGCCGGATCGCGGGCATGCAGGTAGCGGCGATCGCCAAACCCAAACGTAACAAAGCGCGCATCCGGAAACTGGCCGCTCACTGTCCTGAGCGGACCCGTCAGATCGTTCGCGGCGAAGCCCACATCGATGTGCCAGCCGCGTCGCACCACATACATCGTGACGGTGCGCCCAACCGCGGGGGCAAGCAGTGCCCCGTGGGTATCGCAGCCGCCGAGCCACAACGGCAATGCGATCGCCATGGCCGCCAGCAGCGCGCAGCGGCGCAGCCAGCTTCCGGTCATCGACGGCAGGTTTGACGATAGCGTCGGGGCGGCAGGCCGCATCGCCGGCTGAACACCGCGGTGAAGTGACTCTGCGAGGCGAAGCCCACGCGTCGTGCCACCTCGCCGATTTCCTCCTCGGTGGTGCGCAGCAGCTCCTTGGCGCGTTCCAGGCGGCGGCCGATCACGTACTGATGCGGCGGCTGGCCGGTGGCCTTGCGAAAGCCCCGCGCAAACCGGAAGGTGCTGAGGTTGGCGGCGGCCGCGATTGCATCCAATGAGACGTCTTCGCACAGGTGGGCTTCGATGTATTCAAGCGCGGCACGCAGGCGGTGCGCGGGCAGATCCAGCCGGTCGAGCCGCTCACTGGCACTGAGAGTCGAGTGCCGGCGCAGCAGCTGCAGCGTCAGCGTATGGGATGCCGACTGCGCGAACAGTGAGCCGCACAGACCGGGCTGCGAGAGCTCGGTGTTGATCTTCAGCGCGATGTCCATGATCGCCATGTCGGTGAGCCCGATGCCGTCGAGCAGCTGCACGGAGCGGTCGCCCAGTTCCTGCACCGCGGCGCTCATAACGTCCGGGTCCAGGAAAATATGCAGCTCCTCGATCTCTCCCTTCCATTCCCAGTGGCTACCCTGGTGCGCCGACATGATCATGATGTTGCCGGGGACGGAGCGACTGCGCCGTTCAAGACCGTTCCAGCGCGAGGAAAGCTGGCACGGGTTCGAGAGGTGCGCGACGATGAAATGACGATTGATCGGCGGCAGGTCGAGCTGCCAGCTCGCGGGATTGTCCAGTCGGTAAGCCTGCAGGTGCTGCCAGCCCAGCGCTTCGCTCGAGAGCTTTGGCGCGCGCGGCATCAGTCTCATCCACTCCCGCGGCCCTAGCATGCAATCAGCCTACTCTGGCGCTCGCCGCGGAAGCAAGAGCATCCGCGTCAGGACGATGAAGCACAGCGCCGCCGCCAGCGCGGAAGGCAGCGATGCCGTCAGCATCCGGTAGGGTCCGCTCGATGCATAGGTGAGCGGGTTGAGCAGCCAGAGGTACACGCCACACCCCAGCGCCATCGCCAGCAGCGCCGCCGGGTTGAAGCCGGCGATGCTGCGGTAAGGGGCTGAAGGGTCACTGCTGTAGATCGCGCGAATTCCGATACGGCCCCGGCGCAGCACGAAGTAGTCGGCAATCTGGATCCCGCACAAGGGCGCGAATGCCACACCCAGAAACGCCAGGAAGGCGCCAAATCGCGCGAAGAACAGCTCCGGGATCAATGCGCCCACCAATGCCACCGGCGCGATCGTGATCAGCAGCAAGGTCGACCAGGAGACGCGCTCGAGGGCAGCGAAGTGGCGCAGTCCAATCGCCGATGAATAGATCCCGGTTATCGCGGTACCGAAATTGGCCAGCGACACGAAGATCAGCGAAATGATGGCGTAGGTCGGCCCACCCACCGAGCGCAGCCATTCGGACGGGTCCGAGGATTTCAGCACCAGGATGCCGGCCAGCCCGATCAGGCTCAGCAGCGGAATCGAGGCGCCCATGCCCAGCATGACGGGAACGACGGCGGTGCGCGCGTTTGGGGCCATGCGAATCATCGCCCCGATGTAGGGCCACCAGGACATTGTCGAGGTGATGCCGATCTCCACACCCGTGGTGTAGTTCCAGAGCCGGTCAGGGCTCGCCATTGCCGGTTCGGCCCGCCGCAGTTCGGGCCAGCGGTGCGAGACCAGCAGCCAGAGCATCCAGAAGCCGATGGGGACATGCGCGGCCAGGATATTGGATACCTTGGTAACACCGGTAGCCCCGCGCAGCAGCGTCAGGTAAATCACAGCGCAGGCCAGCAGCGTGGCGGCGGGTACCAATTCCCGCGCACTGTAGCCGCGCGGCATCGCGCCGAGCGCAAGCAGCAATTGCGCGGCGGATTTGGAGCCGAATATCAGCAGCAGCGAATTCCAGCCGACGATCGAGATCAATTGCATCGCCGAGGGGATGATCCAGCCGCGGCCGCCGAATTGCGGCCGGGTCGAGGCAATCGAATCGATGCCGAAGCGCGCGCTCACCGGCCCTGCGGCCAGGAATGCCAACAGCATGCCGATCATGCAGCCGGCGGTCAGCGCCGCGGCGCCCTGCCTGAAGTTCAGGTAATAGCCGGTGTACTCGCCGATGATGTAGCACCAGGTGGCGGCGCCCGCCGTGGCCAGCGCAATGCCGAGACGCCAGGGACCCCAGTCACGCTCGGATGGCAGCAGCGGCCAGGCGCTCTTATCGGCATCCTCGCTCAAGTCCACCATCCCCACAGCAGCAGCGCGGCCGGCAGCGCGACTCCGAACAGCAGCAGCCAGAACCAGCTCGCAAGATTGAAGTCGCCGCTGTGGTCGATGTCACGTTCGAGAATGTCGATCCTTCGCGCCAGTTCCGGTGGCAGCGGCGGCTCGGGCATCGGGATGGGCTTCGGCATCGGCGTAGGGGAACCACCAGAAATCATGCGGATTTGCAGCCGGGTCGATCATAGCCAATTTCGTATGGCGGAAACTGTCGAGCCCCTCCGAGCCGAGTTGCCGTCCCATGCCTGAATATTTTCGCCCGCCGAACGGACCGGCATCGTTGTCGAGCAGCGGCGCATTGACCCACACCATCCCCGCCTCGATTTCATTGACGGCGCGCATCGCCTCGTTCAGATCCAGCGTATAGATGCTCGCGCCCAACCCGTAGCGCGACCGATTCGCGAGCGTGACGGCCTCATCGAAGCTCGCGACGCGAGTCACCGGCGCGACCGGTCCGAAGGATTCCTCCTGCATGATGGCCGCCTCCGGCGGCACATCCACCAGCACCGTGGCCTCGGCGAAAAAGCCCTTGTCGAGGCCGCGCGGTCGGCCACCGCCGATCGCCGTGCGGATGCCCTGTGCTTTGGCGGTGCCGAGGATGCGCTGGAAGCGCGCGAGTTCGCGCGCGGAGGCCAGCGGTCCCATGTCCACCCGGTCAAGCCCATTGCCCACGCGCACCGCTGCGGTGTATGCGATCAGGCGCTCGACGAACTCATCGTAGACGCTCTCGTGCACGTAGAAACGCTCGGCGGCAGCACATACCTGGCCGCAATTCAGATAGGCGCCGAAGGCGGCGGCACGGGCCGCCGTGTCGATCGGCGCCGAAGGCATGACGATGAAGGGATCGTTGCCCGAGGTCTCGATCAGCGCGCGCTTGTACTGACGCGCGCAGGCCTCCGCCACCGCACGCCCGGTCTCGATCCCGCCCGTGAAGGCCACCATGTGCGTGTCCGCGTGCCCGACCAGCTGCGATCCGACCTTGCCGCCGCCGGCGAGAACCTGCACCAGTCCTGGGGGCAACGACTCGAAGGCCTTGACGAATCGCAACGTCGTGAGCGTGGTCAGATCCGAGGGCTTGATGATGACGGCGTTGCCGCAGCCGATCGCCGCGGCTGCCTGCCAGCACAGCAGGCAGAGCGGATAGTTGAACGGCAGGATGATGACGACGACGCCGAGCGGCTCCTTGATCGTGAAGTGAAACTGCGCATCGACGGTGGGCCCGAGAACCTTGCCGAGCTCATGGCGCGCGATCTCGGCGTAGTAGTCGACGGCCGTCACCGACCAGCTCACCTCATCCGCCGACTCTTTATATGTCTTGCCCATTTCGCGCGTCAGCATCTCGGCGACCACCGGCCGGTCGTGTCGCATCGCCTGCGCCACCTCGTGCAGCATCTCGGCGCGCCGGTGGTAGTTGACCTTGTGCCAGCGCTTCTGCGCCGCATTGGCGATCCGCACGGCTTCATCGACTTCCGCGACGGTCGCGTCGGTGTAGCGACCGATGACCTGCTCGGTGGCCGGATCGATGATCTCGGCGCTGTGATCCCCGCGCGCGGCGCGCAGTTCGCCCCCGATGTAGTGATGGCCGCTGAGCTGGCCCAACAGTGAATCGACGCCCATACATACTCCAACGCGCAGCACGCGCATGCGATCGGATCAGTCTGTCGGCGGCGATACGGCCCCGTCTTTCGAGTTCCTGCCGCCGCTGTCGTGATCTTGCTCATTTAGACGGCCCCCATCGCCGGCGGATCACGCGGTTCTGGCGCATTGCGGTCACTGTCTCTAGCCTTCGGACATGACCGATCAACTCACGCCTCAATCCCTGCCCGGCCAGGCCCTGCCCAGCCAGGCCCGCGTCGTCATCATTGGCGGCGGGGTCATCGGCTGCTCGATTGCCTATCACCTGACCAAACTCGGCTGGCGCGATGTGCTGCTGCTGGAGCGCAAGCAGCTCACCTGCGGCACCACCTGGCACGCCGCGGGCCTGCTGACCACCCTGCGCGACACCATCACGCAGACGCGCCTGGCCAAGTACACGCAGGATCTCTATCGGCGGCTGGAAGCGGAAACCGGCCAGGCCACGGGCGTGATTTCCTGCGGCTCGATCCAGCTGGCCGCCACACCGGCCAAGGCGCAGGAGATGCGCCGCGGCTTCAATATCGCGCGCTCCTTCGGCGTCGAAGCCTATGAAATCGATCCGCAGAGCGTGCAATCGATGTGGCCCCTGGCCGATGTCTCGGATCTGACGGCGGCCTTCCATTTTCCGGGCGATGCCCGCGCCAATCCGGCCGATGTAACCCAGGCGCTTGCCAAAGGCGCGCGCGCGGGAGGCGCGCGGCTCATCGAACACACCTGCGTGACCGCCATCACCAGTGCCAGCGGCCGCGTCACCGGTGTGGTTACCGACCGCGGCCCGGTCGGCGCGGAATTCGTGGTCAATTGCGCCGGCATGTGGGCTCGCGAGGTGGGACGCCTGGCGGGCGTCGATGTGCCGCTGCAGGCCGCCGAACACTACTACCTGATCTCCGAGCCGGTCGAGGGCATGCATCCGCTGCTGCCCATCCTGCGCGATCCGTGCAATGGCGCCTACATCCGCGAGGAAGCCGGCAAGATCATGGTCGGGCTGTTCGAGCCGATCGCGAAGCCCTGGGGCGCCGGGGGCATCCCCGAGGATTTCTGCTTCGGTGATATCCCGCCGGACTGGGATCGCATGTATCCGTACATCGAACAGGCGATGCGCCGCGTACCGATCCTGGCCAACACCGGCATCAAACTGCTGTTCTGCGGGCCGGAGTCCTTCACACCCGACCACAACTACATCATGGGTGAGGCGCCGAACCTCAGGAATTTCTTCGTCGCCGCGGGTTTCAACTCGCTCGGCATACTCTCGGGCGGCGGTGTCGGTCACGTGATGTCACAGTGGATCGTCGATGGACACGCGCCCATGGACGTCTGGTCGGTCGATATCCGCCGGCTGCATGCCTGGCAGAACAACTCCCGTTATCTGCTCGATCGCACGGTCGAATCCTTGGGTATCGGCTACCAGGATCATTGGCCGTACCGCCAATGGCAGAGCGCCCGCAACGTCAAGAAGAGCATCCTGCATGATCGGCTCGAGGCGGCCGGCGCCTGCTTCGGCGAATCGGCCGGCTGGGAACGACCCAACTGGTACGCGGTCCCGGGACAGGCGGCGCGCTACGAGTACAGCTGGGGCCGCCAGAACTGGTTCGACAACAACGCCGAGGAGCACCGTGCCGTGCGCGAGCGCGTGGGCCTGTTCGAGCAGAGCTCCTTTGCGAAGCTCATCGTGCAGGGGCGTGATGCGGAGAGCGTTCTCAATCGCATCGCCACCGCCTCGGTCAGGGTGCCGCCGGGGCGAGTCGTCTACACGCAGTTTCTGAACGACCGCGGCGGCATCGAAGCGGATCTGACGATCGCGCGACTGGCTGCCGATCGCTTCATGGTCGTCACCGCCGCCTTTACGCAGACCCATGTCGAGGCCTGGATCCGCAATCACACCCCGCCCGAGGCCCACTGCGTACTGACCGACATGTCCGGCGCCTATGCCATGCTCAACGTCCAGGGACCCTCCTCGCGCGCACTGCTGCAGAGCCTCTCGACCCAGGACTTTTCCAACGCCGCCTTCCCTTTCGGCAGCTGCCGCGAAATCCAGATCGGCTATCAGAGCGCACTGGCTGTGCGGCTCACCTATATGGGCGAACTGGGTTGGGAGTTGTACATTCCGACCTGCTTCGCGCTGCCCGTCTATGACGCGCTGACTGCCGCGGGCAAAGCGCACGGGCTGCGCCACTGCGGCTACCACACGCTCAATTCGCTGCGCATTGAAAAGGCCTATCGGGACTGGTCGCACGACATAGGGCCGGACGACGATCCGTTGCAGGCAGGTCTCGCCTTTACCTGCGCCTGGGATAAACCCGGCGGCTTCATCGGCCGCGAGTCGCTGCTGCGCGCGCGTGCCGCCGGCGCCCCGAAACGACGCCTGGTGCAGTTCATGCTCGAGGATGCGCAGCCGCTGCTTTATCACAACGAACCGATCTATCGCGATGGCAGCATCAATGGCCACACGACATCGGCGATGTACGGCCACACCCTCGGGGCGGCCGTCGCGCTTGGCTATCTCGAGTCACCCGAGGGCGTAAGCGATGATTACGTGCGCTCCGGACGCTATGAGATCCAGGTCGACCGGCGGCGCATTCCCGCGCGCGCCTCGCTCGCGCCGCTCTACGATCCGAAAAGCGTGCGCGTGCGGCAGTGATATGATTCCGCTGCCCCGCTTGCAGGAGAACAGCCTTGATCCCCGAGACGACGTACTCGCGTGCGCCGCGCGGCCGCGCCGTGTTGCCGGTACTGACAGCGCTGCTGATCGGCGTGGCGCAGTTATGCAGTGCGCGCAGCCCCGGTGACGTCGATGCCGGGCGGCTGGAACAGGCAGCGAGTGAACCCCAGAACTGGTTCACCGGGGGGCGCGATGTCGAGGGGTCCTATTTCTCGCCGCTGAGCGGCATCGACGCCGGCAACATCGACAAGCTGGGATTCGCCTGGGACTACGATCTGGGCACCGATCGCGGGCAGGAAGCAACGCCGGTGGTCGTGGATGGCGTCATGTACACCTCCAGTACCTGGGGCTGGGTGTATGCGATCAATGCCGCCACGGGACAGGAACTGTGGCGATACGTGCCGCAGATGGATCTCATCTACGGACGCAATCCCTGTTGCGACCTGGTCAATCGCGGCGTCGCGGTTTTCAAGGGCAAGGTCTACGTCGCCTCGGTTGATGGCCACCTGCACGCGCTCGATGCGGCCACCGGCAAGCAGGTCTGGGAAGCCGACACACTGGTCGATCACAAGCTGCCCTACTCGAGTACCGGTGCCCCGCAGATTGCCGGCGATGTGATCGTCATCGGCAACGGTGGCGCGGACATGGGACATGTGGCCGTGCGCGGCTATGTGGCCGCGTACGATCTGGAAACCGGCGCCTTCAAGTGGCGTTTCTGGACCGTGCCGCCGCCGGTGGGGCAACCGTATGAGAACCCCGAACTCGCAGCCGCCGATAAGACCTGGGATCCGCACCGGCCGCCGCAGTTCAATGGCGGTGGAACCGCCTGGGACGGTCTCGCCTACGACCCGAAACTCAAGCTGCTCTACGTGGGAACGGCCAACGCCGCGCCCTATGATTTGCGGCAGCTCGGCAAGCAGCGGCTCGATTCGCTCTACACCGCCTCGATCCTGGCGATTCATGCCGACACCGGCCGCATGGCGTGGTACTACCAGACCACCCCGCGCGACAGCTGGGATTACGACGCCGTGCAGAAGTTCGTGCTGGCGGACCTGAAGATCGGCGGCAAGGCGCACGCGGTGATCATGCAGGCCAACAAGAACGGCTTCTTCTATGTGCTCGATCGCAAGACCGGCAGGCTGTTGTCGGCCAACCCGTTCAGCTATGTCAACTGGGCCTCGCGCATCGACATGAAAAGCGGCCGTCCGGTCGTGACGGCGCAGGCGGACTGGTACGCCAGTCCGAAGACCGTCTATCCGTCCTGGGCCGGCGCGCACACCTGGAACCCGATGTCTTACAGCCCGCGCACGCACCTGGTCTATATCCCGGTGATTGATGTGCCCGCGGTCTGGGTCGATCTGCTCAGCAACGGCGGCTCGGTGAAGTACATCGACGGCTTCTTCACGGTCAACGGCGTCATCGTCGATGACACCTATTCGGCCGAGGATCTGAAGTCGTTGTATGGGCCGCTGCCGGACATGGCCAGTATCAAGGCGGCGCGGCCACAGAAGCCGACGCGCGAAATTCTGCGTGCCTTCGATCCGGAAACCGGCAAGACCGCCTGGGAAGTGGAAACCTCCTCAGGGATTCGAGGCTACGACGGCGGCATCATGTCCACGGCCTCGAACCTGGTATTCCAGGGCCGCGGCAGCGGCGAGCTGTGGGTGTATGCGGCCGATACCGGCAAGGTGCTCAAGGTCATCCAGACCGGCAGCCACATCCTCGCGGCGCCCATGACCTACGTTGTCAATGGCGAACAATACGTCGCGGTACAGGCCGGCTACGGCGGAGCTGCCATCACGGTGGGCCCCATCCCGCCCAGCAGCGCCGCGCTCAAGTATCAGAACACCAATCGCCTGATCGTCTTCAAGCTCGGCGGCGGCGCGGTGCCGACGCCGCCGGCGCGCGTTGAGGGACCGTTCCCGCAACCGCCGAAGCAGACGGCCAGCGCCGCCAGTATCAAGGCCGGCGAAATCAAATTCGTCGAGGAGTGCTCGCGCTGCCATGTGCTGGGCCCCAGCTCGACACCGGATCTGCGTCGCCTGAGTCCCGCGCTGCACGACATGTTCAAGGACATCGTGCTGCACGGGGTACTGGGACCGGCCGGCATGGAGCGATTCGATGATCTGATCAGCGATCAGGACGCCGATAACATCCATGCCTACCTGATCGATCAGAGCTGGGCGGCCTTCAACGCGCAACAGTCGGCGCATTGACGCCGAGCGCTACGGCGCCGGCGGCCAGAGCAGCGGAAACAGCGGGTGCTCCATCGGAGCGCCCGCGGGCAATTCATCGATGAGTCCTGGGAACTCGGGCGAAGTGCGCCAGGCGCGCGGCGCGTGCCGGATGTCATCGCCCATAAAGCGCACCGAAAATACCCGCCGTCGGCTGGTAGCACCGACGCCCGCGCTGGCATGCAGCGTCAGCATCTGGAAGCAGACGATGTCGCCGGGCTCCAGTGCCCAGCCGAGAATGCGATGCGCCGAGCGATCGGCCTCGATGTTCGGCAGGTCCGCCAGGCTGCCTTCCGGAAACCAGCGCGCCTGGCTGTCGAGAAAGGTGCGCGGCATCAGCCAGGGGCCCCGGTGCGAGCCGGCCAGCAGTTCCAGCGTGGATTCGCGGCTGACCGGATCGACCGGGATCCACATGCTGACGTTCTGGCGTCCCTCGATGTTGTAGTAGGGCTGGTCCTGGTGCCAGGGCGTGCGCTGGCGCGTGCCCGGCTCCTTGGTCAGCATATGGTCGTGATAGAGCCGCACCGTGCGGCTGCGCATGAGCTGGGCCGCCGTGCCTGCCAGTTGGGATTCGAAGATGAAGCGGCGATAGGAGTCATTCTCCTGCCAGGTGCAGAAGTCCTCGACGAAGTAGCCCGGGTCATCGGGCGCACTGGCGACCTTGGCGCGGGGACTCAAACGGGCGAGATTCTCATCGATTCCTGCACGCAGCAGCTCGATCTGCGCAGCGTTGAGGCGTCCGCGCAGGCACACCGCACCGTCGCGCTCGAAGGCCTCGATGTCGGACGTCGCCACGGGAACCGCTCGCTCCATAGCGATATGGTATCGTCAAACAATGAGAGCGCCAGCCTGGCTCGCTATCGCGGCCTTAAGCGCCTGCCTGGGGTCGGCCGCGCAAGCGGCCACGACCCTCAAGCTGGTTGAAGTCATTACGAGTCCCGAGCGTACCGAAACGCTCAAGGCCATCGTCAAGACCTTCGAAGATGCCAATCCCGACACCACCGTGGAGATCGTTTCACTGCCGTGGGGTCAGTCGTTCGAGAAATTCGCCACCATGGTGGCGGCGGGCGATACCCCCGATGTAGTCGAGATGCCCGACACCTGGCTGGCGCTGTACGCCAACAACAACGCGCTCGAGAACCTCGAGCCGTATCTGAAGAGCTGGGAGCACACCGGCGAGCTCAATCAACGCACCCTGCAACTCGGCCGCGTAATCCACAACACCGCCTACATGCTGCCGTACGGCTTCTATCTGCGCGCGCTCTACTACAATCGCAAAATGTTCGCCGAAGCCGGCGTGACCGCGCCGCCCCGGACACTGGATGAATTCCTGGCGGTATCGAAGAAGGTGTCCGCACTGCCGGGGAAGTACGGCTACTGCCTGCGCGGCGGAGCCGGCGGCGTCAACGGCTGGCTGATGTTCGGCGCGTTGAGTACCGGCGATGATGTGTTCTTCAGGCCTGATGGTACCTCCACGTTCACCGATCCCGGTTGGATCCGCGGCTTCAATGTGCTCGCCGATCTCTACAAGGCGGGGCTGGCGCCCAAGGACAGCATCAACTGGGGCTATAACGATGTGGTCTCGGGTTTCTATTCCGGCGTCTGCTCGATGATCGACAATGACCCGGATGCGCTGATTGCTATCGCCTCGCGCATGAAGCCGGATGAGTACGGTGTCGCACCGTGGATGAAGGGTGCCGGCGGCAAGAGCTTTCCGACCATCGGCTATGGCGGCTGGGCGATGTTCGCCAACAGCAAGCGCAAGGATCTGGCGTGGAAACTGATCGCCACGCTCGACAGTCCGGCCGGAAGTCTCGCCTGGAATCGGCGCATCGGCGCGCTGCCGATCTATACCGCCGCGGCCAAGGACCCCATGTATGCCGACCCGCGCTATAAGGGCTGGTTCGAGGAACTGGCCGATCCCAACGTGTCACCGATGATCATGCCAATGGATCTGCGGGCCTGGGCATTGTTCGCGAGTTCCATCGTGCCGCGCACCACCCAGAACCTGCTGCTCGGCAAGCTCAGTGCGGCGGACATGGCGCAGCAATGGGCGCAGATCCTCACCAAGGCGAAACAGAGTCAGAAGTGACTGCCCTCGGCCGACGATTCGCCAGCGGCGCCGAGCCGTACCTCTACACCGCGCCGGTGCTGCTGCTGATAGTCGCCATCATGCTGGTGCCCCTCGGCGTCGGGCTGTCGTACGCTTTTCGAGACCTGCAGCTGCTCGATCCATTTGCCGGCGCCTTCATCGGCCTGGATCATTTCCGCGAACTGATCGCGGACGACATCTTCCGCGACGCACTACGCAACACCGCGGTATGGACCTGCGCCTCGGTGAGCCTGCAGTTCCTGCTGGGGCTGGGCCTGGCGCTGCTGCTCAATCGCGAATTCCCCGGCCGACGGCTGGTGCAGGCGCTGGTGTTCCTGCCCTGGGCGGTGCCGACTTTCCTGGTGGGCCTCGATTGGGAGTGGCTGTTCAATCCCGTGGTGGGCCCCCTGCCCCACTGGCTGTTCGCATTACACATCACGCACGACGCCAACAATCTGCTCTCCGATCCGAACCTGGCGCTGATCGGTCCAATCGTGGCGGCCGTGTGGTGGGGAATCCCGTTCTTTGCGATCACCTGCCTGGCCGCACTGCAGTCCATACCGAAGGACCTGTACGAAGCTGCGGCGATCGATGGCGCCGGGTTGGTCGAGCAGTTCCGCTCAATCACGCTGCCGCTGCTCGCGCCCACGATCGCCATCAGCATCCTGCTGCGCACGATCTGGGTGGCAAACTTCGCCGACCTCATCGTCGTCATGACCAACGGCGGCCCGGCCGATTCGACCCAGACGGTGGCGAGCTACATTTTCACGGTCGCATTCCGGCGCCTGGACTTCGGTTACGCCTCCGCCGTTGCCACCGCACTGCTGCTGTTGCTGTTCGTCTATGCCATTGGGATCCTGCTGCTGCGCCGCGCCTTCCTGCGGCGCCAGGCGTAACGCATGAAACGCCGTCGACTGCTCTACTGGACCGTGCACTACTGCCTCTTGAGCCTGTACGTGGTGTTCGCGCTGTTCCCGCTGTACTGGCTGCTCAAGGTGGCACTGACGCCGAACGAACTGCTGTACAGCGAAGGCATCCGGATGTGGCCATCGCACGCCAGTCTGGAGCATTTCCGCTTCGTGCTCAGGCACAGTGACTTCCCGCTGTTCTTCCGCAACAGCCTGATCGTCTCGACTTCGACGGCGGTGCTCGCGACGCTCGTCAGCAGTGCCTGCGGCTATGGCCTGTCGCGCTTCACCTTCAGAGGCAAATCGGCACTGGTCGCGCTGATGCTGATCACGCAGATGTTCCCGCTGGTCATGCTGGTGGCACCGATGTTCCGCCTGCTGACGCCGCTGCATCTCACCAACAGCCTGACCGGGCTGGTGATCGTCTACACCGCCTTCAACGCACCGTTCGCCACCTTCCTGATGCAGTCCTTTTTCGATGCCATCCCGCGCGAGCTCGAGGAGGCCGCGATGATCGACGGCGCCACGCGCTTCGGTGCTTTTCGGCGCATCATCCTGCCGTTGACGCTGCCGGGCATCGCCGCCACCTCGGGATTCGTGTTCACCGCGGCCTGGAGCGAACTGCTGTTCGCGCTGATGCTCAACTCCTCGGCCCGCGCCAGCACCTTTCCGGTCGGGCTGCTCTCCTTCGTCTCCAAGTTCTCCGTGGACTTCGGCCAGATGATGGCGGCGGGCGTGCTGGCGCTGATTCCCGCCTGCCTGTTCTTCCTGCTGATCCAGCGCTACCTGGTGCGCGGCCTGACGGCCGGCGCGGTCAAAGGTTGAGAGCAATATGAGCGCCATCGAGATCCGCGGTGTCTCCAAACGCTTCGGCAGCACGCCGGTGCTGCATGAGCTCGATCTCACGGTGGCAGCCGGGGAATTCCTGGTGCTGGTGGGTCCCTCGGGCTGTGGCAAGTCGACACTGCTGCGCATGATTGCGGGACTGGAGGAAGTCAGTGCCGGGGAGATCCGGATCGGCGGCCGCCGCGTCAACGAACTGCCGCCCAAGGCGCGCGACATCGCCATGGTGTTTCAGTCCTATGCGCTCTATCCGCACATGTCGGTGGCCGACAACATGGCGTACAGCCTGCGGCTGCGCCGTACCCTGCCCGCGGAAATTGCGCGCGCGGTGGCGGCGGCGGCGGGCAAGCTGGGACTGGAGCCGCTGCTGGCACGCAAACCCAAGGCACTCTCGGGCGGACAGCGCCAACGCGTCGCGATGGGACGCGCCATCGTGCGCAAGCCGGGCGCCTTCCTGTTCGATGAGCCGCTGTCGAATCTCGACGCACGCCTGCGCGAGCACATGCGCGCGGAAATCAAGAAACTGCATCGCGAACTGGGCGCCACCTCGATCTACGTCACCCACGATCAGATCGAAGCCATGACGCTCGCCGACCGCATCGTGGCGCTCAACGGTGGCCATGTGCAGCAGGTCGGCAGCCCACTCGATCTGTATGACCGGCCGGCGAATCTGTTCGTGGCCGGCTTCATCGGCTCGCCTGCCATGAACATGTTCCAGGCACATCTCGAGCGCGCCGGCGGCACACCCATGCTGACGCATGCCGCCTTCAGGATCCCCTTGCCGCGCGATCTGGCGCTGCCCGATGGCGCGGCGCTCACAGTCGGGATTCGTCCCGAACACATCGTGCTGGGCGCCGGACCGATTCGGGGCACCGTCGACCTGATCGAGCCGACTGGCCTCGGCACCATCGTGCATCTGACGTTGGGAGGCACCGCCATCAAGGCTTTCAGCCTCGAGCGCCACCCGCTGTCCATCGGCGGCGAAGTGCAGCTGGATCTGCCGCTCGCGCGGCTGCACCTGTTCGATGAAGCCGGGGTGAGGGTCGGCGATTGAATACCGACCGGGTGCGCGAACGGCTCACCGCGCTGCAGAGCGAGATCTGCCGCGGCTTCGAACGCCAGGACGGCGGTCGATTCATCGATGATGCGTGGGAGCGCGGCGGCGGCGGCACAGCAGCTGCGAGCGCGGGTTCGACACTGGCGGGGCGCGGGCTGACCTGCATCCTGGAAAATGGCGCGCTGTTCGAACGCGCCGGGGTCGCGCTCTCGGATATCGCCGGCTCGCAAATGCCGCCGGCCGCCACTGCGCGCAACCCGCACCTGGCCGGCCGCAGCTTTCGCGCCGTCGGCCTGTCGATCGTCACGCATCCGCGCAATCCGCATGTGCCCACCAGTCACCTGAACGTACGCTTCTTCAGTGCCGGCGATATCTGGTGGTTCGGCGGGGGTTTTGATCTGACGCCCTATCTGCCCTACGAGGAAGACGTGGTGCTCTGGCACCAGGCGGCCGCGCAGGCCTGCGGCGCATTTCACCCGGGCCTCTACGCGCTGGCGCGGGCGCAATGCGATGAGTATTTTTATCTGCGTCATCGCGGCGAATCACGCGGCGTGGGCGGCATCTTCTACGACGACCTGAACGCCGCCGCCGAGCCCATCTCCTTAAGCTGGGAGCAGTGCTTTGAGCTGATGCAGAGCGTCGCCAGCCATTACGCGCGCGCATACCTGGCCATCGTGGAGCGGCGCCATCGTCTGGGCTTTGGTGAGCGCGAGCGCGCCTACCAGCTCTACCGGCGCGGACGCTATGTGGAGTTCAACCTGGTGCTCGATCGCGGCACCCTGTTCGGGCTGCAATCGGGCGGCCGCACCGACGCCATCCTGATGTCGATGCCGCCTCAGGCTGCCTGGAGCTATCGTTCGCCCGATGCCGAGTTCGACGCGCGGCTGCTGCCGTACCTGACCAGCCAGCGCGGCCACGACTGGCTGGCGGCCCCACCGCGCTAGCCGGAAGGCGCCTCATCGAAGGGCGGTTCGTCGCGCAGCCTGCGCTGCAGCCACGTGACGTCGTGCCAGCGACCAAATTTGCGGCCCACCGACTTGAACATACCTATGGGTCGAAAGCCGAAGCGATGATGAAACCCCAGGCTCGCGGTATTGGGCAGCGCGATGCCGGCAAAGGCCTGGCAGAAACCCTTCTCCATCAGATCATCGAGCAGGATCGAGTACAGCGCCGCGCCGATGCCCTGCCGGTGATGTGCCGGGTGTACGTAGGCTGACACCTCGACCGACCATCGATAGGCCGTGCGTTCGCGCAGCATCGATCCGTAGGCGTAACCGATGCACGCGCCATCCCGCTCGGCGACCAGCCAGCTGTAGTCCGCGACCGCTTTACGGATGCGCCGTGCAAATTCGTCGGTGCTGGGCGGTGTCAGCTCGAACGAGACGGCCGTCGACTCGACCAGCGGACTGTAGATTTCGAGCAGTGATGCCGCATCAGCCTCCAGCGCCGAGCGGATCCGGATCGGGTCAGCCATAGTTGCTTACGTTCACGCGATGTGAGATGGTTAACATAACGATAACAGAGGTTTCAGCCGCAAGTACCTGATTAATAAAGGGCTTTGCGCGCGAAATTGACATATAACTACAGCGCTCTCGAGGCGACGCAACCATGAAAAACGGCACAGCGCATCGTGGCAACGGACGACCGGCGGCTCCGGCCGCGGGGCTCTCCATCGTCTCCGCGGAATCCGATACCGCCACCACTTCCAATCTTCGGGGACCGGCCAACGTGTCCTCGATGGAGAGCGGCATAGTCGTTCGCGAGGAGGAACTGATTGCGGTCAAGGCTCAGCGGCTCTTCAAGATGCGCTGCGAATGCGGGCGCTCGTGGTTCGAGCTGGAGCTGCCAAAGTTCGTCGAGTGTCCAGCCTGCAAGAAGCTGGGGCTGGTCTCGGCCTAGCGCCAGCAATCCGGCAGCGTCAATGACGGCCGGTGCTTGCAATTGTCGACATCCAGCGCATGCGGATAGTCACTGCGGTAGGGACCCGGTTGCCCGCGGCGGCGGTTGTAGAGCGTCATCTCGATCACGTCCGGAATCCCGATGCCATGGTGCATGACCATGCCGCGGCAGTTATTCGGGTGGGCATGCACGACGTAGAAAAGGCTCAGCAGTTTCTCGAAGCAGCTCTTCATGATCGAGAAGGCGAACCGGTCCAATAGCCGCTCGAGCGAGTGCAACTCGACCACGATGATGCGAAAGCTCGACAGCAGCTCCATGGTCGCGTTCAGCAGCACCTCGTATTCACCACCTTCGATATCCATCTGCAGCAACAGATCGCCGCGGTAATCCGGCAGATACTTTTGCTTCCAGTCGCCCAGGGTCATGAACACCTCATCGTTCCGGGCTCCGATGAATTTGCGGTCGAACACGAATTCCGGACGTGACAGCGGTGGCTGCTCGACCGAGTAGTCGGCCAGGAATGAGTGGATGCCGCGGTTGGCCAGCTCGTCTTCAAATTCAGCGGTGCGATTGACGCCGGGCGAGAAGCAGTATTCGATGCCCTCGAGATCGTCAGGAATCAGATAGCCGCCATCCCCGTTGCCGCCGACACGTATCAGCGGCGCCGCACAGCTGCGCGGCCGCAGGCGTCGGATCAGTTCGAGGACCTCGGCGTCGGCGGCCTTCGGGCCCAAGGTGTATCCACGCGAGAGCGCCGCGCGCCGCAGCCATCGTTTCACGGCGTGAATCGTACTTGGATCGACGCGGCATCGTCTATAACATCGCCCTCATGGCGCGCCGCTTCGTGGACCTGTCGATCTTCCTGGAAAACGATGTCATCTCGGACCCGCCCTTCATGCGCCCGAAAATCATCTACAAGACGCATGGCGAAACCATGGTCGAAGCCGGGCATTTTTTTCCAGGCGTGACCGCCGAGCAGCTGCCCGGAGGCGAAGGCTTTGCGGCCGCCGAGATCGTCACACTCTCGACCCACAACGGCACGCATCTGGATGCGCCCTGGCATTTCCATCCGACGATGGACGGCGGTGATCGCGCCATCAGCATCGATGAGGTCCCGCTCGACTGGTGTTTCCGGCCCGGCATCAAGCTCGACTTCCGCCGCTTTCCGGATGGCTATGTGGTTACCGCCGCCGATGTGGAGGCCGAACTGGTGCGCATCGGCCATCGGGTGCAGCCGCTGGATATCGTCCTGGTCAACACCGCCGCGGGCGCGGCCATCGGCAAGCCGAACTTCGTCGACATCGGTTGCGGCATGGGTTACGAGGCGACCATGTACCTGACCTCGCGCGGCGTGCGCGTCACCGGCACCGATGCCTGGTCTTGGGATGCGCCGTTCAGCTATACCGCGCAACGCGTGGCCGCGAGCGGCGACACATCGCTGATCTGGGAGGGTCACAAGGCCGGTCGCGACATCGGTTACTGTCATCTTGAGAAGCTTCACAATCTCGAAGTACTGCCGCCGTACGGCTATACCGTAGCCTGCTTTCCGCACAAGCTGCGCGGCGCTTCGGCGGGCTGGACGCGCGCGGTGGCGATCTTCGAGGAGTAAGGGCCCGGCGCTCAGCTGCCGGCGACGTCAACCACGATCCGGCCGCGTACCTGCCCCTTGAGTATGTCGGCGGCCAGCCGCGGCACATCGCTCAAAGTGGCGTCCACCTCCATCGCGCGCAGCCGATCGAGCGGCAGATCCTCACCCAGTCGTCGCCAGGCCGCCAGACGCCGCGGCGCCGGGCATATCACCGAATCAATCCCCAGCAGGTTCACACCGCGCAGCAGAAACGGGATGACCGTGGTCTCGAGCTTGCTGCCGCCGGCGAGTCCGACGGCGGCCACGGAACCGTTGTAGCGCGTTTGCGCCAGCACCCGGGCCAGCGTATTGCCGCCGACCGAATCGATGCTGGCTGCCCAGCGCTCGCTCTCCAGCGGCCGCTTGGCCGGTTCGGCGAACGGTGAGCGGTCCACGATCGCCGTGGCGCCCAGGCCCTTGAGGTATTCATGCGCCTCGGCGCGCCCGGTCGAAGCCACGACCTGATAGCCCCGATGCGCCAGTATCGCGGTGGCGACCGAACCCACGCCGCCGGCAGCGCCCGTGACCAGCACTTCCCCCGAGTCGCGCGCCAGGCCCTGCGCCTCCAGTGCCATGACGGCCAGCATGGCCGTGAATCCCGCGGTGCCGATGGCCATCGAATCCCGCGTGCTGAAGCCGGCGGGCAGCGGCACCAGCCAGTCGCCATTGACGACCGCCTTTTGCGACAGGCCTCCCCAGCGCGATTCGCCGCAACGCCAGCCCGTGAGCACGACCTTATCGCCGGCGCGGTAGCCGGGATGCGCGCTCTCGAGCACTGTGCCTGCGAAATCCACGCCGGGCACGTGCGGGTAGGTTTTCACCAGGCCGCCCACGCCGCTGACGATCATGCCGTCCTTAAAGTTGACGGTTGAGTATTCGACCGCAACCGTCACATCGCCGGCCGGAAGCCGCGACTCATCGATCGGGACCACAGAGGCCGTTACGGCGCCATTCGCATTTTCCAACAACAGTGCCTTGAACATTCGCAAGCCTCACACCCGATTTCCGGTTACCCCGCGTTAGATGATAAGTTTAACAGCTTGACGCACCCGCTCGCGCCACTACTCGCTCCTCGATCCATCGCCCTGCTCGGCGCCTCGCGCAAGCGCAATTCGGTGGGCAACGACACGCTGCGAAACCTGCTGTCGGGCGGTTATCGCGGCACGGTCTTCCCGGTCAATCCTTCCTACGAGCAGCTGTACGGCCGCGTGTGCTACCCGGACATCGCGGCGCTGCCGGATCCGGTGGATCTCGCGATTCTTGCGGTGCCCAATCGCGTGCTGGTACGGACAGTCGAGCAAACCATCGCCGCCGGCGCGCGCGCGCTGCTCATCTTTGCCAGCGCGGAGCTCGAAGGCGACGGCCGCGAACGCATCGTGTCCATGGCGCGCGCGGCACAGATCGCGATCTGCGGCGCCAACTGCATGGGCTTCTTCAACGCGGCACAGTCGCTGCCGGCCTTCTCGGCGCTCTTCCCACCCTCGATCCAGGCCGGCGGTATCACCTGCATCGCGCAGTCAGGTTCACTGATCCAGGCGCTGCTGTTCAACGATGAACGGCTGGCCTTCAACCTGGCGATCTCGAGCGGTCAGGAACTCGTGACCAGCGCCGCGGAGTTCATGGACTATGCCCTCGATCAGCCCGAGACCCGGCTGATCGCGCTGATACTCGAATCGGTTCGCGATCCGCAGCGCTTCATCCAGGCAATGGAGAAGGCGCGCCGCCGCGATGTGCCGGTGCTATTCCTGAAGCTCGCGCGCACCGCCGCGGGCGCGCAGCTCGCCTTGAGCCACACCGGTGCCATCGCCGGCGATGCGGCAGTCTACGAAGCGCTGTTCCGCCGCTACGGCGTACTCAGCGTGGCGGATCTTTCCGAACTCGCGGCCACCGCGACGCTGCTATCGGCGCCCAGGCGGGTGGCAGCCGGCGGACTGGCCGCCATCCTCGACTCGGGTGGTGAGCGCGAGTTGCTGGTGGATATCGCCGCCGAAGCCGGCGTGCCGTTCGCGCGCATCAGCCCCGAGACCACGCGCGTGCTGCAGGAGAATCTGGATCCGGGCCTGGAAGCGATCAACCCGCTGGATGCATGGGGGACCGGGCGCGAGTTCGAGCAGACCTTCGAGACCTGCTTTGCCGCCCTGACCAACGATCCGGACAGTGCGCTGGGCATGTTCGTGTGCGATCTGTCCGATGATCTCGACCTGCACCAGGCATATACCGCCGTCTGCGAGGCAGTTGCGCAGCGCACCCCCAAACTGTTGGTCGCGATGACCAACTACAGTGCCTGGAGCCATCGGGCGCTGGCGGCGCGACTGCGGGCGGCAGGCATAGCGGTGCTCGATGGCACCATGCCCGCGCTGCGCGCGGTCCGTCATGCACTGGACTATCGCGATTTCCACGCGCGTGCAGCAGCATCCCCCGCGGCGGCTCCGCGCAGAAATCCGCGCGCCGATCACTGGCGGCGGCTGCTCGAGTCGCGCACTTCGGCGCTGACCGAAGACGAGGGCTATGCGCTGCTCGCGGACTACGGCATCGGTGTGCCGGAGCACGCGGTGGCGGAGAGCCCGGAGGCGGCGCTCGCCGCGGCGCACCGCATCGGCTATCCGCTCGCTCTCAAGACCGCCATGCCCGGCATTCTTCACAAGAGCGACGTCGGCGGAGTCAGGCTCGGCATCAAAGACGCCACCCAGCTGGCCGATGCCTATCGTGACATCTCCGGCAGGCTCGGTCGCCGCGTGCTCATCAGTGCGCTGGCTCCGCCCGGCATCGAGATGGCCTTCGGACTGGTGCAGGATGCAGCGTTCGGCAGCTTTGTGATGGCAGCCTTCGGCGGCACCTGGATCGAATATCTCAAGGATCGCGCACTGGCGATGGCGCCGCTCGATGAACCCAGTGCGCAGCGACTGCTGTCGGAACTTCGGCTCTCAAAGGTGCTCGACGGGGTACGGGGCGCGGCGCCCAGCGACCGCGCGGCACTGGTGCGCACCTTCGTGCGCCTCGGCGAACTCGCCCACGATTTGGGTGCGCAGATCGCGGAGATGGACCTCAACCCGGTGCTCGTCAGCGCCGCAGGCGCGACCGCGGTTGATTGTCTGATCATTCCGCGCCGCGCCGGCAGCGGGGGAAACCCATGACACTCAGCACCATCGAATTGCGGATCGAGGGCCCGATGGCCCACATCACGCTCAATCGCCCGGACAAACTCAATGCCCTCAGTGCCGACACGGTGCGCGAACTGCATTTGGCGCTGGATGAAGCCGAAGCCAGCAGTGCGGTGCGGGTGATCATCCTGCGCGGCGCCGGGCGCGCATTCTGTTCCGGTTTTGATCTCGGCGAACTGCAGTCGGGAGCGGATGTGGCCGCGATGCGGCGGGTGCTCGAAGCGGACTTCGACATCATCCTGCGATTCTGGAACTCGCCGAAACCGACGATCGCCGCCGTACACGGCTACGCACTGGGCGGGGGCTTCGAACTGGCGATGGCCTGCGACATGACACTCGCGGCTGAAGGCACCTTCTTCGGCGAACCCGAGCCGAAATTCGGCTCCGGCATTGTCGCGCTGCTGCTGCCGTGGATCACGGGTCCGAAGCAGGCCAAGGAGATGCTGCTGTTCGGCAATGATCGCATCAGTGCGGAACATGCCTGCCGGATGGGCCTGGTCAATCGCGTGGTCAAGCCCGAGGACCTGGCCGCGGAATCGATGGCGATGGCCGGGCGCTGCGCGATGCTCGATGCCGAGGCGGTGCGGCTGACCAAGACCGCCATCAATCGCAGCTACTCGCAGATGGGATTCGAGCGCGCGCTGCGGCAGGCTCTCGACCTCGATGTGCAGATCGAGACCACCGAGACCTCAGAGTCCCGCACCTTCAAGGAAATCCTGACGCGTGACGGCGTCAAGGCAGCCATCGCGTGGCGCGAGGCGCGTGTCTTCAAGCCGTAGGCTTGAGGGCACAATTGTCTGCGCCGGGGCGCGAGGTGTAATACACTTTTCGTTATCAAGCGCTCGTCGTCAAGCGCGGGGGCGGGAGTTCACAGCACATGGCGGTTGAGTCGACCGCGCCCGTCAGTCGGCGCGCATTGTTTCGGATGATCGGTGCGGCCGCTGGCAGCGCCGTGATGTATCAGGCGATGAGTGAGCTGGGGCACGCGGGCGAGTCCGGCTACACCGGGCCGATAGAACTCTCAGGAGACGTCAAGGGCGCCTCGGTCCTGATTCTCGGAGCCGGGGTCGCAGGCATGGCTGCTGCCTACGAGCTGCGCAAAGCCGGCTATCGCGTCCAGATCCTCGAATACAACAACCGTCCCGGCGGCCGCAACTGGTCGATCTACGGCGGCGACAGCTACACCGAACTTGGCGGCTTCACGCAAAAAGCCCAGTTCTCCGATGGGCTGTACCTGAATCCAGGTCCGTGGCGCATTCCTCATCATCACCTGGCACTGATTCACTATTGCAAGCAACTCAAGGTCACGCTCGAGCCCTTTACCCAGGTCAACTACGCGGCCTGTGTGCAGAGTCCCGACGGTTTCGGCGGCAAGCCAAAACGCTATCGGGAAGTGCAGGCCGATTTCAACGGCCACGTGGCAGAGCTGCTGTCCAAATGCGTCAACCAGGGCGCACTCGATGAAGCGGTCAGCGCGGAGGATCGACAGGTCCTGCTCGAGGCGATGCGCGATTGGGGCGCGGTTGATGCCAGCTACGAATACAAGAAGGGCCTGCTCTCGAGCGAGCGGCGCGGCTGGGTTTCCGATCCCGGCGGCGGTACGACCTCGGTGCCGACGCCGTCCGAACCGATGGCGCTGCACGAGCTGCTGCAGTCACGGCTGTGGACCGCTATCTCGATGGGACACATCTACGATTTCCAGAGCGTGATCTTCCAGCCCGTGGGCGGCATGGGCATGATCGGCAAAGCCTTCGGCCGCGAGCTCGAAGGCCTGATCCGCTACAACGCCAAGGTTACGGAGATCCGGCAGGACGCCCATGGCGTGAGCGTGTCCTACCAGGACACCAAGACCGGCGGTGCGGTCCAGACGGCCTCCGCGCAATGGTGTATCTGCACCATCCCGGCATCCATCCTCAGCCAGATCCCGCTGCAGGTGAGTGCGCCGATGAAGAGCGCCATCGATGCGATCCCGTACGAGGCTGCCATCAAGGTCGGACTGCAGTTCAGGCGCCGCTTCTGGGAACAGGATGAATCGATCTATGGTGGCATCACCTTCACGGATCTTCCCAATGCGCTGATCGGCTATCCGAGCACGCGCTACTTCGATGACGGCCCGGGCGTGCTGCTCGGCGCCTACACCTTCGGCGCCAACGCCGTCGAGATCACGGCCATGTCGCCCGAAGAACGCGTGCGCAAGACCGTCGAGTGGGGCGCGCAGATCCATCCGCAGTACAACACCGAATTCCAGCACGGCGTCGGTGTGGGCTGGCACCGGGTACCGTGGACGCTCGGCTGCTATGGGCGCTGGACCGACCAGACGCGCGCACAGCATTACGACAACCTGTGCGCCTTCGATGGCCGCATCGTACTGGCCGGCGAACACGCCTCGCGTATCGGCGGCTGGCAGGAAGGGGCCCTCACCTCCTCGCTCGACGCCATGCGGCGGCTGCATCAGCGCGTGCTGGCCAGCGGGAGCGCCACGTGAGCGCGCGTGCCTCGCGGCTATTGCCGGCGGTCGCGCTGCTGGCCGTCGCGACATTGGGCGCACGCACGGCCTGCTCGCAGGAAATCTTTGCGGGCAAGTTCCCGCAGCAGACCGGCGAGGATCTCTACACCCACATCTGCCAGGGCTGCCACATGCCGGACGCGAAGGGTGCCATCGGCGCCGGCGCCTACCCGGCACTGGCCTCCAATCCGCGCCTTGCCGCTGCCATCTATCCGATCACCGTGGTGCTGCGCGGTCAGCGCGCCATGATCTCGCTGGGCGAATCACTCGACGACGCGCAGGTCGCCACCGTCCTGAACTATGTGCGCACGCACTTCGGCAATCACTACAAGGACATGATCACACCCGCCATGGTGGCTGTGCGGCGTGCCGCGCTGACACAGGAAGCCGGCGGCGTTGTGGCCGCACCGATCGATCCGCGCGCCGGATCACACTGACCGCGCTCAGAAGAACCCGTGCAGCTCGATGAAATAGAGCCGATCGTGCTCCGAGTTGTCCTGCGGAATGCCGTCGTAGTAGCGGAACCCGGCCCTGAGCTGCGCAAATTGTATCGGCGTGAGCTCGTAGACGATGCTCCAGCGCGTCTGCTCACCGTTGGGAACCGAGCGGTCCGGATTTAGAAATTCCTCGGTGATCTTGAGATTGTTGCCGCGGCGGATCAGCCAGTTCGCCTCCAGCAACGTGGCCAGCATCCGGCCCTGGCCATTGGCAATGCTTTCATCGTCGATCTGTTCCGCCTGCGCCAGCCACGAAATCGGGCCGGTCCGCAGGCCGCCGAAGACCGCAACAGCGTTCTTGTGCCCGACCGACTGGTCGTTCGAATTGGCCGCCAGGCCCAGCCGCCAGCGCGGCTGCACATAGATGAGCTGGGCACTGAACTGCTTGCCGTCGCTGCTGACCGGACCGCCCGCGGTGCCGTTGCTGACGGCAAGCTGCATATCCCAGGCGCCGCGCAGCCAGCCGACCTCGACGCCCTGGTCGGGGGTTGTCATGTTGATGCCACTGGCCTGAAGAATGAAAGCGGTCTGATCCTGCAGCCGTAGCCCAAAGGGAAGGTACATCTGTCCGGCCTTGACATACCAATCGTGTGAGGCGCCCCAGAACATCCCATAGGCTTCGCGATTGAGTGCGCCGCCCGGCGCCACCTGCTCATCCACGACCACCAGCAGCCGATCGGGAATCACGCTGGCGTCCAGGTACACGCGCGCCTGATTGAGCGTGAATTCCTGCACCGAACTGGTGTGCGGCGCCTGCACGAGCTGACCGTCGAAACGCAGATCGCCGCCGGCGCGGATGAACGAGCCGATCTGGCCCGTCCAGTTGTCCGCGGGACCGGCATCGATCTTATTAGCCGGCATGACATTCTGCGCAAACAGATCGCCATAGACCGTGCGCAAACCGCCGCCCGTCGGATTGACATGACAGACGCCGCACTTGAGGCCCTGCTGCACGGCCAGGTACGGCTCGGCATGGGCCCTGAAAGCCACCAGGCACAGTGATATCAGCAGCCAGCGCATCGCTGCGTTCGGGCCGATGCGACTCATCGCGGATTCTCCACAGTGAACTCAAACTCGACATCGGCTCCCAGCACCGCGGCATCGACGTCCGCCAGCGCGGCGGCACCCGTACCGCGCAGATGCACGTGATATAGCCCGGGCGCCAGCGGCGTGCGCGGAGTGATCAGCAGCGCGGACTGATTCGCGCCCGATAACGCGGCCGTCGCGGCCACCGGTCCGTCGTCACTTTCGATTGCGACCGTGGTGCCGTTGACGAGCGAAGCATCGACCGGGTGCGTGAACGCGACCACGATCTGCCTGAACGGCGCCGCGACGGCCGCGCCGTCCATGGGCGCGGTGGATTCGATGGCGAACGGATTCGCCGCCGCGCGCGTAATCGCCTGCGCCAGTGATGCGGTCCCCGATGAGGCCGCATTCGCCGCGCCATCCATGATCCATTGCCGTATGGCATCGATGGTGGCCTGCGGCAGTGGTGTTTCGTTCAACGGCATCTGCCCGCCGACGATGCCCGCCGCGCCTTCGATCTTGAGCACCATGTAGCTATGGTCGGGATCGCCCGGCTTGACGCGATCAAGACTGCCATCTTCCACGCTGGGCACGCCGACCAGCAGGTTGTAGCTGTGCGCCGCATCGAGCTGCAGGCCCTCGGGGGCGCTGGCGCCGATGTGGCATTTGGAACAGATCGGCGTGAAGACATTGTCCTGGATCGATTGAAAGTCGGCCGTCACCGTGCCGCCCGGGGAACTGCTGCCGCCCGAGGAACTGCTCGAGGAGCCGATCGGCTCGCCCTGCTGATTGAGTCCTTCGCCATTGCCGGCGCAGCCGGCTGTCAGGCCGACCATAACCAGGCCGCTGCACCAGAGGTGTCGACTGAAATGCATGTAACGCTGCTCGCACTGAACAATTCGAGAGGTAGGTGCGGGGGGTTAACGCAGGGGTTGTACGCGGCGGTTCAAACCCCCGCGGGCCCGCCCGGCACTTAGGGGATTGCCGCCGGTACGCGCGAAGGTGCTGTCTTGGATGGAGAAATAAGATCGCTGCCGCTGCTGACGTTGTATCTGACGGAGCGCTGCAATTCGCGCTGCGTGAGCTGCGATTACTGGCGTCATGGCAGCGCGGACATATCTACCGCTTCGGTGACACGGCTGCTGCCGGATCTGGCGCGGCTGGGCACGCGGCTGATACTGATATCGGGTGGCGAGCCGCTGATCCATCCGCAATGGGTTCAGATCGCACAATTGCTCAAGGACCATGGCCTCGATCTATGGCTGCTGACCTCGGGGCTCTCCCTGGCCAAGCACGCAGCGCGTGCCGCGACGCTATTCGAGTCCGTCACGGTGTCACTGGATGGCTCGGACCCGGCCATGTACGCCGCGATCCGCGGTCTCGATGCGTTCGACAAGGTCTGTGAAGGAATCCGGGCCGCGGCCGACGCCGGTCTGCGTGTGGGCGTGCGAGTCACGGTGCAGCGGCGAAACTACCGCCACCTGGCTGACTTCGTGGAGCTGGCGCACCAGCACGGCGCCGCGCAGATCTCCTTCCTGGCAGCGGATGTGAGCAACGCCCATGCGTTCGGCCGCAATGGCACCGCGGACGATGAGATCGCGTTGACCCGGGACGATCTGGCGCCGTTCGCTGCCACGCTGGATGCGCTCGGACGCGAGCGCGCGGCGGATTTTGCCAGCGGCTTCATTGCCGAGAGTCCCGCCAAACTGCGCCGGCTGCAGCAGTACTACGCCGCGCTGCAGGGCGCGGCGCGCTTTCCGGTGACGCGCTGTAATGCGCCGGAGTTTTCCGCGGTCATGGATGCCGGCGGCCGCATCCACCCCTGCTTCTTCATCCAGGGTCCGGCCGCGCAGGGTAAGGGGCTGGGGCTCGGCGAGCTCCTGAACGATGAGCCGATGCGCGATCTGCGCGCCGACATCAGCGTCGGCCGCCGCGCCGAATGCGAGCGCTGCGTCTGCAGCATGTGGCGCGATCCTGAAGCGGTGACGCATTGATCATGGCCGGCGCGGTACTGCCCAATCTTCCAACCTATGATCATTGGGCGGCGAGCTATCCGCCGCAGCCGCATAATCCGCTCATGCGCGCCGAGCAGCGCGCCATGCTCGAGCAATGGCCCGGCGTGAGCGGCGCGCGCGCACTCGACCTGGCGTGCGGCACGGGCCGCTATGGCCGGGTACTCGCGGCCACTGGAGCGGCGGAAATCACCTCGCTGGATTTCTCGCACCAGATGCTGCGCCGATTGGACAGCCCAAGACGCATACGCGGCGATATGAGCCGGCTGCCGTTCGCCTCTGCCGTGTTCGACAGTGTGATCTCGGGACTGGCCGTGGGACACGCAGCCAACCTTTCACAATGGATGAGCGAGGTAGCGCGGGTGCTGGTGCCAGGCGGGTCGCTGCTCTATTCCGACTTTCATGCCGATGCGGCCGCCAGCGGTATGACGCGTTCGTTCGTGGACGATGAGCAGCGCCGGCACAGCGTCTCGCATTATCCGCATGCCGTGAAGGAACATCGGCAGGCCGCCGCGGCTGCCGGACTGTGCATCGAGGCGGTGCGCGAGTTGCGCGTGGGCTACGAATTGCGCGAACGCTTTACCGGCTCGGCGCTGTTTTATCGGCGCTGGCACGGCCTTGCCGTGGTGCTGATCATTCGCGCGCGCAAGGCCGGGACATGCTGACTTCGCCCGTCACGCTGATCGGCGCCGATATCCGCGGCAGCAACGCGCGCTCGATCCGGATCCTCGAGTCCCGCATCGCCTCACTGGGTGAGCCGCCGCAGCCCGGGGACCGGGTACTTGATCTCGGCGGCGCACGAGTGTTGCCCGGCCTGATCAATGCCCATGATCATCTGCAGCTCAACGGCATTCCGCCCCTGGAGCACGCCAGGCTCTACCTGAATGTTCGAGAGTGGGTCGCGGATGTGAACCTTCACCGCCGCGCCAACCCGGAATTCGAAGCTCGGATTGCGCTTCCCCGCGAGCAGCGGCTGATCATCGGCGGCATCAAGAACCTGCTTAGCGGCGTCACGACGGTGGCCCACCACGACGCATTGTTCCCGACACTGCTGGATCCGCATTACCCGATCCATGTACTCAGGCACCTGGGCTGGTCGCACTCGCTGGGCGTGGATGGCGAGCAGGCCGTGAGCGCCAGTTATCGCAACACGCCGGGCGATTGGCCCTGGATCATCCATGCTGCCGAGGGAATCGACGCCGCTGCCGCCGCCGAATTCGACCGGCTCGAGTCCATGGGCTGCGTCGGTGCGAATACGGTGATCGTGCACGGCGTCGCGTTGAGTGCCTCGCAGCGCGCGCGGCTGATCGCGGCGCAAGCGGCCCTGGTGTGGTGCCCGTCATCGAATGTGCGGCTGTTCGGCCGTAGCGCGGCGGTCGAGGATCTGATTGCGGCCGGACGGGTCGCGCTGGGATCCGACTCGCGGATGAGCGGTGCCCGCGATCTGCTCGATGAGCTGCGCCTTGCCGCGGAATTGATCGCGATCGATGAGCCGGGACTGGAAGCACTGGTAACGCGGGACGGCGCGCGCCTTTTGCGGCTGGCCGATCGCGGCCGGATAGCCGTCGGTGCCCGTGCCGATCTGCTGATCCTGCCCGCGGGCCTGCCGCTGTCCCAGGCTCGCCGCGCGGACATTCGCCTGCTGCTCAAGGACGGTCGCGCCTGCTATGGCGATCGGGACTTTGCCGTGGAACTGATGCCGGCCTCCGAGTGGGAGGACCTGCGCGTGGATGGGGTGGCGAAGGTCCTCTCGGCCCGAATCGCGGCCCTGCTAAGGCAATCCCAGATCGGCGAAGCTGGCATCGATATTCCGGCTGCGCAGTGGCAGGCGGCATGAGCGCGGCACGCATCAAGGTGGTGCTCTACAACCCGCGCGCGGTGTTCTTTACGATGCCGCTGGCGCTGTTGGCGATCGGCTCGGAGCTCGATCCGGCCATTTATGAAGTCGTCACCATCGATGGCAGGCTCGAGGCGGACCCGGTAAGCGCCGTGCTGGCGCAGCTCGAGGGTGTGCTGTGCCTGGGCGTCACCGTGTTGACCGGCGCACCTATATCAGATGCGCTCGAGATCTCGCGCGCCGCCAAGCGCGCGCACCCTGAGCTGACCGTGGTCTGGGGTGGCTGGCATCCCTCGATGTTTTCACGGGAGTGCCTTCAGGAACCCTCGGTCGATGTCACGGTTCGCGGACAGGGCGAGGAAACCTTCCTCGAGATCATGCAGCGGCTGGCTGGCGGGCGCTCGCTGGAGGGCTGCGCGGGCTGCACGGTTCGGCTCGCCGATGGCTCGGTGCTCGAGAATCCGCCGCGGGCACTGGCGCAGGTCGACCGGTTTCGCGCCCACGACTACGCGCTCATCCCGGTGGAGCGCTACTTCAAGCTCAAGGGCAAGCGGCAGCTGGACTTCATCTCATCCCAGGGCTGTAACTTCCGCTGCGCGTTCTGCTCCGACCCGTTCGTGTACGGACGCAAATGGGTGGGACTCGAACCGGTGCGAATGGTATTGCGCCTCAAGGAGCTGTGGGACCGATACGGTTTCGATGATGTCAATTTTCAGGACGAGACCTTCTTTACCAAACGCGATCGTGTCGAGACTCTCGCCAACCACATCGTTGAATCCGGCATGAAATTCACCTGGGCCGCCACGATGCGCGCCGACCAGGGCGTGCGGCTGCCGGACGAGGTGTGGCTGCGCTGCAAGCAATCGGGGCTGCGGCGACTGCTCGTGGGCGTCGAGTCCGGTTCCAATGAAGTCCTCAAACGCATCCGCAAGGACATCCGCATCGAGCAGGTCTTCGAGACTGCGCACAAGATGCTCAAGTTCGGCATCGCCGGTCATTTCCCCTTCATCGTCGGCTTCCCCGAAGAGAGCGAGGCCGACATTCAGGCGACGCTCGACTGCGCCAAGCAATTGCGCTCGCTGAGCCCGGACTTCCTGACGCCGATCTTCTACTTCAAGCCCTACCCGGGCAGCGCACTGGTCATCGAAGCGGTCGAGCGCGGATTCCGCCTGCCGGAGACGCTCGAGGCCTGGGCAAAGTTCGACTACGTCGCCGGCGAGCCCGGGCCGTGGGTTTCAGCTGAGAAATTCGAGCTCATCGAGCGCTTCAAATTCTTCCACGAGCTGGCCTGGAGCCGGATCTCGCGCAGCAAGCGCATGCTGCAACGGCTGGCCCGCTATCGCTGCCGCAGCGATAACTACCGCTGGCCGGTCGAGATGCTGTTCACGCGCTGGCTGGTACCCATGCAGAAACTCTCATGAGTGCGCTGCGCCGAGTGCTGCTGATCAATCCGACGATTACCTCCCGGCGCAGCGCCCGCTTTCCGCTGGCCGTGCTGAACCTCTCGGCATCGCTCGACGGCCGTTACGAGTCGAGCATCATCGACGGCAACATTGATCGGGACTTCGTCGGCACCACGCTGCATTCGCTCGCGAGCGGGCGCATCGATGCGGTGGGAGTCAGTGTCATGGGCGGGCCGCAACTGCGCTCCGCGATCGAGGTATCGAGCGCCATCCGGCAACGATTCCCGGCCACTCCCATCATCTGGGGCGGACACTTTCCAACCATCTGCGCCGAAGCCTGCCTCAATGAACCATACGTGGACTACGCGATCCGTGGTCAGGGTGAGGACACGCTGGCGCAGACGCTGGATGCGATCTTCCACAACCCGTCCACGTCGACCGCGGCTATCGACGGGCTTTCGTGGCGCTCCGATGGCGCCATCGTACACAACCGCAATCGCGCGTTTTCGGCAGCGAGCCTGGCACGATCGCTGCCGTATGAGCGGCTCGGCGATCCACGGCAGTACCTGGGCCGGACTTATCTCGGAAACCGCACCGCCGGCTACCAGGCCGCACTGGGTTGCCGTTTCCGCTGCACCTTCTGCGGCGTGGCCGCCATGTTCCGCGGCAAGACCGCCCTGCCCGCCCCCGAGCGCGTGGAGCGCGACCTGGACATGCTGACGCGGCGCTTCGGCGTCAATGCCATCCAGTTTTTCGATCACAACTTCTTCGACCGCGAGGTCGAGATGGTGCCGCTGCTGGAAGTACTGGCCAAATTCGGCCTGCCCTGGTGGTGCTTCGCGCGCGCCGATGCGCTGCTGAACCTGTCGGCTGCTTCCTGGGAGCTGGTGAGAAGGAGCCGGCTGCGGATGGCCTATATCGGCGCCGAATCGCCGAGCGACTGGCTGCTGCACGATGTGCGCAAGGGCACGCGCATCGATCAGACCCTGGCTGCCGTCGAGATCTGCCGTGCCAATAATGTCATACCGGAACTCTCCTTCATGCTGGCACCGCCGCAGGACCCGGAAGGGGAGACGGAGAAGACTTTCGAATTCATCCGGCACATCAAGCGCGTGCATCCGAAGACCGAAATCATGCTGTACATCTACGCGCCGTTGCCGCCGGCCCCAGGCAGCCTTAACCCCCAGGTGCAGCGCTCGGTGGCCACGCTGCGCGATGCCGATGGGGCGCCGCTGGTATTTCCACGGACTGCGAGCGCGTGGGCCGAGCCGCAGTGGGTCCAGTACTGGTGCCACACGGACACTCCCTGGCTGACGCCGCGGCTGCGCAACCGGATCCGGGATTTCACCACCGTGCTCGGTTGCCGCTTTCCGACCATCACCGACGTGCGCTCACCCACCTGGGGCAAGTGGGGCCTGCGCGCGCTGGCCGCGTGGCGCTACCAGTCACGGCGCTACGAGCGGCCGTGGGAGCTCGACTTCTCCAGGCGCTTCATCAAGCTCTGGGACCCGCGCGTTGCCGGTCTCTGAGACCAAAACTCAGAGTCGCTCCAGCTCCAGCAGGTAGTGATCGGCCAGCCACGGCAGCGGCGGCATGGCTTCCAGGCGCCGCTCCCAGGCATCGAGCCGTCCGAGCAGCCGCGGGTAGCGCTGGGCGCAGGCTTCCGTGTACGGCGGCGGCAGCAGCGCACCGATAGCCGAGACCCGAAGCACCCGAAAGTCAGGACTCAGTGCGCGCCGCGCACTGACTATCGATGGGTAGCGGATTCGGGCGTCATGCCACAGCAGCCCACCTGGCCGCAGGCGCCGAAAGGCGCGCCGGGGTTGGCCGTGAACCAGGTACCACAGCCATTCCCAGGGCACCAGCGGCCCCATGATGCACAGCATGGCGATCGCACCCGGCCGCAGGCGCGCAGCCAATGGCGTCCGAATGGACGCGATGGAGTCAACGCAATTGAGGCCACCGAAATTGGACAGCACGCCGTCGAACGCGCCCTCCTGCAGGGAATCCAGATCCTCCCATGCGAGCCGCTGGACGCGGACCCGACTCTCGACTCCCGCGCGCCGCGCCTTGGTGCGCGTGATCTCGACCATTGCGGCCGCGACATCGGTTGCCAACACCTGGGCACCGAGCTGTGCGAGATAGACCGCGTCCTCGCCGGTGCCGCAATTCATTTCAAGCAGGCGAGTGCCGGCTCGAAAGCGAGCCTGGCAACGATGCCACACTGCCCGGCGCATGCGGCGCCCGATGCTGCCAGCGCTGAATCGTCGATCGTAGTCGGCCGCCAGCGCCTCGAACGCGCCGCTCAAGCTTCCACTTCCGCTGCCGCCCCCGTCATGGCCTCGCGCGCCTGCTGCGCGGCCACGCGCCTGATCGCGGCGCCGGCCGGGTCTTCGGCCTCGATGCTCGCGGCAGCGACTTCATTATTGAGCCATTGATCGGCCAGCTTGTAGTAGCGGCGCGAGCGGCGTCCCCGGATCTTGTAATCGCGGTCGGTGGCGTTGGCCCAGTCGTGGTCGAGCACCACGCGCCCGGCGTTCTTGTTGAAGTAGGCGGTGTTCTTGATCGGATAGGCGACCGTGGTGAGGTGAATGTCCGGACTGCAGCGCTTCACATGATCGATCGTGGCCTCGATGTCTTCGATCTGCTCCCCGTCATAGCCCCACATCAGGAACATGCCCACCTGTATGCCGTGCCGGCGAGCCGCGCGGGCGGCCCACTGCACCTGCTCCACTTTGACTCCGCGCTGCATCGAATCAAGAATCCGCTGACTGCCGCTTTCCGAGCCGATCCAGATTCGATAGCAGCCCATCTCGGCCAGTGTCGCCAGCACCTCCTCCTTCATCATGCGATCGGCACGTGAAATGGTTTCGAACGGCACGCGGATTGCGCGCCGGCGCAGCTCCGCCGCGTACTGGAATAACCAGATGTGGCTGATCGTGAAGACATCGTCGGCATACCACACCTGATCGGGGCGGTAGGTCTCCAGGATATGCTGCACCTCATCGGCGCAGTCCATGAAGCTGCGGCGCCGATGCGTGAAGCCGAACACCGCGTGCGAACACCAATTGCACTTATAGGGACAGCCGCGCGCCGTGATCAGATTGACGCTGCCCATCCCGTGGTGCTGCCGCCAGACATCGATGTAGCGCCGTTGGTCGATGGCCGCTCGATCCGGCCACGGTATGGAATCGATATCCGCAATCTGGCTCCGCGCGGGATTGGTGATCGCGAGGCCATCCTCATCCCGGAACACCGTGCCCGCCACGCCATGAAGCCGATGCGGGCCGCGCTGCGCGAGCGCCGGCAGCAATTCGGCCAGCGTCGACTCGCCCTCGCCCAGCACCACCACATCCGCGCCGGCCGCCAGGTACTCGCCGGGATAGTTGGCCGACTCAGGACCGCCGAGCACCACGGTCCAGCCGCAGGCCTTGGCGGTGCGGACGATCTCGAGCACGGGTCGGCGCGTCATGAGGTTGGTATAGATTCCCACCACCCCGCCCGGCTGGTTGCGCAGGCGGGCATACAGAGCCTCGCGCCGCGCAAAGGTGGCATCGAAGACCTCCGGCTCGAAACCGGCGCGCCGCAGATAGGCGGAAATATATAGCAGCCCCAGCGTCGGGTAGGGACGCATGATCTGCTGCTCTTTTTCATCATCGAAGAGAAAATAGCCGTGCGTCAGCAGTATGTCGCTCACGCCGGGCGCTCCGGCATCGCATCGGCACGCCACGCCTGCCGCACCGAGGCGATCGTGGCCACGCGCTGCGGTCGCGACAGCAACCAGCGCACTACACGCCGCGGCCCGGAGAGCCGGAAGCACGGGCTTGCCGGGGCCCACACCTGCGTGGTCTCGCAGGCTGCGGTTTCCGCCCGCATCGGCGCATCGGGAAACAGGCGGCTGCGCGCATCGCTAGGACTCATTGAACACGGCACGGGTCATGGTCACGGGACCCGGCCTTGCATTCCGACACTGCGGCTCACTGGCCATCAGGATGTCCCAGCGCCGCTCCAGTGCGCGCGATGCACTCACATCGGTCCCGACTGTGATCTGCTCGTGCAGCAGATCGCGCACCGCGCGATAGAACCCGGTGTTATAGGTCCCCTCGAACATCATTTCGAGGTCGTTGCTGTCCTGCCAGTGTGTCTTCGCCTGCAGCTGTTCCTTCACCAGCTCGTAGAAGCGCGTGCCCGGCAGCGGATAGGAGACGCTGACGCCGACATCGTCCGGGCGCGCCGCTTCGATGAGCTCTCGCGTAGCGAGGATATCCTCGAGCTGCTCATCGAGATAACCGAGCTGAATGAAAAATCCGACGCGTATGCCTTCGGCCCTGAGACGCTCGCGAGCCAGGCGTATCTGCTCCACGGTCACGCCCTTATTCATCGAATCAAGCACCCGCTGGCTGCCGCTCTCGGCACCTATCCACACTTCCGTGCAATGCGCGCTCCTGAGCGCATGCGCCATCGCGCGGCTCATGAGATCCGCGCGCGATTGAATCGTGAAGGGAGTGCGGGCGCCCTCGAGCTCGATCGCCGCGGCGAATCTGAGCACCCAGTCGACCCGAAAGCCGAAGATGTCGTCGGCAAACCAGATGTGATCGGGTTGAAAGGTGCGACGCAGATACGCCATTTCGCGTGCGACGTCGGCCGGGTCGCGCTGCAGATAATGGTTGCCCCAGGTGGGCTTGGCGCACCAGTTGCAACGGAACGAACAGCCGCGCGATGCCGCCATGTTCAGGCTGAAGAAGCCGTGCGCCCGTTTCCAGACGGCCCGATAGCGCTCGAGGTCGATCAGGTCCCAGGCCGGAAACGACGGGCTGTCGGAGGCGGGAAGTAACGGACCTCCGCGACTGGCGTGAGTGCTCGAGCCGCGGCGATAGACAACACCGACCAGTCCTGCGCCCAGTTCAGCGGCGCGGGCCTGTGGATCGCCATCCAGACGCTCGATGAGCATCCGCAGCGTCGACAGGCCCTCGCCGACGAGCACGAATTCGGCACCGCTCGCCAGATAGCCTTCCGGAGCATCGGACGCATCCGGTCCAGCCACGATGACGCGGGCCCCGGCGCGGCGCGAGGCGGCAATCATCTGATAGGCCGCCTGTCGCATTTTGCCCAGACACATCTTGCTCAGAAAGTTGAAAGTGTCCTCGTACAGCAGCACCAGTTGCGGGGACTGCGTGCGCAGCTGCTCCTGGAAGCTCTCGATTCCTTCGGCCAGCATGGCATCGAATACCGTCACGGAATGCCCGCGCTGGCGCAGCGTCGCGGCTACCTGCAGCGTCGCGAGCGGCGGATAAGGTTTGGCGCGCTCGAACTGCTTTGGGTCGAACCGCTGAAAGTACGAGTGCCCAACCAGTACGGACAACATGCGTCGGATCACTCCATGGAACCCCTAGGACATGAGTGCGCCGGGGCGCTGCACGCGGTTTTAAGCGGCGGTCGGCTTTTTGGCGACGGACCGAGTGACACGCACGGTCGGCGGCTGCGCGACCATGTAGACTTCGCGGCAGCCATCGCCATGCCCAGACAATCACAAAACGCGGCGCCGGATCCGCTCGCTGATCCCTTCCTGGAGCTCTCCGGGAACAAGGGGCAGCGACGGCTATCGCTGCTCGGCGCGCGCGTGCTGTTTGAAAGCGCTCACCCCGAACTGCTGCGCCTGGTCGATCATGCCTACCGCGGTCTGCCCGGCCATCGCGCCCGCTCCGCCGGACCCGCCCTGCGGATTCTGCTGCGCCTGACCCGGCGCCAGCTTGCCCGCGCGCGGCGCCGCCCGCCGCCGCCGCCCCTCAAGACTCTCTCCGGCCCCGGAGGACTGCTGTGCGGGGTCATGGACGAATCCAATTTCGTGCTGCTGTCACCGGTTGCGCGCACCGGTCTCATCGCCGTATCGCACGATATGCTGTCGCGGCGTTATCACGCCCGCTATGAGCTGATCGAATTTGCGCTCTTCACGCTGGCGGCGCGCTCACTGGGCCTGGTGCCGTTGCATGCGGCCTGCATCGGTCGAGCCGGCCGCGGCCTGCTGCTGATCGGGGACAGTGGCGCGGGTAAATCGACACTGGCGCTGCACTGCGCGCTTCAGGGCACCGATTTTCTGTCGGAAGACGCGGTCTTCGTCGATCCGAAAACGCTGCAGGCTTCGGGCATCTCCAACTTCGTACATATCCGGGAGGACTCGCTGCACCTGATTGAAAGCGACGCCATCGCCGCGCGCATCAGCCGCTCACCTGTGATTCATCGCCGCAGCGGCGCGGCGAAGTTCGAGGTCGATATGCGCCGCCTCGGCTGCCGGCTCGCCCGCGCCCCGCTGCGACTCGAGGGCATCGTCTTTCTCTCGACACGTCCGGCGGGATCCGTCGCGACACTCAGGCCGTTGTCGCCGCAGCGCACGCTCGCACGACTGACCGCAACCCAGGCCTATGCGGCGGGGCGTCCGGAATGGAAGCGGTTTCAACGGCAGATTGCCGGTATCGCAGGATACGAGCTGCAACGCGGATCCCACCCAAGCGAATCAGCCATCGCGCTGCGCCACCTGCTGGAGCACCAGCGCTCAGGGTGAGCGGGACCCGGCCGCGCCACCGATGGGCTCGGCAAATCGCACCTGCGCGCTGCTGCGCAGTTCGCGCAGCGCAGATTCCGTGGCCACCACGTTGGCATCAGCCGCCGGGGCCAGCGACCAGACCCCCGCGTCGCCCGGACCTGCCACCACCTGCAAATGCGCCTCGCCGAGCAGATGGCGGAACTGATCGAGCGTCATGTCCGGAGCCAGCACGGCGCGAATCGTTGGCGCAGTGCGCACCGCATCGGGCCGCGATAAGGTCTGATAGAGGCCCGCGACCGGGCGCTCGGCCCGATTCAGCCAGGTTGAGGTGACGATCACGCCGAGCGCCAGCGCCTCGACGATGACCGCGGCCGCGAGCCAGCGTACCTGCATGGTGGCGGACGGCCGCATCCGTGCGAACAACCCGGTGCCCGCGGCGCCATCGATACGCGCGGACAGCCGCAGCCAGCCCTCGTCCGCATCGCTGGCCGTTGGCTGCGTCTGCGATAGCGCGTCGTGCAGCCGTTGCTCGAACGCCCAGGCCTGCCGGCAGTCGGCGCACTGGCGCAGATGTTCATGCACCGCCAGGGTCTGCTGCTCGGAGGCACTGCCATTGAGAGCCCAGGGCAGCATCTCCCAGATCTGACGGTGGGATTGCACTTGATTAGTCATGATTAAACCTCTCCTGAGAGGCGGCTCCTCCGAGCGTCGGCAGCAGATTGCGCAACTTGATCCTGGCCTGGAACATGCGCGCTTTGACGGTATTGACCGGGCAACCCATGATCGAGGCGATCTCCTCGCAGGAGTGGCCCATAAAGTACGCCAGCTCCATGGTGGCGCGCTGCTCGAATGGCAGCGTTCGCAAGCCACTGTCCAGCCACTCACGCAACTCCTCCGATGCCAGTGTGGTATCGAAGGACGGCATTGCATCCACCATCGCCTCGCCGTGTTCGGGCGGTAGCGGTCCGGAACGCCGCAGGGCCTTGAGGCCGCAGCGCCAGGCGATGCCCATGATCCAGGTCGAGGCGCGTGAATCGCCCCTGAACTGCGCGGCCTTCTGCCACACGATCCAGAAAGTGTCGTTGATGGCCTCATCGATTGCATCGCGCCGGCCGGTGAGTCGTGTGAGAAATTGCGCCAGGCGGCCGTGGTAATTGAAATACAGCCGCTCGAGAGCCCGGCGCTCTCCGGCCACGATCTGCGTCAGCAGCTCGCGGTCGCGTGCATCATCGCGCGTGGCTTCCGGCTCTCTGTGACCATCCGACCCGAACATTCCACAGCCTCCAGGCAATCAATCAAGCGGCACCCCGTGAGTGCCGCGCCGGCTCCGGAAGGTTGTGATGATAGCTCCTGCCCGAAACCCGGGCGGAACGCTGCCGACTTGTTATGAGCGCCCGGCGTTATGTCGCGGGCCTGACCGCCTCGCCGCGGATGTCGATGATGACCTCATCGCCGCCCTCCAGGATGCCATGCGGCAGGCCGAAGTCGGAGCGGCGGATGCGTCCCTCGGCATCGAAACTGCAGGTATCAGCCGCGCCCGACTGATTGGTGCACAGCCACCGCTTGACCATCAGGTCAAAGGGGTGGATGTGACCATGCAGGCTGAGCTGGCCACTGACCGTGCCGCCGCCCTCGCCATCGAAGCGCACCTGCTCGGAGTGGTAGCTGATCTGTGGATAGTGTTGTGCATCGAACCACAGCGGCGACAGCAGCTGTGCATTCCAGCGCGGACTCTCGCAGGTCAGCGACGCGGTGCTGATGGTGACATCAACGCGACTTGGCGGCGTGCGCCGTGCCGGCACCAGGTCGCCCGACAATTCGTCGAAATGTGCGCTCAGCAGGGTCAGTCCGAGCAATCGCACGCTGAAAGTAATGCGCGTGTTGTCGCTCGTGAGGCGATACACATCCGCCGCCGGCGCATGCGCCGGCAGCGCGAGCAGGGACAAAGGCAGCCACCAGGCGCTCTTCAAGCAAAGTTCCTCCAATTCACCCACGCGTCGCGGCATCGCGTGAGTGCCCGTGCGCTCAGGAAGGGTTCGAGCGCTTGCTCTGTGCAATCAGCGCATCATCGATGCCACGCGCGCGCACGCTGGCCTCGCGGGCACTGATGCGTTGCCAATAGCGCTCGAACGCCGGACGCTTCTCGATCGAGTTGAACATCAGCCCAAAGCCGACCTGCGAACCCACATAGACATCGGCCGCGGTGAAGCGATCCCCGGCGATGAATTCGCTGCCGGACACGGCACGCTCGAGCGCATCCATGACGGCCGCGAAACTGCCCCACCCAATCGAGGCCTCTCGTCCCGGCGGCGTCACGAATCCCATGGCTTTGGCCGTCACGGCCGCTTCCACTGGTCCCGCGGCAAAGAACATCCAGCGGTAATAGGGGGCACGCCGTCGATCGCCGGCAGGAGGCGCGAGTTGCGCCTGCGGAAAGGCATCCGCCAGATAAGCACAGATCGCGGCAACCTCGGTCACGACCGCCTCACCATGACGGATGGCGGGGACCTTGCCCATCGGGTTGATGGCCAGGTATTCCGGCGACTTCATGCTCGTGCCGTAGTCGAGCACTTCAGTGCGATAAGGTTGCCCGACCTCTTCCAGCATCCAGCGGGCAATGCGCCCGCGAGACATCGGGTTGGTATAGAACACCAGTTCGTCAGTCATGGGATGGCTCCAGGGGTCCGCGTCTGGCCGCTTCGAAGAGGGCCAGGCGTGTGCGCCCGCCCGGCTTGTCGAATGCCGCGATCAGCCGCAAGTTTAAATGATCGGCGTCGCCGAAGCTCGAACGAAGATAGCGCCGCAGCAACGGCTCGGGGATGAGGATCCAGGCGGGCCCATCGCGCAGAAAATTCTCCAGACGCTCGCGATCGCCTCGCAGGGGTTCTCCGGCCGGCCCGTAATAGACGGTCTTGACCCGATCGAACCAGGAGCGCGGCAGGTAGCTGCGCAACTGGTAGGCGCTATGCCCGTCGAGCGCGAACACGCGATGCGGCACGCTGACAGAGTTCTGCAGAAATGCGGCCGCCTCAGGGTAGCCGTAACCCGACCCCCAGCCTTCAAAGTATTGAAAACGATCCACCGGCGACCAGCTTGCCGCGACCGGATCGAGCACGAGGCGCGCGGACTGCCATCCCATCAGGCCCAGGCAGGCAATGCCCGCCGTGGCCAGCGCCGGCCACGCGAGTCCCCGCAACAGGCGGCTGTGCGAACGGCGGGCGCAGCCGCTCGCGCTGCACCAACCGGCCACTGCGGCGATGATGAGCGGTGGCAGCGTAAACAGCAGGTAGCGTGAGTACCAAAAGGCCGCCAGCATGCCGATCGCCAGCATCGGCACGGCCGCAATCGCGATGAGCCAGCGCAATCTCCAATCGCTGGAGGCGGCAGCCACTGCGAGCCCAGCGGCAGCGATCAGCATGACCGGCCAGGATAGTTGCGCCGACAGCTCACCGAACAGGGTAACCGTCGCGATGCCCATCGTGGCGCCGATGTCGCGATAGGCGCCAAGACCCACCCCGGCCAGATCGGTCAACCCGAATCCCGGCCCCTGGCCGCGTCGCACCCGGAGCATCGCCGTGATCGCCACCAGCAGCGCCAACAACAGCACCGGCACATGCGCCGCCAGCAGGCGCCAGCCCTGCGGCGCCTGCAGCAACAGCTGCCGGGCTGCCGCCGGCATCAACAGCAGTGCGGTCGGCGCCGCGATGATCAGCACAAAGCCCACCGGCAGCTTGGCGAGCGCACCGAAAACAAGACCGCCGGCAAGCAGCAGGACAGCCGGCCACCGCGCGTCCTCCGTGATCCGCAGAAAGCTCAAACACACCGTCAGCGCGGCCAGAGACAGCAGGCCGTCCGAAAGCGCGAAGCGCTGCAGATAAATGACGAAAGGGCAAATGGCGTAGAGGACTCCCGCCGCAAAGGCCGCGGGCCACGCCACCACGCGCAGCGCGATGCGATACACGAGCACCGAGCCGATGGCGCCAGCCAGCACATGCAGTGCGCGCATGACAGGCAGCGCGGGCAAGCCCAGCCGCAACAGCGCCACGAAGGGCCACGCCTCCAGCGGCTTGCCGTCGCCGAGCGGCGCGAGCCATTCACCCGCCTCGATGATGCGCACGATCCACCGTAGCTGTGAGCCCTCATCCTCGAACATCGGAATCGCCAGCAAGCGCACGAAGGCAAGGCAGCTCAGCACCAGTAGCGCAATGGCCGGCCACCAGGGCCGCCGACCCGGCGGGCTCACGCAGGTCCCGGCGCTTGGCTGCGACAACAACTGATCGCCACGACACTGGTCAGCAGCATCGCCAGCAACAGTGCCAGCCGCGGGTAGGCCAGCACCACCCATCCGCCCCGGCCTTCGAAGGGCGCGGTGAATCGATAGGGAAGGAATCCGATCAGCGCGTACAGACCCAGGACGGTAAACGCAATTCCCCGCTGGCACGCGCGCAGGAAGTAATCCACCAGCAGTGCCACCGGCAGCCACAACAGCACGAAGTGATAGCTCGCGGTCGCCGGGGCCAGCAGCAGCGCGGCGATGCCCAGCAAGCCGATGCACGGCGCTGCCCACGCCTGGGCGTCGTCGCGATGCTGCTGCCGCAACCGCACGATTGCCGCCAGTGTCAGCGCCGCGAGCGCGGCCCTGGTCAGTGCCGCGGCGAGCGGCGCGGCAGCCGCTTGCATCCGCCACGGGTGCGGATTCAGCACCGCGTCCCAGACGAACAACCGTCGGTACAGCGAATCCCAGGATTGAAAGGACACCGAGAACGGATCCTGCCCGCTCAAATGCGCGTTGAGATGTTGCCCGAGCACCGAGACCAGATACTGGCGATGAATGTCGAAACCCAGCACACCGATACTCAGCAGCCCGACAGCGGCCACTGCGATGGCTGCGCCCGCAAGCACGCGCCACTGCCGCAGATACCCGAGGCTCGCCAGCACAATCACCGGGAAAAATTTGATCGGCACGAACACGCCGAGGCTCAGCCCCGCCAGCAGCGGCCTGGACCTTCGCCACGCGTAGTAGCCCAATACGCAGCTGAGCGAGACCAGCATGTAGGGCTGGCCCAGGCGTAACCCATTGGCAATGGCGTAGCCCGAGGAGAGCACGATCACGGCGGCATCAGCGACCGGCCAGTCGAGAAGTCTCGCCAGCAACGCGATCGACATGATCAGGCACAGCACGCTGATGGCAGTCGTCACGCGCAGGGCCGCGAGCGGTGAGAGCGCGCTCAGCGGCACCAGCAGTAACGCCGTCGGCGGCGGAAACGGGGAGAATTTGCCCTGCATGGCCAGCCCGGGCGCGTACTGCGAGAGCTGCTGCTGAAACCAGGCATCATCGTACAGCCGCCCGACATCGCCGCCGTCGACGACGATCTTGGCGGCGGTCAGGTAGTTCAGAAAATCCGAATCGATGCGCGATAACGCCGGCACCACGCCGCGCATGATCAGCAGCAGCGCCAGCACGGCCGCCAAAACCATCGCGACGGGTCTGGTGAACAAAGACGGCATAGGGGCCCTCGGCAGCGCGCGGCAAGATGATGCACAATAGCTTTGATTGTCAATTCGGAACGCCGGCGGCGCCGCCCACAGGACAGCGTGTGCGTTATTTCGTAACCGGCTGTGCCGGCTTCATCGGCAGCCATCTGACAGAACGATTGCTCGCCCGCGGCCACGAAGTTGTCGGCTACGACAATTTCTCCACTGGCAGGGAAGCCTTTCTGGCGCCCGCCTCGACGAGTCCGCATTTCCGGCTGATCCGTGGCGACCTGCTCGACACCGCCACACTGGCCGCGGCCATGACCGGCTCACAGCGGGTGTTTCATTGCGCGGCCAACGCCGATGTTCGCTTCGGCCTCACGCACCCCAGGCGCGATCTGGAGCAGAACACGCTCGCCACGCACAATGTTCTGGAAGCCATGCGCAGCACCGGCGTGCATCGCATCGCCTTCACCTCCACCGGTTCGGTGTATGGCGATGCCGTTTTGATTCCGACACCCGAGGATGCACCCTGCCCCATACAGACCTCGCTGTATGGCGCTTCCAAGCTGGCAGCAGAAGGCCTGATCACTGCGTACTGCACAGGCTTCGGCTTCCAGGGCCATATCTTTCGGCTGGTGTCGATTCTGGGCGAGCGTTACACGCACGGGCACGTATTCGATTTCTACGGCCAACTGCGCGCCGACCCGAGCCGCTTGCGCGTGCTTGGCGATGGCCACCAGCGCAAGTCCTATCTCTACGTGCAGGATTGTATCGAGGCGATGCTGCTCGCCATCGACCGCGCCGAAGAACGCATCAACCTGTTCAATCTCGGCGGCGACGGCTACTGCGAAGTGCGGGAGTCGATCAACTGGATCTGCGAGGCGCTGCGGATCACGCCGGCACTGGAGTTCAGCGGCGGCGATCGCGGCTGGAGCGGGGACAGTCCCTTCATTCAACTCGACTCCAGCCGCATTCGCGCGCTGGGCTGGCGGCCTACGCTGCCGCTGCGCGAATCGGTGCTGCGCACGCTGTCGTATCTGGCGGCCCAGCCGCAACTACTGGAAACCCTGACATGAGCCACGGGCTGGAACGACACTGCGCCATCGTGACCGGCGCCAGCCAGGGACTCGGCTATGAGATCGCCAGGACCTACATCGGCGCGGGCGCGAACCTTCTGATCTGCGCCCGCGACGCGCGCGTTCTCGACAGCGCGTTCAGCCAACTGAAGCAATTGGTGCCGACGGGGCAATCGATCATCGCCATCCCCGCCGATGTCTCGCAGGTGCGTGATGCAACCGCGCTGGTGGATCGCGCGCTGACCGAGTTCGGGCGCCTGGACGTCATCGTCAACAACGCCGGCGTTGCCGGGCCGATCGGTCCGCTGGAGGAACTCGACTGGCTGCAGTGGCAGCGAACCATCGAGATCAATCTGATGGGGGCGGTGTGGCTGAGCCGCGCGGCGTTGCCGCACTTCAAGCGCATGCGGCGCGGCAAGATCATCCAGCTTTCGGGCGGCGGCGCCACGCAGCCCACGCCCATGCTCAGTGCCTATGCGGCATCCAAGGCCGCAGTGGTGCGCTTCATTGAAACCCTGGCGCACGAAGTCCGGGACTGGCACATCGATGTCAACGCCATAGCGCCCGGGGCGCTCGACACGCGCATGCTCAACGAGGTCCTGGCAGCCGGGCCGGCAGTGCTGGGGCAGGCCTATTACGATCACCTGCTGCAGCAGAAGCGCAGCGGCGGCGCACCGCTGTCGAAGGGCGCCGACCTGGCGCTGTTCCTCGGTTCGTCGCACAGCGATGGCATCACGGGCCGGCTGATCAGCGCCATCTGGGATCCCTGGGAAGAACTTCCCGGCCGAATCGAGGAACTCAGTGCCACCGATGTCTACACGCTGCGCCGGATCACGCCTGAGGACCGCTCCCTGAAGTGGGGAAAGCGCCGTTGAACCTCGCCATCGTCGGCTGCGGCCTCATCGGCCGACGCCGCGCGCAGCACCTTGCCGGTGCGCGCCTGACCCATTGCATCGATAGTGATCTGGCGCGCGCCCGGGAAGTCGCAGCCTCGCATCCCGGCTGCCAGACCGGCTCCGACTGGCACAACCTGCTGACCCAGCCCGACGTCGATGCCATCGTCATTGCCACTACCCACGACGCACTCGCCGGCATTGCCCGCGCGGCCATCGGCGCCGGGCGACATGTGCTGATCGAGAAACCCGGCGCCCGCCGCCGCGATGAGATGCAGGACCTGATGCTGCTGGCCGGGCGTCACGATGTGCGCGTGCGCGTGGGGTTCAATCATCGCTATCACCGCGCGTTCCAGCAGGCGCGCAGCCTGGTGGATTCCGGCGTACTCGGCGAGCTCATGTATGTGCGTGCGCGTTATGGGCACGGCGGACGCTTAGGGTACGAGCGCGAATGGCGCGCGCAGCCGCAGCGATCGGGCGGCGGCGAACTGCTCGACCAGGGCGTGCACCTGATCGATCTGGCGCGCTGGTTCCTCGGCGAGTTCACGCGAGTCGAAGGTTTCGCGCACACGTTTTTCTGGGACATGCCGGTGGAAGACAACGGCTTCCTGCTGCTGCGCACAGCCACGGATCGGGTGGCCTTCCTGCATGCCAGCTGCACCGAATGGAAGAACACGTTTTCCTGGGAGCTCTTCGGTCGGCTCGGTAAATTGCAGATCGATGGACTCGGCGGCAGTTACGGCCCCGAGCGGCTGACCTGGTATCGCATGCGGCCCGAGATGGGCCCGCCTGACACCCAGGTCTTCGAATACCCCACGCCGGACGACTCCTGGTCGGTCGAGATGGCGGAGTTCATCGAAGACATTCGCGTCGCGCGCGCGCCGGCGGCCGGACTTGGTGATGCGATGGCCGCGCTGGCTGTGGTCGAGCAGATCTACAGCCAGAACGCGCAGCCGTCGTGATCATCGCACGCAGTCCGCTGCGCATCACGCTCGGCGGCGGCGGCACCGACCTGCCCTCCTACTACCGCGAGCACGAGGGCTTCGTGATCGCGGCCGCGATCGACAAATTCGTCTACGTCACCGTCACGCGGCCGTTTCGCCCCGGCATTTATCTCAAGTACTCCGAATCCGAGCACGTGGAACAGGTGGCGCAGGTGAGGCATCCCATCATCCGCGAAGCGCTGGCACTGCTGAACCTGCGCACACCGCAGATCGAGATCACGACGCTGGCCGATATTCCCGCCGGCACCGGGCTCGGATCGTCAGGCAGCTTCACCACCGCGCTGCTGCGCGCGCTGCGCGCCTACCGCCACGAGACGATCGAAAATCGCGCCCTGGCGGAGCTGGCCTGTGATATAGAAATCAATAAGTTAAAGAAACCTGTTGGCAAACAGGATCAATACATTGCCGCGCACGGCGGGGTATCGTGCATCACCTTCCATCGTGATCATGACGTCAGCCTGACGCCGCTGAAGCTGGCCCGATCAACGCTGCTGGAGCTCGAGGACAATTTGCTGCTGTTCTTCACCGGCTTCACCCGTGCGGCCGGTGACATTCTCGAGGATCAACAGCAGCGATCCCGATCTGGCGATGCGGCCATGCTGGCCAATCTGGATTACGTCAAAACAATGGCTTATCAAAGCCGGGAAGCGCTGGAACAAGGCGATCTCACGCGATTCGGAAAGCTGCTGCACGAGCACTGGGAGCACAAGAAGCGCCGTTCGGCGGGCATCAGCAACCCGAAGATCGATAACTGGTACACACTGGCAATGAGCAATGGAGCCATTGGCGGAAAGCTTGTGGGAGCGGGGGGCGGCGGCTTCCTGATGCTCTACGCCGCTGATCGCAGCCGTTTGCGGCAGACGATGGCCGAAGCGGGTCTGGAAGAGGTCAGGTTTCGCTTCGAGTTCGAGGGCACCCAGGTCGTCCTGTCCTGACGTGCTGCCCGTCGCCATACTCGCCGGCGGATTGGGCACACGCCTTTATCCCATTTCGGCGCTGGTACCCAAGGCACTCATGAACGTGGCGGGACGGCCGTTCATCTTCCATCAGCTCGAGCTGCTCAAGGCCCAGGGTATTGAGCGCGTCGTGCTGTGCGTGGGTCATCTGGGCGAGCAGATTCGCGCCACTGTCGGCGACGGGCGCGAATCCGGGATGTCGATAACGTATTCCTTCGACGGCACGCCGCTATTGGGTACGGGCGGGGCCATCAGGCAGGCGCTGCCTTTGCTCGGCAACGAATTCTTTGTGTTGTACGGCGATGCCTACCTGCCCTGCTCGTTTGCTGCCATTCAGGCCGCCTTCGAGATCGCACGACAGCCCGCGCTGATGACGGTGATCCGCAACGAGAATCGCTGGGATCGCAGCAATGCGCGCTTCGATGGCGAGGGCGTGCTCGAGTACGACAAGCAGTCCGGGCGCGGCGATCTCACGCATATCGACTTCGGAGTGTCGGTGCTGTCCAGCGCCGTGTTCGGACCCTACGCCGGCCAGCGCTGCATCGATCTTGCCGACATCTGCCGCACGCTCAGCCGCCGGGGCCGATTGGCAGCCTTGGAGGTATCGCAGCGTTTCTACGAGATCGGCTCGCTGCAGGGCATGCGCGAAACCGACGCCTACCTGTCGCAGCGATGAATTACTCGCGACAACACCTGCAGGAGACGGCCGCGATTCTGCAGGCGCTGGATGTCAGCGCCATCGACCGCATGGTAGAGGTACTCGCCGGCATCAAGGCCGCGGCGGGCCGGATCTTCTTCATCGGCGTCGGCGGCAGCGCCGCGAACTGCTCGCACGCGGTGAATGATTTCCGCAAGCTCGCAGGAGTCGAGTGCTACACGCCCACCGACAATGTTTCCGAGCTGACCGCACGTATCAACGATGAGGGCTGGGAGAGCACTTTCGCGGAATGGCTCAAGACCAGCCGGCTGAAGAGCAGCGACGCGCTGTTCGTGCTGTCGGTCGGCGGCGGCAACCTAGAGAAGAATGTCAGCCTGAATCTCGTGGCTGCGCTGCGCCATGCCAAGGCGATCGGCGCCAAGGTGGTCGCCATCCTCGGGCGCGATGGCGGCTTCACCGCGACGGTCGCCGATGCCGCGGTGATCGTTCCAACCGTCAATCCCGAAACCGTGACGCCGCACTCGGAGGCCTTCCAGTCGGTGATCTGGCACCTGCTGGTGTCGCATCCGCGCCTGAAGACGCGCGCCCCCAAATGGGAGTCGCTGGCGCAGTGAAACACGCGGCGGTATTTCTGGATCGCGATGGGGTCATCAATCGCGCGATGATAATCAAGGGCCGGCCTCATCCGCCGGCCACGCTGGCGGCCTTCGAGCTACTGCCTGGCGTACCACCCGCGCTGGAAATGCTCAAATCGCGCGGCTATTCACTGATCGTGGTCACCAATCAGCCGGATGTGGCTCGCGGCAGCGGCCGTCGCGCCACCATCGATCGCATGCACGAGCGGCTGCGTCAGAGCCTGCCGCTCGATGCCATCCTGACCTGCTTTCACGACGATGCCGACGATTGCGAGTGCCGCAAGCCGCGACCTGGATTGCTGCTGCGCGCCGCGGAGGAACTCGATCTCGACCTGGCACGCAGCTTCATGGTGGGCGATCGCTGGCGCGACATCGAGGCCGGGCGACGCGCGGGCTGCGGCACTTTTTTCGTGGATCGCGGCTACGACGAGGCCGCCCCAGCGGCGTTCGACTATCGCGTCGGCTCACTACCCGAAGCGGCCGGCATCATCGCAGCCTGCAAAATCCCACCATGACCAGCCTGGGCAGCCTCAGCGTCAAGATCTTCGCAGACGGGGCGGATCGTTCCCGCATGCTGGAGATGTCGGCGCGACCGTATATCAGGGGACTTACCACCAACCCCTCGCTCATGCGCAAGGCGGGGATCGCCGATTACCGCGCGTTCGCCAGGGATGTGCTGGCCGAAATCAGCGACAAGCCAGTGTGTTTCGAGGTGCTGGCCGATGATGAGGGCGAAATGGAGCGACAGGCGCTGGAGATCGCTGGCTGGGCGGACAATGTGTACGTCAAGATCCCGGTGACCGACACGCGGCGGCACAGCTGCTGCGCCCTGATCAGGCGGCTGGCCGCGCGGCGCATCAAACTCAATGTGACCGCGGTCATGACGCTCACCCAGGTGCGCGATGTGGCCGCCGCGCTCAACCCGTGCACTGCCAGCTATGTCTCGGTGTTCGCAGGTCGCATCGCCGACACCGGCGTCGATCCGTTGCCCCTGATGGCCGAGGCGGTCGCGATCCTGCGGGACAATCCGCGCGCTGAACTCATCTGGGCCAGTCCGCGCGAGCTGCTGAATATCTTCCAGGCCGACGCGGTCGGCTGCCAGGTCATCACGGTTACCGAGGAGATCTTGGATAGGCTGCCGCGGGTGGGCTATGACCTGACGGAATACTCGCTGGAGACGGTGCGGATGTTTCACGACGATGCGCGGCGCGCGGGGTTTGAGCTTTGATGCGTGCAAAGCGCGCCTTGAAGATGGCCCACACCCAACCCGGCGGATCGCGCAGCACGCGGATCTTCTTGCCCGCATCGAATCCGCGCGAGCGATAGGACACGGGTACTTCCAGCGGCGGAAAGCCCGCGCGCATGAGCTTGCCCAGCAGCTCGTAGTCGAAATCGAAGCGATTGCAGGTCAGTTGCAGTCCCTGCAGGCAGTCGGCGCGAAACACCTTGTACATCGAGGTCGGATCGGTGAGCCGGCTGGCGAACACGATATTGAACAACGTGTGGAACAGCATGCCGCCGACGTTCATGAATGCGGCCTGAAAGCCGCGCCGGGAGAACTGGCGAATCAGCCAGCGATTGGACCCCATATGGCGGCTGCCGAGCACGAAGGCCGTGCGCCCTGCGAAGATCGGCTGCAGCAGCAGGGGATAGTCGCCGACGTCGTATTCAAGGTCGGCGTCCTGGATCAGGATCACCTCGCCCGTGGCCGCGGTGATGGCGGCGCGGATGGCGTGCCCCTTGCCCCGAGGTTCCGGCTCGAGGATGAGCCGAACCGCGCAATCCGGGCCAGCGGGATGGCGCCGGGCAAAATCGGCAACGATGGCGCGGGAGCCGTCGGTCGAATTGCTTTCGATGACGATGATTTCGCGGCTCGATTCGGGGATTCGCTCCTGCCACACCCGTTCAAGCAATTCTGCGACGGTGGGCGCCTCGTTGTAGACCGCGATGAGAATCGATACCTTCATGTAGATTGGTAGGTCCCGCGCGCGGCGACGCAGGTTGTATCGACCACAGCGGGGTCGCGATCAGCCTGCTATCTGGCCCGCGGCACGGTGGGCGCTGTCGATGGCGCGGTCGGCGTACGCCTCCCAGACCGCATCGGTGCCGGCGAAGTGAATCTTACCCAGCGGCGCTGCACTGACTGCCACCGCACGTTCGGCCGAAGGCGGATCAAACAGCGGCAGCGGTTCATACGAATAGCCGTGGCCCCAGCGATTGACCGTGATGGCCGCGATGTCCCGATCGGCGTTGAAGCCCCCCGGCCCCAGCACACGCGTGAGTTCATCGCGCGCGTGCGCTTCGAATTCGCCAAAGGTGCGCGCGTAGAGCTGGCGGCGATCCTGCCGATTCTGAGCCCGCAGATCCGTCACTGTCCCGTCGACCCAGGGTACATGCACCAGGTGCACGATCATTGGCTCATCCGGCTGAGTGGGAAATCGATAGCTGCCCAGGCTCACCGGATAGTCGAGTTTCATATTGCAGAAGAAGCCATTGGGCGTGTTGACGAAGTGCACGCCCCGCTTCACCCAGGCCTGCCAGTTGCGAATCGCGACGTTGACGTAGCACAGCGGTGCTTTGACCTGCTGTGCCAGCGCGGCGCGCTGTTCGGCGCCGAGGTCCTGGCAGATGTAGGGGACCATCGCGGAGTAGCCGGCGTAGACGACATGACCAGCGCTTACGCGCGTGAGCTTTTCGCCCTGGGCGTACAACACTTCGGCGCCGGTGGCAGTGTTGCCCAGGGCCACCGCGGTGGCAGCCAGCCGCAGCCGTACCGGCTGCCCGTCGGCATCGAGACGACCGTAGTCGAACCGCGCGGTAACGATGTCATCCATGCCCTGCCCCGGCGCAACCCCCGGAATCATGGCGCGCACGAACAGTCGCGCCAGTGAGGCGTTGCCATCCGGGAAGTGATAGACGTAGGGCTCATCCTCGTGCTGCGCCTCCGCCGGAGGGGCCAGTCCGAGACCTGAAAAACCAGGGTACTGTGTGGCCCAGGCATCTGTGGCCGGCACCATGACCGATTTGCCCGCAAACAGATCGAGCGTGCGGCCATCGAACATCGCGAGCGAGCGGGCATCGAGGCCAAAATAGCGCGCCAGGTAGTCGTGATAGGAAGTCGTGAGGAGCAGGCGGCGCTTGGCTGCATGATCGTGTCCTGCCAGCACATCGCGACGCTCGGTCAGCAAGGCGAGCACGCGAGCGCGCTGTGACTCATCGATGGGCCAGTCGGCAACGAACTCGGATGCCGCGCGGCCGTTCTGTCGGGCCGCCGGAATATCGGTGGGCACCGAACGTACCGGATCGCCCGTCACGAGCTTATCGGTGCCATAGAGTTCGCGATTGAAGAACAGGCCGAAGGACAACCCGAGATCGGGATACAGATTGGTGTGGTAGGCCCGGCTCAGGCGGTCCAGGTCAACGCCGACGGATGCGACGCAATCGCGCGCCACCTGGCTCCAGCGGCGCCTGGGGCTATCGAGAGATTCACTGCCGCCGTAGCCCAGCAGGAAGCGGCCATCGACATTGAACTCGTTGCGCCGCGCATGGCCGCCGAATTCATCGTGATTGTCGATGATGAGGATGCGCGCCTTGGGTCGGGCGCGGTGCAGATAGTGCGCGCTGGCAAGCCCACCGAGGCCTGCTCCAATCACCACCACATCGTAGTGCTCGCTCACCGGCGCGGCATTGAGCTCGTAGCGGCGCCCATCGCGCACGCCATGTGCAATGGCGAAATCCTCGGGGCGCCCGCCCACATAACCGGTCCGGCCTGGCGGATAGGGTGCGCCCGATATGCCTGGCATGCCGGATGCGTCCTGCGCCAGGCTCGCCCCCGCACGCCCTGCGATCACCGCGCAGGCAAAGCCGTCGATGAAATCGCGCCGCGTGATGTGACTCGTCATTGGAAATAGACCTTATTGGGAGTAGACCTTCTGACCGGCGACCCAGGTCTGCCGCACCTTGATCTTCCAGATGTCGCCCGCCGGTATCTTGAAGAGATCCCGGTCGATCAGGATGAAATCGGCCCACTTTCCGGGCTCCAGCGAGCCGATGCGGGTTTCCCAATGCTCTGCGTATGCCGCGTCCAGCGTGAAGGCGCGGAAGGCTTCAATCGGCGTCATCGCCTGCTCGGGGTGCCAGCCGCCCGGCGGCTGGCCCTCATGATCCGTGCGCGTGATCGCAGCGTGCAGGCCAAAGAATGGATTATCGGATTCGACGGGAAAATCCGAGCCGCCCGCAATACGCGTGCCCTGGTCGAGAAAGGTGCGCCACGCATACGCGCCCTTGAGCCGCTCGGCGCCGATGCGATCAAGTGCCATGTTCTTATCGCTGGTGGCGTGCGTGGGCTGCATGGAGGCAATCAGGTTTAGTTGCTTGAAACGCGGGATATCCGCCGGCGACACGACCTGTGCGTGTTCGATGCGGTTGCGCAGTTCGCGGCCCCCCACAGCTTTGTAGGCCGCTTCGAAACCGTCGAGCACCTGGCGGTTGGCGGCATCGCCGATGGCGTGCACGTTGACCTGGTACCCGGCTGCCAGTCCAGCCTGGATCTTGCGCTCCATTTCAGCATCGCTCATGCGCAGCAGGCCGCGCTGATCGGGTTTGTCCGTGTACGGCGCCAACAGTGCCGCGCCGCGGCTGCCGAGCGCACCGTCGGCAAACAGTTTGACGGCGCGCACGGTCAGTCGATCCTGGCCGTAGCCAATCAGCGGGCCGTCCCTGGACAGCGCGCGAAAATCGTCACCGGCGTCCATGATCATGGCGTAGATGCGCACCGGCAACTGACCCTGGTCGGCAAGCTGCCGATAGAGGCGGATGGTATCGGCAGGCACGCCGGCATCGCCCGCGGAGGTCAATCCAAGGGAATTCATGTTGGCGAGCGCGGCCTTCAAGGCCAGGATCTTCTCGCTGTCTTCGGCAGGCGGTATGACCTTTTCAACCAGCGCCATGGCGTTGTCGACCAGCACGCCGCTGGGATTGCCATCCACATCGCGTTCAATTCTGCCGCCGGCGGGATCCGGAGTGTCGCGGGTGATGTTCGCGGCACGCAGCGCGGCGGTGTTCAGCCAGAGTGCGTGACCGTCCACCCGGCCGATTGCGGCGGGCCGATCCGCAACCACCGCATCCAGTTCGCTCGCATTCGGAAAGCGCCCCAGTTTCCAGATGACATGATTCCAGCCATCGCCCAGGTACCAACGCGCGTCTGGGTGGGTCTTGGCATAGTCGAGAATTCGAGCCTGCGCTTGTGCCAGACTCTCCGTGCCGAATAGTGCAATGCGCACATAGTCGAATCCAAGGTCGATGATATGGCCGTGAGCGTCGATGAGGCCCGGCAGCAGTGTGCCGCCCTCACCGTTGATGATCCGTGCATCGGGGTAGGCGCGACGCAGAGTGGCGGCTTCACCGATCCGCACCACCCTGCCCTCATCGAACACCAGCGCGCTGAAGTGATGCAGCTTCTTATCATCGCCGGTCAATGTATAGCCGTGCACATTGTCGATCAGGGTCGCGTCGGCGAACGCAGGCACCTGTGCCAGCACGAGCAGCGCACACGCCGCCCCGACCGTGGTAGCGAGTATCGATCTCAACCGTCCCCCTATGTGTTCAGCGCGACGTGCGCCACCACTTGAATCCACAACCCCGCGAGCGCCAGCCAGCCGATGCCATAGGCGCGCACACGCAGCCCAATCCGGTTGCTGCCAAGATGAATGATGGCGTGGGCCAATCGCGCGGCCACATAAATCCACGCCAGAACCTGGACCGCGATGCCGCCATCGTGCGTGACCATCGCGGCCAGGCAGCCGGCATAAAACAGGGTGGGCGCTTCGAACAGATTGGAGAAATGCCGCGCCGCCTTGGCGCTCTCTTCGGGCTCACCGCCGCCCTGGTAAATAGCGAAGTAGCCCATCGACACCTTGCCCTGGCGCACCATCCGGACCCGGCGGCGAAACAGGGTCACCAGCACGATCACGGTCAGCAGCACCAGCGCGAACATGGGGTAGATCAGTTGATAGTCGCGCATGTTGATCACGCGTGTGGCGCGGCCGCGCCCGCCGGCAGACACCCGGCCGCACGCGCCTTATCCAGCAGCGACTCGGCCATGCGGATGCTTGCCAGGTCGATCAGCCGCCCATCGAGCGACACGGCGCCCTTGCCTTCCTTCGCTGCCTGCGCCATCGCAGCCATGATGCGAATGGCCTTGGTGACTTCCGACTGCGAGGGCGTGAACACCTCGTTGGCCAGTTCGATCTGGGAGGGATGAATAGCCCATTTACCCTCGTAGCCCAGCACGGCGGCGCGGTTGGCGGCGGCGATATAGCCGTCGCGATCACCAAAATCGCCGAAGGGCCCATCGATGGGCCGCAGGCCATAGGCGCGGCAGGCAACCATCATGCGCGTCTGCGCCGCGTGCCAGGGATCGGTCCAGAAATATTCGCGGCGGTGGTCGGCATCCTTGTCGGTGAGCACACCGCTGTCCTTGTGCACGCCGCCGATCACGGTGGTACGCGCGCGCGTGGAGGCGGCGTAGTCGGCGACGCCGAAGCTCAGGGCCTCGAGCCGGCGCGATGACTGCGCGATCGACTCGACATTGGCCATGCCGAGCGCGGTCTCGATCAGCACCTCGAAGCCAATGCGCTTCTCCCGACGCTTGGCCGCTTCGATCTGCGTCACCAGCATGTCAATCGCATAGACATCCTGCGACACGCCGACTTTCGGTATCAGGATCATATCCAGGCGCGGACAGGCCTCGACGATATCGACGATGTCCCGGTACATGTAGTGCGTGTCGAGACCGTTGATGCGGACCATCATGGTCTTGGTGCCCCAGTCCACATCGTTCAGTCCCTGGATGATGTTGGCGCGGGCGCGCTCCTTGTCATCCGGTGCGACCGCGTCCTCGCAGTCCAGGAAGATGATATCGGCGGCGGACTTCGCGGCCTTCTCGAACAGCGCCGGATTACTGCCGGGAACTGCCAGTTCCGAGCGATGCAATCGCGGCGTGGCCTGTTCGATGCTGGTGAAACTCATGCGTACCTCCCTAACCCGTACTGCCGAAGCCGGCCGCAATGCAATTGACCGACAGCAGCAGCGGCGCCTTGTAGGATTCCTTCTCGGCTTCCAGGCGCGCGCCGCGATAGCGGCGCAGCAACTCCACCTGCTGCCGGTTGGCGTGGGCTATGCTCGGTAACTTGCGCGTAAGACGCGCCCGCAGCACCGGAAAGCGCTCGGCCAGCTCGCTGCCGCCGCTGACTTGCAGCAGCATATCTGATGTCAGGCGGTATTCGCGCTCGAGACTGCCGAAGATCGCATCGCGCACTGCGGCATCCTCGACCAGGTCCGCGTACTCGCGCGCGATCGTCATATCCACCTGCAATAGTGTCTTCTCGACTTCGTCCACGATCAGTCGAAACAGCCGAAATTCCTGGAACATGCGTCGCAGCAGCGTCAGGCCCGGCTGCTTGCGCACCTGCAGAAAGGCCGAGATGCCGCTGCCGACACCGAACCAGCCGGGAACGATGTGGCGATTCTGGGACCAGGCGAACACCCAGGGAATGGCGCGCAGATCAGAGAGCGTCTTGGCGCCAAATCGGCGCGCCGGGCGCGAGCCGATGTTGAGCATCGCCAGCTCATCGAGCGGACTGGCGGCCTGAAGGTACGTGATGAGATCGGGCCGCTGAATGAGCTGGCTGTAGGCGGCCCTCGACGTGCCTGCCAATGCCTCCATTGCTTCTTCGAATTCCGTCACTGGCACCAGCGCCTGCTCGCTTTCCGACTTCAGGCTGTGCTCGAACACGCTCGTCGCCAGCAACTCGATCTGGTAAGAGGCAGTGCCCCGATTGGCGTACTTGAACGAGACCACCTCGCCCTGCTCGGTGATCCGGAACCGGCCGTTGATGGAGCCTGCCGGCTGGGCGGCGATGGCGCGCCCCGTCGGTATGCCGCCGCGGCTGACCGAACCGCCGCGGCCATGAAAGAAGGAGATCGGTACGTTGAGTTCCTGGCCGAGGCGCGTGAGCTTCACCTGCGCCTTGTACAGCTCCCAGTTGGACGCGAGGAAGCCACCATCCTTGTTCGAGTCCGAATAGCCGATCATGACGTCCTGCACGCCGCCCTGCGCGCGGATGCTGCGTTTGACCATGGCGTTGCCGAGCAACTCGCGCATGATCGCGGGCGCGGCCCGCAGGTCCTCGATGGTCTCGAACAGCGGCACGATCGGCAGCGTGCAGGTCTCAACCGCAGCGGCATCGCTGAACAGCCCCGCCTCCTTGGCCAGCAGGTAGACACCGAGCAGATCCTCGGCGCTGTGCGTCATGCTTAAAATAAAGGTTCCGAACGCATCCCGATCGCTGCGCTGGCGCGTCTCGCCTATGAGGCGAAATATCCCCAGCGTCTCGGCGGCTTCGGGCGAGAGGCCGGGCAGCTCGCGCACCGCGGTGCGCGGCTGCGACAGCTCGGCGGTCAACCACTGGCGCCAGGCGACGCTGTCGGCAGCCGGCGGCTCACCGGCGCCGCCCGTCGCCTGCCACAGCGCCTGCAGTGCCGCGGTGGTGCGGGTGGAATTTTCCCGGCAATCGAGCCGCACGCTGCAGAAACGAAAGCTCTCGACCTCGCGGCGCAGCGGTCGCACGAATCGCTCGGCCAAACCCGGCGCCCGGCACTCGATCAGCGCGTCCTCGGCCACTACCAGATCCGCAATCAATTCATCCGCCGTGGCGTAGGGGCGCGATGCCGAGCTGGCGACGGGTGCGAGCGTCGCATCGATCTTGGCCAGCATGCATACGAAAAATTGCCTGAACAGCTCGCCCCGGTTGCGCGTGGTGATGCCGCGCGGATCGGCGACTTCGGTGAGCAGCTGCGCCAGCACATCGCGCAGTCCGGGCGGCACGCGCACGGTGCTCTCAGCAATCGAGAGATTGCGAATCAGGTCCGCAACGCGCACGCGATACCGCGCCAGGCTCGCCGTACGATTGGTCTCGAGGGTCTGCCGCGTAATCTCATTGGTGACGAAGGGATTGCCGTCGCGATCGCCTCCCATCCAGGCGCCGAACTGGAAGAACGGCCGCACCTCGAAGCGTTCACCCGGATAGCTCTGCTTGAGAGCGGTTTCCAGCTTCTCGATCAGACCGGGTACGGCGTCGAACAATGTCTCGTTGAAGAAGTGCAGACCCCAGGCCACTTCCTGCGCCACGGTGGGTTTTTCCAGCCGCAGCTCGCCGGTAAGCCAGAGCAGTTCGATTTCGTTGCCGAGCTTATGGATGAGCTCGGCGCGCTCGCGCGGTGTCCAGCGCGGCGATTCGAGATCCATGAGGCCGCGATAGATGCGGCGATGACGCTCGAGTACGGTAACGCGCTTGGCCTCGGTGGGGTGCGCCGTGATGACCGGCCGGATGCGCAGCTCCGACACCAGGCCGCGGATGCGGTCGGCCTTGATCCCGACGGCGGCAGCATCCGAAATCAGCTGCGCAAATGTGCCGCGCACGCCCTGATAGCCGAGCCGGTTTTCCGCCTCCCGCCGCCGGCGCATCGCCGCATTCTGCTCCGCGATGCTCAGCAGCTGGAACCAGATACCCTGCGCCTGCAGGGTGCGAGCCAGCAGTCGCGGCGTCAGACCTTCGCCTTCGATCTCCCCGCGCAGCAGCGGCACCACCTCGGGCTCGTGGCGCGCGGCCACCTCGAGCAACAGCTCGAACAGCAGTCCGGATACCTGCGATTCATAGTCGGAATCGGCGGCATCAGTTTCCACTGCGACGACCGGCTCGCTTGCGCAACACCTCGCCCACCGTGGATCCGAGTTCCGAGGCGCTGGGCGCGACGGTCAGCCCGTAGGATTTCATGATTTCGGTTTTCTCCGCGGCGCTGTCGCCCGCGGAGGATATGATCGCCCCGGCATGACCCATGCGGCGTCCTTTCGGCGCCGTGAGGCCGGCCACGTAGCCGATCACCGGCTTGCTCATGTTCTCCTTGACCCAGCGCGAAGCTTCCGCTTCCTGCGGGCCGCCGATCTCCCCGATCATCATCACCGCCTCGGTCTCCGGATCCTGTTCGAACAGCATCAGGTGATCCAGGAAAGAGCTGCCGTTGATCGGATCGCCGCCGATGCCGACACTGGTGGTCTGGCCTATGCCCAGCGCATTCATCTGCGCGGCGGCCTCGTACCCGAGCGTGCCGGAGCGCGAGACGATGCCGACGTTGCCGCGCTTATAGATGTGCCCCGGCATGATGCCCAGCATGGCTTTGCCCGCGCTGATGATGCCGGCGCAGTTCGGGCCCACCACCATCGTGCGCCGGTCGCGCGGATAGCGCATCAGGTATCGTTTGACGCGCATCATGTCCTGCGCTGGTATGCCATCGGTGATGGTGCACACCAGCCGCAGCCCCGCATCGGCCGCTTCCATCAGCGAATCGGCCGCAAATGCCGGCGGCACGAAAGCGAGACTGGTGGTGGCACCGGTGGCCTGCACCGCTTCCTTGACGGTGTTGAACACCGGACGGTCCAGGTGTTTCTGCCCGCCCTTGCCGGGCGTGACGCCGCCGACGACATTGGTGCCGTAGGCAATCATCTCGCGCGCATGGAAGGTGGCCTTGTCGCCGGTGAATCCCTGCAGAATGATAGGAGTCTTCTCGTCAATCAGAATGCTCATGGCGCTACCTTGGGCTGCGATCCGCTGGCGGCGGCGACTGCTTTCTGCGCGGCCTCGGCCAGGGTCGCGGCGCTGATGATGGGGAGGCCGCTGGCGGCGATGATGGCGCGACCTTCCTTTTCATTGGTGCCTGCCAGCCGCACCACCAGCGGCACCTTGATGCCGATGGCGCGCACGGCCTGCACCACTCCCTGCGCCACCCAGTCGCAGCGATTGATGCCCGCAAAGATGTTGACGAGTATGGCCTTGACCTTGGCATCGGACAGCACGAGCTTGAATGCCTTCTCCACGCGTTCGGGGGATGCGCCGCCGCCGACGTCGAGGAAGTTGGCCGGCGCGCCGCCCGCATATTTGATGGTGTCCATGGTCGCCATCGCCAGGCCTGCGCCATTGATGATGCAACCGATGTCCCCCTCGAGTCCCACGTAGCTGAGGTTGTCCTGGGACGCCTCGGCTTCGCGCGGGTCTTCCTGCGACAGGTCGCGCATTTCGGACACGTCGCGGTGTCGGAACAGTCCGTTGTCATCGAACGACATCTTGGCATCGAGCGCTATCACGCGATCATCCGGTGTCACGACCAGCGGATTGATCTCCACCATGGTCGCATCGAGCGCGCGGAAGGCGCGATAGGCGCCCATGATGGCGGCTACGGCGCGGCTCACCTGCTTGATATTCAGTCCCAGTCCGAAGGCGATCTCGCGCGCCTGGAAGGGCTGCAGCCCTACAGCCGGTTCGACGATGATCTGCAGGATGGCATCAGGAGAAGTTCTGGCGATCTCCTCGATCTCCATGCCGCCATGGCCCGAGGCAATCACGCGCACGCGCTCGGCCTTGCGGTCGAGCACTATCCCCAAGTACAGCTCGCGTTCGAATTTTTCCGCGACCTCGATATACACCCGCTGGACGATCTTGCCTTCCGGACCGGTCTGGTGCGTGACGAGTTTCTTGCCGAGCATGGCCTGCGCGGCCTCGTGCACCTCGTGATAGGTCCGGCACAGCTTGATGCCGCCCGCCTTGCCGCGCGCGCCGGAGTGAATCTGCGCCTTGACGGCCCAATGCCACCCGCCCAGCTCGGAGGCGGCGAAAGATGCCTGTTCCGGGCTGTAGGCCACGGCGCCGCGCTGTATCGGTACTCCATAGCCCGATAACAGCTCCTTGGCCTGGTATTCATGAATGTCCATGCGATCCTTCTCCCTCGCCGCAGCGGCGCACGATCTGATCCAGCTCGGCGAGTGTACTGTGCACGAACCCGGCATCCCGGATGCTGCCGGCATTGATGCGGACGTTCAAGGCCGCGCAACGCAGCGCGGCGTGGGCCGTCAAGGCCGCGACCCCGGCCTCCCCGGCCGCGTTGGTATGACCCTTGCCGGCCGCGAATCGCGCCAGCTCCAGCACCTCGCCACAGGCGCGCGCGCAGGCCAGCGGCGCGAGCGTCGCGATGTGCAGCGCCGCCTGGATGGCCTTGCTGCGGGCTGCCCTCTCGGCCTCACCGTTTTTGGGCAAAGCATAGGCCCGCATGACAGCATCGAAGGCGGCGACGTCCTCATCCATGAGCCCCATCAGCTGCGCTCGCAGGCGCTGCGCACGTTCCAGTGCGGCGGCCAGTTCCTCCCGGACCGCGGCTGTTTCCTGCCGGTCGACGCTCAGCCGACATACCATGCTGATGAGTGCCGCCGCCACGGCTGCGATGAGCGCGGTGGCGCTGCCGCCGCCAGGCGTGGCATTGGCCGCAGCCAGCGCATCCAGGAAGTCACCGATCGATTCATCCGCAATCACGGCCGGCTCCGATGGCTGTTCCGTACAGCACGAACTGCGGAATTGTTCAAGTCATTCAATTCAACCCTGCCATCATAGTAAAGTCTGGCGGGTAAGCCACTACACTCAACAAGATTAGCCATAACTCAAGAAGATCAGCTACATGCCATCCGATATCGAGATTGCCCAAAAGGCCAAGCTACAACGCATCACGCACGTCGCCAAAGAGAAACTTGGCATCGATGATCGCCACCTGGAGCCCTACGGGCACTACAAGGCCAAGGTGTCGCTCGACTATGCGAACAGCCTGACTGCCAAGCCGGACGGCAAGCTGATCCTGGTCACCGCCATCACGCCGACGCCGGCCGGCGAAGGCAAGACCACCACGACCGTCGGGCTGGGGGATGGACTCAATCTGATCGGCAAGAAGGCCTGCATCTGCCTGCGCGAGCCCTCCCTGGGGCCGGTATTCGGCATGAAGGGCGGCGCAGCCGGCGGCGGCTATGCGCAGGTGGTGCCGATGGAAGACATCAATCTGCATTTCACCGGTGACTTCAGCGCCATCGCGTTGGCCAATAACCTGCTGGCGGCCCTGATCGACAACCACGTCCATCACGGTAACGAGCTCGGCATCGATGTCCGTCGAATCACCTGGAAACGCGTGGTCGACATGAACGATCGCGCGCTGCGCGATATCACGGTGGGCTTAGGCGGGCCCGGTAACGGCTATCCGCGCCAGGATGGATTCGACATCGTGGTGGCCTCCGAGGTGATGGCCATCTTCTGTCTCGCCACCTCGCTCAAGGACCTCAAAGAGAGACTGGGCAACATCGTCATCGGCTATACCAGCGCCCAGAAGGCGATCCGCGCCCGCGATCTGAATGCGCACGGCGCCATGGCCGTGCTGCTCAAGGATGCGCTGCAGCCCAACCTGGCGCAGACCCTCGAGAACAATCCGGCCTTCATCCACGGCGGTCCGTTTGCCAACATCGCCCACGGCTGCAACTCCGTGCTCGCCACCAAGACCGCCCTCAAGCTGGCCGACTATGTCGTGACCGAAGCAGGTTTCGGCGCCGACCTGGGTGCCGAGAAGTTCATCGACATCAAATGCCGCAAGTCCGGCCTGCGCCCCAACGCGGTAGTGATCGTGGCCACCCTGCGGGCGCTCAAGTTCCACGGCGGCGTCGATCTTAAGTCGCTCAACACCGAGAACCTCGATGCGCTGGCGAAAGGGATGTCCAATCTCGAGCGCCACGTCAACAATATCCGCAACTATTACGGATTGCCGTGCGTGGTGGCCGTCAACCACTTCACCTTCGACACCCAGGCCGAAATCGACCTGTTGAAGAAGAAGATGGCCCGCCACGAGGCCCCCGTGATCGTCTGTCGCCACTGGGCCGAGGGCGGCAAGGGCGCAGCGGAACTGGCGCGCACCGTGGTCGATATCATCGACAAGGTCGCAACGGACTTTCAATTCGTCTATGAGGAGAAGGCGACACTGTGGGAGAAGATGACCGCCATCGCCATCAAGATCTACGGCGCCAGCGCCGTGACGGCTGACTCGAAGATCCACGCGCAGATCAGGAAGCTGCAGGAGGACGGGTACGGTCATTACCCGGTTTGCGTGGCAAAGACGCAGTACTCCTTCTCCACCGATCCTGCGCTCAAGGGAGCGCCTACCGACCACACCATCAATGTGCGCGAAGTGCGGCTGTGCGCGGGCGCCGAATTCATCGTCATGGTCTGCGGCGACATCATGACCATGCCCGGACTTCCCAAGATACCGTCGGCCAGCAAGATCGACCTGGACGACGACGGCAAGGTGGTCGGACTGTTCTAGACATCGACGCCGGCGGGCATGTAGCGCTGGGTCGTGCGCCTGCGGTGCTGGCCGCAGTCAGGCCCCGAATATCTGCAGCAACACCAAAATTTGCCGCCTCTGACAGTGGGCGTCTTTTTGCTGAAATGGTGTCCTAGTCAACTGATTGCAGGAACCGATGCCATGCAGCGCCGGATCGAACGGGCCAACGCCCTTGAGTCATATCTCGCCTATTGGGTCCATTACGTCGGCTACCGCCTCTCGCACGAGCTTTACCGGCGGATGCAGAAATTCGGCGTCACGGCAGCCGAATGGGTGGTCCTGCGCAAACTCTATGAGGATGTTGAGAATGGCGCGATGCCGAGCCATCTGGCGCGGCGGTTGGGGCTGACCCGCAGTGCTATCTCGAAGCTGGCGAAGAGGCTGGAAGCCAAGCAATTGATCCTTCGCACCAAATCTCTCTCCGATCGGCGGGCGAAGCTGCTCACCCTGACCGCACTGGGGCGCTTCCTGGTGCCCAGGCTCGCGGCACTGGCGGATGAGACCAATGCGCGCAATTTCCGCGGTGCCGGCCTTGCGTGGCGCGAGCGGATCGAGCAGGTGATGAAGTGGATCGTCCGGCGTGATCGATTGAGATTCGTGCCACCGGGTCAGTGCAGCGTCATCCCCGAATACCAGTACGGGGACATAGCTTGGGCGCGGGGCGGCGGAGGTTACAGCTGGCGGTCCGAGCGTGGATCGTAGCCGACGATCTGGCCGGTCATGCCCTGCGGCTCGGCGCTGATGAACGGTCCTTTCTGGCTCGAGGGCACGGCGCGGCGCCGACTCTTGCGCCACAGGTCGTACACCGTCAGGGCGCCGGTCAGCGAGGCAAGCGTTGCGAAGTAGGCGTGCGGCCCGAAGGCCAGCATGAGGCTGCCCATGACGACCGGGCCGAAGGCTGCCGCCGAGCCGTTCAGGCGCAGCAGCGCACTGCTGGCATCGACCATCTGCGCCGGCTCGAGTTTGTCATTCACATGCGACACGGCCAGGGAATAGAGCGTCAGCGCCAGTCCACTGAAGCAGCCGGTCAACACCAGGAACAGGACGTGTGGCATGGCATCGAAGACCACGATGCTGCCAGCCACGAGCGTGGCCAGTGCGCAGATGCCGGCGATGACCGTGCGTCGATCCATGCGATCCGACAGGCGACCGACCGGATACTGGGTGATCACTGCCGCGCAGATGCTCAGTGCCATGAAGGTGGCGACACCGGTGGTATCCAGTCCGCGACGGGTCGCATAGACCGGCCCCATCGAGAAGATGATGGACGAAGTCAGTCCGGAGATACTGACTGCCACCACGCCCAGTGGTGAGTTGCGATACAGGTCGCGATAGCGGACCTTGCGAGGCGGCTCGCGCTCGGGCAGCGGCGTGGCCGATATGACGATCGGCACCATGGCCAGCGATATCAGCAGCGAAACCACCATGAAGGGGGTGGAGGACATCGGGTTGGCGAGCAGCAGCAGGAATTGCGCCGCACCCAGTCCCACGTACAGGATCAGCATGTAGATGGCCATCAGCCGGCCGCGATTGTCGCGGCTGGCGCGATCGTTGAGCCAGCTTTCCGCCACCACGTAGATGCCCGCAAAGCAGATGCCGGTCAGCAGCCGCATGCCTGCCCAGGTCACCGGATTCACGAGCAGTCCCTGCACCAGGATGGCGGAGGCGGCGATGGCCGCGAGCGCCGCGAACACGCGAATGTGTCCGACCTGGCGCAGCAGGCGCGGCGCGGCCACCGTGCCGAAGAGATAGCCCACGTAGTAGCCCGACATGATGATTCCGGTCACGGGCGAGGGAAATCCCTCGAGCGTGGCACGCAGGCCGAGCAGCGTGCTCTGGAGTCCGGCGCCGAGCATCAGCACGCCCATACCCAGAAGCAGTGGCCAGGTGGTGAGGATCGGGTTGAGCGGCACGGTGCGGGTGAGTGAAGTGCGAGAACGGCGCGTGAGCAATTCGCGACATGATATACCTACGCGAGTGATGGGATCGGCATCCGCTGCAATCGCAATCCTGACCGCGAGCATGCTCACGTGGGCGAGCACCGCCCACGCCGACATCCGCCTGCCACGCCTGGTCGGCGACCACATGGTTCTGCAGCGCGATGCGCCGATCACGCTCTGGGGTTGGGCCGATCCGGGCGAGCGCATCGACATCGTGTTTCGACATCAGCGCCGCGCGACGCGCGCCGATGCAAACGGCGAATGGTCGGTAACGCTGGCACCGCTGGCCGCCGGCGGACCAGACACAATGCAACTTGCCGGCCATCGCACCATCACGCTCACCGACATTCTCGTCGGCGATGTATGGCTCGCCTCGGGACAATCGAACATGGAATTCCCGCTGCAGTCCCAGGGCGGATTCGGCGGGGTCAACGATGCCGAGCGTGAGGTGGCACAGGCGCAGTACCCGCGCATGCGGCTGTTCCAGGTGGCTCGCGAGATCGGATTTGCGCCGAAGGATGATGTGAGCTCGGATGGATGGCAGGCCGTGACGCCCGCTACCGCGGCTCGATTCTCCGCGGTGGCGTATTTGTTTGGCCGCGAACTGCAGCGCCGGTACGCGGTACCGATCGGGCTGATCGAGTCCAGCTGGGGTGGCACGCCCGCGGAGTGCTGGATCAGTGCGGGCGGCCTGCGGCGATTTCCCGAATTCGGCGCATCGATCGAGCGCCTCGCACAGGTGGACGATCGAGCGATGAGGGCTTATCGCGAATATCTCTCGGTCCGCCGCGCCTGGTATGCACTGCATGGACGCGAGGATCGCGGGCGCATCGACGGTCAGGACCTGTGGGCCGCGGCAACGTACCCGGACACCGGCTGGCCGACCAGCCTTCAACCACAACCCTGGCCTCGCAAGGTGATCAAGGAGTTCGACGGGACCATGTGGTTTCGCCGCACGATCCAGCTGCCGGCCGAGGCCGCGGCCCAGGTGCTGCGGCTGCATCTGATGCACCTGCGCGAAGCCGACACGACCTACTTCAACGGCGTCAGGATTGGCGCGGTCGAGGGAGAAACCCGCGAGCGCGATTACGCCATTCCCGCAGGTCTTGCGCACGCCGGCGGCAACACCATCACCGTGCGGATCGCGGGTAGCTATGCCGGAGGTGACGGCTACGTCGGCATGCTCGGCGATCCAGCGGATCTATATCTTCAGATCGGCCCACAACGCCTGCCGCTCGCCGGGACCTGGTCCTATCAGCCGGGGCCGGATCTGGCCGCGCTGCCCGAACCACCGCCGGTGGCCGAATTCCTGACGCCCTTTCCGCAGGCGCCGGCGGCGCTCTATGACGGCATGATCGCGCCGCTGGTTCGCTATCGCATCCGCGGCGCGATCTGGTATCAGGGAGAAGCGAACGCGGCGCGCGCGCTGCAATACCGCACGCTGTTTCCGGCGCTCATACGCGACTGGCGATCGCAATGGGGCTATGAGTTGCCGTTTCTATTCGTGCAGCTCGCGGGCTACGGTGCCGACGCGCCTGAACCTGCGGAGTATGCGTGGGCAGAATTGCGCGAAGCACAGGGCGGCGCCCTGGCGCTACCCCGCACGGGTATGGCCGTCGCCATCGATGTGGGCGACGCCACTGACATTCATCCCAGGGACAAGCAGACCGTCGCGCACCGCCTGGCGCTCGCCGCCGAGCGTGTGGCCTACGGGGAATCGTTGGTGGCTACCGGTCCGCGCTATCGCTCGATGCGTCGTGAGGGTCATCAGATTCGGTTGCACTTCGAGGATGCCGGAGCGGGGCTGGTGTTCCGCGACGCCCACGGGTTGGGCGAACCTGGTCGCGGATTCTCGATCGCGGGCCCGGACGGCCGATTTCACTGGGCAATCGCGCGCATCGACGGGGCCGATGTGGTGGTGTCCAGCACTGAAGTCCCTGCGCCCAATGCGGTTCGCTACGATTGGGGGAACACGCCGGACGGCAACCTGCGCAACCGCGCGGGCCTGCCCGCGCCGCCATTCCGCACCGACGCGCCGCCAACCCCCGAACTCTAGCTACTCTGCGCGCACAGGCTCACATCGCCGCTGTGCGTATCGATGCGTATCTGCGCGCCACCCTCGCCCTGCCGAAATGACAGCCGCGAGCCGGGGCCATAGTTCTCGTGCGTCGCCTTGTGTCCAAAGCAGGTCTTCAGATCGCCACTGAAGGTGTGCAGTTCGTATTCGCCCGCCGGTGGACCGCCGGTGAAGTCGATGGTGAAATCTCCGCTGACCGACTGGCCCTCCAGCAGGCCCTGGCCGGCGAGTGCGGCGCGAATCTGATAGTTCCCCGATACGGACTTGATGTTCGCGTGCGTGATCGCACCCAGCGAGAGCTTGCCCTCCCCGCTGACCGTGTTGACCGTGATGTCACCATGGCCGCCGTCGACATCGAGATCACCGCTGACGGTGCCGAGTTCCAGCAGGCGCGACTCGGGTCCCGCATTCAGGCGAATGTCGCCATTGACGGTGTGAATGCGCGCATCGTGCGCGGCCGTCGTCGTGACGTTGCCGCTGACCGTCTGCAACTCCTGATTTCCCTGCAGGTCCCTGACCGACAGGTTGGCACTCACGAGCGAGGCGGAGAGGCTACTGTCGCGCGGCACATGCACGCTCAGGGTGGCGTCGTGCCGCCCGCCGCGCACCCGGATTCTCCAGTGCTGGTCATCGGAGTCGGAATCCACCACGCGGATGGTGGTGCGGTTGCCCGCCGTTGAAATCTCGAGTTGGTCGGAATCGGAATCGAGCTTACCGGCGACTTCGATTTCCGGCTTGTCCCAGCCGGTCACGTCGACGTTTCCGCCGACGTTGACGATCTCCACCTGCCCCTGCGGATCGGCCGAGCGGTGTTCATCAATATCATGTGATGCAGCCAATGCCATGGGGCCGCTCAGGGTCATCACCAGTGCAAAGACGGACGATCGGATGTTCATGTGCGGTTCCTCTGCATGGCCGGCTCGGTGGTTCGCACCACCGTGGCGTATAGATCGAATTCCTGCTGCCAGGTGCTCGCGAGCAGGCGATTGAGTACCGCGCTCTGCGGATCGGCCGCGAGTGCGCGGCGGATATCGGCGTTGGCGGCGCGGATGATGGACAGGTCGTGCTCGATGCGCTCGCGCGTGACCGGCTCGAGCAACGCCAACCGATCCTGGTAGGTGCGCTCGAGGCTGGCGCGGGTCTTCACGTATTCCGGATCGGCCGGCACGGCAAAGCCCGCCGTGCCCGGTGCGCCCGCTGCCAGCGGCAAATTCAGCCGGCCCGCCTGCCAGCCGATGATCCCTGCCGTCAATGCAATGGCCAGTCCTGCTGCCAGCGCCAGCGGCAGGCGTCGCGGCCGCCGACGCACCGCTGCCTCCGCCGTGATCGCGGCATCGATCGCGGGCCACAGATCACGCTCCAGGGGCAGCTCTCGCGGCAATTGCGCCAGACGCTCATCCAGACTGTTCATGGCTCCTCCGGGGACAGGTCCAGACGCGCGGCCAGGATCTGCCGCGCGCGGTGCAGCTGCGCCTTGCTGGTGCCGACCGCGATCTTGAGCGCATCGGCAGCTTCCTCATGACTGAATCCATAGATACCCACCAGCACGAGTACCTGGCGTGCGCCGGCCGGCAAGGCCGCGATGGCCGCCTCCAGGTCCAGCGGCGGCGCATCGTCGTGAACCCGGGATTCGAAGGCGGAACCTGCCTCGCCGGCGCCGACTTCAAGCACCTGGGCGAGACCGCGGTGGCGCGCCATGACCGTGTTGACCGCGATCCGGTGCAACCAGGTGCCAAACGCGCTGCGGGCTTCGAAGCGCGGCAGCGCGCGCCAGGCGCTGATGAAAGTCTCCTGCACACAGTCCTCGGCCGTCTCCCGGTGTCCGGTCAGGCGCATGCACAGTCCGTGCACGCGTCCCGCATGGAGGCGGTAGAGGCGCTCGAAGGCCGGCCGGCTGCCCGCGACCGCCGCGTCAATGACACGGCGCTCATCGAGGGCGGCGCGCGCCGAGGCGTCCGGAAAATCGATTGTGGCCGCTGACGCCTGCAACTAAGGCTCCCATGCTCGTTGGCGGATTAGACGCGACCGGACCCCGAAAGGTTTATGCCGCCGTCGGCTAGAATGCGCGCCGATGATCGCACCCAGCCCTGATGCCGCCGCCGAAGACCGGTCGCGCTCGCGTTCCCTGGTGGCCTCCCCCGACGGCATGGTCGCCAGCGAGAGCGTACTCGCCTCGCAGGTAGGCGCTCGCATCCTCGAGGCCGGCGGCAATGCGATCGATGCCGCCATCGCCGCCAATGCGATGCTCGGCCTGGTCGCGCCCATGAATGACGGCATCGGCGGCGATCTGTTCGCCATCGTGCACGAGGCCGGTAGCGGCCGGCTGCACGGGCTGAACGCCTCCGGCTGGGCCCCAGCCGGCCTCAGTGCTGAATTTCTGCTGCGCCAGAAGCTGGACCAGATGCCCCAGCAGGGCATCCACTCGGTCACGGTTCCGGGGGCAGTGGCCGGCTGGCACAGCCTCGCCCAGCGCTTTGGCAGCCGCCCGCTGGCCGAACTGCTGGCGCCGGCCATCGCTTACGCCGAGCACGGATTTCCGGTCGAGGAAGTGGTTCAGGGCTACTGGCGCGCCAGCGAACCGGCTCTGCGCCAGGACGCCGCCGCATCGGCCACCTACCTGCCACACGGCCACGCGCCCGAGGTCGGGGAGCTGTTCCGCAATCCCGCACTGGCCTGGACCTATCGACAGATCGCAGCGGGCGGCCGGGACGCTTTCTATCGCGGCGAAGTCGCGCAAAAAATCCTGAGCACCTCGGCCGCCCATGGCGGCATCCTGTCTGCCGCCGACCTGGCCGAGTTCGAAGCCGAGTGGGTCGAGCCCATCTGGACCACCTACCGCGGCTGGACCGTCTGCGAGCTGCCGCCCAACGGCCAGGGCATCGCCGCGCTCGAGATGCTCAACATCCTCGAGCGCTTCCCGCTGCGGGAATGGGGCCACAACTCGGTGCGCACGCTGCACACCCTGATCGAGGCCAAGAAGCTCAGCTACGCCGACCTTGCACGCCATATCGGCGACATGCGCTTTGCGAACATCCCGGTGCAGGGACTGCTGTCGCGCGAATATGCAGCCGACCGTGCCCGCCACATCGACCCGATGCGCGCCGCTGCCATCGCCGAGCCCGGCACGCCGCCAGGCACCGACCACGGCACCACTTACCTGGCGGTCGCCGATCGCAGCGGCAACCTCGTGTCCCTGATCCAGAGCAACTTTGCGGCAGTGGGCTTCGGATCGGGCATCGCAGTCGCCGATGCGGGCTTTGTGCTGCAGAATCGCGCCGGCCTGTTCACCCTGGAGCCAGGCCATCCCAACCGGCTGGCCGGCCGCAAACGCTCGCTGCATACCATCATCCCGGGCTTCATGCACAAGCCCGGCACGCGCATCGCCTTCGGCGTCATGGGCGGCTGGAACCAGGCCCAGGCGCACGCACAGTTCGTATCCAATGTCGTGGATTTCGGCATGAATATCCAGGCCGCGCTCGATGCGCCGCGCTTCTCGAAGGATACTTTTGCCGGCCGCGATGTGAGCCTGGAAGCACGCATCCCGGAACCGGTGCGGCAGCAGCTGGCCGCCATGGGACACGAGATCGTGCTGCGCGGGGATTTCTCCTCGGTTCGCATGGGCTGCGGCCAGGCGGTCGAGCATGACCTGGCGCACGGCATGTTGTTCGGTGCCTCCGATCCGCGCAAGGACGGCGCGGCCATCGCCGCGCTGCGAGGCTGGTGCTAGCGTTTGGTAAAGCGCGCGATGCCGCGGCGCGCATCCTCGGTGCCGGCATTACAGGCCATCACATCGGACGCGCGTTCGTAGGCGGCTTCGATCGACAGCTCCAGCTGTTCATAGAACAGGCGCTTGCCGAGCGCGATGGCCTCGGGAGATTTTGCTGCGATCTGGGCGGCCAGCGCCGCGATCTCGGCATCGAGCTGCGCCGGCGGCACCACGCGATTGACCAGGCCGCGCTCGCGGGCTGTCGGGGCATCGATGAACTCCCCGGTCAGCAGCATCTCGAGCGCCGGCTTCTGCAGCAGGTTGCGCGACAGCGCCACCGCCGGCGTCGAGCAGAACAGGCCCAGGTTGATACCGGAAACGGCAAAGCGCGCGTCATCGCTCGCCACCGCCAGATCGCACATGGCCACCAGCTGGCAGCCCGCGGCGGTGGCTACGCCCTGCACTCGCGCGATGACCGGCTGCGGCAGAGCGCGGATGGTCAGCATCAGCTGACTGCAGACGCCAAACAACGCGCGCATCTCATCGGTACTGATCTCCGAACCCATCTCGTTCAGATCATGCCCGGCACAAAACGCGCGGCCTTCCGCGGCCAGCACGATGACGCGTACCGAGCGGTCGCCGGCCGCGGCTTGCAGCGAGTCCTTCAGCGCCGCCATCATCGCGGCCGACAGCACGTTGTACTTGGCGGCGCGATTGAGGGTCAGGCGGAGCACGGGGCCGTCGCGATCGACGCGCACGAATGGCGCCTCCGCCTCGCTGGCAATCGATACATCGGCGCTGGTATTGGCCATAATTCCGCCTCCTGGGCGACCATTGTACCCGCGCTCGCCCGGAGATAGATTGGTAACCATGGGGGCAAAAAAAGCACAGTCAGCGACTGCGGCGGAGGCTGCGGCGCTGGTCAAATCCGGCGAATGGATCGACTACGGCTTCGGCCTCGCGCAACCCGATGCCTTCGACCGCGCGCTCGCCGCCCGCGCGGCCGAACTCGAACAGGTAAAGATCCGCTCGGCATTGACCGTGCGGCCGCGAGCCGTGCTGCAGGCCGATCCCGACGCTGAGCACTTCCTCTGGTTCAACTGGCACTTTTCCAGCTACGACCGCAAACAGCACGATGCCGGTCGCTGCAACTACATCCCGATGAATTTCGGCGAGGCGCCCAGCTATTACCGGCGCTTCATCGACCCGATCAGTGTCGCCTGCATCAAGACCGCGCCGATGGACTCCGAGGGGTATTTCAATTTCGGCTGCAGCACCACCTACCTGCGCGCCATGATCGAACGCTCGGGCACCATCATCGTCGAGACTACAGAAGCGATGCCGCGCGTGCCGGGCCCGGACAATGCCATTCATGCCCGCGATGTCGACTTCGTGATCGACGACGGCGCCTCGCCGCTGGCGGAGATCGGAGCCGCGCCCAGCGGCGAGGTCGAGCGGCAGGTGGCGCAATTGATCGCGGCAGAAATCGAGGACGGCGCCTGTCTGCAGATCGGCATCGGCGGCATGCCGAATGCGGTCTGCTCGCTGCTGCGCCATGCCAACGTGCGCGACCTGGGTATCCATACCGAGATGTTCGTGGATGGCATCGCCGACCTTATCGAAGCCGGCATCGTCACCAACGCGCGCAAGCAGATGGACGTCGGCCGCAGCGTGTTCTCCTTCGCGCTCGGCTCGGGCAGGCTCTATCGCATGATCGATGGTAACCAGGCGGTGTCTGCCTGCCCGGTCGACTACACGAACCTGCCGCACAATATCGCGCGCAACCATAAGGTCGTCTCGATCAACAACACCACGCAGATCGATCTGCAGGGACAGGCGGCCTCGGAATCCTGCGGCAATCGCCACGTCAGCGGCACCGGCGGCCAGTTGCAGTTCGTGCGCGGAGCGTACGCGTCCGAGGGCGGCAAGTCGTTTCTATGCCTGTCCTCGACCTTCAGCAAAGGCGCGGTGCGCGAAAGCCGCATCGTCGCCACGCTGACACCGGGCAACATCGTCACCACGCCGCGCACCGACACCATGTACGTGGTCACCGAGTTCGGCATCGTCAATCTCAAGGGCAAGTCGGTGGCCGAACGCGCCGTGGCACTGATCTCGATCGCCCACCCGGACTATCGCGAACAACTGGCACGCGAGGCGCGAGAGAAGAACATCATCCCGAAGGGCTACCGCTAGCGGAACCGCCGGCTGATCAGCCGATCAGCCGCGTGCCCGCGTACAGCAACACGCCGACGATGCCGCCCACCAGCGCGCCATTGATGCGAATGAATTGCAGGTCGCGCCCGATCTCGATTTCGATCCGGTCGCTGACTTCCTGCGCATCCCAGCCGCGCACCACCTCCGATATCAGTGCCGCAATCTGGCCGCCATGGCGGGCGGTGAGCGTGCGCGCGAATTTGAGCCACGCGGCATTGAGCCGCTGCAGTATCACCGCGTCACGCGCTACGCCTGCCGCAAGCGCCACCAGCAGCGTGCCGGCGTAATGGCGCAGCTGCGAATCCGATCCGGCCAGGTCCGCCTCGGCGCGCGCGGCCAGCGTATCGCGCAGCCGCCGAAAGTCCCGGTCACCGAAGAAGGTTTCCACGGCGCTGCGCATCCAGGCCTGCGCCGCTTCGCGCTGCTCGGGCAGCTGCTCGAGTTCGCGCGCCCAGTCCCGCAGCGCCACGGCCAGCGATTCGCGCAACGGATGCTCGCCGTCGCCAGCCACCTCGTGCAGCAGCGTCCGCACGCCATCGAGGAATTTACGCACGATGTATTCATCGACGAAGGCCGGCGTGTACTTCGAGACCTGCCCGAATTTCTCGCGCACCAGGCCTTCATTGGCCAGCAGCCAGGCATCCACGGCCACCAGCGCACGATCGAGCAGCACGCGGTGCAGACCCGCATCGAGCAGCACCTCCACCGACCTGCCGATCAATCGCGCCGCATCGAGTTCGAGCAGCTTGGGCACCAGATTGACGCGAAACAGCCGGCGCAGATCCTCATCCTCGGGGGCGCGCAGCAGTGCCGGCAGAAAACTGGTCAGCGAATCGGCGACAGAGGCGGCATTGGCCGGCAGCGCAAGCCAGTTGGCCATCTGCCGAGGCAGCTCGAGCCCCTCGAGCTTGCCGACGATGGTGTCGGGGGTCAGCAGATAGCGCGTCACGAAGCCGCCGAGGCTATCGCCGATGTTGCGCTGATTGCGCGGAATGATGGCCGTGTGCGGAATCGGCAGTCCCAGCGGCCGCCGGAACAGCGCCACGACCGCGTACCAGTCGGCGATCGCGCCGATGGCCGAGGCCTCGGCAAAGGCCTGTATCCACCGCAGCCAGGGCCAGGTGGAGCGGAATTGAACGCTGAGGATGAGAACAATGAGGCTGGTGGCGAGTAGCGCCAGGTTCAGCCGCTGCATGCGGCGCAGCCGCGCGCGCTTATCTTGGCTCATAGGCGCCATTATGCGCGCCGCGGGCGCACTTCCCCGCCGGAGAATGCCGACAGCCGATCACGCTGCCACCCGATGTTCCCGGCACGCCGCTTGAGTCATGCTGCGCGCATGAATGCGGAGCTCATCGCGCTGTTCCGACGCCTGACAACCGGTGTCTATGTGGTGGGCGTCGGCAATCCAGGTCGTTTCGACGCCTTCACGGCCGCCTGCATCATGCAGGTGTCCTACCGGCCCCTGCTGCTGGCGCTGGCCATCAATCCCCGTCATGCCTCCTATGAGCTGCTGGCTCCGGACAGGCTTTCTGCGTCAGCGTGCTGGATCACTCGCAGATGAATCTTGCCGGGCGCTTCGGCACCGACACGAACGATGCCCGCGATAAGCTCTCGGGCATCGAGTGGCGGCATGGGCTGTCCGGAGCGCCCTTCCTGGCCAACGCACTGGGCTTCTTCGACTGCGCCGTGCGCGCGGAATCGGCCGCCGGGGATCATCGCCTGGTGGTGGGCGCCGTCATCGATGGGGCGTTGCTGCGTCCAGACGCCCAGCCGCTGGTGTACTCGGACACCGGCGATCTGGATGGCAGTGCGGCGCTGTTTCCGGACCGTTTCGAGAGCGCCGCCCAGGGCTGAGCTAACCGATCGCTATCTGCAGCTGATTGCCGGCCTCGCCAAGCAGCCCCAGAACCGACTCCCAGGCAACCAGCGCGGCGCCGTCGCGATGCGGATTCGCCTGCCGCTCGAAGCGCAGCGCCTGGCCATTGAGCACGACGCTTTGAACGCCGCAGCCGCGCGCGCCGATACGATATCGGATCGAGATCGGGCGGCCCCGCAGCGTGGTGTCCGCCTGCAGCCCATCGAGCCGAGGGGGCATCACCGGGTCCAGCCGCAGTCCGGTGGCCGCAAACCCCAGGCCGAGGAAATGCCGCATGATGAGGGCCAGCGAGATGCCCGCGCCGCTCGAGTACACGCGCCAGCCGCCATCGAGCGCGATGCTGCCGCGGGCCACGCGATCATATTCGGCACTGGCCTGGTAGCGATCCTCGAAGGCCGCATCGGAACTGGAGTAGTAGCAATTGGATTGGCGAGCGGTTGCGCTGGCAACCAGCGACTGGATGCCGATCGGATTGGCCTGGCAGAGTGCCTGGAAGAAACGATCCGATTCGCCCATGTGCGCCAGGGCCTCCGCATAGCGCAGGTGCGCGTGCGTGTACATGAGTCCGATCTCGCGGCCGAAGAAGGTCGCGCTCTCGGCGCGCTGGAACAGCCGTTGCGGCCCGCCGTGATAGGCCATCGGGCGATCGAACAGTCGTAATCCGTCCGGACCGTGCAGGTAGGTCTCCATCAGCCGCACGTGCTCCCGTGCCTGCTGCGGCGAGAACAGATCCTCGATAATCGAGTGGATCATGGCGAGCGCACTGTAGTGCACGCCGGTGACATCATCCGCCGGGTACAGCAGATGACGCACGGCGCCGCCCGCCTCGAACAGCGCGTAGCCCGCCACAACTCCATCGACCAGCAGCAGGCGCTCGAAGTCGCCGCGCACGGCCTGCGCGGCCTGCTCCAGTGGCAGCGCATCGTTGGGCCGGCCGATCGCGCGCAGCGCGCGTGCCAGCGTCATCAGCGTCTTGAAATGCAGTGTCACGGTCCAGGCACTGCACAGATGTTCGCGCAGTCTCGGATCGGCCGGCTGCAGCGCATCGTTCCAGTCCCCATGCCCGTAGGCGGCCAGGGCGGTACCTGCAATCACGCGCTTAGCAATCAGCAGCAGCGCCCGTTGGGCGTGCTGCCACACCGTCCCCCGCTCGCCGGCGTCAGGTCCGCGCGAATCGAAGAAGCTTACCGCCTCATCCAGATAGGCCGCATCGCCCGATACCAGCAGGTACTGCGCCAGCACCAGCAGCGGCCAGAAGACGATGTCGCCATGTGAATCGCCGGCACGTATGCCGCGCTCGCGCTCGAAGAACATGAACCATTGCGGCCAGTCGCCATCCGGATTCTGCATGGCCATCACGCGCGACAACAGGTCGCGCACCGGCGCGATGCGATCCAGCGCCAGCAGCATCTCCACCGGCCCCTGGCACACATCGCGGGTGCCCCAGCCGCCGCCAGAATATTGTTCCAGCCCGCGCGGCGACAGGTAGTGCACCAGTGCGTTGTGCGTCAGCCACGGCACGATCTCGGCAAGCCGCGCCACGGCGGAGCTGAGTGGATTGGAATCCGGCATGCTCATCGTCAAGCGCGGGATCAGCGCCTCGCCCTTGCCGAGCAGCTGTGGCGGCGGCACGGCCTCATCGATCAGCTCGCCGCGAAGACGAAGCGCCAGCTTCGGCGATGGTGCCAGCGTGAGAGCGACATACGGCTGCGCGCGCGAGACACCGTCGAGGAACAGCGATTCATCGCCGCCGATAGTTTCTATGCGCGTGGTGCCCACCGGAATCAGGCGAAACGAGCCCTTGGGGAAGCGGCTGCCGATCTCCCCGTCCGGCGCTGGCTGCAACACCACATCATCGCCGTCGCGCCGCCAGCGCGCCGGCCCCTCGGTGCTGCCATCATCGCCGTTGAGCGCGATATGCAGCGAGCACAACATCCGGGTGGGGGCGCCAGAAAGCACTTCGATTTCCAGCGTGACTTCATCGGCGGTGGCACCAGCGGCGGCACGGATCTGGATTTCGCCTTGCGCATGACGGTAAACCCAGCGACAGGCGCCGGGTGCGATCTCGAAGGCCGAGGGCAGTTGCAATAGCTGCCAGCCATCGCCAATCCAGGCGAACAGCCGCAGCCCCTGTGAGCGGAACAGCGACAGGTAGCTGTGAACCGTGGAGAGTGCGCGATTGATGCTGACGTGACCCTGGGTCAGCATCGAATGAAATACACCGGCCATCCACACGGTCGAAGTGAGCGCCGTTTCATCGGGGGTGATGTGCCAGCCGGCGCGCAGGATGTGGCCATGCGGGCGGCGCACCAGCAATTCCTTGGCACGCAGCACGACGTGACGATCATCGCCATGGAAGAAAGACAGTCGCACTCCCTGATCCCCGAACTCCTCGTGTCGCCATGCGTGAGGAAACAACTCCCGCAGCCGCCCATCGGAAAGCTCGAGAGTTGCCAGCAGCGGCGCGGCGCTGAACAGCGTGGCCGTGGCGGATGGGCCGCGCCCGGGCGCCGCGGCCTGAGGTGGCGCGGCCTGAGGTGGAGTGACCTGCGGCGGTGCTGCCTCGGGCAGCGAGAATATCGCCGCCACGCGTTCGAGATCGGCATCAGCGGTCGCGTTGGGGTGATCAGCTTCGTAAAAGCCGAAAAAGCCTGCCGAGGCGCTTTGGCCGGCTTCCAGCCGAATCGGCGCATCGCGCAGTACCACCATGGCGTGCTCATGCTGCAGCCGTCGGCCCGGCAGATCGCCATCCAATCCGATGGGTTCATGCCCCGCGCGGCCGGACAGGCCGTAGAACTGCAGCGCATCGGTGGCGAATGAAGTGCCCTCGCGCAGCGAGCCGATCAGGCTCCAGGGATAGCGCCCGTCGGCGGCCTGGTTCTGCCGCGTGGCCACCACGGTGCCGTGACCGGCATGCGTCAGCGGCATGTGATCAAGGTACTGGCTGACATAGAACTCGTTGAGTCGCACGGCGCCATAAGGCGCCAGCGCCAGATCCTGCGCATAGGTCAGATCGATCTGCTGCCGACGCGAGCCGCGATTCTCGATCCGAAGGTGCCAGAACCACGCGCGTGCGCGCTGCGCCAGAACCAGTGTGATCGAATAGGCGAGTTCGCCCCATTCGCCCACGCCGCTGAGCGAAGGCGCGTGAAAGCGGGTCGCACTGGCCGGACCGAGCAGCGCGGTCCACGCGCCCTGGTCGCCGAGGCGACGCAGAAACAGATTGCCGGGTCCCGCCTCGATCTCATTGCCGAAGAACAGACCCAGGGAAATCGATTCACAGTCGAAGCGACGCAGTGAACCGTTGGCGTTGACATCGACGCTCAAACCGGACGGGCTGGTGGTGCGCATGCGGCAACAATACCGCAACTGCGCCAGGGCGTGGACTTGCGCTTGGCAACGGCGCCGCTCAACATCGCAGTCATGAGCGCCGATGTGAATTCCGATCCGATCGCCACCGGCTACTCAGGCCTGCGCCGGCTGGTGCCATCATTGCCGAGCCGCTGGTACTTCGATACGGCGCAGTATGCGCTGGAGCTCGAGCGCGTCTGGGCGCGCAACTGGATCTATCTGTGCCGCGCCGAATCGATTCCGGAAACCGGCTGCTTCAGGACCTTCACCATCGGCACACAACCGATCCTGCTGCTGCGGGACGAGTCGGGCGAACTGCGCGCTTTCTACAATACCTGTCGCCACCGCGGCTCGCTGCTGTGCGCGGGGCCCGCGGGCAAGCTGCCGGCGCGCGCCATCACCTGCCCCTACCACGCCTGGACCTATCGACTGGACGGCCAGCTGGCGCGCATTCCCTCTGCCGGGCGTGCGCACTTCGTACCCGTGGCCGATACGGGGCTATACGGCATTTCGCTCAAGCAGTGGCGAGGCTTCGTGTACGTCAATCTGACAGCACCAGGCCAGCAGTTCAGTCAGCATTTCAACGCCAATACGGAGACCGTGGCCAACTGGCCGCTGGAAGATCTCATCGTGGGCCATCGCCTCACCCAGCGCATCCAGTGCAACTGGAAGATCTTCTGGGAAAACTATAACGAGTGCCTGCACTGCCCCACGATTCATCCGGCGCTCAGCACGCTGGTCCCTATCTATCGGCGCGGCATCATGGAACAGCGCGACGATCCGGACTGGCGCCGCCGATCGCACGACCCCGATCCGTCGGTACAGGGCGGCCTGCGTTCCGGCGCGGGCACCTGGTCGGCGGATGGCCGCACGCTGGGGCACGAATTTTCAGCGCTCACCGACGAGGAGCGCCGCGTGGGCTATCACTTCGTCACCAATCTGCCCTCCCACTACGTGGTCGCACACGTGGACTATGTGCGCTCTTCCAGGCTGCTGCCGCTGGGTCCGGAGGAAACCGAGATCGAAGTGGAATGGCTGTTTCCACGCGAGACGCTCGCGGATCCTGCCGTGGATATCCGCTCGGTGTGCGATTTTTCCTCGCAGGTGCTGGCCGAAGACGCCGCGGCCTGCGAGATCAACCAGCGCGGGCTGCGTTCAGCACCGCACGCGCAGGGCATGCTGATGCCGGAGGAATACGACGTGTACCGGCTGCACGAGTGGCTGCGCGCCCAGCTGGCCTGAGCGCGCGCCAACGCGCATGTCAGTTCCGGTCATCGACATAGCGCCACTGTTCGGAGTGCCGACCGCGGCGCGGGACGACACCGATCGCGCCATCCTGGCCGCGGCCCGTGAAATCGGATTCCTTCACATCGTCGGACTGCCGCCTGAAATGCCCCTCGGCGCGCAGGCCCGGGCGGAGCTGCTGCGCATCTTCAGCCTGGAGCCGGCGGCGCAACGCCGGCTCTGGCGCCAGAAATTCGAGCCGGATAATGCCAACGTCTATCGCGGCTGGTTTCCGCTGCAGCCGGGCAATGTCACCGCCAAGGAGGGCATTGATCTGGGCGCCGATGTATTGCACGGCGCCAGCGTGATCTGCGGCGGCGATCCGCTGCGCGAAGCCACGCCCTTGCCGCCGGAAGCCTCACTGCCCGGCTGGCGCGCGGCAATCGCGCGCTACTACGCCGCCATGGAGCGGGTCTGCAACGCGCTCATGCATTCGGTCGCCCGCGGCCTGCAATTGCCTGAGGATTTCTTCGATGCGGCGTTTCATCGGGGACTCTCGACATTGCGGCTGCTGCGTTATCCGCCGCGCAGCGCGCAGGAGCTTGCTGACTGCAAAGAGACTGCGGTGTGGGTCGATTACCAGGGCAAACGTCGCCATCTGGCCGGTGCGCCGCACACCGATTCCGGATTCGTAACCGTACTGGCCCAGGATGGAGTCGACGGGTTGCAGGCCCGCAGCGCAGGGGGAGGCTGGATCGATGTGCCGCCGCTCGAGCGCGCGCTGGTGGTGAACTTCGGCCAGGTGCTCGAGCGCTGGTGCGGCGTTCGCATCCGGGCGACCGAGCACCGGGTCGTCGGTTCGCAATTCGAACGCTTTTCCGTCCCGTTCTTCTATGAAGCGCGCGCCGATGCGATCATCGCTCCGCTGCCCATCGATGCGGCGGATAGCTTCGCACCCTTTCCATTTGGCGATTACCTCTGGGAGCGCATCGTCCGCTTCGTCGAGTTTCGCGGCATGGAATCGCTGCGGCGACCAAGTCGCCAGTGAACAGCGCCGGATCAAGTCCCTACCAGCGCAGTTGCGCGATCATGCCGGCGTAGCTGTCGATGCCGTCCCACAGATTCTTCAGGCGCAGATTTTCGTTGGCGGCGTGCTGATTGTTGTCGTGATTGACGATGGGGAGGCCGATGACCGGCACATTGAAGCGCTGTGCAAACAGATACAACGGCACGCTGCCACCCATCATCGGCAGCACCGCCACCGGCCCTGCGCTGCTGCGGGCGGCGGTGGCGATGATGGCTTGTGCGACCGGGCTCGACATGTCCGAGCGCAGCGCCGGATAGCCGGATTCCCATTGAAGCCGCGCGATGCGCGGTGATCGCAGACGCGCCGCCGTGTCCGGCGGCTCATCGACCAGCGTCCAGCCTTTTTGCTGCAGGAACTGCTCGACGGCTCGTCGCACGCCCGCGGTGGTCTGATCCGGCACCAGCCGGAAATCCAGCGACACTTCCGCGTCGATGGGGATGGCGTTGGCAGCTTCATCCCCCACCTGCCCGGAGCGGAGACCGCGCACATTCAGCGACGGCCGCATGATGCTGGCAGCCCAGGTTTGGCTGCCTTCGGAACGCGCGATGCCAAATTCGCGCCGCAGCGCCCCATCGATCGGCGGCAGGGCTGCAATGGCAGCAAGCTCCGCGGGAGTGAGCGCACGCACGCCGGCGTCGAAGCCCGGAATCAGCACATTGCCCTCGCCATCGCGCATCTGCGCAATCAGTTCGGCGGCCATCGCCGCCGGATTGGGCACCCAGTTGCCATAGTGACCGTCGTGCACCGCCTTGATCGGGCCGTAGAGGGTCATTCGCAATCCCATCACGCCGCGCGCGCCGAAGTAGATCATGGGTTGTCCGGATTGATGCACCGGCCCATCGCCGATCAACCACACATCGGATTTGAGCAGCGCCTGGTTCTGTTCCAGGATCTGCGCCAGGTGCGGCGAGCCCGCCTCCTCCTCGCCCTCCCATGCCACGCGGACATTCACCGACGGTCGCCGCTGCTGCGCACGTACCGCATCAAATGCGGCCAGAAACGCAACGATTGACGCCTTGTCATCGCTGGCCGCACGTCCGAACAGACGCCACTCGGGATCGAACGGACCGCGCACATGCCGCCAGTCGATGTCCTGCCATTCACCGCCGGGGCCCATGCTGCGCATGACGGGCGCGAACGGATCGGAACGCCACTGCGAGGGCGTGACAGGCTGCCCATCGTAATGCGCGTAGAACACGACGGTGCGCTGTGCAGGCGAATTTCCCAGCGCGCCGTAGACCATCGGCGGTGTTCCGGGATCAGCCGACAGCAGCCGTGCATCGAATCCGCGCGCCTTGAGTGCCTGTACCAGAAAATCCGCTGCCCCGCTGATGCCGGCCGGATTGGCGGCGACGCTCGGAAAGTGTGTGAGCTCATCGAGCGTGCCGACGATCTGCGCCTCGTGCGCCATGCGATAGCGATCGATCCCCGCACGAAACTCGGCATCGCCTGCGGACACGGAAGTGCACGCCCACATCGCGCAGAGCGCGGGTAGCAGCAGCCGTCGCATCAGGCATGTGGCCGCAATCCACGACGCCTCGCGCGTAGGCGCATGACTGTGAATAGCAATGTACATTAGGTGATTATTATATCTTATTGTTTATTATGAGTATTATGAACGGAATCTTGGGAAACGAGCCTCACGCATCTTTGCCGCCGCAGCAATGCATTCCGGCAGCAGCCCCGTATTCATCGTGACGTTTCACGAAATCCATAGTCGTGCGTTCGTTGCGCCCCTTGGGCGCCCGATCGAGAATCATCAGCGTGCCAAGCAGCTGTTCTGGCCCGCGCGCATAGCTCGAATAGGTATGAAAAATCTCGCCGGCATCGTTGCGATAAAAGGCCGATAGCCCCGGCATTTCCGCCATGCCGTCATCAGCGGGCGTGCGCTCGAAGTTGTATTCCACCGTGCCCGATGCGAGTTCCTGTTCGGTGAAGGACACGTGGAAATCGTAGTTGAACGTGCTGCCGAAGGAGGACACCCACGGAAATTGCCATCCCATGCGTCGCCGATAGCGTTCGATCTGTACCAGCGGTGCGCGTGAGACCGCGGTCAAAGTCACATCGTGATGGTTGAGATGCGGCAGCGTGCCGTCCAGGTGATCGGCGAGAAAGGAGCAGCCGGGGCAGCCCGCTTCCCAACCCGGCCCAAGCATGAAGTGATAGACGATGAGCTGACTGCGCCCATCGAACAGCGCGCTCAATGTCTTCGGGCCGTCAGCGGTTTCGAACTGATAGTTTCGCTCCACGCGCATCCAGGGCAGCGCAAGCCGTTCGGCATTCACGGCATCACGCAGGCGCGTCTCTTCCTTCTCGCGTGCGAGCAGCGCCTTGCGAGCTGCCATCCACTCATCGCCCGATACCACCCGTTGGTTCTGCATGACGGCTCTCCGTTTTGTGGGACCCATGCGATGATACCAACGTATTGATTGGGAGCAGCGCGGACATGAGAATCACTCGCCGAAGGTCGAAGCTCTGGGTTGCCACGGCAGCCGCGACATTGGCGGCCAGCTGGGCCGTCGCCGCGCCACCGGTGCCCACCGTGTGTGATCGCGGCACGCCACCGCCCTTCTGTCAGGCCGTGCGCGGTGAACGTTCCGAAGGCTGGCGCTCACAGAGCCGTTCGGAAGTGATCGCTCAACATGGCATGGTGGCCACCAGCCAGCCGCTGGCCGCACAGGCGGGGCTGCAGATTCTGACCCAGGGTGGCAATGCCATCGACGCCGCGGTGGCCACCGCGGCGGTGCTCAACGTGGTCGAACCCATGATGACGGGCGTGGGCGGCGATCTGTTTGCGATCATCTACGTCGCCGCCGAGAACAAACTCTATACCCTCAATGCCAGCGGCATGGCGCCGACCGGTGCGACCATCGAACACCTGCACTCGCTCGGCTACGAGCGTGACCCCAAGAACCCCGGCCCAGGCTCTGGCATGCCGGTGTTCGGCATTCTGCCAGTCACCGTGCCCGGTGCCGCGTGGGGCTGGGAAGCGATGCTGCGGCGGTTTGGCACCATGAGTCTCAAACAGGTGCTGGAGCCAGCCATCTACTACGCGCGCGAGGGCGCACCCATCAGTGAGCGTATTGCCAGCGATTGGCTGCTGCCGGACGCCATCAAGGACAGCGATGGCACACTCGTGCCCGATCCGGATTCGGTGCGCGCCTGGTACATCGACGGCAAGCCGCCCACCGCCGGCACCGTGTTCCGCAATCCGGACCTCGCGCGAACCTTCGAGCTGCTGGCGCGACGCGGGGCGGCCGGGTTCTATCGCGGCGAGGTGGCGCGCGCCATCGTCGCCAAATCGAGCGCGCTCGGCGGCACCATGACGCTCGATGATCTGTCCTCGTACCAGGGCGAGTGGCGCGAGCCCGCGCGTTCGCAGTACCACGGCTACGACGTCTATGAGCTGCCGCCGCCGTCCCAGGACTGGGCGGCGCTGGAGATGCTCAACATTCTGCAAGCCTGCGTACCGCGCTGGGCACCGGGCGAGACGCTGGCAAGCCTGGGGCCGCGTTCACCGCTCTACTGGCATTTGCTGGTGGAGGCCAAGAAGCTCGCCTATTCGGATCTGCATGCCTTCAATGGCGATCCGAATTTCACCAAGGTGCCGCTGGAGCGCCTGCTGTCAGTCGATTACGCGGCCTCACTGTGTGATCAGGTCGATCCCAGGCACGCCTCGATACCCTGGCCGCCGGGAACCGCCAATGGCAATGGCGACACCATCGTGCTGGCGACCGCCGACAGCGACGGCAACATGGTGTCCTGGGTAAACAGCAATTACTGGGAATTCGGTTCCGGGATCACCGTCCCGGGCTATGGCTTCATCCTCCACAATCGCGGTGCGCTGTTCTCGCTCGACCCGCAGAGCCCGAACGCTCTGGCGCCGCACAAGCGCCCCTACAACACCTTGTCGGCCGGATTCGTCATGCACGATGGCGCGCCGCTCATGACGCTCACGCTCATGGGCGGGGACATGCAGGCGCAGGGTCATGCCCAGGTGCTCGTGAATATGATCGACCTCGGCGCCAATGTGCAGGCGGCCAGTGACATGGCCCGATTCCACCACGAGCAGATTCCCAATGTGCTGCAGCTCGAATCGCCGCTGTTCGACGTGGTCGGCAGTGCGCTTGGCGCGATGGGACACAATGTCCACTCGGTCGATGGCGGGAACATGGGAGGCTTCCAATCCATCCTGGTGCAGACGCCCCCCAAGAAGGGCCCGGGGTCAAAGGAACAACGCGTCTATCGCGGCGGCTCGGATCACCGCAAGGATGGCCAGGCGGTGGGCTGGTAATGCAGCCCGGCGGCACTGCCGGCCGGGTGCGGGCGCCGTGTTATATTGATCACATAAAATCAGGTTGGATCCGCCCGGCGCGGCTTAGCGGACGACCACACAAGCAGGCGCAATGACCACGGAAAAGAAGCCGCTGCGAAGCAGCCGCACCTATGGCGGCAAGGATCGCGACGGGTTCATCCACCGCAGCTGGATGAAGAGCCAGGGTTTTCCGCCCGACGTCTTCGACGGCCGGCCGGTGATCGGCATCTGCAATACCTGGTCGGAACTCACGCCCTGCAACGCAGGCCTGCGCGATATCGCGGAATACGTCAAACGCGGTGTCTGGGAGGCCGGCGGCCTGCCGCTGGAATTTCCCGCGATGTCGCTGGGCGAGACGCAGATGCGTCCAACCGCGATGCTGTTCAGGAACCTGCTGGCGATGGAGGTGGAAGAATCGATTCGCGGCAATCCGATCGACGCGGTGGTGCTGCTCGGCGGCTGCGACAAGACCACGCCGGGACAGCTGATGGGCGCGGCGAGCGTGGATCTGCCGACAGTCGTGGTATCGAGCGGCCCCATGCTCAATGGCAAATTCCGCGGCTGCGACATCGGATCGGGCACGGACGTCTGGAAATTCAGCGAAGATGTTCGGGCCGGCAAGATGTCGCTGGATGATTTCATGGCGGCCGAGTCGGGCATGTCGCGTACGCCCGGCACCTGCATGACCATGGGCACTGCCTCGACCATGGCTTGCCTGATGGAAGCGATGGGCGTGGCCCTGCCCTTCAACGCCACCGCGCCGGCGGTCGATGCCCGCCGCCGCCGCAACGCACATGAAACCGGCCGCCTGATCGTAAAAATGGCGCGCGAGGACCTGAAGCTTTCGAAAATCCTGACGCGCAGCGCCTTTGAGAATGCCATTCGCGTGCTGGGCGCCATCGGCGGCTCCACCAATGCCGTGATCCACCTGCTCGCCATTGCCGGACGGCTCGGCGTGCCGCTGTCACTCGAGGACTTCGATCAGCTCACCTCGAACATTCCGCTGCTGGTCGATCTGCAGCCCTCGGGGCGCTTCCTGATGGAGGATCTGCACTACGCCGGCGGCCTGCCGGCCGTCATGAAGGAGCTGGCGCCTGTGCTGCATACCGATGTGTCCACGGTGTCCGGACTCACCCTGCGAGAAATCATCGCTGCGGCGGAATGTTTCAATCACGAGGTCATCCGGACGATGGCCGACCCGGTCAATCCAGTCGCCGGCATCTGGGTGCTGCACGGCAACCTTTGTCCGCATGGCGCCGTCATGAAGCCGAGCGCCGCCAGTTCGACGCTGTTCAAGCATCGCGGCCGTGCCGTGGTGTTCGAATCCATCGAGGATCTGCACAGGCGCATCGACGATCCGCAGCTCGAAGTCGACGCCAGTTCGGTGCTGGTGCTCAAAGGCTGCGGACCGAAGGGTTACCCGGGCATGCCCGAGGTAGGCAACATGCCGCTGCCGCGCAAGCTGCTCGAGCAGGGCGTACGCGACATGCTGCGCATCTCCGATGCGCGCATGAGCGGCACCGCCTTCGGCACCGTGGTGTTGCACGTCGCTCCGGAAGCGGAAGCCGGCGGACCGCTGGCGATGGTGCGCAACGGCGACGAGATTCTGTTCGACGGTGCCGCGCGCCGTCTCGATCTGCTGATCACGCCGGAGGAACTTGCCTCGCGCACCCAGGCCTGGCAGCAGAATCGACCGGCGCCCAAGTACACGCGCGGCTACTACCAGCTCTATATCCAGCACGTAACACAGGCCGACCGCGGCTGCGATCTGGATTTCCTGGCCGGTGGCAGCGGCAGCACGGTGGAACGCGAGTCCCATTAATGGGCGATCCGCAGTTCGTGGCCGGAGACTGGGGCACGACGCACTGCCGGTTGTACCTCTGCCGGGCGGATGGCAGCGTGCTCGACACCATCACCGGCCCGGGTGCCGCCGACTCTCGCGGCCGCTTCGAGACTATTTTTGACGGCCTGTGGGCGCCGTGGCAGCAGCGATACGGCGCACTGCCGGCGATTCTGTGCGGCATGGTTGGCTCGAGCATCGGCTGGGTTCAGGCACCCTATGTGGCGTGTCCGGCAAGAGCCGGCCAGATCGCCGAGGCCTGCGTGTCGCCGCCAGGCCGCAGCATCCGCATCGTACCGGGCCTCTCCTGCCGTAACCGCTTCGGCGCACCGGATTTCCTGCGCGGCGAGGAAACGCAGATCATGGGCGCGCTGTCGAGCAACGCCGCGCTGCGCCGGGGCCATCACCTGCTCTGCCTGCCGGGCACCCACACGAAGTGGGTCATGCTGGAGGACGGCGCGATCAGTGAATTCCTGACGGCGCCCACCGGCGAGCTGTTCGCGCTGCTGCAGCATCACAGCGTGCTGGTGCGCGATACGCCGCAGGCGGCCACGACGCCGGGGGGCGAATCATTCGAGCAGGGAGTGGCGGAATTCAACCGGTTTCCTCAGGCGCAGCTGCTGCATCGATTGTTCGAATGCCGGTCGCGCCGCCTCAGCGGCGAACTTGCGCCGCCGGCGGCTGCCGGTTTCCTTTCCGGGCTGCTGATTGCCAGTGACATCGCCGGTGCACTGCAGGCGCTGCCGCATGCGGTTGCCGGGCGCAGCGTGCAGTTGATCGGATCGCCGGAACTCACTTCGCTCTACGCCCGCGCGCTCGAGCGCCATGGCTATCCGAGCGCGCAGCACCCAGGTGCCGCCGCGGCGATTGCCGGCCTGGTCCAGGTCTATCGACAGCTGCACGACAAAGTGGTGATGAATGCTGCCCACTGATCTGCCCAATCGCGAGCACGCCCTGGTGGCCATCCTGCGCGGCGTGGCGCCGGCACAGGTGGTGCCGATTGCAGCGCTGCTGCACGAGGCCGGCATCCGCATCATCGAGGTGCCGCTGAATTCGCCCGAGCCGTACGCGAGCATCGCGGCGCTGGCGGCATCGCATTCCGCCGAATGCCTGATCGGCGCCGGCACCGTGTTGACCGTGGAGCAGGTGCGGGGCACGCACGCCGCCGGCGCGCGCCTCGTGGTGGCGCCCAACTGCGATGCGGCGGTGATTCGTGAAGCGCTGCGTCTGGGCATGCAAGTCATGCCCGGCATCGCCACGGCAACCGAAGCCTTTGCGGCCATCGCGGCCGGGGCGCGCCATCTGAAACTGTTTCCGGCGATCAGTTACGGGCCGCGGCACCTGCAGGCATTGCGGGCGGTGCTGCCGGGCGATGTCCGGGTGTATCCGGTCGGCGGCGTGGGTGCGCCGGATCTCTCCGCCTGGCTGGCGGCAGGGGCCGCCGGATTCGGCCTGGGCTCGGAACTGTATCGTCCGACCTACAGCCTGAGTGATATCGAGCAGCGCGCGAGAACACTGGTGGCCGCATATCGCTCAGCACTGGACGCCTCGTGACACTTTCCTGGATCGATCTGGCCGTCATCGCGATCTACGCAGTCTCTATCTTTGTACTGGCCCAATGGGTATCGCGCGAAAGCGGCAGCCACCAGAAGAATGCGCAGGACTACTTTCTCGCCAGCCGCGCCCTGCCCTGGTGGGCGATCGGTACCTCGCTGATCGCTGCCAACATCTCCGCCGAGCAGATCATCGGCATGTCGGGCTCCGGCTATGTGATTGGACTCGGCATCGCATCCTATGAGTGGATGGCCGCACTGACGCTGATCATTGTCGGCAAGTACTTCCTGCCGATCTTCCTCAAGAACGGCATCTACACCATGCCCGAGTTCCTGGAGCGACGCTTCAGCGGCAAGGTTCGCACCGTGCTCGCGATCTTCTGGCTCGGCGTCTATATCTTCATCAACCTGACCGCGATCCTCTGGCTCGGCGCCACCGCGGTACACACCGTCACCGGTATGAATGTGCAGATCGCGTTGGTCGCACTGGGCGCCTTCGCCGGCGCGTACGCCCTCTATGGCGGTCTCAAGGCAGTGGCGCGCACCGACATTGTCCAGGTGTCGCTGCTGGTCCTCGGAGGACTCATCATCAGCTACATCGCGCTGAACCGGATCTCCGGCGGCGCCGGCGTCATCGCCGGATTTCACGAGCTGAGCGCGCGCTTTCCCGAGAAATTCAAAATGATCCTGCCCCCGGATAATCCCAACTACAAGGATCTGCCCGGACTGTCGGTACTGCTCGGCGGCATGTGGGTGATGAACATTTCCTACTGGGGCTTCAACCAGTACATCATCCAGCGCGCGCTCGGCGCCAGGGACATACGCGAGGCGCAGCGGGGCATTGTGCTGGCGGCCTTCCTCAAGCTGCTGATGCCGGTGATCATCGTGCTGCCGGGCATCGCCGCCGCTGCCCTGGTGCCCGATCTCGCGCGCCCCGATGAGGCCTACCCGCATCTGATGGCGATGCTGCCCACGGGCATCCTCGGACTGGTGTTCGCCGCGCTGATTGCGGCCATCGTTGCCTCGCTGGGATCGAAGATCAACTCAATCGCCACCATCTTCACGATGGACGTGTATCGCGCGCTGCGCCCGGCGACCTCCCAGGTGCACCTGGTACGCATCGGCCGGGTGACCGCCGTGGTGGCGCTGGTGATCGCGATCCTCTCGGCCCGGCCACTGCTGGGCAGTTTCGATCAGGCCTTTCAATACATCCAGGAGTTCACCGGCTTCTTCACACCCGGCATCTGTGTGATCTTCCTGCTGGGCATGTTCTGGGAGCGCTGCACCGCCACCGGCGCGCTGGCGGCCGCGGTCGCGTCCGCAGTGCTGTCCTTCGCGTTAAAGATTTTCTGTCCGGCGCTGCCCTTCATGAACCGCGTCGGCCTGGTATTCCTGCTGTGTCTGGGCTTGGCCGCGGTACTGTCGCTGCTGCGCCCCGAGCCGCAACGCGTGATGCGCGTGGAACTGCGCCAGATCGACTATTCCACCAGCTTAGGGTTCAATCTGGCGGCGCTCCTGGTGACGCTGATCCTGATCGCGCTCTATGCCACCTGGTGGTAGGGCAAGGCGCGCGGCGCGACTCTCATGAAGCCGGTCGACATCCTCGGCTCCCGCAACATACTCGGCGAGGGCATCCTCTGGGACACGCAACGGCAGCGGCTGTGCTGGACCGACATTGCGGGCTGTGAGTTATATCGCTACGGCTGGTCGGACGGCGCGCTGGAAGTGCTCGATACCCCTGAACGCATCGGATCGTTTGGTCTGATCGCCGGCGAGGACCGGTTGATCACAGCCTTCGCCAGCGGCATTGCACTGTACGAGCCGCGCAGCGGCGCGATCGAATGGCTGGCGCGTCCCGAGGCAATCGTCCCGGGCGTTCGCTTCAACGACGGACGTGTCGATCGCCGGGGACGCTTCTGGAGTGGCACGATGGTCGAACATGAGGCCAGTCCGGCCAGGGGCTGCCTGTATTCGATGGATGCCCGCGAGGGCCTGCGCTGTCATATCGTCGATGTGCGCATCTCCAACGGGCTCTGCATCAGTCCGGATGGCAAGCTGCTGTATTTCGCCGATTCTCCCACCCGCACCATCCACGTCTACGACATCCGCGAACCGGAGGGCACACTCGGACCTCCGCGCCTGTTTGCGACCACGCCTGCGGGTGCGGTGCCCGATGGTGCGACGGTCGATGCCGACGGCTGCGTGTGGAGCGCGCATTGGGGCGGCGGTTGCGTGGTTCGCTACACACCGCAGGGCCGAATCGACCGCACCATCGCCACGCCTGCGAGCCAACCCACCTGCCCCTGCTTCGCAGGCCCGAACCTGGACATTCTCTGTGTGAGCAGCGCGCGCGAGGGCCTGAACGAATCGACGCTGCAATCCGAACCGCACGCTGGCGCCGTGTTCCTGTACCGTACCGGCGTGCAGGGGATTGCCGAGGCCGAGTACCAGCGATGAACATGCGCGTACCCGCGCCGGCCACCATCTACGTCGGGCTCGTGGGCCTGGGCAAGATCGCGCGCGATCAGCATGTGCCGGCGCTGGCCGCCAACGGCGCCTTCCGGCTGCTCGCCGGCGCGAGCCCTCACAGCCGGCTCGAAGGCCTGGTCTCCTATCCCGACATTCAGACGCTGTTGTCCGAGGTGCCGGCGATCACGGCCGTGGCCCTGTGCACCACGCCGCAGGCGCGATTCGAGGCGGCCCGTTACGCCCTCGAGCGCGGGCGGCACGTGCTGCTGGAGAAACCGCCCGGTATGACAATCAGCGAGGTCGTTACACTGGCGCGGCTCGCGGAACGGCAGCGAGTGACCTTGTTCGCTGCCTGGCATTCCCGCTATGGCCGCGCTGTCGAACCGGCGCGGGCATGGCTGGCGGACAAGGCGCTGCGCGCCATCAGCGTCAGCTGGAAGGAGAACGTCCGCGAGTGGCACCCCGGCCAGTCATGGATCTGGCGCGCCGGCGGCCTCGGCGTCTTCGATCCCGGCATCAACGCCCTGTCGATCCTGACGCGCATCCTGCCCGGCTCGTTACGGCTCAAGGACGCGGAGCTGTTCTATCCCCGCAACTGCGAGACCCCGATCGCCGCGCACGCGGCATTCGATAGCAATGGGACTGCCGTGCACATGGAACTGGATTTCCTGCACACCGGCCCACCGAGCTGGAACATTCATATCGATACGGAGCACGGAGAACTGGCGTTACTGGCGGGCGGCAGCGCGATGACGCTGGATGGCCGGGCAGTGGTAGTCCCCGCGAGCATGGAATATCCGGCGCTGTATGCGCATTTTGCCAGCCTGGTGCACGGCGGCCGAAGCGATGTGGACCTGGCACCGCTGGAGCTGGTGGCCGATGCATTCCTGTGCGGACGGCGCGTCGAGGTGGAAGCCTTCATCGAGTAACCGGCAGCGCGTGCGGCCTGACGATCGCTGCTCGCGAGCCATCACGCTCAGGTCCTGGCGAGCAATTTTTCGTACAGGGCCAGCACCGGCGCCGAGTAGCAGCAGAAAACGATTTCCCGCAGCCCGGTACCCGCGGTGTCGAATTGCCTGACCGTGTCCACCGCGATGGGTGTCGCGAGCTCGACGGGAAATGCATAGGCACCGATGCTGATTGAAGGGAATGCGATCGAGGACACCCCGTGCTGCACCGCCAGCTCAAGCGAGCGTCGATAGCAGGAGGCCAGCAGTTCGGGTTCACCACAAGTGCCGCCCTGCCATATCGGTCCCACGGTGTGAACGATGTGGCGCGCGGGCAATCTGAAGCCGCGGGTGATCTTGGCGTCTCCGGTCTGGCAGCCGCGCAATTGCCGGCACGCGGCCAGCAGTTCCGGCCCCGCGGCACGGTGAATGGCGCCATCGACGCCGCCGCCGCCCAACAGCGATGCGTTAGCGGCGTTGACGATTGCATCCACGGGGAGCGTGGTGATGTCGGCGTGGACAGCCCGGATATCGGCCATCCCTAAGTCTACCCCTGGATACCACTCGTTGCGGTTCGGGCCCGAAACCGCGAGCATTGGTGCGATGAAGATCGCGGGCAGGCATTACCGGACGATTTGGCCGCGCACCGATGGGGCCGTGGAGGTCATCGACCAGACGCGGCTGCCTTTCGACTTCGCCACGCGACGGCTCGAAACCCTCGAGGATGCCGCGCAGGCCATCCGGACGATGGTGGTGCGCGGCGCGCCGCTGATCGGGGCCACGGCCGCCTACGGCATTGCTTTGGCGCTGCGCTCGGGCGGCAGCGGGGTCTCGATCGATGAGGCAATCCGCACCCTGCAAGCCACGCGACCGACGGCATATAACCTCGCCTGGGCACTGCAGCGCATGCGCAGCGCGCTGCTGCCACTGCCGCCAGCCGCGCGCACCGAAGCCGCTTATCGTGAAGCCGCGCTGATCTGCGATGCCGATGTCGAGCAATGCCGCTGCATCGGCGAGCACGGGCTGGAGATCATCCGCCAGACCGCGGCCCGCGTGGGCCGCGTGGTCAATATCCTGACTCACTGCAATGCCGGCTGGCTGGCGTGCGTTGATTGGGGCACCGCGCTCGCTCCCATCTACATGGCACATGATGCCGGCATCGCGGTCCATGTGTGGGTCGATGAGACTCGCCCCCGCAATCAGGGCGCCGCCCTGACCGCCTTTGAGCTCGGCGCGCACGGGGTACCTCACACGGTGATCGCCGACAATCTCGGCGGTCACCTGATGCAGCGCGGGCGCGTGGATCTGGCGATCGTGGGCAGCGACCGCACCACGGCGAGCGGTGATGTCTGCAACAAGGTGGGCACGTATCTGAAGGCATTGGCCGCGCATGACAACGGCGTGCCCTTCTATGTGGCATTGCCGGTGAGCACACTGGACTTCTCGCTCGATCAGGGCCGCGAGATTCCGATCGAGGAACGTCCGGCGCGCGAGCTCACCCACATCAGCGGCATGACCGCCGCCGGCGCGATCGAGACCGTGCGATTGACGCCGGAGCACAGCCCCGCACTCAATCTTGCCTTCGATGTCACCCCAGCGCGCCTGGTCACGGCCCTCATCACCGAGCGCGGCGTGTGCGCGGCGAGCCGCGCGGGACTCTTAAGTCTTTACCCCGAGCAGCGGGCAGCCGGATGAACCAGCGCGAATCGTTGATCGAGGCCTGTCGGGAGCTGACGCGGCGTGGCCTGACGCATGGCACGTCCGGTAATGTGAGTGCGCGGCGGGATGAGAATACTTTTTTCATCAGCCCGACCGGCATGCCCTATGAAGCGCTGCTGCCCGACGATATTCCACTCATGGCGCTGGACGGCCGCTGGTTCGGGCGCCGCCGCCCGTCGAGCGAATGGCGCTTCCATCGCGACATTTTCAAATCGCGGTCCGACGTCGCCGCCATCGTACACACCCATTCCCGCTTCGCGACCGCGCTGGCCTGCCATGGCCGCGGCATTCCGGCGTTTCACTACATGGTGGCGGTAGCCGGAGGCGCGGATATCCGCTGCGCACCTTATCGCACCTTCGGCACCCAGGCGCTCTCGGATGCGGCCGTCATTGCACTGGAGGATCGCCGCGCCTGCCTGCTGGGCAATCACGGCCTGATCGCCGTGGGCGCCAATCTGTCCGCGGCGCTGGCGCTGGCCGGTGAGGTCGAAAATCTGGCCGCACAGTACTGCGCGTCGCTCGCGATCGGCGCGCCGCACATTCTCGATGCGACCGAGATGAACGCCATCATCGAGAAATTCCGCCACTACGGCCAGCAGGATGCGACCGATGATGGGCTGCGCAGCGGCGGCGAGAAGCTGCCGGACACGCCCGGTCCGCCGGCACCGTGATGGCTGTCCCGGCGATGGACAGTCTCGATCCGGCCTCGTTGCGGGACTACCTGGGCGCGATCGCCGATATGCGTGCGCGCCTGGGGCCGCAGCCTGCAGCCTGGCGGATCCGTGAAGTCGGCGATGGCAACCTGAATCTCGTCTTCATCGTCGAGGGACCGGATGGCTCGGTGTGCGTCAAGCAGGCGGTGCCGTATGTGCGTGCCGCCGGGCCGTCATGGCCCATGTCGCCGGACCGGATCTTCTTTGAGCAGGCCTACTTCGAGGCGGTGGCGCCGTACGTTGGAGCGCGCATACCGGCCATCCACCATTTCGATCGCGAACGCTATTGCCTGGTCATGGAACGGCTCTCGCCCCACATCATCCTGCGGCACGGACTGATCGCCGGGCGACGCTATCCGAACCTCGCTAGCGACATGGGCGACTACGTGGCCCGCGCCTGCTTCTACACTTCCGACATCGCGTGGCCCTTCGAGCGCAAGCTTGCGGGCATGGCGCTGTTCGCGGCCAACCTGCCGCTGCTTCGCATCACGGTCGATCTGGTTTTCAAGGATCCCTACCGGGTCAGCGCGCGCAATCGCCACACCAGCCCGCAGCTCGATGCCTTCGTGGCCGCGATCCGCGCCGATGCGCCGCTCAAGCTGGCGGCCGCGCGCTTCGGCCAGAAATTCCTGAATCAGCCCGAAGCGCTGATCCATGGCGATCTGCATTCCGGGTCGGTGATGGTGACGGACACCGATACCCGCGTGATCGATCCCGAGTTCGCATTTTACGGCCCTATCGGGTTCGACCTGGGCGCCTTCTTCGGCAATCTGCTGCTGAGCTGGTATTCCCAGGCTGGACACGCGACCCCGAGCGATGATCGTTCGTCCTATCGGGACTGGATTCTCGAGCAGCTCGTAGCCTTCTGGGACGCGTTTCGGACCGGCTTCCTGCGGCTCTGGAATGAGCACGCTGCAGGCGATGTGTTTGCGCCCGATCTGTTCCCGGCGGCCGCGGATCGGGCGGCACTCGAGGCGGTCCAACGCGCGTATCTGCAGTCCTTGTTCGCCGACATGCTCGGATTTGCCGCCTGCAAGATGATCCGCCGCATCGTCGGGTTTGCCCATGTGATTGATCTGGAATCCATCCCCGATCCACAGCGGCGCGCCGGATGCGAGGCACGCGCACTGGCCATGGCGCGGCTGCTGCTGACGCAGCCCAAGCGCTTCGTCTCGGTAGCGGATGTCATCGAAGCCGTGCCGCGTCTGTGACGGCCGTGCCTTAAGGGGTCGCGGCGATGGCGCGCAGGTCCAGCAGCGCGAACGCGAACTTGCCATCGTGATGAATGCGCGGCCACTGTGCGGCGAGCAACTGGCGCGCAGCGGCCTTCTCGCCGCGGCGGATCTGGGCGGCGGTGCTCACCACGGTCAGATACGTGAGGTCATCCTCAAGATCCACGGCAGGCGATCCGAGCAGGCGCGTGCCCAGTTGCTCGATCCGGGGTGCATCGCGCTGTGCGATGGCCGCCCACAGATCCACCCATGCCCGGCGCTCCTCGCCTGCGAGCTGATAGCAGGGACTGGCGCTGATCTTGAGCCAGAGCGGCTGCAGTTCGGCCGCCGTCAGGTAGGAGGCAGTGGCATCGCTGATTCCCCTGGCCGCATCCTGCCATTCCTGGCGTCCCGACTCTTCAGCGCAACGCTCCCGGCTCAGGTCGATGCGCGAAAGAAGTCGAGCCGTGATGGGATCCAGTCCGTTCAGATCGCCACTGGCGGCCGCGTCGCGGATCTGCAGTGCGCGGCGCACCAGGCCATCACGGAATAGTGCACTGCCGGCGTCGGGCTCGACTGTCGGACCTGCCGCCGCCGGCGCTCCCAGCAGCTCGAAAAAAGGGATCGGCAGGACGGTCAGCGCCGGCAGATCGATCGCGGTCTCGCGCAGGAAGCGCGATCGCGGCGCATTCAGATCGATGTACGGGTAGAAGTCGGAGTTCGCCGGCGCCGCCATCGATATCAGCAGCGGGCCGATCGTATGGTTGTCACCCATCTGCCGCGACTGGAAATCGGCCACCGATTGAATCGAGACGCGCGACAGTTCCGAGCGCAACAGTCTCGATCGCAGCAGCGACTCATCGGGCGCACGCAGCGACGGGGCGCGCGTGGCGATGATCAGCAGGTCCACATCATCGACGTTGTAGAGCGCGTAGGCCCCGAAGTGCGGTGCGAGTGCCTTGATGACCGAGGCGATAATGCTGGTGTTGGTTTCGTAGACCTGCATCCATTGCGCGAAATATCCATCCGGGGTCAGGTACTGGGCGATGCGGCCGTAGAATTCATCCGAGAACAGCGTGGCGACGCCGCTGACCCAGGGATTGGAGGGTTCGGAGACGATCAGGTCATAGGGCTGATGGGCGCTGGCGAGAAAAGTCTTGGCGTCATCGAGAACGATGTGGCTGCGAGGGTCCTCGAAGACATTGCGGATGCGCTCGAAATAACCCTGGCGCGCGGCCGCGACCATGAACGGTTCGATTTCGATGGAATCCAGCCGCTGCACCCGCTCGCTGCCGAGCAGCGTATGGGTCGTCAGTCCCGATCCAAAACCAATGTTCGCCACGCGCACCGGATGCGGCTGCATGCTCAGGGGAACCGCGGCCGCCAGCACCATCGTTACCTCATCGGGCGATGGCGCCCCCGGCCCCATCTGAATGCCGGCGTCCGGTTTGCCGTTGGTGGCAATGGTCACACGGCCGGCCCTGTCCACGAGGCTGATGGTGGCAGTCTTGCCATCGCGCAAATAGTCGACCGCAACGCCTTCGGGCAGAGTCGCCGAGCCGGTGCGGTACACGCCGGAGGTCATCCGCAGCGGATCGAGTTGAACGATGAAGATCGCGCCCGCGAACACTGCCAGGGCAGCAGTCATCGCCACCACGCTCCGCGCCGAGGGCCGCTGCTGACCGACGATGAGCCGCGACGCGCCCAGCCCCAGGTGGATGGCCGCGCCGGCGAGGATGACGCCTTTGACGCCGATGAGCGGCATCAGCAGATGAATCGCCAGCAACACCCCGACGATGGCGCCCAGTGTATTGGCCGAGTAGATCACCCCGATGGCGCGCTCGCCCGCTCCCTGTCGCATGCGTTCGTTGGTCAGCAACGGCAGGGTCATCCCCGCGCAAAAGGTTGCCGGCATCATGATCAGTGCGGCGATCAGTTGGCCGACCAGGTTGAATCCCACGTAGCCGGCCGCCGTGCGCGGAAATTTGCCGAGGAACCACGCCATCAGGTCGAAGGTCTGGTTGTAAGCCGGCAGTGTCAGCGCGGCCAGCGTGCCCATGGCAATCAGTACCCAGGCGACATAGCGCCGCGGGTCAATGATGTGCTCGATGTGGCGGCGCACGTACAGCCCGCCGAAGGCCAATCCGAAGATGAAGGCGCTGAGCATCAGCTCGAAGGAATGCGTCGAACTGCCGAGTACCAGGCTCAGCATGCGAATCCAGCCGATCTCGTACATGAATGAGGCCGCGCCCGTCAGGAACGCCGCGATCGTGAACCAGCTGGCGAGCGAGTGCACGGCGGGCATCGTTCCGGTATCGGACGCCGTTCCGGCGCGGGGCGATACCCCGCCTGGCTCTGCCTCGGCGCGAACCGCCAGCCACACGATCAGCGCCAGCGCCAGATTGAGCAGGCCTGCCACGAGGATCGTGCCGGGCAGGCCCACGGCGCGGATGAGTACGAAACCGCTGACCAGCACACCGATGGCGGCGCCGAGGCTATTGGTGAAGTAGAGCGTGGCCAGCGTCTCGCCCGGATGCGCCGGCCAGCGACGGATCAAACCGCCGCTGATCAGCGGGAAGGTCATGCCCAGCAGGATCGACTGCGGCAGTATCAATAACGCGCCAAGCGTCCACTTGTACGCATCAATCAGCCACGGCGATGCGATGGCGGGAATAACCGACACAAACGACACATCAATGGCGTCGACGAAAATGCGGTGGAACACCAGGCCGAGCAATCCGATCAATGCCTCGACCAGCACATACCCAACGAGCAGCCGCCGAATGCGGTTTGAGTAGCGCGCCACGCCCCACGAACCCAATGCCATGCCGCCCATGTAGATGGCGAGCACCAGCGTCTGTGCGTAGGCCGCATGGCCCAGGAAGAGCTTCAGGTAGTGAGACCAGATCGACTCGTAGATCAGTCCGGTGAATCCGGAGACCACGAAGACAGCCAGCAGGAAACGTCGCCGCGCGACTTCGGACATTTTCATGGGGCGCCATTCTAGTGAGCGGATGATCGGAGCGAATCCAGCGCGCGATTCGGCAGGCTCTCGCACCCGAGTAATGTAGATTCTCGTTTATCTTTGTAATCTTTTGTTTTATATCATTATTATTGTCGGTAATGTTCCTGGCGTCAACGCGGTCAGGTTTCTTGGCGCCGCGGTGAATGCATTAAACTGGCGCGCCCTACGTTACGAGCGCCATGTCTTCAGAATCCCACCCAGGTGCCGCGCGCGGCGCTCTCGCCGCCGGTATCAGCTTCCTGCTTTGGGGTCTGTGGCCGCTTTACTGGCGCGAGTTGCAGGCGGTCTCACCGTTTGAGCTGATCGCGCACCGCATCGTCTGGTCGCTGTTGCTGCTGCTGACAATCATGCTGGGGCAGCGGGCACTGGCCGATTTACGTGCCGCACTGTCCTCGGCGCGCACAGTTGCCGCCAGTCTGCTGAGCGGCGTACTGCTCGCCACCAACTGGACCATCTACGTCTGGGCAATCAACAACGGCCATGTGATCGACAGCAGCCTCGGGTATTTCCTGACGCCGCTGTGCAATGTGGCGCTCGGGTTCTTCTTCCTGCACGAGCGGCTGCGCACGCTGCAATGGACAGCGGTTGGTTTTGCCGTCGCTGGCGTAGGTCTGCTGCTGTTTCGGGCCGGCCACCTGCCCTGGATCGCGCTGGCCCTGACGGCGACCTGGTCCACTTACGGCATTCTGAAGAAGCAGTCGCGGCTGGGGCCGATATCCGGCCTGACTATGGAGACGCTGCTGCTATCGCCGGTCGCAGGCGCGGTACTCATCTGGCGGATTCATGCCGGCGACAGTGCCTTTGCACTGGCCGATGCGCGCATCGATGCACTGACGGTCGCCTCGGGCGTGTTCACGACGGTCCCGTTGCTGATGTTCGCCTACGGCGCGCGTCGCATCCGTCTCGCCACGCTCGGGCTGCTGCAGTACATCGCCCCCAGCGTGCAATTCCTGCTCGGCCTATGGCTGTACAAGGAGCCGCTCGACAGCGTGCAATGGCACGCGTGCCTGCTCATCTGGTGTGGACTGGCCCTCTACACTACCGATAGTTTCTGGTCGCAGCGCGAGCGATTCCGGACCGCGCCCGATGCCGCCTGAAGCACGGCCAAAGGCCCTGACGTCGGCGACGATGGTCTGCGCAATCCGGTCGTGCACGCACTGCCGGTTGCTATTGATGAAGTACTGCAGAAAACCGAATCCTGCCTCCAGAAACGAGGCACCGTAGCCGAGGGCGCGTTCCACTGCCTGCCACAGCGTGATCCTGCTGTGCGTCAGCGATATCACGCGCGTGCCCATGACCCTCTTGCCGATGGTCTGGCCGTTGCCGATGTACAAGGCCAGCGAGAAATAAATCACCAGCACCACTGCGCTCACAATCTGGAACAGATCAAGCAGTGTGTGTCGCTCCCATTCATGAGGAACGTAGGTCTGCCATAAAAACAAAGCCGGCTTGCGCAGGATCGAGACCAGGACGAAATCGATGCCGAATCCGAGGGCGCGGCGGGTAAAGCCCGCGAGCCTGATGCCGTCTACCTCATCCTGGCGTGCGGTCTCGTGCGCATGGTAGTAGCCGGGTGTATCGACGGTGCTCTCCCTGATGCATCGGCATCGCGCGGCCAGCGTAGTCCGATTTGGACTGATCCGATAGATCGCGCATCAAATCGCGCCGCAGACTCATTGCGGCCCGAAGCCCACTGTGGCCACAATGGCCACGAGAACTCAAGCCATGGCCAACCGCATTCTCGTCCTCTACGGCTCTTATCGCAGCGATCGCAAAGGCATTCGCCTGGCGAGCTATGTGGTGTCGCAGTTGCGAGCACGCGGCGAGGACGTCGAATTCATCGACGCGAAGGCCGTGGGCCTGCCGATGCTCGATCGCATGTACAAGGAGTACCCCAGGGGAACCGCACCCCTGGCCATGGAGGAGCTCGCGAAAAGCATCATCGGCGCCGACGCCTTTGTTTTCGTCGCGGGCGAATACAACTGGGGAATGCAGCCTGGCCTGAAGAACCTGACCGATCACTTCCTCGAGGAGTGGTTCTGGCGGCCCGCTGCCCTGATCAGCTATTCGGGCGGCCGCCTCGGCGGCGCGCGATCCAACTATGCCTGGCACCCCACGCTGTCGGAGATGGGCCTGCTGGTCATCTCCAGCACCATCACAGTGGGCCCGATTGCCGAGACGCTCGATGCGCAAGGGCAACCCCAAGGGCCGCTCGGCGAACGCTTGAACGCTGCCTTTCCAAGATTTGCCGACGATTTGGCCTGGTGGGCGGAAGCTGCCAGAACCCAGCGTGCGCATCGGGCGCCACCCTACTGATATCTGGCCAAAGGGCTGCCTAGAGTTCCTCCAGGTTGATCAGCGCGGACGGATCGACGCGCCCACCTTTGACGATGACACCCTCCGCACGCAGACGCCGGGCCTGCTCGCGATGCTGCGGCGATGACACCGGGAACACGATCCGTCCGCCGGCCCCGAGCACCCGATGCCACGGCAATTTCATGCCGGGCGGCGTCATGCGCAGGGCGTAGCCGGCCTGCCGCGCGCCACGCGCGAGACCTGCGGCGCGTGCCACGTTCCCGTAGGTCGATACACGCCCATGGGGAATCATGGCCACGATGTCCCAGATGGTCTGGAGCAAGGGATTGTCGGCGGCTTTCACGCTATCCCCACAATAGGGTGGTCGAAGAAACGATGGGTGCCCATTTGAGCCAGAGACAGAGGGAGGTCACTCAGGCCTCTCCTCGATACGGGAGCGTATGCTCCAGCGCGCGAATTCCGGATCGAAGTCAGCCAATCGAAGAAACCCCATGCAGGCATATGCGCCAGATTGCGGCACCTGGCCGGCCGCGATTCTTCGTGCCAGCAATATCGCGGCGATGCACGGTATTTCCGGCCCATGATTACTCTCTGCCGTCAGCTGCCAGGTGACCCGATGGCGCGACCCGCCGGGTCGCACCCCGGACAGGCTCACCTGCATGCCCCCGCAATCACTCCCCAGGAGATCCATTGACGATGCCAGGTGATCGAGCGTTGCTGCCCAGCGTTCCAGCGGTAAGCGCAACCCGCAGCGCTTGAGAGCCGCCACGATCCACAAGGCAAACTGCTGGATGCCGATCTCGAGAGCCGCTCTGAATTGAACGGCTCGTGCGGTCGGATAGCGCTGCGGCAGAAGCTCCAGATCGGGCACATCGCAGGCGCCAGCCCAGCGCCGGCCGAAGTCGAATTGCACGCGCTTGAGGTGCTGCCAGCCGTGGGCCTTGACCCATCGGCCGTGTTTCAGCCAAAGGAACGGTTCACCGATGTAGCTGAATACGGATTTCAGTGTCGCGACTCCCCGGGGGGCGCGTTGGCCGGGCGCGATCGCTATTTCAATCGTATCCAGAGTCTCCAGCCGCCCCAGTAACTCATCGATTACGGCTGAGGACAGCGCGGGCAGGGTGCTCGCGCCACTGATCGCCACGCGATTCACGGCCCTTGCCTGAGCGTCATTGGCCCGGGCAAATTCCGCCACGTACGAACGAGCGTCCGACAGATCCAGATAGTGCGCTCCCGCCGCCAGCGTCGCGCGCACCACCCGGTAGTCCTGTCCCTGGAATGGCCCAACACAGTGAATGACCAGGCCCGGCTGCACGCCAGAGAGCGCGTCCGCAAATCCTGGCGCCGTGATGTCGAGCTGCGCGTGCGGGATACCGCCGTGCGTCCAACCCTCCGGGATATGTCGACCGGCGCGAAGCAGTTCAATTCCTGCAGTGCCCTCCACCGCCCGGCAGATTCGTGCTCCGAAATTGCCCGAGGCGCCGAGGACCACCACTCGCATGCGATGCAATCAGCGCCGGCCCGTCGGCAGATAGCAGGTCGCGCGGCGACCAAACCAGCGGTATCGATTGCGAGCCAGCAGTCGATACGCCGCGTCTCGCCAGGGACGCGGCACGATTCGGATCAGATACGCGAGGCGCCACGCACCGCCCATGGCCATCATCATGTGTATCGATGCATCGGAGGCGGTGTAAATCCTTCCGCGATCCAGTACCAGAAACGTTGATGGGTCGTCCGGATCAATATTGTGCCGCGCGAGTAAGTCACGGCCTTGCTCGCTCTGAGCGGGCAGCAATACGAATGGTGGTACGACCCGGATCCTCTCGAAGAATTGCACTCCGCCACTGCATAGATGACAGTATCCGTCGTAGACCACGATGCGGTCAGCGGAACTCACCCCCGAGACCTCCCCTGCGCCATTGGCACCGATCACGGGGCCCATCCTGCGGGAGGTACTGGACTCTCGCCACCCGCCACGATCTCGGCAATCTCTACGTCCTGCTCGCGGCGATTCCGGGCGCACAGCTCCAGAAACTCATCGGCGGCACGGCTGTCAGGCAGGTCGAAATTGGCCAATTGCGTCCACTGCGAAGCGCGGTATTCGTGGACACGATGTGCCTCATTTCCGGCCAGCCATTCCGGGGAACCCTCGAAGCTACGCTGCCGCCGGGAGGCGCTGCGCTGATCCGCGCTGACGCATGCCGACACTTGCAGACACATCAGCGCCATCAGAACCTTCGAGGCCGTGGAGACCTTCATGAAATGCAATCATGCCGTTGAACGCGGGGGCCGTCATCTCTGAGCGTTACCGATAGTTGACCGTTGAACCAATTCGAGGGAGATTGGAGCGATGAAAGCGGTCCCCACAGTTCAGATCGACAATCCGCGCGTCATCGTCACCGAGTGGGCGTTTGCGCCGGGTGCCGAGACCGGCCAGCATGTGCACGGCATGGACTACGTGGTCGTGCCACTGACCAGCGGCGTACTGCGATTGATCGAGCCGGAGGGAACACGAGATGCGCAGCTTACGGCCGGAGTGTCTTATAGCCGGCCTGCTGGCGTGAACCACAACGTCATCAACGTCAACGCCTATGAGTTCCGATTCCTGGAAATCGAATTGAAATAGGACGAGCGCTGAGCGTCAATGACCGGGGATTTGCTGCCGGGAAAGGCCGGTCAGCAGCGAGAGCTTTTCGACCACGGGCGGTCCGTCGCATATCCACCGGTCCGGATGCGGCAGAGGCCGATCCGACAGGAAGGCGGACAGACAGGCATTGGTGGCCTCGGTGGAATCAAAGGGCGTGCCGTGTCGGGAGCCGCGCACAACTACAAATTGGGCGCCCATCTCTGCCGCCATCGCCTTTTTTTCCGGCAATGGCGTGAAGTCGTGCTCGGCCGCGATGACCAGCGTCTTGCCCTTGAGAGTTGCGAAGCCGTCGCTGGACTTCCAGCGCTCCAACGCCACCGCCATGGTGAGATAAGAGCTGGCCTGCGCTGCGCTGATGACCGCGGCAGCGCGGTCCCGCAGCGGCCGCTGCCAGGCGTTCGGGAACAGTCGCGTGGCGACCAGCCGGGCCATCCGCCGCATGCCGATCAATCGCACCAGCACCGGCGGCACGCGGGCTTCGAGCCACTTACGCAGGCTGTCGATGCGGTAACTGCAGAGACTGTTGATCAAGGCCAGTCGACGCACCCGGTCGGGCTGCCCTAACGCCATCTCGAGGGCAACCGCCCCGCCGAGTGAGAAGCCAACGATATTGACCGAGGTTGCCTTAAGGTGATCAAGCAGTGCCCAGAGGCTTTGCGCGAAACCCGCGATCGTGCACGGCTCTTTGGCCGCCGGAATACTGTTACCGTTACCCGGGAGGTCGGGAATGATGATGCGGAACCGTCCCTCCAGCGCCCGGGCCTGGAACTCCCAATCGGCGCCGCTGGATCCCAATCCGTGAATCAGCAGTAGATACGGACCGTGTCCGCGCACGCGGTAATGCAGTGAACTTCCCTGACAATCGAATTTGGCCATCTTCACACGCTTTGCGGTCCCGGCCGCTGCCGACGACTCACAACCTCTTCTTTTCACGTCCCTCGTTCGTACGGATAAAAATTACCGCGCCCCGGCCCCGCTTGCGACGGAACGGCGGCGCTTGCAGCCCCAGGGATTGGAGGAATTCTTTGTGGGCGAGTGGGCAGGTCAGGTAGGACAAGGACTGACAGGCGTCAGAAAACCACCCCCTCCGGGAGGCGCCGCGCTGCGCGGTACCGCCTATCGCGCGGCTGAGCCCAAGGCTGCGGCGCCGCCGTTGGCTGTATTGGGCACGACCTGATCGCCCACAGAACCTTCGGCCAGCACCACCGGCTGCTCGATCTGCTGCTGCAGCCGGCTTCGAAACGTCAGCGGATGCGCGATGGTGCGAAACGGTTCCGTGGAGCCGCCGGTCCCGACGACCACGATGGCCCCGTAACCGAGCAGCCGACCCATCGTAGTCTCGCTGACTTCGATGGATTCCACCTTATTCAGGAGCATTTCAATCGTCCTGCGGCTGGCCAGCCCGGTCTTGACGATGACACGCCGGTTGGTCACCGCCATTTCCGTGGCATTGCGCCTCGCCATACCGAGGAGGATCACGATCAGGCCAGCCACCATCAGCGCGACGCCGGTCCCCTGCATGACGTGGATGGTGGCGATATCAAATGCAGCCTGGGTCGTGGCGTAGTAGAGCAGTCCCGCGCCACCTGCCAGCAGCAACAAACCCACTGCCAGATTTCCCAGCATGACGATCCAATGCAACCGTGTCTGGTAGATCACTCTTTCCCCGGGGACGAGATTGGACGTCAGATAGCTCATGGCTCTGCCACCCTCTATATATTTTGGCGGAATGCGGCGTGTACACGGGCTACTAGAGCGCTTCTGCGGTGCGCGCGCTGTAGGCCACGACGCCAGTCTGGCGCCGGAGCATTCCGCTTAAGCACACGCCCCCGTACCCGGCGAGGAGTACGGGAGCGCTGGGGGCTTAAAGCGTCAGGATTTCCTTGGGAGCGATGAAACCCGTGCCGGATCAGTGACTCGCCGCCACCTGGGAGGGCACTTCGATGCCGCGGGCCGCCGCTTCCTGCACCGTGTGCGTAGTCAGGTAGATCTGCGTCAGCATGGGTAAATTGACCGAACGGATGGCGTCCCCGAGCGCCTTCTCATAACAGTGCATCGGGTTGTCCACCGGCAACAGATCGACCTGTTTACCGCGCGTACACACATCATCGGCGGCATGCCGGATGCGGGTGTAGAGCGCTTGCGCGTCGGCGGCCCGATTCAGATCGAGGCCTTTGGTGTCGATTCGCTTGGAAACAATGACTCTGTGTTCGTCCGCGCCGGCGGTACCGGCGAACAGCGCACAGGCGAGCACCGTACCCAAGAAAAAGCGGGTGCTCAGCAAAGGTATTTTGACGTACATGTGAAGCTCCTGAGTGTTCCGCGTTACGATGCGGCCTGCTTGGTAAGAGCCCCCGGCCCGCGATTCGGGTACCTCGCAATTTTCTGGTACCCGAATTACTGAGCATCCACTCCTAGGTTAATACCGGAGCTGCGTGCACGGCCGGGTACCGGAAGGTTTGATGGCAGAAGTGATCAAGACGGTGGTGGAGCGGCTGTTCGCCGAGCACGGCGGCGCCCTGCGCGCATTCCTGTATCGGCGCGTCGGGCTGCATCCGGACGCCGCCGAGCTGGCACAGGAGGTGTACCTGCGGATGCTGCGGGTGCCGGACATGGGCGCGATTCGAAATCCGGAGGCCTATCTTTATGCAGTGGCCAGCAACCTCGCCAAAGAGCATGCGCATCGGCAACCCCGGCCGTCTGCCGTCGTCGATATCGACGATCCGCTGATTCAGGAGCAGCTGGCCGAATTGCCCTCGCTGGCAGGCGATCTCGATTCCGAGAAGCGCATCGCGAGATTGCGCGAGGTGTTGCAGCAGCTGACGCCAAAGTGCCGCGCGGCGGTGGTCCTGCAATATTGGCATGGGCTCAGCTACGAGGAGATCGGGCAACGACTTGGAATATCAACGAACATGGTTAAAAAGTACTTGAGTCAGGGTTTGATGCATTGCCGGCGCCGCATGGCGCGGCTGGGGTAGGTCCATGAGTGCGAGTGAAGAACGCGTGCGCGACCTCATCACCCAACAGGCGGCGGACTGGTTCGTCGCCAATCGTGCAGAGCTCTCCGCGCAGGAGCGCGACGCATTCTCCGCCTGGCTCCGGGCCTCCCCGATACACGTCGAGGAGTATCTCGGCATTGCCGTCACCGCGCGCGATATGAGGGAGGCTTGCAACCTTCCAGACAACTCCATCGACGCGGTGGTCGCCAGTGCGCGCGCCGCCGAGACATCGGTGGTCCGGCCGTCCTGGCCGCGCGTGCTCGCACCGCTGGGCGAACTTCTGTCCTTCGATTGGCAGAAAGCGGCCGTATCGGTCGCAGCAGTGGGCGTAGTTTGCGTCGGCTTCCTGGCGCTATGGCATTTCAGCATCGCACCCGGCTTCACCTCCTCCGATCAGATGGTGACCCAGCAATTTTCGACGCGGCACGGCGAAATGCAGACCCTGCGGCTTGCGGACAATTCGGTGCTGCACCTCAATACCGACAGCGCGGTCGCCGTTCGTTACAGCAACTCAGAACGATCGGTCACGCTGATTGCCGGCGAGGCCGATTTTGAAGTGGTTCATGACGCGGCCCGCCCATTCCGGGTATTTGCCGCTTCGGCGGAGACCGTCGACGTGGGCACGGTTTTCGATGTTCGACTGCAAGATGATGCGGCCGTGATTACCGTCCTCCAGGGCCGGGTCGCAGTCAGCAATATCGGTGCAGACCGCTTGCGCCAACCGCAATCGGTGGAACTGGGGGCGGGACAGCAGATCAGCGTGGCCGACCAATCCTTGCCCGCGGAACCAATCTCCGTTGATGCCGAGCGCACCACCGCCTGGCTGCATCGGCAAATCATGTTTGAACGCGAACCGCTCGCGCAGGTGGCGACAGAATTCAATCGGTACAGCCCGAAACCGATCGAGATCGCAACGCCGGCATTGCAGGGTCTGGAGATCAGCGGAGTCTTCGCCACCGACGATACCGAGGCATTCATCGCTTTTCTGCGCAGCCTCAAGGGGGTGCACGTTGAAGTTACCGCAACGCGCATCCGCGTGTCACAGGAGTAAGCGGCGCGTCCGGCGTGCGGTCTGTAGAATTGACCACGAGCCCACGCGAAACTGGATAGCACGTTCATGCACGCTCGCGCGCGCCGCCCATCGGCGGAAATCGCCGCCGCCGTCTGCGCGGTGCTCGGCACGCTGCCGATTTATGCGCCGCTGGCGCTCCTCGGCGCGCCGGCCGCTCTGGCTCAGACTCCAGAAGGCGGTGCGCTGGCCGCTGCCATTTCCGCGCAACCGCTCGCGCAGGCGCTCGCCGCCTTCGCCAGCCAGACCGGTCTGCAGTTGGTCTATGTATCCGAGATCGTGCAGAACAAGAAGTCTCGCGCGGTCGCGGCGGGGCTGATACCCGAGCAGGCTCTCACCCGTCTGCTGCGCGGGACGGGACTCAAATTCGAGTATCTGACGCCGCATAGCATTCGAATCCTGCTCGCAGAGCCAGCCCCGAAATTGACCGGTGCCAGCCGCGCGGACGATGATCTCTCCGAGGTGATCGTCACGGCCAACCGACGCGACGAGCACCTGCGCGATGTACCCATCACCATCGAAGTGCTGACCGGTGAGACCCTGGCCAAAAACAACGCCACGACCTTTGACGACTACGCCAATTACCTTCCTAATGTGACAGCGCATGGAGTGGGTCCCAATCAGAACACCATCTTCATGCGCGGCCTTGGAACTTCCGAGATTGGTCTGCAGGGCCTGGGGTTCTCCGGCGCATTTCCGAGTGTGGCCCTTTACCTGGATGAGCAATCGGCGCAGCTGCCGGGTCGTAATCTCGACATCTACACGGTCGATCTCGAGCGTATCGAGGTCCTGGAAGGCCCACAGGGGGCGTTGTTCGGCGCCGGTGCCGAGGCGGGAGTACTGCGCTACATCACCAACAAGCCCGAGCTGAACGTCTATGAAGGCTCGGTGAGTGCCGGTGTCGCCACCACCGCCCACGGCGCGCCCAGCAATGCGATCAGCGCGGTGATCAATCTGCCACTGATCAGCGACACGCTCGCAGTGCGCGGCGTGGTCTACAACGAAAGACGCGGCGGCTACATCGATAACATCCCGGCGACCTTTGCGCGCTCCAATAATGATGGCAGCGTCTCGTACGTGGGTGGCACCGTCCCCGCAAACAGCGTGGTTCTGAAGAACACCGGTCTGGTCGGCGACAACATCAATCCGGTCACTTACACCGGCGCGCGGGCAGAGGCGCTCTATCAGATCAACGAGGACTGGAGCGCCCTGATCGCGCAGTCATACCAGCGGATCGAGGCGGATGGGGTGTTTGCCGAGGAAACCGTCAATTCGATTGGCCAGCGCCAACCCGAGCTGACCGCACAGCTCTTCAACCCCAGTTACAACAAGGACTGGTTCGAGAACACCGCACTGACCGTGAGAGGCAATATCGGTCCTCTGAAAGCCCTCTATGCCGGCGCTTACCTGGTGCGGAACATAGAACAGGTGCAGGACTATACGAATTACAACCGCGACAGCCCGTACGCCGACTATTACCAGTGCATACCCGGCCCGGTTCCGGCAGCACGCTGCTTTTCACCCAGTTCGACCTGGCACAACCAGGAACGCAATACGCATCAAAGCCATGAGCTGCGCCTGAGCACGCCCGATGATTGGCGTCTGCGTGCCGTCGGCGGCCTCTACTTCGAGAATTCCACGATCTTCGATCAGACGGATTTCTACTATCTGACAGCGACTCCGTACTTTATCCCGATCGCGCCACCCACAGGCTATTGGGCAGTCAACGGCTCCCCGATTCTCTCGGATGGCCAAGTGGCTTGCTACTGCAACGGCGGTGTCTTTATGCCCGGCATGCCAACGCTGAACAATCCCAATGTCCGGCCACCCGGGGATGCCTTTTTCGAGGACGTCACGCGCGGCTATAAGCAGAAGGCGCTCTACACTTCGGTCGATTTCGATGTCATCCCGCACACGCTGACTCTAAGCGCCGGTACGAGATACTCGAGCACGGAGTCGTGGGAAGTGGGGGCACTTGCGGGCAGTTTCGGTTGCAGCACCCTTCAGACACGCGCCTCCCCCAAATCCGTGCCGCAATCAGGACTTCATCAATATCAACGCTCTGGGACTCGACAGAACCAATGCCGGCTTCAGAAGCCGCGCCTCGATCAGCTGGAAGCCGCGTGACGATGTTCTGGTCTACTACGCCTTTTCGCAGGGATTCCGCCCCGGCTACTTCAATCGCGGCTTCGGTACGCCTCAGGACTCGCCATTGAACTCGCCGCTATAATCCGCATAATCGCATTCGCCAGTCAGGCGGTGGCCAGTCGCTCATGGGGGATGGCAGCCACCGCTGGCCGTGGCGCCGGATACCCTTACCAACAACGAGATCGGTTGGAAGACCAGCTGGCTGCACGAACGCCTGCAATGGAACGGCGCCATTTACCAGGAGAACTGGGACCACGTGCAGCTGGACAGTGCGGACCCGACGATACTCGGTAGCTCCGCCATCAACGGCGGCAACTATCGCGTGCGCGGTCTTGAGACCGCTGTCGTCGCGAGATTCGACGCCGGGCTAACGGTTGATTGCGGCTTCGCCTGGAACCACAGCGAACTGGTCAAGGAGGCGACATTCTATTGGCTCGACGGCACGGCCATTAATTTCAACGCGCTCGGGTCCGCAGGCAAGCTGCCGAATCCCGCCGGGGCGCTCGGTAGTTCCCTCGCTGGCGCACCAGTCCTTTCGCGGCGCGATCCGCGCGCGCTATGAGCGATCCTTTAATAACTACGACGCCTTCGTCCAGCTCGCGGCGACGCATCAGTCCAGCTCACTCTCTTCAAATGACGCCCTGGCGTTCGACCTGCAGGGAAACCCGGAGTCCTATGCGCTGCCGTCTTTCACGACATTCGACGGTGCCATCGGCGTGGGCAGGGGCGGATGGCTGCTGCAAATGTACGGGGAGAATCTCACCGACACGCACGCGGAGTTATTCGCCAATTATCGGCAATTCTACCAGGCCATCACGGTGAACCGGCCGCGCACCATCGGGCTGCGTTTCAGTTATAGAATCCGCAGCAGCTAGCCTGTTGGGGTAACATATTCAGTTGGCCGCAGTCGTCAGGGTGCGACAGCGGGCAATTTGGTGCCCGTGCGTTCAGGATCATCACCGGATGGCAAATCATGACTGAGTCATGGACGACATGGCAGGGCCAGGTGATCAACGGCACGTTCGCCCTGCGGCGCCTGCTGGGTCAGACCGATCACAGCGCCGTCTTCCTGACGAATGTTCCTGCGCTGGGGCTCGACAACGCCGCCATTAAATTTGTCCCGGCCATCGCCGCCACAGCCGCTGCGCAGCTCGCCACTTGGCACAGGGTTGCCGCTTTGCCCCACCCGCATCTGGCGCGCCTTATCGAATCCGGGCAGTGCGAGCAGTACGGGCAAGCCTACCTGTACACCGTCACCGGTTATGCCGAGGAAAGTCTGGAGGAAATCCTGCCGCATCCGGCCCCTGACTTCCGATGAAGTCCGGGCCATGCTGCCACCGCTGCTGGACGCGCTGACGTTCCTGCACGACAACCAGCTGGTTCAGGGCCAGCTGAAACCCTCAAACGTCCTGGTCATCGATGACCAGGTAAAGCTGGCCAGCGACACGATACAAGCCGCCGGCGCGGCTGTGCCCGGCATCGTCCGCTCCAGTGTCTACGATGCCCCCGAAACCGCATCCGGCCACCGACTGCCGGCCGGGGACATGTGGGCACTGGGGATCACCATGGTCCAGGCCCTGACGCAGCGCCTGCCGACCTGGCCCGATGGGCGCTCTCAAAACCCCGTGCTTCCGGAGGGATTTCCACGCGATTTTGGCGATTTGGTATTGAGCTGCCTGCACCAGAATCCAACCGAGCGGCCGACGCCCCAGGAGCTGAAAGCGCAGATCAGCGGGGAGATTACCGCGCCGCTGGCGGTGTTACCGGAACCGGTCGCTGTGGTGCCCGAACCCCCGGCACCGCAGAAAACAGTCGTTAGTAAGAAACCCGTACGCCAGGAGCCGGTGCTCAGCGAGCCGGCGCGCGCGGAGATCGTCAGCCGGGCGGTCGCCGCCGCCACGGCGCCCCAGACGGTGCGCGAAACGCCCAAACGCTCGATCACCCCATTGGTGGCAGGTGCCATTATTGGCTTGCTGGTCGTTTGGGGCTGGTCGCATTGGTTTCAGAAGCCCCACCATCCGTCGCCCGCTGTGGCCAATGACGTCCAGCCGGCTGCCCCAAGTGCGCCGCCCACGCAGCAGGCAGCCGTCATGGCCGCGCCCGCCTCGAAAACTTCGCTACCGCGCCGAACCCGACCTGCCTCCCGGCGTGCTCCACCAGGAATTACCCACTGTCGCGCGCAGCGCGAATGAGACGATTCATGGCCATTTTCGAGTCGTGGTGCGCGTGGTCGTGAACCGATCCGGCAAAGTTATCGACGAGTCGCTCGAGGATGCCGGACCGAGCAGGTACTTCGCGAAGCAGGCGAGCACGGCGGCACGAGAATGGAAATTTGCCGCCGCGGACGACCACGCGACGCGGGAATGGCTGCTGCGATTCGACTTCAGTAAAGACCAGGTCAGCGCCAAGGCCGAAGCCGCCGCCTCGCCCCAGGGCTAGCGCCGGCGATCACGCCTGGCGGCTAGTTGGCGGCCGAATACTCTGCCTGCACTTCCTCGACGGTCGGATTGGCCTTCGCGCGGCCGTTGATGATCACGATGGGTATTTCGCCTCCCAACACCGCGTTGGTGTGATTCAACAGCGGCATCTGATCGCGCGAGTTGATCGAAGCGAAGTAATTATTCGCGCGCTGATTCGCAATCCCCAAGCGAGTCAGTTGCGCTGACAGCGCATCCGCCCGTTGCGCCTGGGCGGAAGGACAATTGAGCGCCGCCAGCACGATAGCCACGTTGCGGGCACTACCCGCGGCGGTGACGATAGGAACAAAGCCGTTGCTGTCGGCGACCGAGGCCAGCTCACGTTCAACGACGGCGCGTTGATGGTGATGCCAGATGTGCACGCTGCCTCCGATCAGCACCGCGGCCAACACCCATTTGATCGAACCCACTGCCTGCTCCCTCAACGCCGGCTTGGCCAGCGAATGAGAAAGCTAGCACTGCGATCTCGGGCGGCGAGCTGTCGCGGGTCGCAAAAGTTCGGCGCGGGGACGGGAATGCATCGCGCTATCGCCGCTAACCCGATTGCCATAACGTCGGCGCCCCGAAGGTCGAGGCCCCGCGGCGCGCGGAATCGATGCGACGGGTTTGGCCTGGGCGGCCCTAGCATGGCAACATGACGCCATGATGTCAGTCGGCGTGGTGACCTGGTGGTCTTGTCTGTGCATGGTGGCGGGGTTCAACGTCCTCGCCTGGTCGCTGTCGGCCGTGGCTCTGAAACGCCGCCGGGCGGGGATGCTTCCCGAGCACCACGCGGCGCGTCGGTGGCAGCTGCAGCTGGCCGCCATCTACGTGTTCGGCTGCGCCTTTCGTTCCGTGTTTCCGGTATTCGACGTCCCGCGCCTGGGACTAGTGGACTCCTGGCTTTCCAGCGTCCTCGTTGGACGCTCGGTGGCCACCTGCGCGGAGCTGTGCTTCGTGGCCCAGTGGGCCGTGATGCTGCACGAAACCTCCCGCGCCACCGGCAGCCGGTTTGCCCGATTCGTGTCCCTGATCCTGGTGCCGCTGATCGCCGTGGCCGAGATCTGCTCGTGGTATTCCGTGCTGACGACCGCCAACATCGGCCACGTCGCCGAAGAATCCCTCTGGGGCTTATCGGTCGCGCTGCTGGTGGCAAGTGTCGTGGCCATGGGTGCACGCTCCAGCGCGGCCCGACGCCCGATGCTATTCCTCTGGTGCCTGGCCGGCGCCGCCTATGTCACCTATATATTCCGCATCGACGTTCCGATGTACTGGGCGCGATGGATTGCCGATCAGGCCGGTGGACGGCACTACCTGAGCATCACCCAGGGAATCCGTGACGTCGCCACTCGCCGCCTGATTTCCTTTCAGTGGAGCGATTGGAAGAGCGAGATCGTCTGGATGTCGCTCTACTTCAGTGTCGCGGTCTGGCTGAGTATCGCGCTCATTCATGCGCCGAGGTTCGAGGCCGACATCGCCCAACCTCCGGCCCGTTGGGCCTTCCTTCGGCGCCGGTTCGGCTGGGCGGCCGAAAACTAGCCGGTTTTGCCTCGCACGCGTCGACAACGCCGGCTGCCGGCGGCAAGTCACGCATTCTTCAATGTTTGGGCTAATAATGGACGCCCGACATAACCACAAAGACAGCTGAGAGAGAGGGAGCCGGGCTCCGGGCGCCGTAGCGGTTCATTTGGCAAAAATTAGTTGCCATGTAAACGATAAAACTCGATCGCCTCCGCGGCTCGCCCCTCCCCCTTCAACTTTTTACGACAGGAGATCCTCATGGCCTGCGATCCGGAAGTGCTCAAGAGCGTGCCGCTGTTCGCGTTGCTCGACCAGGACGAGACCGCCGTACTGGCGGCGCAGGTTGAACAGAAGCATTTCGCAGCCCGCGAGCGGATCTATAAAAAAGGCGATCCGGGTGGCCAGGCTTACGTGATGCTGTCCGGCAAAGTGCGGGTGACCACGGTAGACGAAGACCAGCAGGAAGTCGTGGTGGATGAGCCGGCGTGCGGGGAATTCTTCGGCTTCGCGTCCATGCTCGAGCAGACGCCGCATCACACCAGCGCCATCGCGCTCGAAGATACCGCCTGTCTCGAGGTGTCGCGCGATGACATCGCGACCCTGCTGGAGCGCAAGCCCCACGCGGGCATGGACCTGCTGACAACGCTCGGCCGACAGTTCCACGCCGCGCAGGAACTGGTCCGGATGCGCGCCACCCGCAATCCGAACGATCTGATTGAGAAGGAGGCGACCCTCGGCGAGCGCGTCGCGGACCACGTGGCACGATTTGGTGGTTCGTGGACCTTCATCATTGCCTTTGGCGTTCTGATGGTCGTCTACACGGCCATCAACATCCTGTTGCACGGCAAGGCGTGGGACCCCTATCCGTTCATCCTGCTGAACCTGTTTCTATCGATGCTCGCTGCGATCCAGGCGCCGGTCATCATGATGAGCCAGAACCGCCAGGACACCAAGGACAGGCTGCGCGGAGAACTCGACTACGATGTGAATCGACGCGCCGCGTCCGATATACAGGGACTGTCGCGCAAATTGAATCTGCTGGATGAAAAGATCGACGATGTCGGCACGCTGTTGCGCGGCCGAAATGGCCACTAGCGCCTCAGGGAACTGAATCGGCGCGGCGGACGCTTATAATCTTGACCGGATTGGCGATCATCTGGCCGCTCATGACGCCCTCCCCGCTAGCCGCGGCGCGCGGCTGCTGCAGAATGGCGCGTACCACATCCATCCCTTCGATCACGCGGCCGAAGACCGCATAGCCGGGATCGCCGGCATCCGGGTGCGCGTCATAGGAGTCCGAATCGCCGATCACAATAAAAAAGTCAGCCGAGGCTGTCCCGGGTTCGGCGCGCGCCATCGAGATGGCGCCGTTTACGTGACTCAGTCCGGTGACGTTGGTCGGTTCATGGGCGATGGGTTTGAACACGCGCTTGGGGTTGTTGCGCAGACCGCCCTGGACAAGTCCGTACTGCCCTTGCTCGTCCAGCGTAACGGCGCGATAGAACTCGGTGCCATCCAGGCGCTTCTGATCCACATAGCGCAGAAAATTATTGACCGTCACTGGCGCGCGCTCTTTTTCGAGCGCAAGAACGATGTCACCCAGGGTCGTCCGCAGCACAACTTTCACCGTTGCCGGTGCCACGGGCGGCGGCACTTCGGCACTCGTGCCGGGCGGGGCTTCGGCACTGACGGGCGGCGCCGCTGCCTGGCTGAAGGCAACGCCCGCCCATAGTCCTACCAGGGCCAGGCAGGCGCCGAGTCGATTTTTGTGAATCCGTCGAATGGATAGATCCTTCAGATGGAGAGCGGCGTCACTGACTGGGCCCGCGGAGTATCGCCAAATGTCTGTCATGCGCGGTACGTCTGATGCGTCAATGGAAGTCAGCCTGTGGCGTCTGGCCCTGAAAACCGTTGCCCGAACCATGCTGGCCTTCACCTTACCCTACCTCGTGGCCTACTACACCGTCATCGGCGCCTGGCAGGGTAGTCGCACGCTGCTGCTCTGGATCGCCGGCGCCCACTGACAACCAGGAGTCGCGGCCCGCCGCGACGCTGCCCTTTCCGTCCGCGATTATTACCGTCCGAGTTACTTCGTGGCTCGTGTCGTGAACCACACCTGCGGCGCGCCCTTGACCCCCGCGCCCTGCATTGCCGACTTCAGCTCCGGGGAGGCCGCAAACGCCTTGGCTTTGTCCACCGATGCGAAATCATGCGTGGCCGTGACATCGTTGGGATTGTCGGATGATTGAAAAACGGCCTGCGCGGTCACGCCGAATTTTTTCTGCGTCACGCCAAAGGCATCGTAGCTCTTGCGCCAGCCGGCGTAGTCGGCCACTTCGTGACGCACGAACATCCTGACATGACCCGGCTTGCCCGACGCACCGGAAGTCGGCTTCGCGTACCAGATCGACGGCGCCCCTTTGACCCCCGATTCCTGCATCGCGGCTTTCAACTTATCCGATGCGACGAAGGCCTGGGCCTTCTCCAGGGACCTGAAGTCGTGGACGACGGTGACATCGTTTGGGTCATCCGTGGATTGATAGACCGCCTGGAAGCCGACGCCCATGTTCTTTTGCGCGGCACCGAAGGCGTCATAGCTCTTGCGCCACGCGCCATAGTCGGACACTTCATGCCGAACGAATAGCCGCACGCCAGCAGCGTCCGCGGGTGTTACCATTGAAAGGACCGCCAGCGCCAGCGCGCCGATCAACAATAATGAGCGCATTTGAATCCATCCTTTGGATTTGACTGATGAACTAGCCGCCGAATTCCGCGGCCTGCCCGTCATATTAGCCCGGCCGTGTATAATCTCTGACATTGACTGTCGGCACTCGAACTCGCCCGCGACGCGGCGACTCCCGCCGAGTGCCTTCTTAAGCCACATTCTTCACTGAACGCATCCCAAGGGGAAATTGATGAGTATTTTTGCAAGTATCCTTAGCAAGCTGGGCTTTCATCCCTCGCAGGTGCAGGCATCCGCTGCCGCCCCGGCCGTAGCTCCCGCGGCCACGGCCACGGCCACGGCCGCGCCATCGTCCCCGCCCGCGCCCACGGCAATAACCGTCGTGGATGTGGTGGGTCAACTCGAATCCCTGGCAGCCAAGAATCCGGAGAAGCTCAACTGGCGCGTGTCCATCGTGGATCTGATGAAACTGCTCGGATTGGACAGCAGTTTTTCAGCTCGCAAGCAGCTGGCCACGGAGCTCAATTGCCCCGCTGATAAAATGGCCGATTCGGCACAAATGAACATGTGGCTGCATCAGCAGGTACTGCAGAAGCTGGCCGCAAATGGCGGGAACGTACCGCCAGATCTATTGCGCTGATTGACCTGGGCGGCTGGGCCTTCCCTCGTAGGGCTCCAGCCGCTGCAGGCCGAGGATCTCATTCAGCGGCTCCCCATCGCTGACGCGATAGAAAAAGCCAGGCGCCATCCAATGCGCGGCGCCATCGAGATTCGGCGCTCCACGCCCAGACCGCACATCGGGGATCCAGACCGTACGGGTCTCGAGCGAGAAGCGAGACTGGTCGGAGGAATTCGGCACGCCGGCGTGCGCGTGGGCACTCGAGAACACCACCACCGAGCCCGGCTCGATCACGACCGGCACTGCCTGAGCCGGATCCAGCGATTCCTGTAGCTCCGGCACCGCCATTTCGCCAGCGATTGAATCACGGCCTTTTTCCGCAACCAGTTTGACCAGTGCCTGTAAGTCGTAGGACGCCGAACTATTGCGCACTGCGCGGTCCCACAGAGTCGGGTACAGCGCCATGGTGCGTTGTTCGGAAATGGGGTATACGGGCGCCCACCAATTGATCTGCGAGTACAGATTGGTGCCCCAGGTGTCACGGTGGAAGGGCACGGTGGAGCGCATCACGCCGCGGGCCTGCATTCGCTCGCTTGCCACCGGCGGCTGGAAGCGCAGACGCAGCCGATCGCGCGCCAGCTGTTCCGCATCCAGGCCGATACTCACGAAAATATTGCGCCACAGCTCCTTCACCGCCGCCGAGCGCGTGAATTCCCTGCCCGCGGCCGCGAAGATCTGCGACTGCTGCTCGCCCGGCAAGTGAGCATGGATCATTGGCGGCGCATTGGGCTGAAAGGCGCGCTCGAGCAATCCCCGCGCGAACGCCACCAGCGCGTGCATGGGGGGGAGGTCCCGGAACAGAACAATATCCCCGGCGTACAGACGCTCGTGCAGCGAACCGGCATCAACCGGCGCCGTGATTTGCGTATACATCGCGGCGAATCGTACCGCACCCGGGCATTGCGGCCGACGGGGTTTCCGGCGAAGCTGCCGCGACCGACCAAGGGTTCAGAATCATCAAATGGGGGTGGATGTGAGCGGGGAAAAAGACGCGGCTTTCACCGCAGGCATGCAGGTGCGACGAGAGATGTTCGGACCCGGCGGCGCCGAGGAGCGCTATGCGCAGGCGACCGACTTCAACCGGCCGTTCGAGGACGCGGTCACACGCCATTGCTTCGGCGAAACCTGGACGCGGCCGGGACTGGACCGCAAGACCCGCAGCCTGATTACGCTGGCGACGCTCACCGCGCTCACCAAGCCTAACCAGCTCAAGGTGCATGTTGCCGGGGCACTGGCCAATGGCTGCAGCATTGAGGAGATCCGCGAGACCATCCTGCACACGGCTGTCTATGCGGGCGTGCCGTGCGGTGTCGAGGCATTCACAGCCGCGGCCGAGGTGCTCGCGCGCCAGGCCAGCGGCAAGCCATGAACGTCGCATTCGTCGGCGTGGGCGCCATGGGCGCTCCCATGGCGGCATGCATCGCACGTGCCGGGCACTCGGTCACGGTCTACGACCGCTCGCACGAGCAGGCTGCCAAGGTGGCGGCCGATCACGGCTGCAAGGCCGCGCAGAGCATCGAGGACCTGGCGGCTGCGGAGTTCGTCGTGACCATGCTGCCCACGGGGCAGATCGTGCGCGATCTCTACCTGCGCGAAGGACTGGCACAGCGGCTGCGCCGCGGCACCATCGCCATCGACATGAGTTCCTCGGGGCCGACCGGCACTCGCGAACTTGGCGCGGAGCTGGAGGCCCTCGGCATCACCCTGCTCGATGCGCCGGTCTCCGGCGGCGTGCCACGTGCGGCGCTAGGCACCCTGACCATCATGATCGGCGGCGATGATGCGGCGGCCATCGAACGCGCTCGCCCGCTATTGAGCACCATGGGGGAGCGGTTGTTCGATACCGGGGGGCTGGGCAGCGGTCATGCCATGAAGGCGCTGAACAACTTCGTCGCCGCAGCGACCTTCGCCGCCTGCGCCGAAGCGCTGCTGGCAGGACAGCGCTTCGGGCTGGACCTCAAGCGCATGGTGGAGATTCTGAACGTCTCCACAGGACGCAACTTCCACACCGATCTGGTGCTGCAGGAACATGTGGTCGGCGGCAAATTTGCCAGCGGCTTTCAGCTCGGGCTGCTGGCCAAGGATGTCAAGATTGCCTCCGAGCTGGCGCATGACGTGAAGCTCGATGCACCGCTGGTACGTCTGATCAGTCAGCGATTCGATGACGCTCGCGATGCGCTCGGCTATGCGCGCGATCACACCGAAGCGATCAAGGCCTGGGACAGAAACGATCCCGCATGAGTGCGACCGGGCCCGCAGTCGAAGTCATCGAGGTCGTCGATTCCGCACGCTATGTGGGGCTGCCGCTCGGGATCGCCATCCTCACGATCTGCATCATGCTGGTCGATGGCTACGATCTGCAGGCGATGTCGTTCGTGGCCCCGGCCATCGTCGCCGACTGGGGCGTGGCGCGATCCGATCTTGGCTTGGTGCTCACCGCCAGCATGATGGGCATGGCCGTGGGATCCGTGGCGCTCGGCCGCCTGAGTGATCGCATCGGGCGCAAGGGAGCCATCCTGTCGAGCCTGGTGTCGGTGTGCGTCGGTTCGCTGCTGAGCGCGCACGCGCATTCGCTGACCGTACTGGTGGCCTGGCGCGCACTGACGGGCATCGGACTCGGCGGCCTCACACCCCTGGCCACGACCTTCGTGGCCGAGTGGAGCCCGCGACGGGTGCGCACCATCGCGGTGGCTTGCGTGCTCGTGTCGGTGCCGCTGGGCGGCATGCTGGGCGCCATGGCTGCGCAGCGTGTCATTCCGGCATTCGGCTGGGTGGGGATCTTCTGGATCGGTGCCGCCCTGCCGCTGCTGCTGTGTCTGCTCGCTGCCGCGCTGCTGCCGGAGTCGCCGCGCTACCTGGCGCAGGATCCGCCCAAGTCGGCGAAACTGGCGGCGATCCTGAATCGATTGGTGGGAGAGGAGCGCTTTGCGGGCAGCGAGCGTTTCCACGTGGCCGAACCCGTCGCGCAGGCCCGCAACTGGCTGCGGATCATTCTCAGCCGGGAATACCGCCGCACCACGCTGCTGTTGTGGGCAGCGTTTGCGATCAATACCACCGGCCTTTATTCCTACGTCAACTGGCTGCCCACGGTGCTGACATCGGCGGGCTTTAGCCAGACAGCGGCGTTGAATGATCTCAAATTCTTCAACTTCGGCGGCTTCTTCGGCGCCATCGGCGGCGCGATCCTGATCGGCCGCTACGGCTCGCGCCTCGTGGGCACGGGACTCGCCTTGCTCGGTGTGGGCGCCACTGCGTTGGTCGGCGCCACACTGACGGCCTCCACGGCACCGGGACTGCAGCTGACCGTGCTGGTGCTGCTGGCCGGCGTGGCCTTCAATGGCATGCAGTCATTCGTCTATGCGATCGGCGCTCACTCCTACCCCACCTACGTGCGCGGGGCCGGCGTCGGCTCGGCACAAACCATCTCGCGGATCGGCGGCGTGCTCGGCGGCCTTGCGGCCGGCGCCTTCTTCGGTCTGCGGCCGCAGCCGCCGGTCAGCACGTTTTTCTACGCCGTAGGGACAATGGACATCGTACTGGTCCTAAGTTACTACCTGCTGCGTACGCACATTCCACCCAACCCTGAACATCATCAAGGAAATCGATAATGAAACTTTACTACCTGAAGGGGGCCTGCTCCCTGGCCTCCTATATCTCGCTGAATGAAGCCGGCATTAAATTCGAGGGCGTCGAGGTCGACCACAAGACGCACAAGACGGCTGCCGGTGAGGATCTCAATGCCATCAACAGCAAGGGCTACGTCCCCGTTCTGCGCCTGGATGACGGTCAGATCCTGACCGAGAACGTCGCAGTGCTCTCTTACATCGGTGACCTCAACCCGGCAGCCAAACTGGCGCCGCCCGCCGGCACGATCGAGCGCTACCGATTGCTGGAACTGCTGGCCTACATCAATTCCGAAATTCACAAGAACTTCGGACCGTTGTTCTATCCAACGCTCGGCGAAGAGGTCAAGAAATTCGCGCGCGAGAATCTGAACAAGCGGCTCGACTGGCTCGAGAAGTCGATCGGCTCGAAGACTTACCTGATGGGCGAGCAGTTCACGGTGGCCGATGCATATCTTTACGTGGTGCTCAGCTGGAGCAGCCACGTGGGCATCGACTTAGGCAAGTGGCCCGCGCTCAAGCGCCACAATGATCGGGTCGGCGCGCGACCGCATGTGAAGGCTGCGCTAAAAGCGGAGGGATTGGGCTAAACCGGATGCGTGACAGCGGCGATGAGACGGTAATCAGCTATATGTCACCGGCCGCCTAGATTTCGCCGGCCTTCCTGCTACGGACAATCGTCGCAATACCAGGCCGCACAACATCGCGAGCAGTGACGGATCCATTGATCCGCCGCCGCTGCTATGGCTGCCACTGCCGCTGTCATCGCCGCCGCTGCCGGCAGCAGTGCTGAATGTCACCTGAGCCTGCGCAGTCGCTGCCGGCGGCGCGCCGGTACAGGTGATGGCGTACTTGAAGGATCCAGCAGCGGACTCGGTCACGGACATGCTTCCCGAGAGCGCGAGGCTGCCCGTCCACCCATCGCTGGCATCCCCGCCCGAAGCCTCGCAATCGCTCGCGTTCTGGGAAGTCCAGCTGAGTGTCACGCGGTTGCCGACAGTTTGACTCGCTGCGCTCGCGCTCAAAGTCACCCCCGGAATGGGTGCATCCGCGGCGCTGGCGCTGACGGGCATATAGATCACCTGAGTCTGGGCCTGGGACTGACCCTGCCCTTGCGGATAGGCGCATGTAATCGAATAGGTGACCGTGGCGGCGGCAGCGGATGTCACGAGTGCAGACCCTGTCCATGTTCCAGACGTACCGCTCCATCCATCACCGGGCGTACCGCCGGAACCGACACAAGTGGAACCGATCAGTGAGGTCCATCGCAGCGTGACCGGCGCGTTCACCGGACTGGACGACGTGTTGGCAGTCAGTGACGCCATCGGTGCGGTACCAGTAAACGTGACCTGGGTAGATGCCTGTGCGCCGGCGCAGTTGATGCTGTAGGTATAGACGCCGGGTACCAGCTCGGTTGCTTGATATCCTCCCGTCATCGGCAGCACCGTTCCCCAGCCCTGATTGCCTGGTGGCGAAATCAGCGACGTGCAGGGCTCGAAGTTCGCAGTCCATCGAATGCTCACAGCTTGATTGATAGGCAGAGTCGTGGCGCTGGCGCTGATCGTGACCGTCGCTGCAACCACCGTGGTCTGCGTCTGAGTGCTCACGATCTGTGCACCCGATCCGCACGTGATACCGAATGTCACACTGCCCTGCGCGGATTCCGTGACCACCTGGGAGCCCAACGGCCCCGGTTTGGACCCGACCCAGCCGTCTCCGTTCGAACCGCCGGTACCGGTGCAGGGATACACGTTGGAATCCCAATTGATCGCGCCGCCGGATCCCTGAGGGAATGGATTGTCGATCAGCAGCGTCACGGCCGGATTGTTGGTATACCAATTCACCGTGGCCGTCGCCTGCGTTTGGTTCTGGCCGACGCCGCAGGTGAGCGTGTACAGATAGGCGCCGGCCACCGCTTCGGAATCCTGAGCGGAGCTGCCGGGAAAAGTGCCGGTCAGGGCGTTGAGTTGGCCGTGCACATTGCCGGGTCCTGTATAAGCGATCGCACACGGGCGCACATTGGTTGTCCAATTGAGGTTCACCACGCCACTCGTATAAGCGCCGGGGTCGGTATAGATTTCGACCGATGTGGAAGTCGGCGTCAGTGTTGCGGCCGGTGCCGAACCGGTGAACGTCAGCGTGATACTGGAATTGAAAGAGCTGCCGGCGCCTGTACAGGTGACCGTGTACGTATAGGTACCGGCGACGGTTTCGGTGACCGCGCTGGAAAAGCCCTGAGCCCCGTTCTGGCTCATGAACACAGTTCCGGTCCAGCCATCTCCCGACCCTCCTCCGCTAGCGACGCACGCTCCTCCGGCGTCCCACTGCAAATTGACTGTCTGGCCTACGCGAAGCTGGTTGGCATCACTGGTCATCGGAGAGATGGAAGGTGCAACCACTGTCACGGTGGCCTGGCCCGTGCCGAGTCGAGCGCCGGCGCCACAGCTCAGCGTGTAGGTGAAATTGCCTAAAGTTGATGCCGCGATGCTCATCGATCCGGAAGTCGGTTTCGAGCCGGCCCATCCATCACCCGCGACGCCGCCCGATGCCACGCACGGCGCGCCGGTCGCAGACCATTGGAGCTGGAAGTCGCCGCCCGCGGGGACCGACCCGGCCGGTCCATTGAGGTTTACGACGACCGGTACGAATACCCAGCTGACGGTGGCGGCCGCAGCGGCCCCGATCTGACCATTGCCCGTGCAGCTCATCGAGTAGATGACGCTGCCGCCGGCCTGCTCGGTCAATTGATAGGTGCCGCTTGCAGCTCGAGCCCCAGCCCAACCATCTCCGCCCAGACCGCCCGAGGCGGTGCACGACTGCGCTCCCGGCGCACTCCAGGTCAGCGTCAAAAGCGCGCCGGTCGCTATATCGGCGCCGCCGCTGGTGGTTGAACTCAACATCACAGGCAACGATCCAGCACCCGCTACCGTGAGATTCCCCGTCTTCGCGGAATCCAGGACCGATTGGAGAGTGGCCGGACTTGTGGTGCTGGTGGTATCGGCCGTGGAACTCCACACAGATGCAAGCGAGGTGTACTCGGCACTGATGGTCGCCGGGGTGGGAATAGGAACGGGATTCGCGGGACACACGCCAGCGGTGTTGGCACCGTTTACCAGCTCCGCGAGCGTCGCGCTCCCGACCAACTGATTGTCGGGATCGAACAGAGCCCCGCCGGAGGCGCCGGCTCCGACGTTTCCTATCTGGTTGACCACACCCCAGAACGTTGAGGCGTAATGGATCTGAAGTGTCGCGCCAGGAATGGTCTGAAGGATCGGCTGTCCATACCAGCCCACGTACTGCTTGTTATAGCCCAGCGCGTGATGGATCGAATAGCCGCCCGAAAACGTGCCGCCGGTTGCATCCCAGCCTGCGAAGTACGCATCGCTCGCCGCGGGCGGTGCGTCCAGTTGAATGAGCCAGGCGTCCTGCTGTTCGACGAGGGTGGTCGCGCCTGTCTGAGTGATTGCGCTGCCATCGTAAATCGAGCCCAGCGTGGCGCCGCATGGCGTCACCGCATCCCAGTACACCGTGATCGACGCCGCCGCTCCGGGGTCCCCGCCTCCGAGTACGCCCGTCTCGCAATGCCGCGCCGTAAGGACATAAGCGGCGCCATCCGCCTTGGTATCATTGAGCAACGTGGCAGTGCACTGCCCGACATTGCCAATCAGAATCGCAACCGTGGCGTGCGCCGGCCCCTGATTGGCAGGGCTCGCATCGCATGAAAAATTCTCGGTGCAGCCGGCTCCAGTAGCGGCAGCCGCCATGAGCTGGCGGTAGTGGGGATGGTCCGGCACCGCGCCGCCCAGACCTCTATAACCCGCCTGGAAACTGTCGATATCCAATTGCACTTGGGCGCGCTCGCGATCGCTGACAGACATAGACAGCGAGATTGCATCACCGGCCAAGGGCCGCGCCCACAAGCCGCCCCGACTGATATCGCGCGCCCGATAAGTGACACTCAACCGTGCGTTCGAAACCCGAAGCTGCGCACTCGGTGGTAGCGATAGCCGCGAGGCGTGGAAGGACATGGAGACGGCGGTATTGATGCGCGCCGTGTACGTCCAGGTACTGGTGGTTCCGTTGTCAGTCCAGTGACCCTGTGTGGCCGCCGAGACCGGATGGCCGATGTCGACTGCAAAGCGAGTGGGATAGCGCGCCGATGCGTCGATGAGCGGGCTGAGATCGACCCCTAACTCGTCAACCACAGCTGCGGCCTGGATGGGCCGACTCAGGGACATCAGCAGCACAACCACGACTGCCACGCGCGACATCGCTCGCGCGGAATACTTTCCGCCCAATTTCCCTCCCACATCACGAGAGCTATCAGCCCTTCTATATTGAAGGTTAACAGTTTAGTCAGCCCCCGGGAGCGGGTGGCTGATTCGTGATTAATCGGTAATAAGGGCGGGTTCGCGCACTGCTTAAGAGGTTTGCTGTCCCGGCTGGGGCTGCTGTTGCGGCTGGGGCTGCGGTGGCTGCTGGGGCTGCGGTGGCTGCTGGGTCTGCGGCTGTTTCTGGCCCTTGGTCGCCAGATGATGCCCAACGGCGCAGCCAGCCGCTGCGCCCACGATTGCATGATGGCCGGCTACGTGGCCGGCAACGGCACCGACGGCGGCGCCCTTGATGCAGCCTTTGGCCTCGGCCGCAGCTGATGCGCCCAGAAGCACCACAGCCATCAGTAAGGCTGCCAGCGCGTGGTTGATCGCTTTGATATTCATCAGTTGGTCCCTCCGGTCAGGATTGGCTTTCGCCTTGCCTGTAATACCCCTGAGGTCGCTGAATGGTTTCAGCGGGCGACTTGGGAATTCATCGGGGTGAGAAGGCCAGCAGCACATTGCCCGCCGTAGCCGCGCTGCCAACCGCGTAGCCGGAGCCCACGAACAGCATCCCGCCCACGGCGACGGCACCGGAGACCGCGATGGCGCCGCCGCGTGCCGGCACCTTGTTGACGGTCTCAAAGCTATGGGCCGTATCGAATCGCCAGATCTCTTTGCCGTCGGTGGCCGAGACCGCATAGAGCACGCCCTGAGTGGAGCCTTCAAAGACCACACCGGGTATCACCGTCGGCGCGGCGCCCAGCGACAGCACGGCGGTACCTTCCGGTAGCTTGGGCTGGAATACCCAGCGCGTCCGACCGGTCGCAGCCTCTATGGCCGCCAGCCCTCCGGTGCCTGCCCCAAAGTAGGCCTGCGTGGCATCGACCGCGCCGCCCCACAAAATCGCGGGCGCACCGACCTTGTAGTTGCCGCCAGGGGCCGCGCCGGTCGGGTTCACGCGATAGATCAGCGCGCCGTTGTGGTCCGGATCCACCGCCAGCACATCGGCGGCCTTGGTCCCGGCCAGCAGCAGCCGCGCGCCGCCCGGCAGGGACAGCAGGATCGGCGAGTTGCCGATATCCATGTCGGGACCATTGATCTTCGGACAGGCGGCGCTGAGCTCCGGTCCGTTGCAGCCGCCCAGGTGCACATCGTCCGCCGTGACCTGATAGCTCCACAGCACCCGGCCGCTGCCGACATCGACTGCCATGATGGCATCGGTGGTCGTCGTTGATGGCGCGGCCCAGGCATCACCGGTACCGAAGTAGACCGCATGGCGGCGGGCGTCGACGGTTGGTGTGTTCCAGACCGAGCCTCCGGACGGGCCTGACAGCACCACGCCATTCGGCTGCGTCGCGTAGGGCTTCGGCTCCTCGGCAATCACCCACGCCTTCCAGATCCGTCGCCCCGTGACCGCATCCAGCGCGACCACGCTGCCGCGCGCCGTGCAGCAGGGATAGTCGGGAGTGCCGGCGCTGAAACCTTCCGATGAGGACACCGGCACCAGCAGCTTGCCGTTGTAGATGCGAGGGCCGGCTGTGATTCGCGCCACGAAATGTTCATCGACGCGACTCTTCCACAGCAATGCTCCAGAGCGGGCATCGAGCGCATAGACGTTCGCGCGGCCATCACCAAAATAGACGGCGTAGCGCGATGCCGCGTGCCCTGCGATCGGCGCCACAGTCGCGGCGCCGCGCACCGTCGATCCGACTTCGAACGACCAGTAGACGCAACCACTGGCCGCATCGAGTGAATAGAAGAATCCGTTGTCGCTGCCGACGAACACGCGGCCGGAGACGATGGTGGGCTCGGCATTGGCAGAGACCCCGGCCGGAAATCCGAACGCCCACTTGAGGCGCAGCCGCGGTACATCCTGCGCGCGGATACCGGCAGCCGCGGCGGACTGGAATCGATGATTGGTGGCATCCGTGCTCCATCCGTTCCACTGCGGCACAGAGGTGGGGCTAGGCAGCGGTGGATTGTCGCGGCATTGATTGGCCATGGCGGTAGCGGCGCCCAGCCGCCCGCTGCCGAGCGGCCGCCCGCTCATGAATTCTGCGATCCGCCGTCGTTCCGGATCGTTCAGGCTCGCGCCTGGCGCCGCCATGACACCATCGGGCCCCAATGCTTCGTAGATCTTCTCGGGCGGCATGCTCCGAATCGCTTCGGGCGACGGCGCGCCATCGACGGCGGGATTGCCGTGACAGCTCGTGCATTTCTTCTGAAAGAGCGCAAACCCGGACTCGGTGCCTGGAGCCATGGCGGCCTGTCCACTGGCTCGGCCGCCGGCGATCAGCCCGACGATGCCAATCATCGCGGCCGCAGAGAACCGGGTGCTCATGCAGGGCTCGACTGCTATTTCGCGCCGGTCACCGGCGTATCGTCGGCGATCGGAATCACGGCTGCGACATGATCGATGGTTCCGATCGCGCGCGTGCGGTGGCCCTTCCCCGTGGTGTCGTCCAGCAGCACCAGGGAGCCCGGCCCGAATTGGCGCACTTCGCCATCCGATGTAGTGACCTCGGATGCACCCTGCAACACGATCAGGAACCAGGCGCGCGGCGCATTGTGCCAATCCTCGACCGCGCCCGCGCGCAGTCGCAGCAGCGTGGTCCTGCCCTTCGCCGCCAGCGCATGGATCGAAGTCTCCTCGGTACGACCCGGAGCGAAGTCCAGATTCTCTTCGCGAAAGTGCGATGCCCCCGCGCTGTCAGCGTAGACGTGCACGTACTTCATCGTCGGTACCGCCTGTTTGGCCTCCGCACCGAGTGCGGCATGCGCTGTGAATCCTGCTAAGCATACGAGTGTAAGAACGTAATGATTTTTGCGCATAGCGAAATCCCCCAAGATACGTGACGCAATTGGCCCACTGCTGTTTCATCGCTATAGTGCCACCAGAACAACCAGAGGGGTTCTCAAGAATGATCCGAACGCAAACCCTGGCGGCATGCGCCGCTCTTGCCGCCATCGCTGGCTACGCGCAAGAGGCCGCGGCCGATGTGCCCGTCGCGTTGGCGGTTGAAGCCGCGAAGACCGCTCTGGATACCTGCAAGGCCAACGGCTATCAGGTGACGGTGACCGTCATGGATCCGGACTTCTCCACTCGGGTGGTACTGCGTGGTGATGGCGCGGGCGACAGGACGGTCGAGATCGGCCGGCGCAAAGCTTATACGGTCATCAAGACCGGCATGTCATCCGGCGATTTTGGCAAAACGCTGCCCGCCTCACCCCCGCCGCCGCCACCGGCGCCCGGCGCGGGCCCGCCGCCCATGCCAGGACCGATCAACGGCGATGCGAATCTGATTTCATGGACCGGCGGCGTGCCGGTGAAAGCCGGCGGAAAAGTCATCGGCGCCATGAGTGCCTCCGGCGCGCCCGGCGGCGAGAAGGACGAAGCCTGCGTCAATGCGGGCCTGGCCAAGATCGCCGACCGATTGAAATAGTGAAAAGCCACGGCAGATTTCTCACCACGCATGTCGGCAGCCTGCCGCGGCCGGAGCCGCTCATGCAGCTGATGTTCGCGCGCGAGGATGGGCTGGCATTTGACGAAGCGGCGCTCGACTCGCAGGTAAACCGCGCCGTGGACGGCGTGGTTGCGCGGCAATTGCAGGCCGGGCTGGACATCATCAACGACGGGGAAATGCCCAAGCCGAGCTACGCGACCTACGTCAAGGACCGCTTCAATGGCTTCGGCGGCAGCGGAAACAGCTACGTGTTTCAGGACCTGGAAGCCTATCCGGGGACCAAGGCGCGGATGTTTTCCGACGAAGGCCGTAAGCACCGCAAGACACCGGCGTGCAATGCGCCGATCAGCGTGCGCGATCTCGAGGCTCCCAAGCAGGATGCGCAACGTCTGCGCGGCGCCCTGAAGGGACAGACGCCGCCCGGACTGTTCCTGAACGCCGCCTCCCCGGGAGTGACCGCGCTGTTCTTTCGCAATGACTTCTATCCCAATGACGAGGCCTATGTCTTCGCTTGCGCCGACGCGCTGCGCCAGGAATACGAGGCCATCGTTGCCGCGGGCATGACGCTGCAGGTCGACTGCCCGGATCTTGCCATGGGGCGACATACCCAGTTTGCGCAGCTGGACCTCAAAGGCTTCCTGGATCGCATGGCGCTGAATGTCGAGGCATTGAATCGCGCGCTGGTAAATATTCCCGCCGAAAAAGTGCGCATGCACGTGTGCTGGGGCAACTATCCGGGTCCGCACCATGTCGATGTGCCGCTGGCCGAGATCATCGACACGGTCTGGAAGGCCAAACCGCACGCCATCCTGTTCGAAGCGGCCAATCCACGTCACGCGCACGAATGGGCGCTGTTCGAATCGGTGAAACTCCCAGAAGGCAAGGTGCTGGTCCCGGGCGTCATCGAGTGCCAGTCAACCTATATCGAACACCCGGAGCTGGTCGCGCAGCGTATCGGGCGCTACGCGCACCTGGTCGGACGCGACAATGTGATGGCTGCGGTGGATTGCGGATTCAGCATCCATGTCGGCTCCAGCGGCGTGGACCCCGAGGTGATATGGGGAAAACTGCAGGCCCTGGCACAGGGTGCGGCAATCGCCAGCCGGCAGTTCTGGCGTTGATGCGCCACCGATCGTTTTTTCTGGCGAGCCTTTTGTGCCTGGCCACTGGCGCCGCACCGCGCGCCGTGCTGGCCGCGCAACTCAGCACCATCGATCATGACGCGCACTATCCGGAAGGTCCGTTGTGGCGCGACGGCAAGCTCTTCTACGTCGAATATTCCAGCAGCAATATCAAGACCTGGAACGGCACGCGCACCGGGATCTTCTGGCACCAGGACGGCTGCGGCCCCAGCGCGCTGATCGCGCGCGGCGATAATCTGCTGATCGCCTGCTACGACAGCAACACCCTGGTTGAGATCGATGCCGCAGGCCGCGGGGTGCGCACGCTGCGCGCGGACAGCAGTGGCCAGGCCTTCGCCGGTCCGAATGATTTTGCGGCGGATGATCGCGGCGGGATCTACTTCTCCGCTTCGGGTGCCTACGATCTGAAGGCACCGATCACCGGCGCAGTGCTTTATCTGCACCCGGATGGCAGCACGATCACGCAGGTCGCCAATACGATCCACTATTCCAACGGCCTGACCGTGAGCCGGGACCGCCGGCAATTGCTGGTGGCCGAAATGCTCGCGGGCCGTGTGCTGTCATTTCCAATCGAAGCGGACGGCAAGCTCGGCCCGCGCACTGTCTGGGCACGATTGCAGGATCTGGCGCCGCCAACCCCGCACACTGATGCCTACAACGGCCCGGATGGCCTGAAGCTGGGTCCGGACGGCAATTATTACATTGCCCAGAACGGCTCTGGCCGGCTGCTCGTGGTCAACGATGACCGGAAGCTGGTGCGCAGCATCAGCGTGCCGACGCCCTACGTCACCAATATGGCCTTCGATCCGCAGGACACGAAGGTCGTGTTCATCACCGGTGCATTCGAGCAATGGAAGCCGCCGTTTGCCGGCGTGGTCTATCGTTGGACGCCTTGAGCTCAGGGCGGAAAGTGGCGCTGGTCGCCAACTGCCTGCTGAACCAGAACGCCAAGGTTTGCGAGGGTGCCCGCTATCGCGGCGTGGTCAATCCGGTGGTGGAAGCGCTGCGCAGCCGCGGTTACCTGATGCTGCAGCTACCCTGCCCCGAACTCGCGTTCGCCGGGGTGCGGCGCTGGTGGGCGGTCTATGAGCAATACGATACGCCGGCCTATCGAACGCATTGCCGCCGCCTGGCCCAGGCCGTCGCGCCACTGATCGAGGAGTATCTGCGCCGCGGCGATGAGGTGATCCTGATTGGGCTCGATGGCAGTCCCTCCACTGGCGTGCGCTTCACCTCCAGTCAGCCCAATTGGGGCGGCCGGCCGAATCGGCCGCAGGATGACTGGGAGATCGTGCCGCGCCGTGGCGTCTGGATCGAAGAGCTCGAGGCTGAACTGGCACAGCGCGGCTTGCCGCCGGTGCCGGCCACGGGCTGGGCGCTGGACATGGGACGGTTCGATGAGGCGGGCTCGCGGCGTGACCTGGAACAGTTCCTGGATAGCCGTGAGAACGCAGCGACGACGCGCACCGGGAATTCGGGAGTACCGTGAACGGCGATTCACGCGGGTGGCGCATGGCGTTGGTGCCCGACTCACTGATCAATCCGCCGCGCGCAGCAAACGTGGCATTGCCCGATGTGCTCGGCATCCTCGAAGCCAACGGCTATGGCGTGCTGCAGCTGCCCCCGGCCGGCGAGCACCGCCTGCTGCTCGCCGTGATCGCCGATCAGATCGCGGAGTATTCGCACCATGGCTACGCGGTGCTGGCGATCGGTGTAAGTGGCGAGCCGGGTGACGGGCTGCACTGGCGCCGGTTGGCACCGATGCTCAAACATCGGGGCGTGGCGCTGCCGCCACGCCACATCCTGCTGCCGGATGTCGACGCCGCGCTGCAGGCCGAGCGCCTCGGCGCGCAACTGGCCAGCTTCGATTTGCCGATCGCGGAACAGCGCCGCTGGCGCGTGTAGCCGACGCCCGATTCGCCGGCGTCAGCATCCTCCAACCAAAACCAAAAACATCGCTGCGGGGACCTACCCCGGACGCTGATGAGCGACCGTCAAGCGAGTATTGACCGTCCAGACAACGGTGTGATACTAGTGCGCGGGATGCAGTAATTTTTACTGCCACACAACGCAGTCGGTCTCTCAAGCGTTCATTGTCGTTGCACCAGCGTCGCACAGACCGCGCTCGGCAACGGTGCAGGTCAACTATAGGGATGTTGCGCCAATGAGAATAAACCATAAGTGCGCTCGTGCCGTGGCCGCCATCCTGGGCACGCAAGCGAGTGTGGCAGCCTACGCCGCAGCCGCCGATCAGGCGCTCGACAGCAGCGGAGCGCTCGCCGAAGTCGTCGTTACCGCGCAGCGTCGCACCGAGAACGTACAGGACGTCCCGATTGCGATCCAGGCGTTCACCGGCGAGACCCTGTCGGAACTGAATGTCACGAATTTCGATGACCTGATGAAGTATCTGCCCAATGTCTCGGCCTCGGTGGTTGGACCGGGTCAGTCGCAAATCTACATGCGAGGCCTGAGCGTAGGGGACCAGGGCATTCAATCCGGCGGCTCGATCAATGGGTTTCCCAACGTCGCCATTTATCTTGATGATCAGTCGGGTCAGCTGCCGGGGCGTAACCTCGACGTTTACGCTGCAGACCTGGAGCGTGTGGAAGTACTCGAAGGCCCGCAGGGCACATTGTTCGGTGCGGGTGCGCAGGCCGGTGTCGTGCGCTACATCACCAACAAGCCGAAGATGAATGTCACCGAGGGGAATGTCAGCGCCGGGTATGGCCTTACTGCAGGTGGCGATCCCAATTTCGATGTCACCGCAGTTCTCAATCTGCCACTGATCGAGGATACCCTCGCGGTCCGCGCGGTGATCTACGATGACAAGCACGGCGGATACATCAATAACGTGCCGTCGACTTTCACCCGCAAGTCGAGCGACCTGGGCATTCATTACGCCAACTACCCAGCCGGCTGCACCCAGCTGCAAGACGCAGGGCCCGGCGCGACCGTGTGCCAGCCGCCGCCGGGCTCTCCGGTCCTCAGCAACAGCGCCATTGCGGGAAACGCAATCAACCCGGTGACCTACTCGGGGCTGCGGGTGTCCGCGTTGTGGGACATTACGCCCGACTGGAATGCGCTCGTCACCGAGAGCTATCAAAGCATGGATGCCGAAGGGGTGTTCTACCAGATGCCCTTCAGCTCGGATGGTGTGCCGCTGCCGCCGCAGTCGGTCTCGCTGTTCAATCCTTCTTATAACAAGGACAAGTTCGAAAACACCGCCTGGACGATCAACGGCAGGATCGGCGACCTGCACGCTGTGTACACGGGGGCCTACCTCGTGCGTAACGTCACCGAATTGCAGGACTACACGAACTACGCGCGCGGGTTCTATGGCGGTTACTACCAGTGCCACGCCGCAGAGCCGGCGAATGGCCTGGCGGCGGCGTGCGGTTCACCGTCTACCTATTGGAACGAGATCGAGAAGAACACGCACCAGAGCCACGAGTTTCGCCTCAGCACGCCCGATGACTGGCGCCTGCGCGGCATCGTCGGCGCGTACTGGGAAGAACTGCAGATCGACGATCAGCTGAACTGGGCCTACAAGACCCTGCCAGCCTGCACCGCCACGGTAACCGCAGGCTGCTTCACCGATGTGGCGACCGTTCCAGGCACCAGCGTCAACAGCCCCGGCCCGCGCAATGACAACATCGCTTTTTTCAATGACGTCCAGCGCGGCTACCGGCAGACAGCATTCTTTACCTCGCTGGATTTCGACCTGATACCAAAAACGCTGACCTTTACCGCCGGCACGCGCTGGTACCACTTCGTCAATGATGAGAAGGGTAGCCAGGTCGGCAGCTTTGGCTGTTACGAGGCCGGGCTGGCACCTTGCACTGCCGGTGCCATCAATATCGATGCCGAAAATCTCAATAAGCGATATACCGGATTCAAGAGTCGCGGGAACGTGACCTGGCACATCCTGCCGGATGTGCTCGCCTACTACACCTGGTCGCAGGGCTTTCGTCCGGGCGCATTCAACCGCAGCACCGGCTGCTATCTGCCGGACGCCGCCGGCACGGCGCGGTACTGCACACCATCGGCGTACGCCTCTGACAATCTGACCAACAACGAGATCGGCTGGAAGACGGAAATGTTCGACCACCGTCTGCAGTGGAACGGGGCCGTCTACCAGGAAAACTGGAATAACGTGCAGGTGTCCTTCTTCGATCCGGGCGTGCTGGGCAATCTCGGCTTCGGCACCAATGGACCGAACTACCGCGTCCGTGGCGTGGAGACCTCGATCATTGCCGCGATCACCCGCGGGCTGGTGGCACAGGGTGCCGCATCGTGGAACAGCAGCACGCAGACCAACTCGCCCCTGCTGATTGCGAACAACCCCGACCTGCTCAAGAGTGCCGCAACCAAGGGCGAGTTCGGTCAGCCCATTACCGACGTTCAGAACCCATACGGTCCGGCCGGCGGCCCCAGCGCCAACTCGCCGCCGTTTCAGTTCAACATGCGCCTGCGCTACCAGTGGGACATGTTCTCCTACAACAACTTCGCGCAGGCGGGTGTTACCCACACCGCGCATTCCTATACGCAGTCGAGTTCCAGCCCAGCCGCCTCTGCGGGCGGCGCCGTCAGCACGACATTGCTCCGGTTCGAGAACCCGCCGTACACAACGCTGGATGCTTCCATCGGTACTTCGAAGGATTCATGGAGCGCCGAACTCTATGTGCAGAATCTGACCAACCAGAACAAGAGCACCTTCACGTCGACGAACCAGTTCGTACTGGCGGAGACCATCCTCCGCCCACGCGTGGTCGCGGTCAGATTCGGCTATAAATTCTGAGTCCCGGCGATGGACCGCTGACGCGGGGGCGGATGCGGTAGGATCGGGCGATGAGATCTTCCAAGCGTGCCTGGGCCATCGCAGCACTGTGGCTGCTGCCAGCCGCCTGGAGTGCTGAACCGGCGGCAGAGGCTCCAGCGGCCGCGGTCGCGCGTCGCGCCGAGTCCGAAAATTGCGCTGCTGAATGGCAATCAGATCGTTCAGATTCTGGACCAGACCGTCCAGTGGTACCGAACGCTCGGCGCGCAACAGCAAAGCTCGAGTCAGCCCAGCGATCTGCTGATCTACTACGCCAACCAGCAGACGGCGACCCAGGTCGTCGCATTGGCGTTTGACATTGCCCGGGCGAACGCGGAATTGCTCAGTAGCGAAGCCAGCAGTGATTCGTCCGCCACTGACGGCCCCTCGCCGGTGCAGGCAACCGATGCGCTGCAGGTCAAGCTCAAGGCGCAGCGGCAGGCCATTACGGCCGAAATGAGTGCTGCCGCCGGCGGCACTGCCGAACGACAGGCAAAACATTCAGAGCTCCAGGGCGAGCTCGACATGATCAATGCGCGATTGAACCTGCTGGACAACATGCAGCAGTTTCTCAGCGAGAGCAACACCAAGACCGCCAGCGTCACTGCGCTCAAGGCCCACATCGATGCGATCGCGGCATCGATTCCGGCTTCGCCTGCGGCCACCTTGCCGGCGACCGCTGCGAGCCCGGCAACGCCCGCAGCCACCAAGCCCGGCACACCCGCACCGGCAACCTCACCCTTGAGCAATGCTCCTTCGGTGAGTGCACAGGCAGGGATCTGGGAGCTGGCCAGCCGCGCGCTCAAGCTGCGCTCCAAAGGTCACACCATCGAAGCCATTGATCGCAGCACCGCGGGCCTGGAAGATACGTTTCGCACCATTCGCGCTGCCCCGCTGGAACGGCTCAAGAGCCTGACCGCCCAGAGCGATGCGCTGACCAGCCAGGCCGACACGGCTCACGGGCCAGCGCTCAAGACCATCCGCGATCAGCTCGATACGCTGGCGTGGCTGTTCCAGCAGACCTCGGCCATCTGGATCCCCATGAGCAAGGAAGGCGTGCTGCTCGAACAGTACCGCCACAACCTCAAGAACTGGCGCGATGCGGTCAGCCACGAGTACCAGGACGCGCTCAGGGAGCTGGGCATCCGCGTTGCCATCCTGATCGGCATGCTGGTGATCGTGTTCGGCGGCGGGGAGATCTGGAAGCGGCTCATATTCCGCTACACCCAGGAGCCGCGGCGCCGCCATCAGCAGCTGCTGGTGCGAACGCTCACGGTCTGGGTACTGGCGGTGGCCGTCATAGCGCTGACCTTCGTGACCGAGTTCAGCAGCTTTGCGGCCTTTGCCGGTTTGATCACGGCCGGGCTGGCCGTTGCCATGCAGAGCGTGCTCTTGTCCATGGTCGGTTACTTCCTGCTGATCGGGAAGTATGGCCTGCGGATCGGCGATCGGGTGCAGATCGGCACCGTCAGCGGCGAGGTGATCAGTCTCGGGCTGGTGCGAATGCACCTGATGGAGTTAAACGCCCAGGGGCCCCTCGGAGCGACCGGGCGCGTCGTGGCGTTTGCCAATTCGATCGTCTTTCAGTCAGCGAACGGACTGTTCCGGCAGATTGCAGGCGTGAATTTCGTGTGGCATGAGGCCACGCTGACCCTGCCCCCGGGCAGCGACTACACGGCGATCAAAGCGAAGCTGCTCACGGCGTTAAACGAGGTCCTGAGCCAGAGTCACGAGGAGCTGACCCGACAGACGCAGCAGCTCGAGAAGGCGACCGCCTCTACCACCGTGGTCAAACCGGTGCCTCAGGTGCAGTTGCGGTTTTCGCCGGCTGGCGTTGAGGCGCTGGTGCGATATCCAGTGCATCTGCAGCACGAAGCGGAAACCGACGAGCGCGTCTCACAGGAAATCATCAAGGTGCTCGCGGAGTTCAAGCCTTGAGATCGTAGCGGTCGAGGTTCATGACCTTGCTCCACGCAGCGACGAAATCCTTGACGAACTTCTCCTGCGCGTCCGCACTGCCGTAAACCTCCGCCAGCGCACGCAGCTGCGAATTCGATCCAATCACCAGATCGACGCGCGATCCGGTCCACTCGAGCTGCCCGGTCTGGGCATCACGGGCCTCGAACACATCCTTCGCCTCCGAAGTCGCCTTCCATGACGTGCGCATATCCAGCAGGTTGACGAAGAAATCGTTGGTCAGGGTTTCCGGCTTTTTTGTGAAGACCCCATGCCGGGTCTTGCCGACATTGGTATCGAGCACACGCATGCCGCCGAGCAGCACGGTCATCTCGGGCCCGGTCAGGGTCAGAAGTTGCGCTTTATCGAGCAACATCTCCTCCGCTGAGGTGAGCATCTTCGCGCTGGTGTAATTGCGGAAGCCATCGGCCACCGGCTCGAGCGCCGCGAAGGAGGCGACGTCGGTCTGCTCCTGCGAGGCATCGGTGCGCCCCGGCGTGAACGGCACCGTGATGAGCTGCCCGGCTCGCTTCGCTGCCTCTTCAACACCGACACAACCGCCGAGCACGATCAGATCGGCGAGTGACACCTGCTTGCCGTCGGTCTGGGCCTGGTTGAATTCGGACTGAATCGACTCGAAGACCTTCAAAATCCTGGAGAGCTTCGCGGGTTCGTTGACGGCCCAATCCTTCTGCGGCGCCAGGCGGATGCGGCCACCGTTGGCGCCGCCGCGCTTGTCCGAACCGCGGAAGCTGGACGCGGAAGCCCATGCCGTGGATACCAGCTCCGACACCGAGAGTCCCGATGCCAGGATCTTCGGCTTGAGCGCGCTGATATCCCGCGCATCGACCAGCGGGTGATTGACGGCGGGAACCGGATCCTGCCACAGCAGCACTTCGGCCGGAATCTCGGGGCCGAGATAGCGTGAGCGCGGACCCATATCGCGATGCGTGAGCTTGAACCAGGCGCGCGCAAAGGCATCCGCAAACTGGTCGGGATGCTCGAGGAATCGGCGCGAGATCTTCTCGTAGGCGGGATCGACGCGCAGCGCCAGATCGGTGGTGAGCATGTTGGGGGCGATGCGCTTGGACGCATTGTGCGCACTCGGCACGGTGCCGGCCCCGGCGCCGTTCTTTGGCCGCCACTGATGGGCGCCGGCCGGGCTCTTGGTGAGCTCCCAGTCGTAACCGAACAGGTGCTTGAAGAAATCGTTGTTCCAGTGAGTCGGCGTGGTGGTCCAGGTAACCTCCAGGCCGCTGGTGATGGCATCACCCGCTATACCGGAGCCGTATTTGCTGCTCCAGCCGAGGCCCTGCGCCTCCAGATCGGCCGCTGCGGGATGCACGCCCACGTGGGAAGCATCGCCGGCGCCATGGGTCTTGCCGAAGGTGTGGCCACCGGCAATCAACGCCACGGTTTCCTCATCGTTCATCGCCATGCGCGCAAAGGTTTCGCGGATATCGCGGGCTGCGGCCAACGGATCGGGCTTGCCGTCGGGCCCTTCAGGATTCACGTAAATGAGGCCCATCTGCACCGCGCCGAGCGGACTCTCGAGCTGACGGTCCCCCGAATAGCGCAGGTCGCCACCGAGCCAGGCTTTCTCCTGTCCCCAGTACACATCCTGATCCGGTTCCCACACGTCCTCGCGGCCGGCTCCGAAGCCAAACGTCTGGAAGCCCATCGATTCGAGCGCGACGTTTCCCGTGAGGATCATAAGGTCAGCCCAGGAAATCCGGCGGCCATACTTCTGCTTGACGGGCCAGAGCAGGCGGCGCGCCTTATCGAGGCTGGCGTTATCGGGCCAACTGTTGAGCGGGGTAAAGCGCTGCTGACCGCGCCCGCCACCGCCGCGTCCATCCGCGATGCGATAGGTGCCGGCACTGTGCCAGGCCATGCGGATGAACAGCGGCCCATAGTGACCGAAGTCGGCTGGCCACCAGGGCTTGGAGTCGGTCATCACCTTGAGCAGATCCTGCTTGAGCGCCTGGTAATCGAGTCGCTTGAACTCCTTGGCGTAGTCGAAGTCCTTGCCCATCGGGTCGGACTTCGAGGAATGCTGATGCAGTAGATCGATCCGCAGATCGTTGGGCCACCAGTCCCGATTGGTCGTGCCACCGCCGGCCATGTGTCCAAACGGGCATTTGCTCTCTTTGACTACTGCGTTCATGTGTACTTTCCCCGCGCCGTGAAATCGATCTGGGCGTGAGGCTATGCCTCGTTCGCGCCGGAAGGAAATCGTTTTTCTCTATTATCGCGATTGAGCCAATCAATCTCAGCGTGACCGGCGTCAGCGAGGCCGACGGCCCACCCAATAAGTGGCGCCCTCTTCACCATAACGCTCTGCGTGCGGTTCGTCGGCTTCGAGCTCGAAGTCATCGCCTGCTACCAGGTGGCGCGTGGTACCGCGTTGCGTGAGCCACATCTCCCCGCTCACCACTAACGCTTTGGCAACGAACGGGTGACGATGCGTCTCCTGGATTTCGCGCGGCGACCAACTGCGCGCCAGTACTTCCTCGTACCCTTCCGCCCGCAGCTTTGCCGCGAACTCATCAAAGCTCGGAATCACGGCCAGTCCTCTGCCTCCGTGCGCCGCAAGTTTACGCAGGTCAGCCTGCGACGGACTCGGGATCGAGCAGCTTTTCAAGCCGAATCGGCAGTTGGCGTACCCGCACGCCGGTGGCGTGGTACACCGCGTTGGCGACTGCCGCATTCATGCCGACGTTGCCGAGTTCGCCGACGCCCTTGATGCCGAGCGGATTCACCTCAGTATCGAGCTCGGGCAGCATGATGGTCTGGATATCGACGATGTCGGCGTTGACCGGAATCAGATATTCGGCAAGATCGTCGTTGTAGTAACGGCCGCGCAGCCGATCGATCTCGGTGGCCTCGTGCAGCGCCGCGGAGATACCCCAGATCTGGCCACCCATGAGCTGACTGCGGGCCGCCATTGGATTCACGATGCGCCCGAAAGCGAACGCGCTCACCGCACGCGGCGCCCTGATTTCACGCGTGCGGGCGTGCACGCGCACTTCCACCAGCTGGGCACCGAAGGCGAACTGAATGCGGTCATCGAGTGTCGCACCGCCGGCCAGAGCGGCCTTGCCGGTATACAGCTTGGAAGCCGCGTCCGGCTTGGCACCCGGTGGATTGTTCTCGACATAGACTTCGATGGCGCCCTGTCCGAGCCGCGCCGCCGCCTGCTGCAGCGGCTCGCTGCGCCCATGCGGCTCATGCATTGCGCCTCCCTCGAGCCACAGGGACTTGGGATCGGCGCCGGCCAATGCACTGGCGCTATCGGCCACGGCCGCGCGTGCGAGCCGATCGCGGATTTCCTCGCAGGCCTTGGCGATCGCGTTGCAGACGCTGGCAGTGGAATTCGAGCCGCCCGCAACCGGCGCGGGCGGCAGGCGCGTATCACCGGTCTCGACCTCGATGCGTGCGACCGGCACGCCAAGACTCTCGGATGCGGTGATGGCCATTGCCGTGCGCACACCATTGCCAATTTCGTGCGTGGCACTCTGCACCCGCACCGATCCCTGTGGGGTCAGGCGCACGCGTACCGCGGACGGTGCAATCTGGGTCGGGTACATCGTGGTGGCAGCGCCCCACCCGACCAGCCAATCGCCTTCGCGCATCGAGCGCGGCGCGGGCGTGCGCCGCGACCAGCCGAAGGCCTCCGAGGCCGCCTCGAAACACTGTCGCAAGCTGCGGCTCGTGTAGTGCAGTCCCTTGATCGGTTCGACAGCCGTGTCGTTGCGCAGTCGCAGCTGGATCGGGTCGATATTGAGAGCGTAGGCGAGCTCATCCATGGCGCACTCGAGCGCAAACAGGTACGGCGTCTCGGGCGGACTGCGCATGAAGCCGGGCGTGTTGCGATCGGCGTGCACGATGCTGACCTTGGAATCCACGTTGGCGCAGGCGTACAGACGTGTACTCGCGTCGGTCCCTGCCACCGAGTAGGGGTCCGGCCGCGAGGTCACCTCCCAGCCTTCGTGCCTGAGCGCGGTCAGCTTGCCATCCGGTGTGGCGCCGAGCTGTACGTGGTGGCGGGTTTCGGCACGGTAGGTGGCGATGCTGAAGCCCTGATCGCGCGTGGCCACGAGTTTCACTGGACGTCCGACTTTGCGCGCCGCAAAGGCGATCAGCGCGGTACGCTGCGTCAGCGAGCCCCGCGACCCGAAGGCGCCCCCCACGAAAGGCGATACCACCCGCACATCGTCAGGCGATATATTGAGCTGCGCAGCCAGGCCGTTCTTGAAACCCCAGACATTCTGGCTCGATTCCCAGACGGTGAGTTTGTCACCATCCCAGGCTGCCACGGTGGTGAACAGTTCGATCGGATTGTGATGCTGAGCGGCGGTTCCGTACTGCGCATCGACCCGCACTGCGGCGGCGGCGAAGGCCGACTCGAAGTCTCCGACCTTGGGATCCTTCTTGCCGGCCGGCGCCGTGGTAGTGCCCGGATCATCAAAACTCGCCGCGGGCGTGTCGGCCTGATAGCGCACCTCGAGCACGTGCGCGCCTTCACGCGCCGCCTCGAAGCTCTCGGCCACCACGATCGCGACGATCTGACCGGCATGCTGGATCTGCTCGCTCTGCAAAGGGGCAATCGTGCTGCCCATGTAGCCGTCGGGCAGCATCATCTTGCCCGGCGACACCCGCTCGCCAATATCGTGATACGTCAGGATGTCCAGCACGCCCGGGACCGCGCGCGCGGCGCGCTCGTCGAAGTCCAGGATCCTGCCGCGCGCAATCGGGCTGGTCTTGAGGAAAGCCCAGGCGAGGGAGCCGGGCGCAAAGTCCGAGCCATAGCGCGCCGCTCCAGTGACCTTGTCGCGCCCGTCGATGCGCTGGGTTGCCGGTCCAAGCAGGGATGTGGGTGTCCTGGGCGCCATCAGACTACCGCCAGCGATTGCACCTGCAGCAGCGCGCGCACCAATGTCTGGCGGCCCAGCGCCACTTTGAAAGCGTTATCGCCATGGGTGACGGCACCGACGAATGCGGCCTTCGCGGCAGCCTGTGCCGCGGCTTCATCGAGCATCTGCCCGGTCAGCGCGGCTTCGGCTTCATGCGATCGCCAGGGCTTGTAGGCCACTCCACCGAGCGCGATGCGCGCCACGAGCACTTTGGCGCCTTCGAGCTGCAGCGCCACCGCGGCCGTCGCCAAGCCGAATTCATAGCTCTCGCGGTCGCGCACCTTGATATAGACCGAGCGGCGCGTCCATGGGCCCGCGGGTACCGTAAATCCAGTGATCAGTTCGTCCGGCCGCAGGCTGGTTTCGCGCTCGGGCTGCTCCGACCCCAGATGCAGCGACTCGAACGGCATACTGCGTGCGCCGCTGGCACCGGCGATCTCGACCGTGGCACCCAGGGCAACCAGTGCCTGCGCGAAATCCCCCGGATAGGCGCTGATGCAGCGATCGCTGACTCCCAGAATCGCGTGCTTGCGCGCCAGGCCATCGATGGCTGAGCAACCCGAGCCCGGTTCGCGCTTGTTACAGGCGGCCCAGTCGGAATTGCGAAAATAATTGCAACGGGTCCGTTGCAGCACATTGCCGCCGAGGGTCGCCATGTTGCGCAACTGCGCGCTCGCCGCCAGCTGCATGGTCTGCGCTATCACGGGGTAAAGGCGGTTTACCGTGGGATCATCGGCCACCGTCTGCATGCGCGTCAGTGCGCCCAGATGCAGGCCGCGCTCATCGTGCCGGATATAGGCATGGCGTGCGCTCAGATCAAGCACGTCGATCAATGTCCGCGGCCGCGCCGTGTCGAGCTTCATCAGATCGAGCATGGTGGTGCCGCCGGCCAGGAACTGCACCGCAGACAGTGTCGGAATAGCGGTGGGCTGCCCCGAGGCTGCGCGCGTCGCCGTGGCTACGTCTGGCGCCCGCTCGTACTCAAAACGTCTCATGTCAGTTTCGGGGCGGCATCCTGGATGGCCGCGACGATGTTGGGATAGGCGGCGCAGCGACACAGATTGCCGCTCATGTACTCGCGGATCTGCGCTGCGCTTCCGGCTTTGCCCTCCTGCACGCAGGCGACCGCGCTCATGATCTGACCGGGCGTGCAGTAGCCGCATTGAAAAGCATCGCGCTCCAGGAATGCCTGCTGCATGGGATGCAGCGTGCCGTCGGCCGCCGCCAGACCTTCGATCGTCGTCACCGGCTCACGCACCGCGACGGCAAGCGTCAGGCACGAGAGAATGCGGCGCCCGCCCACCAGCACCGTGCAGGCGCCGCACTGGCCGTGGTCACAACCTTTCTTGGCGCCGGTCAGTTGCAGATGATCGCGCAGCGCATCCAGCAGCGTGGTACGCGCATCCAGCGCGACGCTGCGGCGCTGGCCATTGACCGTCAGCGACACCGATGAGGCGCTGCCGGCTCGAGCGCTGACACGCTCCGTAACCTGCGAGCCGGCCTGCACCATGACGGGAGCTGCGACACCGGCCGCGCCGGCACGCAGCAGAAAGCTCCTGCGGCTCAGCGGACCTGGGTCGTCGGCCTGTGCGTCGGTATGTGCGTCGGCACTGTGAGTCGCATCCGCCGCGTGCGTTCCAACTGGCTGCGTTCCAAATGGCATAGAGGGTGACCGGGCTGTTCCTGGCCGACTGATCGCGGCCAATGCGAGTATTAATAAGTGCTTCTGGCTTGCGCATGTGGCGTAGAACCCGAACCCGTGTGCGCGCCTTCCGACAGCAGCGGCTGCGCGCCGACGCGCTCGAAGGTCAGCGGGCGAGGACAAACTAATGCTCATGTGTCCTACGGCGGCGCTTGGCCTCGTTTTCCATAGTGGGAACACCGGATCGTTCCGGTTGCAGCCAGGGGCAGGCTCCCATGCGAGCTGAGTGGGTGTTACTCATCGCCGGCGGATTCACCGCTTCGGCCGCCCTTGCGGCAACCCAGTCCGAGGCCGAAGCGGCACGCGATCAGGTGCTTCAGCGCGGAGAGTACGTGGCACGCGCTGCCGGCTGCCTGTCCTGTCATACCGAACCGGGAGGCAAGGCCTTCGCCGGCGGTGCGGCGATCAAGACGCCGTTCGGCGATCTGTACGCCCCCAATATCACCAGCGACAAGAGCGGCATCGCCGGATGGGAGGAGCAGGATTTCGAGCGCGCGGTACGAATTGGCGTGCGCAAGGACGGCGCCCTGCTCTACCCGGGCATGCCCTATACCAGCTATGCCCACATGAGCCGCGACGACATGGCGGCACTGTGGAATTATCTGCGACTGATGCCCGCGGTATCACACGCCACGTCCCAGGCGGCGTTGATCTTTCCGCTCAATCTGCGCCCCGGCATTGCCATCTGGCAGAGCCTCTACTACAAACCCGCACCCTTTACGCCGCAATCGGCAAAGAGTGAGGCCTGGAACCGGGGCCACTACCTGGTCGAAGCGCTGGGTCACTGCAATACCTGCCACTCGACGCTCAACAGCGCAGCGGCAATCGACGGCGCGCAACACCTGACGCAGGCGCAGCTGACGGGCTGGTACATACCAGCGCTGCAACACGATTCACTGGCACCGGCACCAGGGCTGAAGATCGAAGATGTGGCAGCCATCCTGCAGGGAGGCCAGCGGGTTCACGACAGCCTGACTCACCTGACCGATGCCGATCGGCTGGCGATGGCCACTTATCTGAAGGATCCGCAGGCAGCAGCACCATCCGATCACAGCAAGGCCGTCACTACTACCTCGGATGAGAATGTGCGTGAAGGCCAATTGCTCTACCAGCGCAACTGCGTCAGCTGCCACGGCGCCAACGGGCAAGGCAAACGGACGACCCTGGCCGGTAACGCCGCGGCAAGCGCACATTCCCCCTACCTCATTAACCTGGCACTGCTCGAGGGCGTCAAAGCCCAGGGCAAGGCAGCCGGCATGGAGTCCTTCGCCAAATCACTGGACGATCAGCAGATTGCCGACCTCACCAACTACGTGCGCACAGCATGGGGCAATCGCGGTGAGCCCAACTCGACGCCCTGGACCGTGGGCAGCTGGCGCCTGCCGGTAACCCTGGCCTGTCCCACGGTCGATGAGGAAGTGCTCAAGCCCGCGTTGGCCGTGGACCCGAAACTACTGCGGCAGGCCGCGCACGATCGCACCCAACTCCAGAGCGTGGTGGCTGGCTACGAGCGTGAGCGGCCGAAAAGCTCAAGCGCGGAAGTCATCGAGGCCATGAGCACCGCCTTTTGCCGCACGGTTACGGCCGAGGGTGTGTCGCCGGCGCTGGGCACGGCCGAGGTAGCCGACCTGGCACAACAAGTCGCCTCGGTGCTGGCAGCGCACCGGGCCCCATAGGTAATTGCGTGCGCTGGCGTCCAGACGGATCGCCGCAACGTGTGGCTCAATCGGAGAACGATGTGCAAATCGGGAGATCCAGATGGATATCAATGCGGTGCTCGCAGCCTTGGCGCTCATCGGGTTCATTGTCATAACGGTGCGCCGCGCGTAGGCCACGGGACGATAGGGTGACCGCAGTCCACCCTGCTGCGTACGGATCCGAGTTCGACGAGTTCCTTTACGCGTCGATTGCCGAAGAGCACAACGGCACGCTGCTGAGCGTTCTGTCTGCCCTGGCGCGCATGAACCTGGATCCCTGGGAGGAAGCAGCCAGATTGGCCGGGCTTCCGCGCGCCGCTGCCAGGCAGTGGTTGACGACACTGATTGCTGCCATCCCTGAAGGACCACTACCGCGAGGCGACCCCGGATTGCTGGTTGAACGCCTGATCGCCTTGCTGCCCAGGCGAGCGGCGCCCGCTGCTGAGTCATCCCGGATTGCGCCCGGTGCGACACCGTCCCCCGTACGCGCCACTTCCCATGCCCGGACCGTCACATGGGCGCTGTATATCGCCGCCATTCTCTTCATGGTGATAAGCCAATGGCTCACGCGCCATCCGGAGCCGCACATGAAGACGCCGGCCGCCGCGACAACCGCAGTGCCTGATGCCGGGTCGCCACATGCGTCGGCGGCCAGTCCAACCGCACCCGGCGACTAACCGCATATCAGCTGTCTTAATGCGATTAAGGCAGTTTCCCCGACGCCATATGTTTCATCGATCCGCCAGCGGCGAAGCATTGGCGTAAGGTTCCTGTGTCCCAGGGAGGGGCGGCCTCGCGGCCGGATGAAGCGGTCTCGCTTTCCCAAGCCGCGAGGCAACTACCCCTTCCAGGTCGCTGGCATTGACCTGTGAGGCGCAATCGCGCCGCAGCAGTTATGATTCGGCAGTCGTGACCAAGGGGGTGCTTATGGTCAGAAGTCCGAAGATCACGCCAGAAGAAACAGCCGAGCTCCAGAGCCTGTACGCGGAGCTACCGGGTGCTATCGCCGAAGCCGCCGAAGCCGCACGTGCCGACCAACGCGCCAGGCAACCGGAGGCCGCGATCGAAGGCGACGAGAAAGTGGACACCATCATCCGGCGGATTGTGCAACTCACCGACGAGTCCGACGATCCATAGGTGTCGGCACTAAGCAGTCTGCAGGCCTGGCTGCTATCCGACCGCGTATTGCGCGCCTCGGGAAGTGGCGCGGGAGTCGCGAACTGGCTGTGGCCCGATGGTCTCTACGACGGGCTGTATCCGGAGATCGGTGGCTACTACCTGCAGTTCCTGACGGCGATCGAGGCCGGGGACGCGGCCGCACGCGTGATCGCGTGGCTGGACGAGTGCGGCCCGGACGGCGATCCACTGACCCTGTATCACCGCGACATGAGTCAATCGGACTGGCGCAACCGATGCCTGTTCGCCTTCGACCTTGGAATGATCCTGCGCGGGTTTGCCAGCGCCGCGTCGCGCTGGCCCGGCATCGTGCCGGACGCCGTGATGGCGCGCTATCTCGCATCGATGAATACCGTAATCGCCGCGGGACATCTGCGTTCGCACCGACTGCGTCCGGGCGCCTCGGAACAGGAAGTACCGGTGAAATGGTCGACCCGGATCGACGTGCATCACGTCAAGATCGCGGCGGCCCTGGCCAGCGTGGGATCTCAGTTCGCACAGGTCATTTCGGCAACGCTTGCGGAGCAGGCTGAGGCACTCGCGCGTGAGGGCAGCGCCCGCCTGCGAGAGCTACACCCGTTCCTGTATCTGATCGAGGGCTGGCTCACGCTGTGGGGACAGTCCGGCTCGCCTGCCTACCTGGATCACGCCAACGCCGCGTTCGGCATCGTCCTGAACGAAATCGGTCCTGCACACCGCGTGCTGCCCCCGATTGCCGGGCGGGACGAGCTGCCCGTGCGCTCGGATGTGCTGGCGCAGGCGTTGCGCGCCGGCATCCTGCTCGAGCACGCCGATCGGTTCGATGCCGCGCGGGCATCACAGTGGTCGAGCGCGCGAAGCCTGCTCGAAACAGCGCTGCTATCGAGAGTGACGCCGGAAGGCGGCATCGAGTTCGATGTGATCGGGCGGCATCGCAATGTCTGGGCGAGCCTGTTCGCCTGGCAGGCGCTGGATTTTCTGCGTCAGGCCGATACCGGCCGTCTCAAATCACGCGCAGCCGCGGCGTCACTCATATAGGGTGCGCCGGTGCGCCGGTCCGAGCCCTTCCACCGGTCGGTGATCGCATCGACGATCCTGCGGGCGGCGCGCCCGTCTCCATAGACTGCGGACGGCACATGAACGGCCGACAGGGTGGCGGAGTCGTCGAGCAATTCCGCGACCGCCGCGACGATGTTGTCCTCCCGAACGCCGACGATGCGCCCGTGTCCGGTCTGCACTGCTTCCGGACGCTCGGTGTTCTCGCGCAGTACCAGCAGCGGCGTGCCCAGAGCAGTTGCCTCTTCCTGCACGCCACCGGAATCCGTCAGGATGATGGCGGCCTGGGTGAGCAACTGCACAAAGTCCGGGTAGCCCAGGGGCGCCACCAGGTGAATGCCCGTAAGGCCCCCCAGCATGGTCAGCGCGATCGCAGCCAAATCGGGGTTTGGATGCAGAACGAAGACGATCTCGCAGTCGCCCCGCTGCGCGATGCGCCTGATGGCGCTGCAGATACCCGTGAACACCTCGCCCCAGCTCTCGCGGCGGTGACAGGTCAGCAGCAACAGCGGGCGGCCGGCCGTTGTTGCCAAGGGTGCCAGCTGGTTCGCAGGCAGGGTCTGCCGGATGAAATGCAGCGCATCGATGACGGTATTGCCGCACAACAGGATGCTGCCTTCCGCGACCCCCTCACTGCGCAGGTTCTTGACGGCAGCTTCCGTCGGCGCGCAATGCAGATCCGTGAACAGCGATATGGCGCGCCGGTGCGCTTCCTCAGGAAACGGCATGTGGCGGTCACCGGTGCGCAGTCCGGCTTCAACATGCACCAGCGGAATCCTCGCATACGCGGCGGCCAATGCGGCCGCAAAGGCGCTGGAGGTGTCGCCCTGGACGACAATGACGTCCGGCCGTGCCTCGACGATGGCCTCCTGCAGACCGATCAACAGCGTGCCGCCGAGCCGTGAAAGACCATTGCCGGTGTCGGTGGTCTCGATGATTCGGTCGGGATTGAGGCCGAAGTAGCTCAACGTCGTGGGTGCCCATTGCGCATGCTGGCCCGTGCACCAGATGGTGGCCCGCATGCCGGCGACCGCGCGCATCGCCAGCACCACCGGCGCCAGCTTGATGGCCTCGGGACGGGTACCGACGATCACGGCCACATGCAGCCGCGGAGTTTTACGCCGCGGTGCCGCCAGCCTTTCGCCGCGGCAGCTTTGCATGATCATTTCGCCAATATTGTTCTGCCACAGCCACAGGCCGTTGGTCTGCCCGATGAAGCTGGACTCCCCACCCAGGGCGGCGCCCTTGGGCACAAAGCCCGCGGCCAGTCCCAGCGCGAACACGCCGGGGACGGGCTGGTGCGACTGATCGATGACACGGCATTCGCGATCCACCAGCGGCGCTCCGCGTGCGGCATACGCGGCGAGCGGGATTGGCCGCCCTTCCAGATCGAGCAGGCGAAGAGCGCGAGGGCGATAACCCAGCGCCGCGATCACCAGATCCGCCTGCTCGAGAATCTGCCAGGCGGCCGATTGTTCACCGTCACCATGCAGCGGGCACAATTTCAATCGCGGCTCGGGTGCGGCGCCTCCGATGCCCAGTGCCTGCCTGACCAGTTCACGCGCTTCAAGCCGAAAGCCACCGAGCCGGAACAATCGCTGGGTCCGGGGACAGACATCGTCCAGGTTGAAGCTGGTGTAGCCATCGGCCAATGCCGCCTCGATGGAGGGATAGAAGATGCGAAGCGGACGACGGTGCAGCAGCGCTACGCCGCCCTCGTCGAAGTCGAAGCCGGATCCATGGCGCAGCAACAGGTTGGCACTGGCGACCGCGCTGTGGGAGCCGCCGATTATCGCGACCCGCGGATGGGCACGACCGGCGAGCCGCGCTGCGATCTGCGCGGCCCCACCATGTGCCAGCGCAACGCCCGAGAGCATGATCTTATCGACCAGTGCAGGCAGCAGCGCACGGCCGCCGATCTGCTCGGCGGCGATATCCGCGAGGGCCTGCTCTGCGCCGGTCGCCAGCACCAGGCGTTCAGACAGAATCTCCCGAGACTCGCCCTGGGGGCCCGCGATCCTGGTGCACCATTTCCCCTCCGGTAACTGGCGACTGTGCTCGGCATCATGCCTGGTGAGCACGAGGGCGCGGTGCGAGAGCAGAATCTCGTGCATGGTCTGACCCAGCACAGCCAGGAAGGTCGCGACCACTGGCAGCGGCGCGGCGCCGCCCTTGAAGGCGGCCAGGGTGAGGCTTGCTTCGTGGCTCCTCAAAGCGCAAAGCCGGGGCTCCGCCCCCTCCGCCAGACATTCCAGGAAGGCTTCGGCGAGCGTATCGGATCCGATTGCGTGCTCGGACAATGCACCCGCGCCGATCTGGGGGCTGCGCTCCACGACTGCGATGCCCTGTGCGGCAACTTGCGCGAGAATGCCGTGCCGCGCAGCCCACACCAGCGGCGCCAGGCCTGCGGGGCCCGCGCCGACAAAAAGCACCTTGACGGAGTGTGACAGCCTAGATCCCCCTGCCCGTTCGATCTGCTCCATGCTCCTGATATTCCCAGCCAGCCGCAAGCCGCAAATCGTGACGCAGGCCCAAAATCGAGCCTAAACGCCGAGGAAATTGATGAACCCGCTGTTGCCCCGCCTGAGCACGATCCGCTTGCTCGGGCTTGACCTGGCAGACGCATCGCTGGCCGATGTGGCCGAAGAGCTGGCGAGACCGGCCGCCGAACCTGTCCTTCTCCTACATCGTCACTCCGAACGCTGATCACTTTGTGCGGCTGGCGCGTCAATCGGCGGTGCTGCTGCGCTATTACCGCTGCGCGGGCGCATTGCTGCTGGACAGTCGCGTCGTCGGCAGGCTCGCTCGTGTGCTGGGTCTTCGTGTTCCGCCGGTCATCCCCGGCAGCGATCTGACCGCAGCGCTGTTTGGACACTGGATCGCGCGCGACGAGCCGATCACGATCATCGGCACCACCCCGAATTCGGTCGCGCAGCTGGTGCGCACCTATTCCCTGACGCGCGTCGCGCATTTCGCGCCGCCGTTCGGTTTCGAAGCGGATCCGGCGATGATCGATCGGTGCGTGCAGTTTGCGCGTGCCCATCCCGCGCGTTTCATCTTCCTGGCCTGCGGTGCTCCACGCCAGGAACTGTTGGCTCATCGCCTTGCCGAATCCGGCGGAGTGTCGGGCATCGGTCTGTGCATCGGTGCAGCGATCGATCAGATCGGGGGCAGCGAAACCCGCGCGCCACAGTGGCTGCGCTGCGCCGGCCTCGAGTGGTCCTGGCGCATCTCCCGCGAACCCAGGCGGCTGGGCATCAGATACTTGCGTGACCTCGTCATCATTGGGGACCTGATCCGCGAGCGCATCAAACCTGCCAACTACCCCTGATGCGAACCGGCATCGCTGGTTGTGACGTGATGCGCATCTATTGGCCGGGCGTCAGAGCATGGTGGTCGGTGGTATCGACTACCCAGGAGGGGTGGAAGTGGCACCGCTCGATGCGATTCTGCCGCCGTCAACAGCGCCTGTAGCTGTTAAAGCGCCCGTTCCTTAGGCGCGAGCCGAATAGTGAACGACCCGCAGCAACCGTCGTCACTGACGCATAGAGACCGCCGATTCTCAACCGCAGACTGGATCATCGCGGGCACCGCGCTATTCATCGTAATCAACGGCGTACTGACCTGCATCGGCTGGTGGGTCCGCATACCGATGCTGGTCCAGTTATACCCAGACGATGCCCCGACCGATTTCAACACCGCGCTGAGCTTTATCTTCCTGGGGTTCGGAGAGCTGGGGCTGGTCCTGCGACGCCGACGCTTTGTGATCGCCATGGCAGCCGCGGTGATCGGTGTTGCGGGTGCTGAACTGGCAGAGTATGCATTCGGTATTGATACAGGTATCGATACGCTGTTGGCAACGCCGTTCGATAGTCTTAATAACCTCCACCCGGGACGAATGTCGGGCAATACCATCGCCTGCTTCCTGCTTATGGGCGGCGCGCAGCTGCTGATCTCGAAGCCTCAGAGCGACCCGCGTGCCTCGACCACGGCCCCCGTCGTCATGAAAACACTCGCTGGCGGCATCGCCTTCGTGGCGCTGCTCGGCTACGTAGTGCATCTCAAGGATGCCTACGGATGGACTGATTCCGCAGGCATGTCGATGCGGTCCTGGGCGGGCTTTCAGCTGGTGATAGTCGCGAGAATCGCCGCTCTCTGGCAGCACGATATTGTGCAGAAGCCCAATCTGCCGGACTGGTTCCTGCCTTTTTTGGTGGTGGCCGTAGCCACGATCTCCGTGGGCCTGGTCTGGGTTTTCAACAGCCGCGTCGCCAGACCCTTTGTGCAGGACCCACGATATGCGGTGGATGCCCACCGTATTTCCATCGCCACCACGCTGAGCGTGGGGACCCTGGGGATTCTCGGCATCATCAGCGTGCTGGCCGCCAGGCACAAAGCGGTGGTGGCCCTGCAGCACACCGCGGACCTGGACGCGCAGGTGCTGAAACGTAATGAAGTGGAGCGGGAACTTCGATACAACAATCAGCAGCTGGCAAGGTCCAACCGCGATCTCGAGGATTTCGCCTACGTCGCTTCCCATGATCTGCGGGCGCCCCTGACTGGAATTGACAGCGCGGCGAAATGGCTGGCGGAAGATCTGCACGACAATCTTTCCGATGGCTCACGAAAGCTGCTTGGACTGATGCGCAATCGCATCAATCGCATGGAAAGACTGCTGGATGATCTGCTGGCTTATTCCCGTGCGGGACGCACCGACGCGGCCGTTGCCGAAACCGACGTGGCAGCAATGTTCGAGAACATTGTCCAGATCCTCTGCCCTCCGGCGCACATCAAGGTACGGGTCGAGGGTGAACTGCCGGTGATCGTTACCGCCGGCGGGCAACTGGAACAGGTGCTGCGCAACCTCATCAACAATGCCATCAAGCACCACGATAAGGACAGTGGCGAGATCGTGCTCTCCGCAAGCCGCGTGGCGGAGTTCGTGGAGTTTTCGGTGCGCGACGACGGGCCCGGGATACTGCCTCAGTTTCACGAGAAAATTTTCGTGTTGTTTCAGACCCTGAAGCGACGCGACGAAGTAGAGGGAAGCGGAATGGGACTCGCCCTGGTGAAGAAATTGGTTGAGCAGCAGAATTGTTGCATCAGCGTCCACTCTCTTGGAAACGGCACCGGCACGGAATTCCGCTTTCGGTGGCCAACGTTGGCGCCCGCGAAGGATGTCATGGAGAAAATAAATGCTTGAGCCTAGAACCGTGCAATTACTGCACGTCGAAGATGACGACCTGTGCATCATGGGACTGGAACGCGCATTTCGGGACGCCAAGATCGCAAACCCGATCGATTTTGCCTTCGACGGTATCCAGGCGCTCGAGATGTTACGGGGAACCAATGGGCGTACCCGGCTACCGCGCCCCTATCTGATTCTTCTGGACCTCAACATGCCACGCATGAATGGCGTCGAATTCCTGTCCGAGATACGCAAAGACGAGGAGCTGAAAAAGAGCATCGTCTTTGTCATGACGACCTCCGATACCGATGAAGACAAGGTCAAGGCCTACAACCTCGGGGTAGCCGGCTACATTCTCAAGTCGAATCCTGCGAATGCGTTTCTGGAGACGACGGCGCTTCTGGACACCTATTGGCGGGTGGTGGAATTCACCGCCGCGTGACCGCGCTACCGCGCTTTCCCTATGTCCCCAATGTGACCAGCCGCTCACTCCCGGCCTTTCAGAGGCTCACTGGGTTCGGTGGAGCACAGACCGGGAGTCTGTGACTCCCTAGGCTGCCCGGAGCAGCCTGTGGGCGCGAACGAGCCATGTTGAATGAATAAGGCCCCGCGGGATCGACGGCTCGGGCCCATTTTGCTTAGCCTGATGATGGTCTTCGCCATCGCGGCCGCGGTCTATTCCTGGCGCATCAATCAGCAGCTGGCGGACGACTACGCGGCTGTCACGCACGCCTATGCCGTTGGCGCTCAGGTCGAAGCGCTGATGAACCGGGTCACCGACGGTGAAACCGGTGAGCGCGGCTATCTGATCACCGGCCGAAAGGACTATCTCGAGCCTTACGATACCTTTATCAGCACCATCGACCCGATGTACGCGGATCTGGCGAGGTTGACCGCCAATGACCCGGTCGAGCGCGAGCAGGTCGCCCGCCTGCAGCCCTTATTGCTTGCCAGGAAGGCTGAACTGCAGTCGATCATCGATGTACGCCGCATGAGCGGGCTCGACGTGGCACGCACCTCGGCTTCATTCGACCGCGGGAAGCTGCTGCATGATCAGATTCGCGCGGTCGTTGGCTTATTAAACGCCAACGAAACAACCACCATCCAGACGCGCAATGCGGATGTGGCCGCCGCCACGCGCGAGTCGAAGGCCGGCATCGCCTGGGTGGCAATTGCCATCGCGATTCTTGCGACCACCGGTTTCACACTGGGATGGCGGGGCAGGAAATCCATCGCGGCGGCTCAACGGGCAGTTGGGGAGGCTGACGCCGAAAAGCAGCGTATGCAACAGGAGCTGGCCCGTAATTTTGCCCTGCTGGCTCGGGTGGGTGAGTTGGCCAGCATCGGCGGCTGGGAGGTTGACCTGCCGGGCAACCACGTTCACTGGTCCCACGAGGTATTCCGGATTCATGAGGTCGACTCCGGAGTCACCCCGCCCCTGGATCGAGCGCTGGATTTCTATGCACCCGAAGCCCGAAGCCAGATCGAGGAAGCAGTCAACTCTGCCAGCAAGACCGGAGGTACCTGGGATCTGGAGTTGCCGCTGATTACGGCCAAGGGACGGCGCATCTGGGTGCGCTGCCTGGGTCACGCGGTGGTACACGATGGCGTGGTCAAGAAGCTGGAGGGCGCTTTCCAGGACGTCACTGAGCGCAAGCTGATTGACGAGTCGACGCGACTCCTGAATCTGGAACTGGTTGTGGCGCGGGATCAGGCAGAGGCGGCGAGCAAGGCCAAGAGCCAGTTTCTGGCCAATATGAGTCACGAGATTCGAACGCCTATGAATGCCGTGCTCGGCATGCTGCAGCTACTGGCGCAAACTGAACTCGTCCGGCGTCAGCACGACTACGTCGATAAGGCGCAATCGGCGGCCAAATCGCTGCTGGCCATTCTCAACGACATCCTTGATTTCTCAAAGATCGAGGCCGGCAAAATGTCGCTGGATATCCGGCCGTTCTCCCTGGATGAGCTGATGCGTTATCTGGCGATGATCCTGTCCACCAGCATCGGCAGCAAGGACATCGAGGCGGTGCTCGATCTGGACACTAATCTGCCTTTGGATCTCGAGGGCGACTCGCTGCGGTTGCAGCAGATACTCATCAACCTGTCGGGCAATGCGGTGAAATTCACCGAGCAAGGCGAAATCGTGGTGTCGCTGAAGATGATAGCGATGCACAACTCGAATATCGAGATCGAGTTCGCGGTGCGCGACACGGGCATCGGCATTGCCCCGGAGCATCTGAACGGTATTTTCGAGGGCTTTGCTCAGGCCGAATCGTCCACCGCACGGCGTTTTGGCGGCACCGGTCTGGGTTTGGCGATCAGCCGGCGGTTGGTGAGGTTGTTGGGCGGCGAACTCAAGGTGCAGAGCGAATTGGGAGTCGGCAGCCGATTTTCCTTCACTTTGTCATTCCATCGGTCGGCAACCCAGCGGCTGCCGCGGCACGGATTTCGGGGCGCATCGATGCCCGGTATGGCCGCCGGCCAGCAGTTACAAGCGCTGGTCGTCGATGACAATGAGTCAACCCGTGAAGTGCTGCACTCGATGACATCCGCCATGGGTTGGCATTGCGACACGGTTGATGGCGGCCGGCAGGCATTGTTGATGCTCGAGCAAAGCGCGCGGCGCAAGCTCAAATACGATGTTGTCTTCATGGACTGGAAGATGCCCGACCTGGATGGATGGCAAACCACGCAGCTCATTCGCGAAGGCACTGTTGCCGCGGGCGCACCCATCATCATCATGATATCTGCCCATGGCAGAGAATCGCTGGTCGAGCGTTTGCGGGAGCAGCCTTCCTTTCTTGACGGCTTTCTGGTGAAACCGGTGACGGCGTCCATGCTGTTCGACGCGGTGTCGGATGCCATGTCCGGGGGCGCGGGGCAGGAAACGGTTGCGCGACAGCGAATTTCCTCGACTCGCTTGAAGGGACTGCGACTGCTGGTGGTTGAAGACAACGCCATGAACCAGCAAGTGGCCTTCGAGCTGCTCTCCAACGAAGGTGCCCACGTGACAGTCGCGAGCAACGGCCGGCTGGGCGTCAGCGCAGCACTGTCTGCCAGGCCACGCTTCGACGCTGTTCTGATGGACATCCAGATGCCGGATATCGATGGCTACGAGGCCACCGCCAGGATTCGGAGCCATCAACTCACGGAGTCAATGCCGATCATCGCCATGACCGCCAACGCATTGGCTGAGGACAAGGCCGCCTGCCTGGCTGCGGGCATGAGCGATCATATCGGCAAGCCCATCGATCTGGAGATCCTGGTGACGACCGTTTTGAAGCATTGCCAACCCGGGAGCCGCCAGCTGTCCGCTCTCGAAGTCGCGCCGCCGTCCGCCCCGGATGCCACCCAGGACCTCCGCAATGCGTTACGCCGGATCGGCGGGAATCGCTCGCTGTATGCGGATATGTCCAAACTGTTCATCCGGACCTGCACCACGCTGGCCGCGGACTTGCAGCGACATATCCTCCGCGAGGATAAGAGCGCCGCGGGCGCGCTACTGCATACCCTGCGGGGCACGGCCGCCACGGTGGGCGCCGTGTCGCTGGTGAGCTATGCGACGGCACTGGAAAAGCAGATTCTCCTGGCCGACAACCCCACTTCGGTGGTGTTCTCAGCCGACGAATTCGACGCTGTCATCCGGCACAGCTGCAACGACCTGCGCATCTTTGCCGACACGCTCAACTCCAACTCGGCCTCGGCTATCAGGCGCATGACCGTGCTCGACAAGCCGCGGTTGGCCAGGCTCCTGGATGAGCTCGATCAGTTGATGCGCGAAAAGAATATGCGCGCCACCAATGTGTTTGACCAATTGAGATTCACGTGCGGAATAGCACTGGGCGACAGACTGGCAGACCTGGAACAGGCCATGAACGACCTTGATTTCCCGTTGTCGCTCGAGAAAACCCGTTCCCTGCGAGAGTCGATCAAGTGAACACCCGGCAGATCGACATGGCCGGGGAGGAGTCGAATCCACGGCCGCAACTGCTGATCGTGGATGATCAGCCGCTGAATATCCGCCTGTTCCACGAGATCTTCCACTCCGACCACGAAGTATTCTTTGCCACCAGCGGCGAGGACGCCCTGGAGTTTTGCAAGACCAACGCTCCGGACCTGATCCTCCTCGATGTGGTCATGCCAGGGCTCAATGGCTATGAAGTGTGCCGCCGGCTGAAGCAGGATGAGCGAACTCGCGACATTCCCGTGATTTTTGTGACGGCGCAAAGCGAGGCCTCGGAGGAGGAGGACGGCCTGGCTGCCGGCGCGGTCGACTTCATCGCCAAATCGGCCAGTGCCAACGTAATGCGCGCCCGCGTCGGCACGTTGATCGCGTTGAAGCGCCAGTCGGATCTGCTGCGCCAGATGGCGCGCGTGGACGCGCTGACCGGTCTCGCCAACCGCCGCCACTTCGACGAGACCCTGGGATCAGAATGGCGTCGCTGCACGCGCTCGGGCAACCCGCTCTCCCTGGTGATGATCGACCTGGATCATTTCAAGCTATTCAATGATCACTACGGACACCAGGCTGGCGATTTCTGCCTTCAGCAGGTGTCGGCATGTCTCAAAGCCGGATTCGCACGCTCCCACGACCTGGTGGCGCGCTATGGAGGGGAGGAATTCGTATGCGTGATGCCGGAAACGTCCCTGCAGGGCGCCGAGACTAAAGCGCAAGCGCTGGAAAGGGCCGTGCGAGCCTTGCGCATTCCCCACGACAAATCTGCGGTTGCCGGCGGCATCGTCACGATCAGCGCGGGGGTTGCGGTGGCAATGCCGAATGTGGGGGGCGACTGTGCCGACCTGATTCTCAGCGCGGACCGATCGCTGTACCTGGCAAAAGATGGCGGACGCGGCCAGGTACGGGCGCTGCAGGTCTAGGCCGTCAATTCAGCCTTGCTCGGGCGCGTCGACTCCCAGCCAGGCGACCGCGCTGAGTGCGGCGCAAAGGGCCCCGATCAGGAACGCCGCGTTCCATTGTCCGTGCCCCGACAAAAAGGCAACGATGGGAATGCCGATCAGTCCCCCGAGGCTGCCCCCGGTGTTGAGCACACCGGCTGCGGTCATCGTATTGGCGCCCGCCACCCGCATCGTCGCAGTCCAATAAGCGGCCTCGTTGACTTCGACCAGGCCAAAACACAGCGCCATTGCGATCACCGCCGCCAGTGGATGGCTGGTGTACACAGCCAAGGTGAGCAATACCGCCAGGGTCGGCAATGACAGCAGTGGGACCAGCCGCGAGCCCCAGCGGATGCCGCATTTGCGGCACAGCGCATCGAGCAGCCAACCGCCGATGCCGGCGCCGAGCCCGGCGCCGATGGGAGGTAAGGTGGCAAGCCACCCGCTCTGCGCCACCGTGAAATGCCGTTCCTGGATCAGGTACAGGAATGACCAGTTGGCGAGCAGGAAAAAAACGTAATTCAAAATCGTATAGGACACCGTGAGCAGCGTCAGATCCCATAGCGGCGCCCTGCTGCCTGCGCGTTTGCTGCCAGCGGTTTTACCTGGCTTTGCTGGCAAATCTTCAGGGGCGGCCAGTTGCGCCAACTCCTCACCAGTGACCGACGGGTGCTCGCGCGGTGTGTTGCGCGCGTACCAGGCCCATGCCAGCACCAGTCCGAGCGCGGGCAACGCGGTCCAGAACAGCGCGCGCTGCCAGCCGATTGCGAGCGTCAGGGCGACGATCAAGGCGGGTGCGATCGCCGCGCCCAGCTGCGCGCCCATCGACTGGATGCCATTGGCGAGCCCCCATCGACCGGCCGGCAGCCAGGCCCTGACGACGCCGGCGCCCACGGGCCAGAGCGGCGCCTGCGCCAATCCCAGCGTAAACTGGGACAGGAACAGCGCGGCAAAAACAGCGCCTCCCGTGAGTACCGCAGGTACCAGCGGCATGGCAATTGTTGCCGCCACCGCGATCGCGCCCGCCACGGCCAGAGTGCCGCGCGCACCGTATCGCTGACCCAGGCGCCCGCCGATGATCTGCGCGGGCGTGTAGCCGAGCAGGAACGCCCACTGAATCCAGCCGATCTGCATCTGGCTGAGCGACAGCTCGGGCATGATGCGCTCAGCCGCTATCGTCACTCCCTTTTGCTGGAAATACGCGATGGTGCCGAAGCCCACCAGCATCGCGAATATTCGCCATCCGACGCGGGACTTCCCGGGGCGCGAGGATGGTTCCAAGGGCGGTGCTAATCGAGGCCGAGGCCGAGCCGCTCGGCGACGTAGCGGCGAATATCCAGGCTGTAGTCTTCCATCGGCGCGTAGTAACCGTGCTGATGCGGGCGCGCGGCGATCCCGCGCTGCACGCTCTCGCAGATCGCCCAGTCCTGGCGGTTGGTGATGTCCCAGAACTCCACGGCATCCGATGGATCGAAGCCGGCGCTGGCGACCGCCTCGGGCGCGAACAGGAACTGACATTCGATCAGCGTCCGTTCCGGGCCTGCAGGCTTGAGGATGAAGGCCGCGACATGGTCGCAGCTGAGGCTGATGAACAGATTCGGGTAGAGGACTTCCCCGAAATGCCGCAGACGTTCGGCCTCGTTGAGGCCGGGAAAAGGCTCCCGAGCCGTCTTGCCACTATGTGTGAAGGTGTAGGCGCCGTCCCGATGCGGGATGCCCTGCGCCCATTGCAGATCATTGCCGCCGTTGCGCCGGAAGGCCGGCACGATGTCGCACAGTTCCGGATGCACGCCGCCGCAGTGATAGCACTCGTTGTAATTCTCGACGATGATTTTCCAATTCGCTGCGACGTCGTAATCAATCGCGTGCCCGATCACCAGCCGCGCCAGCGGATAGCGCTCGGTGCGGGCGGGGATTTCACCGAGCTGCTCGCTCAGCGGCTTGGCTGCGGCGGGCATCAGATGCACGAAGATGAATCCGCCCCAGGTTTCTACCCCGACCGGATACAACGATAGCTTGCTGCGATCGAGACCCTCGATGTAGGGCGTCGCGATCAGCTCGCCGTCGAGATTGTAGGTCCAGGAGTGATAGGGACAGCGGATTCGCTTGCCGCCCACGACGCCACCCTCGGTGGCACGGCCCGGCAGTGATGTGCCGCACAGCTGGGCGCCGCGATGCCGGCAGACATTGTAGAAGCCGCGCAGGCGTCCGGCCTCATTGCGCACCAGCAGAATGCTTTCGCGGGCTACGTCAAGCACCTTCGAACTGCCAGGGCCCGGCAACTCGCTCTCGCGTCCGACGCAGGTCCACTCGCGGCAGAAAATGCGCTCTCTTTCCCGCGCGTATATTTCAGGCGAGCGGTAATACTCGGACGGCAGCGTCTTTTCCAGCGCGACGGGACTCATCGCCCACCTCCTACTGCATTATCCGCTGGCACCAGGGGATAATCGCGCCGATATGGCCGCCGTTCGCTCAACTCGAGCTCCCGGCCGACCAGGTGACCGCTGTGAATGGCATGCACTATAGCGCCCGGTGCGAGCGCATCACCAGCACGCCCGACGCAGAGCACGCCGGCAGCCGCGACATCCGTCGCGCGCGCTTCGAGCGCTGTTGGCAGCTCATCCCGAGGTGTCCTCATGCCCACGATCAGGATCGAGCGGCAGCTCAGCCGCAGTTCCTCGGCCGTAAAGACATGCTTCATGATAGCCGTCTCGCCGTCGAACGAGGACAGCAGATGCAGCGTGGTGATGGGCACCGCACGTCGCATGAGCGCGCGATGCACCAGCGGCAACTCATTGGTCATGATGGTCCAGGCAGAGACATGTCCGGCCGGCGTCGCATAGTGCACAGGAATTCCAAGCCCTGCGAGATGCTCGGTGATGACGCCGCCCATGTAGTAATTGTCGAAATCGAAAACGACGGTGGGACCCTCCGGCAGTCGACCGGCCGCGATGTCATCAGGCGTGAAAACTTCGGGGTGATCGAGCTGACCTGAGGGGAGTTCCATGGTCGAGTAGAGCTTGCGCGTCCAGCGCGCGCCGGTCGCAACCACCACGCGCTCCGGCGCCAGCTCGATGATCTCATCGACTCCGACCGGGCTGTCCAGGTACATCTCGACGTTCGGCATGGCGTTGAGCCTGCCGAGGCGGTAATCCAGCACACGACCCCAGGTAGCAAGTCCAGGCAACCGCGTCTCAAAGGTCAGCCGCCCGCCGAAGGCGTGCCCGCCTTCGACCAGTGTTACCTGATGTCCGCGCCGTCCCAGCGTGAGTGCGCACTCGAGGCCGGCCGGTCCACCGCCGACGACCAGGATTCGCTCCACCTGAGCTGCGCGATCGATGCGCTCCGGATGCCAGCCGCGCCGCCACTCCTCGCCGGCCGTCGGATTTTGAGTACACCGAACCGGCACACTGTCGTGCCAGCTCGAGATACAAATATTGCAGCCGATACACTCGCGAATCTCATCCAGGCGGCCTTGCTGGATCTTGCGCGGCAGGAAAGGATCGGCAATCGATGGGCGCGCGCCGCCAATGAGATCGAGGACGCCGCGCCGGATCTGCGACACCATGGTATCTGGCGAAGTGAATCGGCCCACCCCGACCACCGGCTTGCGCGTCAGGCGCTTGACGAACTCGATCACTGGCTCATGGCTGCCCTCGCCCGTGAAACGCGAGGCCGAGCAGTCCGTGGGACTCGAGTCCATCTTGACATCGAACAGGTCGGGGCAATCGGCCAGCAGGCTGATCACCTCGTGGGCCTCGGATTCGGCATTGCGACCGGGACGCGCCCGCAACTCCTCGAGGCTGATACGCAGCGCAACCCCGCAATCCCTGCCGACCGCATCCTTGGTGGTCTCGATCATCTCGCGCACGAAGCGCACCCGATTCTCGATGACACCGCCATACTCGTCGGTGCGCTGGTTATATTCGGGCAGCAGGAACTCGTAGCCCAGATACCCCATTCCGGCATACACGTAGACGATGTCGAAGCCCGCGGTGCGGGCCCTGCGAGCCGCATCCGCCTGCCACTTCAGTACCTGGCGAAGATCGCTCCGGTCCATGGTCTTGGGGCGAAGATTGCCCATGAAACCGATGTGCGTGGCCATCCATGGAGTGCCGGACGGGGACAGCGGCGGCAGCCGGCTGGCCCGGTTCATCACGCATGCACCGCCGTGCCAAAGTTCCACCCCTGCCAGCGCGCCATGCCGATGCACAGCCTCCGTCATGAGCGCATGCGCGGGGATGTCACTGTCGTCCCATAGCGAGGCAAACGGCAGCGGGGTATCGTCCGAACTCGGGTCGATCGAGCAGGCCCCGGTGCAGATCACGCCCCACCCGCCCTCGGCCTTGGTCTCGCGAAACGCGGCCCGGGTCCGGGGCAGCGCGTTGGTCATGCCGCTGGCGTGCGGCACCTGGTAAAAGCGATTCGGAGCCGTGACCGGCCCGATCCTGACCGGCTCGAACAGCACATCGTAGCGGGAAGGTTGCGACATGGACGTCTCGGCGCCGATTGCGATATTAACTATACGTTCGTATAGGACTGTGCGTCAAACCGCCACCATCACGGGCGATCACGCATAGGCGCCCCGCCGCAGGCCCTCGATCCACATCCTGCACAGCGAGGCACCCTGCTCCGGTTTGAAAGCGGCCGGATTGAGGCACCAGGCGAGCCAGAGGCCGTCCATCAATGCGGTAAACCCCACCGAGGCCAGTTTGATACTTCGGATCGGAATTCCTTCGGCCGCCGCCAGCGCGCTCAGCAACCCTTCGACCAGCGCGATATAAAGTGAATATTCACGCCGCTGCGCGCTGCCCATGCGGCGCGAATGCAGAATCAATCCCCAGAACACCACCCACACGCCGAGCACATTCCGATCGAGCATCGGCGGGGAAAAGGACACCGCGATGAAAGCATCCAGACGGGCCTTCGGGTCTGTCCCGGCCCGCTCGAGCGACGCGTATATGGATTGAAAGAACGCATCCGTGGTCATGTCGAAGGCGTAGGCGATCAACTCATCGAATTCGCCGAAATGATATCGGATCAGCCCCAGCGAGACTCCGGCCTCCGCCGCGATCTGCCGCACCGAGAGCCCGGCGCTGCCGTTCTTCAAAATACAGCGCAGTACCGCCTCGCCCAGATGGCGTCGGCGATCGGTCGACGATTCCCGCTGGAAGGACTTCGATTTGCGCTTACTCACCTGCCCTCCTCGCCCGAGCGCCTGCCGCGATGCTCCTATACTATCGTATAGGTATATCAGAAGCCTGCGCGCGGCAGCAGCGGCGTGTAATCAGGCTTCACCGCCATCCCCGTCAATCTCTTCGTCCGCGTCCCAGTCCAGGTCTATTAAGTCCGGAAAGCGGTGTTTGCGCAGGCGGCACCGATCCGGCGGCACGAATCTGAAGAGCCGGCTCCGGACGATCCCCTTCATCACCTGCTCGATGGTGTCGTGTGCGGGCTCACCCCCTGCCACGAAATAGCGCGCGTTGTTCCTGGCCGCCAGCTCCGCCAGTGTGGGCAGGAGCGCGCGCCCCGGATCCGTCAGCCTCAGGAGCAAGGCCCGGCGATCCGAGAGGGATTTTGCGCGATGGATCAACCCCTTGGCTTCGAGCCTCATCGCCAGCCTCGAAATGTGCCCGCGGCTCAAGCCAAGCCGCAATGCCAGAAGACTCGGCATCGCGCCACGCTCGTGCTCCTGCAGCTTACGCAGAACCACCGATTCGGCGGCCGTGACGCCTGCTTCCAGCGCCTTGAGGCGAAGTTCGTGAAAAATCCGGGAGCCGACGTAGTGCAACCAATAAGCCAGGTGCGACTCGACGGGACTGATCTGTTGGGGCGGCCGCTGCATGGCGAGGTCTCCGAAATCTGATTGCCTAGGCACTCAGTCTTGCAACAGGACGCCTCGTGTCACAGGTCGCTAAGCCGGGGTCTTTCTCCAGAAATTCAGGCCGCCGCCGCCAACGATCGGGGCGCGGGTCACCTTAGGTCGTGCAAAGAAGAATCTGGATCTTGCCCGCGGCTGAATAGCGGAACTTGCCGCGCGCTTATTGCCTCAAGGGGCTCCGGTCTTCACCCAGCCGCTGCACCACGCGGCATAAGCGACGCTCTTTCCTGTGAAGAGCGTGCATGAGCCCATCGAATTGCCTAAGTCCTTATAGAGCCCACAGTTGCCACAATACGCGCCGGATTTGGCCGATTTTGTAACGTAGTCGCGCCCTCTGGCGGCCGGATCATTCGGATCCAGTGCCGGCAGGTCGGCATAAGCCTTACTACTGACAAAGAGACCTGCGACCGGAACCAAGGCGCCCGCAATCAGGCCACCCTTCACCAGAGCGCGGCGTGTAATGACTCTGTTCATATTGATAGCCCTCTTGGCAATGACATTCCGGAACTGCAGTCGACGACATCAGACCGGGCACTAGGGTGGCTCCATGACGGCATTTATGTCTGTACGTTCTCAAACATACGCATCGGCTCTCACAGTCCCGACGCGCAGTCGGATTCCACCGACGTCGGCCGGAAGGATGCAGATTCTGGCGTCAGGCCGCACTCGTCGCCAGAACAAGCTGGCGGACAATCCGGAGCGCCCATTCCTTCGGTTCTTGCGTCCTGCCGCCCTGCGTGTAACCCTAATCAACACAAAGCAGGAGGGGAAATAAGTTGATAACACCACTCCTCCGCCGAATGGGGGATCCATGAAGAATATTTTCCGTTCCCGGAATGCCTTGATTGGCGCCGGCTTCACCGTGGCGCTTGGGGCGCTCGCCATCGGGCACTTTGTCATTGCCCGCGAGGCGCCTGCCGCAAGCAACATGGCGCCCAAATTCGAAGTGGACCCCTTTTGGCCGAAGCCTTTGCCCAATCATTGGGTCATGGGCATGGCGATCGGCGCCTGGGTCGATAACAACGACCATATCTGGATGGTGCACCGAGCGAACACCCTCGACCGTACCGAAAGCCAGTTGCAGCAAGGCCTGGGCGAATGCTGTCAGGCGGCGCCGCCAGTCCTGGAGTTCGACGAAGCAGGCAACCTGCTGCATGCCTGGGGTGGCCCGGGCAAGGGTTATGACTGGCCGGAATCCAATCACGGCATTTTTGTCGACCAAAAGGGGAATGTCTGGATCGGCGGCAATGGCGGCCCGGACTCGCAGATCCTGAAATTTACCCAGGACGGCAAGTTCCTCATGCAATACGGCAAGTCGGGAGCGCGCCGAAAAGCCGGCGCGGTCGCCGATGCCAACGTGGAAGCCTCGGAGAAGGATTTTGCGGCCGATTCCAACGATCCCCACAATTTCGGCCGCGTCGCCAAGATATTCGTCGATCCGAAGGAGAACGAGGCTTACATCGCCGACGGGTACCTGAACCATCGCGTGGCGGTGATCGATGCCGATACGGGCAAGATGAAACGCTGGTGGGGCGCCTATGGCAACAAGCCGGACGATAAGCCGCTTGGACCTTACGATCCGGCCGCCCCGCATGCGCAGCAGTTCGGCAATCCCGTGCATTGCGCCGACATGTCGGTGGACCGGCTGATCTATGTCTGCGATCGCGTCAATGACCGGTTGCAGGTGTTCACGCCCGACGGCAAGTTCTTAAAGGAGGTCTTTTACAAGCCGGCCACGAAGTTCGACGGCTCGGTGTGGGACATTGCCTTCTCCAAGGATCCAGAGCAGCAATGGATCTTCATGACGGATGGTGTGAACGAGCAAGTGGTTGTCTGGGACCGTCAGACCCTGACGCCGGTGACCACCTTCGGCGACGGCGGTCGTTATGCCGGCGAATTCCATGGCGTGCACTCGATCGCCATCGACTCGAAGGGCAATCTCTTCACGACCGAGACTTATGAAGGCCGGCGCATCCAGAAGTTCATCTACAAGGGCATGGCGCCGGTGACGAAAATGGATCAGGGAGTGCCGTGGCCCAAAACCTGATGGGCCGGACTCTCAGAGTTTTCATGTTTACTGAGCTTCTGCGCCGCCGATCTTCCTGGTTGCAGGCGGGGCTGATTTTTCTTGCCTCCAATGCTTTTGCGCACAACATTCCTGTTGGCGCGACGCTACAGATGTTCGTCAAGCCCCAGGGCCACACCCTTCAGGTGCTGGTCCGGGTGCCGCTGACGACCTATACGGACGCCGAATATCCGCGACGCGCCGGCGACTATGTCGATCTCGCCAAGGTCGACCACTCGTTGCGCGACGCCGCCACCGTCATTCTGCTGGAAACCCTGACGATGTATGAGGGGGACCGGCAGATGCCCAACCCGCGCATCGTTTCGGCGAGGATGTCGCTCGATTCGGACACCTCCTTTGCCAGCTTCGATACCGCGCTGGCCCATGTCACAGGGCCACCGTTAGCACCCGAGACGAGCATGTTCTGGGAACAGGGCAAGCTCGATGTCCTGCTCGAATATCCCCTGCAGACCGAGCAGCCCTATCTCTCGATGCATGCTGCCTTCGACCGGCTCGCGCAGCACGAAATCACCACGGTGCAGTACCTACCACCGAATGGCGTTTCGCGCGCCTACGAGCTGGAGGGCGATGCCGGACTGGTGAGGCTGGACCCCAGCTGGTACCACGCCGCGAGCCTCTTCGTGGTGGCGGGCTTTCACCACATTCTTGAAGGCACCGACCATCTTTTGTTTCTCTTCTGCCTGGTCATTCCTTTCCGGCGCATCCGTCCGCTGATCCCCATCGTCACCGCTTTCACGGTAGCGCATTCGATCACCCTGATCGCCTCGGGCTATGGCTATGCGCCCGATGTGCTGTGGTTTCCGCCCCTGATTGAGATGCTGATCGCCATGTCGATCGTATATATGGGGCTGGAGAATATCGTGGTCGAGCAACCAGCCCGGCGATGGATCATCACGTTTTTCTTCGGCCTGGTGCACGGCTTCGGCTTTTCCTTCGTCCTGCGCAACACGCTGCAGTTGGCCGGCTCGCATGTCCTGACGTCGCTTTTGTTCTTCAATGTCGGCGTGGAGATCGGACAATTGTTCGTACTGATACTGTTTGTGCCGGCCCTGAATCTATTGTTCCGCTACGTGGTGGCGCCACGGCTGGGCACCATCATCTTGTCTGCGCTGGTGGTCCATCAGGCCTGGCATTGGATGGAAGACCGCTGGGATGCCCTGAAGCAATTTCCCTGGCCCACGATCACCCGCGGCGGACTGGTCAGCGCGCTAGGCTGGCTGACCGTGCTGGTAGCGGCGGCAGCCGTGGTCTGGGCGGTGTCCGTCGTAACCAAGCGCTGGGAGCAGATCGGGAGGAGCGAAGCGCCTCACCTCTGAGTTCGGGTCAGCTCGTACTGGCAGATGTTGACTGTCGTCGCCACGTTTAGCGATTCGATCGCCCCAGTACCTGCAATCGTGAACGCCGTCGCCTTAAGCGTAGCCAATGCCTCCCGCGGCAAGCCCCGGGCTTCATTGCCGTAAACGTAGCAATCGAACTCGCGGAACGCCGGTTCCGTGATACGGCGTCCCTGTAAATCAAGACTGGCGATGCGGCCGAAGCGCGCTGCCAGCGCATCCATGGGCACATCAATTTCCACGGCCACGTGAAAGATCGCGCCCATGCTGGCGCGCACCGCTTTGCCATTGTGCACGTCGACACTATTGGGGCTCAGCAGGCAGCGGAATCCACCGAACCAGGCGAGCGTGCGCAGAATCGTACCGAGATTGCCCGGATCCTGAATCTCATGCAGATACACGGCGCGCTCACCGGCCTGCGGAGCTGGGGCAACCAGCAACGGCACCACCGCCGCAATGCCCTGCGGCGAGCGAGTTTCGCTCAGCTGCGTCATGTGCCGCGCATTGACCAGGTGAACCTGCAGTGTGCTCTGCCAGTGTTCAAACTCCCGCGTGAGATAGATTTCACTGGCGCGCAAGCGCGCATCGGAGGCCGCCGCCTTCTGCAGCTCCTGCACCAGATGCTCTCCTTCCAGCAGAAAGCAGCCGTACTCCTCGCGGAATTTCTTCTGATGCAGCTTCTTGATGTCCTCGAACTTCATGCCAGGCTCTGCGCCACGGCTTCGGCCACCCTGATGCCATCCACGCCTGCTGAGAGAATGCCGCCGGCATAGCCCGCCCCCTCGCCGCACGGATAGAGGCCGCGCACGTTGAGGCTCTGCAGCGATGCGGGATCACGGGTGATGCGCACCGGGGACGAAGTTCGGCTTTCAACACCGGTGAGAACGGCATCGGGTCTGTCGAAACCCGGGATCTGTTTGCCGAAAGCCGGCAACGCCTCGCGTATGGCGTCGATCGCAAAGCCAGGCAATGCCTGAGACAGGTCGCCCAGCCGCACGCCCGGCGTATACGAGGGAGTGACCTCGCCGAGCTGCGCCGAGGGGACAGCGCGCACAAAATCTCCGACCAACTGTGCGGGCGCACAGTAGTCGCCACCGCCCATCAGGTAGGCCCTGGATTCCAGCGCTTCCTGCAAGGCAACGCCGGCGAGCGGGCCGCCGGGAAAATCTGGTTCCGGATTGACGGCCACGACGATGCCCGCGTTGGCATTGCGCTCATTTCGCGAATACTGGCTCATTCCGTTCGTGACCACGCGCCCCGGCTCGGACGTGGCAGCCACCACCGTGCCCCCGGGGCACATACAAAAACTGTAGACCGAACGCCCGTTGCCCGCGTGGTGGACGAGTTTGTAGTCCGCGGCACCGAGTTCGGGGCGGCCGGCAAAACGCCCCAGGCGCGCGACATCGATCAGCGACTGCGGATGCTCGATCCGAAAGCCGATGGCGAAAGGCTTGGCCTCGAGATAAACGCCGCGTTGCTCCAACATGCGCAGCGTGTCGCGGGAACTGTGTCCGAGGGCGAGTACGACGTGGCGGCTGCGCAGTGTCTCCCCGTTCTCGAGTGTGAGACCTTCGAGCTGGCCTTTTTCGATCACCAGATCGGTCACTTTGGTCTCGAAGCGCACTTCACCACCCAGCGACATGATCTGCTCGCGCATCGCGGTGACGACACCGGCGAGACGAAAGGTGCCGATGTGCGGCTTATTGACGTAGAGAATCTCAGGCGGTGCACCGGCGAGTACGAACTCATGCAGCACCTTGCGGCCGTAAAACTTCGGATCCTTGATCTGACTGTAGAGCTTACCGTCGGAGAACAGGCCCGCCCCACCTTCGCCAAACTGCACATTGGATTCCGGGGTCAGCGTGTTCTTCTGCCACAGTGCCCAGGTGTCGCGGGTGCGTCGCCGTACTTCGCGTCCGCGCTCCAGCACAATGGGCTTGAAGCCCGCCTGCGCCAGAATCAAGGCCGCGAACAACCCGCAGGGGCCGAATCCTACGATCAGCGGGCGTTCTTCCAGTGTCGGCGATGCCTGCGCAACCGGTCGATAACTCATGTCCGGCGCAAGTCCCACATGCCGGTCGCGCGCGAGGCGCTTTAAGACCGTGGGCTCGTCGCGCACGGTGACGTCGACGATGCAGATGAAGGAAATCGCTTTGTTCTTCCGGCGAGCGTCGTAGCTGCGCTTGAATACAGTCAAATCGATCAGACTATCGGCTCGGATGGCAAGGCGACTCAGAACGGTCTGGCGCAGCGTAGCGGGCGTGTAATCGAGCGGCAGCGGCAGCTCGGTAATGCGGATCACCAAGGTTTCCTGGCCGGTAGACCCGGCAAAGGGTAGTAGAATCCATGAATTCTAGCGCATCGCCTCAAGAACCATGGCACGAACCAAAAGCAGCGCCAGCTGGCTGTCGCGGCATGTCAGCGATCCTTTCGTCAAGCAGGCTCAGAAGGACGGCTATCGTGCGCGATCGGCTTACAAACTCATTGAGCTGAACGACAAGGACCGGCTGATTCGTCCCGGCATGCGGATCCTGGATCTGGGTTCCGCGCCCGGCGGCTGGTCGCAGGTGGCCGGCAAGCTGGTCGGCGCACAGGGCCGCGTACTGGCTACGGACATCCTGCCCATGGACGCGCTCGAGCACGTCGATTTCATACAGGGAGACTTCACCGAGGACGCCATCGTGCAGCAAGTACTGGAGTGGCTCGGCGGTGCAAAGTTCGATCTCATCCTTTCCGACATGGCGCCCAATACCACCGGCATCGATACTGCCGATGCGGCCAAATCGATTTATCTTCTGGAGCTAGCCCTCGACACCGCGCAAAGGACCCTGAAGTCTCACGCGAACTTCGCTGCCAAGATGTTTCAGGGATCCGGATCGGATCAGTATCTGAAGGAGCTGCGGACCCACTTCGAGAAAGTGACGGTTCGCAAGCCCGCAGCGTCACGCAAAGAATCGCGCGAGGTCTATCTGGTGGCCAAGGGTTTTAGGGGTAACTGAAATCTTCGAGCGCCCGCTGCGCCTATAGTGATTTGTCGGTTTCTTTTATAATTAATTGATTAAACTCATATTTCTCTGCAGATAAACCAGAATCCCGGATTAGCCCGTGAACGACATCGGGAGTGTAAGAAAAATCAGCTGCCGACCCACGGGACTCGCGAGTTCGTGCTGACTTCGCCCGGATCGATCCATTTCGTTATCGAAGCAGCTGCCTTCTGGATTGGCGGCCTGCTTTACTGGCGCAGCGGTAACCGTTCGGCCGCGGACATGCCAGCCGTCTCCCGCCTCGGGGTGCTGGCTGGTGCGGCGATGGGCGCCGCTCTGGGTTCGCGATTGCTGTATGTCGCGCAATATTGGTCGGCGCTCCATCAACAGCCGTGGCAGGTTTGGCTCGGCGGAAAGACACTCGTCGGTGCGCTGTTAGGCGGTGTGCTCGGAGTGGAGGCAGCCAAGATGGCGCTCGGCTGGCGCGAATCCACCGGAGACGCCTTCGTCGTTCCACTCCTGGTTGCGATCGCCGTGGGTCGAATCGGCTGCCAGCTATCCGGCGTCTGGGACCAGACGTATGGAACTGAGACATCGCTTCCCTGGGCGTGGGACTACGGTGACGGTATCGGCCGCCATCCCACGGCGTTGTACGAGATCGTGTTGCTCGGTGGGCTCGCCTGGTTGGTGCACCTGCCGACATTCAGTGTCGTCAGCGGAGATCGCTTCAAGGCATTCATGGTCGGGTACCTCCTGATGCGCCTGCTGCTCGAGTTCCTGAAACCTCCCTTCGGGCCCGCGGCTATCGGCACGCTGGAACCGGAGCGGTGGGGACCATTGACCGCGATCCAATGGGCCTGCCTACTGGGTCTCGCGTATTATTTCCGCGACAGCCGGCGATGGCTGTCGGCACGGAGTCCGCTGAATGACTAAAGTGCGCCCCTACCTGTTCTACGACACGGCGGTGTCGCTTTGTGTCGATTGTCTGCGCCGTGTCGAAGCCAAGCTCGTGATCCAGGACGATCGGGTTTGGATGTACAAGTGGTGTCCGGTGCACGGCCAGAGCAAGGTGCTCATCGCCTCCGATGCGGCATATTGGCGCGCGGGGCGCGAGATCTACATCAAACCGCCCGAAATGCCGCTGCGCTTCAACACGCCGATGCATTACGGCTGTCCCTACGATTGCGGTCTGTGCCCTGATCACATGCAGCACTCGTGTTTGACCATTGTGGAGATCACCGATCACTGCAACCTGCGCTGCCCCATTTGCTACGCCGATAGCGGCCCTCAGCGGAAAAGCTACCGGGACTTGCCGACCGTTGAGCGCATGCTCGACGCGGTCGTAGCCAATGAAGGCGAACCTGACGTCGTACAGCTCTCGGGCGGAGAGCCCACGTTGCACCCGGACTTCTTCGCCGTGCTGAACGCAGCGCGGCGACGCCCGATCCGCCACCTGATGATCAATACCAACGGTATCCGTATCGCCAACGAGCCGGGGTTTGCCGAGCGCCTGAAGGAGTATTCCCCGGGCTTCGAGGTGTATCTGCAATGGGATTCGGCGCGCGCCGAGGCCCTGCAGCAATTACGCGGCGTGGATCTGACCTCCACCAGGCAGCGCGCGCTCGAAGCGCTCAATCGTGTCGGGCTTTCCACCACGCTGGTGATGACCGTCGCACGCGGAGTCAACGAACAGGACATCGGACCCGTGATCGAGTTCGCGGCCAGGCAACCCAGCGTTCGCGGAGTCACCATACAGCCGGTGCAACATGCAGGCCGGACCGACGATTACGAAGCGGGCGCGCAGCGACTGACTCTCACCGAGATACGGCAGCAGATTCTGGAGCAGACCAGTCTGTTCGAGCCGGCCGACATCATCCCTGTACCATGCAACCCCGATGCTCTCGCGATGGCCTACGCCATCAAGGTCGACGGCCAACTTCACCCGCTTACTCGCTATGTACCACCCGAGGTACTGCTAAGCGGCGATCGCAGCACTATTTCGTTTGAGCGCGACCCGGCGCTAAAGGAGCAGGTGTTTCGGCTGTTTGCCACCAATCTGGGACCGGAATCGCAGGCTCGCGAGCTGCGCGGTCTACTTTGCTGTCTGCCTCAGATCTCGCCTGGCTCGCTCACATACGAAAGCGTGTTTCGCGTATTGATCATGCAGTTCATCGACGCGTGGAATTTTGATATTCGCGCGATGAAAAAATCCTGTGTCCACATCGCTCAGCCCGATGGTCGCCTGATACCGTTCGAGGCTTTCAACCTCTTGTATCGGGATGAGCGAGCTCGAAAGCTCGCCGAGCTTCGAAATGAGATTAGGGCTCCGTACGAGGGTATCGCGATGGAGAACAGCTAGTGGGTCGCCTCGTGACGATCCTGGTTGCGCTGCTGTTAGGCATCGTGGGCCTGTTCATGAGCCTGTGCGGTGGAAGCTTCACCGTTATCTCGATGGTCTCGGCTGGCAACATGGGATACCTGCTGATCGCCGTGCCCTCCGCCGCCTTGGGTGTCTACCTGCTGGTGATCACCTATCGGATATTCCGCGGCTTGCGCGAATAGGGGCCGCTGGAGTGTCCGAATCGGTCCTGCTGTGAACTGAACACCTTCGCGGTAATGTCCTCGCGATCAGAGACCTTGCGATCTCCGATCTCTAGTCCGGCGTCGCGCGACGCTATCGGATAAGCGGCTTGCCGCGCAGGCGCCGGCGCGCAATCTGGCCTTGGCACGCGCAATGAGTGCGACTCACACTCGTCGTACCAGATAGATAATGAGTAGAACAAGCAGAACGGTTCCAAGCAATCCGCCACCAATATACATATCGCTCTCCGCTTGCGTCGTCGGTTGAACATTAGACTGCAGCCCGATCAACGGTGTCCGTTCGGTATCACACAAAGCTGCCGATGTCGGTCGTGCAGGATGGGCCGATGTTGCGATCACGAACCATTAAGCGTGAAAAAAATGATCATGACTTTCGAGGCTGGAATACGCCCCATTCGCTTACATCGAAGTGCTGGAGACCGAGCTGGAGCGAGCTTAAGCGTCATCCACCCTTGCTACTTCAAGGAGGGCGACCTCCCTACCCTCTTGACCGCCCCCGACTTTCAATGGTCAAGCGCAGCGCCGCAGCAACCTGCGCCTACATGGCATGGTTAACAAGTCCTATGGTGCGCCCCCGCATAACGACCTAACGTTCAGGCGACAGCTGCCTGGAGAGGTCGGGCAGAGACGCATCATTCAGCGAGAGGCAGAGACCGTTCGATGCAGGAAGTTGTCGTCCAGCTGTTCAATGGGCTCGGGAACCAGCTGTTCCAATACGCCGCAGGTCGCTGGCTCGCTGCCGCGCTTGGCGGCTCGCTGCGACTGGTGACCCACCACCAAGCGATGCCGTCGGAGCGTCCGCTGCTACTGCAGCAGTTTGCGATTCCCGTACCTGTCGAACCCATGAGCGCGCTCGACCGACTGGTCGTGAGCAGACGGCCGCAATACCAGCTCTCAAGCCGAGCCGTGCGGCGTCTGGCTCGCATTCAGCTCCTGATGCAAGATCCGACCAAAATCGCCCTGCCGTTCGACTTCGAGATCGATTCGAGCGCGCGTACCATTTATATGTCCGGCTATTTCCAGGAATATGGGTTTGTGCGGGAAGTCGCGGGGCTGCTTCGGCGCGAACTGGTACTGCGAGCGCCGCTGCACCGCCGCGCTCAGGAATACGCTGACCGCATCCGCTCGGCGCGCTGCCCTGTCTCGATTCACCTCAGACGTGGAGACTACCTGACGACTTTTGGCCCGAATGGCTTGTTGCCGATGTCCTACTACGAGGGCGCCATCGATTACATGCAGCAGTTTCGGGATGCGAGTTTCTTTGTTTTCTCGGATGATCTCGCCTTTGCGAAGTTGTGGGCACGCGCCTATCCACGAATGACGGTGGTGAATTGCGATGACAGCGCACGTGCGCACGAATGTCTGCATCTGATGTCGGCGTGCCGACACCACATCATTGCCAACAGCACCTTCTCCTGGTGGGGAGCGTGGCTTAATTCCCGCCCAGACAGACGGGTCGTGGCTCCCGATCGCTGGCTGGGTCTGGATACTTTCGCGAGCGCAGTGGCCTGCCCCGACTGGCAGCTATTACCCGCCGATCAACCATTGGAACGGCAGGCGCCAACAGCGGAGCCGGTGGCCCGTCGCGCTTGAGGCCCAGACCGTCCGCCTTACTGCGCGCCCCGCCGCAGCCGGCATAGCTGATAGGGCCCGCCGAGGTTGCTGCGGATCTCGCGGCATTGCGATGTGAGGATTTCCAGCCCGTAGGCAGCGGTGGCGCGATCGGCAGCCAATTGCTCCAAGGGCGCATCGAGCAGGAACAGGTCGCCGTGGTGGGCAGCGACGCGGGTGCGCATCGAGGCCGTCAATCCGGAGCCATCATCCGGCTCCGCAAGCCACCCATCGATCCGAAGCACAGGAATGGCGGGCGGTAGCGACGGAATCAGGTAGGCCATGGGCTCGTGGCCGGTCATGAGCAGCATGGTGTCGCCGGGATCGGGAAACGACAGGCCGCTCACCTGGACATAGGGATCGCCCCCGGCGACGCGATGGCCGACACCGTAGCGCGCAAACAGCGCTCCCAGCAGCAGAAGCATTGCGACGGCAGCGAGCCGCACGCGCCTCGCCAGCGGTGCGCAATCAAAAACGGCTACCAGCAGCAGCGGAGCCAGCATTTCCAGGCCCACCAGGTAGCGGTACACCGCAAATGCTGCCAGCCACGCGGCATAGCTGCCCGCGGCGAACAGGAACAATATGCGCCTGGCCGGAGCCGCTACCAGCGGTAAGGATCGCGGGGACGCAACGACAAACCACAGGCTGGCAATCGGCAGCAGCACGTACAGCAGGGGGATGCGACAGTCCCGAAAAGGCGCATCGTCGGCAAGGCGGTAATCGAGTAGAAAGCGGAGCGGAAAGGTCAGGGTCGACCAGAAGCCTACGGGGACAAAGTTGGTGCTGCCAAAGTAGGTCGGATCGATCAGCGGGGACCTGAATACCGAATTGTAGAGAGGGAACAGCGGATTACCAGTCGCGTGGTACAGCGCCAGAAACCAGAACCCTGCGCAAAGCAGTACCGCCGCGATGCTCCCGACACCGCCGGCGAGCACCCGCGCAACGCGCACTGATGGCCTGCCCGGCAGCAGGAGCAATACCAGCGCAAGGCCAGCCGCATAGAAGCCTTCCACCAGCTTCAGGCCGGTGGCGGCACCGATCAACAAACCGGCTGCGGCGGCTGCGACAGCCGCAGGCGCAACCGCCGCGCATAAGGCGTCCCGCTTGATCATGACAACCGCAAGTCCACCCAGCACGGGCACGCAGAGCACCGTGTCATAGGAAGTGTTGCCGATCATCGACAGCACGGTGCTGCCGAATAACCCGGCCAATGCTACGGCAGCGGCCAGCCATCGATTGTCCGCCGGTACCAGCGCAGAACGAGCGATCAGATAGAGGGGCAGAATATTCAGGCCGTGCAGCGCGCCGATGTAAAACAGCGCCAGCCAGGATCCGCCTGCGCTCGCCAGCCAATAGAACGGCACGTGGATGAGCGGGTTGAAGTAGGTCGCGTGATGGGCGACGGCGACATCAAATCCCAGTCGGGCATGGAGAAACGCGTAAGCGTCATACCAGTGATAGTTGAGAAAATCCCACCCATCATCCTTGCCCAACAGCATAGAGATGCCGCCAAAGGCGAGAACCACGACCGCCACCAGGGCCAATTCCGCCCGCGACAGACACGTGATTGCCGAGGATGAGGGCGGAGCCAGGGAGGTGGACAGGGGCGGCGTCGGCACGGTCATCAGTCTCTGTGCCGCAGGGCTTCCACCACCAGAGTCAATGCTGGTGAGGCGCGACGGCTGACATAGTACAGATGATATGCGGGGTAAGCGACAACTGCGCATTCGACGATGTCATGCGCGACGCGCTCCCCGATGTACTAAAGCGCTGAGTCCTGGCCGGGATTTTAACCCCCCGCGGCGGCGCGTCTCAGACCGGCTGGGGATTGCTCGGAGAATGAGCCGCGACTCTCGGCGGCATCGAAGGCCTCGGGAGAAGACAGCACTGCGTCTGCAGATACCGTGTAGCGGGCGAGCATGACGCTGAGGGCCTCGGTGTGGTCGGCGATGGCGCGGCTGGCCGCCGCCGCCTCCTCGACCAGCGCCGCGTTCTGCTGCGTGTTGGAGTCCATGAGCATGACGGCGCGATTAACCTGTTCGATGCCCGAGGATTGCTCGCGACAGGCCGAGGCAATCTCGGCGACGATGTCGGTGGCCTTCGTGACCGCAGCGACGATTTCCTCAAGCACTGTGCCGGACTGATTGACCAGCTTGCTGCCCTCATCAACCTTGGTAACGCTGTCCCGGATCAGCGCCTTGATTTCCTTGGCAGCCGTGGCGCTGCGGCCCGCCAAGTTGCGCACCTCGGACGCGACCACTGCAAACCCGCGTCCCTGCTCCCCGGCCCTCGCGGCCTCGACGGCGGCGTTAAGTGCGAGCAAATTGGTTTGAAAGGCAATCTCGTCGATGACGCCGATGATATCGGCGATCTTTTTCGACGCGGCGTTGATCGCGCTCATCGACGCAATCGCCGACTTGACGACCTCGCCGCCGGTCTCCGCCTGCTGTCGGGCAGCAAGGGCCAACTCACTCGCCTGGCCCGCGTTGTTAGCTGTCTGGCGAACGGTCGCGGTCATCTGCTCCATTGAGGATGCGGTCTCCTCGAGACTCGCCGCCTGCTCCTCGATTCGCTTCGACAGACTCGAATTGCCGTCGGCAATTTCCTGCGTACCGAGGCGCACTTTGTGCGCTGCCGACTGAATCTGATGCACCACGCCCATCATTTGCTCGATCAGGGCGTTGACGCCACTCGAGAGCCCCTCGAAGGCGCCGGATTTGCCGGAGACGTCCACTCGAGCGGTCAGATCCTGCTGCTTGGCGCGCTCAACGACCGTGCGGATATCGGCAACCAGGCCATTGATGGTGCTCAGCAGATCGTTGGTGCCGCGACACAGGGCCTCGAGCAATCCGCTCTTGCCCTCCAGTGGCAGTCGTACGGACAGATCGCCCCCCACGGCGGCTTTGACGGCTGCCTGGGTCTGCTCGACGGTGTTGCGTAGCTGCAGCGAGAGTTTCACCTGGGCGGTGATGTCAGTAGCGTATTCAATGACCTTGAATGGCTTGCCGTTGCCGTCTGCGATGGGGTTGTAGGTGGCCTGGAGCCATAGCTGTCGACCGTCCTTGGTAACACGCTGATATTGGCCGGAGTCGTACTCACCGCGCCGCAGCTTGTCCCATAGCCCCCGATACTCGGCGCTGTCGCGCATCTCCTGAGACACGAGCACACTGTGATTCTGGCCTTTGATTTCGGTCAGCGAGTAGCCGAGCATGCGCAAGGCGTTCTCATTGGCCATGCGTATGGTGCCGTCCAGCTCGAACTCCGTGACGGCCTGTGCCTTGTTGATCGCATTGATCCGACCGTCGAGATCAGCCTCCCGCAGAATCTGCGGGCGAATGTCCGCGGCATAGACGACGATCTTGATGAGCCGTCCCTTGGCGTTGATGATCGGGTTGTAGTTGGCGCGCACCCAGATTTCCTGCCCGCCCTTGCCGATGCGCTTGAAGCGGCCGGTTTCAAACGCTCCGTTGCAGAGATTGTCCCAGAAGGCATCGTATGCCGTGCTCTCGCGATAGCCGGGCTCGAGCAGCATCGAGTGGTTCTCGCCACGCAATTCGTCGAGCGTATATCCAAACAGGTGCTGGAAATTCTCGTTGGCGGTGCGAATAGTGCCATCCGGATCGAACTCGATCATCGCCTGCGATTTAGATAGCGCACTCAGATGATCCCGAAGCTCTCCGAGTGTCGAGGCGTCGACGTGTAATTTGCGCTTGCGTGGAGCGCTACGGCTGGATGATCGGCTCGTCCTGACCATGGAGAAGGTGCTTCCAGATATATATGCACCGGATTAAATTCAAAATTCCGCGACATAACGCGAACGCAGATCGCATTCTTAACTTTGCGACTCAAAGCCTGTGACCCAATTCCCTTTGTCCGGCTAAGCGCTCACCGCCTCGTCACGCCGATTGGATGTTTATTGTTAAATGACTCAGAACTGGGATTGACTAGTACCTGACGCACTGGACGCCAATCGGAAGTGAGCTGACTCCAACTGCGGACACAACCGTGACCGAGTGCTGATCCTCCGTTGGCCAAGCCGAAAAGGTGGCTGTAACTCAGCGTCGTTGCCGCACTGGGCGTGGCATCGAGGGTGCGGCCATCGAGACTGACGGCAATAGAGTCCGGGATTCCAGCTGGAGGCCCATTAGGCGAATAGGTGCAACTACTCTGCGCACGCCGCTAGCCGCGCTTTATACCAGCGCTCGTGCATCACTTTGTGCATCACTTTGTTAAACACGTTTTGTCTTACCCAGCTCGACGCGTTTGACGCGCTTAAATAGCACCCTGGATTCGAAGCCTGCCCCTCAGTGCCTTCTGGTGCAAAGGGCAACAGACAGCCCGCTGTCATCGCTAGTGCCGCTGATACCTCCATTCGCCAAATCAAGTTCTGCGTGCCCCTCAAAATAATGACAATGGCGGCCTATAGAAAGCTTGGCCAGAGCCAGCACGTTTGGGGTCTATGTCTATTACGTCGCACGACCGTTACTTGGCTTTCGTCGCGCTCGCGAGCACCTTTGGAATCTGCCTGACAGGCACGTCAGCCTTGGCGCAGGACGTTCAAGCGGGCTCGCCTGGCGAATTGCAGGAGGTGATCGTGACCGCGCAGCGTCGGTCAGAAGATATCGAAAAAACACCTCTCGCCATTACGGCGGTATCGGGGACCACGCTGCTCAACCAAGGTGTCGTTGACCCGGTTGGTCTGCAAGACCTGGTGCCGAGTCTGAACATTGTGGAACGCGGCGGCACTGGCACGAACATTGCGGTGCGCGGCCTGGTCACCGATACCACTGCGCCGCAGGGCGGCCCCTCGGTGGCGGTGAACGTCGACGACATATTCGTGGCGCGAACCCAGGCCACCAACGCGAGCTTCTTTGATGTCGATCGCATCGAGGTGCTGCGGGGACCGCAGGGCACTCTATACGGCAAGAACTCCACGGCGGGCGCGGTCAACATCATTACCAATAATCCGACCCAGACATTGGAGGGTAACGCATCCGTCGATGTCGGTAACTACGATGAACTCAGCACTACCGGCACGGTGAATGTTCCGATCAACAGCGAATTGGCCGTGCGCGCGGCCATTCAGACCGTCAAGCATGACGGCTATATAGGAGAGCTCGACGACGCCGACAGCTACGCGGGCAGGATCAAGCTCCTTTACACCCCAGTGGACGATCTGAGCATCCTGTTGAGCGGACACTACTATCATCAGGGCGGGCACGGCCCCACTGATGTCGGCTATTCGCTGGCGCCGGGAGCCGCCAATCCGCAGGATCCCTGGACTCAGAATCTCTATCCGTACAATGCCGGACACTTGAACAACGATATCTGGGGCATCGACAGTCACATCGTCTGGAACCTGCCCGGGGTGACACTGACCTACATCGCGGGCTACTCGGTGCTGGACATCAACCAGGCGATGATCACGCAGCTGCAGGGGCTCTCGACCTTCAGCCAGCTGTCCCACGCGGTGAGTAACGAGCTGCGTATCGCTTCCGCACACCAGTCCACCGAGGCCGGCTCACTCACTTGGGTAGCTGGGTTGTATTTCTTCAATGAGGCCCAGTCGTATAGTCCGGATATCAGCAGTGGACCCCTGCACGTCATCGAGGTCGAGCCAGATATCCCGGATAATTCGCGCGCAATCTTCGGTCAGGCCACTTACGCGCTCACCAATCGGCTGCGTCTCACCGGCGGCGTCCGCTACACGCATGACTACGAGTCGCAGCGAGGCACCTTTACCGAGGAGATCGGCCCGGCGGTCATCGAATTTCCCATCTCCGGAAGCGTCGAGTACTCGAACGTCAGCTGGCGCGGCGCCCTGGAGGCCGACCTGAGCGAGCGCGTTCTGGGCTATGTCAGCGTCACGACGGGTTATCACGCCGGAGGCTTGACCGATTCAATACCGGCGACGGCGCCTCAAGGCAATACCTATCGCCCCGAGCATGTGACCGATTACGAAGCCGGTATCAAGGGACGCTGGTTCGACAACCGGGTACAGCTCAACGGCGATTTCTTCTATTACGACTACCGCGACCTGCAGGTCGGTGTCCTTGCCCCGCCGTTCTTTCCTACCACGTACAACGCCAACAAGGCGAGACTCTTAGGCGTGGAGCTGGAGGGTTCATGGCTCGTAACGCGGGATGATCTCCTGAATCTCTCGCTTATCTATGAGGACAGCACTTATCTGGACTATTGCGTGCCGAGCGGCATCTATAACGGAACCGGGCCGATCACTACCTGTCCGAGCGGCGAGCTCGGTTACAACTATTCCAATCAGGCGTTCACCAATGTGCCGAAGTGGGCCGGCACGGCCAGTTTTCAACACACGTTCGATCTACCCAACGGTGCCCGCGTCATTCCGGGCGTTCAGAGCCGCTTTAAGACCTCATACACCGCCGGCAACGTGACCGAGGAGATGCCCGGCTTCACCAACACCAGCGCCACACTCACGTACGCTGCGCAATCGGATCGTTGGAGCGTGATGGCCTATGTCAGGAATATCGAAAACAAGCCCGACTACACGTCCACCGCTATCCTGTTGGACCCCACGCTGGACCTGCGCACGCCGGTGCCGCCCAGAACTTACGGTGTCCACATCGCGGTGCGGTGGTAGATGAACACCAGAACCCACTTGATGAGCTGCGTTTTGATGGCCTGCAGCGCCGTCACAACCAACGCCTACGCCAAAACCGTCACGCTGGCCATGGATGTCGAGCTAGATCAGGTAGCCCCTGAGGATGCGAAGATGTATCGCGTCGGTGGCCACGACCTGGATCGCGTGGCCTATGACGATGCCAAAGTCGATTCCAATACGCATCGCGTTCGAATTACCTCGTTGGCGCACTACATTAATGGGCAGTGGCATGAGACGGACCCGACGGACGCTTCCACCCTTGACCTGTCCTCGAAACCCTATCGTCTAAGCTTTGTCGCCTCAGTCAACCATGGCCGTCCGATCGTGGCGCTATTCGAAGCGGATAGCTGGCGCATGGCCATGCTGGCTCGCCCCGACTTCCACGTGCTGATCGCCGGTAAGTATTCGATCGATCCGACACCGTTGACGCCTGCCCAAATCGCGGCGCCTCCTCCGAACGCCCACAGCCCGGACACGATGCCCATGCTGACTATGGCGCCTCCTGACAGGTCCCAGCCCGGCGGGAAGCTGACCATTCAGTCCCCTTACGGCGCCCTCCTGGATACCCCGGCGACCAAAGCGGTTCTGGTCACGCTCATTCCCGAGGTCGTGAACAATCCCAATTCTCAAATGGGGCGAGGGATGCCCCTGGAGGCACTGTCCCAGTTCGAACCGACGCTCACTCCCCAAAAGTTACAGGAAATCGAGGTTGCACTGTCCCATGCGCAGCCGTGACTGGATCGGTGCTGGAATGGCGCTGGCGAGCGCGCTTTGCTGCGCACCCGTCACCGCGAAGATCGTGGCGTTGGACGTTGATATCGTCATCGATCAAGTCTCCCCGGAGGAGAAAGGGATCTTCATTGGCCAGCACCACGAAGCGCGAGTCTTCTACGATGACACCAAGATCGATCCCGCGACGCATCGGGTGGCATTGCTTCACGAACAGCACACACCCGCCCTCATTCCGAAGCATCTGAATCCTGGGGCAATGCCGATGTCCAATGCGTGGCTCGATTTGAGCGGCAGCCCCATCCGCTACCACTTTGCCGCCGCACCAACCGTGGGATTTCCGTTACCTTATTTCATCCTGTTTGACGAGAAGACCCTACGCATGACCATCCGCAAGCAGACGGATGGCTCGTTGCTGCTGGCGGGCCAGTACACGGTCAATCCGCGGCCGATTACCGGTCCCGACATCGATGCCGTCGTGGCCAGTTCGGACCCCGTTGCACCCCCGTGGGTCACCCAGATGCCATTTCCAATGGAGCCGCCCGGCCCTCACCCCCCCTGAGCTAGCCCCAAACCTACTTGGCCATCAGCGCGCAGGGCATACTAGCGCGCTGATTGCCTTATAGGCTGCGCTCGGGGTGTGAAGGATGCGTTTTCATGGTTTGGATCTGAATTATCTGGCAACGCTCGAAGTGCTGCTTGTCGAACGCAATCTGACGCGCGCGGCCGAACGGCTCAATTTGACGCAGCCGGCCATCAGCAATGCGTTGACTAAACTGCGGGAGCATTTCAAGGATCGACTGCTGGTTCGGCGTGGTCGTCACATGGAGCGCACCGCCTTCGCTGAGCAACTACTCCCGCCGCTGCTGAACACGCTGCAGCAGATCCGCGGGGTTACGACGGCGCGTCCGCGCTTCGAACCAGCCACCGAGTCTCGCGCGTACCGGGTAGTCACATCCGATTTCATAGCCACGGTGCTGATCGGCGAAGCGATCCTGCAGATCGCAAAGCTGGCACCCCACGTCGTGGTGGAACACTTGCCACTCACCGACGAAAGCGTCGGCAAGCTGGCCAGAGGCGAAGCGGACGCGTTAATTTGTCCAGACGGACCTAACGCACTGGTTGGCTTCGCCAAGCGGCCACTGTTTTCTGAGAATTTCGTTTGCATCGCCGGCAAGGACAACAAGACGGTAGGAAAGAGCCTGTCGATGGAGGAGCTGCACCGTAGGCCGCGACTGATTCCGCCGTACCGCATGTACTATCCCGAGACCCTTGGCCTGCGCCCCGAAGGTGTCCCGGTGCTCGCTATGCCCTTCACCGCGATCCCATGGTTTGTGGCGCGCTCGGACTATATTGCCTTGGTGCCGGAGCGTCTCGCGAAGCTGTATGAGTCGGTGATTCCCATTCGACGAGTGCGCCTGACCAAGCCTATCGCGAGTGTCACTTTCGTTGCGCTTTGCCATCCCAGCAATTTGGTGGACTCATTCAAAGTCTGGCTGCTGGATCAGATCGAACGCGTGGCGCAATCGTGAGAATGCTAATGAGCCCAAGATAGCCCACGTCGTTTAGATCCCGGGCGTACTTTGCAGCCCTTCAATTCCGCGGACACTCAATTGTCCTTTCCCGAAGTCGTCATGGTTGCCGATGAAGTGCGCCCGTTACGCTCGTTGAGAGTTCATCGGCGTCCCAGGTGGCGACATCGAGCCAAGTGCTCTGGTAGGTGGCGCCCTCGCCCATATCCGTGTAGCGATCCGAGCAAAGCATATTGACCGTTCCCGACACCGTCTCGTCATCGCGGCGCTGACCGGGAATGAATGCGACGCCGGCTTGTACCTCGTCGCTGACCTGAAGCACGAGCCCGATCGTTGCACGGTCATTAAAGACACGCACCTGTTGCCCGTCTTGCAAATTGCGCGACTTCGCATCTTCGGGATGGAGTATGCAGACGGGGTGACCCTCCTGCCGTCGCAACGATGCAACGCCGGAATAGGTCGTGTGCGGCTGAAAATATCCCGGCGCGGTGAGCAGTCGCAGCGGCCAGTGAGTCGCCATTGCCTCCTCATCGGGGTCAGCGCACCAATCGGGCATGGGGGCTACATTCTTGTCGGCAAGCGACTTGGAATAAAATTCGAGTTTGCCGGAAGGCGTGCGAAACCTCTGCTCCGTGGCGGGAGCCATGCGAATCGGTCCGGCCTTGCGTATTTCATCGGGATCAAGGGCTGCGGGCGTGTCGCTCACGCCTCGGAATAGCTCGCGCATGACCTGCGCCTCAGGCATTCGGAAAACCTCATCGGCAAGCCCCATTCTTTGAGCAAGCGCCTGGGCCAGTAGAAAATTGGACCATGCCAACCCGCGTGGAGCCGCCGCCCGAGGAGCGTATTGGATGTAATACGCCCCGTAGGCGCGATAGAGATCCTCCGTTTCGAGATAGACCGCAGCCGGTAGCACGATGTCAGCATAACGGGCCGTCACCGACATGAACGGATCGTGCACCACGGTGAACAGATCCTCGCGCGCGAGCCCGCGCCGAACTTTTCCTACATCCGGACAAGTCACTGCCGGGTTATTGCTGGCGACGAAAAGGCTGCGGATGGGCGGGTCGTCCAGTTCGAGCAGAGCCTCGCCGAGGCGCAGGTGATTGACCGTGCGGGTGGCTACCGGCCCCGAGGGCTTGCCCACGGCATCAAGGTTCAATTCGCCAAACTCTCCCGTGTAGAGGAGGCAGCCGCCGCCGGGCCGCGCGTACGCGCCGGTCACGCCCGGCAGCAACGCGACAGCTCGTAGTGCCTGACCACCATGCGCGAGACGCGTCATACCCTCACCGAGGCGGATGAACGGCGTACTCGCCCTGGCGTAAAGAGCGGCGAATCGCTCGATATCCTCGACAGTAAGCCCGGTGATCGATGCCACGCGCCCCGGCGCAAAGCGCGGGAGGACCTCGCGCTCCAGGCGCTCGAAGCCGATCGTGTGCTCGGCGATGTAGCCCCGGTCGCACAGGCCGTCGCGCGCGAGGATGTGCATGACACCCAGTGCAAGTGCCGCATCGGTTCCGATGCGGATCGGAAGGTGCCAGTCGGCACTCGCTGCGGTACGGCTGCGGCGCGGATCAATGACAACGACCTTGAGACCGCGCTTGCGCTCCTGGACGATTTTCGCCCAGAAATGGACGTTCGTCGTCACCAGATCGCAACCCCAGGACACCAACAGATCCGAGCTGATGACTGACTCCGGATCGGTACCGCCAATCGGCCCAAGTGTGGCGTTCCAGGCCTCGATCGCACAGCTGTCGCACACGGTGCCGGCCTCCAGACGACTGGTCCCGAGCGCGTGGAAGAGACCATTCAAGAGCCCACGATTCATCAGCCCGGTGTGCGCGCTGTAAGCGTATCCAAGAATGGCGACTGGACCGGACTCACGGACGATCCCACTCCACCGGGCCGCGATCTCGTCCAATGCATCGTCCCATCCGATGGGAGCAAATTTGCCCGCACCCTTGGGTCCGATTCGCCGCAGCGGCGTGGCGAGCCGTTCGGGCGAGTTGACCAATTCGGCGTCCCGATTGGTCTTGGCGCAAGCAAACCCTGCGGTGAAGGGGTGACCAGGATCGCCCCGAACCTGTACGATCTGGCCGTTCTCGACCTCGACCAGCAGCGAGCACAGGTCCGGACAATCGTGCGCGCAAACGACCCGGATCGTCTCCACTTTCGACCCCCTGGGCGGCTGGTGTGGTTGAGGCATTGAGCCTAGTTATTCGAAGCGTCGATATTCATCTTAGATCAAGATGGATAGCGGACCGCCATAACGCGCGTTGCCGATTGAGTGTAGACCCGGAGGAACACGGGCGTCGCCGGGCGACTCTCCTTGACTTGCGCTCCGGGCTCATTAGTATAGTTATACCTATGCCCGGAATCGGAACCCGCCCGTGACTGCGCTCAAACTCACTGCCGTCGGCACCTCGACTGGACTCGTCATCCCTAAGGAAATGCTCACTCGAATGAAGGTGGAGCGCGGGGACCTCCTTCATGTCGTAGAGACGCCGGACGGCTTCCTGCTGACCCCCTACGATCCAAAGGTGGCAGCGCAAGTTGAGGCCGGTCGCGCATTCATGAAGCAATACCGCGATACGTTCAAGGCCCTGGCTGAGTGAGCGCAACGCCCGTCTGGATCGACCCGCGTGCAGTCCTTTTTTTACACGACGAAAGTCTTGCGATGTTCGGCGGGGCACGCGGCCTTCGGGATGCGGGGCTGTTGGAATCGGCTCTCGCACGCCCGGTCAATCAACACCTGTACAAACCCGGTAGCGGCATCCCGGAACTCGCAGCTGCGTACGCATTTGGCCTCGCCAAGAATCGTCCGTTTGTAGACGGCAACAAGCGAACCGCTTTCCTCGCGCTCGGACTCTTCCTCGCGTTGAATGGTTGGCAATTGGAGACGACGCAGATTGACGCAATCGAAACGATGTTGTCGCTGGCAAAAGGTTCGCTCGATGAGAGCGCTCTCGCAAACTGGATCGGCGGGAGGATTAAGCGCACCTGAGAAAACTGGTGGGGGGCAAAACTAGACCGTTCGGATTCCCCGGGAGTTCGAACTCCCCGCCAATGACGCGATCATGCGAAAGGACGGCAGTAAGCTGATCATTGAAGTCGATATCTGATGCGCTACCTGCTCGACACCAACATCGCGTCGAATCTGGAGAGGAATCCGCACGGTCGTGTCGCGGATCGGATAGAGGCAGCCGCGACACAAACATCTGCACCAGCATCATCGTCTCGACAGAGTTGCGCTCCGGGACGAAGAAGAAAGCGTCAGCGCGACTCAGTGCGCAGGTCGAGGCCGTGCTGGGCGCTATTGATACCCTCCCCCTCGATTGCCCAGCCGACGAAATCTACGGATCTATCCGCACGCAACTCGAGTTGGCCGGCACTCCGATCGGAGGCAACGAGCTTCTTATCGCGGCACAGGCAATCGCGCTTGGTCACGAACTGGTGACCGACAACAACAATGAGTTTGCGCGCATCGATGGATTGCGCGTCGAGAATTGGTTGAGGGATTAGTTACAAGACAAGGCAAACTTAAATTGGTAGCGGGGGGTGGATTTGATCTTTATATCCAGCATGTGCTGAAGCTTCCGATCGTCCCTGCGAGTCTTGGACGCTGCATGTGAGACGACCAATCGCCCCTGTAACCCTCGCAATCCTGCCGTAACTAATTGATGGACCGCCATTCTTTGCGTCACATCTCTACCCCCTTGCGACAGTCAGCCGTCGCAGGCGCACCCCTGTCCGACATGGCACGTGTCCTGGCGCGAGATACAGGTATCCCCACACGCCTTTCCCTGCCTGCATATCTTGCAGCACTGCTGTGAAGCAATGTGTCCCGAGTCCGGCAACGAGTGAGTCGTTGAGCCTCTCGAAATCGCCAGGATCTGATCGATATCCCCCATTCGAGTGATCGCGCCAGTGGGGTCGGATCTCACCGCCGCACCTGAAAGGAGAATGGCGGCTATGGCGACTACGGCTGCGCGGTTCATTTCATGCCCTCCCCTGAATCCCGATCGAAGCTACACCCAGCGCCTTACTGTTTCCTTACGTATTGGCCCTTTCAAGAGGGCGGCGTGCTGGCGGCTTCGCACGGCCGAGTGGGTACTCCTGCCCTCGAGGGCGCACTATATGGTACATTTGCCGTTTACCGGTTAACGGTATATCATTCGGGTAGTGGCAATTCAGGGCTTCAAGTGCAAGGACACGCAAGCCCTCTTTGAGACGGGCAAGTCAAAGCGGTTCGGTGGAATTCAGAGTACCGCAACCCGCAAACTCACAATGGTTGAGGCAGCAGTAAAACTAGACGACCTGCGGTCACCGGCGGGAAACCGCCTGGAGGCGTTGGCTGGCGACCGGGCGGGACAGCACAGCATCCGCGTCAATGACAAATGGCGCATCTGCTTTCGATGGACCGATGCGGGACCGACTGATGTTGAGATCACGAACCATTATGCGTGAGGAGACAGAGTGATGGCCTTCAAGAACGGAATGCGGCCGGTGCACCCCGGCGAAGTATTGCGCACGGAATACCTGGAGCCGCTGGGGCTGAGCGCGCATGCGTTGGCCAAGGCGTTGCGCCTGGTCCCATCGCGTATCAACGATGTTGTGCTCGAGCGCCGCGGCATCACCGCGGATACGGCTGTTCGGCTCGCGCGCTACTTCGGTGGCGACGCGCAGTTTTGGCTGAACCTGAATGCGATCTACGAGCTGCGGACGGCCGAGCGCTCACCAGAAACGAAGCGCGCGGTCCGCGAAATCGAACCACGCGCGACGACTGAGGAAGCCGCCTGAGGACAAATGTTTGAATTGGTAGCGGGGGGAGAATTTGATCTTTATATCAATCATCCACTAACGCTACGGATCGTCCAAGCGAGCCTATCCCGATGCCCCAGAAAGAAAACATAGAAAAAGTGCTCAGGGCGACGAGGACGCGGAACCCTCGAAATCTATGCTCGCCGACTTTGTGCAACTGCCGCCCAAAGACGCAAATTCAGAATGTTGATTTCGAGCGCAGGACGAAGCGGTTCGTTTCGCTATTCTAGGTACGGCGCAAGCACATTTTCGATCCATTTCATGAATGCGCGGACTCGCCGCGACAGGTTGCGCCGATGCGCTACTACCAGGGAAACGTCGAGCGGCTTGTGCCGAAAATCCGGAAGAAGCTCTACCAACGCGCCACTCTCCAAGTAACGGCCAATCCCCAACAGTGGTGCCTGAATCAGGCCAAGGCCGGCGATACCGGCGGCTTCGTAGGTCTGCACGCTGTTGACGTGCAGCGCACCTTGCAACTGAAGCCTCGCGTAGCTGTCGCCGTGCGGATACTCCCATCCATAGGATTTTGCGCCGAGCGTCCGTGCGAAATGAACTGCCCGATGTTTCTGATGCTGCAGATCTTCTAGCGATCGAGGGACGCCATAGCGCGCCAGGTAGGCAGGACTGGCGGCGTTGACCATGCGTAACTTGCCCAGCGGGCGCGCAATCAGCGTCTCGTCCCCGATGGGGCCAAGTCGCAATACGCAGTCAAACCCCTCCTGAACCAGATCAACTTGGCGATCCGTACTCGACACCTCCAGCTCCAACTCGGGATAAGTCGCCATGAAGGCCGGCAAGGCCGGCACGATAGTGGTGCGCGCCAACTCGCTCGGCAGATCAACCCGTAAGCGCCCGCGAAGTGCCACTCGATCACTTGCGAACATTGAGTGCGTATTCCACGCGATGGTGAACAGGGTTTCCACGGGAACGTGAACACGGATTCCACGGCAACGTGAACAGGTTTCCACGGGATGGTGAACAGTTTGGGGCGCCGCGTGGCGCGCTGTTCACGATCGTGGAAAGGTGTTCACGATCGTGGCGAGTGAGGTGGGTGGCTGGAGATTGATCGGAAAGCGGACCGCGTAATCTGGGGACTTTTTGCCCCAGGAGCGCGGTCGATGCCGAACGAGAGGATCTCCATGTCGAAGCTGAAGCAGCTGATCGGGCTGCAGGCGAGCAATTTAAGTGTCCGGGCGCTGGCCCGAGCGCTGGGGCTGTCCGTCGGGGCGGTGTCGAAGTACCTGCGGCGGTGCGCGCGAGCGGCATCGGCGCCAGCCGATGCCGAGGCGCTCTCGGAAGTCGAGCTCGAGCAGCGGGTGTTCGGACCGATGCTGTCGGGGAAGCCCGCGGCGTTCGTGGCGCCGGACTGCGCCTGGATCCACGGGGAGCTCAAGCGCCACCGGCACGTGACGCTGCAGCTGCTGTGGGAAGAATACGCGGCTCGGTACGGCGCGGCGGCCTACCGCCGCAGCGCCTTCTGCCAGATTTACCGGCGCTGGGAGAAGCGCCTGAAGCGCTCGATGCGCCAGCGGCACTTCGCCGGCGAGAAGCTGTTCGTCGATTATGCCGGCCGCACGGTGCCGATCTATGGGCGCGCGCGGCGAGGAGGCGTTCCGGGCGCACCTGTTCGTCAGCGCCATGGGCGCGAGCGGCTGCGCGTATGCGGAGGCCACGCGCAGCGAGTCGCTGCCGGACTGGCTCGGCGAGCCACGTGCGGGCGCTGGAATTTTATGGCGCGGCCCCGACGATCCTGGTGCCCGACAACCCGAAGGTCGGGGTCACAAGAGCAGATCGGTATGAGCCGGATCTGCAGCGCTCGTATGAGGAACTGGCCGGTCACTACCGCTGCGTCGTGATCCCGGCGCGGCCTTACCGGCCGAAGGATAAAAGTCGGGTCGAGCTCTCGGTGCTGCTGGTGTATCGCTGGATCCTGGCACGGCTGCGCCATCAGCGCTTCTTCAGCTTCGATGAGCTCAACGCCGCGATCCGCCCGCTGCTGAGCGAGCTCAACGATCGCCCCTTCCAGCGCCTGCCGGGCTCGCGGCGCAGCGTCTTTGAGGCCCTCGACCGGCCGGCCATGCGGCCTCTGCCGGCAAACCCCTATGTCTTTGCCGAGTGGAAGGAACTCACCGTCGCCTTCGACTACCACATCGATATCGACCGGCATTACTACAGCGTGCCGCACGCACTGGTCGGCCACACGGTGTGGGCGCGCTTCAGCGCCACGACGGTCGAAATCTTCTTCCGGAGTGAACGCGTGGCCACTCACGTGCGCTCCTACCAGCGCGGCGCGCACACGACGCTTACCCGAGCACATGCCCAAGTCCCACCGGGCGCACGCCGAGTGGTCCCCGAAGCGCCTGATCCAGTGGGGCACCTCGATCGGTGCGCACACCGGAGCGGTCGTCGAGCATCTGCTGCGCTCCAAGCCCCATCCCGAGCAGGGGTATCGGGCGTGTCTGGGACTCTTGAACCTCAGCCGCGCCTACGGCGAGGCGCGGCTGGAAGCGGCCAGCGCGCTGGCCGTGCATCTGGGCAGTCCCACCCGCAAGAGCGTGCAGTCGATCCTGGAGAGCGGCCGGGATCGACGCCGATCCAAGCACACCGAGCCGCTCGAACTTGAGTTACCGCTCCACCAGCAACGTGCGTGGGCCGGGCTACTACCACTGAAACCAACGAAGGAGACCCAAGATGCTGACGAACCCGACCATCGAGACCCTGAAAGGGCTGAAGCTGCACGGCATGATCGAAGCTCTCGAGGAGCAGCAGCAGACCCCAGCCCTGCAGGGGCTATCGTTCGAGGAGCGCATCGCCCTCATCGTCGATCGCGAGCGCCTCTACCGCGACAATCTGCGGCGAACGCGACTGCTGCGCGGCGCGCACCTTAAGGTCGCCGCCGCCTGCGTCGAGGACATCAACTACAAAGCCGCCCGCGGACTCGACAAGCGCCAGATCGCAACCCTTGCCACCGGTGAGTGGATCCGTCGCTCTCAGAACCTGCTGATCACCGGAGCCACCGGCTCAGGTAAAACCTGGCTGGCCTGCGCACTCGCCCAGCAGAACTGTCGCCAGGGCGCCTCGGTGCTGTACTGGCGCGTACCGAGGTTAATCGAGGAACTGCGCGTCGCGCACGGGGACGGCAGCTACATCAAGTTCCTGAAAACCCTCTCCAAAGCCTCCCTCATCGTGCTCGACGACTGGGGCCTGACCGCGCTCTCGACCCAGGATCGGGCCGATCTGCTCGAAATCCTAGATGACCGCGTCAACACCGGCTCGACACTGATCGCAAGCCAGCTCCCCGTGGACACCTGGCATGCGTATCTGGGCGAACCCACCCTGGCCGATGCGATCCTCGACCGACTCGTGCACCACAGCCATCGCATCGAGCTGAAGATCCCCGGCGAATCCATGCGCAAGTCCCGTGAGCCGGTGCCGGCATGAAGCCTCTACGCCATCTTCGCCCCGACTTCTGCCGCTGCCGCGGCAGACCGCGCTGTAGGTGGGGAAATTTACTTTGCCAAGACCAGAGTGACGCCCTTGGCTTGACGGATCGTGAACACCTGAAGTAGAAACACAAACACCAGCTGCCCACTTCACGCACCGTTCACCATCGCGTGGAATCGCTGTTCACGATCGCTGGAATACGCATTGAGTGCAGATCATCAACGTCAGCCAGCAGATCGCGGGCACGCGCATGAAATACCCGTCCGTCTTCCGTCAACTGCACGCTCCGCGTCGTCCGGTGCAGAAGCCTGACACCGACATCTTCTTCCAGCTTCCGGACCGCCGTTGAGGCCCTTCCCTTCTGAATGCCCAGGCTATCGGCTGCGTGGGTGAAGCTCCCCATCTCCGCTACCGTTATGAAAATGAGGATGGGTTCGAGATTCCGCATTTTCGTGCCTCGGTATTGTTCATCTCAGAGATAACAGTGAGTTCAGTTTCTCGATGATTATTATACCTAAGAGACACAGTAGGCTCCGAATATTGGGATTCCCCAATAGGAGAACGACAAGTGTTCGAGACTATGAAACTGCATCGGGTGCCTGAAACCACGATCTTGCATGGCGCCCTGTGGGCCGGCCGGACAATGAGTTTGCTCGTTGTTATCGCTCTGGTGGCAGACGGCACTATTCAGCTTTTCGCGCCCGCACAGATCGCGAGCATGTTGCGAGAAACCGGGTTCCCGATCGAGCTGACCCATGTCTTGGGTCCGATCGTACTCGTCTGCGCCATCCTTTACGTGATCCCGGCCACCGCCGTCCTCGGCGCGATCCTAGTGACGGGCTTTTTGGGAGGTGCCATCTGTGCCCATGTCCGCATTGGTGAGTTGGGGTCGCCGCCGGAAATCATTGCCCTGCTGCTAGGCGCGATGACATGGGTCGGCCTCTACGGGCGCGATCCCCGGGTCCGGACCATTCTGCCGCTCATCCACTGAACCAACCGGAGCAGTGCTCTGTCCCTCACATCAGGAGAAAAGTATGTTTTTAGTAATGGGAATCACGGGAAAAGTAGGCGGCGCGACGGCAGAACATCTGTTGGAGCACGGCAGGCAAGTACGCGCGTTAGTCCGTAATCGCGAGAAGGCGTCAAGCTGGGCGAACCAGGGTGTGGAACTGGTTGACGGTGATTGGAATGATTCGGCAGCCATCGAGCGGGCGCTCAAAGGCGTCGAAGGCGCGTTTGTCATGTTGCCGGCTGTCTGGGCCCCCTCGCCCGATTACAAAGAAGCCAAGGGGGTGATTGCGAACTATGTCGAGGCGCTCACCAAGGCAGCGCCGCCGCGGGTGGTAGCGCTTTCGTCGATGGGTGCGAACAGGACCAGCGGGCTTGGGATGATCACGGCCTTGTCGCTTCTGGAGCGCGGTTTTCGAGACTTAGCATCGCCAATCGCATTTGTGCGCGCGGGCGGATTCTTCGAAAACTTCCTCTACGGCTTGCAGGTCGCGCAGGGCGGAACGCTACCGGTCTACTACAATCCGACAAACCGAAAATCGACCATGGTCGCGACGAACGACATCGGCGCAGCGGTCGCAACCCTTTTGACCGGGCCAGCGTGGTCAGGGCAGCGCGCAGTCGAGCTTGGTTCGATGGTCACCGCGGATGAAGTCGCGGAGCAGTTAGGTGAAGTTCTGAATCTCAACGTGAAAGCCTTCGCAGTGCCGCGTGCAGGGTGGGCGAAAGCGTTCGAGCAGTTCGGCATTCCCAAGGGCCACACCGGACCTGCCGAAGAAATGTTTGAGGCGGTGAATGCGGGATGGATGGACCTCGGAGTCGAGGGTACGGAGCACGTAGCGGGTACGACGTCCGCACGCGACGTCTTCGCGGCGGCCCAGAAGGCCGTGACGGCGTGAACCGCGACGTTCACACCAATGAAGATCGAGATCGAACATGAAGGTTCTTGTTTGGGTGCAACGGGCCGAACCGGACGGCTGTCGTCCGGGACGCCCTGGCGAAAGGCTACTCCGCCTCTCGCGGGCGAACAGCTGCAGGTTCAAATCGAGTGGGGTTTTTTCCGCGTATTCTGCTTACAGTCATTGTTTACCTGCAGCGTTAGGCGGCGAATCGACGCTCAAAGCGAGCGTCCGGCTGATCGGGGTCAAATCCAATTCAGACCGCTCCTCCCATCGGTTGAATGCCTCTTGCATGGCCTGAAGATCGCGCCTTGCCGCTAGGAGCCTTCGCGAGCACGCCAAACCCCTCACTCAGCGGGTCGGCGCATCGGAGGCAACATCTGGCGGCTCATGCCGCAACGCTTCGAATTGACGCATCCGATCCTTAAGCGCTGCTAATTCCCGCTCGATAAAAGCTATCCGGTCGAAGGTGTAGTCAATGCCCGAGTAATCCACTGCTTGTGACCACCTGGCCACTTTGTTCATCAGACGACGAAACGCCCCGGGTCCACCGCTCATGTCAGTTGCCATGGTCATTTCTCAGTGAATTGTTTCCGATAACCCGTCAGGCGCGCCGCGGCAGGAGCACCAAGTCGGCCGCTTGCTCAGCATCTTTGAGGAGCGTCTTGCGCGGCGTGCCTAGCTGCGCACGCATGGTCAGCCCACGCGCTAAATCCGTGACTTGAGTTGCGCGCGCGGCTACGGGAAAGTCAGATGGGATTTCTCCCGCGCTGATCCCGTCCCGGAAACGGCGCTCTACCAGCGCCGCGCCGCCCGCGACTGCGCTCTGCAGGAAGCGCTGAACTTCAGCGTCGTTCACAAGCGGCGCGACGCACATCATAAGGCAGCCCCGAGCGGAGCCTTTCTCGGTCGCACTTTCGACGGCGTACCTCAGTAAGCTAGCAATCGAGTCGCGAAGACTCTGTGGCGAGAGGAGTGCCTTCGCGGCTGATGCGCCCTTCCTCTCTGCATACGCCTTGAGGGCGCGCAAGAATATCGCCCGCTTGTCCCCGAAGACGGCATAGAGGCTCGGCCGCCCAACACCCATCCCGGTGACGAGATCGTCAATCGTCACGCCGTCGTAGCCTTTCGACCAGAACACCTGAGTCGCCTTTTCCAGCGCGCCCGTCTCGTCGAAGCTGCGCGGTCGACCCACCGGCCTAGCGGTATTTTGAATCATTTGGTTCAAAACTCATTGACAATTACTCGCAACAATATATAACTGAATAGTTCGAAATTAGCAACCCGGTTACTGGCCTCGCGGGGCCTCACGACTCGGCCTTCACCCTTCACCACAGAGACGCCCATGGAACGTTCGATTGCTCTCATTACCGGCGCCACTTCCGGGCTCGGCCTTGCGGCAGCCCGCCTGCTCGCCGGAGAGGCCTGGCACGAGATTATCGTCACCGGGCGCAGCCTGGCGGGGGCGCAGCAAGCGGCCACTCAACTCGCGGCTGAGAACAAAACAGTGATCTTCACGCCGCTGGAGTTGGATCTGGACAAGCCGTCCAGCGTTCAGTCCGCCGTTTCCGCGCTCGTCAAGGGAGGTCGGCCAATCGATTTCCTCCTCCTCAATGCCGGGATGGTCCCATATAAGAAGCGCGTGATCACTGCGACGGGCGTCGAGGCTTCTCAGGCCCCGCTGATCGGCCATCATCAACTGACTGTCGGGTTGCTCCGCGCCAACCTGCTAAGCCACAACGCGCGGATTGTTATCGCCGGTGCGGAGCCTGCCCGAGGGGGCGTCCCCATGTTCAAGTACACCGACGTGCCAGCCTTTGCGGCCAAATACCACCAGGGTGACCAAACCGCCGCTGTGGAAGCCCTGATTCGCAACGGGCCGAACGTGAAGTACGTGCCCAACAATGCGTATGCCGACGCGAAGCTCATTATCGCTTGGTGGGTCGCGGCGCTGGCGCGCCGGCTACCCTCCGGCATGGCCGTGTACGCTGTCTCGCCCGGTGGGGCGACCGCCACCAAGGTGGTGCGAAGCGCTGGCCCGTTGTTGAAGTATCTGTTTATCCCAATCGTGAACCTCATTCCCGGCATGAACCAGACGCCGGAGACCGCGGCCCGTCGGTACCTTCAGGCGTCGAAGTTCGGAACCGACGTCTCAGGGCAATTCTTCGCCTCGGCTCAAGGGAAGTTCTCAGGCCCAATTGAGGCACAGCGCCAGCCACACCTCCACGATGGCGCCAACCAGGAAGCTGCGTGGCAGGCCGTCGTCAATGTCTCTGGCGTCGATTTTCGTGGGGTCTTACCGAATTGTGAAATAAATAGTTCAAAACATCCTTGACCACGGTCATCGTGCCTAATCTCGTACCAATCAGTTCTAAATTAGCAAAGCAACCCTAACATCGCGAGGAGACACATATGGAACGATACCAAGGCAAAAAGGCAGTAATTATCGGCGGCACGAGCGGCATGGGGCTCGCGACGGCGAAGATGCTGCTCGATGGAGGAGCGCGCGTACTGGTGACGGGTCTCTCGAAGGCCGGCCTGGAATCGGCGCAGAACGAGATTGGCAAGCACGCCATAGTGGTCTCAAGCGACGCGCGGTCGTTGAAGGACATCGACGCCCTCGCCTCTCAGGTGAAGGCCGAGTTCGGCACCTTCGATCTGCTCTCCGTCAGCGCCGGGTTCAGTATTCCGACGCCTCTCGGGAGCGTGACCGAGGCCATCTACGACGAGATGTTCAAGCTGAACGCCAAGGGACCGTTTTTCGCGGTACAGAAGCTCGCGCCGCTAATAAACCAGGGAGGCGCTGTCGTTCTCACGACCTCCGTCGCCAACGTCAAGGGACTGCCAGGACAAGCCACATACGGAGCCGCCAAGGCCGCGTTGCGATCACTCGCTCGGACGCTCGCCGTCGAGTTGCTTCCTCGCGAAATTCGCGTCAACGCGGTGACGCCCGGTCCCATCGACACGCCGATCCTCGGCAAAGTGTTTCCCGATAAAGACGTGGTCGCTCAGGTTAGGGAGAAGACGATCGGCATGATCCCGATGAAGCGCTTTGGGAAGTCGGAGGAAATCGCGAAGGCGGTCCTCTTCCTCGGGTTCGATGCGACCTTCACGACCGGCGCCGAATTTCCGGTCGACGGGGGTTGGTCGCAACTCTGAAGGCAATGCGTTGCATGCATTACATACGCACTTAGGAGACTTTCGTGACCTTAGAAAAAAAGAGCACGGCTACCCAGGAACTGGGCGCTTTGTCCGATGTGATCATTAGAGCCGCAGCGACGTCCCCCCGCATTTGAGTAGCAGACGGGTTTGGAGTCTAGCCGGCCACTGTCATGGCAACCTTCAGCAGGTTTTGCCGAGTTTCGCCCGGAAACTCCCCGATGCTTTTCCGATGCCCAAGCGCCAAGCTGGCAGCTATGGACCTCACTACCAATGCGAATTGCAGGCGGCAAAAACCGGCAACTGTTCAGCGGCGCTGAATATATACAAGCGCATTTGTCGCGCTCAAGGGAAGGACAACTTCAAGGCCGCCGTTATAAAGATGGTAGCGGGGGCAGGATTTGAACCTGCGACCTTCGGGTTATGAGGCAGTTGTCGGGATATTAAGGGTCTTTTAAATCAAACACTTGTAGCGCTTGCCTTCTCCGAAACCCGCGACACCCCGGCACAATTACGTCACACCCAATCTGGCTTCGGCACACATTGGACACAGCCGTGGGGGCAGGCATCGCGCTTCTACACCCCGCAGTCAATCGTATAGCCCTAACCGACGGATCGGCGCCCCCGGGGCGACCGCGCAAAGCACGTCATGGTAAGCTTGGCACTTTACGAAAGCGTGATCGATCGGAGATTCGTATGAGTACCATAACTGTATCGTCAAAGTACCAGATCGTCATTCCATCGAAGATTCGAGAGGCGCTCGGTATCAAGCCTGGCGAGAAACTCCATGCCATCGAGTATCGGGGGCGTATCGAACTCGTGCCGGTGCGGCCAACCAAAGCTGCGCGAGGATCGCTGCAGGGCATCGACACCAGCGTACCTCGTGATGCCGACCGTGTATGAACGTAGTCGACTCCTCTGCATGGCTCGAGTATTTGGCCGACGGACCAAATGCCGCGATATTCGCAAAGCCGATCGAGGCCACGCGATCATTGATCGTACCGACTCTCGCGTTGTTCGAAGTGTTCAAGCGAGTCAGCCAGCAGAGGGATGAAGACGACGCGCTGCGAGCTATTGCGGTCATGGAGCAAGGGAGAGTTGTGGATCTGGATCGCGCGACTGCGCTCGAGGCGGCGCGGCTGTCGATCCAGCATGCCATTGCCATGGCCGACAGCGTGATGCTGGCGACGGCACATCGACATCGCGCGACGCTTTGGACTCAGGATTCGGATTTCAAAGGGCTACCTGGCGCGCGCTGGTACCCGAAGCGATAACGCATGAATCTGGCGGTTCCTAGTCGGCATTGACCCGACGGTGAACGGCCGGCATGCGGAAGGCAGCAAGCGCCGGTATCGGCCAGAAGCGGGCGCTCAGTCTCACAAAGTGACCGCCCGAAAGCAGACAGTCGTGGGGCGCGATAAGCTCCCCTTTGTTTTCCCGGCCGACCAAGTGGAGCGATGTCTATGACTGGCGATGATGGTGTGCGAGACAACGTCGGGGTGGTAGTTACCCTTCGGGACATCGCCGGGGGCAAGTGTCGCGTCACACTGGACGACGTAAGATCCACCTCGACGCGGCGCGAGAACCAGTGGTCCTTCGATGTCTTCTACACCCACAAGGATTTGGACGCGGCAGCAGTCAACGGAATGCAGCTGGAGGCTAAGGAATACGAAGGTCTAGGTGTCGCTATCATGGCGCGACTCTTGGCCCTTACCGGACGAGCGAAGTCGACCGATTTGGACGACGACTACATTTCGCCAGAGCAGGAGGCTCGTGCTGATTTGCTCACGAAGGCGGAGATTGCACGTATCGATGCCGCCCTGATCTCTAATGCTCGTACAGAATGGAGAAAGCTCGCAATGGTAGTGGCTCTTACGATGTCCGATTGCGAAGCGGAAATCCCGGGTCTCTCAGACGTATTCTATGCTCGGCGCGCAGCTCACCTTGTTTCCAATGGCAGCCTGATTGTGGAAGGTAGCCTGAGGAGGATGAGGTACTGCGAGGTTAAGCTGCCGAGCAGCGGACATTCCTCCGCGACCGATTAGGGTCAGTCTCCGCCGCTCGAATAGTTGATCGGGGACCGCGGTAGGCGGACCATGTGAAACGTCCACGAAACGCCCATGCATTATTCGCGAACCTGCCCGAACTGCCGCCAACGGATCGACCTTGATCTAGCAGTAGGTTTTTCGGGGTGGTCGAAACTCGCGCCGCCCAGCTGCGGCATCAGATGCCCTAACTGCAAGGTGGTCCTGGCCGCTCGCCAGCGGCCAGGCCTTTCGGTCTTCTGGGTCGTTTTTGGCATCGTGCTCACACTCATGCTGCTAGGGAAAGAGACGGGTTGGTGGTCGCGCACGAGCTTGGGCCTCTTAGGCTTGTGTCTATTCGTCTTAGCGCTGTCAATACGATGGTGGAGACTCAGGTTGATTGAGCTCAGTGTCCCGCCGGCGGGGCTGAAGCTTCGCGAAGTGACGCCTAGCACGAGGGAATACGCGTACCGTGAAAACAAGGACGACCGCGACAAAGTGTTTGTGCCCGATCCCAATACGGCAGAGGATCAAATTCCCGAGTGGACCTGTCTGAACTGCAATCAGCCGAATCCAGCATCGTTTGGCGTCTGCTGGAAGTGCAATCACGGCCGGCCTAGAAATGGCAGTTAGGCAGCCGAAAGCCGACGCTCGCCGCTGGCCGTTTCGGGTCAAACTGAGTCATCCCGCTTGGGCGGTAAACCGCTTGCTCGCTTGCTCAACCTGTCGGGCTCGTGTCGTTTTACGCCCTACAACCACGCGGGGCTTGCCGGTGCCGCGCGATTGGTGTCCCGAACAACAGTGTCGTGGTGGAGCTTGGCGCTGCCGATAAATTCCGCTTTGCTCTGTCAGCAACGTGGATGGAATCGGAGCGAGCCTCGGGCGAAAAACCCGATGGTCGGAAAGTGCGCCAAAGGGCAGCTATAAGCGCTTGATTGAATTGGTAGCGGGGGCAGGATTTGAACCTGCGACCTTCGGGTTATGAGCCCGACGAGCTGCCAGACTGCTCCACCCCGCACCGGTTGGGTCGCGCATTCTACACCAGCGCCGGAGCGCGTATAGCCCCGCGAAGATGTTTCAGGGAAACAGCCGCTGGCAGATCTCCAGCAGCGAATTCGGCAACAACCCCAGAGCCGCGACAGCAAGCGTATTGATCAGCAGAATCAATCGCATACGCGGCTTTTGTAGAGGCTGTGTCTGATCCACGGGCGCCTCGAAGTACATGTACCAGACCACCCGCAGGTAGTAGAACGCGCCGATGACCGAGATCAGCACGGCGAAGGTGGCCAGCCAGACGTGGTGGCTGATCAGCAGCGCCTGGATGATCCAGAGCTTGGCCCAGAATCCGACGAAGGGCGGGACGCCGGCGGTCGAGAACATGATCACCAGCATCAGCGCAGCCAGCAGCGGGTCGCGCGTGGACAGGCCCTTGAAGTCCGCGATCTCGTCGTGCTCGAAGCCGCTGCGACTGAGCACCAGGATCAGGCCGAAGGCGGCCAGCGTCGTCAGCACATAGGCGATCGTGAAATTGAGCGAGGCCTGATAGCCGACCGCCTCCCCTGTCGAGAAACCCAGCAGCACGAAGCCGGCATTGGCGATGGCCGAATACGCCAGCATGCGCTTGAGGTTGGTCTGGGCTATGGCGATCAGGTTGCCGAACAGCAGCGAGAGCACCGCCACGGCCATGACCATCTGCGTCCAGATGGCGGGCATGCCCGCCAGGCCATGCGAGAGCAGCCGCGCGATCAGCGCGAACGAGCCCAGATTCGAGACCGTGGCGATGAACATCGTCACGCTGGTCGGCGCCCCCTGGTAAACATCGGGCACCCACATGTGGAACGGCACCGCGCCGAACTTGAAGGCAATGGCCGCGACGATAAAGGCGATCGCGACGATGACGCCCTCGTTCGGAGCCTGACGCACCACGGAGCTCAACGCGTCCAGATCGAGCGTGCCAGTGAGGCCGTAGAGAATGGACATGCCGTACAGCAGCGCTCCGGAGGCAATGGCGCCGAGCACGAAGTACTTTATAGCCGCCTCGGCCGCGATGCCTGAATCGCGATCGAAGGCTACCAGCGCGTAGAGGGACAGCGACAACAGCTCTATCCCCAAATAAATAGTCAGCATGCTGTTGGCCGAAATCAGCACGAACACGCCCAGCAGGCCCGTCAGGCACAGGACGTAGTACTCCCCGCCCACCATGACGCGCTGCTCGAGGTATTCCTGGGAATAAAAGATCGCAGTGGCCATGGTGACGAAGCCGGCCAGCTTCAGGAAGGTGCTGAGCCCATCGGCCACGAACAATCCGTGGAACATCACGGTGCGAGTGAGCACCATACCGAACAGACTCATGAGCACCGCGCCGACGAGCAGGCTCATCATCGTGATCGCGGCCGTTACGCCGCGGCGGCGGTGCCCGGCATAGGCATCCACCAGCAGGATCACGCAGGCCGATGCCCCCAGCCAGATCTCCGGAATGGCCGGCCAGCTGATGGCGGTGGGATCCAGCAGCCCTGCTAAGTTCATGGTGCCACCCCGATCTTGCTGGTCAGCAGCTGCTGCAGCAGGTGCTGCGTCGAGGCTTCCATCATGTTCAGCAGCGGTGCCGGCCAGATGCCGAGCAGGATGACCGCGAATGCCAATACACCCAGGACCAGGAATTCGCGCGGATTGAGGTCCTGCAGTGCGGCCACCTTGTCATTGGCTATCGGGCCGAAGATCACGCGCTTGATGAGCCACAGATTGTAGGTGGCGCCGAGCACGAGGATGGTGCCCGCGGTCAGCGCGAACCAGAAGCTGGCCTTGAAGCTGGCCAGGATCACGAGGAACTCGCCGATGAACCCGGAAGTGCCTGGCACGCCGGAATTGGCCAGCGCGAACAGCACCATCAGCGCGCCGAACTTGGGCATGACGTTCAGCACGCCCCCATAGGCGCTGATTTCGCGCGTGTGCATGCGGTCGTAGAGCACACCGATGCAGAGGAACATCGCGCCCGAGATCAGGCCGTGCGAGATCATCTGTACCATGGCCCCGTCAAGGCCGTTGATGGCGCCGCGCGTCGAGCCGGTGGCGGCCAGTATGAAGAACACCAGGAATGCGCCCAGGGTCACGAAGCCCATGTGCGCGATCGAGGAATAGGCCACCAGCTTCTTCATGTCCTGCTGCACGATGGCGACATAGGCGATATAGACGATCGCGATCAGCGACAGCGCCACCATGAGGCCGTCGAACTGATGGCTGGCATCGGGTGTGATCGGCAGGCTGAAACGCAGCAGGCCGTAGCCGCCCATCTTCAGCATGATGGCCGCCAGGATCACCGAGCCGCCGGTGGGGGCCTCCACGTGCGCATCGGGCAGCCAGGTGTGCACCGGCCACATCGGCACCTTGACCGCAAACGCCAGCAGGAAGGCGAAGAAGATCCATTGCTGCTCTGCCAGCGACAGCGGCAGCGCCTGCATGCTGGCGATGGTGTAGCTGCCACCCTTGAGGTACAGGTAGATCAGCGCCACCAGCATCAGCACCGATCCCAGAAATGTGTACAGGAAAAACTTCAGCGTCGCGTACACGCGCCGCGGGCCGCCCCAGACCCCGATGATGACGAACATCGGGATCAGCATGGCTTCCCAGAAAAAATAGAACAGCAGCGAGTCGAGCGCCGAGAACACCCCGATCATCAGCCCTTCCATGATCAGGAAGGCCGCGTAGTACTGCGCCGGGCGCTTCTCCACCACCGACCAGCCGGCGATGATGACCGGCACGGTCATGAAGGCGGTCAGCAGGATCAGCGGCAGCGAGATGCCATCTACGCCTAAGAAGTACTGCGCGTGCAGTGCCGGGATCCAGGGCATGCGCTCGGTGAACTGGAAGTTCGGCGTGCCGTTGACGAATTGCGTGTAGAGCGGCACGCATACCAGCAGCGTCAGCAGGGATGTGATCAGCGATACCCAGCGCGCTGCCTGCGCGCGCGCATCCCCTAGGCTCAAGGCCACGACACCGCCCGCGATGGGCAGCCAGATGACGATCGACAGCAAACCGATGTGCAGCACGCTAACGCCTAAATCCGCCACAGGAACCAGCCCAGCAAGGCTGCCAGGCCGATGATCATCCAGAACGCATAACTGTAGAGAAAGCCGCTCTGCAGCTGCCGCGTCACACCGGCGAGCCAGCCGACCAGCCCCGCCGAACCATTGACCATGCCGCCATCGATGATGGCCTGGTCCCCGACCCGCCACAGCACCAGACCAATGCCGCGCGTCAGGCGCGCGATGACGTTTTCATTGAACCAGTCGAAGTAGTACTTGTTGTCGAGCACCCGGTTGATCACGGCGAAGCGCACCCGCACCGCATCGCCGGCCGCGGGCTTGTACAGCACGAAGTACCAGGCCGTCAGCACGCCGGCGGCGGCAAGCCAGGGCGCGAATCCCAGAAAACTGTGCAGCGCAAATTCCACCGGGCCGTGCCACTCGCGGGCTACCTCTGCCACGACATCATCGCTCTCGAGCACGCGGATCGAATCGCTGAAGTAGCCGCCGAACAGCACGCTCTGCTCGGTCAGGAAGCCGATGACGAGCGATGGAATCGCCAGCGCCACCAGCGGCCCTTTCATGTTCCAGCCGACGTCGTGGAAATGCTCCTGCGCGTGATGATCCAGCCGCTCCGGCCCGTGAAAGGTCAGGAAGATCATGCGGAAGGTGTAGAGCGCTGTGACGAACACCCCCAGCAGCACGCACCAGTAGGCGTAGCCGGCGCCGAAGCGATGCGAATCGGCCACGGCGTCGATGAGCGTGTCCTTGGAATAGAAGCCGGAGAAGAACGGCGTGCCGATCAGGGCCAGCGCACCGATCAGCGAGGTCCAATAGGTCACCGGCATGCGCTTGCGCAGGCCGCCCATCTTGCGCATGTCCTGCTCGTGGTGCATGGCGATGATCACCGCGCCCGCCGCCAGGAACAGCAGCGCCTTGAAGAACGCATGCGTCATCAGATGAAACATCGCCACGCTGTAGGCCGACACGCCGAGCGCCACGGTCATGTAACCGAGCTGCGAGAGGGTCGAATAGGCGATCACGCGCTTGATATCGTTATTGACGATGCCGAGGAAGCCCATGAAGAGCGCGGTGGTGGCGCCGATGATCAGCACGAAGGACAGCGCCGCATCGGAATACTCGAACAGCGGCGACATGCGCGCCACCATGAAGATACCGGCCGTCACCATGGTAGCCGCGTGGATCAGCGCCGAGATGGGCGTGGGGCCTTCCATCGAATCGGGTAACCACACATGCAGCGGCACCTGCGCCGACTTGCCCATGGCGCCGATGAAAAGACAGATGCAGATCAGCGTCATCGCCGACCAGGGATGCCCTGGGAATACCACCATCGTCTTGGCGCCGATGAAGGGCGCCATCTTGAAGGCTTCGCTGTAATCGAGCGAACCGGTGTAATACAGCACCCCGGCGATGCCCAGCACGAAGCCGAAGTCGCCGACGCGGTTGACCAGGAAAGCCTTCAGATTAGCGAAGATCGCGCTCGGGCGGGTGTACCAGAAGCCGATCAGCAGGTAGGAGACCACACCCACGGCTTCCCAGCCGAAGAACAGCTGCATGAAGTTGTTCGACATCACCAGCATCAGCATGGAGAAGGTAAACAGGCTGATATAGGCGAAGAAGCGCTGGTAGCCCGGATCATCGCTCATGTAGCCGACGGTGTAGACGTGCACGCAGAAGGACACGAAGGTCACGACCACCATCATGAGCGCGGAGAGGTGATCGACCAGGAAGCCCACCTGCATGCGCACGTTGTCGCTGAGCAGCCAGGTGTAGACCGTGCCCTGGTAGTCCGGCACCTGGTCCACGAGCAGCTGCTTGAGCACGTACATCGACAGCAGGCAGGACACGCCCACCGCCGTGATCGTCACGGCCGCCGCCCCCGCGCGGCCGATCCGCTTGCCGGCAAGGCCGGCGAGCAAGGCCGCAATCAGCGGCAGCATCGGGATAGCGAGCAGCAGCGTCGGGTTCATATCAGCCCTTGAGACTGTCGAGCTCTTCGACGTTGATGCTGCGGCGTTCGCGGAACAGCACCACCAGGATCGCGAGCCCAATGGCCGACTCGGCCGCGGCCACCGTCAGCACGAAGAACACGAAGATCTGTCCATCGAGCTGGCCGAGGTAGCGCGAAAAAGCCACGAAGTTGAAGTTGGCCGCCAGCAGCAGCAGCTCGATGCACATCAGCAGCAGCAGCACGTTCTTGCGGTTGATGAAGATGCCCGCCACCGACAGCGCGAACAGGATGGCCGACAGCGTCAGCATGTGCCCGAGCGTGATCATAGGCGCGTCTCCGAGTCCATCTTGACGATGCGCACGCGCTCGCTGGCGCGCGCGGCCACCTGCTTGTTGATGTCCTGCGCCTTCAGTCCCACGCGGTGCCTCAGGGTCAGCGTGATGGCGGCCACCATGGCCACCAGCAGCACCATGGCCGCGATTTCGAGCGCATAGACGTAGCGCGTGTAGAGCGCCTCGCCGAGCGCGAAGGTATTGCTGTAGTTGGCCGGCAGCGGCGCGGCGCCTTTCGTCACATCGATGCCGAGTCTGCGCGTCACCACCACGCCGGCGACCTCGACCACCACTACCGCGGCCATGATCCAGCCAAACCAGGCATAGCGCACGAAGCCGCTGCGCAGCTCCTCGAGATTGATGTCGAGCATCATGATGACGAACAGGAACAGCACCATGACCGCCCCGACGTAGACCAGCACCAGCACGATGGCCAGGAACTCCGCCTCGATCAGCAGCCACAGCACGGCGCTGGTGACGAAGCACAGCACCAGGCTCAAGGCTGCGAACACCGGGTTGCGCGTGATGATCACGCCCAGCGCGGCGGCGACCAGCACGGTCGCGAACACGTAGAACAGAATCAGCGGCAGCACGATGAACCCCTGTTAGCCCGATCAGCCCGGTTAGCGATAGCGCGCATCCGCGCTCTTGTCCGCGCTGATCATGGCCTCGTAACGCTCGCCTACCGCGAGCAGCTTGTCCTTGCTCATGATGTTCTCCCCGCGGTGCTCCATGTGGTACTCATGGATCCGTGTCTCGACGATGGCATCCACCGGGCAGGCCTCTTCGCAGAAGCCGCAGTAGATGCACTTGAAGAGATCGATGTCGTAGCGCGTGGTGCGGCGCGTGCCGTCGGCGGCCACATCCGAGTCGATGGTGATCGCCAGTGCCGGGCAAACGGCCTCGCACAGCTTGCAGGCAATGCAGCGCTCCTCGCCGTTCGGATAGCGGCGCAGCGCATGCAATCCGCGGAAGCGCACCGACTGCGGCGTCTTCTCTTCCGGGTACTGCACCGTAACCTTGCGCCGGAACAGCGAGCGCGCCGTCACCGACAGCCCCTGCAGCAGCTCGGTGAGCAGGAAGGTCTTGATGGGATTGCTCATGGCCATGGGGTTCTCCAGGGGCCGACGTGATAACTGAGCATGGCCGCCTCGACGACGATCCAGACCAGCGTGATGGGGATCAGGATCTTCCACCCGAGGCGCATGATCTGATCGTAGCGATAGCGCGGGAAGGTCGCGCGCAGCCAGAGGAATACACACAGCAGAGCGAATATCTTGAGCACCAGCCAATGCGTACCCGGCAACCCCAGCAGCGTGTTGCCGCCCAGCCAGGGCATGCCCTCGACCGGGCTGATCCAGCCGCCGAAGAAGAACACGCTGGTCAGTGCCGAGATCAAGATCATGTTGGCGTATTCGGCCAGGAAGAACAGCGCGAAGGCGATGCCGGAATACTCCACGTGGAAGCCGGCGACGATCTCGGACTCCCCCTCGGCCACATCGAAGGGCGCGCGATTGGTCTCGGCGATGCCGGAGATGAAATACACCATGAACAGCGGAAACAGCCAGAACCAGTTCCAGGCGCCTAGCCCGCCGTGCTGGCGCGCGACGATGGTGCCGAGGTTCAGGCTCCCGGAAGCCATCAGCACGCCCACCAGGGCGAAGCCCATGGCGATCTCATAGGCCACCATCTGCGCGGCCGAGCGCATGGCGCCGAGAAAGGCGTACTTCGAGTTGGAAGCCCAGCCGGCAAGGATCACGCCGTAGACGCCCATGGACGTCAGCGACAGGTAATAGAGCATCCCGGCATCGACATTGGCGATCGCATAATTGGGTGCAATCGGCACCACGGCCCAGGTGGCGAAAGCCGGAATCAGCGTGATGGCCGGCGCCAGCGTGAACAGCAGCTTGTTCGCGCGCGTCGGCACCACCACTTCTTTGATCAGCAGCTTGATGACATCGGCAAAGGGCTGCCCCATGCCGCCGGCGAAGCCGAAGATCTTCACGCGGTTGGGGCCGATGCGCATCTGCATCCAGCCGATGAGCTTGCGCTCCCACAGCGTGAGGTACGCCACCGACAGGATCAGCACCACGGTCAGAATCACCGTGAATACGGTCGAATGCACGTAAGGCGGCAGCGCCAGCCAGGCTGCAATCGCCTCCTTCACGGGGCAGCACTCGCGTAGACGGCCGGCGCACCACGACCTTCCACCGTGCGATGCAGGGCGCCCGCACGGCGCAGCACCGGATCGATCTCGTACATGCCGACATCAAAGGTGGGATCGGAGGACAGGCCCTGCCGCGCCCAGGAGGCGCCCGCACTGGCTGCGGCCGCAATCGACGCTGCGCCACCGGGAGTCACGGTAGCGATGCGCGCCTTGAGCGCGTCGCGCACCTGCTCGGAGGAATCGTAGTCGAAGTCGGCCAGATGCATGAGGTTGCCCAGCACGCGCAGGATCTTCCACGCCGGGCGCGCGGCACCCAGGGGTCGCGCGACGCCCGCATAGCTCTGCCAGCGGCCCTCGAGGTTCACATAGGTACCCGAGGTTTCGGCAAAGCTGCCGGCCGGCAGCAGCACCTGCGCCACGCGCTTCATCGACGCGCTCGCATAGGGCGTCACGGCGACGACCCGTGATTTGGCCAGCGCCTCGAGTGCGCCGGCCTGCGCGGCATCGGCCCAGGGTTCGCAATTGAGCAAGAGATAACCTGCCAGCCCGCCGGCGAGCAGGGCACGCGCATCGGTGCCCGGCGTGGCGCGTGGCACACCGCCCACGCCGCGATGCGGCAGGACGCCTGCCAGATGCGCGCCGGCGGCGTTACCTCCTTCCGCCAGTTCACCGAACACCGCGCCCGTGGCCACACTCAGGGCACGCGCCAGCGCGCGCAGCTCACTGTAGCGGGCGCTGCGCAGGCTCAGGGCCCCGAGCCAGATCGCGCGCCGCGTACCGGCCTTGAGCGAATCGGCGATGGCGCGATGGTTCTCATCCGCTGTGATGCCCTCGAGCAGCGAGCCGACGCCGGCCGGTGCGGCGGCATCGCCGAGTGCCGCGCGCAACACCGCCGCCAGCGCGGCCACATCGCCATCGGCCCGCGCGACCAGGTATCGCGTGACGGGAAAGAGATATTTGGACAGCGCCGGGTTGATGAAACTGATCTTGGCACCGCGCAGCGCCGCCTTGCGCACGCGGTGCGCCAGGATCGGTAACTCCTGCCGCAGGTTCGAGCCAATGATGAGCAGGCCGTCAAGTTCATCGACGGCGGCAATCGGCAATCCCAGCGCGGGTACCGCGGCATCGGCGGCCTGGTCACGAAAATCGCGCCGGCGCAGTCGATGATCCAGGTGCGCGCTGCCGAGCCCGTCGGCCAGGCGCGACACCAGATAGAGTTCCTCCAGCGTGCTCGACGGGTGCGCCAGCAGGCCCACGCCCTCCTCGCTGCCCGCGGCGGTCTTGAGCAGCCCTGCCGCCTTCTCCAGCGCCTCGTCCCAGCTCGCCTCGCGCCAGCTGCCGTCGGCGGCACGCACCTGCGGCTGCAGCAGCCGGTCATCACTGTAGATGCCCTCGTAGCTGAAGCGGTCGCGATCGGCGATCCAGGTCTCGTTGATCTCCTCGCAGTCGCGCGGCACCACGCGCATCAGCCGCCCGCGCAGCACGTGCCCGAAGAGCTGGGTGCCCATGCCGTCGTGCGGCGAGACCATTGGATACTGCGTCATCTCCCAGCCGCGGCCGCGATAACGGAAGGGCTTGCTGTTGAGCGCGCCGACCGGGCACAGGTCGATGATGTTGCCCGAGAGTTCATGATCGACGCTGTGCTCGATGTAGGTGCCGATCTCCATGTGCTCGCCGCGACCCGTGGCGCCCATTTCCTGGATGCCGGCGATGTCCTGGCCAAAGCGCACGCAGCGCGTGCAGTGGATGCAGCGCGTCATGTCGGTCGAGACCAGCGGGCCTAAGTTCTTGTCCTTGACCACGCGCTTGCGTTCTACGAAGCGCGAGATATCGCGACCGAAGCCCAGCGCCAGGTCCTGCAGTTCGCACTCCCCGCCCTGATCGCAGATCGGGCAGTCCAGCGGATGGTTGATCAGCAGGAATTCCATGGTGGCGCGCTGCGCGCCGATGGCCTTGACCGAATGCGTGAAGATCTTCATGCCCTCGGCCACAGGCGTAGCGCAGGCCGGCAACGGCTTGGGGGCCTTCTCGACTTCCACCAGGCACATGCGGCAGTTGGCCGCTATGGGGAGTTTCTCGTGATAGCAGAACCGCGGGATATAAACGCCCTCCCGATCGGTCACGCGCATGATCAGTTCATTCTTGCGGGCCTTCATCGGCACGCCGTTGACCTCGATGTTGACCGTGTCCTCGCTCATGCCGCAACGCTCTCTGCATTGACGATGCTGCGTCCGCCGTGCTCGACCATGTACTCGAACTCGTGCCGGAAGTGTTTGAGGAAACTCTGCACGGGCCACGCCGCCGCATCGCCGAGTCCGCAGATCGTGTGACCCTCGATGCGATTGGCCACATCGAGCAGCAGGTTCAGATCATCCATCTTCGCCTGCCCGGCCAGGATCCGCTTGAGCGTGCGATTCAGCCAGCCCGTGCCCTCGCGGCAGGGCGTGCACTGGCCGCAGGACTCGGACATATAGAAGCGCGACAGCCGTTCGAGCACGCGCACCATGCAGGTGGTCTCGTCCATGACGATGACCGCGGCCGAGCCGATGCTCGAACCGCCGGCCCGCAGCGAGTCGTAATCCATGTTGAGCTTGAGCATGGTCGCGGCCGGCACCACCGGCACCGATGAGCCGCCCGGTATCACGGCCTTGAGCTGCCGGCCCTCGAGCACCCCGCCGCACATTTCCAGCAGGTCGACGAAAGGAATGCCCAGCGGCACTTCGTGATTGCCGGGCTTGTTGACATGGCCCGACACCGAGAAGATCGCCGTGCCGCCGGAATTTTTCGGTCCCAGCTCGGCAAACCACGCAGGCCCGCGCCGCAGGATGGTGGGCACCGAGGCATAGCTCTGGGTGTTGTTGATGGTGGTCGGCATGCCGTAGAGGCCGAAGGCGGCCGGAAACGGCGGCTTGAAGCGCGGCTTGCCGGTCTTGCCCTCGAGCGAATCGAGCAATGCCGTCTCCTCGCCGCAGATGTAGGCGCCTGCGCCGACATAGGTGTACAGATCGAAATCGATGCCCGAGCCCTGGATGTTCTTGCCGAGCAGTCCGGCTTCGTAAGCTTCCTTGAGCGCGGCCTCGAATCGCGGCACCGGCTCGGCCAGGAACTCGCCGCGGATATAGTTGTAGCCGACGGTCGCATTCATGCAGTAACCGCCGATCGCCAGTCCCTCGATCAGCGAGTGCGGGTTGTAGCGCAGGATGTCGCGGTCGTGGCAGGTCCCGGGCTCGCTCTCATCGGAGTTGCAGACCGCGTACTTCTGCATCGTGGCATTGCGCGGCATGAAGCTCCACTTGACGCCCACCGGGAAGGCGGCGCCGCCGCGACCGCGCAAGCCCGAAGCCTTCACCTGCTCGATGATCTGCTCGCGCGGGGTCTTCTCGGCCAGGATCTTCTTCCAGGCCTCGTAGCCGCCGATGCGCTGATAGGTGGCCAGTTCCCACGGGCGCTCGTATTTGAGCGGCTCGAAGCAGGTCAGGTTGCGCTTATCGTCCCAGCTGCTCATTTGAGTTCCGCCAGTATCTGATCGACTCTATCGGTGGTCAGGTACTCGTGATAGACATGATCGACCATCATCATCGGCGCGCCCGTGCAGGCGGCCAGGCACTCCTCCTCGCGCTTGAGAAAGATGCGCCCGTCGGGCGTGCTCTCGCCGGTACGGATGCCGAGTTTCTGTTCCACGTAGGCGGCGATGTCCTCGCCCCCACGCAGCATGCAGGAGATATTGGTGCAGACGCTGACGTGATGCCGGCCGCAGGGATGGGTCTCGAACATCGAGTAGAAGCTGGCCACCTCGTATACCTGGATGGGCGGCATCTGCAGGTATTCCGCGATCGCGTCCATCAGATCGGGCGTCAGGTAGCCCTGGTTCTGCTCCTGCGCGGCGCGCAGTGCCGAAATGACGGCCGAGCGCTGCCGGCCAGGCGGAAACTTCGCCACCCAGTGGTCGATCTCCGCGCGCGTATGCTCGGACAGCAAACCCGTCTTGCCCGACTCGGTGCTCATCAGCGATCGATCTCCCCGAAGACGATGTCCTGTGTGCCGATGACCGCCACCACGTCGGCCAGCATGTGTCCCTGCACCATCTCCCCGAGCGAGGCCAGGTGCGGAAAGCCCGGCGCGCGGCACTTGAGCCGATAGGGCTTGTTGGCGCCGTCGGACACCAGGAAAACGCCGAACTCGCCCTTGGGCGCCTCGACGGCCGCGTAGGTCTCCCCTTCCGGCACGCAGTAACCCTCGGTCATGAATTTGAAGTGATGGATCAGCGACTCCATGTCTTCCTTCATGTGCTCGCGGCTCGGCGCACGAACCTTGCGATCATCGACCATGACCGGCCCCGGGTTGGCGCGCAGCCAGTCCACGCACTGCTTGATGATGCGATTGGACTGGCGCATCTCCTCTACCCGCACCAGGTAGCGGTCGTAGCAATCGCCGTTGACGCCCACCGGGATATCGAAATCGAGTTTGCCGTAGACCTCATAGGGCTGCTTCTTGCGCAGGTCCCATTCGATGCCCGAGCCGCGCAGCATCGGTCCTGAAAACCCCAGCTGCATCGCGCGCTCGGGCGTGACCACGCCGATATTGACCGTGCGCTGCTTCCAGATGCGGTTGTCGGTCAGCAGCGTTTCGTATTCATCGACGCAGGCGGGAAACTTGCGCGTGAAGGCTTCGATGAAATCCAGCAGTGAGCCCGCGCGGGCCTGATTCAGGCGGTCGACTTCCTTCTGCGTGCGCCAGCGCGAAGCGAAATATTTCGGCATCGCTTCCGGCAGGTCGCGGTACACGCCGCCCGGGCGGTAGTAGGTCGCGTGCATGCGCGTGCCCGAGACCGCCTCGTAGCAGTCCATGAGATCCTCGCGCTCGCGAAAGCAGAACAGGAAGATCGTCATGGCGCCGATGTCCAGGCCATGCGCGCCCAGCCACATCAGATGATTGAGCACGCGCGTGATCTCATCGAACATCACGCGGATGTACTGCGCGCGTTCGGGCGGCTTGATGCCCAGCAGCCGCTCGATGGCCGCGACGTACGCATGCTCATTGCACATCATCGACACATAGTCGAGGCGGTCCATGTAGCCGATGGATTGATTGAAGGGCTTGGACTCGGCGAGCTTCTCGGTGCCCCGGTGCAGCAGGCCGATGTGCGGGTCGGCCTTCTGGATCACCTCGCCGTCCATCTCGAGCACCAGGCGCAGCACCCCGTGGGCCGCGGGATGCTGCGGACCAAAATTGAGCGTGAGGTTGCGTATCTCTGCCATCAGATTTGCACCATCACTCGCGCGGATCGTCGACCGGGCGCTTGATATCGTGCAGCGCCGGATCGTAGCGGTTGTCGTGCCGGATCACGCGCGGCACCAGGGTGCGTGGTTCGATGCTGACCGGTGCGTAGACCACGCGCTTGAGCTGCGGGTCGTAGTGCACCTCGACATTGCCGATCAGCGGGAAGTCCTTGCGGAACGGGTGACCGATGAAGCCGTAGTCGGTCAGTATCCGGCGCAGATCCGGGTGCCCCTTGAAGAGGATGCCGAACAGATCGAACGCCTCGCGTTCGAACCAGTCGGCGCTGGCCCAGATGCCGGTCAGCGAATCGATCACCGGATCCTCGATCTCATCGCACCAGACTCTTAAACGAACGCGGCGATTGTGCGCAATCGACAGCAGCTGCGAGACCACCGCGAAGCGCTTGTCGCCGGCCAGGGTGTGCGGTGCCGCGCGATTCACGCCGCGGCTGAACCCCGAGGCGGTGGCTCCCACCGTGCGCCATTCGGCACGGCCGAAGTCCAGGTAATCCACGCCGGCGAGGTCCATGAGCATCTCGAAGCGAAGCTCCGGATCATCGCGCAGCGTGCGTGCGACCTCGAGCAGATCCGCGGCTGCCACTTCGATCGCGACTTCATCGGCCAGTGCGGTGTAGCGGTGCGCACGGCTGCCGAGCGCGCGTTCGATCCGCGCGGCCAGCTCATCGATGTATGCGGGCACCGTGACTGTCCTTCGGACCGATCAGGCCGCCGCGGCCGCGCGCCGCTCGATCTTGCGCTGCAGCTGGATGATGCCGTAGAGCAATGCCTCGGCCGTGGGCGGGCAGCCCGGCACGTAGATGTCGACCGGCACGATGCGATCGCAGCCCCGGACCACGGCGTACGAATAGTGGTAGTAGCCGCCGCCGTTGGCGCAGGATCCCATGGAGATCACCCAGCGCGGCTCGGGCATCTGGTCGTACACCTTGCGCAGAGCCGGCGCCATTTTATTGACCAGCGTGCCGGCCACGATCATGACATCCGACTGGCGGGGGCTCGGGCGAAACACCACGCCGAAGCGGTCCAGGTCGTAGCGGGCCGCGCCGGCATGCATCATCTCCACGGCACAACAGGCCAGGCCGAAGGTCATGGGCCAGAGCGAACCGGTGCGCGCCCAGCTCACCAGGTCATCCACGCGCGTGGTCAGAAAGCCGCGCTGTGCAAAACCTTCGGTGTCGAGAGCCTCTAATCCCACTCCAGCGCTCCTTTCTTCCACTCGTAGGCAAAGCCGATGACGAGAATCAGCAGGAAAATGCCCATGCCCAGCAGGCCCTGCGCGCCGACCCGCCCGATCCACACGGCCCACGGAAACAGGAAGGCGATTTCCAGATCGAAAATGATGAACAGGATCGCCACCAGGTAGTAGCGCACATCGAATCTGACGCGCGAGTCCTCGAAGGGCTCGAAGCCGCACTCGTAGGCGGAGAGCTTCTCGGCATCACCGCGATGGCGGACACCGAGCCGGCCCAGCACCTTGCCCAGTCCGAGCAGTACGCCGGACAGTGCGGCTGCAATCGCCAGAAAGATCAGTATCGGCAGGTAGTTTGTCAGCATGCCCGCACCGGTATGTAAAAGGGGCGGCATGCTTCGCTCACGCGACCATTGCTTCGCCCCGTTATCTGCGCATTGTAACAGGCAGTTACATTAAATTGGTGCCGACGGCGAGATTCGAACTCGCACACCTCGCGGCGCTAGCCCCTCAAGCTAGTGTGTCTACCAGTTCCACCACGTCGGCTTGATCTTGCTGCGTTATTTCGCAGCGCTATTTCTTGGCGGGCGGCGTGCCGCTCGCCGGTGCCGCGGGCGCGCTCGCCGCATCGCCAGGCGTCGTCGACGGAGTCGTCGACGGTATCTCGGAACCTGTCGGCGCTCCCGGCAGTACCGGCACGCTGGTGGGCGAATTCGCCGGCGCGGGCTGGTTTTGCAGCTGCTCGAGAATAGTGCCCGATGAGGCCGCGGCCTTGTGCGAGCCCACATAGGTCAGCGACAGACTCGTCACCATGAAGATGCCGGCCAGGATGCCGGTGGCACGCGACAGCGCGGTGCTGGCGCCGCGCGCGCCGAATACCGTGCCCGACGCTCCGGCACCGAAGCCCGCGCCCGCCTCCGCGCCCTTGCCGCGCTGAAGCAGCACCAGGCCCACGATCGAGAAGGCGCAGATGAAATGAATGATCAGCAATATCGAATGCAACATGTCCGTCCCAGTGTCAGCCGCGCGCAGCGGCCACGATACTCAAGAATTCCTCGGCTTTGAGCGAAGCCCCGCCGATCAATCCGCCATCGACATCGGCCTGCGCAAACAGCTCCCGCGCATTGCCCGTCTTGACGCTGCCGCCGTAGAGGATCGGCAAGCGGTCCGCGATTTTAGCATCCTGCTGCGCCAGCCGCTCCCGGATGAACCGGTGCACTTCCTGGGCCTGCTCCGGGGATGCCGTGCGGCCGGTGCCGATGGCCCAGACCGGCTCATAGGCGACCACCGCGCCGGCGAAGGCGGCAATCCCGGTCAGCGACACCACCGCTTCCAGCTGCCGCCCGATCACCGCCTGGCACTGACCGGCCTCGCGTTCCGCCAGCAGCTCCCCGAGACACAGAATCGGCGTCAGCTGGTGCGCCAGCGCGGCGGCGAATTTGCGGGCGACCAGCACATCGTCCTCGCCGTAGATGTTGCGTCGTTCCGAGTGGCCGACAATGACGTACCGGCAGCCCACATCGTGCAGCATCGCCGCGGCCACCTCGCCGGTGTAGGCCCCGTGCGCTTCAGCGCAGACATCCTGCGCCCCCAGCCGGACCGCCGAATCGCGCAGCAGCCGCGCGATCTCCGCCAGGTAGACGAAGGGCGGGCAGATCACGCAGGTGACCTGATCGAGGTGCGGCGAGGCAAGGATCGCTTCAACCAGCGGCCCGTTTGCCGCGCGCGAACCGTGCATTTTCCAATTGCCGGCTACGAGCTTGCGCCGCATCATTGCCGCCCCGCTGTACGCCCCATCTTTGGGCGCGCGGATCATATCGGCGCCTCTCGGGGCGCGCAACGCGCTTATGGTGTGGTCACTGGCCTACGCGGGACCCCGGCCCGGACCGCCTGGGCCAGATCCTCGGCACAGCTTCGCACCTCGGCCTCATCCCGGCCCTCCACCATGACCCGGATGACCGGCTCGGTGCCGGAGGCACGCAGCACCACCCGGCCCTCGCCGGCCAGGTGTTCCTCGATGCGCCGCTGCGCGGCAATGATGCTGGGCACCGTGCTCGGGTCGAAGCGGCTCTCGACTTCCACGTTCAGCAGCACCTGCGGCAGCTTGTCCATACCGGCGGCCAGCTCGGCCAGCGGCCGGCGGGTCTCTTTCATGATGCCCAGGATCTGCAGCGCCGTAATCAGGCCGTCGCCGGTGGTGGTGCGGTCGAGACTCAATATATGACCCGAGGTTTCCCCGCCGAGCATGCCGCCGCTCTCGACCAGTTTGGCGAGCACGTGCCGATCGCCGACCGGCGCGCGCACGAATTCCACGCCGAGCCGGCGCATCGCCAGCTCCAGCCCGAAATTGCTCATGACCGTGCCGACCACGGGCCCGCGCAGCCGTCCGGCCTTCTGGGCGTGCGCGGCGATCACGTACAGCAGCTGATCGCCGTCGACCAGCCTGCCCAGGTGATCGACCATCACCACGCGATCCCCATCGCCGTCGACCGCGACACCCACGTGCGCCCGCACCCCAGGCACCGTGAGCTGCAGCAGCTCGGGCGAGGTTGAGCCGCAGCCGTCGTTGATATTGCGGCCGTTGGGGGAGCAGCCGATCGGCACGATGTCGGCATCGAGGTCGGCCAGGATGCGCGGCGCCACTTTGTAAGCGGCGCCATTGGCGCAGTCGATCACGATCTTCAGGCCCGACAGGTCCATGCCGGCGGGCAGCACGCCGGCGCAGAACTCCTGGTAATACTGCTGCGTGGTCTCGGCGCGGCGCGCACGGCCGAGCTCACGCGAGGCCAGGGTCGTCGGCGGCGCCGACAGCTGCGCTTCGATGCGCTCCTCGATCTCATTCGAGAGCTTGGCGCCCTCGCCATCGAAGAACTTGATGCCGTTGTCCTCGTACAGATTGTGCGAAGCGCTGATCACGACGCCGAGCTTGCAGCGCAGCCGCCGCACCACGTGCGCCACGGCCGGTGTCGGCAGCGGCCCGGTCAGCAGCACATCGGCACCCGCGGCCACGAAGCCCGCTTCCAGTGCCGACTCGAACATATAGCCCGACAGGCGCGTGTCCTTGCCAATGAGCACCGTGCCGCCCTCGGGCATGATGACGCGCGCGGCAGCGCTGGCCAGGCGCAGCGCAAAATCGACCGTCATGGGCTCAGTGCCCACGCGGCCGCGAATGCCATCGGTGCCGAAATAATGCCTTGCCACTGCGCGACTCCCTTGATCCAACTCGCGTCTAATGCAATTCGCGCCGCATCGCGTTGGCGACGCGAACGGCATCGACGGTGGCGGCGACATCGTGTGCCCGCACGATGCGCGCACCGCGCAGCACGGCCACGGTGGCGAGCGCAAGGCTGCCGGCCAGCCGCTCACCGGCGGCACGTCCCGTGAGCGCCGCCACGAAGGACTTGCGCGACAGGCCGACGCACAGCGGCCGCTCGAGCGATGCGAATTCATCCAGGTGCCGCATCAGTTCCAGATTGTGCGCGGTGGTCTTGCCGAAGCCGAAGCCCGGATCGATGCACAGGCGCTCACGCTCGATGCCGGCAGCGACGCAGGCCCGCAGGCGCTCCTCGAGATAGGCGCGCACCTCCACCACGACCTGGCCGTACTGCGGCTCGCGCTGCATATCGGCAGGCTCGCCGCGCATGTGCATCAGGCAGATGCCGAGATTGCCGGCCGCTGCGGCCTCGAGGGCGCCGGGTACGCGCAGCGCGCGCACATCATTGATCAGATGCGCACCGGCATCGGCCGCGCGCCGCATGAGTTCGGGGTTGGAGGTGTCGACCGAGATCAGCAGCGGCAGCCGCGCCGCGATGGCTTCCACGACCGGCAGCACGCGCCGGATTTCCGTGTCGCTGTCGGGAGCGGCGGCGCCCGGGCGGGTGGATTCCCCGCCGATATCGAGAATGGCCGCACCCTGCTCGGCCATGCGTTCGGCCTGCGCCAGGGCGGCGGCGGGATCCAGGTAAAGGCCGCCGTCCGAGAAGGAGTCCGGCGTGACATTGAGCACGCCCATGACGATGGCGGACTCGAGCTCGAGAACCCGGCCGGCGCACAGCAACCGCGCGGCACCGGCCACAGGCAGCAGCCGTGGAGCGGGCGCCGCCATGGGCCGCGTCAGCTCAGTGCTGCCCGGCAGGCCGGGCGATGGGTGCCTCGGCGGGACCGCCCACGGGGGTCACGACGGGCTTGCCACCACCGGGACCGGTGCTCGGGGTATCGTCCCAGCCATCGGGAGGCCGCGGTGTACGGCCGGCCATGATGTCCTGGATCTGATCGTCGGCAATGGTCTCGTACTTGATCAGGGCTTCGGCCATCGCATGGAGCTTGTCGAGACTGGTCTCGAGTATCTCCTTGGCGCGCTTGTAGTTGGTCTCGATCACGCGCCGCACTTCCTCGTCGATGGCGTGCGCAGTCTCGTCCGAAACCTGCTTGTGCTGCGTGACGCTGCGGCCGAGGAACACCTCGCCGGCCTCTTCCGTATAGGTCAGCGGCCCCAGGCGGTCCGACAGGCCCCACTTGGTAACCATGTTGCGTGCCAGTTCGGTGGCGCGTTCGATGTCGTTCGAGGCCCCGGTGGTGACGGCATCGTCGCCGAAGATGATCTGCTCGGCGATGCGTCCGCCGAACAGCGTGGCGATCGAGCTCTCGAGTCGCCGCCGGCTCATCGAATAGCGATCCTGCTCGGGCAGGAACTGCGTGACACCCAGCGCGCGTCCGCGCGGAATGATCGTGACCTTGTAGACCGGATCGTGCTCGGGGGTCGAGATGCCCACGATCGCATGCCCCGACTCGTGATAGGCGGTCATGCGCTTCTCGGCTTCGGTCATGACCAGCGAGCGCCGCTCGGCGCCCATCAGAATCTTGTCCTTGGCACGCTCGAACTGATCCATCGACACCAGCCGCTGATTGGCGCGCGCTGCGAACAGCGCCGCCTCGTTGACCAGGTTCGCCAGATCGGCACCGGAGAATCCCGGGGTGCCGCGCGCGATCAGCGAGGGCTTGACGTCATCGCCCAGCGGCACGCGCCGCATGTGCACGCGCAGGATCTGCTCGCGTCCGCGCACATCCGGCAGCGGCACCACGACCTGGCGGTCAAAGCGGCCCGGACGCAGCAGCGCCGGATCGAGCACATCGGGCCGGTTGGTGGCGGCGATGACGATGATGCCCTCGTTGCCCTCGAAACCGTCCATCTCGACCAGCAGCTGGTTGAGGGTCTGCTCGCGCTCATCGTGTCCGCCGCCGAGGCCGGCGCCGCGATGGCGGCCGACCGCGTCGATCTCATCGATAAAGATGATGCAGGGCGCGTGCTTCTTGGCCTGCTCGAACATGTCGCGCACGCGCGAGGCACCGACGCCGACGAACATCTCGACGAAGTCGGAACCTGAGATAGTAAAGAACGGCACCTTGGCCTCGCCCGCAATGGCGCGTGCCAGCAGCGTCTTGCCGGTGCCGGGCGAGCCGACCATCAGCACGCCCTTGGGGATCTTGCCGCCGAGCTTCTGGAACTTGCCCGGATCTTTCAGGAAGTCGACGATCTCCCCGACCTCCTGCTTGGCCTCGTCCACTCCGGCCACATCGGCGAAGGTGACGTTGACCTGGTCCTCACCGAGCAGCCGTGCCCGGCTCTTGCCAAAGGACATGGCCCCGCGGCCGCCGGCGGCGCCCTGCATCTGGCGCAACAGATACACGAACACCACCAGCATCAGCAGCGCCGGGGCCAGCTGCAGCAACAGCTGCGCGACGAAGTTCGGCTGCTTGGGCGGCTGCCCCTCGATCGAAACGCCGGCCTTCAGCAGGTCGCCGATCAGCACCGTGTAATTGGTCTCGGGGTTGTAGGTCTCGAATTGCTGCTTGTCCTTGCGGACACCGCGGATCGTGTCGCCCTGAATGACGACGCTTTCGACCTTGTTGTCGTGTACCGCGGCGATGAATTCGGAATAACGAATCGGCTCGCGTTGGGGTCCGCTCGGCACATAGCGGCTGAACACCAGCAGCAGTACCAGGACGATGACGACCCAGAGCAGGATATTTTTGGTCAGATCATTCAACTCGATTCACCGTGTTTGCAAATAAATCGCGGAACCGGGACGGATTTTGCATCGATGGGACGCTACACCATCCGCCTGCCGGAGGCCAGTAAGTATGTTTCAGGACTGCGACTTCGAGAGGCTTCCGGCTGCCGTCGCGCTGATGCGACAAATTCCCGCCATCGGGCACCCTGCAGCGATGTAATCAGGGCGCTGGCGGGTGGTTTCAAGAGTGTCGGTGCCATTTCCGGCGCTGGCCCTTGGTAAAATGTTCACCCAGCCGCCGAGCGCTGCTCTTGGATCGACGCACCCATGACCGAGATCACTTTAAGCGAAAAACAGCTGCGCTTTCTGCGAGGCCGCGCGCATGCGCTCAAGCCGGTCATCCAGATCGGACAGCACGGGCTGACAGCCGCCGTCACCGCCGAAACGGTGCGCGCGCTGACCGATCACGAACTGATCAAGGTGCGGGTGCAGGCCGCCGATCGTGCCGCGCGCGACGCTGCCATCGCGCAGCTGGCTGAGCAGACCGCCAGTGCGCTGGTGCAGCGCATCGGTCATGTGGCGGTGCTGTTCAAGCCGCGCTCGCCACTGTCGCGTATCCCCCTGCCCGAGGGCTGATCAGGCGACCCGATGCTGCGGTGCAGCGTCAGATGTACTTGACCGACACGATCTCGTAGCTGCGGGTACGGCCCGGCGCGGTGACATCGACCACATCGCCCGAACTCTTGCCGATCAGGGCACGGGCAATCGGCGAGGTGACCGAGATCCGCCCCTCGCGGATGTCGGCTTCGTCTTCACCCACGATCTGGTAGGTGACCGCTGAACCCTCATCCTGATCTTCAATTTCGACCGTAGCGCCGAACACCACGCGGCCCGTGACCGGCAGGCTCGCCACATCGATGATCTCGGCGGCGCCCAGGCGCGATTCGATTTCGCCGATGCGGCCCTCGATGAATCCCTGCTGTTCGCGCGCGGCGTGATACTCGGCATTCTCCGACAGGTCCCCGTGGCTGCGCGCCTCGGCGATGGCCTTGATGACGCGCGGCCGATCCTCGGACTTCAGCCGCTTGAGTTCCAGCCGCAGCAGCTCAGCACCGCGCAGCGTCATGGGCGAGCGCTTCATGTGCCGACCAGCTTGTGCAGATCCTGCAGGCGATTGACGTCGACCTCATCGATGTGATCGAGCGCCTCGCAGGTGGCCAACGCTGCGGCCAGCGTCGTGTAATAGGTCACGCGCCGGTGCACCGCCTCGCGGCGGATCGAGTTGGATTCGAGGATGGCCTGCTTGCCCTCGGTGGTGTTCACGATCAGATCGATCTCATCGTTCTTGATCATGTCGACGATGTGCGGGCGACCCTCGCGCACCTTGTTGACCACGCGGCACTCGATGCCGGCGGCGCTCAGCGTCTGCGCCGTGCCGCTGGTGGCAACGATGCTGAAGCCATGCTCGATCAGGCGGCGCGCCAGCGGCACCGCGCCGGCCTTATCGCGCTCGCGGACGCTGATCAGGCAGCAGCCGTGGCGCGGCAGCACCACGCCCGAGGCGCTCTGCGACTTGGCGTAAGCCTCGCCAAACGTACGTCCTGTGCCCATGACCTCACCGGTGGACTTCATCTCCGGGCCGAGAATCGGATCAGCCTCGGGAAACTTCATGAAAGGAAATACCGCTTCCTTGACCGAATAGTACGTCGGCACGCGCTCGGACAGTACTCCAAGCTCACGCAGCTTGCGGCCGGTCATGACGCGCGCCGCGATCTTGGCGATCGGCACCCCGGTGGCCTTGGACACGAAGGGCACGGTGCGCGAGGCGCGCGGGTTGACCTCGAGCACATAGACGGTGCCATTTTGGATGGCAAACTGGATGTTCATGAGCCCGATAACATTGAGCGCCCGGGCCAGCTTGCGCGTCTGCGCACGCATCTCATCCTGCAGCTCCGCCGACAGGCTGTTGGGCGGCAGCGAGCAGCTCGAATCCCCCGAGTGCACGCCGGCCTGCTCGACGTGCTCCATGATGCCGCCGATCAGCACATCCTCACCATCGCAGACCGCATCGACATCCACCTCGATGGCCACATCCAGGAAGCGGTCGAGCAGCACCGGGCTGTCGTTCGAGACCTTCATGGCATGTCCCATGTACGCGCGCAGGTCATCTTCGTTGAACACCACTTCCATGGCGCGCCCGCCGAGCACATAGGAGGGCCGCACCACCAGCGGGTAACCCACCTCGCGCGCCAGCACCACGGCCTGCTCCTCGGTGCGCGCGGTGGCATTGGCCGGCTGCTTCAGCCCGAGGCGCTTGACCAGCTGCTGGAAGCGCTCGCGATCCTCGGCCACGTCGATGGAATCGGGCGAGGTGCCGATGATGGGCGCTCCGGCAGCTTCCAGCGCACGCGAGAGTTTCAGGGGCGTCTGGCCGCCGAACTGCACGATGACGCCGCCGGGCTTTTCCTTGGCGATGATCTCCAGCACATCCTCGAGCGTCAGCGGTTCGAAGTACAGCCGGTCCGAGGTGTCATAGTCGGTCGAGACCGTCTCGGGATTGCAGTTGACCATGATGGTCTCGTAGCCCTGCTCGCGCAGTGCCAGCGCGGCGTGCACGCAGCAGTAATCGAACTCGATGCCCTGGCCGATGCGGTTCGGCCCGCCGCCGAGGATCATGATCTTGTCGCGCTTGGTCGGCTCGGCCTCGCACTCTTCTTCATACGTCGAATAGAGATAGGCGGTCGAGGTCGCAAACTCCGCGGCACAGGTATCGACGCGCTTGTACACCGGGGCGATGCCGAACTCGCGCCGCTTGGCGCGCAGCGCGGCCTCGGTCGAACGTGTCAGTGTCGCCAGCCTGCGGTCGGAGAAGCCCTTGCGTTTGAGCGCGCGCAGGCGATCGACCCCGAGCGCGCTCTCGCCCTCGCGCCGCACGCGCCCTTCCTCGGCGATCAGGTCCGCGATCTGGGCCAGGAACCAGGGGTCGATGGCGGTGAGCTCATTCACACGCTCGACGTCCCAGCCCGCGCGCAGCGCATCGGCCACATACAGCAGCCGGTTGGCGCCCGGGGAGCGCAGCTCGTAGATGAGTTCCTTCTGCGATTCCTCGGACAGCGGCAGGGTCAGGATTGGGTCGAGCCCGTCCAGCCCGGTCTCCAGTCCGCGAAGCGCCTTGTGCAGCGACTCCTGGAAGTTATGGCCGATGGCCATGACCTCGCCCACGGATTTCATCTGCGTGGTGAGGCGATTGTTGGCCGCCGGAAACTTCTCGAAGGTAAACCGCGGGATCTTCGTGACCACGTAATCGATGGTCGGCTCGAAGGATGCCGGCGTGGCGCCGCCGGTGATCTCGTTCCTGAGCTCATCGAGCGTGTAGCCGATCGCCAGCTTGGCGGCGATCTTGGCGATCGGGAAACCGGTGGCCTTGGAAGCCAGCGCCGAGGAGCGCGACACGCGCGGGTTCATCTCGATGACCAGCAGCCGCCCGTCCTTGGGGTTGACCGCAAACTGCACGTTCGAGCCGCCGGTCTCGACACCGATCTTGCGCAACACGGCGATCGAGGCGTCGCGCATGCGCTGATACTCTTTATCGGTCAGGGTCTGCGCCGGCGCCACCGTGATGGAATCGCCGGTGTGCACGCCCATCGGATCGAAATTCTCGATCGAGCAGACGATGATGCAGTTGTCCTTGCGGTCCCGCACCACCTCCATCTCGAATTCCTTCCAGCCGAGCACCGACTCCTCGAGCAGCAATTCGCGCGTCGGGGACGCCTCCAGGCCGCGCTGCACGATGGCTTCGAATTCCTCGCGGTTGTAGGCGATGCCGCCGCCGCTGCCGCCCATGGTGAAGGACGGCCGGATCACGATCGGGTAGCCGATGCTGCTCTGGACCGCCAGCGCCTCTTCCAGGCTGCGCGCAATCTGGGAATGCGGGGTCTCCAGTCCGATCTCGCGCATGGCATTGCGGAACTGCTCGCGATCCTCGGCCATGTCGATGGCCTCGCGCGAGGCGCCGATCATCTCGACGTTGAATTCCTTGAGCACGCCCTCGCGCACCAGGTCGAGCGCGGTGTTGAGCGCGGTCTGGCCGCCCATGGTCGGCAGCAGCGCATCGGGGCGCTCGCGCTCGATGATGCGCGCCACGGTGCGCCAGTTGATCGGCTCGATGTAGATGGCATCGGCGCTTTCCGGGTCGGTCATGATCGTGGCTGGATTGGAATTGACCAGGATCACGCGATAGCCCTCCTCGCGCAGCGCCTTGCAGGCCTGCGCACCGGAGTAATCGAATTCGCACGCCTGGCCGATGATGATCGGGCCGGCGCCAATGATCAGGACACTTTGTATGTCGGTGCGTCTGGGCATGTCGCGGCCTAGCGCTCGGCGCCCTGCTTGCGCGGGTTCGAACGCAGCGCCCGCAGCTGCTGCTGCAGCCGGCGCACCATCGCCGTGACGAAACTCTCGAACAGCGGCCGCAGGTCATGCGGTCCGGGGCTCGCCTCCGGGTGACCCTGGAAGCTGAAGGCCGGCCGGTCGGTGCGCGCGACCCCCTGCAGGGTGCCGTCGAACAGCGAGCGATGCGTTGCCACCAGGTTCTGCGGCAGCGTCGCCTCATCGACCGCGAAGCCGTGATTCTGGCTGGTGATCAGCACCCGCCCGCTGCTGAGCTCCTGCACCGGGTGATTGGCGCCGTGATGGCCGAACTTCATCTTGACGGTACGGGCGCCGCTGGCGAGCCCGAGCAGCTGATGTCCCAGGCAGATGCCGAAGATGGGTATGTCCGTCTCCAGGAATTCGGTGATCGACTTGATGGCGTAATCGCAGGGCTCCGGATCCCCGGGGCCGTTGGAGAGGAATATGCCGTCGGGGTTCAGCGCCAGTACATCGGCCGAGGCGGTTGTGGCCGGCACCACGGTCACGCGGCAGCCCTGATCGGAGATGAGTCGCAGGATGTTGCGCTTGATGCCGTAGTCGTAGGCCACCACGTGCAGTCGCTGCTGCGCGCGCAGCGGTGCCGCATCGCGCCCGATGCTGCCGTCATTCCATTGATAAGGCGCGCGCGTGGTCACGACCTTGGCCAGGTCCATGCCCTTGAGTCCCGGGAAGGCGCGAGCGGCGCGCACCGCGGCGGTCTCCTCGAGTTTCTCGCCGGTCATGATGCAGCCAGACTGGGCGCCCTTCTCGCGCAGCAGCCGCGTCAGGCGACGGGTATCGATGCCCGCGATGGCGACGATGCGCCCACGTTGCAGGAAATCAGCCAGCGAGCCGGAAGCGCGCCAGCTGCTGGGCACCAGCGACAGGTCGCGGATCACGAGGCCGGCGGCGTAGATCTGCGAGGACTCCATGTCCTCGGGCGTCACACCGGTGTTGCCGATGTGAGGATAGGTCAGCGTGACGATCTGTCGCGCGTAGGAAGGATCGGTGAGAATTTCCTGGTAGCCGGTGATGGCTGTATTGAAAACAACCTCACCAGTCGTATTGCCGGCAGCGCCAATGGAGTGGCCTCTGAAGATGCTCCCATCCGCGAGAGCGAGCACCGCCGGTGCAGCCATTCACGCCCCTTTACGACACGCAGATGCACAAAGCGGGAGGAGTTCTTTTGGAACATCCTCCCGCCTTGTGCGGACTAACCCGATACTCGGATTACGGATAAAAGTGTAAAGACCCCTACCGCCCCTGTCCACGCCAAAATGTCCAAATTGCGGCTCGATCAAAGGCCTTTCACTCCGTACCAAGGCTCCGGCGCAGCTCCCGTGTGAACTACGTAAAAGCCTGTATTAACTGATAAAAACATCGGCCATGCGGTAGCTTCCCGGGGGCTGGCCGGCCAGCCACTGCCCGGCCATGAGGGCGCCGCGGGCAAACACCCCGCGGTCGCTCACGCTGTGTCGCAGCATGAGCCTTTCCCCCTGTCCAAGGAAGTGGACCTCGTGCTCCCCGACGATATCCCCGCCCCGCAGGCTCGCAAAGCCGATAGCGCCGTGCGCGCGCGCACCGGTGGCGCCGTGGCGCCCGTAAATCGCCGCATCCTCCATTGCCATGCCGCGTGCCTCGGCGGCCGCCTCCCCGATGGCCAGCGCCGTACCGGAGGGCGCATCGGCCTTGTCACGGTGATGGGTCTCGACGATCTCGATGTCAAAGCCCGCCGGCAGTCGCGCGGCCGCGGTGCCCACCAGCGAGAGCAGCAGATTGAGCCCCGGGCTGGTGTTTGGCGCGATCAGCAGCGCGATACTTTCGGCCGCCGCCGCCAGCGGCGCGGCCAGCTCGGGCGCGAGACCGGTGGTCCCGAGCAGCAGCGGCACGCGCGCCGCCACGCAGGCGGCCAGGGTCGCCGGCGCCGCCGCCGCGCGGGAGAAATCGATCGCCAGCCTGGCACCGCGCAGCAGCGGCGGCAGCGCCGCCGATACTTTGACGCCGACCGGCGCCAGCCCGGCGTGTGCCGCCGCATCCTCGCCAATGGCGGGGCTGCCTTCGGAGGCCACCGCGCCACAGAGCCTGAGGGCGCTGAAGCGCGGCAGCTCGCGCAGGATGTTGATGCCCATGCGCCCGGTGGCGCCGATCAGTACGGTGGCGGATCGCGGCCCCGGTCACTCTTCAGCGCCCGTGAAGAAGCTCTTGACCCCATCGAGGAAGCTCTTCTGGCGCGGCGAGTGCTTGTTGCCGTCGTGCTTGAGCGATTCATCGAACTCGCGCAGCAGCGCGCGCTGTTCGCTCGAGAGGTGCACCGGGGTCTCGACCACGACCCGGCAGAACAGATCCCCGCGCGTCGGACCGCGCACCGACTTGACGCCTTTTTCCTGCAGGCGAAACACGCGCCCCGACTGCGTCTCAGCCGGAATCTTGAGCACCACCTGGCCGTCGAGCGTCGGCACCTCGACGCTGCCGCCGAGCGTGGCGGTGGTGAAGCCGATGGGTACCTCGCAGCTCAGGTGCACGCCATCGCGCTCGAAGATCGGCGTGCTCGCGCACCCGCACCTCGACATAAAGATCGCCAGCCGGGCCGCCGTTGCGGCCCGCCTCGCCTTCACCGACCAGCCGCACGCGATCGCCGGTGTCGACGCCGGGCGGAATCTTGACCGACAGTTTCTTGGCGCGCATGACACGCCCCTGGCCCAGGCATTGATCACAGGGGTTGCGCACCACGCGGCCCGATGCCGCGGCAGTGGGGGCAGGTCTGCTGCAGGGTGAAGAAGCCCTGCGAGATGCGCACCTGGCCGCTGCCCTTGCAGGTATCGCAGGTGGACGGGTTGCGAGCCCTTGGCCGCGCCCGAGCCATGGCAGAGCTCGCACTCGCTGAATTTCTTGACATCGATCTCGATCGAACGGCCGAACACGGCCTCATGCAGATCGAGCTCGGCCTCGTAGCGCAGGTCCGCGCCGCGATAGGCCTGCGGTCCGCCGCCGCCGCGGCGCGCGCCGCCGAAGATGTCGCCGAACACATCGCCGAAGATGTCGCTGAAGGCTTCGGCCCCGGTGAAGCCGGACGCGCCACCGCCGCTGTTGCGGCTGGCCTCGAGACCGGCGTGACCGTACTGGTCGTAGACCGCTCGCTTCTGCGATTCCGAGAGCACCTCGTAGGCTTCCTTGGCCTCTTTGAATTGCTCCTCTGCGTCATGGTCGCCCGGATTGCGATCGGGGTGGTACTTCATCGCCAGGCGGCGATAAGCCTTCTTGATCTCCGCTTCGCTCGCGTTGCGGGCGAGATCCAGCACCTTGTAGTAATCGCGTTTCGCCATGCACCTGTCCGTTGTCCGGGCTCCGGATACGCGACAGCCGCCCGGCACCTCGCGGCGCCCGGCGGCCATCAGCTGCTCCGGAGCTTCTTTAGTCTAGTGCGCAGCGGCGCCTTACGAGGCCCGACGTCCCTTGTCGCGCACTTCCTCGAACTCCGCATCCACCACATTCTCCTCGGCCTTGGCGCCCGCGCTGCCACCCGCAGCACCCTGTGCACCGGGGCCGCCGGGGCCTTCGCCAGGACCGGCGCCGCCGCCAGCCCCACCGTCCCCTGCGCCCGGGCTGCCTGCATAGGCGCGCTGCGCGATTGCGGCAGAGGCCTGTGCCAGCGCCTCGGTCTTCTTCTCGATGGAATCCTTGTCATCCGACTTGAGCACCGAGCGCAGGTCGCCCAGCGCCGACTCGGCCTTGGCGCGCTCATCGCCCGTGACCTTGTCGCCCAGATCCTTCAGCGCCTTCTCGACCTGGTGCACCAGTGCATCGGCGCGATTGCGCGTCTCGACCAGCTCGCGGAACTTCCGGTCCTCGGCCGCGTGCGACTCCGCATCCTTCACCATGCGCTTGATCTCATCGTCATTGAGCCCGCTGGACGCGCGGATCACGATGCGCTGCTCCTTGCCGGTCGCCTTGTCCTTGGCCGAAACATTCAGAATGCCGTTGGCGTCGATGTCGAATGTGACCTCCACCTGCGGCATGCCGCGCGGTGCCGGCGGGATATCGGTCAGATCGAACTTGCCCAGCGACTTGTTGTCCTGTGCCCGATCGCGCTCGCCCTGCAGCACGTGAATGGTCACGGCCGTCTGATTGTCATCGGCGGTCGAGAAGGTGTTGGCCGCCTTGGTCGGTATGGTCGTGTTCTTCTCGATCAGCTTGGTCATGATCCCGCCGAGGGTCTCGATACCCAGCGACAGCGGCGTCACATCCAGCAGCAGCACGTCCTTGACCTCACCGGACAGCACACCCGCCTGGATCGCGGCGCCCACGGCCACGGCCTCATCGGGATTGACGTCCTTGCGCGGCTCCTTGCCGAAGAAATCGCGCACGTACTTCTGTGCCAGCGGCATGCGGGTCTGCCCGCCGACCAGAATGACTTCGGAAATGTCCTTGGCTTCCAGACCGGCATCCTTGAGCGCGACGCGGCAGGGGCCGATGGTCTTCTGCAGCAGGTCGTCGACCAGCGATTCGAGCTTGGCACGCGTGAGCTTGACGTTCAGGTGCTTCGGTCCGCTGGCATCGGCGGTGATGTAGGGCAGATTCACATCGGTCTGCTGGCTCGAGGACAGCTCGATCTTGGCCTTCTCGGCAGCCTCTTTCAGGCGCTGCATCGCCAGCGGATCGCGCCGCACATCGACGCCCGACTCCTTCAGGAATTCATCGGCCAGGAAATTGATGATGCGCAGGTCGAAATCCTCGCCGCCGAGGAAGGTATCGCCGTTGGTCGAGAGCACCTCGAACTGGCGCTCGCCATCGACCTCGGCAATCTCGATGATGGACACGTCGAAGGTGCCGCCGCCCAGATCGTAGACCGCGATCTTGCGATCCGCGCCCTGCTTGTCCAGGCCATAGGCCAGCGCCGCCGCGGTGGGCTCATTGATGATGCGCTTGACGGTCAGTCCCGCGATGCGGCCGGCGTCCTTGGTCGCCTGGCGCTGCGAATCGTTGAAATAGGCGGGCACCGTGATGACGGCCTCGGTGACCGGCTCGCCAAGGTAATCCTCGGCGGTCTTCTTCATCTTCATGAGCACGCGCGCGGAAATCTCCGGCGGCGCCATTTTCTTGCCATGGACGTCGATCCAGGCATCGCCGTTATCGGCCTTGACGATCTTGTAGGGGACCATCTTGATGTCCCGCTGCACGACCTCGTCGTCGAATTTGCGGCCGATCAGGCGCTTGACCGCGAACAGGGTGTTCTGCGGATTGGTGACCGCCTGGCGCTTGGCCGACTGGCCGACCAGCACTTCATCGTCCTTGCTGAAGGCGACGATCGAGGGGGTGGTGCGATCGCCCTCGCTGTTCTCGATCACGCGCGGCTTGCCGCCTTCCATGATCGCCACGCACGAATTGGTGGTGCCCAGGTCAATGCCGATTACCTTGCTCATAGATCAACTCCACATAACTTCGTCGTCATGAACGACAACATGGGGACCGGGGGTTTCGTTTCAAGTGATTACCGCCGATCCGATACATTAAACAGGCCGCCGCTATTTGCCGGCCGGCGCCGTGGCCACCACGACGCGCGCCGGGCGCAGTAGCCGGCCATTGAGTTCGTAGCCGGGCTGAACCACCGTCAGCACCGAGTTGGGTGCCGCTTCGGCGGTCGGCTGCATCAGCACCGCCTCATGCTTGGCAGGATCAAAGCGCTGGCCGGCGGCATCGATCTGCTGGATGGAAAGCTTCTCGAACGCCCGCTCGAGCAGTTTCAGCGTGGCTTCCTGGCCCGCGATCACGCTGTGGGCATCCCCGCCGGCGCCGTTCTTGACCGCCAGTGCCAGGCTGTCGAGCACCGGCAGCAGCTCGGTCGCGAAACGCTCGAGGCCGTAGCGGTGCGCGCTCTCGATATCGCGCTGCGCACGCTTGCGCACATTGTCCAGTTCGGCCGCGCTGCGCAGGTACAGGTCCTTCTGCTGGCGCGCGTTCTCCTCGGCCTGGGCCAGCGCGGCGCGCAGTTGTGCCGCATCGCCGGGCTCGCCAGCCGCCGCACCCTCGTGCGACGAACCTGATGCGCCGTTATCTGTCGCCTCGTTCATCATTAGAAACCTTTCTGAATCATGTTCTTACGAAGAACATCTAATATCACGTCGAGCAGCCCGCACTGCCCTCATCTCCCTTGATGGCGCTCATCGGCGCAAATTCAAGGCGGAACTGAGAACTTTGGCGGTCAGGTCAACCAACGGGATGACGCGCTCGTAGGCCATGCGCGTCGGACCGATGACCCCCACCACGCCCGACCACGCCCTGGTCGGAGCTGTAGGGCGCCGTCACGAGGCTGTAGTCATCGAGAATGTGGTAGCCCGATTCCTGGCCGATGAAGATCTGGATGCCCTCGGCTTTCAGGCTCTGGTCGAGCAGATGCAGCATGTCGCGCTTCTCATTGAAGGCCTCGAACAGGCGCTTGAGCTTATCGACGCTGGCCTTCTCCCCATGCTGCATGAGGTTGGTTTCCCCGGCGATGAGGTAGTCGATGTCCTCGGTGACACTGCCCTGCGCGAACAGACGCTGCGCCATCGAGATGGCATCGAGCATGGCCTGGTTCAGATGCTCGTGGGTTTCCTTGAGCTGCGTCACCAGCTCGGCATGGATCTGGGGCAGCGTGCGGCCCACGCAATGCTCATTGAGGAAATTCGCGGCACGCCGCAGCTCCTCGGAAGAATAGTGCCGCTCGAGCTGGATGATCCGGTTCTGCACTTCCCGATCGTTGAGCACCAGCACCACCAGCACGCGATTTTCGGACAGCGCCAGAAATTCGATCTGCGTCAGCGAGGCCGCCTGCGCCAGCGGCAGCGTGACCACGCCGGCCAGGTGCGTGATGTTGGAGAGCAGCTGCGAGGCGGTGGCGACCAGCGACTTGGAGCTGTCGGCCGGCAGATCCAGCTGGCGGCGAATCTCCTCGAGGCTCAGATCGTCGGTGGGCATCTGCGCGCGCAGCAGGGAATCGACGAAGAAGCGATAGGCCTTGTCGGTGGGGACGCGTCCGGCCGAGGTGTGCGGCGAGGTGACGAATCCCATCCCTTCCAGGTCGGCCATCACATTGCGGACCGTGGCGGAGCTGAGCGAGAGCCCTGAGTCGCGCGACAGCGTGCGCGAGCCCACCGGCGGCACCGTCGCGAATGTAGCTCTGCACCAGCACGCGCAGCAGACGTTGGGCGCGTTCGTTCAGTCCCTCGTCTTTATTATCAGGTGCCATTGGTGCCCGGAGCTAACCAGTGACCGGGGGCCTCGTCAAGCACCGCGCTCAATGCTGCGCAATATGGCAAGTTTGCGCGTGGCCGCGGCGGGTGAGCCATGCTACAAGGCTATCCACCATGCCCAAGCCCATTCGCACCTGCATCCTGGTAGGCAAGTTCCGGGACCCGCGGGTGGCCGAGAGCTGCCAGGCGCTGGTGCCGGAGCTGCTCGCGCGGGGCCTGGAGGTGCTGGCGCCGGAGGACAGCGAGGCGGCCTATGCCCCGCCCGGTGCCCAGGTACAGCCGCTGGCGCAATTCATCGAGCGCGCTGACCTGGTGATCGCCGTGGGCGGCGATGGCACGCTGCTGTACGCCGCAGGGTCTGGTGGCCGAATACGACATTCCGCTGCTGGGGATCAATCGCGGCACGCTCGGCTTTCTGACCGATGTGCTGCCGCAGGACATGGCTCGGCTCACTCGATGCCGTGCTCGCCGGCGATTGCGTTGCGGATCGCCGCCCGCTGCTGCAGGCGCGGCTGATCTCCCCGGCCGGCGTGCGAGGCATCGAGCTATCGCGCTCAACGATGTGGTGTTCAATCGCCTCGAAACCGGCCGCATGCTGACTTTCGAAACCCGCATCGACGGTCGCTACGTCAATTCCCACGGCGGCGACGGCATGGTGGTGGCCACTGCCACCGGCTCGACCGCCTACGCGCTGTCCTGCGGCGGCCCGATCGTCGAACCCGGACTGGACGTGCTGGTCGTGGCGCCGATCAGTCCGCACACGCTCTCGGACCGGCCGATCATCGTGCCCGGCGGATCGCGCATCGATATCACGCCTGGTCGCGCCCCGTGATGTCACCGTGCAGGTGACCTGCGATGCCGGGCTGCTCGGTGAATTCAAGCTCGACTGGCGGCTGTCGATCGCGCCCGCGGGCCGCAGCGTGACGCTGCTGCATCCGCCCGGCTACGACTACTTCCGGCTGCTGCGCTCGAAGCTGCATTGGGGCCTGGGCGGCTGGCGGCACGAGCGCTGAGGCATGCTGCGCTACCTCCAAATCCGCGATTTCGCGATCATCGACAGCGTCGAGCTGGAATTCAGCGGCGGACTGACCGTGCTCACGGGCGAGACCGGCGCCGGCAAATCCATCATCGTCGATGCGCTCGAGCTGCTGGCCGGCGGACGCGCCGGCGCCGATGTCGTGCGCACCGGGGCCGAGCGCGCCGACATCACGGCCACCATCGATATCGCGGGCATGGGCGGAGAGCTGCGGCACCTGCTCGATGAGCAGTCCATCGCGCACGAGGGCGAGCTCGTGCTTCGTCGCGTGATCGGGAGCGATGGGCGCAGCCGTGCCTGGCTCAACGGCCAGCCGGTACCGCTGCAGGTGCTCGGCCGCGCCGCCGCGCTGCTGATCGACATTCACGGCCAGCACGAATTTCAGTCGCTGGTGCGGCCGGCGACCCAGCGCTCGCTGGTCGACAGCTACGGCAAGCTCGAGTCCCTGGTAGGCCAGGTGCGCTCCGCGCACAGCGTCTGGCTGACGCTGCTCAATCGCAGCATCCAGGTCGACAGTGCCGCGGATGAACGCGGCTCGCGACTGGATCTGCTGCGACATCAGCTGCAGGAGATCGACGCGCTGGCGCTCAAGCCCGGCGAGATCGCCGAACTGCATGCCGAACACGCGCGGCTGGCCAATCGCGGCCGCCTGCTGGCCGCCGTGCGCGGCGCGCTCGAGTGCCTGTACGAATCGGATGGCCCCACGGCCCACGCGCTGCTGGCGCGCTCGCTGGTCTCGCTGCGCCAGGGCGGCTCGCTGGACGCCGAGCTGCAGGCGCTGACGCCCCTGATCGAGGAGGCGGAAATGCGCGTCAAGGAGGCCAGCCACAGCCTGCAGCAATACCTGGATGCGCTGGACATCGATCCGCAGCGCGCCGATGCCATCGAGCGCCGGCTGGCGGCTATCGAGGAGCTGGCGCGCAAGCACCGCATCGCCGCTGAAGCGCTGCCCGAACGGGGCGAGGCGCTGGGCGCGGAGCTGGCCGCGCTCGAGTCCGCCGCGTCGGATCGCGGCGCGCTGCGCGCGCAACTGGCCGCGGCGCTCGCCACCTACCAGGAGGCGGCGCGGCAGCTCTCGGCGCGACGCGCCACCGCCGCGCGCTCGCTGGCCAAGGACATCTCCGCGCGCATGCAGGCCCTGGGAATGGGCGGCGGCCGCTTCCTGATCGATGTCTCGCCGCTCGACAGCGCCGAGCCGGCCGCACACGGCATCGATCAGATCGAATTTCGCGTCAGTACCAATGTCGGGCAGGCGCCGCGCGCGGTCGCCAAGGTCGCCTCGGGCGGAGAGCTCGCGCGGCTGTCGCTGGCCGTGCAGGTGTCCTGTGCGGCGGATACCGCTCGCTGCATGGTGTTCGATGAGGTGGACAGCGGCATCGGCGGCGCGGTCGCCGAAATCGTCGGGCGCGAACTGCGTCTGCTCGGCACCGCCGGCCAGGTGCTGTGCGTGACCCATCTGCCGCAGGTGGCCGCCCAGGGTCACCAGCACCTGCGGGTGACCAAATTCAGCGACGGGGCCAGCACCCGCATTCGCGTCAACGCGCTCAGCGGGCAGGATCGCGTACAGGAGATCGCGCGCATGCTCGGCGGCGTGGAGATCACGCAGCGTGCGCAGGCCCATGCGCTCGAGATGATTTCGGCGGCGGCCTCGCCGGCCCCTGCGGCCGCTCCAACCCCCGCTGCCGTTGCCGCGCCCGAGGCCAATGCGGAAACCGGCGCGCGGCGCCGGGTGCAGCGCGCACGCCCGGATCGCGCCTAGCGCGTGGTCTAGCTGGGCGCGCGGCTCAGGTGCATGCGATTGCGCGCGAGTTTGCGCGAGGGGCAGTTCTGTCGCTGGCAGCGGCCGTACAGCACCAGCGAGTGCTCCTCGATCGTGAATCCCAGGCGCTGCGCGATGGCGTTCTGCCGGGTCTCGATCTCCGCGTCGACGAACTCCTCCACCAGGCCGCAATCCATGCAGACGATGTGATCGTGGTGGGTGCCGTGGTTGATTTCGAACACGGCCATGCCGTCCTCGAAATGATGGCGCGACACCAGGCCCGCGCTCTCGAATTGCGTGAGCACGCGGTAGACCGTCGCGAGGCCGATATCCTCGCTGGAGTCGAGCAGCTTCTTATAGATCTCTTCGGCCGACATATGCCGGGTCTGGCTGCCCTCGAGAATCTCGAGAATCTTCAGCCTCGGCAGTGTGACCTTGAGCCCCGCTTTGCGCAGGTCCTTGCCTTCCACCATGAACCTCTATCGGAGCATGTTCCGAACGAACGATACGGTATGATTGTCTCATGAGAATGGGCCGCTACAGACACTTCCTGCAAGTTCGCCGCACACCCTGGCGCGCATTGGCCGCGGCCGCGGCCGTGCTGGCCGCCAGCGGCTGCGTCTATCGCATGCCGATCCAGCAGGGCAACTACCTCGATCCGGTCGTGATCGCGCAGGTCAAGCCGGGCATGACCCACAGCCAGGTGCGTTACCTGCTGGGCACACCCATGGTGCCGGGCGAGCTTCGACAATTCGCGCTGGGACTATGATTACTACCTCAAAACCAAGCGCTTGAAGGGTCCCGGCCGCGGGCACGTGGCCGTTTTCTTTGCCAACAACCTGGTCGCGCGCGTCGACAGCAATGTCACCAGCGCCCCGTTTGCACCCCTGAGCAGCCGTGGTGCCCAGGCCCCCGAGCCGCGCGGTGCAGGCGGCCACTGAGCGCAGCCTGAGCGTCTAGCCGGGACGCCTGGCGCCCCTGGCAGCACGGTCGCGCCGCGCACGGCGCGGATCGATCAGCAGTTCCCGGTACAGTTCGATCCGGTCGCCATCGGCCGGAACATGGCTGCGCTCGCGCACGCTGCCAAAGATACCCGTGACTGCGCGTCTGCCAAGCCGCGGCGTCCGCCGCCGAGCAGCTTTTGCGCCGCCTCGATGGCCGCGGCGATATCGGCCTCGTCGGCCAGTGTGAGTTCGCACTCGCGTATGCCGGTGGGGGTATCACAAACCAGCCGGCAGCGTTTCGTCATGCCGCGCCCCTCATTCCGGCAGGCTTTGCGCCCGGGCGACGAAGGCGCGCACCAGCTCCGCCTGCGTCTCTTCGAACAGCGGCTCGAACAGCGCCGACTTCAAGCGCATTGGAGAACTGAAATCGCAGGCGGAAGTCGATGCGGCAGCCGTTGCTCGCGACCGGCGTGAAATCCCACTAGCCTTCCAGCATCTTGAACGGCCCCTCGACCAGCTGCATGTGGACGCTGCGATCCGGATCGAGCCGGTTGCGCGTGGTGAACTCGGTGCGCAGCGGGCCTCGCCGCACCGCCAGGCGCGCGACCACTTCCTGCGCGCTGCGCTGGAGCACCTGCGCCGCGGTGCACCCGGGCACGAACTCCGGGTAGCGCTCGATGTCGTCGACCAGCTGGTAGACCACATGCGGCAATCGCGCGATCAGCGACGTGCGGGTCATTTCTCGCATCGTATCCAGTCTGGCGGAGCACCGGCTCGGGCTCAAGCCGCTCTCTGTACAATGACACGCATGCCCAAAGCCAGCGACCACCGAGCGCGTCGATCGCCGAGAACCGGCGCGCGCGTTATGACTATTTCATCGAGGAGCGCCTCGAGGCCGGGCTCGTGCTCGAGGGCTGGGAAGTCAAATCGATGCGCGCCGGCAAGGCGCAGCTGACCGAGGCCTACGTCTATATCCGCAATGGCGAGGCCTTTCTGATCGGCGCCCACCTGGCGCCGCTGCGCACCGCCTCGACCCATAAAGTCGCCGACCCGGTGCGCACCCGCAAACTGCTGATGCATCGGCACGAGCTCGATCACCTGATCGGTGCCACCGAGCGGCGCGGCTACACCATCGTGCCGCTGGAACTGTACTGGAAGACCGGCCGCGCCAAGCTCCAGATCGGGCTCGCCAAGGGCAAGAAGCAGCACGACAAACGCGCGACCGAAAAGGATCGCGACTGGAAGCGCGACAAGGCACGGGTGTTGAGACGCGGTTAGCGGCACGAGGCAAGCGGAGAACGTCATGCGGCTGTTGGTTGTCGGCGCCGGATCGACCGGTGGCTATTTCGGTGGACGGCTGCAGCAGGCCGGCAGGGATGTGACCTTCCTGGTGCATGCGGCACGTGCCGAGACACTGCGCAAAGACGGACTGCAGATCGTCAGCCCCCACGGCAACGCCACCCTCAAGCCGAAACTGGCGCTTGCCAGTGAGATCCGCGCGCCATTCGATGTGGTGTTGCTGGGTGTGAAGTCCTATCAACTGGCGGCGGCGATCGAGGATTTCGCGCCGGCCGTGGGCGCGAGCACGTTGATCGTGCCGGTGCTCAACGGCATGAGGCACATGGATCTGCTGACCCGGCGCTTCGGCAAGCCGCCCGTGATCGGCGCCATCTGCGTGGTGGTTGCCACGGTGGATGCGGCCGGCCGCATCGTGCAACTCGATCCGCGCCAGGAGCTGGTCTACGGTGAACTCGACGGCAGCACATCGCCTCGGATCCGCGCGCTCGATGCGTTGATGCAGGGCGCCGGTTTCACCGCGCGGCTCTCCACCGACATCGAACGCGAGATGTGGGAGAAATGGATATTGCTGTCATGCATGGGCGGCATCACCTGTCTCATGCGCGGCAGCATCGGTGAGCTCGAAGCGGTCCCCGGCGGTCGTGAATTCGCGCTCGAATTCATCGATGAAGTCGTGCGTGTGGTTCGCAGCGTCGGCAAACCCCCGAGCGATGCTTTTGTGGCCATGGCCCGGGAGCTGCTGACCGCCAAAGGCTCCACCCTCACGGCATCGATGTACCGCGATCTGCAGCGCGGTGCGCCCATCGAAGCCGACCAGATCATCGGCGACCTGCTGGCGCGCGCGCAGCATGCCGGGGTGGCCGCGCCGCTGCTGCGTGCCGCTTATGCGGCACTGTGCGTTTACCAGAATCAGCGGGTCGCGCCTGCGGCCGATACCGGCTAGAATGGCCTCACTGAAGGGGGCGACCGGTTTCGACGTGGGTTACGAACCTTCAGGGGCGTGCCGAGGCGCAGTGGCCCTCGTTAATAACCATTGCAAATCTTAGTTGCCAACGACGACAACTACGCTCTAGCTGCTTAGTCGCAGCTGACCTCCGACCAGTTCGTGCCTATGCGACTGAACCGGGGGACGCGCTCATAGGATCGCGCTGCCGTGTGCTACGGGTTGCAGCGTTAAGAGTTACTGTCAGCTGGTCTGACGTCTTCCCTGCCATTCGGGTAGCGTTGGATGAGAAACAAAGAATAGGCTACGCGCGTAGATCCTGAAGTCTAGGACTTGCGGACGCGGGTTCAATTCCCGCCGCCTCCACCACTTCGGGGGTTTCGGCACACCAGCCGAGACCCCCTCACACTCAAGACGAACAATCACCTGGCGATTCGGCTGCGTCGAGCGCAATCGTCGACGGATCACCTGGGTTCGGAAAGCGCAGTTGCAGCTTTAGGCGGTTCTCCCGTCCAGAAATCATGAGATGGTTTCGGAACATAGACAATTTTCGAGAAGACCGTTGTGCATTGATCGCCAGAGGGCGATTGAGAAGCAAAGCCTATCCTCATTTGGCCCTGGCTGGGAAAGGAGAAAAATCGTACGTACCGCCATTTCACGCCGTCGAGGGAGTAGTAAAACGTGAAAACCTCTTTGGACTTTGTCACCCGCAGTTAGACGTCCTTGCCTGCTATGTCTGCATTCACGCTGTCATCGCTGTACGTATTGGTCACGCTCGAGCCGACAGTAAATGGGCCATAGTGGCTCTTCTCGAAAAGCAGCTTCGCCCAGTGACCCGGGTCCACATAGATCACCAGGAATGCGCCGTCAAATTCGCTCTTAAAGTCTGGCGTGGCCTTTGCGGTGAGAACGAAGGCATCATCCGGCGTGAACGCCAGTATCGGCGCACTCCCCGCAACGCTTCCGCTTTCAGCATCGTTGAACAGGTCGGTTTCCCTGCACGCCGTGATCGACACGGAATCGTCAGACAGAATTCGGTAGTCCTTCGGCCTGTTGATCCACGACAAAGCGTGAGGAACCGCTTTGATATGGATTGGCTCGTCCGCCACCGAGCGCGCAGTCTCCTCGGCTCGGACGCGGGGCGCTGACACGAGAATCAGGAGCACTGCAAACAAGCCCGCATCGATGCGGGCTTGTTTTGCGACCGCGCGTCGAACTATCTGCTGCCAGACGACGACGAGGATCCGCCGCCCGAGGACGAGCTGCTCGAACCCGGCGTGGTCTTGAGATTATTGCCCTTCTTGTCGCTTCCCGGTGTCGACTGGGAATTCGCTCCCTGGCTGGAGCTCTTGGAGTCAGGCACGGTTTTCAGATTGTTGCCTTTGGTATTGCTGCCCGGGGTGTTTGCGGCGCCCGAGGAGGACGATGACATGCCGCCCGAGGATGAGCTGGGCGGCGGTGACGTCTGCGCCAGCAGAGCGGATGCCATCAACAAACTGGCCGCTGAAGTCGCCATTCCGAGATAGAAAATTTTACTGAACACGATAGCCCCCTGGATGAGTGAGTAGACTGTGATCAATGTAGGGACTTTATCGGCGGCGGGTTGTCGGCTGGGACCGTAACTGCCTGTCAGCAGGCACGAAGGATCCGAGCGGGACTGTTATGCTTGACCACCCACACAGGCGCACTTCGCAGCGAGGATGTCATGGTCGATCAACCGGCATTGAATGCTGAAAAGCTTGGGATTGCCGCCGCGCGCACGGTGCGCGATCACTGGCAGCTGTTTCTGCTGGAAGGCATTGCACTGATCGTGCTGGGATTGCTGGCACTGGCAGAACCCGCCTTTGCCTCGCTGGCCGCAACGATTTTCTTCGGCTGGATACTGCTCATCAGCGGCGTCATCGGCCTCATCGCCACGTTCCGCGCGCGTCGCGCGCCCGGATTCACCTGGTCGCTGCTCTCGGCCATCCTCGCTGTGGTCGCCGGCGTGCTGCTGCTGGACGCGCCGCTTCAGGGCACCCTGACACTGACCGGCATCGTGATCGCCTTTCTGCTGGTCGAAGGCATCGTCTCGATCATCTACGCGCTGGAACACCGCGGCAGCCAATCGGGTCGCTGGAGCTGGATGCTGGTCAGCGGAGTGCTCGATATCGTGCTCGGCGGGATTTTGCTGTCGGGACTACCTGGCACCGCGCTCTGGGCGCTCGGCATGCTGATCGGTATTAACATGCTCTTTGGCGGCACCTCGCTGGTCGCGATGGCGCTGCATGCACGTCCGCCGAGTCAGTAGCCGACTGTAATGCGCTCGCGATGGTGGCTCGAGCGCTCGATCTCATCGACGATCGCGACCGCAAAGTCCTCGCGCGAGATCCGGCTCTCACCCGCTGGATCCCGCAGTAGCTGATCACCGCCGACTCGAAACTTGCCAGTGCGCTCACCGGGCGCGATGTTCCACGACGGCGAGACCGCCACCCAATCGATGCCCTTCTCGGCGCGAAACGTGTTCAGCGCGCGGGCAGCACCTTCCGCGCCGGGACGCCAGGCGGGCGGGAATTCGGGCGTGTCGAGGACGCGCACGCCGGGACTGGCCTCGAGGCTGCCCGCCCCGATAACCGCGATCAGTCGCGGCACCCCGGACTGACGCACGGCATCCAGCAGCTGCGGCGCGTTATCCGCCCAGCGCACACTGGCCACCACCACGGCAGCTCCGCGCAGCTGCTTGGCTAGTTCGGCTGGATTGGCGATATCGCCGCGCGCAACCGTGAAATTCTGCTTTGCCGCGAGCTTCTCCGGATTACGCACGATGCCGACGACGGTGTGTCCGCGCTGCAGCGCCTCCGCCAATATCCTGCCGCCGATGTTGCCGCTGGCGCCGATCAAAGCAATGGTGGCCATAAACTTTTCGAGCTCCGGATAGTGGGAACGCAATTCTAGTGCGCGGCGCGCTCATGGTCACATGCCGCGGGGCATGAGCATCGGACCTTATTGTTATGATCGGGTGTCCGCCGAATCGACTTCAGGGCGTCGCACAAGGTTCCGGATACAGCGCCATGAGCTTGCGGGTGACGCCATTGGTCCAGCCGAAACCATCCTGCGTCGGGTACTCCCCGCCCCCGCCGCTGCGGCCAGTGCTCACGACATCGTATTTTTCGACCAGCTTGCCGCTGCCCTCGTAGGTGCGCTCGACGTTGGTATCCCAGCGGCAGGCGATGGTCGCGCCCAGGGATCGCTGCCCGTACTGCCGCAGTCCCGCCACCGCGATCCACTGGATGGGCGCCCAGCCATTGGGCGAGTCCCATTGCTGCCCGGTGGTCAGCGGCGTGGTGACGATCCCGCCTGCTTGCAGCAATTCCCGAATGGTCGTTTTCGCCACCGCGGCAGCCTGGGTATCGGACGCGGCCGCCGTGAAGAGTGGATAAAGCGTTGCCGCCGACACGCGGTCCACCGGCTGCTGCTGTGTCCAGCGGAAATCAAGATAGGCACCGCGGGCCTCATTCCACAGGTAGCGGTCCATGGCCGCGCGGCGCCGCTGTGCGCGACGCGCGAATTTCCGAGCGCAGGCCGTATCGCCACGGTGGTCGCAGCCAGACCGGATCGCGTTCTCGAGGCCAAACAGCAGACTGTTGAGATCGACTGGGATGATCTGCGTGGTGTCGATGCTCGCGCGCGTCTGCCCGTCTTCGAACCAGCGCGAACCGAAGTCCCAGCCACTCTCCGCAGCGGCGCGAATATCGCGGAACAGTTGCGCGGCGGGGCGACCACTTTGCCGCGCGAGGTCCGTGTCCTCGCGCCAGGCTTCATCGCGCGGCGTGTCCAGATCATCCCAGTAGCGGTTGAGGATGGCACCATCGCGCATCGCCACCACGTGGCGGTGCGCGTTGCCGGCGCGGAGCCGCGCAGCGCCCTCCATCCAGAAATCATACTCACGCCGCAGCTGCGGCAGGTAACGCGCGTACGCCTCGCCCGCATCGCTCTTCGACAGCAGCCCCACCATGGCGAAGAAAAATGGCGGCTGCGAACGGCTCAGGTAGTAGCTGCGCGCGCCATTGGGGATGTGACCGTAGCGGTCGATCATGAAGGCGAAGTCGCGCACCATGTCCTCGACCAGATCCTCGCGGCCGCTCTCCTGCAGTCCGAGCATCGTGAAATAGGAATCCCAGTAGTAAATCTCGCGAAACCGGCCGCCCGGCACCACGAACGGCCGCGGTAGCGGCAGCAGCGATGAGTAGCGGGGTGCCTCGGACGGCCGGCGCGTCAGCACGTCCCAGAGCTGGTCGATGTGCACGACGATGGGCACCTGCTCAGGCGAGGATGGCGGCGCACTGGCCTGTGCCGGGAGCACGAAATGTGCGGCCACGAACTGCGCCAGCGCCTGCGGCGAATCGGGCCTTGCCGCGTGAAACTGAGCCAGGATCTGCGCGGGGGGCTCCTTGGGCGTGGCATCCGGAAATGCCTTGCCGTCGGTGAAAATCCCGGCGCTCTGCACCGCCACGAACAGATCCCCGAACAGCACCTGCGGCGATTCGGGGTTCACGGTCGGCGCCGCCGCCAGTGATGGCAGCGACAACCACCACAGACTCAGCGCCAGCAGTCTACGCATCGGCTTTGGGGCGGCGGGCGTAGATGCCATAGCTGAGGATGCCGAGATAGCACACCGCCGGCACCAGCAATGCTGTCTTGAGCCCGACCCAGTCGGCTGCATGCCCGGTCACTAACGGCACGATGGCGCCACCGACGATCGAGACGCAAATGATCCCCGAGCCCTCGGCCGCGCGGGGCCCCAATCCCTCGCAGGCCAGGGAGAAGATCGTCGGGAACATGATGGAGTTGAAAAGGCCGATCGCCAGCAGCGCCCAGCCTGAGACCGTGCCCGTGGTCTGCGATGAAATCGCCAGCATCAGCAGCACCGCGCCGGCAGCGCAGGCGAGCACCTTGCCAGGCGAGAATAGGCGCAGCAGCAGGGCGCCGATGAACCGACCCACCATGGCACCGCCCCAATAGACCGGCAGATAGTACTTGCCCGCCGTCTCCTGACTCATGCCCCAGACGCTGCTCTGGCTCAGGTAGTTGACGATCAGACTGCCGATAGACACCTCGGCGCCCACATATAAGAAGATGCACAGCGCGCCGAAGCCGAAACGCGCCTGCCGCAACAGATCGAAGGCGTGGCGCGCCGTCACGGCCTCGACCGGCGACTCGACCAGGCGATTGCGGCGCAGCCAGACCAGCGCCGCGACCACGATCAGCACGGTGGCCAATCCAAGATAGGTCAGTGCGATGACATGGGACTGCTGACTGCGGAAGGCCGAGAGCTGCGGCTCCACCAGCGTGGATGGATCGACATTGGCCAACGATCCCAGAATCAGGCCCGAACCCACATAGGGGAACACGGTCGTGCCCACGGAATTGAAGGCCTGCGCGAAGGTCAGGCGACTGTGCGCGGTCGACGGCCGCCCGAGCATCGAGATCAACGGATTGGCGACCACCTGCACGATGGTGATGCCCGCGGCCAGCACGAACAGGGCCGCCAGGAAAATTCCGAACTGCGCATGAGAGGACGCCGGGATGAACAGCAGGCAGCCCGCGGTCATCGCCAGCAGCCCGATGAAAGCCGTGCGCAGATACCCGAACCGGCGAACCACTGCAGCGGCCGGCAGGGAGACGATGAAGTAAGCCATGAAGAAGGCGAACTGCACCAGCATGACCTGTCCATAGGTGAGCGTGAACAGGCTCTTGAGCTTCGGAATGACGACATCGTTGAGACTGGTGATGCCGCCAAAAATGAAGAACAGTGCGAACACGAAGATTCGCAGATCCGGCACATCGGCATAGTCTGCCGCGGCCCCGGCTGTCGCCCTGGTTGGAGTTGTGATGGTCATCCCCCGCTTGCCGGTTAGGGCCCAAGAGTAAGACAAAGCCGCGCCCGGCATGAAGTAGTCGGGGCTGACGAAAAGCCGGGCGGGCGACGATCGTGTATCGTGCGCCCGCCCGTAGCGGGGGGACTGTCAGAACTTGTACTTCAGCCCCAGGCTGGCTTCGCGCCCGAAGATCGGCCGACCCAGCGCAAACCCGCCGGCGGTTCCGGTGGTACCGCTGGCAGCGCGCGCGTCCTGCTCGGTGATACCGAGCGTGTTGGTCAGGTTGGTGCCCTGCAGGCGCACCTCGAAATGCTGGCCGATCTCCGAGACGATGCCGGCATCGAGCGTCTGGAAGGAAGGCAACACCTGCGCGTTACCCGGATCGGAGTAACGCAGCCCGATGTAGCTGTAGGTCAGGAAAAAGCGCAGGTCACTCGGTCCCAGCGGCAGATCGTAGGCGGGTGTGAAACGTGCCTGGAAGCGCGGCTGACGCTGCAGCACATTGCCATCCGCACCGGCGCCACCGGCAGCGACGATGTCCTTGTAGACCGAGTCCTGCCAATTGCCGGTGACGCTGAAGCTCAGATGCCGGATCGGCTCCCAGCGCCCGGTGAAGTCCATGCCCTTGCTGTCCACGCCGTAGCTGAACACCAGGTTCTCGAGCGCCCCGCCGGGCGTGGTTACGAACTGCTGGAACGGCACGCCGCTGAATTGGCGGTCGAAGATATCGATGTCGGCGTACAGGGTCTCGGTTTGCACGCGGTAGCCGATCTCGTAGTTCTGGATGCTCTCGGTCTGGGGCGTGCCATTGCGCAGATCATCGAAGCTCGGGAAGTGCACACCCTGGTTGATGCGCGCATACATACTCATGTGCGGCGTGAACTCATAGGTGCCGCCGACGGCCCAGGAGCCTTTGATCTTCTCGAACTCATCGCACTGCGCGGCGTTACCGAGCTTGAGCGTGAGCTCGCAGTCATAGACGTTGAAGCTGCCGTTCGGCACGCTGACACCCTTGTTATAGAGATGCAGCGGATTGGCATCGAGATCCTCGGCGGTGTCGTTTTCGATGGTGCCGCTGACCTTCTGTTCCTCGATGCGGTAGCCCGCGTCGAACAACCACTGGTTGATGCGCCAGGAGTCCGAGGCGAAGAAGGCGATGTTGAGGCCCTGGAATCGATCGACCAGGCAATAAGTACAGGCGCCCGTCAGGCCGTTGTTCGACACCACCGCCCCGTTGTTGAGCGTCAGGTTGATCAGCTGCGAGTTCGGCGTCGCCGTCATCAGCTCGTTGTTGCCGAGATACCAGCTGTCATCCGAGCTGTAGGCTGCCACGTAGTTGCCGACCGTGAGGTGATTGCCGGGGAACAGTTCGAAAGTGAAGCGCAGATCGTTGGTGAACGATTGCAGCTGCTTGTCCACCACCCAGAACCCGTTGGTCATCACGTAGCTGTTGGGATTGACCGCCGCGCCGTTGCCCGCGTACGTGGCGGTGTAGCCGGTTGCGGGGCCTCCGCCCGCCGTGACCACCGCGGCATTGCCGTTGGCGGCCGTGATTTCGGAGGCGGCGTAGGCCGCCAGCGTGGTCGGCGGTGACCCGCCGGTAAAGATGCCGATGGTCGGCATGTCGCCGCCGGTGTACTGCACCTTGTCGCTCAGCGATATGCCGTCCGACACGTGGATGTCCAGATTGCTGCCAAAAGTGTGCAGGTTCGCTCCGCGGCCGTCCGCCAGATTCGCCGTCAGCGGCGCACAACCCGGGCATTCCTGCACCGACAGGCCCTGAGTGGCGCTGCCGGCGAACCAGCCGGTCAGCGGATTGAAGCCGGGGAAGGCCGAGTAGCTGACATCCTTGCCACTGCCCGTGGCGATCAGCGGAATGTCGGCGATGAACAGATTCTTGTCCCTGAGCACGCGGGCATAGAACATGACCGTGCCGTCGTCGAAGGTGTGGGTCAGCGTGCCGGTGAACTGCCCGCCCTCATCCGCCGGATACTGTGATGGACGGATACCGTCGGACACCCGGTAGAAACCGCCGACGCTCATGTACCAATCCTGCGCCAACGGGCCGCCGTAGAAACCATCGACTCGATACAGGCCCTCGGTGCCGAGGGTGATGCCGATGTCCCCGGTCGGGTTCGCTGTGCCCTGGCGCAGAATGAAATTGGCGGTCGCGCCCATCTGACCGTCCGAGTACAGCACCCCGGGTCCACCGAGCACGACTTCCGCCCTTTCGACCGTCTCATCGAGCCGGAACATCGATGAGTCGTCGAGGAATGACAGGTTGTGCGAGGGATAGATCGGCGAACCATTGATCGAATAGGTCACATAGGGCGCGCCGCTGCCGCCGGGGTATCCGGCCAGTTCGATGTTGGGACCCGCCGCGCCGCCGCCTGATTCTGCCCACACACTGGGCACGATTTTCAGCAGATCAGCGGCGCTCGATGCTCCGACATCCTTGATCTCCTCCAGGCTGGCAGTCGTAATCTGGTAGCTGGCATCGAGTTTCTTCAAACCGCCCGAGGATGCGGTACCCGTGACCACTACCTCCTCGAGCGTATTGGTGTCAGCTGCGCTCGCATCAACCGGCGTGGCCGCTGCCGGCGCCGGCGCGGTGGCCTCGGTGGCAGCCGCTTCCTGCGCGTAGGCATGGCCGCCGCCCGCCACCGCGCCGCCAAGCGCGAACAGGCTGGCGATGCGCGTGAATAAGCTCCGATGATTCATGTTCGTGTCCCCCTTGATCGGTGTGTCGCTTGCAGCCGGTGGTTGGCTGGCGGGCGGGGCCGCTGCCGGCGGATCCGCCGGGTCGCCATTTCCATCCGGAGCGCTGATGGCAATCGTGGTGGCACTGACCTGCTTGAAGGACAGTCCGGTGCCGTCCAGTAACTTCCTGAGGCCGTCTGCGATGGTGAAGTCACCGCGGATTGCCGCGGTGTGGTGCCTGGCGACCAGGTCGGAGGAGAACACGAGAGTGATATCGGCCTGGCGCGCGAACTCGTTCAGCCCGGGCCCTGCGGCCTGGGTCTGGACATCGAAATGACGCATCCCGGTGTCGGCGAACACCGGTGTTCCCATCATCGTCAATGCCAGGACGCGCAACAGCATGCGTCGCATTACTCCCCCTCACCGACCCCTCCACCGCTCTCAGGAATCGCGATGGTCAGGGCACTGTCATGAATAGACGGCTGGCGACGGAAAAACCGCTACTGGCGCCACCGCGGTGGCGCCGGCGCATTGATTTCAGGGACGGGGATCTACGTAGACAAGCCCATCAGGCGTGCGACGAATCGCGACGGGCAGCGCGGCCTGCAGGCCATCGATGAAGCCCCGCAGGTCATCGGTGCGGAAACGGCCGCCGACCGGCAGCGCCGCGGTACGCGCATCGGTAACGATGATGCGCGCATCCGTATAGCGTTCGATTTCGGCAATGGCTTCCGACAGCGGCTCGCCATCGAAAACGATCGCTCCTTCCCGCCAGGCGAGTTCGCTCGACAGCTGCGCCGGCGTCACCGGCGTCACGGCGTAATCGGCATTGGCGGTTGACAGCGCCTGCCCGGCGCTGAGCGCACGCACGGTGGGCAGCACCACGCCGCGACCGCTCGGCGCCGCGTCCTGCACTTCGACCCGACCCTCATTGACGACCACGTCCACGTGCTGATCGGTGTGCAGGCGCACTTCGAATTCGGTTCCCACGGCACGCACGACCGCATCGCCCGCGTGTACCAGGAAGGGCCGGGATCGATCGTGTGCCACCTGGAAGTGTGCCTCGCCTTTTCGAAGATAAATCTGTCGCAGATGACGGCTCAGATCCGTCTCGAGAATGGTATTGGTATTGAGTGAGACGATCGAACCGTCGGCCAGGGTGACATTCCTTTGCTGACCGACCGCGGTCGACAGTGTCTGGATCTCACTGCCCTGTCGCAGCCAGACGGCCGCGCCGATCGTCAGCAGGATGCTGGCCGCCGCCGCAACCCACCAATACTGCCGCATGCTGCGGACACCGCGGCGCTGGGCATCGGTGAAAGTGGCGATTTTTTCGCCGCGCTTGGCCTCGGCCAGACCGTCAAGCGCCTGCCAGACCCTCGAGAGTTCCTCCATGGCGCGCCGGTGCCGCGGATCCTGCCGCAGCCAGGCTTCATAGGCCTGGCTGTCGGTGTCGCTGAGCGCGCCGGCATCCAGCCGCCAGGTCCACACCGCCGCCTGCTCTTCTATTTCCGCGCGCGTTCGCAGCTTGACGATCTCGCTCACTCGGCATCTCCAGCATCGCCGCTGCGACGCAGGGCCACGGCAGACTGATTCATCGCATCCATCGCTTCTTTGCCTTCCAGCAGACCCGACTCCCGCAGATAGTCCCGGCAGCGCAACAGCCCCTTGGCCACGTGCTTCTCGATCGTACTGTGCGAGACGCCGAGCACCTCCGAGATTTCCGTATGCGAGAGCTTGTAGACCTTGCGCAATACGAACACGCGGCGGCAAAGCGGCGGCAGCCGATCCACGGCCGCGCAGAACATCTCGAATCGTCGGCGCGCATCCACCTGCTCATCCGGAGGAGCCTCAGAGGTATAGACGTTTAGCGCCTCAAAATCCGCCACGCTGTCCGTCGCCTGGCTGTGCTGGCGGCGCGCCCGTTCGATCGCCAAATTATGTGCAATCCGGAACAACAGCGCCTTGGAAGACTCCACCGCGTGATAGTCCGGCAGTGCGTAGACGCGCACGTAGGTTTCCTGGACCAGATCCTCGATGTCTTCGGCCCCCGAAGTGAAACGTCGCAGGTAGCGGTGCAGCGCCGCGCGGTGGCGGAAAATCTGGTTCAGGAACCACTCGTGTCGTTCATCGGCCATGGAAATTTTCTAAGAATTTCTCAAAAGCGTGCGCATATCCCCCGCGCCGACCCCACCAGTCTACTCCCGCCGATTACCGATTCGCTACGCGATGTCCGTTAAATTGACACGTCGAATCGATCCTGATACTTCTACTGGCACAACCAGTCTCACAGAAAAATGCCGTCCATAGACGGCGGTCTCGTCAGTCGTCCAAATTCGAAACCAAATCCTGACAGAGGGAGAGTGTCTCGTGAAACCATCACGCCATCTGGCTATTCTATTTTTGGCTCTGGGTGTGGCGGGGGCCACCGACACGGCCATCGCGGCGTCAACCACAGTTCCTGTTGCCCTGGCAGCCAGGACTATCGATCTGGGCGCAACCACCGCCGTGGATGGCAACGTGTCCATGTCCGTCACCGTGGCGCTGCGACTGTCCGACATTGCGGGCGCCGAGGCGCTGCTGCAGTCCGTCGCGACTCCCGGCGGCGCGCAGTATCACAAGTTCCTGAGCGCGGATGAGTTCGAAGCGCGCTTTGCGCCCAGCGCCGCCTCGGTGGCGCAAGTAGTCACCGCATTGCAGTCCTATGGCCTCTCGGCCGAACGCAGCACGGCCACGACGCTGCACGTCAGTGGCACGGCCGCGGCCATGGAGCGCGCCTTCTCGGTGAGCCTGCATACCTTCCAGGTAGAGTCCGATGGCATCCACGGCGCGTTTCAGTACCATGCGCCGCAGAGCTCACCGGTGGCTCCGGCCGCGGCGGCTAACCTGATCTCCGGCGTCGTCGGACTCGACAATCGCCCGCATCTGCATCCACACAGCCGCTCCATCGGTTCACCGACTCACGTGCTGCCCGAACATTCCACGGGCAATGCACCTGGCAGTTTCACGGTGCAGGACTTCGCCAATTACTACGACGTGGAACCACTCTACCGTGCCGGGATCAGCGGCAACGGCAGCAAGATCGGTGTCATGTCGTTGGCCAATTTCACGCCCAGCGATGCGTTTGCTTATTGGAACGCCCTGGGTCTGCACGTGAATAAGAACCGCCTATCGGTCACCTATATCGATGGCGGTCCTGGCCCGATCAGCGATGCGGACGGATCGCTGGAGACGACCCTCGATGTGGAACAGGCCGGCGGCATCGCTCCGGGCGCGAACATCACTGTGTATCTGGCGCCCAACACCAACCAGGGCTTCGTCGATCTGTTTGCCGCCGCCATCGAATCCAATTGGGCGGACTCACTGTCGCTGAGCTGGGGTGAATGGGAGTGGTTCGACAATCTAGAGAATACGCCGGTCACCGACGCCATCACCGGGCGCACCGTCTCGACGCTGCAGGCCGTGCATGAACTGCTGGTGCGCGCCGCGCTCCAGGGACAGACCGTCTTCACTTCGTCCGCTGATGGCGGCGCCTACGAGGCCTTCGACGACGGTTTTGGCCCGCCGGCATTCAACCTTCCACTGAGTGTCGACTACCCCGCCAGTGATCCGGCGATCACGGCCACCGGCGGCACGACGCTGGCCAGTGAGCAATCCTTCACGATCACCGGCGTCAGCAAACCACTGGTGATCAATATCCCGCATGAGCGCGTGTGGGGCTGGGATTGGCTGCAACCGCTGTGCAATGCCCTTGGAACGCCCGACCCGATCGCCTGCGGGATCTTTTCGGGCGGCAGTGGCGGTGGTGTCAGCGTGTACTTCACCACCCCGAGTTACCAGGTCGGGCTTCAGGGAGTGCAGCTGAGCCAGCCACGACAGACTTTCATTGAGTATCAGCCGCCGCCGACCACGCTGCTGTTTGCGCTGCCGGCTTTCTATCCGGGCCGCAATGTTCCCGACGTGTCGATGAACGCTGATCCTTACACGGGTTACCAGGTGTACTACACCTCGAGCGTGACGGGATTCGGCATTCAGTCCGGCTGGGGCGGCACCAGCTTCGTGGCACCGCAGCTCAATGGCGTTACAGCGCTGCTCAAGCAGGTAGTGCACGGCCGTATCGGCCTGCTCAACAACGCTCTCTACCACGTGCAGCGCAGAGGTGGTTATTTCGGCCAGCGCGCGCCGCTGAATCCTATTCCGTACGGCGACAACTGGTTTTACCAGGGTAGCTATGGCTATAACCCAGCCGTTGGGGTGGGAACCATGGACGTGGCGAATTTCGCGCTGGCGCTGCAAGCCCTGGAGTAAGCCGGAACAGCACAGCTGCTATGATGCGAAGAGGCGACGCGGGAATCCAAATCTGATCCCGCGTCGCCCTCTCAATCGCAATGCCGCAGCTATTGTCGAGCTTAGGATTGGACGCCTCCTCAACCTGGGAGCTGTTCGCGCTGTGCGCCGCCTGGACGATCCTCGCAATCACCATCATCTGGATCGTGGGCCTGTTCCAGGGCAACCACTCGCTGATCGACGGTTACTACGGGTTCGGCTTTGCGATCCCGGTATGGATCGCCTATGTCAGCAGCGGCGCAGCGTCGGCCACGGCGGCGGTGCTGCTGGTGATCACCTCGCTGCATGGCTGCCGCCTTGGCTTCTATCTGACCAAGCGCTGGTGGGGGTACCGGCGCACCGCGGGCGGCGACCAGCGCTACCTGGGCTTCCGGCAGAAATACGCGCGCGGTTACTGGTGGAAGAGCCTGCTGATCGTCACCGAGCCGCAGGCGCTGATCATTGTCCTCATCGGCCTGCCTTCGGTCCTCGGCATTCTCTCGACGCGTGCCGCGGGTAGCCCACTCAACCTGCTGGCTGCCTGCGGCGTGCTGGTGTTCGGCATCGGCTTCTACTTTGAAGTCGTCGCCGACGGCCAGCTGCAGGCGTTCAAGGCCGATGCGCACAACAAGGGCCGCTATCTGCGCACCGGCGTCTGGACCTATACGCGCCACCCGAACTACTTTGGAAACTGCACGGTCTGGTGGGGCATCTGGCTGGTCGCGGTGGCGGGCAATTCCGCGATCTGGTGGACCGTCATCGCCCCGGCTTTCAACACGCTGATGTTGACCTCATTATTCGGGCGCGCACTGCAGGACAGTCTCATGGGCGTACGTCCCGAATACCAGCAGCTCATGCGCGAAACCAACAGCTTTCTGCCGCTGCCGCGCGCGAAATCCCCACCGGACTGAACCAACCGCACCGCGCTTCACCGCGCTTGCCGTGTACGATAGGCTTAGCAGCTTGCAGGCTTTCGCAGGGGGCGGCGGTGGCCGGACTTTATTTCGAGCAGTTCAGCGTTGGTCAGAAGTTCGTGCACGCGATCCGACGCACGGTGACCGAAGCCGATAACGTCTTCTTCTCGGCCCTGACTCACAATCCGGCGCCACTGCACCTGGATGAGGAATATTGCCGGCAGCACACCGAGTTCGGTCAGCGCCTGGTCAACAGCTGCTTCACGCTCGGCCTCATGGTGGGGATCTCGGTCGGCGATACGACGCTGGGCACCACGGTGGCGAACCTCGGCTGGGATGAGGTGCGATTCCCCAAGCCGGTGTTCCACGGCGATACGCTGCGCGTGGAGACCGACGTGCACGAACTGCGGGAAAGCAAAAGCCGGCCGCAGAACGGCATCGTGATCTTCATCCATCGCACCTACAACCAGCGCGACGAGCTGGTCGCGAGCTGCAAGCGTTCAGCCCTGATGCTGCGCACGCCGCGCCAGGACTGACGGTGCGATCGCTGCTGTTTGTACCGGCCGACAGCGAACGCAAACTCGCCAAGGCGCAAAGCGCCAGCGCGGATGCCCTGATCCTGGATCTGGAAGACTCGGTGACGGCCGCGCGCAAGTCCATCGCGCGCGGCCTCGCCGCCGAATACCTCAAGAGCGCGCGCGATCGCGCCGGCGTCTGGGTTCGCATCAATGATCGCGGCAGCGGTCTTGCCGAGGAAGACCTGGCCGCGGTGATTTCGCTGCGACCCGCGGGCATCGTGCTGCCCAAGATCGAAGGTCCGCGCGACATCGAACTGGTGGCACAGCGGATCGGGCAGCTCGAAACCGCAGCGGGCGTTCCCGCCGGCGCGGTCGCGCTGCTGGCACTGGTGACCGAGACGCCTGCCGCGGTGCTGCGCATGCCGCAACTGCTCGAACTCTCGTGTGCGCGTCTGGTGGCCTTGAGCTGGGGTGCGGAAGATTTGAGCGCTGCCCTGGGCGCAGGCGACCCGCGCACGTCCGACGGTCGCTGGCGGCCGACCTATGAGTATGCGCGCACCCAATGCCTGCTGGCCGCGCACGCGCTGGCCATCGAGGCCATCGACAGCGTGTTCGTCGATTTCCGCGATCTGCAGGGGCTTAAGAAAGCCTGCGCTGCTTCGCGGCACGATGGCTTTGGCGGCCGCCTGGCGATTCATCCCGACCAGGTCGCCATCATCAATGAGAGCTACACGCCCAGCGACGCTGAACGGGCGCAGGCGCAACGCATCGTCAATGCCTTCGGTGCCGGCGAGGGCACCGTCTCACTCGACGGTAAGATGTACGATCTGCCGCATCTGAAGGCCGCGCGCCGTGTGCTGCGCAGCTTCGCCCCACAGGAGAGTGGTTCTTGAGTACCAGGATCAGCCCGCTCGCGGGCAAGCCGGCCACATCCGCGCCTCTGATCGATGTTGCCAAGCTGCTCGATGCCTATCACAGCCTGACACCCGATCCGGCGGAATCGACCCAGCGTGTGTCCTTCGGCACCTCCGGCCACCGCGGGACCTCCTTCGAGCGCAGCTTCAATGAATGGCATGTGCTCGCCATCACGCAGGCGATCTGCGAATACCGCCGGCAACAGGGCATCGATGGACCGCTGTACATCGGCATCGACACGCACGCCCTGTCGGGACCCGCCTTCGAGAGTGCGCTGGAAGTTCTTGCAGCCAACAAAGTGCCCACTCTGATCGCCGCGGGTGGCGAGTTCACACCCACCCCGGCTATCTCGCACGCCATCCTGGTTCACAACCGCGGACGCAGCAGCGGGCTCGCCGATGGCATCGTCGTGACGCCATCCCACAATCCGCCGGCCGACGGCGGCTTCAAGTACAACCCGCCCAATGGCGGCCCCGCCGATACGACCATCACCAAGTGGATTGAAGTGCGGGCCAATGCGCTGCTGGAATCGAAGCTGGCCGGTGTCGAACGTCTGCCCTACGCGCAGGCGCGACAGGCCGCCACCACGCGCGAGCACGACTTCCTCGACAGTTATGTCGCCGATCTGGGCCAGGTGCTGGACTTCGATGTGATTCGCAGTGCCGGCATTCGCTTAGGGGTAGATCCGCTCGGCGGCGCCGGCGTGCACTATTGGGCCCGCATCGCCGAGCGCTACGGACTGAATCTGGAAGTCGTCAGCGAGCAGGTCGACCCGACCTTTCGCTTCATGACGCTCGACTGGGATGGCCGCATCCGCATGGACCCCTCTTCATCCTGGGCCATGCAGCGGCTGCTCGCGCTCAAGGATCGCTTTGATATCGCCTTTGGCTGCGACACCGATCACGACCGGCATGGCATCGTCACCCGCAGCGCTGGCCTGCTGCCGACCAATCATTACCTGAGCGTCGCCATCGACTACCTGTTCCGCGAGCGCAAGGGATGGACCGCAAAGGCCGCGGTCGGCAAGACCGTGGTCAGCAGCGCCATGATCGATCGCGTCACGGCGCGGCTCGGCCGCCGGCTGTATGAAGTGCCGGTGGGCTTCAAGTGGTTCGTCGACGGACTGATCGATGGCGAACTGGCCTTTGTCGGCGAGGAAAGCGCCGGCGCCACCATGCTTCGCCGCGATGGCAGCGCCTGGACCACGGACAAGGACGGCATCGTGCCCGCACTGCTGTCGGCGGAGATCACGGCGCGCACCGGGCGCGATCCGGGCGAGTACTATGCCGCGCTCGCCCGCGATCTCGGCGACCCGGCCTCCGATCGCATCGACGCACCGGCGACCCCGGAGCAAAAAAAGCGGCTGTCGAAGCTCTCCCCGGGCCAGATCAAGACCGCGGAGCTGGCGGGAGACCGGATCGAACAGGTGCTCGACCGCGCCCCCGGCAATAACGAGTTGATCGGCGGCATCAAGGTCATCGCCTCGGGCGGCTGGTTCGCGGCACGCCCTTCCGGCACCGAGAACATTTACAAGGTTTATGCGGAAAGCTTCCGCGGCAAGGAGCATCTGGGCGCCATTCTCAAGCAAGCGCAGGCGGTGGTCGATGCGGCTCTGGTAGCCTGACGCCATGAAACACGAACCTGACGATTACCGCGTCCGCGAAGGTGCCGAGGTCAAACTGCGCAAATGGCCGACCAAGGTCAAACCAATCTACGACTCCAAACGTGAGTATCGCAAGCTGCTGGAGCGACACGTCGCACAGCTGAGCGATCAGCAGGAGCTGCTGTACTCGTCGAATTCATATTCAATCCTGCTGATCTTTCAGGCCATGGACGCGGCCGGCAAGGACGGCGTCATCAGGCATGTGATGTCGGGCGTCAACCCGCAAGGCTGCCAGGTCTACAGTTTCAAGCACCCGAGCCCGACGGAGCTGCTGCACGATTTCCTCTGGCGCACCACGCGCGATCTGCCCGAACGGGGCCGCATCGGTATCTTCAATCGCTCCTATTACGAGGAGGTGCTGATCGCACGCGTGCATCCGGAGATCCTGCTCAACGAGGGAATCCCGGTGCCCGCTCACGATGAGGAATCGGTCTGGCATCAGCGCTATGAGTCGATTCTGGACCTCGAGCGGCATCTGTACCGCAACGGCACCCGCATCATTAAATTCTTCCTGCACCTGTCGCCCGAAGAGCAGCGCCGGCGCTTCCTGGCACGCATCGATGAGCCCGAAAAGAACTGGAAATTCAGCCTGGCGGATATCCAGGAACGCAAGTTCTGGAAGCATTACATGAAGGCATATGAGAAGTGCCTGAGCGCAACCAGCACCGATTCTGCACCCTGGTATGTGGTGCCCGCGGATGACAAGGCCACTTGCAGACTGATCGTCTCGGCGGTGCTGCTCGAGACCCTCAAGGGTTTGAAAATGAGTTACCCGCAGACCAGCCCGGCACGGCGGCGCGAATTGCTGGCCATCCGCAAACAGCTCACCCGGTAACCCGGCCCACCGCGGCCGCGCACTACTGTATGGACATACAGTAGCCGATGCGGCACCCTTTTGCCATGAGCCACCGAGCATTCCGCTGCCAGCTCTGCGGGGGCGGGTTTTTCCGCCCCGTGGTGGTGCCGCGCCCGGACGGCTCGCGCTATCCGACCAGCTTCTACGAGTGCGCCGGCTGCAGCGTGGTCTTCATCGACCCCCACGCCTTCAACGCCAACGAACCCGGTCCGCCCTGCAGCGACGGCGCCAAGCCGGCCGCGGCGGCCCCGGATCTGTCCCTGGAGACCTACGGCAAGCGATAACACGAGCGATGACAGTGGTACGGCGGCGCGATGTCTGCTACCTATCTGCGCCGCATGGCCCGGATTCTGACCATTGAAGATGATGCAGTGACCGCCGGCGAGATCGTCGCCGAGCTGCAGATCCATGGCAATCAGGTCGATTACGTCAGCAGCGGCAGCGAGGGCCTGCAACGGGCCCTGACCGGCAACTACGATGTCATCACGCTCGATCGGCTGCTGCCGGAGCTGGACGGGCTGACCCTGGTAAAGCGGCTGCGCGAAGCGGGCGTGCGCACGCCCGTGCTGATGATCAGTGCGTTGAGCGATGTCGATGAGCGCATCCGGGGGTTGCGCGCCGGCGGCGATGACTACCTGACCAAGCCCTTTGCGCCCGATGAAATGGCGGCACGCATCGAAGTGCTGCTGCGGCGGGAACCCGCGCAGCAGGCGACGGTGCTGCGGGTTGCCGACCTCGAACTCAATCTGATGACGCGCACGGCGCGCCGCGACGGCGCGCTGATCGAACTGCTGCCGCTTGAATTCAAACTGCTCGATTACCTGATGCGGCACTCCGGCCAGGTTCTGACTCGCACCATGATCTTCGAGGCGGTGTGGGGCTATCACTTCGATCCCGGCACCAATGTCATCGACGTGCACATGGCGCGTCTGCGCCGCAAGGTCGATGCAGGCCATGCGCTGTCGCTGATTCAAACGGTGCGCGGCTGCGGCTACCGGCTTGGAGATTCCGAGTGAGAGCGCGCCCCCTGGTCGGGGGCTTCAGCGAGCTGTGGCGCACCAGCACGACGCGACTGATCCTCGGTTACGGCGCGCTGTTCGCGGCCTGGAGCATCATGCTGATCGGCGCCATCAGCTGGGAGACGGCGCGCTACCTCGAGAGCGTCGTCGACCGCATACTGGTGCAACGCATGCATTTCCTGGCGGCCGTGGACCGCGATCGACTGCCCGACCTGCTGGCCGCCAGCACCGCGCTGGATCTGCGCGGCGTGCTGTCCTTCGGGCTGTTCGACGCCGACAATCGCTACGTGCTGGGGGACATCGATCGGCTGCCCTCCGATCTGCCGGTGGACGGGGACGTACACCCTTTGCCTCACGGTGTGCCGCGGATCAGTGGCGAGCGCGGTTCGCGCACTCGCGGCATTGCGCTCCGCCGTCCGGGCGACGAACTGGTGATCGTGCTGGTGCGCGACTACGGCGCCGTGGATCGCGTGGGCACGATCATTCGCGGCAGCCTGGTCTGGGCCCTGTCGCTGACCGTCATTCCCGGCCTGCTTGGCGGCTTCCTGCTGGCGCGCGGACCGCTGCGGCGAGTGCGCGGCATCGAGGCGGCCATCGCGCCGATCATGCGCGGCGATCTGCGCGCGCGTCTGCCGCTCTCGGCGCGCCGCGATGAGCTCGACATGCTGGCGGATATCGTCAATCGCATGCTCGATCAGCTCGAGCGGCTGCTCGGCGAGGTCAAGGGCGTTTCGGACAACATCGCGCACGATCTGCGCACGCCGCTGACGCGCCTGCGCGCGCAGCTCTACCGGCTGCAGCGCGAACGCCCCGACGGCGAGGCGGCGGCAGCGCTGATCGAACGCTGTCTGGGGGAGACCGATGCGCTGCTGGATCGCTTTCGCGCCTTGCTGCGAATTTCCGAGCTCGAGGATCTGCACCGGCGCGCAGGTTTCCGCCAGGTCGACCTGGCCGAGATCCTGCGCCGGGTCCATGAGCTCTATGCGCCGCTGGCGGAAGACAAGTCGATGGAGTTCTCGCTGCAGGCCGGCGCCGTGCCGCCGGTGCACGCCGATGCCGATCTGCTATTCGAAGCGGTCACCAACCTTGTCAGCAATGCGATCAATTTCACCCCCGCCGGGGGACGTATCGTGCTGCGATCCGTGGCCGATGCGCGCGGTGCCCGCATCGACGTGCTCGACAACGGGCCCGGTATCGCGCCAGAGGAGCGCGAAGCGGTGTTGCAGAGGTTCTATCGCGCCCAGCGAGGCGAGAATCGCCCCGGCTTCGGCTTGGGCCTGAGCATCGTCGCCGCGATCGTCAAACTGCACGGATTCCGGCTTGAAATCGCTGCCAACGAGCCAAATGGGTCATGCATCACAATCTATTGCGCCACCGCGCCCGAATAAGCTTATGACCGGCTGACAACATAAAATAATCTTCATTGAAATGACCGCGTCCGATGGCGCCGCCGACCGGATAATTGGCGTCCCATGGATCTTGTTGGCATTGCCCTTCGGCGCCCCTACACGTTTGTCGTACTGGCGCTATTGATTTTAATTACGGGCACGCTCGCCGCGCTGCGCACACCCGTGGATATTTTCCCGGACATCCGCATTCCGGTGATCGGCGTCGCCTGGCAATACACGGGGCTCTCGCCCGATGAAATGGCCGGCCGCATCACCACGCCTTACGAACGCGTGCTGACGACCACCGTCAACGACATTGAGCACATCGAGGCCAACTCCTACAACGGCTTCGGCATCGTCAAGATCTACTTCCAGCCCAACGTCGATATCCGCACCGCCAATGCGCAGGTGACGGCGATCTCGCAGACGGTGGTCAAGCAGCTTCCGCCGGGCGCTACCCCGCCGCTCATTCTCAATTACAGCGCAGCCACGGTACCGATCATCCAGCTGGCGCTCTCGGGGCGCGGCCTGTCGGAGCAGAACCTCGGCGATCTGGGACTCAATCTGATCCGCACTCGCCTCGTGACGGTACCGGGCGCAGCGATTCCTTATCCCTTCGGCGGCAAGACGCGCGAAGTGCAGATCGATCTGGATGCCAATGCCATGCAGGCCCGAGGCCTGGGCGGCCAGGACGTCGCCAACGCGCTCGCGGCGCAGAACCTGATCACGCCCATCGGCACGCAGAAGATCGGCGATTTCGAATACAACCTGCTGCTCAACAACGCCCCGGACAAAATCGAGGCGCTGAACGATCTGCCGATCAAGACCGTCAACGGCGCGACGGTGTACGTACGCGATATCGGACACGCGTATGACGGTAATCCGCCGCAGACCAATATCGTGCACGTCAACGGCTCGCGCTCGGTGCTGATGTCGGTGCTCAAGAGCGGCTCCATCTCGACGCTGTCGATCATATCCGGCATCAAGCAGAAGCTGATCGATATCAAGCCCGCGCTGCCGCCGACGCTCGAGATCGTGCCGATCGGCGATCAATCGGTATTCGTCGAAGGCGCCATCAGCGGCGTGGTGCGGGAAGGTGTGATCGCAGCACTGCTGACCAGCGTCATGGTGCTGCTGTTCCTCGGCAATTGGCGCTCGACCCTGATCATCGCGGTCTCGATTCCGCTGTCGGTGCTCGGCGCCATCGTGGTGCTGGCCGCCTGCGGCGAAACACTCAATATCATGACGCTCGGCGGCTTGGCGCTGGCAGTTGGCATCCTGGTCGACGATGCCACCGTCACCATCGAGAACATTAACTACCACCTCGAACTCGGCAAAGAAGTGCAGACCGCCATTCTCGATGGCGCGGCCCAGATCGTCACACCGGCCTTCGTCTCGCTGCTGTGCATCTCGATCGTCTTCGTACCGATGTTCTTCCTGCAGGGCGTGCCGCGGTTCCTGTTCGTGCCGCTGGCCGAGGCCGTGATCTTCTCGATTGCCTGGTCGTTCCTGCTGTCGCGGACGCTGGTACCGACGATGGCCAAGTACATGCTCCATCCGCACAAGCCCGCCAGTGAGGACGATTCCGCTTCGCGCTCGCGCAATCCGCTGGTGCGTTTCCAGCGCGCCTTCGAGGCGCGCTTCGAGCGCATACGACAGGGCTACCGTGCGTTGCTGGCGGTGCTGATCGCGCGCCGCACGGTGTTTCTGCCGGCCTTTCTGTTCTGCGGCGCACTCTCCTTCCTGCTGCTGCCCTTCCTGGGACGTAATTTCTTCCCCTCGGTGGACTCGGGCCAGATCCTGATGCATGTACGCATGCAGGTGGGCACACGCGTAGAGGAAACAGCCAACCATTTCGCCGACATTGAGAAGGCTGTGCGGGAGATCATCCCGCCCTCGCAGCTGGCAACCATCGCCGACAACATCGGACTGCCGATCAGCAGCATCAACCTGACCTACAACAACACCGGCACCATCGGCGAGCAGGACGGCGACATCCAGATTGCGCTCAAGCAAGGCCACGCGCCCACCGATGACTTCATTCGCCGCATGCGTGAACAGCTGCCGCGGCGCTTCCCGGGCATCACCTTTTCGTTTCTGCCGGCCGATATCGTCAGCCAGATCCTGAATTTCGGCTCGCCCGCACCCATCAACATCCAGATCCGCGGCGCCACGATCGCCTCAAACATGACTTACGCGCAGGAATTGCTGGCGCGTCTGCGGCGCGTGCCGGGCCTGGCCGACGCCCGCATCCAGCAGTCGCGCAGTGAGCCCGGGTTTCAGATCAATGTCGATCGTGCCCGCGCGCAGTACGCGGGTGTCACGGAGCGCGATGTCGATAACAGTCTCGTGGTCAATATCGCGGGCTCGAGCCAGGTGCAACCCACCTACTGGCTCAATCCGCAGAATCGCGTTTCCTACCTCATCGTCATGCAGTCCCCGCAGTATCAGATCGACTCGCTCTCGGCGCTGCAGAATCTGCCGATCACGCCGGCCGGCGCCGGCACACAACAGGTGCTCGGCGGCATCGCCGATCTGAAGCGCACCTGGACCGACGACGTGGTCTCCGAGTACGACATCCAGCCGATGGTGCAGATCTTCGCCACCACGCAGGGGCGCGATCTGGCCGGCGTCGCGGGCGACATCCGCCAGATCCTGGCGGACACCGCCAAGGACGTGCCCAAGGCCGCGACGGTGGTGATGCTCGGGCAGGTCAAGACCATGCACGACTCCTTCTTTGGCCTGCTGCTTGGCCTGGCCGGCGCCGTGGTGCTGATCTATCTGCTGATTGTGGTGAATTTCCAGTCCTGGAGCGATCCGTTCGTGATCGTCACCGCCCTTCCGGCCGCGCTGGCCGGCATCGTGTGGATGCTGTTTGCGACGCATACGCCGCTGTCAGTGCCAGCGCTCACGGGCGCCATCATGTGCATGGGTGTTGCCACCGCCAACAGCGTGCTGGTCATCAGTTTCGCGCGCGAAAAACTCGACGAACTCGGCGACGCCACCGCGGCTGCGCTTGAAGCAGGCTTCGTGCGCTTCCGCCCCGTGCTCATGACGGCGCTGGCAATGATCATCGGCATGGCGCCCATGGCCCTCGGCCTCGGTGACGGCGGCGAACAAAATGCCCCGCTCGGCCGTGCGGTCATCGGTGGACTGCTGTTCGCGACCGTCGCCACCCTCGTCTTCGTTCCAGTGGTCTTTAGCCTCGTTCACGCGCGATACGGCCGGAAATCATCACCGGCCGCCAAGGGAGATGCGCATGTCCTCGCCTGATTCCAACCTCATCGCCGTCGCGCCCGTCTACAGCGACGGCCGCAACACCAGCGGCAGTCCACCGTCGCGGCGCGCGCTGCGCCTGGGCGCGGTCCTCATCGGCGGGCTCGCGCTGCTGGTCGTGGTCGGGGGCCTGATCACACGCGCCGAGGAAAGTGCACAGCTGCGCGACTGGACCGAAGCGCAGGCGATCCCCACCGTGGCCGTCGCGGCCCCCGGGGATGCGGCCGCGGGCGGTGCCCTGAATCTGCCCGGTCGCCTCGAGGCCTACGCGCGCGCGCCCATCTATGCCCGGGTGAGCGGCTATCTGAAAAGCTGGAAATACGACATCGGCGCGCCGGTCAAAGCCGGAGCCCTGCTGGCGGAAATCGACGCACCCGATCTGGATCAGCAGCTCGCGCAGGCCGAGGCAGATCTCTCCACGGCCCAGGCCAACCTGACCCTTTCCACCTCCACTGCACAGCGCTGGCAGTCGATGCTGGGCACCAACGCGGTCTCCAAGCAGGAGGTCGATGAGAAGACCGGCGATCTGGCCGCCAAGCAGGCGCTGGTCAAGGCCGCGCGCGCGAATCTCGATCGGCTGCGCGCCACCGAAGCATTCAAGCGCATCGTCGCACCCTTCGATGGCATCGTGACCGCGCGTCAGACCGACATCGGTGCGCTCATCCAGGCCGGCGGCGGCGGCGGACCGGAATTGTTCGAAGTGTCCGATGTCAGCAAGCTGCGCGTGTACGTGAACGTGCCGCAGAACTATGTGCCGCGCGTCCCGCCCGGCACCCCGGCGCGCATCACGGTGCCCGAGCATCCCAACAAGACCTACGCCGCCACCGTCGAGTCTTCGTCGCAGTCGGTCGTGGCCGCCTCGGGGACCACACTGATGCAGCTGGCCGTCGATAACTCGGCTCGCGAATTGTTGCCCGGCAGCTATGCCTCGGTGCAGCTCGAGCTGCCGCACGATGCGAGTGCACTCAATGTGCCCGCCAGTGCGCTGATCTTCGATGCGCAGGGCCTGCGCGTGGCGACTGTCGATAACAGCGATCACGTGCGTCTGAAGGTTGTCACGATTGGCCGCGACCTCGGATCCACCGTCGAGATCAGTTCCGGGCTGATGCCGCAGGATCGCGTCATCCAGACCCCGCCCGATGGCCTGGCCGAGGGCAGCGTGGTGCGGATCGCCGGCAATGCCGCGCGCGCGCTGGCCGACGAGCGTCCGCCGGGCGCCCAGGGCGGCAAAAGCAAAAATGAACGCGGCTAACACCCCGGCGTCTACTGCGAAGCGCGCGGCGCCGCTGCTGGCCGCACTGCTGGCGGGGTGCTCCTTTGCACCGCACCTGCAGACACCGGCAGTGCCGGTGGCGGACTCCTATAAGGAGCTCGACCCCTGGATCGCGGCGGAGCCGGCAGACCAGCTGCCGCGCGATGCCTGGTGGGCGCTGTACGGCGATCCACAGCTCGATGATCTCGAGAAGCAGCTGATTGCCGGCAGTCCGGACCTGGCCGCGGCGCTGGCGCGCTACCAGCAGGCACAGGCGGTTTCGGCGCAGCAAAACGCCGCGCTGTTTCCGAGCCTGAACGCCAACGCCGGCATGACGCACAATCGTGAAGCGCTGATGACGCCGCTGCAGCACCTGACTCAACCCACCGACTACAACGAGAACGTGGTCGGGCTGCAGGCCTTCTACGAACTGGATCTGTGGGGCCGCATTCGCAACAGTGTCGCCGCCGGCAAGGCCCAGGCCGCGGCCGCGGCCGGCGATCTGGAGTCGGCGCGTCTGAGCCTGCAGGCACAGCTCGCCGATAACTACATCGTCTTGCGCGAGCTCGATCAGGAAGTCACGCTGCTCAACGACACGGTGACGGCCTACGGCGAAGCGCTGTCCGTGACGCAGCAGCGCTTCCACAGTGGCATCACCTCCGGACTCGATGTAGCGCGGGCGCAGAATCAGCTCGATGAAACCCGCTCGCAGGTGGCGCAAACGCAGGCGCAGCGCGCACTCACCGAGCACGCGATCGCCTCGCTGATCGGTGAGGATGCCTCGCGCTTCGCAATCGAGCCGCGCCAGGTCGCACTGACGCTGCCGCATATTCCGCCGGGACTGCCCTCGACCCTGCTGCAGCGCCGTCCCGATGTGGCTGCGGCGCAGCGGCGCATGCAGGCCGCAAATGCCGGCATCGGCGTCGCCAGGGCCGCTTACTTTCCCGATGTCACACTCAGCGGCAACATCGGTTTCGAGAGCGACCAGCGCAGCGGCTGGATCCAGGCTCCCAACACGTATTGGTCGTTCGGGCCCAACGCGCTACTGACCGTGTTCGACGCCGGCCGGCACAAGGCCCAGGTCGCGCAGGCGCGTGCGCAGTTCGATGAGGCAGCCGCCGACTACCGCAGCGTGGCACTGACTGCGTTCCAGCAGATCGAAGACAACCTGGCGCTCATCGGGCGCTATCACGTGGCCGATGAAGCCGAGCGTTCGGCCGTCGCCGCGGCGCAGCAGGCGCTGGACTATTCGATGACGCGCTATTCGGCCGGCGCGGTGAACTATCTCGACGTGGTGGTCTCGCAGACCGCCGCGCTGCAATCGCGCATCGAGGCGCTCGACATCACCACCCGGCAGTTGCGCGCCAGCGTGCAGCTGGTGCGCGCGCTCGGCGGCGGCTGGCAGGGCCCGGCCGCGGTGGCATCCAACTAGCGGATCGCTTCCCACCGCCAGGAGCGCATCATGGCCTCGAGCTGCCGCCGGTCCTGCGCGAGCCGATCGGGCGTGGACTGCAGATCGAGCCGATAGATTTCTCGGCTGCGCACCACGATGACCGCCTCGTGGACCACGACATCGCCGCCGTCGCGACACTGCAGGCGCGTCAGGAAGCGCCCCCCGGCCTGGTGCGACAGCGAAACTTCCGCCGCCTCATCCGCGATCACGGCATCGTGCAGGCGAATCGTATTCAGATCGCGCTGATGAACGCCCGCCGCGGTTATGTCGTAAAAGGCATCGTAGCCGGCATCGACGCGCAGGTACGCGCGCGGCATCGCCGACAAGGCGAGCAGGAAGCCCCGCTCCGGGCCCGTCTCGCTGACGACAGCGCCGGGACCGGCGGGAATGTCCACTGAGTAGCCGTAGGCTGCGTTGACATAACGGCCGGTGCGCATGCGCTGCGGTGCCGTATCGAAACCCTGTGGGACTCCGCGGCCGCAGAAGTGCTGCTGGCTCTGCGCACTCGCATCGGCGGGGCCCAGTACCGACAGTACCAGGGCGCAGATCAGTGCGGCACCACACAGATCAGGTCGTTTGGAGGAATGCCGAACTGCGGCGTTGATTTTTCGATTGTTCTTTTTCATTTGACCTGAATCGACGACAGCTTGCGCGCGGCGCGTCATCGTCGGAACTTTCACAGGGTGTAAACAGACTACAAGATCGTGCGATCTTTGATACCGTGTGTAGGCGCAATTCCCGCGACCTGCGCCCGGCCGTAACGTTATATCGTCTTTCTTTCGGCGCTATCGTTGAGGTTTATGGCAGCAAACGCAGATTTCAGCACCAGCGCTTTGCTTGAATCGGATTCCGAGCTTCGTGAGCTCGTTCGATCGATTCTTGGAGGCCACACTCGCGGTGACTCCTATCTCGACGATGTATTCTCCATCTGTCGGCGCAAGCCGCAGTCGGCCGGAGTCCTGCGCGAGATCATCGAGCGTCACCAGCGCGCGGGCCGCATGCCACGCTCGCAATATCGCAAGATCCAGACGCGCATCGATCAGGCACGCCCGCGCACCGCGGCATCCAGGGCGCCCACAGCGCGCGCCGATACCGAGCGGTTCGAGGATCCGACCTGCGATCTGACGGCCGAGCCGATTGCGGCAGCGACACGCGGCGTCTCGCATGCCAACACTTCGCAGATCAAGACTTCGCGGCCCGGCACCCCGCCGACCAGCACTGCGCAAGCCAACACTCCGAAAACGAACACCGTGCAGGCGAAGAGCCTGAACGCCAGCAGCGTGCGCCGCGAGCGCGAGCGCGCGGAAGGCATGGTCGACCCGAATCCGACGGTCGAAAGTCCGCCCCCGGCTCCCCGGGCCGGCAGCGTGCCGCGCGGCATGCCAGCGGCGCTCGCCGAGCGCGCCGATCTGGTGGTCGAGCGTACCGAGCTGCTGTCCGGGCGCAACGAGCGCGTCGCGGAAATCGCCGCCATCGTTGCCGAACACTCCGATCTGCTCGCCGTACGGCTCGAAACCCAGCAGCTGCCGCCGATGGCCCGCAGAAGTGCGCCATTTGTGTCGCCGCCCTTCGAGGCACCGCGCTTCGAGGCGCCGCCCTTTGAGGCGCCGACGCCGCCAGCTGCCGAACACCCTTTCGAGCCAAGCCCGGCGATTGCGGCGGCAGTCGCCGCCGCGTTTGCGACCCCCGCCCCGGCAGTGCCGCCGCCTGCCCCGAGCGTCGCTGAGACTGCGGATCCGGCGCAATCGGTCGCGGGACTGACATTGACGGACCGTTACGAGCTGCAGGTACTGCTCGGCCGAGGCGGCATGGCATCGGTTTACAGGGCGGTGGACCGGGAGCGCGTGCGCTTGGGGTTCACCGACCGGTTCGTGGCGCTCAAGGTGGTGACCAAGGACCCTTCACATCCGGCGCGCGCCGCGGCGCTGCTGCAGGAATTCCAGAGCGCCCAGCGACTGTCGCATCCGAATGTCATCAATGTCTTCGATATCGACCAGGTCGAAGACGCCACGTTCTACAGCATGGAGCTGCTTTCCGGCGCGCGCCTGAGCCAGCTGGTGCGGCGGGTCGATGGCACCAGGCTTCAGCGCCGCTACGCACTGGCCATCATCCGCGATATCGGCGCCGCCATCTCGCATGCGCACTCGCGCGGTGTGGTGCACGCCGACCTGAAACCAAGCAATGTCATGATCACGCAGCAGAGCGAAGTGCGCGTGCTGGACTTCGGCGGATCGAGCATGCCGCCGCGTGAGCCCTGGGTTTCAGACGGCGATGCCGATGATGCCTTTCATCAGGCCACGCCTGCCTATGCCAGTTGCGAGCAGCTGGAGCGGCGGCGCGCCGATCCGCGCGACGACATCTATGCATTGGCCTGTATTGCCTATGTGCTGCTCTCCGGGCGGCACCCGTTCGATCATCTTTCCTCCATTGAAGCGCGCAGGCGTGGCCTGGAGCCGCAGCGACCAGCCGGCATGCCGCGCTCGCAATGGCAGGCGCTGCGCCACGGCCTGATGTTCGAGCGCAGCAGCCAGCCCGATTCGATCGATCCCTGGCTGGCAAGGCTGGGACTCAAGGGCGCGGCATCCAGACTGCCGCCGCTGCAGGAACTGACCGCTCCCGGGGCGCCGGAACGCACGTTGCAGCGCGCAAGCTTCATCGGCGCCACAGCACTGGTCGTGACGGTCGGTGCCGGCATAGCGCTGTCGAAGCTCGCGCCGGATTGGCAGCAAACCCTCAGCGGCGCTATCACGGGTGCCTGGGATTCGATACACGAGAGCTTCGCCCCTGATACCGCCATGGTCCCAGCGGCAGTGCCGTCCACGGCCGAATCGGTGACGGTCGAACCCACACTCGCACCGCCTGCCGCCGCCGCACCCACGCGGGTCGCACCGGCGCCGGCAGTGCCCGCGCGCGCGCCTTCAACGAAGATGCCAGCCGCACACCTGCCGATAGCTACGGCCGCAGCCGGGGCTGCACCGGCAACCGATACCGCGGCGGCGCCGGTCGCCGCGTCCGCGGCCACCGCTGCGAGTGTGGACAATACGCCGCATGTCATCTTTACGGCTCAGAATTACGTGGCGGGCCCCGGCGATCCGGCCGCGCGCATCACCATCCAGCGCGAACCCGGTAGCGACGGCGATCTGAGTTTCATCTGGTGGACGGAGGGCGGCAGCGCTGAGCCGGACGTCGATTACGCGCCGTTGGGCGCACGCACGGAGCGCCTGGCCAGCGGCCAGGACAAGCTCACCGTCTACGTCCCGATCATCTCCAACCCGCAGCGCATCCGCGGCGCCCAATTCCGCGTTGCGCTGGTCGATGCCGCGAGCCATCGCGGCGAAGGTGGCGCGCCGAGCGCGCACGCCACCGTCACCATCGAAGGCGGTCGCTGAGCGGTCCGCGTCCTCAGAGACTCGCGGACAACCGCAGTCCCGAATATCGAACGGCGTCGCGTGCCGGCTGACCGATGACCGCGTTACCACCCCACGGACCGCTCCAGAAGTCTTCGACATCTGTGTAGTAGTGATGGTTCGTGACGTTGTTGCAGAACAGCGTGATGGAGTACTTGCCGCTCGTACTTTGCATCGAAGCATTTAGATTGAGCAGCCCGAATGCACTCTGAATCGCAAACGGGTTCTGGTCGGGCAGCATCTGGGCCGAGGTGCGATAAGTATAGGTGCCGCCTAGCACCAGCTGATACGGAATGCTCGGCAGGGGAACGCGCTGCTCGGCGCCGAGCGTAAACTTGAACTTCGGCGAGTTCGGCATCGTGTCGCCTGACACGTTCTGGCTCGGGCTGGCGCCTGCGGGGCTGTTGCAACCTTCGGCCGCAGTCTGCAGACCGTAGCAAGGCGCCCCTGTGTAGTCGGTGAATTTGGCGTCGATGTAAGCGGCACTCAGATTCAGGCGCGTGGTGGGCAGCGCCAGCCAATCCGCCCCCACTTCTGCGCCGCGGGTCTCAGCCTTGCCGACCGATGTCAGGATCAACGGTGGCGTCAGCACGCCGGGCGCGTAGGCATAGCTCTGGATCTGGTAGTGCGTATAGATCGTATCGAAGATATCGGCATTCAGGGTCAGTGTGTGATCGAAGTAAGTTCCCTTGGTGCCGATCTCGAAGCTGTCGATGTCCTCCCGGTTGACCGGAGGCAGAGTCGCATTGCTCGTCAGCACCGCAGAGGTGTTGTAAGCCGCGGGCGAATAGCCGCGAGAGTAGCTGACGTACCCCATGACATCGTTGGTGAACTGCTGCTTGAGGCTGACGTCGCCGACGACTGTTCCCTGCGAGCTGCTGCCGTGGCTGTAATAGGCGGGCGGCGAGGTCGGCGCGGTGACGTACTGGTTGTACTGGTAGCTGATGTGGTCGTTGTTGTAGCGCACACCCACCACCGCCGAGGTGCTCGGCAGGAACTTCCAGGTCGCACGCGCATAGGCATCGTAGGTCTTGGTGTCGGGCACCACATGATCGTCGATCGCCGCCGGCGGCAAAGTCCGGGTGTAGAGCTCATCGACGTTGACGTCCGAGTAGAACAACCCGGCCAGCCAGCTGAAATTTTGGTCGGCCGGCGAGAGGATCTTGATTTCCTGGCTCTCCTGGCGAACGGTGGTGATCTGCTGCTGTTCGTTGTCGAATGTGGCATGACCGCCGGTCAGCTCGGTGAAGAAATAGCCATTGACGGCGAACAGGTCCTGGATCTGGTTCTGATCCTCCTGCTCGTAGGCGCTGGTTGAGGTGATCGTATAGCCGCCCGGCAGGCGGTATTCGAGGATTGCGCTGTAATCGTTGTCCCGGTGATCGGCGCCCGCGGCGGTCACGGGGCTCGCGTACTTGAGATTGTTCCAGGACGGCGTGATGCCGGGCAGCAACACCGACTGCGACAGGAACGGTGGCCCTGGGTTTGGTCCCAGTAGCAGCAGGTTGCCGGGAGTGATGTAGTTGTAGACGAAATTGAACCCCTGCCCCTGCGTCAATTCGTCGTGCGCCATCAGGGTGATGTCGAAGTCATCCGTGACGTGCACCAGCAGCTTGGCGCGGGCACCGGACACCTCCTGCTTGGTCTTCTGATCGAGCGTGGTATTCGTAATCGGATAGGGCGTGGTCGACTTGTAGGCCGATAGCGATCCGTCGATGCGCGGCGCGATCGGACCTGACAGGAAACCCTCGATGCGATACTCGCCGTCGTCCGTAACGGTGGTGGTAGCAAAACCCTGCACCGTATCTGTTGGTCCACGTGTGGTGAGATTGATCAAACCGGAAGCGGCCGTCCGGCCGCCCAAGGTCGACTGCGGGCCGAGCAATACTTCGACGTTTTGAATGCCGGCAACGTTGTTGGCATCGAACGAATCTGAGGGCACCGGCACGCCGTCGATGTTGATGGAGACGCCGGAAGAGATGCCCACCGTCTGCTCGTTCGACGTGCTCGAGATGCCGCGCACGCCGGTCGGCACGCGGCCGTTGATGGTGCCGTTCAGCTGCACTGAGGGCACCAGCTTATTCAGGTCTGAAATATCGGCGATATCGGCTGAGGCCAGTGCCTGTGAGGAAATCACCGTGGCCGCTACCGGTACATCCTCCAGTCGCTCAGTGCGCTTCTGCGCAGTGATGACAACCTCTTCCAGCGCACCGCTGGATTCCGTGGCCGAGGTGTCGGCCGTTTGTCCAACTACGACCGGGCCGTACAGGGCAAAGGCTACGGCCGCGGCAACGCCAATTGTCGACGAGCGCATCGAATCCATTGTATCCCCCTTAAGACAAAGGCCATTTTGGGCCTATAGCATCACGTTGCGGCCCTTGTTGCTGCCATACAACGAAAGCGAAATTCTCCACTGCGAGAGTAACGCGATCGGTATATTTGCGGAAATAATTAATATAAATTGCGTGTATGAATTCTATCAATTCCTGAGGGGGCCGCCGTGCGGAACGTCAGATGCGTTTGAATCACTTCGACCTCAATCTGCTGGTGGCCCTCGATGCGCTGTTGGCCGAGCAAAGCACCACGCGCGCGGGCAAGCGCGTCAATCTGAGTCAGCCGGCCATGAGCTGTGCGCTGGCGCGACTGCGCAGCTACTTCAATGACCCGCTCTTAAGCCAAGTGGGGCGCAACCTGGTGCCGACCCCCCTGGGCGCCAGCCTGATGCAGCCCGTGCGCGAGTTGCTGCTGCGCACCGAAGCCACGCTCGACAGCCGCCCGATCTTCGATCCGGCCACGGCCCGCCGTACTTTCAAACTGCTCATGTCGGACTATGTATCGACGGTACTGATGGCCGAGGTTGCGACCCGTGCCGAACGCATGGCTCCCCACCTGAGCTTCGAAGTGCTGCCGCTGGGACTTAACTCGGTCAGCGCCATCGAGAGCGGCGATGTCGATCTGCTGCTGATGCCCGATCAGTTCCTGCCCCAGGGCATCCGCTCGGAGGTGCTGTTCGACGAACACTATGTCTGCGTCGCCTGGGCGGGCAATCCGCTGGTTGGAGAGCGCATCACGCGCGCACAGTACCTGCAGCTTGGCCATGTGGTGGCGCGACCCGGAGCCCACCCGCAGCGCCAGCCGGCCGTGGACGAGCTGTTCTTTCAGCGGGAAGGCCTGGAGCGCAGGCTCGAGACCATCGTCGGGGAATTCAGCGTGCTGCCACAATACGTGGTCGGTTCCACACGCATCGCCACCATGCACAGCCGGCTCGCCCATCTCTACGCAGGCTACATGCCGCTCAAGGTGCTGCCGATGCCATTCGAGCTGCCCATCCTGCGCGAGGCGGCCGCCTGGAACCGGCACCGCGATCAGGATCTCGGGCTTGCCTGGCTGCGCAACCTCTTCAAGACCACCGCCGAGCAACTCGCCCGCGCACCGGGTAGCCGCGGCGGAGAGCGCCCGCGCCGCCGCAGGCGCGCGGCGATATAATTTCGCGACTCGTCATCACGACCGCTCCAGGAGTACCGTCGTTGTCCAAGCACATCGTCGTCCGCGAAATTGCACGGCCCAATGCCGCCGACCTCGCCACCCTCGCAGAGTGCGGCGTCGCCACGGTTCACGAAGCGCAGGGGCGCACAGGACTGCTGGCCGAGTACATGCGGCCGATTTATCGGCCTGTCAGCCTCGCAGCCCCCGCGGTCACCGTGCTGGTGCCGCCCGGTGACAACTGGATGCTGCATGTCGCCGTCGAGGTCTGCCAGCCCGGCGATATCCTCGTCGTGGCGCCGAGCTCGCCCTGCTCGGACGGCTATTTCGGTGATCTGCTCGCGACCTCACTGATCGCGCGCGGCGTGCGCGGCCTCGTCATCGACGCCGGCGTGCGTGACATTGCCAGCCTTACCGAAATGAAATTCCCGGTCTGGAGCAAAGCCGTGTTCGCCCAGGGCACGGTCAAGGCGAGTCTGGGTGCGGTCAATGTGCCGATCATCTGCGCGGGCGCGCGCGTGGAACCGGGCGATGCCATCGTTGCTGACGATGACGGTGTGGTCGTGGTCAGCCGCGCCCTGTGCGGCGAAGTGGCCGCGGCCGCACGGCTGCGCGCGGCAAACGAAGAAGAGAAGCGCAAACGCCTGGCGGCCGGCGAGCTTGGCCTGGACATCTATAAGATGCGCGAGCCACTCAAGGCGCTGGGTCTGCAATACCGCTAATGGAGAACAATTCTTGAATCAACACATGCGTCCCTGGATCCGCGGACTGCTGCTGCTCGGACTGGCTCTTGGCGTGCGGGCACAACAGCCCGCCGCCGACGCCGCGGGCGAGTTGCCCGGAGAAAAATCCGCCGCGCCTCCTTACGGCATCTCGATCACGCTGGCGCAGGCCGAGAAAGTGATCGCGGCGGGCCGCGCCGAGGCTGGCCGCCTGAAGTCGACCGTCAATGCCATCGCCGTCACCGACACGCACGGCGAGCTCGTGGCCTTCATCCGCATGGACGACTCGACCGTGCATTCGATCGAGTTCGCACAGATCAAGGCACGCGGTGCCGCCCGCTCGCGCCGCGTGACCGCCACGCCGCCGCCGGAGATGGTGGCCGTTCTGACCACCATGCCCGACTTCGTCGCACTGCCCGGAGGCATTCCCATCGTGGTGGACGGCAAGACCGTCGGCGCGGTGGGTGTCAGCGGCGGAGATGACTTCGCCATCGCCAGGGCGGCCGTGAAAGCGCTGCACTAGATGCGCCGGCTTGCTGCCGGCTCGCTCGGTGCGCTCGGCATTGCCGTGACACTGGCGATGCCCGCCGCCGCCGCGGCGCCGTTCTCATTCGATGCGGCGCCGGGGCGGTTGCCCAAGGACGTCGTCCCGCGCAGCTACGCCATCGCCATCCAGCCGGATCCGGACACGCTGGTGCTGGCGGGCCAGGAGTCCGTGGTACTGGATTTCCGAAAGTCGACGGATACGATCGTGTTCAATTCGCTCAACCAGCAGTTGAGCGATGTGCGGCTCGACGGGCGCGCGGTATCGAGTGTCGTCAGCGATGATGCGCAGCAGGCTGTCGGATCAGCAGGCTCTGATCGCCGCGGTCGACGCCCTGTCTCCTTAGGGCTGCGACGCCTTGGCGCCCTGAAATTTCTCGACGCGCTGGAATCGAACGCCTGCCTGCTCGGCGGTGACCTGCTCGGGCACGCAGCGATTGCGCTGCACGCCCAGGCCGGTGATTGAGCCCTCGATGACATCGTCGGGCTTGAGGAAGCGCTGGTAGTGCGTGCCGTTTCCCGAGGGCGAGCCGGTCAGCAGCAGATCACCCGGCTGCAACTGCACGTGCGTCGAGGCCCATTCGATCAGGCGCGCCACCGGAAAAATCATGTCCGCGGTCGATTCATCCTGCATCACCTGGCCGTTGAGCCTGAGCGTGATCTGCAGTCGCTGCGGGTCGCTGACGAAGCGCGACGGCACGATGTAGGGTCCGAGCGTCAGGAAGGTCGGCGCACATTTACCCGCCAGCCAGTCGTGACCCATGGACGGCATGTCCGGCCGGCCGAGCATCTCGCGCCCGGTGAGATCGTTGCCGATCGTGAAGCCTGCCACGTAGTCGAGCGCCCGGGCCGCCGGCACGCGCCGCGCGGGGCGGCCGATGACCACCGCCAGCTCGAGTTCCCAGTCCGGTTGGGTCATATCGAAGGGCAGCACCACCTCATCCTGCGGCCCGACCACGCAGGAGGTGAGCTTGGAGAAAATGAACGGCTTGCCACGCGCCGCGCGATGATCCATGAGCGCTTCGGCATGCCGGCGACGCTCCTCCTTCGGCACGCTCACATCGACGCTGACGGGCTGATCGAGAATCAGATCGATGACGTGCTTGCGGTAATTCGCGCCCGCACAAAGGATCTGCCGCGGCTGCAGCGGTGCCAGGGTATGCAGTTGAGCCACCGGCATAGCGCGCGCGGCAATCGCCGCCTGTGCGGGCTCTGCCAGGGCTTGCACCAGCGCAAGCAAGGTACCGAGATTGCGTTCCCACTCATCGAGCAGCTCGAGCATGGTCCCGCCCGACAGCCGCAGCCCAAGACGGCCGGCCAGCTGCTCGAGCGCATGCAGCGCGATGACTCGACCATCCGGCGGCCCATCGATCACGAGCCCGACGAACGGCGGCGATCCGGCGATGGAAAAGGTTCCAAGCGCAAAAGCCCCGGGCGAGTTCATGCGCTGCCCGCAGCAGCCAGTCGTGGGCCGAGCCGCGGATACACCCGCAGCGCGTTGCCCGAGAACAATCGATCGCGATCCTGGCCGCTCAGCGGCAACGCATCGACGTAGCGCTTGGTGTCGTCATAGTACTGGCCGGTGCGCGGATCGATGCCGCGCACCGCGCCCACCATCTCCGATCCGAACAGAATATTCTCCAGCGGCACGACCTTGCAGAGCAGCTCGATGCCCGGCAGGTGATACACGCAGGTGTCGAAGTAGACATTGTGGAGCAGCAGCTCCTCGAGCGGCGGCCGCTTCATATCCTGCGCCAGGCCTCGGAATCGTCCCCAGTGGAAAGGCACGGCGCCACCGCCATGAGGGATGATGAAGCGCAAGGTCGGAAAATCCTTGAACAGATCCGAAGTCAGGAACTGCATGAACGCGGTGGTATCGGCGTTCAGGTAATGCGCGCCGGTGGCGTGGAAATTGGGATTGCACGAAGCGCTGACGTGCACCATGGCGGGCACATCGAGCTCGACCATCTTCTCGTACAGCGGATACCAGTGCCGGTCCGTCAGCGGCGGCGAATTCCAGTGCCCGCCGGAGGGGTCCGGATTGAGATTGCAGCCGATGAACCCGAGCTCCCGCACGCAGCGTTCGAGCTCCGCGGCGCTGTGAGCCGGTGCAACTCCTGGCGACTGCGGCAATTGGCACACGCCGACGAAATTGCGCGGATAAAGTCCGCAGACCCGGTAGATCAGATCGTTGCACAGCCGCGTCCAGCGCGTGCTGGTGGCCTCGTTGCCGAGGTGATGGCCCATGGCCGAGGCCCGCGGGGAGAAAATCGTCACGTCGGTGCCGCGCTCGCGCTGCAGCTTCAGCTGCGCCGTCTCGAGGCTGGCGCGGATCTCATCATCGCTGATGCGGGGATCGGTCAGCCCCGTGGCCGCGGCAGGTCCCTTGAGGGCTGCCAGCTGTGCCTCGCGAAACACCTGCAGCGCGGCGGGCGCTGTCGTGTAATGGCCGTGGCAGTCGATGATCATGCGTCGCGCTCGAGCTGCCGCTCGAGGGCATCGAGCGTCTGCATCGCCGTCAGGCACTGCGCCACGCTGGCGTTGGGCTCGCGATGTTCGCGGATGGCTGCAAAGAATTCGCGATCCTGCAGTTCGATGCCATTCATCGATACATCGACCCTGGAGACATCGATCTGGTTGTTCTTGCCGTCGAACAGATCGTCATAGCGGCAGATATAGGTGCCGTTGTCGCAGATGTAGCGGAAGAAAGTGCCGAGAGGTCCATCATTATTGAAGGACAGCGATAGCGTGCACAGGGCACCGTCGGGAACCTTGAGTCCGATGCTCATGTCCATGGCAATGCCGAGCGTCGGGCTCAGCGGCCCCTGTAGCGCGAAACTCCGCGACACGGTCTGCCCGCTCTGGTACTGAAACAGGTCCACCGTGTGGCAGGCGTGATGCCAGAGCAGGTGATCGGTCCAGCTGCGCGGCTTGCCGAGCGCATTCATGTTGGTACGGCGGAAGAAATAGGTCTGCACGTCCATCTGCAGCACCTTGAGCTCGCCGGCCATGATGCGTTTGTGAATCCACTGATGGCTGGGATTGAACCGGCGGGTGTGTCCGCCCATGGCAACCAGGCCGCCGCTGGCGCGCTGCGCCTCGACCACGCGCTCCGAGTCGGCCAGCGAGTCGGCAATCGGGATTTCGATCATGACGTGCTTGCCCGCCTGCAGGCATTCGATGGCCTGCGCCGCATGCATCTGCGTTGGCGTCGCCAGCAGCGCCGCCTCGACGCCCTTCTGCGCCAGGCTTTCGGACAGATCGGTGGTGACGTGCGGAATCCTGAATTGCTTCGCGACCTCGGCCGTGGCCTTCGCATCGCGCCCAACCAGCGAAACCACTTCGATGCCGTCGATTTTGGCGATGGCCTCCAGATGCTTGATGCCGAATGCGCCGGCGCCGGCGAGTATGACTTTCATGTGTTATCCAGCAGCAGATGGCCGACCGCGGTGTTGGAGGCCGGCACATGATAAAAGCGGTGCAGCACGCGCACATGCTCATGCAGCGCGCCGCGCATGATCAGCCACATGACCAGCTCGATCCCCTCCGAGCCCGACTCGCGCAGGTACTCCAGGTGCGAGATGCGTGTCAGCGCCTCAGGATCCGGTCCGATCGTATCCAGGAAGTGGTTATCGAATTTCTGATTGATCAGACCCGCGCGCTGGCCCTGCAGCTGATGCGACATGCCGCCGGTACCCCACACCATGACGCGCAGGTCCTCAGGGTAGGACTCGACTGCGCGCGCGATGGCGCGGCCAAACTCAAAGCAGCGATGTCCGGTCGGCGGCGGATACTGCACCACATTGACCGCCAGCGGGATCACACGGCACGGCCATTCCGCGGGCTGCCCGAACACCAGCGACAGCGGCACGGTCAGCCCATGATCGACTTCCATCTTGTTGACGATCGTCAGATCGAACTCATCCAGGATGACCGACTGCGCAATGTGCGCTGCCAGTTCGGCGTGGCCCAGCACGGTGGGTACGGGCCGCGGGCCCCAGCCCTCATCGGCCGGCTCAAAGCGGTCGGCGCAGCCGAGCGCAAAGGTCGGAATGATCTCCTGGGAGAAGGCCGAGGCGTGATCGTTGTAGACCAGAATAATGACATCGGGAGGCTGCTGCGAGACCCAGTGCTTGCTGAACTCGTAGCCTTCGAAGACCGGACGCCAGTACGGCTCGGCGGTCTTGCCCAGATCGATGGCTGCGCCGATGGCCGGCACGTGGGAAGTGGTCAGTCCGGCGTAGATTCTAGCCACGATCTTTCCATTCTGATTTGCTGCGATTGCCGTCCGGCGAACGTCCGCCTGCCAGCATCATCTGTGCGTACTGCTCCTGGCTCATACCGGTCATCTGCGCCGCGGTAAACTGGAACGACTTGCCGTCGGTGGAGAACAGCTTGGCCAGATAATAGATATTGCCGCCGAGCTCGATCATCCGATTCCAGTCGCGCTGGAGCACCGCCTCGCGCTGCTCGGGGCTCATCGGAAATCGTTGCAGGAACGCGGCCTGGTCGGCCTTGAATGCGGCACGGTTCTCGGCCTTCATGAGCGACATGCAGAACATGTTCAGGTGATAACCGCGCCGGGCGCGCTCGGCGTCGAACACCGTGGTGCCGGGAATGTCATCGTAGTCGTTCTGTCGTTCCATGGGCGCCTTGGGATCAGGAAGCAAATTGATAGAGGCGGTGCGGATTGTCCACCAGGATACGCCGCTGCATCGCCGCGTCGGGCATCATCAGCGGGATCAGGTCGACCAGGTCGCCATCGTTGGGCATGTACCGCGCAATGTTCGGATGCGGCCAATCGGTGCCCCAGAGAATCCGCTCCGGTGCCGCTTCGATCAGCGCCTGTGCGAACGGTACCGCATCCGTGAACGGTGGGCCTGCGCTCGAGATGCGTTCCGAACCGCTGATCTTGACCCAGCAATTATCAAGCTTGCGTGCCAGCTTGAGCAGTTGTTGAAACGGCGCCTGTGCCAGACCCTGCGCCGTCGGCACACGCCCCATGTGGTCGATGATGAAGGGCAGCGGCAGGGCCGACAGCATCGGTTCGAACTGCAGCAGATCGGCGGCGTCGAAATGCAGATCGACGTGCCAGCCCAGGGGCTGGATGCGCCCGAGCACCCGCCTGAACTCCTCCAGGTCCGGCACGCCGCCGAGGTGTTTGACGAAGTTGAATCGCACGCCGCGAAATCCCTGCGTGTGCAATGTCTGAAAGTCGCTGACCGTGAAGCTGTCATCGGCATTGGCGATGCCGCGATAGCGACCGCCGCTTTGCGCGATCGCATCGACGATGACCGTATTGTCACGGCCATGACAGCTGGCATTGACCAGCACCGCGCGCGACAGCCCCAGCGTTGCCTGCAATTCCTTGAAGCGCGCCAGCGGCGCGTCCGGCGGCGTATAGGTGCGATCCGCCGCGTACGGATAGCGATCCGCTGGACCGAAGATATGACAGTGCGCGTCACAGGCACCGGCGGGCGGCCGGTATCGTGGCGTGCGCGTGTTCGGATCGGGGGCTTTGCAGGTCGGTGCTGGCCTTGCGCTCATCGGTGGTATGTTAACGACCCCCCTATCGGTAAACAATGACTCGAGGAGCTTCCATGGCCGCTACTCGCGCCACAGAACTGGCCAGCTTGCGCACCGATTTCTCGCATTTGATCGACGGTCAACTGGTCGGCGGCGCGCCGGCGCTCGAGGTCATCAATCCGGCCACCGGCGCGGTATTTGCCAGCGCGCCACGCGCCACGCGTGCGCAACTCGATAGCGCCGTCGCCGCCGCACGGCGGGCTCAACCGGCGTGGCGGGACACCACTTTCGCGCAGCGACGCGCCTGCATCGAGCACTTCTGCACCGCATTGCGCGCGCGGCAGGAAGAACTGGCCGAATTGCTGACGCAGGAGCAGGGAAAACCGCTGGCGCAGGCGCGTGAGGAAATCGTACGGGCCGCCAGCCTATCAAGCGGCATGACCGCCATCTCGATTGAGGGTGAAGTATTGATCGACGATGCGCAGCGGCGCATCGAGCTGCACTATGTTCCATTGGGCGTGGTCGGGATCATCACGCCGTGGAACGCGCCGATCAACCTGGCCGCGGGCCCCCTGACGATGGCGCTCTACACGGGCAACACCGTGGTGCTCAAGCCCTCGCCCTACACGCCGCTCTCCACGCTCAGGCTCGGGGAGCTATTGCGCGAGATCGTTCCCGCCGGCGTGGTCAACGTGCTCGCCGGCGACGATGACTGCGGCCGCTGGATGAGTGAGCATCCGGGCATCGACAAGATCTCCTTCACCGGCTCGGTGGCCAGCGGCAAGAAAGTCATGGCAAGCGCGGCGGCCACACTCAAGCGTGTGACGCTCGAGCTCGGCGGCAACGATGCCGCGATCGTGCTCGACGATGTGGATCCGGAAGCCATCGCGCCCAAGCTGTTCTTTGCATCCTTCGTCAACAGCGGCCAGGTCTGCATGGCGATCAAGCGCATCTACGCGCATGAGAGCATCTACGCAGCGCTGTGCGCGGCACTGGCGCGCGAGGCCCGCCAGGCGCGCATCGGCAACGGCATGGACGCTGCCACGCAGTTCGGTCCCATTCAGAATCGCATGCAATACGATCGGGTCTTGAGCATTCTCGAGGACAGCCGGCAGCGCGGTGGCCATATCCTCGCCGGTGGCGATGTCCCGGCAGGCCCCGGCTACTTCGTGCCGCCGACCATCATCACGCAGTTACCCGAGGATGCGCGCCTGGTCGCGGAGGAGCAGTTCGGTCCGCTGCTGCCGGTGCAATGCTTCAGCGATGTCGAGGAGGCGATCCGCCTGGCAAACGATACTCGCTATGGCCTGGCCGCTTCGGTCTGGAGCCGCGACATCGAGCGCGCCAAGGTGATCGCATTGCGAGTCGAGGCGGGCACCGTGTGGGTGAACCAGCACCGGGCCACTGCGCCCAATGTTCCTTTCGGCGGCATCAAGGAATCCGGACTGGGCCGCAACTACTCGGCGCTCGGGCTCAAGGGCAACATGGAAGCGCGGGTGATCAGCGTCCTTAAAACCTGACCACGTCGACCAATTCCAGCCACGATTGCAGCGCGTCGTTGACCGCCTCGGGGCGCTCCATTGGCGACATGTGGCCGCAGTCCGGCACGGTCACAAGCAGGCTGCCCGGAATCAGCTGCGCCATCTCGCGGTGCTGTGCCGGCGTGGCCCAGCCGTCCTGCTCGCCGCACAGCAGCAGCGTCGGACAGGCCATGCGCGGCAGCACCGGTGTCGCATCGGGCCGCCCGAGCAGCGCGCGAATCTGTGCTTCGAATTCCGCGACGCCGCGCCGCTCGAACATGCTCACGATGGCATCCACCAGTGCGCGATCCGAGAGCCGGTCCGGGTGCACCATCCCCTGCAGCCAGTTGCGCGCCATCGGTCCGATGCCCTGCGTCTGGGCCTGCTCGAGCAGGCGCAGCCTGCCTTCGGTTTCCCGCTCGCCGGACTCCCCCGCCGCCAGCGGCCGATAGCCGGTGTCCAGCAATGCCGCCCCGCGCAGTCGCGTGCCCGCCAGGCGGGCGATTTCGAACGCCACGCGCCCGCCCATCGAGTGGCCCACCACAGCGAGCGGCCCCGGATGGGCCTGGAGCACGGCGCGAGCCATGTCCTGCAGCGAATCAGACAGGCCGTGTTCGGCGACCTGGCACTGGATGCCGAGCCGGCGCAACGCCTCGATCTGCGCCGACCAGACTCCCTGATCGCACATCAGCCCGGGAATCAGCACCAGCGCCGTTTCGCTCATGCCACCCGAATGGGCGCGACCGCCGCCACGGCATCGCGATGGCCGACGAAATAGATCCGCGCCAGCTCATCGTTGGTGCGTGCCAGCGATAGCTGCACCCGATCGATGAATTCGTGCAGTTCGCGCTGGCCCAGTGATTCGAACTGCGTGTGATGGATGGCACGGCGCATGCGGGCGACGCGGCGCAGGAGCGTGGCACTGTGGGGCAGGCGGTGCAGCACTTCCTCGGCTCGCCGCAGACAACAGACACAGGCGCGTGGAAACTGCTGATCAGCCAGCAGGAAGCGCACCACCCCCGCGCCGTAAACGCGTTCGCGAGTCTTGAGACGATACATCTGATAGCCCGAGAGCGAACGCAGCACGCTCATCCACAGCACCGACTCGAACGGCCGCAACTCCTCGACATTGGCCGCCGCCATCATGGCCGCCGCCCGCACATCGACGATGCGGCTGGTCATATCGGCGCGCTCGATATTGCGGCCGATGGTCAGGAAGGAGAGTGCATCGCCCTCGTTGAAGATGCCTTCGAACATGCCCGTCAGAGTCTGCGTGCTGGCCGTCACATGCCCGAGGAAAGCATAGCGCGTGCGCTTGGCCGCAGCCTCGGCCGCGTGCTCGCTGACATACAGGTACAGCTCGTTGATTTGCTCCCACACTTCGCGCGGCAGTATGTCGCGCACGGTGCGCGCGATTTCTCGCGCGCGCGCGATGGACGTGATCATCGATCCGGGATTCTTGGCATCCGAGACCACGAATTTAACCACCGAGCGTTCGCTGAATTCCCCCGCGTCCTTTTTGTAGGCCGACTCGTTACCGGTGATCGTAATCAGCGGCTGCCAGCCCGGGCTCAGGCGCTGCGGCAGATCCAGCATGAGGCTGGCGCTGGCATCTACGAGGCGCGCCAGATTTTCGGTGCGCTCCAGATAGCGTGCCATCCAGTAGAGATTGTCAGCTACGCGCGAAAGCATGTTCGATCGAAGTATCAACTATCCAGGTGTCCTTGCTGCCGCCGCCCTGCGAGGAGTTGACCACCAGGGAGCCCTTGCGCATCGCCACGCGTGTGAGTCCTCCCATGGTTACCTGCACCTCTCGTCCCGAGAGGATGAAGGGCCGCAGATCCAGATGCCGTGGCTCCAGATGGCTATCCACCAGCGTCGGGGTAGTCGACAGGCTGATGACCGGCTGCGCAATGTAGTTGCGCGGATTCTTCCGGATCAGCTCGGCGAACTGCGCGCGCTCGGCAACGCTGGATTTCGGCCCCATGAGCATGCCATAGCCGCCCGATTCGTTCGCCGGCTTCACCACCAGCGTCGCCAGGTTGGCGAGCACGTGCTCGCGATGCTCGGGAATGCAGCACAGATAGGACGGCACGTTCGGCAGGATCGCGTCCTCATCGAGGTAGTAGCGGATCATCGCCGGGACAAACGTGTAGACCAGCTTGTCGTCGGCCACGCCGGCGCCCGGCGCGTTCGCGAGCGCCACCTTGCCCGCGCGCCAGGCACGCATGAGGCCCGGCACGCCGAGCGTCGAATCGCCGCGAAACACTTCCGGGTCCAGGAACATATCGTCCACGCGCCGATAGATGACGTCCACCTGCTGCCAGCCATCGATGGTGCGCATGTGCACCACATCATCCCCGTCCACCTCCAGGTCACCGCCCTCGACCAGCTCGCAGCCCATCTGCTGGGCCAGGTAGGCGTGCTCGAAATAGGCCGAGTTATAGATCCCCGGCGTCAGCACCACGACCTCGGGCTGCTCCACGTGCGGGGGAGCCAGCGCGCGCAGCATGTCGTAGAGGTTGCGAAGGATAGTCATCGACCGGCAGAATGCCGGCCGCCTCGAACACCTCGGGAAACACGCGTTTGACGACCTGGCGATTCTCGAGCATGTAGGAGACACCCGAGGGCACGCGCAAGTTGTCCTCGAGCACGTACATCGTGCCGTCCGCACCGCGCACCAGGTCGGAACCGCAGATATGCGCCCACACGCCCTGCGGCGGATTGATGCCGACGCACTGCTCGCGAAAATTGACCGAGTCGGCCAGGTGCTCGCGCGGAAACACGCCGTCGCGCACGATGCGCTGCCCGTGATAGATATCGTCGATGAAGAGGTTCAGGGCGCGCGCGCGCTGCTGCAGGCCGGCCTCGATACGCCGCCACTCCTCCAGCGCGATGACGCGCGGGATGATATCGAGCGGCCAGGCTCGATCAATGGAACCGCCCTCCTCGTGGTACACCGTAAAGGTAATGCCCATGCTGCGGATGGCCACTTCGGCGGCCTTCTGGCGGGTGACAAGCTCCTGCGGACCGAGTGCCGAGAGGTATTCGATCAACGCGCTGGCCCCGGGTCGCGGCGCGCCGCCCGGTGCGATCAGCTCATCGAAGCTCGCTGCCGCGGGATAGGAGTCCCAGGCGATCCGCATGTTGTTTTAGAGGCTCTGGCTGTCGACCTGCCGTTACAGTAGCAGGGCCGCCGGACCGAATGAACAGGCATTTCCGCTAGACTGGGCGCCCGTTCATGGTGCAACCGCATGGAACCACTGGCCGACCGCGTCATCGCCATCGCCGAGACCCGCGAACTGGATGTGTTCGCGGCGCTGCTGGAACGCCGCGGCGCGCGCGTGCTGCGTTATCCCCTGGTGCAGATCATCGATGCGCCCGACCCCGCGCCGGTGCTGGCGTGGCTGCGGGCCTTTGCCGGCGGCGGCTGCGACGATCTGATCCTGCTGACCGGCGAGGGTCTGCGCCGCCTGCTCCGCTGTATCGATGGGCATGAGCCGGCGCTGCGCGCACCCTTCCTGGCCAGCCTGGCCGCGGTGCGCAAAATCACACGCGGCCCGAAACCCGCGCGCGCGCTGCGCGAGCTGGGGTTGAGCAGCGATCTGGCGGCGGCGGTCCCGACCACCGAGGGAGTGATTGAATCGCTGCGCGAGCAGGGGCTCAACGGCCATCGCGTCGGCGTGCAGCTTTATGGCGAGGAACCCAACCGGATGCTGATCGATTTTCTCGAGGGCGCCGGTGCGCGCGTCTTTGCGGTGGCCCCTTACCGTTACGCCGATGGACCGGCGGCGAGCGCCATCGACGCGCTGCTCGGGGAACTCGAATCGGGGCGCGTGGATGCGATTGCATTCACCAGCAAGGCACAGGTCGAGCGACTGTTTGCGGCGGCGAACCCGCAGCGCGTGCGCGCGGCGCTGGCTGCCACCAATGTCGCGGCGGTGGGACCGGTGGTCGCCGCCACGCTCGCGGCGCGCGGGGTGGCTGTGGCTGCCACGCCCGAAAGCTCATGGTTCATGAAGCCATTGACGGCGGCGTTAAGCGAGCGCCTCAGGAATGCATGCGCCGCAGGAATCCCAGGAACTGATCCAGCTCGGTCTTGCTGAAGCGGCTTGCCATCTGTCGCTCCAGCTGCCGCACCTGCTGCATGAGCGTCTCGAGTTCGCTGCTGCCGGCATCGGTCAGGAAGATGCCCTGGCGGCGCCGATCGCGCGTGGAACGACGGCGCTCTATCAGGCCCGCGCGCTCCAGCCGGTCCAGCAGCGCCACGATGCTCGCCTTGTCGACGCCCAGATGCGTGCCGAGCTCGATCTGCGCAATCCCGGGATTGGATCGGGCCAGGATCAGCAGACTGAACAAGCCCGGGCGAATCTTGCTTTCGCCGATGAAGCTGACGTAGGTCCGCCACGACAGCTGGTGGGCGCGGCGCAGGTTATAGCCCAGCAGCCGCGGCAGGATGCCCAAGTCTACGCGCGCACCGGCAGCTCGTTCGCGCGGCCCCGATACGGCCCGTTTAGCGCGGGAGCGCGCCGCGTTGCTGCCTGACTGTTCCATGCGGTCGCCACTCCCCCGACGATCAGCGCCGGTGCATCAGTATATTTTCGTTACAGTTCGCACTGCAAATAGGTCGTGATCCTGCTCATTCGCCCGAGGCTCGGCCGCTGAGGCTGGCGATCGGGCCGTATAGCTCCGGGCGGCGGTCCCGGAATACGAACCAGCCGTCGCGGGCGGTCTGCAGCGCATCGAGGTCAAAACTCGCCGTGATCAGCGCCTCGCTCTGCTGATCGGCCTCCACCACCATGGCGCCGGTGGCGTCGGCGATGAACGAGGAGCCATAGAAGCGCAGGTACAGCGACTCCGGGTGCTGGCGCGAGTGTTCCGTGCCGATACGGTTGCTGGCGATCAGCGGCATCAGGTTTGCGGCCGCATGCCCCTGCTGGGTTCGCTGCCAATGCAGCCGTGAATCGATCGGCGGTGCCGGCGGCGGCTCGCTGCCGATGGCGGTCGGATACAGCAGCAGTTCCGCTCCGAGCAGCGCCATGGCGCGCGCGCTCTCGGGAAACCACTGATCCCAGCAGATGCCCACCCCGATGCGTCCGTAGCGCGTCTGCCAGACGCGAAAGCCGGTATCCCCGGGACTGAAGTAGTACTTTTCCTGGTAACCGGGCCCGTTCGGTATATGCGATTTGCGATAGATACCCAGCCGCCGGCCATCGGCGTCGAACATGGCCAGCGAGTTGAAATAGGCGTTACCGGCACGCTCGAAGAAGCTGATCGGCAGCACCACGCCGAGCTCGCGCGCCAGCAGGCCGAAGCGCTGCAGGATGGGACTTTCCGCCACTGTCTGCGCCAGCTGCAGATAGGCCGGGTCCTGTTCGATGCAAAAATAAGGCGTCGCAAACAGCTCCTGCAGCAGGATCAGCTGTGCGCCGCGCGCTTGGGCCTGGCGCACCAGCTGTTCGGCGCGATCCAGATTCGCCGGCAGATCCCAGCTGCAGGCGAACTGCGTGGCCGCCACCGTCACCCGGCGGGCGGAGGATTCAGACATGCGCGATCTCCCTGGCGTTGGCACTGACGCGCTCACTGATGGCGATCGCCGTGCGCAGCGCCCGTTGTCCATCCTCGCCGGTGACCATGACGGGCCCCTCGTTGCGGATGGCCCTGATGAAAGCCTGGATTTCCGCCAGCAGCGCATCGCCCTGGGCGAAGGATTGCTCCTCGATCTGCACCGGCAGTTCACCGGCAGCCGCCGGCGGCACGCGTTTGCGGATGACGGTCAGTATCTTTTGCTGCAGGTCGAGCGACATATAGGCGTCATCGCAGAATACACGCAGCTTGCGCTCGGTCTTCAGGCTCACGCGGCTGGCCGTCACATTGGCGACGCAGCCATTCTCGAACCGCAGGCGTGCGTTGGCGATGTCGATTTCTGTGGAAAACACCGGCGTACCGATGGCATCGAACGAGGCCACGGGACTGCCGACGATCATCTGCACCAGGTCGATGTCGTGGATCATCAGGTCGAGCACCACGTTGACTTCAGTACCGCGTTCCCGGAACGGCGCCAGGCGCTGACACTCGATGAACCGCGGCGATCGGAGCACCGGTTCGGCAGCCAGAATGGCCGGATTGAAGCGCTCCAGGTGCCCCACCTGCAGCACGCGGCGGTGCTGGCGGGCCAGCTCGATCAGTTGCTGCGCCTGCTCGGCGGTTTCGGCGATCGGCTTCTCCACCAGCACGTGGGCGCCCGAGCGCAGCAGACCCGCGGCGATTTCGGCGTGGCTCGGCGTGGGGGTGACCACGCTGACGGCATCGACCTCGCCGAACAGCTGCCGATAGTCGCTCAACGCGCGCGTTCCCACCTCGGCGGCCACCCGCCTGGCGACCTCGGCGTCGGCATCGACCACAGCAACCAGCTCGCAGTCGCTCAAGGAAGCGTATTTCTGCGCGTGGAACCGCCCCAGATAGCCCACGCCGATGACGGCGGCTCTGATTTTTTTCATGCGGCGGCTATTATGCCGCGATGAGCCTCAGCGAACGACTGCACGATGTGGCGCTTTACTATCGCAGCGCGCGCGGGCTGTCGCGTGAACTGCTGGCCATCGGTATCTGCCTGATCGTCGGCATCATCGTGATGCCCTGCCTGATTTTCATTGCCGGGCGCCTGGTGCTGGGGCCCTACGGTCACGGCAACCTGTTTGCGCTCTGGCACGATTTCCTGCAGCAGCTGCTGGCCGGCTCGCGTGCCGCCTGGTTCATTGCCCTGGGTCCCTACCTGCTGTTCTGGCTGCTGCGCGCCGGGCGGCAGCTGCTGCGACATAAGCCTGTCGAGACATAAGCCTGCCCCCTCGTGACCCCAGTCACACTTCGGCGCCCTCGGCCGCACTGGCCTCTGCGCCGTGAGATGCTGCTCACAGGGGAAACTGAGGACCAGCACATGGACAACGAATCGAAGGCTACAGTCGCCGAAGACGCTGCCACCCTGATGGCCACGGCCGCCCCGGCCGCCCCGGCCGCCGTCAACTCGCCGCCGGCGCCCGTGCCGCATCGCATCGGCGAAGTGGTCAAGCAGGTCAAGGCACAGCTGATAGGCGGCCACGACACCCGCGGGGGCTCAAACCCCTACGACAGCCAGCTCGGCCGTCCCAGCCGCGACGTCTGGGGTATCCGCAAACGCGCCTGAAGCCGGCCCTGAGGTCAGGGCCAGTAGATCCAGACCAGCGCGGCGAGCATCGCCGCCAGCAGCGGCTCGGTGCCATAGCGCCAGCGTAACCCCCGCAGTTCGCCGATAAAGCTCGCCGCCGATACGGCCGTCAGGCCATAGCCCCAGAGCAGTGCCCGCAGCAGCGGCAGGCGTTCGCTGGCCAGCCGCGCCGAATATTCCGGCAACAGCAGAAAAACAATGGCACTCATGCTGAGCGATACCGTCAAAGCCAGTGAGGACCCCATGATGATCCCCACCAGGACTGCCATGGGACGCATACGAACGCTACCTCGGCTGAATGATAGACTGCGCTGGAGATTCGCTATGAAGGCACAGCTGCCGCATGTTGCACACGCACGGTAAAGCCCGCAAGGTATTCGCACCGCTGGCCGTCAGCGCCCTGGTGGTCCTGGTCGCGGCGGGTGCCGGTTCGAGCGGCGCCCCGGCGGCGACCGGGTTGCTGCCGGAACAGGCGGTCGCGCCCACCTCGGCCCAGCGCTCGCTGGCCCCGCGCGTCGCCGGCATTCTCGAGCAGAATCATTACCGTCACATCCCGATCGACGAGCGGCTTTCCCCTCAGGTGCTCGACCGGTTCCTGACCGCGCTCGATCCGCAGCACAGCTACTTTCTCGCCAGCGACATCACCGGCTTCGACCGCTGGCGGCTGAAGTTCGGCGACATGATCCACACGGGGGAGATCGATCCCGCCTACCTGATGTTCTACGTGTTCCAGACGCGCAACCGCGAGCGCATGGAATTCGCGCTCAGGCAGCTGGATACCGAGCCCGATTTCACCCGCGATGAGAGCTTCGAATTCGATCGCGAGCACGCCAGCTGGGCCGCCGACCAGAACGAGCTCAACGAGCTCTGGCGGCTGCGCGTCAAGAACGATGCGATCTCGCTGCTGCTGACAGGCAAGAACTGGAACGACACCGCCGACACGCTGCGCAAGCGTTACAAGCGGGTGCTGGCGCGGATCGACAAGATCTCGCCCGAAGATGTGTTCGAGGCGCTGATGAACGCCTATGCCTCGACCTACGATCCGCACTCGAATTACTTCTCGCCGCGCAGCTCCGAGGAATATCGCATTCAGATGAGCCTCAGCTACGAGGGCATCGGCGCCTCGCTGCAGCTCAACGACGATTACGTCACCGTCACCAACGTGCTGCCGGGGGGCCCGGCGCAGGCTGACGGCACGCTCAAGCCCAACGATCGCATCACCGCGGTCGGACAGGGCGCGGATGGCGCCATGACCGACGTCATCGGCTGGCGCCTTGACGATGTGGTGCAGCTGATCCGCGGCAAGGTGAACACGGTGGTGCGCCTGCAGCTGCTGCCCTCCGGCGCGACGCCGGGCAGCACCGAGCGCGTACTGCAACTCACGCGCAACAAGGTGACGCTCGAGGCGCAGGCCGCCAAGAAAGAAGTACGCACCCTGCAGCGCGACGGACACACCTACAAGATCGGCATCATCACGGTGCCGAGCTTCTATAACGACATGGAAGACAGCGGCTCGGGCGCCGGCGAGAATCGCAGCACCACCCACGATGTGCGGCGCCTGCTGCAGCAGTTCACGGCCGCCGGCGGCGTGGACGGGCTGGTGCTCGACCTGCGCGGAGACGGCGGCGGCTACCTCCCCGAGGCGATCGGGCTGACGCATTTGTTCGTCAATCACGGGCCGTCGGTGCAGCTCAAGGACACCACTGGCCAGCTCGAAGTCCTCGATGAGCCCGACCCGGGGCAGGCCTATGCGGGCCCGCTTGCGGTGCTCATCGATCGCACCAGCGCCTCGGCGTCCGAGATTTTCGCCGGCGCCATCCAGGACTATCACCGCGGCCTGATCGTCGGCCAGACCAGCTTCGGCAAAGGCACGGTACAGAGCGTCATTCCGCTCGACCGCTGGTCCTCCAAGCCCACTGAGGGGCAGCTCACGGTCACCATCGGCAAGTTCTATCGCGTCACCGGCGAGAGTACCCAGTTGCGCGGCGTCACTCCCGACCTGTTGCTGCCCTCCGCCGTCAGCGTGACAGACGTTGGCGAGGGCGTACTCGAGCACGCCCTGCCTTGGGACCGCATCGCCACGGTGCCGTTCCGCGCATTGCCGGCAGAGGGCTCACTGGTGCAGACGCTGGCGACCGAGCAGACCGATCGCGCCACGCACAATGCCGACTACCAGTGGCTGGTCGCCAGCCTCACGAGCCTGGATGCCGCCCGACAGGAGAAAACGCTGTCACTTAATCTGAAGAAGCGGCAGGCCGAGCGCACCGCGCAGGACCAGGCGCGTCTGAGCCAGGAAAATGCGCGGCGCCAGGCCGACGGGCTGCAGCCGGTCAAGACGGTCGAGGATATCGTGGTCAGCGATGAACCGGATGTGATCCTGGCTCAGGCGGCCGACATCATGGCCGATGGCGTCGCTGCCAAGGCCGCCCGCAACGTGCCCGAGATGGCGCAGCAGGCGTCGGCGCAAGGCTCCGCGAAATCCAACTAGCGGCGATCGACCCGGCGCTCAGCGCAGCAGCACGCGATAGATTTCCCACATGTCGTCGCTGAGCACCTTGGAACCATCGACGGTCGCCGACAGGCTATCCGCCACCGGCACGGTGTCGCTGTCGTTGCGGTATTTGGCCAGGCCCTGCAGCTGATCCGAGCGCTGCTTGATCTCCTGCGACAGGTTGGCGCGCTGTTGCAGTAATCCGCGCGCACGCGCGATCTCGGCCATCATTGCCTCGCAGCGCGGCCGATCGCCGTAATCATCACGCGGCGGCTCGCGCCGCCCCGCTGCCACGCGCGCCGGCTCCAGCAGTGCCGTGGGCACCAGCCGGTCGCACAGGATCTGCGCGTAGCCCACCGCCGCGAGATTGATCGCGCGCCGCGCTTCGATTGAAAGTCCGGCGAATTCCGGCGCTGCTTCCGCATCCAGCTGCGCACGGGCCGTGCGCGCGCCGTCCAGGTCCTGCGCGCACAGCAGCGCCTGCAGATTGGCTTCCTGCAGCTTCTGTCGCAGCGCCCGGCGTTTGAAGTAGTGCCAGAATGCCCGCAGGCTCTGCATACGTTGTTCGATTTCGGTCACCACGTTGCGCGCGTCGGCGGCGCGGCCCTCCGCCTCGCGCAGGTTGGCATCGATGCCCTGGCGGCGATCGAACTGTCGGCGGTTGTAATCGGCCAGGAACGCGCGTCGCTCGCGCTCTTCCTGTTGCTCGGCAAGCTCGGCCGCGAACTGAGTCAGCACGGTTCGCCCGAGAGCCCACAGTTCGCGCAGCTGATAGAACACCAGGGTCGGATAGGCCGTCTCGGGCGCGTTCAAGCGCGCCTCAAGACCCTGCAGCATCTCCTGCACGCGCGCGGTGGCGCCTTCCTGCTGCTTGATGCGATCCCTGAGGCGCTGCAGTTCATCCTGCACGCCGCTATAGGCTTTCTTCAGCTCCGCGCGATTGCGGAACAGGTGCAGCAACTTCTCGTCATCGACCTCGCGCTTGTCCGCAGGCCATCCCAGACGCAGAAATCCCAGTTGTCGAATCAGTTTCATGAGCGGCGGCATGATGTTCACGGCCCTCGGCCCGAACGCCTGCTGCCACCGTCACTCAAGCCGGCTGGTGCAGTGCGAACCGGTGGCCGCGTTCCGCGCAGTACTCCAGCCATTTATTTAGCATTATGTTGCGCGTCCAGCGCTGATGCAGTTCACGTTCCCCCGGGCGAACGCCCTGCCCGCGCGTTTTGTGCGCCGCCTGGAACTCTTCGGCCTCCAGCAGCCGTGCATCGTGATAGGCGCGCAGGCGCAGGTCCGGCAGCCGCTCGGTATCACCTGGGCTGCCGAACAGGTAGCTCAGCGTGAGGGTGCTGGTGTAGGGCATGTGCTCGACTACCGCGAGCTGCAGTTCACAGTCGCCGATCACCTTCGAGACGAGCACGCCGCGCAGCTGCTTCGGATCACCGGCGAGCTGCAGGAAACGCAGATAGTTGCTTTCGTAGAGACTCATCAACGCGACGAAGCCGCGCGGTCGGGCGCGCCATGACACTTTGATGTCAGTCTCGCAAAACATGCTTCGACTATAGCATGCAGTTCCGCGGATACACCTGCGTCGAGACCCCGATTAGTGTCGCAGTTCTCATGCCGTGTAGGACGGAATGAGAGCGCGGCTCAGCCTTTCAGGGCTGCACGAACATGCGCTCGCGATAGAAGCGCAATTCTTTGATCGACTCGTGAATATCCGCGCGTGCCAGGTGCGCGGACTGCTTGGAGAAGCCGGTGGACAGTCCCGGCATCCAGCGGCGCGCCAGCTCTTTGAGAGTGCTGACGTCGAGATTGCGATAGTGAAAGAAGCGCTCGAGCTCTGGCATCAATCGTGCCAGGAAGCGCCGGTCCTGGCAGATGCCGTTGCCGCACATCGGCGATGCGCCCGGCGGCACATGTGTCGTCAGGAACAACAGCGTCTGCCGTTCCGCCTCGGCCGTGGTCATGCGGCTCATGCGCACGCGATTGATCAGGCCGGATCCGCCGTGCTGTCGCTGGTTCCACGAATCCATTCGCGCCAGTACTTCCTCGGTCTGGTGAATAGCAAGTTCGGGACCCTCGGCGATGACGTTGAGATCCTTATCGGTGACGACGGTTGCCATCTCGATGATCTGATCGCTGTCCGGCAGCAGCCCGGTCATCTCCAGATCGATCCAGATCAGATACTCGTGATTCACCGAGTGATTCACCGTAAAACCTCGCAGCCGCGGAAGTCAGGCATCATAGCAAGGAATGTCCGCCAGCTTTCCGCAAGGCCAGCCGATTCGCCGCCGGGCGCGCGTCATCGCCGCTCACGGCCGGCAACTACGCGTCCAGACCGCGCAGGGCGAGCAGCTCGTGATTCGCTCCTCGGCTCGCGCCGGCCAGGCGGTGTGCGGTGATGAAGTCGACTGCGAATACGATGCGCTCCATCAGGAGCTGCGCGTCGTGGCGCTGGCACCGCGCTCGAGCGCACTGTACCGCAGCAATGCGCGCGGCAAGAGTGAACCGGTCGCCGCCAACCTGTCGCTGCTCGCGATCGTGGTGGCGCCGCTGCCGGTACCGGACTTCTTCATCGTCGACCGCTACCTGGCCGCCGCGCAGTGCGCCGGCATCGCGGCCTGCGTGCTGCTGAATAAGGCCGAACTGCCCACAGAACCTGGCATCGAGGCCGAGCTGCATGATTACGAACGGCTGGGCCTGACGGTGCTGCGGGTGTCGGCCCTGAGCGGCCAGGGTCTGACCGAACTGATGGCACTGCTGCAGGGGAAGACCGCGGCGCTGGTGGGACAGTCCGGCGTCGGCAAGTCATCGCTGCTGCGCGCGCTGGTGCCGGATACCGCCGCCAGCGTCGGCGCCCTGATTCGTGACGATGAAGGCCGCCATACGACCACGGCCACTTACTTCTACACGCTGCCCGGCGGCGGCGCGATCCTCGATTCCCCGGGGGTGCGCGATTTCGCGCCCGCACTCGATCGCCTGCACGATGCCGCGCTGGGTTTCAGCGAGATCGAGGCCCTGAGTCCGGGTTGCCGTTTTGGCGACTGCCGTCACCTGCGCGAACCGAACTGCGCGGTACGCGCTGCGCTGGGCGGGCAGATCAGCGAGCGCCGCTACGAGAGCTACCGCCGGCTGCGACGCCTGACCGAGCGGCTGCGACCGGCTCCCGGGCAGCGCGGTCAGCCCAGGGAATGACGTCCCGCCATGGCGTGCGCCAGCGTGCCGCCATCGACATACTCGAGCTCCCCGCCCACCGGCACCCCATGCGCAATGCGGCTGGCGGCGATGCCGCGCGAACGCACCAGTTCGGAAAAGAAATGCGCGGTGGCCTCGCCCTCGACGGTGGGATTGGTCGCCAGGATCACCTCGCGCACCGCCTCTGACTCCAGCAGCGCCTCGAACTCCCGCGCCCCCAGCTCATCCGGACCGACACCGTCGAGCGGCGAGAGCCGGCCCATGAGCACGAAGTAGCGGCCGCGATAGCCGCCCGACTCCTCGATCGCCACCACGTCGGCCGGCGATTCCACCACGCAGATCTGGGAGGCGTCGCGCTGGGGATTGCTGCAGACGACGCACAGCGCACCCTCGGTGAGCATGCGGCAGCGGCGGCAGCGGCCCACGCGCTCGAGCGCCCCATCGAGCGCCACGCTCAGTGCCTTCGCCCCCTGGCGGCCGCTCTGCAGCAGGTGAAAGGCCATGCGCTGTGCGCTCTTGGGGCCCACACCCGGCAGCGTGCGCAGCGACTCGATCAGGACGGCCAGCGCGGGGGAGTGCTTCATGGAGGGTCGCGCCGTCTCAAAACGGCAGTTTGACTCCGGGCGGCAGCGACAGGCCGCCCATGGCGGCGGACATCTTCGCCTGCGTGGCAGCTTCGAGCCGATGCACCGCGTCGTTGACCGCCGCGGCAATCAGGTCCTCGAGCATTTCGCGGTCCTCGCCGACGATCGAGGGTTCGATCTGCACGCGCTTGACCTCGTGGCGCCCGGTCATGAGCACCTTGACCATCCCGCCGCCGGACTCCCCGGTGACTTCGAGATTGGCAATTTCGGCCTGGGCCTTCTGCATGTTGGCCTGCAGGGCCTGGGCCTGTTTGACGAAGTTGTTCATGTTCGCCATGGATTACTCCTCGCTGGATCCTGTCAGCTCTCGGGGTCGGACGGCCGCACGGATTCGGCCACCACGCTGGCGCCAAAGCGTTGCCTGAACGCATCGACGGTCGCATCCGCCTCGAACGCGGCGCGGGCCTGGGCACGGCGCTCGGCCTGCTGGCGCTCGATGGCACGGGCGGGCGTCTCCGCCTCGGTGTTCCGCACCTCGATCTCCAGCCGCACCGGGCTGCCGAAATGGCGCGACAGCGCCTGTGCGAGCTTGTCCTCGATTGCACGCGTCTGCAACGCGGTTCGGCGCGGGTCGAGCGCCAGGCGCAGGGTGGCACCGTCCCGCCCCAGCAGCACGCAGTTGTCGGCCAGCTGCCGCGGCATGCCTGACACATCAATCGCGGCCAGGATAGCCGGCCAATCGTCCGGCCCGTTCGGCGTCGACGCCATGGCCCTGGGTTTCGGCGCCGCGGGTGCCGGCGCAGGTGCCAATGCCGGGGGCGCCTTGGCCGCAGCGGCTGCCGCAGCCGCCGCGCCAGCCGCGGCGCGTGCCGGGGTGGCACCCGTGCCGCCGCCCGCTGCGGCTGCCGCCGGACGGAAAGCCAGCATGCGGATCAGGGTCATGCGGAAACCGGTCTTCGCATCGGGCGCCAGCGACAGGTCGCGACGCCCCAGAATCGAGGTCTGGTAATAGAGCTGCACATCCTCGGCGCTGATCGCGCCCGCGAGCTCAGCGAGCTGCTCGGCAGGATGCAGCTCATCGCCATCGTAATCGGCCACGAGCTGCTTCAGGGCCACGCGCTCGAGCAGCGATGACAACTGATCGAGCAATTGCGCGTAGTCACTGGAGCGCTCATCGAGTGCCTGGGCGAACTCCAGCAGCGCGCGGGGCTCGCCCGCCGCGAGCAGGCGCGCGAGCTGCATGACCTGGTCGCGCCCCACACCGCCGAGCATGGCCCGGGCATCGGACTCGAGCGCCTTGCCGTTGCCATAGGCCAGCAGCTGATCGAGCAGCGAGAGCGCATCGCGCAGGCTGCCATCGCCGGCCTGGGACAGCAGCTGCACCGCCGCGGGCTCGAATTCCAGCTTCTCGGCCTGCAGGATGAACTGCAGCCGCGCGGTGATCAGCGCCACCGACAGGCGCTTGAGATTGAACTGCAGGCAGCGCGACAGCACCGTGACGGGCAGCTTCTGCGGCTCGGTGGTGGCGAGCAGGAATTTCACATGCGGCGGCGGTTCCTCGAGGGTCTTGAGCAGCGCGTTGAAGGAGTGCGCCGAGAGCATGTGCACTTCATCGATCAGGTAGATCTTGTAGCGGCTGCGCGTGGGCGCGTACTGCACATTCTCCAGCAGATCGCGCGTGTCATCCACGCGCGTACGAGAGGCGGCATCGACTTCGATCAGATCGACGTTGCGGCCCGCATCGGTCTCGCGGCAGCTGGCGCATTCGCCGCAGGGCGTCGCGCTGACACCGCGCTCGCAGTTCAGACACTTGGCGAGGATGCGCGCGACCGTGGTCTTGCCCACCCCGCGCGTGCCCGTGAACAGGTAGGCGTGATGCACGCGGTCGTTGGAGAGCGCATTGATGAGCGCGCGCAGCACATGCTCCTGCCCGGTCATCTCGGCAAAGCTGTGCGGCCGCCATTTGCGTGCCAGTGCGGTGTAGAAACTCATGCGCTATTAAAGACGGACGGGAGGTGATCCGCACCAGCCATATCTTCGGCACCCGACCGAGCCGTTACCGCTGCTCCCTTCCGGGCCTCACGGGATTCGCGGTTAGTCGTCGCGAAGGAACCGGCGCGGATCACCGTAGACCTGTGGCGGAGAGGGTGGGATTCGAACCCACGAACACCCGTGAAGATGTTACTGGAATTCCAGTCCAGCGCCTTCGACCGCTCGGCCACCTCTCCATGCAAACAATTAACAATAAAATTCAATAAGATGTAGTGACAATCTAAAGTACCTAGAAGCTCTTCTTGTGCATTCTAGCAATCGCTCCCGAGGCTCGCCTATTGGGTCGTCGGTGCCGCCGGCGCCGGCGTCGGTGCGGGCAGTGGTGATGGCGCGGGCAGCGGCGCCGGCATTGGATTGGGTGCCGGCAGCGGGCTCGGCGGCGGCAGCGGATCCACCGGCGTCACCGGTGAGACCGGCACGGGCGTCGGCGCCGGCGCTCCCACGGGCAAACCCGAACGCGTCGGCAGGGCGATCGACTGGCCACTCTTGTAACTCGGCGGCTGCGACAGGCATGGCTCCGTCTTGCTCCGCACTCGTCCGGGCTCGGTCAAGGGCGGAATCTTCACCTGGTTGCGCTTATCGGGCGGCGTCATGCCCTCCGGCACGGTCAGCCCGGGCAATTCCACGCTGTTGCCCTGAAACGGCTTCTCGGTGCAGCCATGGTCGTGCGAGCGATGAAATATGCGGTTGTAGAGTGAGCAGGCCGACAGCAGCGGCAACATGCAGCAACACAGGCACAGCGGGAGCAGATACCCGCGCAGGGACACCGTGGCGCCCCTCACGCGGACTTCGCCTGATTCAGCGGCGCAACGCCCTCGGCGGCCGCGAGCGCGGCGCGCACGCGCGGGCGCAGGGCCTCGGACAATTCGGTCAGCGGCAAACGCAGTGCGCCGCCGATCAGGCCGCGCTCCGCCATGGCCCATTTCAGCGGAATCGGATTGCCCTCCACGAACAGTGCCTCGTGCAGCCCCCGCAGCGGCGCATCCAGCCGCGCCGCGCCCTCGCGATCCCCGCGCAGGGCAGCTGCGATCATTCCGGCCATGGCCTCTGGGACCACATTCGCTGTCACCGATATCACTCCTCGCGCGCCATGGGCGATGGCGGCCGCCGCCGTGGCATCATCGCCCGACAGCACTACGAAATCCTTCGGCGTCTGCGCGACCAGGTCCCGCACCCGCTCCATCGACGCCACCGCCTCTTTGACCGCGACGATGCGGGGCAGTTTCGCAAGTCGCGAAACCGTGGCCGGCAGCATGTCGACAGCAGTCCGCGAGGGGACGTTGTAGAGCACCACCGGTGCGCTCGAGGCCGCCGCCACGGCCTCGAAATGGCGGTAGAGCCCTTCCTGCGACGGCCGGTTGTACGCCGGCGTCACCACCAGCAGTCCATCGACCCCGGCTGCCGACAGGCGCCTCGCGCGCTCGACACTGGCGGCGGTACTGCTGCTCCCCGCCCCGACGATCAGCGCCGCCCGTCCGGCCAGCCGCGGCCGCGCCCGCTCGAGCAGCGCCAGCAGCTCCTCGTCCGTCAGGGTCACCGATTCACCGGTAGTGCCGCCCACCACGATGCCGCTGGTGCCGGCGGCCAGATGCAGCGCCAGCAGACGATCCCAGGCGGCCCAATCAATGGCACCATCCGGATGCATCGGCGTGACGATCGCGACCAGGCTACCTGAAAACATGGCGAGCTGAGTCCCCGGAAGTATCGTGTAAATTCAACTGTTTCATACCAAAGTGCGGGCGCGCGATGTTACGGGCGCGAGCGCACCGCAGGCAAGTCAGCCGTTCGCAAGCCGAGCCAGTCCCGGTACACTGCCCGAATCCAGCGTGACTACGGACGCAATGAAGCAACACCTCGCCGTTTCGGCCATCGGCAGCGACCGCACCGGCATGGTCCATGACCTGACCCGCGTCATCAACGAATGCGGCGGCAGCATCGCTGAGAGCCGCATGGCGGCGCTGGGCTCGGAGTTCGCCATGCTGCTGCTGGTCAGCGGCAACTGGCACGCGCTGGCACGCATCGAGTCCGAGCTCGCGCGCATGGCCGAGAGCGAGGCACTGAGCGTGCACCTCAAGCGCACCGAGCCCAAGGCGGCGCGCGTGGACATGCTGCCCTACTCGGTGGATATCGTGAGCCTCGACCAGACCGGGATCGTCGCCGGGTTGTCGGGATTTTTCGCCAGCCGCAGCATCGACATCATCGAAGTCTCCACGCGCGGCTATCCGGCGGCCCACACCGGCGCGCCGATGTTCGCCGTGCAGATGATCATCAACGTGCCGAGTAAACTCCAGGTGGCACAATTGCGGGAGGAATTCATGGATTTCTGCGACTCCCTCAATCTCGATGCCATCCTCGAGCCGGTCAAATCATGAGCGTCGCGCTCGATGCGAAGGTTCCCGATTTCACGCTCGCCTCCACCGGCGGGGAAAAAGTGCGGCTGAAGGATCTGCTCGGAAACGCGCTGGTGCTGTACTTCTATCCGCGCGATGACACCCCGGGTTGCACGCTCGAGGGCCAGCAATTCGCGGCGCTGAACGCGCGCTTCAAAAAGGCCGGCGTCACCGTGTTCGGAATCTCGCGCGACAGCATCGCCTCGCACGAGAAATTTCGCAGCAAGATGGGCTACCCGTTCGCGCTGCTGTCGGACCAGGATGAACGGGTCTGCAAGCTGTTCGATGTGATCCGCGAAAAAAACATGTATGGCCGCAAGGTGCTGGGCATCGAACGCAGTACCTTCCTGATCGACGCCAAAGGCGTACTGCGGCGGGAATGGCGTAAGGTGAAGGTCGAGGGCCACGCGCAGGAAGTACTCGAAGCGGCGCAGGCACTGTGAAGGCCGTCGGCACCGCGACCCGCCGGCTGTACGTGCTGGACACGAACGTGCTGATGCACGATCCGACGGCCATCTTTCGTTTCGAGGAGCATGACATCTACCTGCCGATGGTCGTGCTGGAAGAACTCGACGCCAACAAGAAGGGACTCTCCGAGGCCTCGCGCAACGCGCGCCAGGTGAGCCGCTTCCTGGACGACATCATGCGCGGCGTTACCAAGGAGCAGATCGACGCCGGACTTCCGATTCCATCGGGCTTCAGCGGCAATCACGGCAAGAACCCCTCCTCCGGGCGGCTGTTCTTCCAGACGCAGGAACTCTCCGGCGGACTGCCCGAGGGACTGCCGGGCGTGGGCGCAGACAACCTGATCCTGGGCCAGACCCTGTCGCTGCAGCGCCAACAGCCGCAGACGCGCGTGGCACTGGTATCCAAGGACATCAACCTGCGCATCAAGGCTGCCATCGTCGGCGTGCACGCCGAGGATTACTACAGCGACAAGACCATCGAAGATGCCGACGTGCTCTACACCGGGGTCGAAGCCTTGCCCGCGGATTTCTGGGAGCAGCACGGCAACGACATGCGCTCCTGGAAGGATGGCGATCGCACCTGGTACGAGGTCTCCGGTCCCACGGCCGCCGGCTGGCAGCCGAACCTGTTCGTCTACGAAGCCGATGCGCAGGGGATCGAGGCGATCGTGCGCAGCATCGACCACAACACTGCGCGGCTGGAACTGGCGCGCGATTTCCGCAGCGAACGCCACAGCGTCTGGGGCATCACGGCGCGCAATCGCGAACAGAATTTTGCGCTCAACCTGCTCATGGACCCGGAGATCGACTTCGTCACGCTGCTCGGTCCGGCCGGCAGCGGCAAGACATTGCTCGCGCTCGCAGCCGGCCTGACGCAGACGCTGGAACGCAATCGCTTCATGGAAATCATCATGACGCGCGTCACCGTGCCGCTGGGCGAGGACATCGGCTTCCTGCCGGGCACCGAAGAAGAAAAGATGGAGCCATGGATGGGCGCGCTCATGGACAACCTCGAGGTGCTGACTCGCAGCGAGGAAGGCGGCAACTGGGGACGCGCCGCCACCAACGATCTGCTGCGCAACCGCATCAAGATCCGCTCGCTCAATTTCATGCGCGGCCGCACCTTCCTGAATCGCTTCATCATCCTCGATGAGGCGCAGAACCTGACGCCCAAGCAGATGAAGGCGCTGGTGACGCGCGCCGGCCCCGGCAGCAAGCTGGTGTGCTTGGGCAACATCGCCCAGATCGATACGCCCTACCTGACCGAGACCACCTGCGGCCTGACTTATGTCGTCAACCGCTTCCACGGCTGGGATTATTCCGGGCATATCACGCTGGTGCGCGGCGAGCGCTCGCGGCTCGCCGACTTCGCCTCCGAGGCGCTCTGACGGTCAACGCGGAACCCCCGCGGCGCGTTAGCAGTCCAACCCCTAAGTGCTATAGTCTCAAGGCCTTATGCGTCGCATCCTCGCTGCAGCCATCGGCTGTTTGCTGACCATTTCCGCGGGCTGGGGCGCAGAACCCGGCCCGATCGGTCCCATCGCCCCCTCGGTTGCCAGCGACCTGCCGGATCTCGGCGGCCCCGCCACGGCCATGATCAACAAGTTCGACGAGATGCAGATCGGGCGCATGGAGATGAACGAGCTGCGCGATCAGAACGTGATCCTCGAGGATGCGGAGGTCACCGACTACCTGCAGCAGCTCGGATCGCGGCTGTCCTCACAGGCGCGGGCGGATGACCGCACCTTCACCTACATGGCACTGCGCGAACCCGTCATCAACGCCTTCGCCACCTTTGGCGGCTTCATCTGCATCAACAGCGGCCTGATCCTGGTGACCGATAACGAGGCCGAACTCGCCAGCGTGATGGCGCACGAGACCGGCCACGTCGTGCAGCGTCACATGGCGCGCGCGGTGACGGCCGAATCGCGCATGTCGCTGGCCTCCACGGCAGCCCTGCTGGCCGCCATTCTGCTCGGCGCAGCCAGCGGCGCGGGCGGACAGGCCATCGAGGGAGCGGTGGCCATGAGCCAGGGTATCGCACTCCAGCAAAGCATCAATTTCACGCGCAGCCAGGAAATCGAGGCCGACGCGGTGGGCATACAGCTGCTGGCCGGCGCGGGCTTCGACCCGCGCGAAATGGCCGTGTTCTTCGAGTCGCTGGCACGCGTGGAAGGGCTGGCCGAAGGTGAAATCCCGGCCCTGCTGCAGGATCACCCGGTCACCAGCGAGCGCATCGCGACCTCCCGTCAGCGCGCCGCGCAGATGCCGCGCGCAACGCCGCAGCCCGAATCGGTGAGCTATGCGTTCATCAAGGAGCGCGTGCGCGTGCTGGTCACGCCGCCCGAATCACGACCCGCGCTGTACTACCAGACACTGCGCGAACATCGACCGTTGTCACCGGCCGAGCGCTACGGCGAGGCGCTGCTGCAGGTGCAAAACGGCGAGGCCGCCGCGGCCGTGCGCACCCTCAGCGAACTGCAGACCAAGTATCCGCAGCTGACCATGCTCTACTCGGCGCTCGCGCAGGCACTGCAGGCCTCGGGCCAGACCGACTCCGCGCTGGCGTTGTTCGAACGCTCCAGCCGCTTGTTTCCCCGCAACGTGCCCTTGACCGTGCGCTATGCCGAGACGCTGATGCAGGCCGGACGGCCAGGCCAGGCGCACGAGGTGCTGCTGGACCTGTTTAACAATGTCGATCCGACCCCACCGCAGATTCGCCTGACCGCGCTGGCCGCCAGCGCCGCGGGCGATTCGGGCGATGCCTACTACTACATGGCGCAATACGATCTGGCCGGCGGCAACCTGCCGCTGGCCAATCAGCAGCTGGAGCTGGCGCTGGCCTCGCCCAACCTGACGGTCATCCAGCGGGCGCGCTTTCGCGCCCAGCTCGAAGAGGTGCGCGGCTGGTTGCGTGAACAACAAGCGCAGCACCGCACGGCCAGCCGATAGGGCACCTGTTAGACTGAAGGGGATGCTCACCCCCGAATGGCCTGCCAGGAGCCCATCCCTGCGCGCACTATTGCCGATGCTGGCACTGCTCATGACGCTGGCGGGTTGCGCCACGCTGCCACCGAACGCCAAGCCCGATCCGCGCGATCGCTGGGAGCGCATGAATCGCTCCATCTACTCTTTCAACGTCAAGGTCGATCACGCGGTGCTGCGACCAACCGCGCGCGCCTATGTGAAGGTGCTGCCGCGCGGCGCACGCACGTCGATCAACAACTTCATGACCAACCTGACCTACACCACCACCATCATCAACGACTTCCTGCAGGGCCACTTCAAGGATGGCGGCACCGACACGGTCCGGCTGGTGGTCAATACGGTGTTCGGCCTCGGCGGCCTGTTCGATGTGGCGACGCCTTCGGGGCTGGACCGGCACAGCGCGGACTTCGGCCAGACCCTCGGCAAGTGGGGTGTGCACAGCGGGCCGTACGTCATGCTGCCCTTCCTGGGCCCTTCCACCGTGCGCGACTCGGTGGGCCTGCTGGCGGATGAGTACACCACTCCGCGCGCCTACATCAAGGATCCGTGGATCCGATGGTCCATCTTCAGCGTGGACCTGGTCGATCATCGCGCAGGGCTGCTCGATGAGGACAAGTACATCGACCAGAGCTTCGATCCCTACGCCTTCATCCGCAATGTCTGGCTGCAGCGTCGCGAGTACCAGATTCACGGCGATGAGACGCAGACGCCCGAGCAGATGTTCCCCGACGACACCAACGATGCCGCGGGCAACCCGACGCCAGCACCCGCTGCGCCCGCTGCGCCTGCCACACCCGCGACCCCCGCTACGCCCTGACGCCATTACTAAAGCTCGACGACCTGCATAAGCGCTATCGGGCCGGCGGCGCGCCCGTACTCGATGGGCTGTCGCTCGAAGTTCCGGCCGGTGAGTTTCTGGCCATCATGGGCGAATCGGGTGCCGGCAAATCGACGCTGCTGAATATCATCGCCGGACTGGACCGGCCCGACAGCGGTCGCGTACTGCTCCAAGGCGTGGATCTTGGCCAACTGGATGACGATGCGCTGACGCGCCTGCGGCGCGCCGACATCGGGTTCATTTTCCAGGCCTTCCACATCCTGCCCTACCTGACCGTGCTGCAGAACGTGGCACTGCCGCTGGATCTGCTGGGTATCGCGCGCGCCCAGCGCGCCATCCGCGCGCAGACCTGGCTCGATCGCTGCGGCATCGGCGCACTGGCGCGAGCCTATCCGCGCGAGCTCTCCGGCGGGGAGCTGCAACGCATCGCCATCGCGCGCGCGCTGGTGCATGAACCAGCGCTGCTGCTGGCCGATGAGCCCACGGGCAATCTGGATGCCGGCACGGCCGCGCAGATACTGGCCCTGCTGCGCGAGCAGCTGAAGTCCACTGGGGCCGGAGCCATCCTGATCACGCATTCCCCGGCCGCGGCTGCCATGGCAGACCGGCGGCTGCGGCTTTCCGGCGGCCGCCTGCAGCCGGAGGCGTGCTGATGGGAGCGCGCACGGCCTGGGCCTGCACCCGTGCCCTCTCGCTCTCGCAGCTGCGCGAACAGCCGGTGCGCACGCTGATCACCCTGCTCGCGATTGCGCTGGGCGTGGCGCTGGGCACGGCCGTCTACCTGGTCAACACCACGGCACTGACGCAGTTCGACCAGGCCACGCGGCAACTCATCGGCGCGCCCGACCTGGTGGTGCGCGGACCGGCCGCGGGATTCGATGAGTCACTGTTTCATACTCTGGCTGCGCTTCCCATGGTCGGACTCGCCAGCCCCGTACTGGAGCTGCCCGTGAGCCTGGTCCCTGCCAGCGAGCCGGCGCTCAAGGTGGTCGGACTCGATCCGTTTCGCGCCGAGGCGCTGCAGCCGGAGCTGATCGCCGCGCTGGGGGGCGACATCACGGCGCTGTTTGCACACGATGCGATCGTGCTGAGCCGCGCGGCGGCCGAGGACCTCAAGGTGTCGCGCGGCGAGCGGCTGGCGATCAACGTCGGCGGCGATGTGCGGTGGCTGCGTGTCATCGACATATTGCCAGCCGATGTCTATCCGGAGCCGTTAGGGCTAATGGACATCGCCGCGGCGCAGTGGACGCTGGCGCGGCTGGGCCGGCTCAATCGCATCGATCTGCGCCTGCGGGCCGGCGCCGACCCGCAGCGCGCGCTCGAGGCCGTCAGCTCCTCGCTGCCGGCCGGCGTGCTGGCGGTGCTCCCGCGCATTGAGCGCGGACGCGCCAGCGCCGCCACCCGCGCCTATCGCGTCAATCTCGATGTGCTGGCGCTGGTGGCGCTGCTGACCGGAGCTTTCGTGGTGTTCTCGACGCAGTGGCTGTCGATCATGCGACGGCGTACCGCACTGGGCCTGATGCGCGCGCTCGGGGTGACGCGGGCCGAGTTGCGCTTCAGCCTGCTGGCCGAGACGGCCGCCAATGGCGCCCTGGGATCCGCCCTGGGCGTGCTGCTCGGCTACCTGCTGGCGCTGCTGATACTGCGCTACCTGGGCGGTGATCTCGGCAACGCACAGCTGGCCGGCACCGCAGCCGCGCTACAGATCGATGCGCTGCCGCTGCTCGGTTTTGCCTTCATCGGCACCGCCGCCGCCATCGTCGGGGGCGCCATTCCCGCCTGGCAGGCCGCGCAGCGCGCGCCGGCGCTGGCGCTCAAGGCCGGAGATGCCGAGCAGGATCTGCGCCGGCTGATGACCACGGCCCCCGGCATCGCACTCGCCCTTCTGGGCCTGCTGCTGGCCTGGCTGCCCCCGGTCGGTGGCCTGCCGCTGCCGGGGTACCTGGCCATCGCATCGCTGCTGATCGGCTCGGTGCTGCTGGTGCCCGCATTGACGCGTCCGCTGCTGTCGCTGCTGCCGCGCACCGGCTTCGTGGTCACCGACACCGCGTTCGCTCAGCTGCGCGGCTCCTTAAGTTCCGCGAGCATCAGCCTCGCGGCCATCATCGTCAGCTTCAGCCTCATGGTCGCGATGGCAATCATGGTGCATTCATTCCGCGATTCCTTCGAGCTGTGGCTGGCGAGGCTGCTGCCGGCCGACATTCAGTTTCGCAGCAGCTATGGCGGCGACACCGCGGTACTGTCTGCCGCCATGCAGGCGCGCATCGGCGCGCTCGATGGCGTGACACGCGCCGATTTCCGGCGCACCCAATCGCTGCTGCTGCGCGCGGACCGCCCCGCCGTCACCCTGATTGCGCGCGACATCGTGCGCGAGCGCGCCGCGGCGACGCTGCCGCTGGTGCGCGAAGCGCAGCCAACGCCCGCCGCCGCAGGCTTGCCGCCGGCGTGGATATCCGAAGCAGTCGTGGACCTTTACGGCTTCAGGCCCGGCCAGACCCTCTCGCTGCCGATTGCGGGCCGACGGCAGGATTATTTCATCGCCGGCGTGTGGCGCGACTATGTGCGCTCCAGCGGCGCCATCGTCATCCGCCGGCAGGACTACATCGCAGCCAGCGGTGATGCCGGCGCCAATGAAGGTTCGGTATGGCGCGACCCGCACCACGATGCCGCCGCCCTGATCGCCGCGATACGCGCCAGCGTCGGCTCCGGCGACACGCTCGAGATCCTGTCGAGCCAGGAGCTGCGCGAACTCTCGCTCATCGCCTTCGATCGCGCTTTCCTGGTCACCTACGCACTCGAAGCCATCTCGGTGCTGATCGGCCTGCTCGGCGTGAGCGTCGCAGCCAGCTCCACCGCGCTCTCGCGCCGCGCGCAGTTCGGCATGCTGCGGCACTTAGGCATGCTGCGCCGGCAGGTGTTGTGGATGTTCGCCGGCGAAGGGGTGGCGCTCAGCGCGGTCGCCGTGCTCTACGGCCTGATCCTCGGCGCGATGCTGAGCCTGATCCTTGTCTATGTCATCAATCGCCAGTCCTTCCACTGGAGCATCGATCTTGCGGTGCCCTGGGGTCAGCTCGGCGTTCTGAGCCTGAGCCTGATTGCAGCCTCCGCCCTCACGGCGCTCTGGAGCGGCCGCGCGGCGGTGAGCCTGGATCCGATCCAGGCTGTGCGCGAGGACTGGTGAGAGCGCTCACGCTCGCGCTGGGCCTGGCGTTGTCGCTGAGCGTGGCGTGGGCCGCGGCGCCGTCGTTCGCGCCCGTGTTGCCCGGCTACACGCTGCAGTTTCCGCACGACTTCGGCAGTCATCCGGCGTATCGCATCGAATGGTGGTACGTGACCGGCTGGCTCACGGCCGAGAACAAGGAGACGCTGGGATTCCAGATCACCTTCTTCCGCACCCGCCCTGACTGGAATGAACCCAATCCGAGCATCTTTGCCCCGCGGGAACTGTTGATCGCGCATTGCGCGCTCAGCGATCCGGCGCACGGACGCCTCTGGCACGATCAACGCGTGCGCCGCGCCGACCCACAGCTCGCCTACGCGGACGAGTCGGAGACGCGCGTGCGCATCGATGACTGGCAGCTGGAGCGCGCCGCGGACGGCTATCACGCGCAGGCGCAGGCCGCGCAGTTCGCGCTCGACCTGCTGCTGGCGCCCACGCAGGCGCCGATGCGCAATGGCGATGGCGGCTTCAGCCGCAAGGGTCCTGCACCGCAGTCGGCAAGCTACTACTACAGCGAGCCGCACCTGCGGGTCAGTGGTCGCGTTGCGCGCCAGGGGCACAGCGTGGCAGTCCGGGGCGAGGCCTGGCTCGATCATGAATGGTCGAGTGACTACCTCGACCCGGCGGCGGTGGGCTGGGACTGGATCGGCCTGAATCTGGATGATGGCGGCGCGGTGATGGCGTTTCGCATGCGCGATGCGCAGGGCCGTTCGCACTGGAGCGCTGCCAGCGTGCGCTCGCCCGGCGGCGCGGTGCAAAGCCTTGGTCCCGGGGAGGTCGAATTTACGCCACTGCGCTGGTGGCACTCGCCGCACACGGGGACTGACTATCCGGTGAGTTTCCGCGTGCGCATCGGCGGGCGCGAATTCACGCTCGCGCCGCTACTCGATGATCAGGAGAACGATACCCGCCTCTCGAGCGGCGCGGTGTACTGGGAAGGGGCTGTGAGCGCCAGCGAGCAGCAGCTCGCCGTAGGCCGCGGCTACCTGGAACTCACGGGCTACGAGCGGCCGTTGACGCTGCATTGACCGCCGGCACCGGCAGCGTCTCGGCCGACGGTGTGATCAGCTCCTCGACATCGCTGAGCTTGGCGAGCTCGCTCAACGCGTCGGGTACCCGCAGATAGCGCAGCGTGCGATGCCGCGAGCGCGCTTCAGCCAGCCAGTCGATCAGCAGTGCCAGGCCGGCGCTATCGGTGAGCGGCACGCACTCGAGATCAAACTGCACGTCCCCAGGGGCTGCCGCGATCAGATCGAGACCGAGCGGTCGCAGCATCGGCACAGTGGCGAAGGTCAGTGCGTCCGCGAGCCGGTAGGTGCCCTCAGCGCCGGCCAGGAAGGCCGTCTGACCATCGATCGGCACGAACCCACGCGCGCCGCTGAGTCCACGCTGGCCGCAGGGCTTCGGGGTGGACATGGATCAGCTCTTCTTGCCGCTGGAGGCACCGGCTATGGCGGTTGGCTTGACGCCGGATTCGAGCCGCGCAATGACCTCATCCAGGCCCTTCTGGTCGATCTCGGCACTGAAGTCGTCGCGAAAACTCTTCACGTAGCTGATGCCTTCAATGATGACATCCCAGGCTTTCCAGCCCTGGTCGGTCTGGCGCAGCGAATAATTGACCGCCACCTGCGAGCCGTCATCCTTGCGTATCTGGGTGCGCACCGTGGCGTACTGCGCCTTGGGGTCGCCCGTATACGGGAACACCTTCAGCCGGTCGGAAGTGAAATCGACCAGCGCATCGCCGTAGTTGCTGAGCATGGATTTGTAGAACGCATTGACGAAGCGCGTGCGCTGGTCCGCGCTGGCGGTGTTCCAGTACTTGCCGAGCACCAGCCTGGCCGAGTACTCGGTATCGAAATGCGGCAACAGGATCTGATCGACCAGGTGATGAACCTTGTTCGGATCTTTCTTGTAGTCGGCGCGGTGCGCGTCGAGATCCTTCAGCATGGCGCTGGCCGTGCTCTGGATCAGGTTGCCCGGATTACTGGTGTCGATCTGTGCAGCGACCGCTGCGGTGTCGTCGGCCGCCATGGCGGGGCCCGCCAGCGCCGCGAGCGCGCCGCAGATCAACCAGGCGCTTACCTGCGATGCACGTCGAAGTGAGAATGAGGGTTGGCGAATCATTTGGTGCCTCCTTGCTGCTTGCCGGCACTGTTGGCGAAGAACTTGTTGATGAGATTCTCGAGCACCATGGCCGACTGCGTGAACTGGATCTCGCTGCCGTCGATCAGAAACTTCTCCGAACCGCCGGCGTTGATAGCGACCAGGTTGGCGCCGAGCAGCCCGGAGGTCTGGATGGAGGCATCACTGTCATCCGGAATCTTCTCGTAGCTGCGATCGATGCTCAGCGTAACGGCTGCCTTGTACTCCGAGGTGTCGAGTTTGATCGCCGCGACGCGGCCGATATTGACTCCCGCCATAACCACGGGCGCCCCGACCTTGAGTCCGCCGATGTTGTCGAACTTTGCGATGACGTTATAGCCCTGCGCCTCGTGGTGCAGCTGTAGGCCACTGCCGGGGAGTTGTGTAGTCAGAAACGCCATGGCTGCGAATCCGAGCAGCACGAACAGGCCCGTGCCGAAGTCGATGGAACGATTGGATGCCGCCATGATGGATTGCCTCCGCGAAACCTTACAAAAATATCGCCGTCATTACGTAGTCGAGCATCAGGATCAGGACCGCGGAAGTCACCACGGTACGCGTGGTGGCGAGCCCCACCCCTTCGGCAGTCGGCTCGGCATAGTAGCCCTCATAAACCGCCACCAGGCTGCAGGTCAGACCGAACACCAGGCTCTTGACGACGCCCTCGCGAATGTCGCGCAGCTCGACCGCGGCGACCAGCTGCGACCAGAAGGTGCCCTGTGGGATGCGCATCATGGTGACGCCGATCAATTGCGTTCCATAGAGCCCAACGCAGTCGAAGATGGCAGTCAGCAGCGGCATCGCGATCAGGCCACCGATAAAGCGCGGGGCAACCACGTACCGTATCGGATCCACGGCCATCATCTCCATGGCCGTGATCTGATCGGTCGCCCCCATGAGTCCTATCTCGGAGGCGAGCGCGGTGCCCGCGCGGCCGGCAAACAGCAGCGCGGTCAGCACCGGGCCGAGCTCGCGGATCAGCCCGAGCGCGGCGGCGACACCGAGCGCGGATTCCGAGCCGAATCGGGCCAGCATATCGTAGGCCTGCAGGCCCAGGACCATGCCCACGAACACGCCGCTGAGCATGATGATCACCAGCGAGCGCGCGCCGGCGTTGTAGATCTGCTCGATCAGCAGCCGCGGACGCTTGAGCGCTGGCCCGCTCTGGCTCAGCACGCGCAGCAGGAAGCGCGTCACGGCACCGAGTTTTGCCACCCGGCCGCGAAGTCCGATATCAGGCTCGCCAGCACTCATCGTTTGAGCAACTGTGCAAAGTAATCCTCGGCCGGGTAGTGAAACGGCACCGGCCCGTCGGGTGCGCCGCTGATGAACTGCTTCACCACGGCGGTCCCGTCCTGCTCCAGATCCGCAGGGCTCCCCTCCGCCACCACCTTGCCGCCTGCGATCAGATAGGTGTAATCGGCAATGCTGCTGATCTCGGGCACATCGTGCGATACCAGCACGCTGGTGATCTTCATGGCACGGTTGAGCGACTGGATCAGCCGCAGGATCACGCCCTTGGAAATCGGATCCAGCCCGACGAAGGGCTCGTCATAGAGCAGCACTTCCGGGTCCATGACGATGGCGCGCGCCAGGGCGACCCGCCGCGCCATACCACCCGAGAGCTCGGAGGGCATGAGGCCGGCGGCCCCACGCAAGCCCACCGCCTGCAGCTTCATGAGCACCAGTTCCCGCAGCACCGATTCGGGCAGCTTTGCGTGCTCGCGTACCGGGAAGGCGACATTGTCGAACACCGACATGCCGGTCAGCAGCGCGCCGCTCTGGAACAGCATGCCGACGCGCTGACGCAGAGCGTAGAGCTCGGGTCGTTGCAGCCTGGGCACCTCCTGGCCGAACACGGTGAGCGTTCCGCTTTGCGGCCGCATCTGCCCCATGATCAGCCGCAACAGGGTCGTCTTGCCGGTGCCGGAGGGCCCCATGATGGCCGTGATGCTGCCCGGCGCCACGCGCACGTTCAGGCCACTGAACACCGCGTGTGTGCCGATCGAATAGTGCACGTCTCGCACGTCGATCAGTGCCGGGACCGATTCCTCCGCAGGTTTATTCAATGGCTGGCTTCAATGGAGAGTGCACTGGCCGTTAAGCGGCCTGCTGCTCCATGCCCGCCTGGAAGGAGCCGTTGCGCGCCAGCCCGTTCAGGCGCGCCCACTTGCGGAATTCCTTCTGGCCGGCGGCCACGTTGGCGCTCTTACCCGACCAGGCACTGAGCGCAGCGTCCTGCAGCGCGCGGCCATAGCTGAAAGTCAGCTGCCAGGGCAGATTCGTGCCGCGATTCATCAGCGACAGGTGCAGCGCAGCCTCGGTGGGCGACTGGCCACCGGAGAGGAAGGCGATGCCGGGTACGGCGCCGGGCACGTGACGCTTCAGGCAGCGAATGGTCGCCGCGGCTACCTGCTCGGGTGAGGCCTGGGTCGGGCACTTCTTGCCCGAGATCACCATGTTCGGCTTGAGGATCATGCCTTCCAGGTGCAGGCGCGCGCGATGCAGCTGGATGAACACCTCATTGAGCGTGGCGTCGGTGACTTCTTCGCAGCGCTCGATCGTATGGCTGCCGTCCATCAGCACTTCCGGTTCCACGATCGGCACGATGTTCTGTTCCTGGCAGAGCGCCGCGTAGCGCGCCAGCGCATGTGCATTGGCCTCGATGGCGCCGCGCGAGGGAATGTCGGTGCCGATATCGATCACCGCTCGCCACTTGGCGAACCGCGCGCCGAGCTTGTAATACTCCTCCAGGCGCTCGCGCAGGCCGTCCAGGCCCTCGGTGATGGTTTCGTTGGCATGCAGCGCCATGGGCTTGGCGCCCATGTCGACCTTGATGCCCGGAACGATGCCGAGCTTGGTCAGGTAGTCCGGGAATGGCACCCCATCGCTGGTTTTCTGCCGGATGGTCTCATCGTACAGAATGACGCCACTGATCCACTGGGGGGCGTCCGGGGTCGTGAACAGCAGTTCCCGGTAGAGCCGCCGGTTCTCCTCGGTCTTGGCAATGCCGAACTTGTCAAAGCGCTTGGCAGCCGTACTGTTGCTTTCATCAGCCGCGAGGATCCCCTTGCCTTTGGCCACCATGGCGGCGGCGACGCGTTCCAGGTCGCTATGAGACATGCCCCTAACCTCCGAATAATGAGTTCGCGAGCATACCAAAGCGCTGTGGCGAAGCGGCGCTGTCATCTACCCCCGGTGTGTAAGACCGCTTCTCATTCTGAGCATATGGCACTAAAATAGTCCTAGTTAGAGGACCCCATGCTGCGCATAAGCAAATTGACCGATTACGCCACCGTCATCCTCGCCCGGCTGGCCGCCGAGCCGGAACGGCGCTTCACGGCTACCCAGATCGCGGCCGAGACACGCCTGGCCTCACCCACCGTCTCCAAGCTGCTCAAGCAGCTGCACCGGCAGGGCCTGGTCATGTCCACGCGCGGCGCCGCGGGGGGCTATGTGCTGGCGCGGTCGGCCGCCGATATCACCGCCGCGCAGATCCTCGATGCGCTCGAGGGCCCGGTGGCGCTGACCGAGTGCTCGGGCTTGGCCAGCCACTGCGGCATCGAGCGGACCTGCCGCGTCGGACACTCCTGGCAGCGTGTGAACCTCGCCATCCGCCGCTCATTGCAGGAGATCTCGCTGCTGGAGCTGGCTGGACTTGCGATGAGCAGTAACCGCGCCTCCGCGCTCGACCGCGGCCTCACCGTGGTACTGAAGCGGCAATCCCTATGAGCACACCCGATCTGGACGCGCTGGTCAGCCGCAGCTACCGCCATGGCTTCATCACCGACATCGACTCGGACACGGTCGCGCCGGGTATCGATGAGGATGTGGTCCGGCTGATTTCGCGCAAGAAGGGCGAACCGCAGTTCATGCTCGACTGGCGGCTGCGCGCGCTGGAGCACTGGCGCGGCATGCGCGAGCCGCACTGGGCGCACCTGCGCTACAACCCGATCGACTACGATTCGATTTCCTACTATTCGGCGCCGAAGCAGAAAACCGACGGCCCGAAGAGCCTGGCCGATGTCGATCCAAAACTGCTCGCCACCTACGACCGGCTCGGCGTGCCGCTGCATGAGCGCGCGCGGCTGGCCGGTGTCGCGGTCGATGCGGTGTTCGACAGCGTCTCGGTCGCCACCACGTTCAAGGAAAAGCTCTCGGCGGCCGGCGTCATCTTCTGTCCCTTTTCCGAGGCCGTACAGCGCCATCCGGAGCTCATCGAGCGCTACCTCGGCTCGGTAGTGCCCTACACCGATAATTTCTACGCCACGCTCAACTCCGCGGTGTTCAGCGACGGCTCCTTCGTCTACGTACCCCCCGGCGTGCGTTGCCCGATGGAACTGTCGACTTACTTCCGCATCAATGCCGCCAACACCGGACAGTTCGAGCGCACGCTGATCATTGCCGACGCGGGCAGCTATGTGAGCTATCTCGAAGGCTGTACCGCGCCGATGCGCGATGAGAACCAGCTGCATGCGGCGGTCGTGGAACTGGTGGCGCTGGACGATGCGCGCATCAAGTACTCCACCGTGCAGAACTGGTATCCGGGCGATGAAAATGGCCGCGGCGGCATCTACAACTTCGTGACCAAACGCGGTGAGTGCCGGGGACGCAACTCGCATATCTCCTGGACGCAGGTGGAAACCGGCTCGGCCATCACCTGGAAGTACCCGAGCTGCATCCTGCGCGGCGAGAACTCGATCGGCGAGTTCTACTCGGTCGCAACCACCAACAACTATCAGCAGGCCGATACCGGCACCAAGATGATCCACATCGGGCCGAACACTCGCAGCACCATCGTCTCGAAAGGCATCTCGGCCGGCCACGGCCAGAACGCCTATCGCGGGCTGGTGAAGATCCTGCCCTCTGCCACCGGCGCGCGAAACTTCACCCAGTGCGACTCGCTGCTCATGGGCCCCGACTGCGGCGCGCACACCTTTCCCTATGTGGAGGTCCGCAACCCCAGCGCCACGGTCGAGCACGAAGCCAGCACCTCGCGCATCAGCGAAGACCAGCTGTTCTACTGCCTGCAGCGCGGGATCGAGCGCGAGGACGCGGTCAATATGATTGTTAGCGGCTTTTGTCGCTCTGTTTTCAAGGAGTTACCGATGGAATTTGCGGTAGAAGCTCAGAACCTTCTGGCGGTTACCCTGGAAGGAGCCGTGGGATGAGTGAAGCGGCAAGTCCTGCGAGCAGCGCCGCGCCCACTGCCGCCACAACGACGGCGGCGCCGCTGCTCGAAGTGCGCGATCTGCACGCGCGCGTGGGCGGCCAGACCGTGCTCAAGGGCGTCTCGCTCACGGTTCGTGCAGGCGAGGTGCACGCCATCATGGGACCGAATGGTTCCGGCAAGAGCACGCTCGCCTATGTGCTGGCCGGCCGCCCCGGTTACGAGATCATCTCGGGCAGCGCCAGCTTCGAGGGCCGCGACCTGCTGTCGCTGGCGCCCGAGGAACGTGCGCGCGCGGGATTGTTCCTGGGATTTCAGTACCCGGTGGAAATTGCCGGCGTCAACAACGCCTATTTGCTCAAGGCGGCGCTGAACGCCGCGCGGCGCGAACGCGGCCAGAGCGAACTCGATGCCTTCGAGTTCCTGGCGCTGGTGCGCTCCAAGACGCAGCTCATGCACATCGATGAGAGCTTCCTCGGCCGCGGCGTCAACGAGGGCTTCTCGGGCGGCGAAAAGAAACGCAACGAGATCCTGCAGATGCTGGTGCTGGAGCCGAAACTCGCGTTGCTGGATGAGACCGACTCCGGCCTCGACATCGATGCGCTGAAAGTTGTCGCCAATGGCGTCAATTCGCTGCGCTCCCCGGCACGCTCCATCGTGCTGGTCACGCACTACCAGCGCCTGCTCGACTACATCGTGCCGGACTTCGTGCATGTGCTGTCGCGCGGCCGCATTGCGCGCAGCGGCGATCGCACGCTGGCGCTGGAACTGGAGCGGCGCGGCTACGACTGGATCGACGGGGCGGCGGCAGCCTGACCGTGACGATGCGCTCGCCCTTACTTGATCGCGTGCTCGCCGACTATCAGGGCGTTGCTGCGCGCTTGCCCGGCGATGCGGACGCCCTGGCTGAGCGCGGGCGCGCGGCCACGCGCCTGGGCGATCTGGGCTGGCCTTCGGCACGCGATGAGCAGTGGCGCTACACCAACCTGCGCGCACTCGATCGGATCGCCGCCTTCGCGCCCGACACCGCTGCCGCCCCGGCCCCCGCCCTGCCGGAATTGCCGCCCGCGCTGCCAGGCTTCGAGCGGATGATCTACGTGGATGGCCGGCTGGTAGCCAGCCGCCACGGCTCACAGGCCGTTGACTTGAGCCCCGGCCCCAGGGCGGCCGAGTGGCTGCCCGAGCAGCGCCTGGGATGGCTGTGCGACATGTTCGCCACCGACACCGCGCGGCTGGCGATCGCGGGCGAAGCCGCCATCGAAATCCTCTTCATCAACAGCGGCCGCGCATCGGCGGGCGCGGCCTACCCCCGGCTGCAGCTGCGCCTGGAGCCGGGCAGCCAGGTGCGGCTCGTCGAGCGCCACCTGGGCGCCGCCGCGTCCGCCTCGCTGGTGGCCATGAATCTCACGGTCGAGCTGGCGCGCGAGGCGGTGCTGAATCATTACCGCCTGCAGCAGTACGGCCGCGACACCGTGTTCATCGACACGCTCTCGGCGCAGCTCGGGGAACGTGCGCGCTATGCGGTGCGCTCGGTGGCTGTGGGTGCCGGCAGCGCGCGCACCAGTGCCAGGGTGCAACTCGCGGGCCGCGGCGCCAGCCTCGCCTGGGGCGGCATCGCCGTGGGTCGCGGCGAGCAGGTGCACGATATTTCTCTGAAGGTGGAGCACGAGGCCCCCGAAACCGGCACCGAGGAACTGTTTCGCGGCATTGCCGATGAGCGTTCGCGCGTGGCCTTCAGCGGCCACATCCGCATCGATGGGCGCGCGCCCGGCGCCCAGACGCGCCAGTCGCTGCGCGGACTCATCGAAGGCGCTTCGGCCGAGATCGACCTGCGGCCGCGCCTCGAGATCCTGACCGACGATGTGCGCGCCCAGCACGGCGCCACCACCGGCCGCCTGGATGAGGACCTGTTGTTCTACCTGCTGGCGCGCGGCATCGATCGGCCCACCGCGCGATCGCTGCTCAAGTGGGCATTCCTCGGCGATGCGCTGCGTGAAATCGATGTGCCGGCGCTGCGCGCTGAAGCCGAGCGGCTGGCCGCGGGCCAGCTGCCGGATGTACCCGACCTCGGAGCGCTCGCATGAATGCCATCCCCGCCGTCATTGACCCCGATTACGACGTGGCGCGGGTGCGCGCCGAATTCCCGATACTGCAGCAGACCATCAATGGCCGGCCGCTGGTCTATCTCGACAGCGCCGCCTCCTCGCAGCGGCCGCGCGCCGTGCTGCGCGCGGTGGAGCACTACGAGACGCATCTGCACGCGAATGTGCATCGCGGCGTGCACACCTTGAGCCAGTGGGCCACCGACGCCTACGAGCGATCGCGCGAAACCGTGCGGCGCTTCATCAATGCTGCCTCGACGCGCGAGATCATCTTCGTGCGCGGCACCACCGAGGCCATCAACCTGGTGACCAACAGCTGGGGCCGCGGCAACCTGGGGCCTGGCGATGAAGTCCTGATCACGCACCTCGAACATCACGCCAATATCGTGCCCTGGCAGATGGTGTGCGCCGCCACCGGCGCGCGCCTGCGGGCCGCCCCTCTGACCGCCGCGGGCGAGGTGGACCTGGATGCTTTCCGCAAGCTGCTATCGCCGCGCACCCGCATGGTCGCGATTGCGCACGTTTCGAATGCGCTCGGCACCGTGTTGCCGGTGCGCGAGATCGTGCGTCTCGCACATGCGCAGGGCGTGCCGGTACTGGTCGATGGCGCCCAGGCCATCCCGCACGCCGAAGTCGATGTGCGCGCGCTCGATTGCGATTTCTACGCGTTCTCGGGTCACAAGGTTTACGCCCCGACCGGAATTGGCGTGCTCTACGGGCGCGAAGCGCTGCTCGAGGCCATGCCGCCCTGGCAGGGCGGCGGAGAGATGATCCTGTCGGTGAGCATCGAGTCATCGACCTATAACGAGCTGCCGGCGAAGTTCGAGGCAGGCACGCCCAATATCTCAGGCGCCGTCGGCCTGGGCGCGGCGCTGGAATTCGTCGAGAGTCTCGGGCGACCGGCGATCGCCGCGCACGAACACGGCCTGCTGATGCTTGCCAGCGAAGGGCTTGCGGCGCTGCCGGGCGTGCGCCTGGTCGGCACCGCGCCGGGCAAGGCCGCGGTGGTGTCCTTTACGATGGACGGCATTCACCCGCACGACATCGGCACCATCCTCGACAGCGAAGGTATTGCGATCCGCACCGGTCATCACTGCGCGATGCCGGTCATGGAGTATTTCGGCCTGCCCGCCACCGCGCGCGCCTCCTTTGGCTGCTACAGCAATGCGCAGGATGTCGAGCGGCTGGTGCAGGGCGTGCGTACCGTGCGTGAGATGTTCGGCTGACGCCGTGGGAATGCGTGCATGGACCTGAAAGAACTCTATCGGGATGTCATCCTCGACCACAATCGCAGCCCGCGTAACTTCGGCCGGCTCGAGCCGGCTGATGCCACGGCCGTGGGCCGCAACCCGCTGTGCGGCGACAAGCTCGATGTCACCCTTCGAATGGACGGCGACCGCCTCGCGGATGTGCGCTTCGAAGGCCAGGGCTGCGCCATCTCGGTGGCCTCGGCCTCGCTGATGAGCGAAGCAGTCAAGGGCCGGCGGCGCGAGGAGATCGAGCAGCTCTACCAGCAGGTGCATGCGCTGATGACCGGCCACCCCGGCAGCAGCGATCTGGGAAAGCTCGCGGCGCTCGGCGGCGTCGCCGAATTCCCCGCGCGCGTTAAATGCGCCAGCCTCTGCTGGCACACGCTCAATGCCGCGCTCAGCGACACGCGTGCGCCCGTGAGCACGGAGTAAGCACGTGCGCGCATACGAGAACGAACCGGTCATCATCCAGCGCGACGTGGAGGCCATCATGGTCCCCGGCGGCCAACCGATCACGCTCAAGCTCGGGCTGGCCGGCTACATCACCCAGGCGCTGGGCGGCAGCTTTACGCTCTACGTGGAAGGCAATCTGTACCGCCTGGCGGGCGATCAGGCCGATGCCATCGGCAAGGAGGTCGTGCGGCCTCCGGAATTGCCGCCGAACGCCACCGGCGAGGACGTCAAAGAGCTGGCGTGGAAACAGATGCGAAGCTGTTTCGATCCGGAGATTCCGATCAACATCGTCGATCTCGGATTGGTCTACGAGTGCGAGGTCGCCGACAGCGCCGATCAGACCCGCGACATTCGCGTCACGATGACGCTCACGGCGCCCGGCTGCGGCATGGGCGAGGTGCTGGTACAGGACGTGCGGGAAAAACTCGAAAGCATTCCGACGGTCGGCAAGGTCGAGGTCAACCTGACTTTCGATCCGCCCTGGACCCAGTCGATGATGTCCGAGGCCGCGCGCCTGCAAACCGGGATGACCTGGTAAACCCCCCCGGGGATCGCATGAAGCGGCTGCTGCTAATGCGGCACGCGCACGCCGAAGCGGCGGCCGTGGGCACGGACGACATCGATCGTCACCTGAGCCTGCGCGGCCGAGGTGAAGCGCTGGATGCCGCCGATTGCATCGCCCGCGCCGGCCTCCGCTGCGATGCGCTGCTGGTGAGCCCGGCGCTGCGCACCCGCGAAACCGCCACCATCGTTGCTGCCGAGCTCGACCTGCCGCTGCAGCTGACCATCGAACCAGAACTCTATCCCGGCGATCCCGCGCTGCTGCTGCGACCCTTGAGCCGTTGTCCCGCCGAATACGCGACCGTCATGATCGTGGGGCACAACCCGGGCATCTCGGAACTCGCGCAGCGGTTCCAGCACGACCCGCCACCGGCGGAGTTGCACACCGCCGGCCTATGCATGATCAGCTTTCCGGCCGCTGTGCGCTGGAATCAGCTGCGGCCCGAACTTGCCACGGATTTCAGGCTGCTGCGCTAGGACGCAAGGCCCGGCCGCGCAGGCGACGCTACTCGACGCTGCAGAAGCAGTAGGCGTAGCTCGTGTAGGGGCCGGACAGGCGCGTCCAGCGCTCGATCTCGCGATCAATCGGCGCCAGGCGCTGCGCGATGGCGCTCAAGCCCCCGCGCGCCCAGCCGATGCGTTCCAGCATGCCATCGCCGGTCGATCGCAGCTGCAGTAACAGCTGCTGCGGCCAGGTCAGCTCGGCCTCGATGCGCCGCACCCCGTACCCGTCCTTGAGCCCGGCGCGTTTGGCCGCCGACTGGACTGCGTCCTGGTAGCTGCCGAATCGGTCGATCAGGCCGATGGGCAATGCATCGGCGCCGGCCCAGACGCGACCCTGCGCAATCAGGTCGATGGCGTCGCGCGTCTTGCCGCGGCCCGCGGCCACGTGCGCCAGGAACTGCTCGTAGGTGAATTCAACTTTGCTCTGCAGCAGCTTGGCGACACTGTCCGGCAACGGCCGGTCCAGGCGGATGCCCGAAAGCGGCGTGGTGCCGACACCATCGACGTTGATGCCGATGCGCGCCAGGCTGCGATTGACCGTCGGCACGCTGGCGAACACGCCGATGGAGCCCGTGATGGTGTTGGCGCTGGCGATGATTTCATCGGCGGGCGCTGCGATGTAGTAGCCGCCCGAGGCGGCCACATCACTCATCGAAATCACCACCGGCTTGCCGGCTTCCTTGAGCGCGCGCACTTCGCGATAGATCTGCTCGGAGGCGAGCGTACTGCCGCCCGGACTGTCGATCCGAATCACCACCGCGCGAATGTCATCATCGAGGCGCGCCTGGCGCAGCAGCAGTGCGGTCGATTCACCGCCAATGGTTCCCGGGGGCTGCTTGCCATCCAGCATCATGCCGCTGGCCAAGACCACGCCCACCCCCGCACCCTTGCCGCGAATTTTCTCATCGGCATGGGTGGCGCGCAGATAGTCGCTGACGGTCACCTGGCGGAAAGACTTGCCGCTCGGGTCGGCGCCGACCGCGGCAATCAGGCGACTCTCGACCTGCTGGCGCGTCTGCAGGTCGGTCACAAGACCGCTCTCCTTGGCCACCCGCGCGGAGTCGCCGTGCACGGCGGTCACCTGATCGACATAGGTATTGGCGTAAGCGGTGATGGCCTCGGGCTGCAGGTGCCGCGCCTGCGCCACGGAGCCGCAATAGCCGCGCCACAGCGCGTTCAGGTAAGCCTCGCTCTCCTCGCGGTCTTCCGGTGACATGTCCCGTCGCGTGAAGGTCTCACCATAGCTTTTGAACTTGCCGGCGCGGAACAGGTGCATGTCGACCGACAGCTTGTCGAGCGCGTCCTTGAAGAACATGCGGTACTGGCTGTAGCCATCGAGTATCAGCAAGCCGAATGGATCGAGATAAACCTCATCGGCCTGTGCGGCAAGATAGTACTGGCCGCGCAGGAAATAGCTGCCGTAGGCAATGACCTTCTTGCCGCTGCGGCGGAACTCCGCGATCGCAGCGCTGAGTTCCTCCAGCTTCACCTGCCCGGCGCTGTCCATGTCGTCGGTATCGATGAACAGCGCGCCGATGCGCGCATCGCCAGCCGCGGCGCGGATCGCCGTGGTCAGATCCCAGAGCAGGGTCTGCGAGTCATTCGAGCCCTGCGCTTCGCTGAGGGCGCGCTCGATCGGCTCGCCGCTGAGTTGCTCGACCAGTTCGCCCGAGGGGCGAATCACCAGTGCTGCTTTCTCCGGCAGGCGCGGAGTACCGGAATGCAGCGCGCCGATCACCACACCCACCACCGCCAGCAGCAGCAGCAGATGCAGGAAACGGCGCAGCGTATCCAGGCCGCGCCACAGTCCCCGGAAGAATCGGCGCACGGGGTGCTAGACCTTCTCCTCGATGCGCGCGGCCTTGCCGGTGCGCTCGCGCAGGTAGTACAGCTTGGCGCGCCGCACGCTGCCGCGGCGCTTGACCGAGATCTCGCTGATGCTCGGGCTGTAGGTCTGGAAAGTGCGCTCGACGCCCTCGCCATGCGAGACCTTGCGCACCGTGAACGAGGAGTTGAATCCGCGGTTGCTGCGCGCGATCACGACCCCTTCGTAGGCCTGCACGCGCTCGCGATCGCCCTCGACCACTTTGATCTGCACCACAACCGTATCGCCGGGTTTGAATTCCGGCACCGTGCGCGTCATGCGCTCGGCTTCGAGTGTCTGGATGATATTGCTCATTGTCGTTTCCTCATTCAGCGTTGCGCGCCATCGCGCTGCTCCGTCAAAAATTCTTCCAACAGCGCCGCGCGCTCCGCATCCAGCGGCGTGCGGCCGATCAATTCCGGTCGCCGCAGCCAGGTGCGCCCGACACTCTGCCGGCGACGCCAGCGCTCAATGGCGGCATGATCGCCGGAACTGAGCACCGCGGGCACGCGCTGCCCGGCGAACTCCTCCGGCCGCGTGTAGTGCGGCCAGTCGAGCAGGCCATCCTCAAAGGACTCCTGCACGCTGGAGCGCTCATCGCCGAGCGCCCCGGGCTGCAGCCGCGCCATCGCGTCGATCAGCACCAATGCCGGCAGCTCACCGCCGGACAACACATAATCGCCGATCGACACTTCGCGGTCGACCGCCAGCGCGAACACGCGCTCGTCGATGCCCTCGTAGCGCCCCGCGATCAGCACCAGGCCCGGTAGCTGCGCCAGCTGCGCCACGGCCCGCTGCGTCAGCGGCTCGCCCTGTGCCGACAGCGCGATTCGCGGACTGCCCGCTGGCACACGTGCGCGCGCTGCCTCGATGGCCGCGCACAGCGGTTCGGGCTTCAGCACCATGCCCGGGCCGCCTCCATAGGGGCGATCATCGACGGTCCGGTGCGCATCGCTGGCATGCGCGCGCAGATCCTCGGTCCCGACACTCAACAGGCCGCGCTCGATCGCCCGCGCCAGCACCCCGTGGCGCAGCGCATCGGCGATCAGCGCCGGGAACAGTGTTACGACTTCGATCCGCACTGCACCCTCAAAAATCCGCCGGCCAGTCCACCTCGATCTCGCGCCGCTCCAGATCCACGCGCTTCAGATACGTCGGCTCTGCCGGCACCGTATAGTCACGCTCGCCTTTCACGACCATGACGGGGCTCGCCGGTGTTTCCAGGAAGTGCTTCAGTTCCCCGAGCACCGCGCCCTGCCGGTTGCGTACCGTGAAACCCAGCAGGTCCTCCCGGTAGTACTCCCGTTCGGCGGCCGCGGGCAACGCCGAGCGTTCAATCAGAATCTCCCATTCGCGCAACGCTTCAGCCGCATCGCGATCATCGATCCCATCGAGCTGCGCGCGCAGCACATTTCCATCCCACTGTCCCTGCAGCACCTGCCGCGGCTGCAGCGACTCTTCCGCGCCGGGCCTGCGCAGCTGCCAGAGGCGGTGCTGCAGCAGCGTATCGGGCGGGTCGGTGTAGGAGTACACCCGGACCCAGCCGCGAACGCCGAACGGCGCGACGATCCGGCCGAGTACCAGGTAGCGCTTCAGGCAGCGGCGGCCGGGGCCGTGGCTTGCTTGCGATAGACCGCAATCAGCGAGCGCACGCGATCCGACTGCTGGGCGCCATGGGCGACCCAATGATCGATGCGCTCCAGATCGAGCTTCAGACGCGTGTCTTTGCCACGCGCCACGGGGTTGAAATAGCCAACCTGCTCGAGAGCGGCACCGCCCTGGCGGACGCGGCTGTCCGTGACCATGACGTGATAGAAGGGCTGATTCTTAGCGCCGCGGCGCGTCAAACGAATTGTGACCATATAAGCGATTCAATGAGGGCCAAAAAAGAGCGCGGATTCTACGCAAAACGGTCGCCCGATGAAAGGCTTAGGCGATGCGGCGGAGCCGCTACCGGCGC
>CAWFVL010000012.1:0-96489 GCA_963819195.1 uncultured Gammaproteobacteria bacterium
TAAGTACCTACTGCGCTTCACAAATTTCCCAGTTAGGCGTTGACATGCCAGCCCTTGCATTTCTATAGTGGCGCCAAGTGGGAAAAAGTGGGGAGAGATGGGCGATTTGGCCTACAACAGCCTATGTTCCGCGGTGCAACAAAAGTCACGCTGGATGACAAGGGGCGCATGGTTCTCCCCACGCGCTACCGCGAGCGTGTGCTTGAGCGTTCGGCGGGCCAGCTCATCGTGACGGTCGATCGGGACGGGCAGTGCCTGATGCTCTACCCGCTCACGGACTGGGAGCCAGTCGAGAAGCAGATCATGGCGCTTCCGGCCCTGGACCCCCAGTCGCGGCGGCTGCAGCGGCTGATCGTAGGACACGCCACGGACCTTCCAATCGACGGACACGGTCGAATTCTATTGACCCAGGAGCTGCGTGAATTTGCGGGTCTGCAACGCCACGCGATGCTCGTCGGACAGGGGAATCGGTGTGAACTTTGGGACGAGACTCGATGGATGGAACGGCGCGACGGCTGGCTCAAGGATGAAGCCGCCGTGACCGAACGTCCAGCGCACCTCGATTCGCTGTCGCTGTAAGCGACGGCCGGGCGACTAGCGGGGATAAGGGGAGTTGGATGAGCACACGCCGGTGCTTGTCGATGAAGTGCTTACGGCTATGGCAGTGCGCGCGGCCGGCTTCTACATCGACGCAACATTTGGTCGCGGCGGGCACAGCGCGCCCATCCTCGACGCCCTTGGACCCGACGGCAGGCTCATCGCCATCGACCGTGATCCGGCCGCGATCGCCGCGGGCCGTATGCGCTTTGCGCAAGAGCCGCGAATCCGGCTCGTGCAAGGCGATTTCGCGCAGCTGGCAGCGCTGGTGCGCGCGCAAGGATTTGGCGCGCCATGCGATGGCGTGCTGTTCGATTTCGGCGTCTCCTCGCCGCAACTGGCCGATCCAGCGCGCGGCTTCAGTTTCCTCCAGGACGGTCCGATCGATATGCGCATGGACCCGACGCGCGGCGAACCAGTTTCCGCATGGCTCGCCCGGGCGAGCAGCGATGAGATGCGCCACGTGATCGCGACCTTCGGAGAAGAGCGCTTCGCCGGGCCGATCGCGCGCGAGATCGTGCGCACCCGCGATGCCGCGCCGCTGACCCGCACCAGCGCACTGGCCGCGCTGGTGGCGCGCGTGGTGCGGACGCGCGAGCCGGGTAAGCATCCGGCGACTCGCACCTTCCAGGCGCTGCGCATTTTCATCAATGATGAGCTCGCGCAGATCGAGCAAGGTCTGGCGCAGGCGCTGGAGCTGCTAGCCCCGCAGGGCCGGCTGGTGGCGATCAGCTTTCATTCGCTCGAAGACCGGCGGGTGAAGCAGTTCATCCGCCGCCACTCCGAGCCCGACCCGGCACTCAGCGATCTGCCGCACCTGCCGCCGCAGGCGCGCCCGACACTGCGGCGTATTGCCAGTAAACAGCGTGCCTCGCTCGATGAAACCCGCGCCAACCCGCGCGCGCGCAGTGCATTGCTGCGCATTGCCGAAAAGTTGCCGACATGACCGCACCGCGCAGCCTGCTGGTTATCGTGGCCGCGATGCTGTGGTGGTCTGTGCTCGGCTCGGCCGCGGCCGCCGTCTATTCGAAGTACCGCGCACGGGAACTGTTCGTCGAACTCGAGCGTCTCAGCAGCGCGCGCGATGAGCTCGATGCGGACTGGGGCCGGCTGCAGCTCGAGGCCAGCGCCTGGTCCACCTACGCCTTCGTCGAACGCGTCGCCAGCGAACGTCTGCACATGACGATCCCGGATTCGCGCGACATTGAGATCGTGGCGCCGTGAAGTTATGGGATTCCATGCGGCGCCGATGGAAGGGGCGCGGGCGCGGTGCGCGTCGGGAACGCGCCGCGGCGGCGTCCCGCAGCGCCTCGCGCGCCAGCGATACCCCGACTCGCTATTCCTATCGTCTGCGCCAGGGGTTGCTGTTCGGTCTGCTGCTGCTCGCGTCCGCGGGACTGATTGGCCGCGCGGTGGAACTGGAGCTGGTCGATCACCCCTTCCTGGCCAGCCAGGGCGACGCGCGTTTCTCGCGCGTGGCGGCGATCGTCGCGCACCGCGGCAACATCACCGACCGCAATGGTGAGCCGCTCGCAGTCAGCACGCCGGTCGATTCCGTCTGGGTGAATCCGCGCGAACTGGCGGGCAATCTCGAGCAGTTGCCTCGGCTGGCGACCGTGCTCGGCGGCGATCGCCAGGCGCTGCTGCGGCACGTCAGCAGCAACATGGACCGGGAATTCCTCTACGTGGCACGCGGCCTTCAGCCCAGCGATGCCATGCGCGTCAAGGCGCTGAATCTGCCGGGCGTCAATCTCACGCGCGAATACCGTCGCTACTACCCCGCCAGCGAAGTGACCGGTCATCTGCTGGGCTTCACCAGCATCGACGATGCGGGGCAGGAGGGCGCTGAGCTCGCTTTCGACAACTGGCTCGCAGGCGAGGACGGCGCCAAGCGCGTCATCCAGGACAGCCGCGGACGCAAGGTCGAGGACATCGAGAGCATCCGGCCGGTGCGGCCCGGCCGTGACCTGACCTTGAGCCTGGACCTGCGCATCCAGTACCTGGCGTATCGCGAACTCAAGAGCGCCATCCTCGAGAATCGCGCGCACGCCGGATCGGTGGTCGTGATCGACATCGACTCGGGCGAGGTGCTGGCGATGGTCAATCAGCCTGCCTACAACCCGAACGATCGCTCGCAGCTGCAGGCGGCCACTTATCGCAACCGTGCCGTGACGGACCTGTTCGAGCCGGGCTCGAGCATCAAGCCCTTCGTGGTCGCCGCCGGCCTGGCGTCTGGCAAATTCACCACCAGCAGCGTCATCGATACCAGTCCGGGTTTCATCCAGGTCGGTGACAAGAGCTTTCCGGACGAACACAACCTGGGCGCCGTGCCGCTGGCGACCGTGCTTGCCAAGTCATCCAACGTCGGGATGATAAAGCTGGCGCTGCAGCTCGAACCGAAGCAGATCTGGAGCACGCTGAACCGTTTCGGTTTCGGCCAGGTGACCAGCAGCGGCTTTCCGGGCGAGTCCGCCGGCGTATTCACCGACTATTCGCATTGGCGCGCGATCAGCATCGCAACGCTGTCGCACGGCTACGGCATCTCGGTGACACCGCTGCAGCTGGCACAGGCTTACGCGGCGATCGGTGCCCTGGGCGTGCGGCGGCCGGTCTCGCTGCTACGCGTGGATGCGGCTCCGCCCGGGGAGCGCGTGCTCGATGCGACGGTGTGCCGCGATCTACTGGGATTGCTCGAGACCGTGACCACTCAGGAAGGTGCCACCGGCGTGCGCGCCAAGATCCCGGGCTACCGTGTCGCCGGCAAGACCGGCACCGCCTGGAAGGCCAGCAACGGCACTTATTCAAGGGATCGCTATACCTCGGTGTTCGCCGGGGTTGCGCCGGCCTCCAATCCGCGCCTTGCCGCCGTGGTGGTGATCGATGAGCCGACCGCCGGAAAATATATGGGCGGCGATGTATCAGCACCGGTGTTCTCCGCCGTGCTGGGCGGGGCGCTGCGCCTGCTCGCGGTGGCACCGGATGACACCAGCGTCCCGGTCGAGCCCCTGAGTCGCGGCCAGAAGGTTGCGAGCCGATGAGTTCGGTCAGTGCGCAGAGCTGGCGGCCGCTCAAGGCGGTGCTGGGTGGCCTGGTCGATGTGCCTGAAAGTCTCGAAGTCTCGGATCTCACACAGGACAGCCGCAGCGTGACACCCGGCGCGGCATTTTTTGCCTGCCACGGCGACACCCACCATGGCGTGGAATTCGCGCCGGCGGCGGCGGCGGCCGGTGCGCGGGCCATTCTCTGGGAGCCGGCGGCCGGCATCCAGGCTCCCTCAGTAGACGCTTCCATCGTCGTGCGCGCGGTGCCGAATCTGCGTGCGCAGCTGGGATTCATCGCCGATCGTTTCTTCGATGCGCCCTCGGCCAGCCTGACGGTGGCAGGCATCACCGGCACCAACGGCAAGACCACCTGCGCCTGGCTGCTGGCGCAGGCGCTCGAATACAGCGGACGCCGCGCGGCCTATGTTGGCACGCTCGGCGGCGGCGGCATTCATGATCTGACCGATCTGGGCACCACGACGCCCGACGCGGTCACGCTGCACCGGCTGCTGGCACGACTGCGCGCGCAGGGTTTTGCGGCGGTCGCAATGGAAGTCTCCTCGCATGGCCTGGATCAGGACCGTTGCGCGGGCGTGCGTTTTCATACCGCGGTCTTCACCAATCTGACGCGCGATCACCTCGATTATCACGCCGACATGGCCGCCTACGGGGCTGCGAAGGCACGGCTGTTTGATTGGCCGACTCTGAAGGTGCGAGTCATCAATGTGGATGACCCATTCGGTCTGGAGCTTGCGCAGACCGCTCGCCGCGGCGCAGATGCGGCGCAACTGCTGCTGACCTCGCAGCGTCCTTCCGAGTGGCTTACCAGCGGCGCCGACTACGTCTGCGCGCGCGCAGTGACCGCGCGCGATACCGGACTTACACTTGAAATCGAAAGCAGCCGCGGCAACGCGCGACTGACCAGCCGACTGCTGGGCGACTTCAATGTCGACAACCTGCTGACCGTGCTGGCGGTGCTGCTGGCATGGGAGCTGCCGCTCAACGAAGCCTGTGAGGCACTGTCGCGCTGTTCGGCGCCGCCCGGCCGCATGCAGCCCGAGGGCGGCGGCGGCAAGCAGCCGCTGGCGCTCATTGACTACTCGCACACGCCCGATGCGCTCGCCAAGGCGCTGCAAGCCGCACGCGCGCACTGCCGCGGCCAGTTGCGCTGCGTGTTCGGATGTGGCGGCGACCGCGATCCGGGCAAGCGCGTCGAGATGGGTCGTATCGCCGCCAACGGCGCGGATCTGCTCATCGTCACCGATGACAATCCGCGCAGCGAAGATCCCGCCTTCATCACCGACGTCATTCTGCAGGGGGTGGCCCAGGCCGACGGCTTAAACCGCACGCGCGTGATTCACGACCGCGCACTGGCCATTCGCAGCGCGCTGGCGACCGCCTCGGTCGCTGACGTGGTGCTGGTCGCCGGCAAAGGCCACGAGGAATATCAGATCGTCGGCACCGAGCGCCGGGTCTTCAGCGACACCGACGTGGTGCGCGCGGCGCTGCGCCAATGGGGCGGGGCGTGATCCGCAGCCTGGCGCAATTCGCCGCGGCCTGTCACGGCCGGCTGATCGGAGCGGATCGCGAATTCAATGAAGTCTCGATCGATAGCCGCAAGCTTGGCCCAGGGAACCTCTTCATCGCGCTGCACGGCGAGCATGCCGATGGCCACAGCTTCGTTGCCGCGGCCGCGGCTGCCGGTGCTGCCGGCGCGCTGGTGCTGCGGCAGATCGATGCGCCGCTGTCGCAGATCGTGGTCTCCAGCGTCGAGCGCGCGCTGGCCAGTGCCGCGCAGGCGGCGCGCGCGCAGTTCAGCGGACCGGTGATCGGCGTGGCCGGCAGCAACGGCAAGACCACCGTCAAGGAAATGCTCGCGAGCATCCTCTCGCAGCAGGGACCGTGCCTCTCGACCCGCGGCAATCTGAACAATCATCTCGGCGTGCCCATGACGCTGTTGCGCCTCGACGCATCCCACCGCAGCGCGGTGATCGAGATGGGCGCCAATCGGCGCGGCGACGTCGAGCAGCTGGTGCAGATCGCGCGTCCCGGGATTGGCCTCATCACCAATGCCGGTGCCGAGCACCTGGAAGGATTCGGATCTCTCGAGGGTGCCGCACGCGCCGAGGGCGAGATGGTCAGCGGGCTTAGCCAGAGCGGCGTCGCTGTCATCAACGGCGATGACACTTACGCCTCGTTGTGGCGCTCGAGCACGGCGGCGCGCATCTGCACTTTTGGTTTGCGCCACGAGGCCGACTTTGGTGCCACCGACTTGCGTTTCGAGGTCGGCGCGCAGGGCTTCAGCACCCAGTTCCGCCTGCGTGCGCCCGGCGGCAGTGTGCCGGTGACACTCGCACTGGCCGGACGGCACAACGTGCTCAATGCGTTGGCCGCGGCGGCCGCTGCCCATAGCGCGGGCGCGAGTCTGGCGCAGATCGCCACCGGACTTGCCCAGATGCAAGCCGTGAAGGGCCGGTTGCAGCTGCGGCGCACGCGTCATGGCGCCTGGCTCATCGATGATTCCTACAACGCCAATCCGAGTTCCGCGCGCGCCGGCCTGGAGGTCCTGAGCGAGCTGCAGGGTCGCCGCTGGCTGGTCCTCGGCGATATGGCCGAGCTCGGAGAGGTCGCCGAGGACAGTCATCGCGAACTTGGCGAGCTGGCGCACTCGCTGGGCGTCGAACGGCTCTACAGCTTTGGTGCGCTCGCGGCGCTGGCTGCGGAAACCTTCGGCCCGGGCGCCGAGCGCTTCCGTGATGCCGGCGAGCTGGCGCGTGCACTGGACGCCGCCCTGAGCCCCGACGTGCGCGTGCTGGTAAAGGGTTCGCGCGTCAATCGCCTCGAGCGCGTGGTCGATGCGCTGCTGGCACCCGAAGAAACACGCAAGGCGAGCTGACCGATGCTGTATTGGGTTGCCAAGGTTCTGACGCCTTATTACTCGGGCTTTCACGCCTTCTCGTACATCACGCTGCGCGCGATTCTTTCGGTGATGACCGCACTGAGCATGGCGCTGCTGGTCGGGCCGCGCATGATCTCGCGCCTCTCGAGCTACCAGATCGGCCAGGTGGTGCGGGATGACGGACCGCGCTCGCACCTGCCCAAGGCCGGCACTCCGACCATGGGCGGTGTGCTGATCATCGTGGCGATCGTCGTCAGCACGCTGCTGTGGTCGGATCTGCGCAATCGCTTTGTGTGGATCACGCTGGGCGTCACGGTCGGGTTCGGCGTGGTCGGATTCTGGGACGACTACCTGAAACTGGTGGTCGGCAACTCACGGGGCCTGGCGGCGCGCTGGAAATACTTCTGGCAGTCGGTGCTCGGATTCAGCGCCGCGCTGCTGCTGTATCGCACCGCCACGGTGCCGGCACAGACCGATTTCTTCGTGCCCTTCATCAAGTCGGTCAATGTCCCGCTCGGTTCGTTCGGCTATGTGGCGTTGAGCTATTTCATGATCGTCGGCATGAGCAATGCCGTGAATCTCACCGACGGTCTCGATGGTCTCGCCATCATGCCGACCGCAATGGTCTCGGGCGCGCTGGGCATATTCGCCTACGCCAGCGGCAACATCATCTTCGCCAACTACCTGTCGATTCCGGCCATTCCGCAGGCCGGCGAGGTACTGATATTTTGCGGCGCGCTCTCGGGCGCCGGATTGGGCTTTCTGTGGTTCAACTCTTATCCGGCGCAGGTCTTCATGGGCGATATCGGCGCGCTCGCGCTCGGCGCGGCGCTCGGTGTGGTCGCGGTGATCGTACGCCAGGAGATCGTGGCACTGGTCATGGGCGGCATATTCGTGCTCGAAACCGCCTCAGTCATCCTGCAGGTGGCATCGTTCAAGCTCACCGGCCGGCGCATCTTTCGCATGGCCCCGATTCATCATCACTTCGAGCTCAAGGGCTGGGCCGAACCGAAAGTGATCGTGCGTTTCTGGATCATCAGTTTCCTGCTGGTGCTGGCAGGCCTTTCGACGTTGAAGCTGCGATGAATACCCAGCATCGCGCCGTGGTCGTGGGTTTGGGCAAGAGCGGCTTCTCTGCGGCCCGCTACCTGCTCAAGCGCGGTTACGAGGTCGCGGTCACGGACAGCCGTGCCGAGCCGCCGGAGTGGCCGCGACTGACGGCATTGGGACTCGAACTGGGTCGCGAGATCACCGTGCGCCGCGGGGGTTTCGATGCCTCGCTTCTCGAGGGCGCGGATCTGCTGGTCGTCTCGCCGGGCGTGGCCACGCATGGCGCCTTCTTCGATGCGGCGCGCAACCGCGGCCTCGACGCCGTCGGCGACATCGAACTGTTCGCGCGCGAGGCGCGCGCACCGGTTGCCGGTGTCACCGGTACCAACGGCAAGAGCACCGTGACCACGCTGCTGGCGCAAATGGCGGCACGGTCGGGGCTTCGTATCCGCAGCGGCGGCAATCTCGGAGAGCCGGCGCTCGACCTGCTGGATGACTCGGCACAACTGTATGTGCTGGAGCTGTCGAGCTATCAGCTCGAGACCACGCACTCGCTGCGCCTGGCCGCCGCCGCCGTGCTCAATATCACTCCCGACCATCTGGATCGCTACCGGGATTTTGCCGACTACGCGGCCGCGAAGGCCCGCATCTTCGAGCACTGCGAGGTGGCCGTCATCAACCTGGATGACCCAACCGTCGCCTCCATGATCGGCCCCGCGCGGCGACGGCTGAGCTTCTCCCTGCGCGCGGACTCGGGCGCCGACTACACCCTGCTGGAGCAGGCCGATCGCAGCTGGATGGCGCGTCGCGGTGAACCCCTGATGCCACTGTCCGCCATGCGCCTTCGCGGCGCGCACAATGCCGCCAATGCGCTGGCCGCGCTGGCGCTGGGCGAGGCGCTGTCGCTGCCGCTGGCGTCGATGCTCGAGGAGCTGCGCACCTTCGGCGGCCTGGAGCATCGTTCGCAGTGGGTCGCCGATGTGGGCGGCGTGAGCTTCATCGACGATTCCAAGGGCACCAACGTCGGTGCCACGCTGGCCGCGGTGGCAGGCTACGCCGGGCCGCTGCTCGTGATTCTCGGCGGTGAGGGAAAGGGCCAGGACTTCGCGCCGCTGCGCGCGGCCTTCGCCGGCAAGGTACGGTGCGCGCTGCTGATCGGACGCGCTGCACCGACGATCGGTGCGGCGCTCGCAGGGGCCTGCGAGTGCCGCTATGCGGACAGTCTCGAGGCGGCGGTCGAGCTGGCCGCGGCGATGGCGAGTCCCGGCGATACGGTGCTGTTATCGCCCGCCTGCGCGAGCTTTGACATGTTCAGCGACTACGCGCAGCGGGGTCGCGCGTTCGCGGCCGCCGTGCGCAGGTTGGCGCCATGAGCAGCGCAACGCTGGCACTCTCACAGGATCAGGCCCGCAGCCGTGGACCGGCCCTGGATCCGCTGACGCTGATCCTGTCGCTGAGCATCGTACTGCTGGGCCTGGTCATGGTGACGTCGGCTTCGATCACGATCGCGGGTCACGAAGGCGACCCGTTTTCATACCTCGAGCGGCAGCTGATGCTGGTGCTCGGGGGTGTCGCGCTCGCGACGCTGGCGTTTTCCATTCCGATGCGGCGGCTCGAGCAGCTGGCGCTGCCGCTGCTGCTGGTCGCAGGCACCATGCTGTTGCTGGTGCTGGTGCCGGGCTTCGGCCATGTCGTCAATGGCAGCCGCCGATGGCTGCGGTTTGCCGGCATGAATTTCCAGGTTTCGGAAGCGGCGCGCGTCCTGACCCTGATCTATATCGCCAGCTACGCGGTGCGATTCGAGTCGGCTTTGCGCAGCGGTCTGTCGGGGCTGGCGCGTCCCCTGGCGCTGCTGAGTGTGATGGCGGTGCTGCTGTTGCTCGAACCGGATTTCGGCGCGGCCACGGTGCTGTTTGTCACGGGTTTCGGCGTGCTGTTCCTGGCCGGCGCGCGCCTGCGCTACGTCCTCGCCATGGTGCTGGCTGCGGGCGGATCGATGGTGCTGCTGGTGATCTTCTCCAGTTATCGCATGCGGCGCATGACCACTTTTCTCGATCCGTGGGCCGATCCCTTCAAGAGCGGATTCCAGCTCACGCAGTCGCTGATCGCCATCGGTCGCGGCGAGCTGTTCGGAGTGGGGCTGGGCGCCAGCGTGCAGAAACTGTTCTATCTTCCCGAGGCACATACCGACTTCCTGTTCGCCGTGCTGGCCGAGGAGCTGGGACTTTTCGGCGTGGCGCTGACGCTGGGACTGTTTCTGGCGCTTTCCTGGCGCGCCTTCGTGATCGCGCGCCGCGCCTACGAAGCCGGACAGAAATTCCCCTCCTATATCGCCTCCGGGTTCGGTCTCTGGCTCGGAGTGCAGGCCTGTATCAACATCGGCGTGAACATGGGCGTGCTGCCGACCAAGGGTCTGACGCTGCCGCTCATGAGTTATGGCCGCAGCAGCCTGATCGTCACGCTGGCGTGGCTCGGCCTGGTACTGCGCGTGCACCACGAGACCGTTCGCGGCACGCGGCGCAATGCCCGGGAGACGCGCGTATGACCCTGGGCGTGCGCAGCGTTGCAGCCACCGCCGACGCGATGCCGCTGGCGCTGATCATGGCGGGTGGCACCGGTGGTCACGTGTTTCCTGCGCTCGCCCTGGCGCGCGAACTGCACGCGCGCCGCTGGCGCGTGGTGTGGCTCGGCACCCGGCTCGGGCTCGAGTCGCGGCTGGTGCCCGCCGAACACATCGAGATCGAATGGCTGTCGGTGGGCGGACTGCGTGGCAAGGGCTGGCTGATCTGGCTGAGTGCGCCGCTGCGGCTGACGCGCGCGTTGCTGCAGGCGCTGGCCGTCATACGCCGTCGCCGGCCCTCGCTGGTGGTGGGTTTGGGCGGATTCGTCGCGGGCCCGGGTGGCCTGGCGGCGTGGCTGCTGCGCCGGCCATTGCTGATTCACGAACAGAATGCCATCGCCGGATTCACCAACCGTTGCCTGGCGCATTTCGCACGGCTGGTGCTCACCGCCTTCCCGGACAGCTTCCGGCCCGAGGTCGGTGCCCGCGTGATCGGCAATCCCGTGCGGTCCGAGATCGCGTCGCTGCCGGCGCCGTCCCTGCGTTTCGCGACGCGCGGTCCGGGCCTGCGTCTGCTGGTACTCGGCGGCAGCCAGGGCGCGGCACGGCTCAACGCCATCGTTCCCTACGCGCTGGCGCGATTGAGCACAACACTGAACATCGATGTGCGCCACCAATCCGGCGCGCGCTGGTTCGAGGTGACGCAACGCCATTACGAACAGGCCGGCGTCATCGCGCGGCTGCAACCTTTCATCGACGACATGGCCGAGGCCTATGGCTGGGCGGACCTCGTGATCTGTCGCGCGGGGGCGTTGACCATTTCGGAGCTGACGGCTGCAGGCGTGGGCTCGATCCTGGTGCCGTTCCCCGCCGCCACTGATGATCACCAGACGCGCAACGCCGCCTTCCTGGTCGGTGAGGGCGCGGCCGTCATGATTGTGGAGCACCAGCTCAGCGCCGAAGCTCTGGCCGAGCAGCTCGTGACCCTGTGCAGCGGTCGCGGCCGCCTGATTGCAATGGCCGAGCGTGCGCGTGCATTGGCCAAGCCTCGCGCCACCCAGGATCTGGCCGACGCCTGTGTCGAACTGGTGCAGCACGAACGTAACGGGGTGGCCGCATGAAGGCCAAGACGCCTCCAGCCGCGCGCCTGGCAGCACTGGCTGCCAACAGTGCGCGCATGCGCCGCATCGAGACCATTCATTTCGTCGGCATCGGCGGCAGCGGCATGAGCGGCATCGCCGAAGTGCTGCTGAATCTGGGCTATCGCGTGCAGGGCTCGGATCTGAAGCACAACGCCATGACCGAGCGCCTCGCGACGCTGGGGGCCACGATTCACATCGGCCATAAAGCCACCAACGCCGATCGTGCCGATGTGGTCGTCGTCTCGAGTGCGGTCGCGTCCGAGAATCCGGAGGTCCAGGCGGCGCTGGCACGCCGCATTCCGGTCGTGCCGCGCGCCGAGATGCTCGGCGAGCTCATGCGGTTTCGCGAGTCGATCGCCGTGGCCGGCACGCATGGCAAGACCACTACCACCAGCCTGATCGCCAGCGTACTGGCCGAAGGCGGCGAGGATCCGACCTTCGTGATCGGCGGCCGGCTCAAGAGCGCCGGCACCAATGCGCGCCTCGGGGCGGGCCGGTATCTCGTGGCCGAAGCCGACGAGAGCGATGCCTCGTTCATGCACCTGCAGCCGGTAATCGCGGTCGTGACCAATATCGACAACGATCATCTGGGGACGCATGGCGGCGATTTCGCCAAGCTGGAGCGCAGCTTCTTCGAGTTTCTGCACAACCTGCCGTTCTACGGACTCGCGGTGCTGTGCGGTGACGATGAGCATCTGCAGCAGATGCTGATACGGATGGCGCGGCCATTCCTGACCTACGGGCTGCGGGATGGCGTCGACGTGCGCGCCACCGAACTGGCACCGGAACGCGCCGGAACGCGCTTCCTGGTGACGCGCCCCGGCCGTCCCGTGCCGCTGCCGGTGATGCTGAACCTGCCGGGCACGCACAATGTGCGCAATGCGCTGGCGGCGATCGCGGTGGCGAGCGAGCTGGACGTGGACGATGAGGCGGTCTGCCGTGCGCTCGCGAACTTTCAGGGGATCGATCGTCGCATGCAGCACATCGGCGATGCGCGCATTGCCGGTGGGTCGGTCAGCATCGTCGATGACTACGGCCATCATCCGACCGAAATTGCCGCCACGCTCGAGGCGTTGCGCCAGGCGTGGCCGGGGCGTCGCCTGGTGCTCGCTTTCCAACCGCACCGCTACACGCGCACTCGCGATCTGCTGGACGACTTCGCCAACGTGCTTAGCCAAGCCGACGTGCTGTTCATTACCGAGGTCTACGCCGCGGGGGAGGCCGCTATCAAGGGTGCCGATGGGCGCGCGATCTGTCGTGCAGTCCGCAGCCGCGGCAAGGTCGAACCGGTGTTCGTCGACAAGGTCGCGAACATCGCGGCGGCACTGAGGGATGTCATCCGCCCCGATGACGTGATCGTGACCATGGGTGCGGGACATATCGGCGCGGTCGCGCAGGAACTGCCGGCGGCGCTGGAGCGGGGACGCGCATGAACCTGAGCATTACCCCGGAATTCATGACGCGCGTGCGCTGGCACGAGCCCATGGCGAATCACACCTCGTGGCGTGTGGGCGGACCGGCCGACATGTTCTTCCTGCCGCGCGACATCGAGGATCTGTCCGCCTTCCTGCGCGTGCTGCCGGCGCATGTGCCGGTGTACTGGGTTGGCCTCGGCAGCAATCTGCTGGTGCGCGACGGCGGCATCCGCGGTGCCGTGGTCGCGACTTCGGGCGCGTTCACGCGTATCGAGCGACGTTCGCAGAGCCGCGTCTACTGCCAGGCGAGCGTGCCCTGCGCGCGCATCGCGCGCGCCTGTGCCGGCTGGGGGCTGATGCAGGCGGAGTTCTTCGGAGGCATACCGGGAACCTTTGGCGGCGCGCTGGCCATGAATGCCGGCGCCTTCGGCGATGAAACCTGGCGCCATGTCATCAGCGTGGAAACCATCGATCGCCGCGGCCAGCGCCACACGCACCAGGCGGCGGAATACCAGGTCGGCTATCGGCAGGTGAAAGCGCCTGCCTCGATGCAGGCACCTGGCGGCGAGCAGTGGTTCCTGTCGGCCGAGTTGCAGTTCGAACCGCAGGGTAGCGAGCCGCGCAGCAGCGTCCGATCGCTGACCGAGCGGCGCAAGCAGACCCAGCCGCTCGGGCAGTGGAGCTGCGGCTCGGTGTTCAAGAATCCAGCCGGCGATCACGCTGCGCGCCTGATCGAGGCCTCGGGCCTGAAGGGCTATCGGGTCGGCGATGCCGTGGTGTCGGAGAAGCACGCTAACTTCATCATTAACGAAGGTCATGCTTCGGCGAGCGAGCTCGAGCAGGTGATCCGCCATGTGCAGCGCACCGTGCGCAACCTGCACGGCGTCTGCCTCGAGACCGAAGTGCGCATCGTTGGTGAGGGCGGGCCCTCGATGGCGGAGGAAAACGAGATCTACCAGCGGGCGACGGATGGCCAGGACGGTGGCGACGGGGAGGCTGGAAGCTGATGCGGCTGCAGTACGACCCCCGCGGCACTCGCCGCATCGAGGCGGCATCGCAGTTCGGCCGCGTGGCGGTGCTGCTGGGCGGCAACTCGAGCGAGCGCGAGGTTTCCCTGATCAGCGGCAAAGCGGTACTCGCTGGACTCGAGCGGCGCGGACTCGACGTGATCGGTTTTGATCCGGCCGAGCGCGCATTGACGGATTTGCTGACGCTGAAGATCGACCGCGTCTGGATTGCGCTCCACGGCCCGGGCGGCGAGGACGGCACCGTGCAGGGCGCGCTGGAATTCCTCGGCATCCCCTATTCGGGCAGCGGCGTCATGGGCTCGGCCATCGGCATGGATAAGCTGCGCACCAAGCGACTCTGCCAGGCCGTGGGCGTTCCCACCTCGCCGTTCGTGGTGTTGCGCGACGCGCAGGACCTGGCCACCGCGGTGGACACCCTGGGCCTGCCGCTCTTCGTGAAACCCGGCTCGCAGGGCTCCAGTGTCGGCATGGCGCGGGTCGAACGCGCAGAGGATCTGAAAGCGGCCTGGGAGCAGGCGCTGCGTTACGACCCGGTCGTGTTTGCGGAAAGCCTGATCCCGGGTGCCGAGTACACCGTGTCGATATTGCAGGGAAGCGCGCTGCCGTCGATCCGCATCGAAACGCCGCGCACTTTCTACGACTACGAGGCCAAGTATCTGCGCAATGACACGCGCTACTTCTGTCCGTCTGGATTATCCGGTCCGGCGGAAGAGCATCTGGGCCGGCTGGCGCTGGCAGCCTACGACGCCTGCGGCGCGGAAGGCTGGGGCCGGGCCGATTTCATGATGGACCGCACCGGGCGGCCACTGCTGCTGGAGATCAACACCGTGCCGGGCATGACCGATCACAGCCTGGTGCCGATGGCGGCGCGCACGGCCGGTATGGATTTCGACGAACTGGTGTGGCGCGTGCTCGAGACCAGTTTCGTGCGCACGGTGCGGCGGGATTAAGACGATGCTCAATCGCAAGCGCAACACCCGTCGCCCGCTGCCGCGCACGCGTCGTTTCAAATTGCCCGCATTCAATTGGCGGCGCATCGGCCTGACCACCAGTGGCGTGGCCGTTTCGGCGCTGGCCGTAGTCGGCCTCGTGTGGCTGCTCGATCAGCCAATACAGCGCGTGATCGTCACCGGGCGGCTGCAGCGCGTCTCCGCCATGGATGTCGAGCAGGTGGTGCGCGGCCGCCTCAGGGGTGCGGGGCTGGTGAGCGTCGATCTGGAGGACATCGGTGTCGGCCTGCGATCGCTGCCCTGGGTCGACAGCGCCGCCGTGCAGCGCAGTTGGCCGCGCGGATTAAAGATCGACATCATCGAGCAGACCGCGGTCGCGCGCTGGAATGAATCCGGCCTCGTGAATGCGCGCGGCCAGCTGTTCCAGAGCGAGGCGCACTTCATACCGCCGGAACTGCCGCAGCTGGCGGGCCCCGCCGGCTCCGAGGAGGAAGTGACCGCGCGCTATCTTGCCACGCAGGGCCGGCTCACCGAGGTCGGGCTGCGCCTCGCGGCGCTCGATCTGGATGCGCGCGGTGCCTGGGCTCTCACGCTCGACAACGGCGTGCAGGTGCGCCTGGGCAGGCAGCAGGTCGATGCGCGGTTCGAACGTTTCATGCTGGTGGCCGCCAAGCTGGTGAGTCAGCGTGCCGCGGACATGGCGTATGTCGATCTGCGCTACAGCAATGGTTTCGCCGTGGGCTGGAAGGGCGGCAGTCATCTCGCGCAGGGCGCTGCCTCCCCATCGACGCATGAAGGAGCGCACGGCATTGGCTAAGAAAACCGACAGAGACATCGTCGTCGGTCTCGATATCGGCACCTCCAAGGTGCTGGCGCTGGTGGGTGAGATCACGGCGGACGGCGCCATCGAGGTCATAGGCATGGGCAGCCAGCCCTCGCGCGGCCTCAAGAAAGGCGTGGTCGTCAACATCGAGTCCACCGTGCAGTCGATTCAACGCGCGGTCGAGGAAGCCGAGCTCATGGCCGACTGCGAGATCAATGCCGTTTACGCCGGCATTGCCGGCAGTCACGTGCGCAGCCTCAACTCGCACGGCGTCGTTGCGATCCGCGATCGTGAAGTCACGCACGGCGACGTCGAGCACGTGATCGATGCCGCCAAGGCGGTCGCCATTCCGGCCGACCAGCGCATCCTGCACGTGCTGCCGCAGGAATTTCTGATCGACGGCCAGGAAGGCATCCGCGATCCGATCGGCATGTCGGGCGTGCGCCTCGAGGCCAAGGTCCACATCGTCACGGGCGCGGACAGTGCGGCGCAAAACATCATCAAGTGCGTGCAGCGCTGCGGCCTGGTGGTCGAGGACGTGGTGCTCGAACAGCTCGCCTCGAGCTTCGCGGTGCTGACCGAGGATGAAAAGGAGCTCGGTGTGTGCCTGGTCGATGTCGGCGGTGGCACCACCGATATCGCGGTGTTCTCGGGCGGCGCGATCCGCCATACCGCGGTGATTCCGATCGCGGGCGACCAGGTCACCAACGACATCGCCGTGTCGATGCGCACCCCGACCCAGTACGCGGAGGAAATCAAGATCCGCTACGCCTGCGCCCTCTCGCAACTCGCCAATCCCGATGAAAGCATCGAGGTGCCGAGCGTGGGTGACCGGCCGTCGCGGCGTCTGGCAAGGCAGACCCTCGCCGAAGTGGTCGAGCCCCGCTACGAAGAACTGTTCAACCTGATCCGCGAGGAGCTGCGGCGCAGCGGCTTCGAGGAGATGGTCGCCGCCGGCATCGTGCTGACGGGCGGCAGCGCGCGCATGGAAGGGGCGATCGAACTCGCCGAGGAGATCTTCCACGTGCCGGTGCGGCTCGGACTGCCCGGCCACGTCAGGGGCCTCTCCGATGTCGTGCGCAATCCTATTTATTCAACTGGCGTGGGGCTGTTGCTCTACGCCCGCGAGAACGCCGCGCCAGCTTCACGTTCCGCGGCGTTGACCGGCAATGTGGCCGGCGCATTTGGGCGCGTGAAGAGCTGGTTCAAAGGCAATTTCTGACTCACCGACTGGGCGAACCCGTAAGGAGCTGACTGACATGTTCGAACTAATGGACTCCTACAGCCAGAGCGCTGTAATCAAGGTAATTGGGGTGGGAGGCGGCGGTGGCAACGCGGTCTCGCACATGGTCATGAGCGGCATCGACGGTGTCGACTTCATCTGCATCAACACCGATTCGCAGGCGCTGAAGGCCTCCAAGATCAAAACCTCGCTGCAGATCGGCGCCAACATCACCAAGGGATTGGGCGCGGGTGCCGATCCGGAGATCGGGCGCCAGGCAGCGATGGAAGATCGCGATCGCATCATCGAACTCATCGAAGGCTGCGACATGCTGTTCATCACCGCCGGCATGGGAGGCGGTACCGGTACCGGCGCGGCGCCGGTGGTGGCGCAGATCGCGCGCGAGCTCGGCATCCTGACGGTGGCCGTGGTCACCAAGCCTTTCCAGATGGAAGGCAGCAAGCGCGCCATGGTGGCCGATCACGGCATCGCGGAACTGACCAAGAACGTGGATTCGCTGATCACGATTCCCAATCAGAAGCTCCTCACGGTGCTGGGCGCCTCCACAACGCTGCTGGACGCCTTCAAGTCCGCGAACCAGGTGCTGCAGGGAGCGGTACAGGGCATCGCCGAGTTGATTACGCGACCCGGTCTCATCAACGTCGACTTTGCCGATGTGCGTACGGTCATGAGCGAGACCGGCATGGCCATGATGGGCAGTGGGGCTGCCGCGGGCGAGAATCGTGCGCGCCAGGCCGCCGAAGCCGCGGTTTCATCGCCGCTGCTGGAGGACATCAATCTGGCCGGTGCGCAGGGCATCCTCGTCAACGTCACCGCCGGCCTGGATCTGTCGATCGGCGAGTTCGAGGAGGTCGGAACCATCGTCAAGGAATACGCCTCCGAGGATGCGACCGTCGTGGTTGGCACCGTGATCGACCCGGAAATGTCAAATCAGATCCGCGTTACCGTGGTGGCGACCGGCCTGAACGGCAGCACCGCCACTCGCGGCCGGGCCGACGTGCCTCGCGAAGGGCTGCTGGAGCGGCCGACCGCGATGGGGCGCGAAACGCTGTCACGCGGTGCAGCGATGGCGCTGCGTGAGTCGGTGAGTTCACGCGCGGAACAAATGGCGCAGCGCTCGGCTAAAGCCCGTGGCCCCATGACTCCGAGCGATTATTCGGCACTCGACAAGCCGACGATCGTGCGGCAGCGGGCCGTAGGCGATGACCTACGCGCGGATGCGGATCCCGAGGAACTGCTGGATATCCCGGCATTTCTGCGGAGGCAGGCGGATTGAGCCCGCGTAAGCGACTGCGCTGAGCGCGGCGTCGCAGCCGCCGCTGTGATACGTTAGCGCCCTTCTTTGGAAGCGGCGCTGGCGCTGGGTTCTTAACGTAATTCGGCTAGGTTCAAGCATATGGTCGGCCAAAGAACACTCAGAACATCAATTCGAGCCACAGGGGTCGGACTGCACACGGGCAAGAAGGTCATGATGACCCTGCGCCCGGCGCCGCCTGATTCGGGGATCTGTTTCCGGCGTGTCGATCTGCCGCAGCCGGTGGACATTCCGGCACGCGCGGAGAATGTGGGCGAGACCACGCTCGGTACCACACTGGTACAGGGCGATGCCCGTGTATCAACGGTCGAGCACCTGCTGTCGGCCTTCGCCGGACTCGGCATCGACAATGCCATCGTCGAAGTCACCGCCAGCGAAGTGCCGATCATGGACGGCAGCGCAGGACCGTTCGTGTTCCTGCTGCAGTCGGCCGGCATCGAGGAACAGCTGGCGCCCAAGCGCTTTATTCGCGTCAAGAAGAGCGTGCATGTCACCGACGGTGACAAGTGGGCGCGCTTTGATCCGTTCGAGGGCTTCAAGGTCAATTTTGAAATCGAGTTCGATCACCCGGTGTTCAAGCGCCGGTTGCAGCGGGCGACGATGGATTTCTCGACCACCTCGTTCCTGAAGGAGATCTCGCGCGCGCGCACTTTCGGCTTCATGCGGGATCTGGAGACCTTGCGCGCGCACAACCTCGCTCTCGGCGGCACGCTCGACAACGCCATCGTGCTCGACGATGTGGGCGTCGTTAACGAGGACGGGTTGCGCTACGAGGATGAGTTTGTAAAGCACAAGATCCTCGACGCGATCGGCGATCTCTATCTGCTGGGCCACAGCCTGATCGGCGCCTTCAGCGGGCACAAATCGGGGCATGGTCTGAACAACGCGTTGCTGCGTGCTTTGCTCAAGGATCGCGACGCCTGGGAAGAGGTCGTGTTCGAGCGCCCGGAACTGGCGCCGATCTCGTATGTGCAGGCCTACGCGGCCCCCGCGCTGACGCCCACCGCCCTGGCTTCCTAGCTCATCGAGACCCGCACGCGGGTGCGCTGTACGGCGCCATCGCGGGCGGCAATCTGCGCTTCCAGGGCAGCGAGCGCATAGCGCAGCCGTTCGCACCAGGCGGGAGAGTCGGCCAGCACCACCAGTTCGGGGCCTTTGGGCACGACGTTAACAATATGTGGCCCCAGCTCGGGCGGCAGCACGGACTGGAACCAGATCACCCAGGCTTTTTGAGCAGGGACCCGCGCCGCCAGTGCTGTCAGAGCCGGCCGACGGGCGAGTAAGTCATTGATCGACGCTGGCGCTTTACGGAATCCGGCCTTGGATGGGAGAAATCGTGCTCGAGTCTTCTTGTCAGGTGTGGGCTTCTTGGGCATAGTCAGATGCACCGATCGAGGGCATAGCCCCGCGGGCAGGGAAGTGGAGCCGGGGATTCATGGTGCCTACGCGCTGGGATCTCGAGAGCTTTCGACCAAGGTAATTCTGACGTATGGATGGCAGCGTGCCATACCTGCATTCGGGCGTCATTTGGGCGAGGCTGGAGCGACCATATGAATGTCATCTTCTTTTCGCGCCGGAACGGCAAAGCCCGCCAGTTCAATCTATCGCACCCGATTACGCTCTCGGTGGTCAGCATCCTGGGCCTTGGCCTGCTGGCCAGCACCTTTGTGGCCGGACTGACCCTGGGCCAGCACAGCATGGCGCGCATGGCGCTGTTGAGTCCGACCGCCGCGCTGCGCGCCGAGCAGCAGCAGATCGTCGCGCTGAAGGCGCAGGTACAGGATAAGGTGGATGCGCTGGCGATGCGCATCGGCACCATCGATGCCAACGTCATCCGTCTGAATGCGCTGGGCAAGCAGCTCACGCAGATGGCAAACATCAACAGCCGCGAGTTCGACTTCGATCACGATCCCCCGCAGGGCGGCTCGGACTCGGACGGTGTCGGCCACGGGGCGCAGGTGGCCGATGTCTCGGCGATGATCGATTCGCTGAGCCAGCAGATCGACTCGCGCAGCGCGCAGTTCGCCTCGCTGGAAAACGTCATCCTGGGGCGGCAGCTCTCGGCGCAGGTCAAGCCCACCGGCCGCCCCGTCAGGGACGGCTATATCTCCTCCTATTTCGGCGAGCGCATGGACCCGTTCAATGGCGAAGATGCCATGCACAAGGGCGTGGACTTTGCGGCCGATGCGGGCACCGATGTGCTGGCCGTCGCCTCCGGGATCGTGACCTGGGCGGGGCCGCGCGAAGGGTATGGCAACCTGGTCGAGATCAATCACGGTAATGGTTACACCACGCGTTATGCCCACAACGCCCAGACCCTGGTGACTGTGGGCGAGACCGTCGAGCGCGGCCAGGCCGTGGCGGTGGTCGGCTCGACCGGTCGCTCCACCGGACCGCACGTGCACTTCGAAGTGTTGCGTGATGGCACGCAGATCAATCCGATGGCCTTTGTGGGCCGCTGAACCAGCCTCACTTCCGTCCGGCGCCAGAACGACTACATCGGCGCGCTGTCTACCCTTACAATAGTCGGCCCGCGATCCGCGCGCTGCTCCTAAGCCGCTGATACGGCTCAATTTTTTTCCGAAGGATTGCTTGTGCTACAGGCGCTGACCCGCGTGTTCGGGAGCCGCAACGACCGGCTCATCAAGTCCTATGGCCGGATGGTGCGAGAGGCCGCCTCGTTTGAGGCGGCCCTCAAAGAGCTGTCCGACGAGTCGCTGCGCGATAAGACCGCCCAATTTCGCGAGCGCCTCAAGCAGGGCACGCCGCTTGACCAGCTGCTGCCCGAGGCGTTTGCCGTGGTCCGCGAGGCGGCCCGTCGGACGCTGCGGCTGCGTCACTTCGATGTGCAGCTGATCGGCGGCATCGCCCTGCACCAGGGAAAGATCTCCGAGATGCGCACCGGCGAGGGCAAGACGCTGATGTCGACCCTGGCCGCGTACCTGAATGCCCTGCCTGGCGAGGGCGTGCACGTGGTGACGGTCAACGAGTACCTCGCCCAGCGTGATGCGGACTGGATGGGCCCGGTGTATCGCTTCCTCGGGCTCACGGTCGGCGTGATTCGCAATGCCCAGGATTCCGCCGAGAAGCGCGCGGCCTATGCCTGCGATATCACCTACGGCACCAATAACGAGTTCGGTTTCGATTACCTGCGCGACAACCTGGCCTATCGGCTCGAAGAGCGGGTGCAGCGATCCTTGAGCTTCGCCATCGTCGATGAAGTCGATTCCATCCTGATCGACGAGGCGCGCACGCCGCTGATCATCTCGGGACCCGCCGAAGAGAGCACCGAGGTGTATCTGCGCATCAACGAGCTGGTGCCGCGGCTCAAGCGCCAGGAAACCGAGGAAAGCGCGGGCGATTATTCGGTCGACGAGAAGGGCAAGCAGGTGCATCTGGCCGAAGCCGGGCATGAGAACGTCGAGCGGCTCATGCTCGAAGCGGGCCTGCTGCGCGAGGGCGAGAGTCTGTACGACACCGCCAATATCCGGCTCATGCATCACCTGAATGCGGCGCTGCGTGCGCATGCCATCTACAAGCGCGACGTCGAGTACATCGTGCGTGGCGGCGAAGTCATAATCGTCGATGAATTCACCGGTCGGACCATGCCCGGACGGCGCTGGTCCGACGGCCTGCACCAGGCCATCGAGGCGAAGGAAGGCGTGCGCGTCCGCGAGGAAAACCAGACCGTCGCCTCGATTACGTTCCAGAATTATTTTCGGCTCTACAAGAAGCTCTCCGGCATGACCGGCACAGCCGACACCGAAGCCCCGGAGTTCCTGCAGATCTACGGTCTCGAAGTGGTCGTCATCCCGACCCATCGGCCGATGATCCGCAAGGATCACCCCGACTTCGTCTACCTGACGCAGAAGGACAAATTCGAGGCCATCATCGAGGACATGAAGGACTGCGTGCAGCGCTCGCAGCCGGTGCTCGTCGGCACCACCTCGATCGAGACCTCCGAGTTTCTCTCCGGGCTGCTGAACCAGCAGGGCATTGCGCACCAGGTGCTCAATGCCAAGCAGCATGAACGCGAGGCGCACGTGATCGCGCAGGCTGGACGCCCCGGCACCGTGACCATCGCCACCAACATGGCCGGACGCGGCACGGACATCGTGCTCGGCGGCAATCTCGAGGCTGAACTGGCCGGCATTTCCGCCGCAGCGGCTGTAGATGGCATCGAGACGGATGCGCAGATCGAGGCGCGGCGCGATGCGGCGCGCAGCGACTGGCAGCAGCGCCACGATCTGGTCATCAGCGCCGGCGGATTGCACATCATCGGCACGGAACGCCACGAGTCGCGCCGTATCGACAACCAGCTGCGCGGCCGTTCGGGGCGCCAGGGCGATCCCGGATCGAGCCGCTTCTATCTGTCGATGGAAGACAACCTCATGCGTATCTTTGGCGACCCAACCCGCACCAAGCGGTTGTTGCAGTTCGCCGGCATGAAGGACGGCGAGGTCATCGAGAGCGGCATGCTCACGCGGCAGATCGAGAAGGCGCAGCGCAAGGTCGAAGCGCATAACTTCGACATCCGCAAACAGCTGCTGCTGTTCGATGATGTGGCGAACGATCAGCGCAAGGTCATCTACCAGCAGCGCACTGAGATCCTCGGTGCCACCGACATGAGCGCGGCGATACTGGAGATGTTCGAGGAGGCCGCGGGTGGCCAGTTCGATGAATTCGCCGTCGCCAACAGCCTGCCGCAGGATTGGAATCTCGAGGGGCTGCAGGAGGCGCTGCGGCGCGACTTCAATCTCGAGGTACCGATCCGCTCATGGCTCGATTCCGAGCCGGAGATCGAACAGGCAGCGCTGCGCGCGCGCGTGATTGAAGGCGTACGCGCCGCCTACCAGGAGAAGGTCGATCGCACCGGAGTGGATCGCAATGGCGTGCCGATCATGCGCCATGCCGAGCGCGATATCGTGCTGCGCATGCTCGATCAGCACTGGCGCGAGCATCTCGCGGCCATGGATTACCTGCGCCAGGGCATTCACCTGCGCGGCTACGCCCAGAAGGACTATCGCTTCGAGTACAAGCGCGAGGCTTTCGAGCTGTTCTCGGCCATGCTTGGCCGCGTCAAGTTCGATTCCGTCGCGATGCTGGCCCGGGCCGAGATACGCACCCAGGACCAGATCGATCGCGAGGAGACCGAACGTCGTGAGCGGCTGATGCGGGCGCTTCAGGCTCAGCACGCCGAGGCCCAGTCGCTGCTGGACGTTCCCGATCCGGCGGTGGCTGCGGCTGCCGCGGTGCCTAGCGAGGCGCCGGCGCTGGGCGATCCTACAGCGCTGCGGCCGATCGATTCGCTGGCGCCCTTCGTTCGTTCGGATCGCAAGGTGGGACGCAATGAGCCCTGTCCCTGCGGTTCGGGGCGCAAGTACAAGCACTGCCACGGCGCGCTCGCCGGCAGTCAGTGAACGGCGCGGCGGCCAATGAGCCGCTGCGGGTTGCCGCGGCGGTCCTGTTCGATGCGGCCGGCCAGGTACTGATCACGCAGCGGCCGGCCGGCAAGTTCATGGCGGGCTACTGGGAATTTCCAGGCGGCAAGCTCGACCCCTTCGAAGGGGCCGAGCAGGCGCTGGCCCGGGAGCTGCGCGAGGAACTGGGAATTGAATTGCGCCGCTGTCATCGGTTACTCGAGTTGCGGCATCATTACGCCGAGCGCGCAGTGCACCTTGAAGTGTTCGTCGTTGATGAGTCTCACGGCGAACCCGCAGGACTGGAAGGCCAGGCGCTCAGGTGGGTGAGTGTGGCGGCGTTGGAGCAGGCGAACCTGCTGCCGGCGGACCGTCCGATCGTTGAGGCTCTTATCGCCAATGAGGGAATCGGATATGGCGCAGGACACCGGACTGCCGGACATTCAGCTCGATAGTGCCGGGCTGTATCGCGAGGATATTTTCACCGACCGCAAAGCCGGCACGATCCGCAGGCTCGTCCCGGTAACGGTCGACGGCGAGACGGACCCGAAGCGGACCGTGCTGTACTCGGGACAGACGCAGCTGCTGACGCCAAACGGCGTCCTGCCCTTAGGGTTCGAGATCGAGGCCAGTTCCATGGCCGACGCCATCGCGAAATTTCCGGGCGCGGTCAAGGAAGCGCTGGAGCAGGCGATCGAAGAAGCCCGCGAGTTCCGGCGCGAGAGCGCTTCGCGCATCGTCGTGCCCGACGTGGCCGGCGGCATGGGCGGCGCCGGCGCGTTGCCCGGCGGCGGCAAGATCAAGCTCTGACCGTCTGCAGCAGGCTGGGCGGCATCGTGGTCCGCTCCGCCGCGGCGCGCCGCCAGAATTCGGCGTTGCGGTGATCGGGTCCGGCGTTGGATAGAGAGGCAATCGATTCGATCGACGTGGTGCGCTTGGCCTGTAGCTGCTGTAACTGCCGTCGCCGCTCCATGCCGGCGCTGGCATACGGCGAGGCATGCAGCCAGTCCAGAAGATCCAGGCTCGTCGGGCCGGAGAAATAGCCCGAGAAGGCAGCGGAACTGATTGTCGCTTCGGCGGTGGCCGCCACCAACCAACGGCCCTTGTCGGAGGCCACGGCAACTGAGTCGTACTGCTGGGCCGGGGGCCAAGTTGGCTCTGCAGTCTCCAGACCGCCGTGTCCCGCCTCGTTGAGCAACACCCCGAGGATTTGCAGCGCTCGAGTGCGGCTGCCGGCATCGAGTGATACGCGCGCGAGCAGCGAGAGTACAGCCACGCTTGGCCCGATCCGGGATTCCGCGTCAAGCCGCTCGAGAGCCCACAGCAACGCACCGTAACGCCGCGCGGTGCTGACTCCGTCCTGACGCCACAGTGCATAAGCATCCAGCGCTTGCATCAGAGTCGACGCGGAATCGATCCTGCCGACCCGCATGAGGGCGCCAAAGGGCTGGCGTTCGATACACGCGACTCCCGCCCCGGGCTCGCCTCCGGCTATCAACGGCGGTGCCGTCAGCAGCAATCCCCGCTGCTCGAGTTCCAGGGCGCGACTCTCTTTGCACGCGAACAGGTTGAGCTCGAAGCTGTCGAGCGCTTGCTCCACCACCGGCACGAGCAGGCTCGATGGACCGACCAGCCTGAACAGCCAGTAACCGGCCGCCCGAAAGCTGGCCAGCAATTCTGTGTTGACGACGCGGCCATGCTTCAATTCGAACATGACCAGCGGATTTTCGACTCGAAAAAACTCCTTACCCCCTGCCACGATGCGGGCTTCTTCGCCCTCGGCGTCAAGCTTTACGAAGTCGATGCCCTGGATCCCGTGACGGGCCGCGGCGCCATCGAGCGTATCGAGTCGAACGTCCTGGCTGGATTCCGCAGGTCCGTGCCCGAGACTGTTGTGTTCAGAGTCGGTGTTCATCGAAAGCTGTCCGCGTCCGGCATGGTCGGACAGAGCGCAATCATCGACCATGACCTGAGGCATGCCATTGCTGGCCAAAGTGTGCCGCAGGAAAGAGAGTGTGTTGGGGGTGGGCTCAAATGCCCAAACGCGACCGTTGGGTCCGACCGCCTTACCGAGTCCGACGCTGTAAACACCGTAATTGGCGCCGATATCCAGCGCGCGCATTCCGGGCTGGAGGAACCTGCGTACGAATGCCAACTCCTTCTCGAACCAGTCCTCCTGCTCGAGCAACACGTAGGTACTGAGGTATCTCAACGCGGCCGGCGCGGTGACGACATCCCCGTCTGCAATCCGGATCGGCAGTCCCTGAAGTTCGGGCATTCATTAGTCCAATTGATTGAGAGCTTAATTCTCGCCGGATGCGTCGCCGTGCGCGATGTCATCACCGACGCCTGCGTCCGTGTCCGGAATGGCGTGCTTCTCGCTGAGCCAGGCGCCCAGATCGATCAAGCGGCAGCGATCGCTGCAAAACGGCCGATACGGGAACTCCTCCGACCAGGCGATCTCGCGCTTGCAGGTCGGGCAGCGCACACGTGCGGGCATGGGCTCAGGTGCAGCAAATCAGCGTGAAGGGCACATCCGCTTCGTACTGCGTCGAGCGCTGTTCGATGCCGTGCCATTCCAGAAATCGCATGTTGCAGCGGTAATGGCTGCCGCTGATCTCGGGAAACAGCGCGAACTCAGCCGGCAGGCTGATGCGCAGCAGCTGATAGGGAGTTTCGCGATCGAAGGTGATGTTGAAGACGCCGCCGACAGCGTTTTCTTCGCTCGGGCGCCCGTTCTGTCGCGTCAGCCAGAGAAGCTCGGCCACCGCGTCGCACAGCGGCCGCAGCAGCGTCAGCCAGCGGCCGAAGGCCTCGATGCGGCTTTCGGCCGGCTGATTGAGCCAGAAAAAGTAATCCGGCAGGTCGAACTCGCAGGTGCCGCCCGGGATGGCGCTGCGGTGCTTGATGGCCGCCAGGAAGGCAGAGTCCTTGAGCGGCGCGAGCCAGGAGCCGCCAACGCCGGCGAGCTCGGTGCGCAACCGCACCAGATTGCTCATTAGCGTGCGCAGTCGCGCCGTGTCGATGCCGGCACGATTCTGAAATTCGTTCAAAAGCGCCAGGTGCCGCTCGATCTCCTTGAGCACGTCGGTGCGCATGTCGCCGCGGGTCAGGATGGACAGGATGTCGAGCAGGCTGTCCACGGCGGCCCGGCTGCCCCAGGGGGTGCCCTTCTCATTGTGGTAGAGCGCCTGGGTATAGAGGAAATCCAGGCGCAGGAAGGTGCGCATGCGCTCGTTAAGCGGCTGCTCGAACATCGAGGCCTCGGCGGCGGCCTCGGGGCTGGTGGCTGGCTCGGCCATCCGGCTATTGTGCTTGAGCCCCGACTCGCCCGTAAACGTCCCGACTCAAATTGCTGCGCTCGCCCGCAGCGCCAGGTAGTGCGCGTGCAGGGCCGCGACGCGGGGGCCCAAGGCATCCAGCGCACTGTCATTGAGGATGACATCGTCGGCGATCGCGAGACGCGCGGCCCTGCTCGCCTGCGAGTTGATAATCGCGCGTGCGTCCGACTCGGACATTCCAGGGCGCGCCAGTAGTCGCGTCATTTGCAGGCTTTCCGGGCTATCGACCACGAGAATGCGATCGTAACGATCCTGCGCATGGGTCTCCACCAACAGGGGCACCACGTGTAATTGATAGGCTCCCCTGGCCTGTGCCGCGAGCTGCTCGGTGCGCGCGCGTATGGCGGGGTGCAGCAGCGATTCGAGCTCACGCCGAAGGCGGTCATCGCTGAACACGAGCCGCCGCAGGGCCGGGCGGTCGAGGCTGCCATCCTCGGCGCGAATGCCGGGCCCGAAGCGCTCGAACAGGGTGTTCAGCAGCGCAGTGCCCGGAGCAATCACTTCGCGCGCGATGATGTCCGCATCGAGCACGGGTACACCAAGATCCTCGAACAGATGCGAGACCGTGCTCTTACCGCTCGCAACACCGCCGGTAAGCCCCACGCGCGCCGGTGCGGGGCTCATTGTCCGGGAGCGCCGTAAAGAGCCAGATAGCGCTGAACCATCTGCGGGCCCCACATCATCGCGAACCATCCGGCCGCTGCCAGGAACGGCCCGAACGGAATCGGCGTGCCGCGCTCGTGACGACGCCCCACGATCAAAGCCACGCCCACCAGGGCGCCGACGATGGCCGATAGCAGCACGATGGGCAGCAGCATGCGCCAGCCCAGCCACGCACCGAAGGCAGCCAGCAACTTGAAGTCGCCGTAGCCCATGCCTTCCTTGCGCGTCAGCAGCCGAAAAGCGTGGTACACGGCCCATAGCGACAGATATCCGAGTGCCGCGCCCCCGATGGCGCTCACCGGATCCACCGGCAGGGTGCTCGATGCCGACCCCCAGCCAGTGAGGCTCGCAAGCAGTCCGAGCCACAACAGCGGCATCGTCAGCGAGTCAGGCAGCAATTGATGGTCCAGATCGATAAAAGTCAGTGCGATCAGAAACCAGGTGATGACGATGGCACAGGCCGCCGGCGCGCCATATCCAAAGCGCCAGGCGACCAGGGCACTGAGCACGCCGCACAGGATCTCGACCAGCGGATAGCGGACACTGATGGGCGCGCGGCACCGTGCGCAGCGCCCGCGCAGTGCGAGATAGCTCAGTACGGGAATGTTCTGCAAAGCACCGATCGGCGCACTTGCAGGAGGGACAGGTCGAGCGCGGAACGATTAGATCGAAGCGCGCGGCAGGCGTCGCTGCGGCTTCGGCGCCATTGAGCGCGCCGCACTCGGCGCGCCATTGCCGATCCAACATGACCGGTAGTCGGTAAATGACGACGTTGAGAAAGCTGCCGACAACCAATCCGACCACCAGCGCCGTCGTGATCAGCGCGGCCGGCGATTGGGCCAGAAGATCCAGCACGCGATCAGCGGTTCCCGATCAGACGACCGAGCCAAGCTTGAAGATGGGCAGATACATGGCGATCACGAGGCCACCGACCAGCACGCCCAGGATCAACATGATCAGCGGCTCGAGCAGGCTCGACATGCTGTCGACGGCGGCGTCGACGTCTTCCTCGTAAAAGGTCGCGACTTTGCCCGCCATGGCGTCGAGCGAGCCAGACTCCTCGCCTACCGCGATCATCTGCACGACCATGTTGGGGAATATGCCGGTGTTCTCCATGGCACGCTGCAACCGCTGACCGGTCGCGACCTCGTCGCGCATTTTGAGAACGGCATCCTCGAAGACGATGTTGCCGCACGCGCCGGCGACCGATTCCAGCGCTTCGACCAACGGCACGCCGGCCGCAAACATAGTCGAGAGCGTCCGCGCATAGCGCGCGATGGCAGCCTTGTTGAGAATGGGTCCGATGATCGGCATCTTGAGCGACATTCGATCGAGGAAATGCCGCATCTTCCGCGAGCGCTTCTTGAAGTAGAAAAACACCCAGAAGGCCGCTGCCACGACGATGGCGATGAACACGCCCTCGCTCTGCACGAATCTGGACAGAGTGATGACCATCTGCGTGAAGGCCGGCAAATCGGCGCCAAACCCCTTGAACAGTTCTTCGAACTGCGGGATCACGAACACCAGCAGGATGACCGTCACGATAACCGCAACGACGAGCACGGCAGCTGGGTAAAACAGCGCCTTTTTTACCTTCTTCTTGACCGCCTCGCTCTTTTCCTTGTAGGTGGCGACCTTGTCGAGCAGCCCCTCGAGCGCACCGGCCTGCTCGCCAGCCTCAACCAGGTTCACAAACAGGTCATCGAAGTAAAGTGGATGTTTTGCCAGCGCCTCGTGCAGCGAAGTGCCCCCTTCGACATCGGACTTGATGTCCAGTACCAGCTTCTGCATCGCCGGCTTTTCATGTCCCGCGCCAATGATTTCGAAAGCCTGAACCAATGGAATGCCGGCCCCGAGCATGGTTGCCAGCTGGCGGCTGAAGATCGCAATGTCCTCGGGCTTGACCCGGCCGGCGGACTTGAAAGCCTGTGACTGCTTGCGGATGCGCGTGGCGACCACGCCCTGCCGGCGAAGCTCGTTTTTGAGCGACTGTTCGCTCGCGGCGACGCTACGGCCCTTGATGCGCTGACCCTTCTTGTCCATGCCCTCCCATTGGTAGGCCACGTCCTTACGGATCGAACGAATCGCACTGGTTGCTTGCGCCATGACTACTTCCCTGCCGGTGACATCATTCGATCGTCACACTGTTAACTTCTTCGAGACTGGTAAGACCGTTCCTGACTTTCTCCAGACCCGCGCGGCGCAGGTCCCAGACGCCATCTTTTATGGCCTGCGCGGCGATGTCCATGGCGTTGCCGCCCGCCATGATGATATGGCTGATCCCGTCGTTGACTTCCATGACCTGGTAGATGCCGACGCGCCCCTTGTAGCCGTCGGTGCAGCTGCCGCAGCCCTTGGGTCCATAGATCTTGATGCCATTGAGGATGTCGGCGTCCTGGAACCCTTCTTTTTTCAGGGCTTCGGCCGGTACGTCCAGCGGCTGCTTGCACTGCTGGCAGAGCCGACGCGCCAGACGTTGCGCGATCACCAGGCTTACGGAAGTGGCGATCGCGTACGGCTTGACGCCCATATCGACCATGCGCGTCAGGGTCTGCGGGGCATCATTCGTGTGCAGGGTGGATAGCACAAGGTGGCCGGTCTGGGCCGCCTTAATGGCGATTTCGGCCGTCTCGAGATCGCGAATTTCGCCGACCATGATGACGTCTGGATCCTGTCGCAGGAAGGCGCGCAGCGCCGAGGCGAAAGTGAGGCCGACCTTGTTGTTGACGTTGACCTGGTTGACGCCGGGCAGATTGATTTCGGCCGGGTCTTCCGCAGTGGAAATATTGGTGTCTTCGCGGTTGAGAATGTTGAGACCCGTATAGAGCGAGACGGTCTTGCCGCTGCCGGTTGGTCCGGTGACCAGAATCATGCCCTGGGGTTTCGCCAGGTGCTTCATGTACAGGTCTTTCTGAAAGCCCTCGTAACCCAGCGCATCGATGCCGAGCATCGCCTGCGAAGGGTCGAGAATACGCAGCACGATCTTCTCGCCGTAAAGCGTCGGGCAGCTGCTGACGCGGAAGTCGATGGCGCGGGTCTTGGACAAGCGCATCTTGATGCGGCCGTCCTGCGGCACGCGTCGCTCGGCAATATCCAGGCGGGACATCACCTTCAAACGGGCGGCAATTTTCCCGGTCAGCTGCACGGGCGGCTGCGCAACTTCACGCAGTACACCATCCATGCGCAGTCGCACGCGGAAAGTCTTCTCATAAGGCTCGAAGTGGATATCCGAGGCGCCGCGGCGGATGGCATCCAGCAGCACTTTGTTGACGAAGCGCACGATCGGCGCGTCTTCGACATCGTCGCGCCCTACCTCTCCGCCGGACTCGTCGTCGCCGCCAGAGACTTCCAGCGATTCCAGGTCCACACCTTCCTCGTCGCTGAGGTTGGGCATGGCGGTGTCGACCTGCTCGACGGCCTTGTCGAGCAGTTTCTGCAGCTTGTCGTCCTCGACGACGATGGCTTCGACGCCCAGGCCGCACTGGAACTTGATCTCATCGATAGCGTGCAGGTTGGTCGGATCGGCCACTCCAAGGAACAGCCGCTTGCCACGCTTGAACAGCGGCAGCACGCGATGTTTCGCGAGCAGTTTGTCCGAGACCGAGCGGACGGCTTCCAGATCCAGGATCAGGGAATTGAGGTCGAAGAGAGGAACGCCGTACTCGGCGGCGGCGGCGATTGCGATGTCGCGCGCCTTGGCCGTGCCATTGAGTACCAGCTGGGTCACGAAGCTGGTCTTGCGCTCGGTTGCCGCCTGCAGTGCAGCATGCATGCCGGCTTCGTCGACCACGCCGTCCGCAACCAGCCGCTGGGGCAGGCCCCCAAGGTGGGACCTCGACGGACTGATTGCCAAAGAGGCGTTATCGTTCATGCACTTAGCGCATCACTCAGGCTGTGAAGGAACCGGCCTAGTCTACATAAGTAGGCTGGTCGATCAATGTCAATATCCACCGGATGTTTGCATATCACCCGTGGTCGCTGCGTGATTGGGTTCCCAAAAGAGGAAGCCCCTCCATAGAGGGGCTCCCTGTGGTCAGATCGAATTGATCTCGATCAGATTAGGCGTGGCAGGAAGTCGGCAGATACGCGGCCGATATGTTCGTACCCGTCGTGACACCCGCCAGAGTGACGTTCGTCGGAGTAGCGGCCGAGCCGCAGACCCAAATGACGTCGTTGTTGGTGTCGGTGCCCGGCACAAAGGTCAGGATCGACGTGTTGGGCAGCTTCGCGCTGGCCTGGGAGCCGCCGTAGGTAACCTGGATCACGCCAGTACCGGTAATGGCAACAGCGGACACGTACTTGCCCACTGAGTTACCGCTGACCGATACCTTGCCGGTGGCGCCAGCAGCCGCAGTGGTCGAACCCGTCGGGAACGAGCCATTCTGCGCGTAGTACTCCGAAATGGCCGTTTTCCAGCCCGCGGCCATCGAAATGCCTTCCGTGACCTGCGAGCGAATCGTGTAGTTCTGATAGGCCGGGATAGCGATCGCGGCAAGAATGCCGATAATCGCGATCACGATCATCAGTTCGATGAGGGTGAAACCCTTTTGGATCGTCTTCATAAAGTGCTTAGACTCCGGTTATTGATGGGCTGCGGCCAAGCAGCCGCTGACATCGGGATAAGCAACGATTGTGCCAATCCTTGTGCCCTCTAAGCTATTGATAGGTAGAAGGTTTTTCTGCCGATCCGGCGATTTGCCTTAATCTTTGACTAGGTCCGGCGACAGGGGTGACGCCCGGGGTCAGAAAGTGACACTGCACGCCAGTCGCCGGGGTTATTCGATGCCCAGTTTCTTGACGCGATAACGCAGCGCGCGAAAGCTCATCCCCAGGAGCCGGGCCGCTGCGGTTTTGTTATAGCGCGTCTGCTCGAGCGCTTTGATGATGGCTTCGCGTTCCATGTGCTCGAGCTGATCACCCAGTGCCGGAATTGCCTCGGCGCTCGTCGGGATTGTCGTGTCCGTAACAGCCACTTTAACCGCCTCGACGTCCGTGGGCAGGACTGGGTTTGGTCGCAATTGAAGATCCTCCGGCGCCACGACGCCGGATACGGACAGCGCGATCGCACGCTCGAGGATGTTTTCCAGTTCGCGCACGTTTCCCGGGAAGGCATAGTGCTGCAACGCGGCGCGCGCTGCGAAGCTGATTTCCGGCGCGGTTACGCCCAGTCGGCCCGACAGACGCCGCAGCACGGCGGTGGCTAGCTCCGGAATGTCGTCGGCGTGATGACGCAGAGCCGGCACGCGAATCTCGATGACGTTGATCCGGTAGTACAGGTCCTCTCGAAAGCGGCCCTGCGAGACAAGCTCCGCCAACGACTTGTGGGTCGCGGACAGCACGCGCACGTCCGTGGGCATTTCGCGCTGCTCGCCAACCGGTCGCACGGTCTTCTCCTGAATCACGCGCAGTAGCTTGACCTGCATGTGCAGCGGCAGGTCGGCTACCTCGTCGAGAAACAACGTGCCCCCTTCAGCACTCTGCAGCAGACCTTTCTTGTCTGAGACCGCACCAGTGAAGCTGCCGCGTTTATGGCCGAACAGCTCGCTTTCCATGAGTTCGGACGGGATGGCACCGCAGTTCACCGGGACAAAGGGCCCCTCCGCGCGCGCGCCGGTGTCATGAATCAATCGCGCGACCAGTTCCTTGCCCGTGCCCGATTCTCCCGTGATGTGCACCGGGGCCTGGCTTCGCGAGACTCGCGCAATCAGCTCGCGTAAGGCGGCCATCTGGCTTGACTGGCCGAGCAGTCGCGGCGCAGTTGGCGATACAGATGGCTCGGCGGTCTCATCGACCGTAGCGCCTGGATTACGTCGGCCGAGCTTAATGGCAGTCGCGACCAGTTTGCGCAGCACGCCCAGATCCAGGGGCTTGGAAACAAAATCGAAGGCACCGAGTTTCAGCGCACGCACGGCCGACTCGACATTGCCATGCGCGGTGATCACGGCGACCGGGGTATCCGGGTGCCGCTCCTGTATGTATGCCACCAGATCAAGTCCATCGCCGTCGGGCAGACGCATATCGGTCAGACACAGGGCGAAGCGCTGCGCGGCCAGCAGCGCACGGGCACCCGCCAGATCAGTGGCGGACGCCGTGGCCAGGTTCATGCGCGCGAGCGTGAGGGACACCAGCTCGATCAGGTCCGGCTCGTCGTCGACGATCAGTACAACGGGCGTTGGCGCCATCTGCTCACTATGTCGGTGTGTAGTTACTAGGAATATAGGTCATGCCAGCGCTTCGGGTCTGCGAATACGATCCTGAATATGCTGCCGCCGCCCTCGCGCGCCTCATAAAGAAGGGTGGCGCCGTTGGCAGCGGAAAGTTCGCGGGCGAGAAAAAGTCCGAGGCCGGTTCCACGCTGTGCGCGCGTGAAAAACGGCTCGAATATGCGTTCGGCATCCGCCGCGGTAATGCCCGGTCCGCGGTCCGCGACCTGGAGATAGGGACGACCCACGCCACCCAGCCGGCCGAATCGCAACAGCATCCCGGCGTCACTGCCGTTGGGCAGCGCGTGCGTCACCGCGTTCTGGCACAGGTTCCATACAATCTGGTGCAGCTGGCTGCCGTCGATGCGCACCTGCACGTCTTCGGCAGCCCCGTCGATCATCAGCTGCTGTTCCGGCATCTGCACAGTGGCGCAAAATTCCTCACGGAATCGCGCCACCCACGCCGCCAACGACAGCTGTTCCGGTCTAGGTGCCTCCCGACGCGAGAGCTGCAGGATGTTGTCGATGATGCCGCTGACGCGGGTCGAATTCGTCTGCATGATTTGGGTCAGCCGCCGATCCTCCTCGCTGAGCGCAGGTGATTCGGCCAGTAACTGGGCCGCGTGACTCATGGCGCCCACCGGGTTGCGGATCTCATGAGCGATGCTGGCGGAAAGGCGTCCGAGGGCTGCCAGCTTGGTCTGCTGCACCTTGGCGGCGATCTCGCCGGTGTCCTCCAGAAATACGATCACCGGGGAAGGATTGGTGTCTCCCAGTGGGGCAAAGTGGGGTCTGATCAGGCGCGCGCCGTCGGCAGCCAGCATGGTTTGCGAGTCCCCGTCCGGCTCCATCAGATCATCGGTGCGCCAAGTCGATAGCAGGTAAAGAAGCCGCGGGCTGACCTCACCGAGCAGCGCGCCGGGGACCGCGTTGGCCTCACCCAGAACTTGTGCCGCAGATTCGTTGATGAGGCGGATGTAATCGTCCGGATCCACCACCAGAATGCTCTCGCGCAGGTGCTGCACGATGTATTGCGAGACCTGCGCCAGATTCGCCAGGTCGAGCGCCGCGCGCCGTACCAGGGCTTCGCTCTCGCGCAGACGCGCGGAAACGGGCCATGCCAGCAGCGCAACCAGGAATATCACCCCGCCTTGCATACCGGCGAGCGGGTAGTCCGTGGTCGGCGCGCTGCCGAACGCCGCTGAAAAGATCTGCTGCACCAGGATGGCGAGCGCCGCGATGGCCGCATTGGCAAAGGCAGTGCGGCCTTCGGCCAGCAGCGCCATGGCACCTACCGGTATGACCAGCAGGATTCCCAGGCCGCTGCCCGCTCCGCCGCTGCAATAGAGCAGCACCGCAACCGCGGTCGAGTCGAGCAGGGTGTGTGCGACCACCATGATGCGCCGGCTGGGCCAGTGGCCACGACCACCGAATGCGAACAACCCACCCAGCACCCAATAGACGACACACACGATTTGAAAGAGCTGCGGGTTGGTACCGCCCACACTGGGACTGGGTCGGGTAAAAAGGTAGACGGTGAACAGCACCGGCGGCAGCAGCAGGCGGTACAGATTCGCGAGCGCAACGACGCGCCACACCAGATCGAGCGAGGCCGCGTCCTGCGCGACACCGGTCTGAATAGGTGGGGGGCGAATAAGAGGCGTCGCCGGGGTGGGGGACGCGACGGTCTGCGGAGGCGCTGCGCTCATGAAAAGTCGTTAATCTCGAATTGAAACTGTGGCGGCGGGCCGCACTCTATAGTGCAGTTCAGGCCTAATTCAGTCCGGGGCTGTCAACCTTCCAAAGGGCTGGGTCGTTTCAATGAAGCATATGCGTACTCCATTACTTAATCTGCGGACCGGGTCCGCTTTGGCGCTCTCGGCGCTCCTGCTCGGCTGTGTTGCTCCCCCGCCACCCCGAGCGGTCGTCCAGGCTCAGCCCCCGCCGCCGCCCATCATGGTCTATCCGGCCAGGGGCCAGTCCCCGGATCAGCTCGAGCGTGATCGTTATGATTGCCATGTCTGGGCGGTGCAGCAGTCAGGCTACGACCCCAGCCGGCCCGGCTTGCAGCCTGGTCAGAGGGTGGTCGTAGAGCCCGCCGCCCCGCCCGGCGCCGGTACGGCCGTTGGCGCCATCGCCGGCGCGATACTCGGCGCGGCCATTGCAGGTCCCCGCGATGCGGGTGCCGGGCTGGTGCTGGGTGGCATCACCGGGGCCGTCGTCGGCTCGGCCAGCGATGCGAATTCCCAGGCACAGGCCAATGCGGAGCAGGCTCGACTCGATCGCAACGCTGCCGGTGTGTCGCAGGGCGCCGCGAACTATCGGCGCGCCATCAGTGCCTGTCTGGATGCTCGCGGCTATACCACCGCCTGAGCGTCTTCGCGTTTGAGGAGCGCTATTTAAATGAAGGTAAATCGGACTACTCGGAAGTGGATCGTCATTTCGGGACTGTGGATGCTCGCTCTGGCGGGTATTGCGACGAGTTTTGCAGACGATCGCGGGCGTCCTAACGCCCAGTTCGCTCGCGATGGGCACGGCCAGGTGCTCGATAATCGCTATGGTCACGGACACTACTATCCGCCGCGCGGTCAGGTTTTCCGGACGCTGCCGGGTGGTTATAGGCCCTACGTGTACGGCGGCAGCCGCTTCTATTTCAATGCGGGTATCTGGTATGCGCCTGGGCCCTACGGTTTCGTCGTCACGCGTCCCCCGATCGGGCTCTATGTAACAGCGTTGCCGCCGTTCTACTCGACTGTATGGTTCGGCGGTGTGCCGTACTACTACGCCGATGACGTCTACTATCAGTGGCGCCCGGACATGAATGAGTACGTGGTGGCTCCGCCCCCGGCCGGTGCCGATGAACCGGGCGCGGCGCCCCCTGCGCAGCCCCCTCCGGGCGGCGATGACTTCTTCGTCTACCCGCGCAACGGACAGGCACCGGAGCAGCAATCTGCGGATCGGTATGAATGCCACAGCTGGGCAAAGGGCCAGACCGGTTTCGACCCCACCCAGTCCGGCGGCGGTCCACCTCAGGCTGGCTCGCCTGCGGGCAACCGCGACCAGTACCAGCGCGCTCTCACGGCGTGTCTCGAGGCGCGCGGATACAGCGTCAAGTGAAGTAGTCAATCAGGGCAGCCCGCTCGCGAGCCGATGGCGAGCGTTAAAGTGTGATGACTTTCACTTCGGATTAGAATATCGGGATCCAAGCATTCGAAGATTCTGTACCATCTCGTTCGGGATTGCGGTCGTGCGATCGAGATAAACGCGAAAACGAATGTCAGTGCTTCAATGGTTCAGCGCAAGCCAGGCGGCAGCAGCAGGCGCGTCGCTGGCCGACGAACTCGAGCCGAAAGCCACGGCCACACTTATGGTGGAAGGCGGAAAGGACCTAGCCGGCGCTTTGAAAGGTTTCCTCGAGCGAGCGGAGCGAACTGTCCGCGTGCTGGAATTGAACTTCTACAAGCGCGCCAAACTCGCTAATTCCTTCAAGTGGCGGCTTCTGGAAAGAGGCGTCGATAAGCAGGTGGCCGATGCAATCACCGATGCCCTGGTGATGCATTTGCTCACGAATTCCAATGGCGCGGCAGCCGTTCCCGAATCCCAAGACGTCGATGCCGAACACGGCGGCTCGGGGAGCACCAGGCAGCTTCTTGTGCGGGGGAACGCTTGCTTTGCCCGTGGAGAGTATGCGGAGGCGTTGAGTCTGTATGAGAAGCTGGCCGAGCTGAAGCCGCGCAACGCCGATGCGCTGAACAACATCGGAGCAACGCTGTGCAAACTCAATCGGTTCTACGAGGCGGAAGACTATCTGCGACGCGCCATCAAGTTGCGACCGGAGTTTCCCGATGCACTGTACAGCCTGGCCGTCATTCGGCAGTGGAAGGGGCTGTATCCGGAAGCCGAGGGAACGCTGCGCAGGCTTCTCAAGATTAAACCCAGCCATGCGGATGCGCGCAGCCTTCTGGGCGTGACACTCGCCTTCCAGGGACGCCTCCGCGAAGCGGAGATTCAATGTGGCAAGGCGCTGAAGATCGCTCCCAAGAACACCGATGCGATGGCCGGCATGGGCGAAGTCGCCAGGATGGACGGCCATTTCGCCGACGCCGAGTCCTGGTTCAGGCGCGCGCTGGCAATCGATCCGAGCATGCCCGGCGTCTGGGCGGCGTTAGCCATGCTTCGGAAAATGAGCGTCTCCGATGGTCCCTGGTTCACGCGAGCATTGGAGATCGCCGACAGCGGGATCCCGCCAACCGAGGAAGCTGCGCTTCGATTCTCGATCGGAAAGTATCACGACGACCTCGGCCAATATGCCCGCGCATTTGCCAGCTATCAGCAGGCCAATGATCTTGCCAGGAGCATTTCCGAACCCTACCGTCGCGAGGCGCATGAGCACTTCGTTGACGACATGATCCGGGTCCAAACTCGCGAAAGCATCATGGCACTGCCAAATACCGGTTCAGATTCGCGACGGCCTGTGTTCGTCGTCGGCATGCTGCGTTCCGGCTCGACGCTCGCTGAGCAGATCATCGCCTCTCACCCGGCGGTCACGGGCGCGGGGGAACTCGGATTCTGGAGTAACGCGGGCCGCAAGCACGAAGCTGCAATACGTAGCGGGCCGATCGACGGGGCGTTGAGGACCAAACTTGCTGAAGACTATCTGCGGGTGCTGGCGGAGCAATCGGGCGATGCTGTGCACGTTGTCGATAAGGCGCTCGTAAACGCGGACTACCTGGGTCTGATTCACTCGGTATTCCCCAACGCGCGCATCGTCTATATGAGGCGCAATCCAATCGATACCTGCCTTTCCTGCTACTTCCAGCAATTCAGTCCCGCGCTTGCCTACAGCCTCGACCTATCCGATCTGGCGCATTACTACCAACAGCATCATCGGCTCATGGGCCATTGGCGCCAGGTGTTGCCGCCCGGTTCCATTCTGGATGTCCCCTACGAGGGATTGGTTGCGGATCAGGCCGCCTGGACCGCCAGAATCCTGGAGTTCATCGGTCTGCCGTGGGATGACCGTTGCCTGGACTTTCACAAGACCGATCGCGGCGTAGCGACTGCCAGTACCTGGCAGGTACGCCAGAAGATCTACGACACTTCCGTGCAACGCTGGCGGCATTACGAGAAATTCATCGGACCGCTGGCACGCCTCCAGGATTTGGGCGGCTGATCGCAAAAGAATTTGCCGCTGCTCTGCGTCGTTTCGACCCGGGCGCCGTTTTCGATAGACGAAGCCGCGAAGGCGATGCCATGATATTCATCAATAACACCCTGCCTCTGGATGATCGCGGATGAATCTGCACGAGTATCAGTCGAAGAAAATCCTGGCAAGCTACGGCGTGCCCGTGCCCGAAGGGCGCGTCGCCGATAGCGCCGACGAGGCGCTCGCGGCAGCGCAGGCTCTGGGCGGCAAGGTCTGGGTCGTCAAGGCGCAGGTGCATGCGGGCGGTCGGGGCAAGGCAGGTGGCGTCAAAGTGGTGCGCGACACAGGTGCGGTGCGCACCGCCGCGGCCGCAATGCTGGGCCAGCGACTCATCACCAAGCAGACCGGCGCCGCAGGATTGCCGATCGAACACGTATATGTCGAAGCAGGCTCCGAGATCGATCGTGAGCTGTATCTGAGCCTGACGCTCAATCGGGAACGAAGCCGCATTGCGGTCGTCGCCTCGGCCGCGGGCGGGATGGATATCGAAGAGGTCGCGGAGCACACCCCGGAGCGTATTCTGTCGACCACCGTGCATCCGGCCACTGGATTGCAGCCCTTCGAGTGCAAGCAGCTCGCCTTCGGCATCGGCCTCAAGGGCAAGCAGATCGAGCAATTCCAGGCCATCGTGCTGGCGCTGTACCGGCTCTACCAGGAGCGCGATGCGAGCCTGATCGAGATCAACCCGCTGATTGTTACCAAGAGTGGTGCGCTCGTGGCACTCGACTGCAAGCTCGACATCGATGCGAACGCGCTGTTTCGCCAGAAGGAGATGGCGGTGCTGCGCGATGCCGGACAGGAAGACCCGATGGAGCGTCGCGCCAGCGAGCACGATCTGAACTATGTGTCGCTCGATGGCGATATTGCCTGCATGGTCAATGGCGCCGGACTCGCCATGGCGACCATGGACCTGATCAAATTGCACGGCGGCAAGCCGGCCAATTTCCTGGATGTAGGCGGCGGTGCGACCAGCGAACGTGTCACCGCGGCCTTCGAACTCATACTCTCCAACGCCAACGTCCGGGCAATCCTGGTGAATATATTTGGCGGCATCGTGCGCTGCGACCTGATTGCCGACGGCATCGTCAATGCCGTCAAGAACGTGGGCGTCGATGTGCCGGTCGTGGTTCGTCTCGAGGGCACCAACGCGGAAGTAGCACGCGAACGGCTCGCGCAGAGCGGGCTCGCGATCATTGCTGCCGCCGATCTCACCGACGCGGCGAAAAAGGTGGTGGCCGCAGCGAGGACTTCCCGATGAGCGTCCTGGTCAACGCCCGCACCAAAGTGATCTGCCAGGGCTTCACCGGCAAGCAGGGTACCTTTCACTCCGAGCAGTGCCTCGCCTACGGCACCAAGCTCGTTGGTGGAGTCACGCCCGGGCGCGGTGGCGAGCGTCATCTTGAGCTGCCGGTGTTCGATACCGTGCGCGATGCGGTGAACGCAACCGGCGCAACCGCCAGCATGATTTATGTCCCCGCCGCCTACGCGGCCGACTCCATCCTCGAAGCCATCGATGCCGGTATCGAACTGGTGGTCTGTATCACAGAAGGTCTGCCGGTCAACGACATGGTGAAGGTGAAGGCGGCGCTGAGCGGCTCGCCGACACGCCTGATTGGTCCAAATTGCCCGGGGATCATTACTCCCGGGGAATGCAAGATCGGCATCATGCCCGGGTTCATTCACAAGAAGGGCGCCGTGGGCATCGTCTCGCGTTCGGGCACGCTCACTTACGAGGCGGTGTTTCAGACCACCAATGAGGGGCTCGGGCAGAGCACCTGCGTGGGCATCGGTGGCGATCCGGTTCGCGGTATGAATTTCATCGACGTCATTGAACTGTTCGAACGCGACCCTCAGACCGAGGGCATCATTATGGTCGGCGAGATCGGCGGCAGCGACGAAGAGGCCGCGGCGAATCACATCCGGCAGTACGTCACCAAGCCCGTCGTCGCCTACATCGCCGGCGTTACGGCGCCAGCGGGCAAGCGCATGGGTCACGCCGGCGCGGTCATCGCGGGAGGCAAGGGCACGGCAGCGGATAAGTACCGCGCGCTCGAGGCAGCTGGTGTGCGCACGGTCAAGTCGCCGGCGGAGCTGGGGAGCGCCATGTCGCAGCTGTTGTCCAGGCGTCGTGCGACCCTCGCGAGGCGCAAGACGACACTCGAACCGGCGGCTGCCGCCAGAACAGCGGCCCCCGCGAAGCGCAAGGCGCCCACAAAGCGCAAGGCGCCCACAAAGCGCAAGGCGCCGGCGAAGCGCACCGCACCGCCAAAACGCACTACACCAGCGAAGCGCAATGCCACGGCAAAGCGCACAGCACCGGCGAAACGCACCACGGCGAATCGAGCGCGGCCGGTGCGGCGCGCCGGCGGCCAGAAGCGTAAGTCGGCGAGGCATCGTTGAGCGACGCGGAGCAACCCGGACCGCGCCTGGAGCGCCGGTGGCATCCACCGATCGATTGAAAATCGCGCTGGCGCAGGTCAATCTGCTGGTCGGCGACGTGCGCGGCAATCTCGAGCGCGTGATCGCCGAGGCGCGTCGTGCGCATACGGAGCTTGGCGCGGATCTGGTGATGTTTCCGGAGTTGACGCTCTCGGGCTACCCGCCCGAGGACCTGCTGTTCCATCGCGGCTTGCGCCACCAGATCGCCCTGGCGCTCGACGAACTGAAAACCGCCGTGCCCGAGATCGGCATCCTCATCGGCTTTCCGGAGTACTCACAGGGCTACATCTATAATTCCGCCTGTCTGATTCGCGGCGGTCAGATACTGGCGCGGCACCGCAAGTCTTGCCTGCCAAACTACAAGGTATTCGACGAAAAGCGCTATTTCACGGCGGGCACGGAAGCAACCGTGGTCGACTTCGATGGCATCAGGCTGGGACTGCTGGTCTGCGAGGATGCCTGGGAGCCCGTACCGGCGTCCGATGCCGAGGCCAACGGCGCGGAGATTCTGCTGATCATCAACGCGTCGCCCTATGAGATTCACAAGCAGCGCGAACGCGAACTCGTGCTGGGTCAGCGGGTGCACGAAACCGGCCTGCCTGCGGTCTACGTCAATCTGATCGGCGGCCAGGATGAACTGGTGTTCGACGGCAATTCCTTCGTCGTCGACGCACAGGGGCGGCTGGCCATGCGCGCGCCGCCACTCGAAGAGGGGCTTTACTGTGTCGAGTTCGAACGTCAAGACGACAAACTTGCGCCGATACCGGGGCGCATCGAGCCTGAATGGCCCGACGATCAAATCGTCTACCGCGTACTGGTGCTGGGCGTGCGCGACTACGTCAACAAACACAAGTTCAACGGCGCCGTCATCGGCCTGTCGGGCGGCGTCGACTCGGCGCTGACACTCGCACTGGCCGTGGATGCGCTGGGCGCGGAGCGCGTGCACGTGGTCATGATGCCATCACGCTACACCTCCGAGATGAGTCGCGAAGATGCAGCGCAGCAGGCCAGGACACTCGGGGTGTCGCTGAGTACGATTTCCATCGAGAACATGTTTGCCGCCACGCTCGATGCGCTCAAGGAAGAATTTGCCGGACGCGCGCCGGATGCCACCGAAGAAAACATCCAGGCGCGATGCCGTGGTGTGCTGCTGATGGCGATCTCGAACAAGACCGGCCGCATGCTGCTGACGACAGGCAATAAGAGCGAGATGGCGGTGGGCTATGCGACCCTCTACGGGGACATGGCCGGCGGCTTCGCTCCCATCAAGGATTGCAGCAAGCAGCTCGTATACCGCCTGGCGCGCTACCGCAATACCGTCTCGCCGGCGATACCCGAACGCGTCATCACGCGTGAACCGACCGCGGAACTGCGGCCGGATCAAAAAGACACCGACTCACTGCCGCCGTACGAGATTCTCGACCCCATCCTCGAGGCGTTCATCGAGGACGATCTGTCGGTCGAAGAGATCTGCGAGCGGGGATTCGACCGGGCCGTGGTGGCGCGAGTGCTCGATATGGTCAAGCGCGCGGAGTACAAACGGCGGCAGGCCCCGCCGGGCGTGCGCGTCAGTGCACGAGCCTTCGGCCGCGACTGGCGTTATCCGATCACCAACGGCTACCGACGCTAGCCCGGTTCAGCCGGTATCGCGCCAGAAAACCCACCAGTGGTGGGCCGAGGAGACCGCGTAGCGGGGGTTGCCGGTGTAGTTGGCCGCGTAAACGCGCTGCACATTGGCGGCCAGGTCGGTGAAGCCGAGTTTTTGATAGCACTCGAGCAGCAGCGCCACGGCGGTGCGCTCAGCCGGCGCGCCGTCGTACTGGTCGATGACGCCCTGCGCGCGCTGCGCCGCGGCCAGGTAGGCGCCGCGCTTGACGTAGTAGCGCGCGACGTTGACTTCGTATTCGGCCAGGCGGTTGCGCAGATAAACGAGGCGTTTAAACGCATCCTGCGCGTAGTCGCTCTTGGGGAACTGCGTCACCACGGTGTTGAAGGCCGCGATGGATTTCAATGCCGAGGCGGGAGGCCGCCGCGCCATGTCGACGCCGAACCAACGCTCGATCGCGTAGGGGGTGCGCTCGAAGTCGATCATGCCCTTCATATACCAGGCGTAATCGATGCGCGGGTGCGTCGGATTCTCGCGCAGGAACTGATCCGCAGCGTCGGTTGCCGACTCCTTTTCGCCCTTGCGGTAGTAGACGTAGATCAGATCCAGCCGCGCCTGCCGGGCTTCGTCGGTGAAGGGGAAGCGGGAGGTCAATGCCTCGTACTGCTTGATGGCATACTCGAAGTCGTTGTTGTTCATCGCCTTGTGGGCGTTGGCGTACAGCGACTGCGCCGTGGCCTTCTTGAGATTCTTGGCCTGGCGGCTGTGGCAACCGCCCAGCAGCGCCAGAATGGCGAGCAGCAGTACCGCCCACAAACGTGCGGTGCTCAGGGAGGCGGGCGCGGTGCTGGCGATGGAACTCAAGATCGGACCCCGGTGGAAAGTGCGCGAGTATAGCTGACCCTACCTGTGGCCCCGGAGTTCCAGATCCACGAGCTTGACCTGCCCCCGGCTGCAGCCGGCATGCGCCTCGATCAGGCGTTGGCAGCCGCGCTTCCCCAGTATTCCAGGGCCCGATTGCAGCGCTGGATCCGCGCGGGGGCGGTCAGCATCGACGGCCGTGCGATACGGGCCCGCGACCGGGTCCAGGGTGGCGAGCGGCTGGTGGTGCGGGCGGAGTTTCCCATCGACACCACGGTGTCGGCCGAGGCCCTGCCGCTGGATATCGTCCACGAGGATACGGCCCTGCTGGTGCTCAACAAGCCGCCCGGTCTCGTGGTACATCCAGGCGCCGGCAATCGCGAACACACCCTGCAGAATGCGCTGCTGGCCTACGATTCAAGCCTCGCGCGCGTGCCGCGCGCCGGGCTGGTGCATCGGCTCGACAAGGACACCAGCGGCCTGCTCATGGTGGCGCGCACTCCAGAGTCGCATACACGCCTGGTGACGGCCCTGGCCGCCCGCGAGGTGGGCCGGGAATACCTGGCGCTGTGCGCGGGGGTGCCAACCGGGGGTGGCCGGATCGAGGAGCCGATCGGCCGGCACCGCACCGCGCGCACGCGCATGGCGGTCAGAAGTGATGGGCGCGAGGCGGTGACGCACTATCGGATCGAGGAACGGCTGGGCGCCTTTACCCTGCTGCGCGTGCAACTGGAAACCGGGCGCACACACCAGATCCGGGTGCACCTGGCGCACGTGGGGCTGCCAGTCATCGGCGATCCGGTCTATGGCGGGCGCATGCGGCAACCGGCCGGCGCCTCGGAAGCCGTGAGGGCTGCGCTGCAGTCATTTCGGCGACAGGCCCTGCACGCGCAGCGTCTGCGGCTCAAGCACCCGATGAGCCGCCGGGCATTGAGCTTCGAAGCGCCGCCACCGACTGATTTCCAGGCCCTGCTGCAGCTGCTGCGCGCGGAAGTCGGACCGTGACGACCCATACGATCTTGCCGCAGTGGCCTGCCATCGCGGGCGTGCGCGCACTCTTCACGCTGCGCAGCGCTGGCGTGAGCCGCGCCCCTTATGAGTCATTCAACCTCGGGGGGCATGTCGGCGACGATCCGGAAGCGGTGAGGCAGAACCGTCGACAGTTGTGCCAGGCACACCAGCTGCCGCAGGAGCCGCTGTGGCTCGAGCAGGTCCACCAAACGCAGGTGGTGGACGCTGACCAGGCTTCTCTGACGGGCGCGGCGCTGGGGCCGCCGCGCGGCGACGCGGCGCTCAGCCGGCAGGCCGGCAGAGTGCTCGCGGTGCTGGTGGCCGACTGCCTCCCGGTGCTGTTCGCGGCCCGTGATGGCAGCGCCGTGGCCGTGGCGCACGCAGGTTGGCGCGGCCTCGCGGCCGGCGTACTGGAGGCGACCGCAGCGGCCCTGGCCAGCCATGCTCCGCTGCAGGCCTGGATTGGCCCGGCCATCTCGAGCCGTCACTTTGAGGTGGGCCCAGAGGTGCGCGAGGCCTTTACGGCGCGCTCGCCCGCTGCCGCAGCGGCCTTTACCGCCAATGATCGCGGGCGCTGGCAATGCGATCTGCAGATGCTGGCACGGGGCCGGCTTGCGGCCGCTGGCGTCAGCTCGGTTTACGCCGATGCGGGCTGCACCTATGCCGAGCCGCAGCGTTTCTATTCCTACCGCCGCGACGGCAGCACCGGACGTATGGCGGCCCTGATCTGGCGGGAGGCGGCGCGATGTTAGAGTCCGGTTGATGCTGGGCTGGATTCTTTTGGCGACTTTCTTCGGCGGCGCGCTGAGCGCGGCGCTGGCGAGCCTGTTCCTGCTGCTGCCGGAATCGCGCCGAACCTGGCTGCTGCCGCACCTGATCAGTTTCGCTACCGGCGCCATGCTCGCCGCAGCGCTCATCGGGCTGCTGCCCGAAGCCATCGAGAGCGTCGGTCCGCAGCGCATTCAGGCCATCGGAACCGCGGTGCTGGCCGGTATCGCGCTGTTCTTTGTGCTCGAGAAATTCGTGCTGTGGCGCCATTGTCATGCCGAGACCTGCGAGACCCACTCGCCGCATGAAAGCCACCGGGACCGTGCCGCCGGCTGGATCGTCCTGTTCGGGGATGGCGTGCATAACGCCTTCGACGGCGTGCTGATTGCCGCGGCGTTCCTGACCGACACGAAACTCGGTGTGGTGACGACACTGGCGATCACGGCACACGAGATTCCGCAGGAACTGGGCGATCTGGCGGTGTTGCTGCACGCGGGCATGAGTCCCAAACGGGCCCTGTGGTTCAACGCGGCCAGCAGCCTCACCTCCATAATCGGCGGGCTGCTGGGCTATGTCGCCCTGCGCAGCACGCTCGATGTGCTGCCCTATGCGATTTCAGTGGCCGCGGCGTCGTTGATCTACGTGGCGGTGGCCGACCTGATCCCCAGCCTGCACCGTCGGGTGGACCCACGAGCGGGGGTGACGCAGGTGTTGCTGATCGGTTGCGGGGTGGCGGTAATTGCCGCGGCGGAGCGCTGGCTGGCTTGAATTTGATTGGGACGGGCCCCAGATATGGTGCAAAGCACATAGCTCGACCGCAGGTACTTCCCCATGCGAATGGACAAACTGACAAGTCGTTTTCAAGCGGCACTGTCTGACGCGCAGTCGCTGGCCGTAGGCCGCGACAATCAATTCATTGAACCCGCCCATCTGCTGCTGGCCATGATCGATGCCGACGGCAGCGGGGTGAAGCCCCTGCTGCTCAAGGCGGGAGTGGATGCCGCCAAGCTGCGCAGCGCGTTGAGCGCGATACTGGACGGGCTGCCCAAGGTCGAAGGCACCGGCGGCGATGTGCAGGTTTCGAACGACCTGGGGCGGCTGCTGAACGTCACCGACAAGCTCGCGCAAAAGCGCGGTGATCAATTCATCTCCAGCGAACTGTTCGTACTGGCAGCCTTCGAGGATCGCGGTGCGGTCGCCAAGGCGCTCAAGGATGCGCGCGCTACGCGCGCCGCGCTCGAGAAGGCCATTGATGAGGTGCGCGGCGGAGAAAAGGTCGATGACGCGGCGGCCGAAGAGAACCGGGGGGCGCTGGAGAAGTACACCGTCGATCTGACCGCGCGGGCGCGCAGCGGCAAGCTCGATCCTGTGATCGGGCGCGACGATGAGATCCGCCGCACGGTGCAGGTTCTGCAGCGTCGTACCAAGAACAATCCGGTGCTCATCGGCGAGCCCGGCGTCGGCAAGACCGCCATCGTCGAGGGGCTTGCGCAGCGCATCGTCAATGGCGAGGTGCCCGAAGGCCTCAAGAACAAGCGCATCCTGGCGCTCGACATGGGTTCGCTCATCGCCGGAGCGAAATTCCGCGGCGAATTCGAAGAGCGCCTCAAGAGCGTGCTCAAGGATCTGGGCAAGCAGGAGGGCCAGGTGATCCTGTTCATCGATGAGCTGCACACCATGGTCGGCGCCGGGCGCGCCGAGGGCTCGATGGACGCCGGCAATATGCTCAAACCCGCATTGGCGCGTGGCGAACTGCACTGCGTGGGCGCCACGACCCTCGATGAGTATCGCAAGTACATAGAGAAGGACGCCGCACTCGAACGGCGCTTTCAGACCGTGCTGGTGGATGAGCCATCGGTCGAGGACACGATCGCCATCCTGCGCGGCCTCAAGGAGCGCTATGAAGTGCACCACAAGGTCGAGATCACTGATCCGGCGATCGTGGCGGCCGCGACGCTCTCACACCGCTACATCACCAATCGCCAGCTTCCCGACAAGGCCATCGACCTGATCGACGAGGCCGCCGCCCGTATCCGCATGGAGATCGACTCCAAGCCCGAAGTGCTGGACCGGCTCGAGCGCCGGATCATTCAGCTCAAGATCGAGCAGGAAGCGCTCAAGAAAGAAGGGGATCAGGCCTCACGGGCGCGCCTGACCACGCTGCGCGAAACCCTCTCGGGGCTCGAGAAGGAATACGCCGATCTCGAAGAAGTCTGGAAGGCCGAGAAGGCATCGCTGCAGGGTGCGGCGCAGATCAAGGAGGCTCTCGAACGCACACGGCTGGATCTCGAGCAGGCGCGGCGCGCAAGCGATCTGGCGCGCATGGCCGAATTGCAGTACGGCAAGATTCCCGAACTGGAGAAGCAGCTGGCGCAGGCTCAGCGCGCCGAACAAACGACGCCGCAGCTGGTGCGCAACAACGTCACCGAGGAGGAGATCGCCACCGTGGTGTCGAAGTGGACCGGTATCCCGGTCTCCAAGATGCTCGAGGGCGAGAAGGACAAGCTGCTGCGCATGGAGGAGGCGCTCGAGAAGCGCGTGGTCGGGCAGGATGAGGCGGTCCGCATCGTCTCCAATGCCATCCGCCGCGCGCGCGCCGGACTGGCCGATCCACGCCGTCCGAACGGCTCGTTCCTGTTCCTGGGACCCACGGGCGTCGGCAAGACCGAACTGTGCAAGGCGTTGGCGGAATTTCTGTTCGACACCGAAGAGGCCATGGTCCGGATCGATATGTCCGAGTTCATGGAGAAGCACTCGGTGGCCCGATTGATTGGCGCCCCGCCGGGCTACGTTGGCTATGAGGAGGGCGGCTATCTCACCGAAGCGATCCGCCGCCGTCCCTACGCCGTGCTGCTGCTGGATGAAGTCGAAAAGGCACACCAGGACGTGTTCAACGTGCTGCTGCAGGTGCTGGACGACGGCCGGCTGACCGACGGCCAGGGCCGCACCGTGGACTTCCGCAACACCGTGATCATCATGACCTCGAATCTCGGTTCGCAGGCCATCCAGGAACTTGCCGGCGAAGGCAACTACCAGCGCATGAAGAATGCTGTCATGGAATCGGTGCAGCAGCATTTCCGGCCCGAGTTCATCAACCGCGTCGACGACATCGTGGTGTTCCATCCGCTGGGAACCGAGCAGATCCGTGCGATCGTCGAGATCCAGATCGACTACCTGCGCCGGCGGCTGCTCGAGCGCGACATGGAACTGGAACTGGACGACAAGGCGCGCGATCTGATTGGCGAGGCGGGCTTCGATCCGGTGTATGGTGCGCGGCCGCTCAGGCGCGCGATTCAGCAGCAGATCGAGAATCCGCTGGCGCAACGCATCCTTCGCAACGAGCTGGTGCCGGGCGATCGGGTGCGAGTCAGCGTGCGTGGCTCGGAGCTGGTGTTCGACAAGAAGCGGCGGATGCGCGCGGTCGGTTCCTGATCGCGCAAGCTGCGGCTGCTAACTGCGGCTGCTAAGCTGGTGGCGGGAGGTGGTATGCACGATCTCAAGCGCCACATAGTCGAAGTGCCCGATTTTCCGCGAGCGGGCATTTTGTTTCGTGATTTCACGCCGCTGCTGCGCTCGCAATTCGCGGCGACGCTGGATGCGCTCGACGGCCTGTTCGGGGAGCCGGAGTGGAATGCGACCGATGCAGTCGCCGGCATCGAGTCGCGCGGCTTCATTCTGGCGGCGGGACTGGCTGCGCGGCGCGGCAAGGGATTCGTGGCCATACGAAAGGCCGGCAAGCTGCCGCCTCCGGTCGAGGCGGTCGACTATGCGCTCGAATACGGCAGCGGCGTGCTGGAGCTGCAGCGCGGCAGCGGCCGCTTGCTGCTGATCGATGATGTGGTCGCGACCGGGGGCACCATGGATGCCGCCGCGCGCCTGGCGCATGCCGCGGGCTACGAGGTAGGCGGGTTTGCGGCGCTGATCGATCTGGGCCTCGCCGGTGAATTCAAGCGGAGTGAGATGACGCTGCGGACTGTCATTCGCTATGACTGAGCGTCGTTCGACGCTGGTCGTCATGGCGCTTGAGGTAGAGGGGCAGGGTTTGTTCGAGCGGGCCGGTGTGCCGGTACTGTACACCGGGCTCGGCAAGGTGAATGCCGCGCTGGCACTGATGCGGGCGCTGCGAGACCGCCGCCACGAAGGCCTGGCGATGCCCCTGGTGCTCAATTTCGGCACCGCGGGCAGTCATATCCTCAAGACCGGAAGCCTGATGGCTTGCCGGGAGTTCGTGCAGCGGGACATGGATGTCAGCGGCATCGGCTACCCGCTGGGCGTGACCCCTTTCGAGCAGATCCCCGCCCGGATCGAATTTCCGGCCGTGTTCGAGGAGCTGCCACCGGCCTTGTGTGGCAGTGGGGACTCCTTTCAGACGGGGGTGGCCAAATTGCATTGCGAGGTGATCGATATGGAGGCCTACGCTCTGGCAAAGGTCTGCCATCTCGAGGGCGCCGCATTCGGCTGCGTCAAATATGTCACCGATGGGGCAGATGGCTCGGCGGCCGAGGACTGGCAACGCAACCTGCCGCACGCGGCCGCGGCCTTCTGGCAGCTATACCAGCGCCACTGCCGTCTATAATCAGCCGTTCATTCCCCAATCGCAGCAGCCAGAGCCATGCCGATCTACGAATACGAGTGCAGTCAATGCCGTTACTACCTCGAGGTCATGCAGAAGATCAGTGACGCGAAACTCAAGAAATGCCCTTCATGCGGGAAGAATGCGCTGCAAAAGCTGATCTCGGCGCCCGTGTTCCGGCTCAAGGGATCCGGCTGGTACGAAACCGATTTCAAGTCCGACCAGGAGCGCAAGCGCAATCTGGCGGGCGCCGAAAAGGATGAGGCGCCTGCGGAGCCGAAAGGCGCCAAGGACAGCAAGGACGGTAAGGATGCCGCGGATGGCAAGAGTGCCGCTGATGGCAAGGACGCCAAGGGCAGTGGGACCGACTCTGCGGCTGCGGCCAAATCCTCCACCGGCGATGCCAAGGGAGAATCCGGCGCCGCCGACAAAGGACGCAAGAAGGCCGACAAGGCACCGGAGCGCGCAGCGTCCCGAAGCGGCCGCAGCGCCAAGAAGACCCCTAAGCGTCCCGCCGCCAAATCGAAGAGCAGCCGCAAGCGGGGACGACGTTGACCGGAGATGTCGTCAAGCTGATCTTGCGCCGCTACCTGATCGCGGGGCTGCTGGTGTGGCTGCCCATCATCGCCACGGTGCTGGTGGTCCGTTTCATCCTGGACATGATGGATCAGCTGCTGCCGCGTCCGCTGCGCCCGGAAAACTTGCTCGGGGTGCACATTCCGGGGCTCGGCGCGCTGCTCGCAGTGCTGCTGCTGCTGGCGACGGGACTGCTGGTCACGAACATCATCGGACGCAGCCTGGTGCGCGCCTGGGAAGACTTCATGAACCGCATCCCGTTCGTCCGCGCGGTCTACGGCGGGGTCAAAAGCTTCTCGACCACGATCCTGTCGAACAGCGGCAACTCATTCAAAAAAGTACTGCTGATTGAATATCCGCGCGCGGGTGCCTGGAGCGTGGGCTTTCAGACTGCCTCGGACCTGCGCCTGTCGAGCGCGCAGGGGGATGAACCGAACGTCTGCGTGTTCATTCCGACGACACCCAACCCGACCTCCGGTTTCATCGTGCTGGTGCCGCGCTCCCAGGCGATCGAACTGGATATCAGCATTGATTCGGCCATGAAAATGATCGTGACGCTGGGTGTGGTCGTCCCGACCACCACGGGCAGCATGCGCGCGCTCAAGGTCGATGGCGTACCGGAGCACACGCCGGCGCCCACACCCTGACGCGTATCCGACGACGATTCCATTGCACGAAGAAGCTATGCGAAGCCACTATTGCGGACAGGTAAACGAGAAGCTGGTATCCCAGAGTGTCAGTGTTGCCGGCTGGGTACACCGCCGGCGCGACCACGGCGGGGTGATATTTGTGGATCTGCGTGACCGGGAAGGCCTGGTGCAGATCGTGTTCAATCCGAGCGCGAGGGCGGTATTCGAAATCGCCGAAAAACTGCGCCATGAATTCGTGGTGCGCGTGCAAGGCCTGGTGCGCGAACGCCCTGAGGGAACGGTCAACGCCAATCTGGCATCCGGCCGCGTTGAGATCGTGGCCACGGAGCTTGAGCTGCTCAATCGGTCCGATCCGCTGCCGTTCCAGCTCGATGAGACGGTCAACGAAGAAGTGCGGCTGCGCTACCGCTACATCGATCTGCGGCGAGAGGTGATGAGCAAGCGCTTGCGGCAGCGCCATCGCATCACGCGCTCGATGCGTGGTTTTCTGGATGCGCATGGGTTCGTCGATATCGAGACGCCGATGCTGACCAAGGCGACCCCAGAGGGCGCGCGGGATTACCTGGTGCCAAGCCGGACCCATCCGGGAAAATTCTTTGCGCTGCCGCAGTCGCCGCAGATCTTCAAGCAACTACTGATGATGGCCGGCATGGATCGCTACTATCAGATCGTGCGCTGCTTTCGCGACGAGGATCTGCGGGCCGATCGCCAACCGGAGTTCACGCAGCTCGACGTCGAAACCTCGTTTCTGACGCAGGATCAGATCATGCAGCTCATGGAGGAGCTGGTGCGGACGCTGTTCGCCGAAGTGCTCGGCGTGCAGCTGCCGTCGCCGTTTCCCCGCATGAGCTATCAGGAGGCGATGCGCCGCTTCGGCTCGGATAAGCCAGACCTGCGCGTGGACCTTGAACTGGTGGATGTGGCGGATCTGGTGAGCGCGTGCGATTTCAAAGTGTTCGCGGCGCCCGCGCAGGATCCCGGCGGTCGAGTGGCGGCATTGCGCGTGCCCGCTGGCGGCGCGCTCACGCGCAAGGAGATCGATGAATACACCGCCTTCGTGGCCCGCTACGGCGCGCGGGGGCTGGCGTATATCAAAGTGAATCAACGGGCGCTCGGACGCGAAGGCCTGCAGTCCCCGATCGTCAAGTTTCTGGACGATGCCGCCATCGAGGGCATTCTCGCGCGTTGCGGCGCCGCCGATAACGATCTGATCTTCTTTGGCGCCGATAAGTCCAAGGTCGTCAGCGATGCCCTGGGAGCGTTGCGGCTGAAGGTGGCGCAGGACCGCGGGCTCTCCCGCCCCGGCTGGCAGCCGCTGTGGGTAGTCGATTTCCCGATGTTCGAGTGGGATGCGGACGGCAAGCGCTGGGCCGCCATGCATCACCCGTTTACCTCGCCGCGCAACGACGAGCCGGAGGCGCTGCGCGCGGATCCCGGGCAGGCGCTGGCACGCGCCTACGATATGGTGCTCAACGGCTCGGAGATCGGCGGCGGGTCGGTGCGAATCTTCCGCGAAGACATGCAGTCGGCGGTATTCGGGCTGCTCGGCATCAGCGCGGAGGAGGCGCGGCTCAAGTTCGGCTTCCTGCTCGATGCGCTTCGGTACGGCTGCCCGCCGCATGGCGGCATCGCTTTCGGTCTCGATCGGCTCGCGATGCTGATGGCGGGCGCCGACAGTATTCGCGAGGTCATCGCATTTCCCAAGACGCAGACTGCGGCCGATCCGCTGACCGACGCCCCGACAGAAGTCAGTGAGGCGCAGTTGCGCGAGCTGCACATCCGCGTGCGCACGCCCCCGCCGAGCAGCTGATACGGCGTCGCGTTGGGCGCTGAATCCGCCGCCGTCGTCTATGTACACGGGCTGTGGATGCCTGGCTTCGAAGGCGCCCTGCTGCGGCGGCGCCTGCGCACGCAGCACGGATTCAGAACTTACGGGTATGGCTACCATTCAGTGCGGGATCCAATGTCCGCGCTGTGCGCCGGGCTGCGTCAGCTGATCGCGCGGATCGATGCGCCGCAGGTACATCTGCTGGGCCATAGCCTCGGAGGTCTGGTGGTGCTGCGCTTTCTGCAGCGCTACACCATGGCACAACCGGGACGCGTGGTATTTCTGGGCACGCCTTGCGCAGGATCGAGTGTCGCGCGTCGCCTCGCGCGCTGGCAGGTGGGTCAGAGAATGCTCGGTCCAGTGGCCTGCGAAGAACTGGTGCAAGCGGGTCGCCGCCGCTGGGATCAGCCGCGGGAACTCGGCATCATTGCCGGTACGCGGCCGGTCGGTCTTGGCCAATTGCTGCTAACATTCCCGGACGCCAATGACGGCACCGTGGCGGTCTCGGAGACCGAGTTGCCGGGCGCCAAGGACCGGCTGTGCCTGCCGGTCACCCATTCCGGGATGCTGTTGTCGGCGCGAGTGGCACAGGAAGCAGGGAGTTTCCTCCAGCATGGACGATTCGGAGCCTAGATCGGCATCGCACTCGGGCTTAATGCGGCTGCGAACGCACGCCCGGCTGCTCATCATCATCGCAGCGCTGGTGCTGCTCTACACCCTGGGCGGATTTCTGCTCGTTCCTCACCTGGCGCGCAACGCCATCGTTAGCTACGTGCAGAAGAACATGGATGGGCGGCACGCATCAATCGGCCAGATCAAGTTCAATCCCTTCACCTTCACGGTGGAAGTGCACCAGTTCGCGCTCACCGAGGCGAACGACAGTCCGATCGCGAGTTTCGATCTGCTGCGCGTCGGTGCTTCGCTGGCCGCCTCGCTGGTACACCGGGCGTGGACGCTCAGCGAGGTGCGGCTGGAGCAGCCACAGCTGCATGCGCTCATTGATCGCGATGGCAAACTGAATCTTGCCAAACTGGCGCCGGCCACTCCTGAGACAGCTGCGAAACCCGGGAGCGATCAATCGCTGCCGGCGCTGCGCATAAAGTCACTGGGTGTCCACGGCGGCAGTGTGCAGTTCGAGGATCGCAGCCGCGCCGAGCCGTTCTCGACCACCCTGCGGCCGATTGAGTTCGACCTGACGGATTTCCGGACCGCGCGTGACTTCGAAAACAAGTACCGCTTCAGCGCCCAGAGCGCGGCGGGCGAGCGGCTGGACTGGGCTGGGCAATTCACACTGCAGCCGCTCGGTTCGACCGGCGAGTTCACGATCGCGCAGTTGAAAGCGCTGACCATTGCCGACTATCTGCAAAACGCGTTGCCGTTCGATCTCGTCGGCGGCAGTCTCGATATCCAGGGCAGTTATCAGTTCATCGCTACGCCGGCCACCGAGCTGTCCCTCACCTTACCCAGCATCAAGGTGCATTCACTCGGAATTAATCCAACCGCGGCAACTGGTGCAGGGGTTGCTGGTGCCCCGACCGTTGCCGCCGGCGCAACGCCGTGGGTGTCGTTGCCCGAACTCGACGTCAATGACACGCGCGTGTCACTGTCGGACCGACGCGTGACGGTTGGCCAGATCCTGCTGCAACGGGCAGCAATCCAGCTGTGGCGCAATGCCGATGGCAGCCTGAATCTGCAGCAATTGGCAGCTCCTTCAAAACCGTCCAGCCCTGCAGCGGCGGCAGCGAACGCGCCGGCAACGGGCGCCGCGCCCGCAACGCCGAGCTGGAACATCGCGCTGGAAAAACTTGAGCTGCAAGATGCGAACATCGCGCTCGAGGATCGCAGCGTCAAGCCTGCGTTCAAGACGCAGCTGGGTGCAATCGGGTTGACGGTGGCGAATTACTCGAGCGCGGGCACGGCGCCGTTGAAGATAGACCTGCACATGCAGATTGGTCACGGCGGCCAATTGCAGACCCAGGGCAGCGTGACGCTCTCGTCGATGGATTCGGCGCTCGATCTGACACTCACGGGCCTGGATCTGCCAGCGCTTCAGCCCTATGTGGCGCAGTCCACCGATATGACGATCTATCGCGGCAAGCTCGGCGTAAAGGGCCACATCATCTATGTCGGCGCGCCAATACGGGGTCAGCCCAGGTTGCAGCTGGCGCTGGGGCTCAGCGTCGCCGATCTCGCGACCCGCGACAATTTACTCAACGAGGACCTGGTCAGCTGGCGCTCGCTTCAGATCGATGGCATACGCTATCAAATGGCGCCGGATGCGCTGCACATCGAGCACATTGCCGTGGGCGCCCCGCACGCCCGCGTAGTCATCGGTCCCAAGGGCGGCTTGAACGTGACGCAGATCCTGCGTCCCGCGCGCACGCAGGCAGCACCGGGTGAACAGCCCGCTATCGATGCAACCGTCACAGCGGCGACGGCTGCGCCGACACCGCCGCCTGCCGCCCGGAGCACTGCGCGCAAGTCGAAGGCGGCATCATCGCCGCCCAGGGTGGCGGTCGCTGCGCCGCCGAAGCAGCCTGGCATGCCGATGAGCATCGCGCGGATCGATATCCAGGATGGCGTGGCAGATTTCACCGACCATTCCGTGGAACCAACCTTTTCGACGGCCATCTACGGACTCAAGGGATCGATCGTCGGATTGTCCTCCGACCCCGCCTCGCGCGCGACCGTCTCGCTCGATGGCAGTGTCGACCGCTACGCTCCGGTGTCGATCAAGGGCAAAGTGAATGTGCTCTCCGCGGCCACATTCACCGACATTGCCATGACCTTCAGCAATATCGAGCTGCCGACGTTCAATCCCTATTCCGGAAAATTTGCGGGCTACAACATCGCGCAGGGGAAACTCACGACCACGATGCAGTACCACGTCGAGAACCGCAAACTCGACGCCCAGCACCACATCGTGGTCGACCAGCTTGAGTTCGGTGCGGCTACCGAGAGCAAGCAGGCCGTGCCGCTGCCGATCAAACTGGCAGTATCGCTGCTCAAGGATCGAAATGGCGTCATTGATCTGGAGTTGCCGGTCGGCGGCAGCCTCGATGACCCGACGTTTCGTATCGGCCCAATTATTTGGAAGGTGTTCGTCAACCTGCTCGAGAAGGTCGTTACCGCGCCATTTGCGGCACTGGGTAAGCTGTTCGGGGGTGGACCCGAGCTCTCCTATGTCGATTTCCCGGCCGGCGCAGCTACGCTTGCACCCGATCAGACACAGAAACTCTCGCAGCTGGCGAGCGCGCTGGTCGAGCGGCCGCAGTTGAAGCTCAATGTGCCGCTGCACACTCAGGCGGACGATGACGATGCCGCGCTCGAGCGCCTTGGGCTCGACAAGGCGCTGCAGGCCGCTGATCTCTCAGGCGCCGGGGGCGCGCGGCCTCGATCTTCGAAGGCCAAGAACGCCGCCAGCGCCACGACCGATTCAACCAGCGCTGCGGCCGACACGCAATTGCTCGCGCTCGTGTCGCTGTATCGCACGCAGTTCAAGAGTGACCCGGAATATCCACCGGATGCCGACAAGCTGGCGTGGCTGCAGCAACAGCTGCTGCCGCAGTTTGCTCCTTCGCAGGCCGATCGGGACGCGCTCGGTCTGGCGCGGGCGCAGGCGGTTCAGGGTGCCGTGCTCGGTAATCCCGAACTCAAATCCGACCGGGTATTCCTCGTCAATCAGGTCTCGGGCGGCGGTCTCGACGGCAAGGTCCGCATGGAGCTGAAGCTCGAGTAGAAGTTCAGTCGCGCGCCTGGCGATGCAGATCGTAGATCAGCTCGAGTGCCGCCCGCGGCGTGAGCGCGTCCGGATCAAGCGCCGCCAGCCGTTCCAGCAGATCTCGAGCGCGCCGATCGGATGGGGCCGTTGGTGGCTGGGCCGCGGAGAAGGGCAACTCGGCTTGCGGTGAATTCCCCTGTCCCGCGCGCGCACTGCGTGCTTCCAGCAGCGCGAGCGTGCGTCGTGCCGCCGCTATGATCTCGCGCGGTACGCCGGCGAGCTGCGCCACTTGCAGGCCGTAGCTGCGACTGGCAGGCCCTTCCCTGACCGCGTGCAGGAACACCAGCGAGTCGCCGTGCTCGGTGGCATCCAGGTGCACGTTGGTGCAGCCTTCGATTTCATCCGCCAACGCTGTCAGCTCAAAGTAATGGGTCGCGAACAGCGTCAGGGCCCGCACTCGCGTGGCGATGAATTCTGCGATCGTGCGGGCGAGCGAAAGTCCGTCGAAGGTACTGGTGCCACGCCCCATCTCGTCCATCAGGACCAGGCTCTGCGCACTGGCGTTGTGAAGGATGTTGGCGGTCTCGGTCATTTCAACCATGAAGGTCGAACGGCCACCGGCGAGATCGTCGGCCGCACCGATACGCGTAAAGATCCGATCGATCGGCCCGATCTCGGCGCGTGCGGCCGGAACGAAGCTGCCCAGGTGCGCCAGCACGACGATGAGCGCGACCTGCCGCATGTAGGTGGATTTGCCGCCCATGTTCGGCCCCGTGATGATCAGCATGCGGCGACCGGCGTGCAGCCAGACATCATTGGGCACGAACGGCGTTTCCAGGAAGCGCTCGACCACCGGATGGCGTCCGCCCTCGATCAGCACCCGGGTCTCATCGACCAGCATCGGCTGACTCCAGCCAAGAGAGCTGGCGCGCTCGGCCAGGGCTGCCAAAGCGTCAACCAGCGCGATCGCCGCCGCGGTGCGCTGCAGCGGCGCCAGTGCCTCGGCGAGGCCGCTCAGCAGGGCGTCATACAACTCCTTTTCACGCCCGAGGGCGCGTTCTCGTGCGCCCAATACCTGGTCTTCGAACTGTTTGAGTTCGGGCGTGATGAAGCGCTCCGCTGATTTGACGGTTTGACGCCGCAGATAGTCGGCGGGCACGCGATCGGCCTGGGCGCGGCCCACCTCAATGAAGAAGCCCTGCACACGGTTGTAACCGAGCTTGAGACTGGCGATGCCGCTGCGTTCGCGCTCGCGCTGCTCCAGTTCGGCCAGGAAGCCGTCGGTATTCCCGGCAATGGCTCGCAGGCGATCGAGTTCCGCGTCATGGCCCGGGGCGATGACGCCGCCGTCGCGCAGGAAGTGAGCCGGTTCCGGGTCGATCGCGGCTCGCAGCAGGGCGTGCTGTTCCGCGTGGTCATCGATATCGCACAGCAACCGTCCGAGCAGCGGCGAATCGAACACTTCGAGTGCCCGGCGCAGGGCCGGCAGGGCGCACAGGGAGGCGCGCAGTTGTACCAGATCGCGCGGTCGCGCCGAGCGCAGCGCGATGCGCGCCTGGATGCGTTCGAGGTCGCCGACGCAGCGCAATTCCTGCCGCAGCGGCTCGAAGCCGCGCGAGTCGGCCAGGGTGGCGATGGCGTGGTACCGATCGCGCAGCTCCGGGTGCGAGCGCAGCGGCCGTGCCAGCGCACGTCGCAAGGCGCGCGAGCCCATGGCCGTCACGGTGGCATCGATGACCGCGAACAGCGTGGCGTCCTCGTTGCCGGTCAGGCTGGTATCAAGCTCGAGATTCCGGCGTGTGGCCGCATCCAGCGCCAGCGCATCCGAGCGCTCCTCGACCTGTAGGGCGCGGATATGCGGCAACGCCGATCGTTGCGTGTCGCGCACGTACTGCAGCAGTGCACCGGCGGCACGCAGCGCCAGCGGCAGCTCGTCGACCCCAAAGCCACGAAGATCGAGCGCGCCGAGCTGATCGGTCAGCAGCCGGGAGGCGGTGGCAAGTTCGAAATGCCAGGGAGCGCGCGCACGAATGACGCTGTTCTGGCGGACTAGCGCTGCGAGCTCGTGCTCCTGAGAGTCGGCAAGCAGTAGTTCGGCGGGGCGCAGCCGTTCAAGCTCGGCCTGGAGAGCCTCTGCACTATCCAGCTCCGCCACGCTAAAGCGACCGGATGCCAGCTCCAGCCATGCCAGCCCGAAGCGAGTGTCAGAGCGCTTGGGCGCGTCTGATTTGGTGCCGGCCTGCCACACTGAGGCGAGCAGCGTTTCGCGGCGCTGCTCGAGCAGGGCGTCATCGGTGACGGTGCCCGGCGTGACGATGCGAACTACCTGACGTTCCATGGGACCGCGTACCTGTCCCGGCTCACCGAGCTGCTCGCAGATCGCCACCGATTCACCACGCCGCACCAGGCGCGCAAGGTAGTTCTCCATGCTGTGCACGGGCACTCCGGCCATCGGAATGGGTTCGCCGCCGGACTGTCCCCGCGAGGTCAGTGCAATGTCGAGGATGGATGCGGCGCGACGCGCATCGTCATAGAACATCTCGTAGAAATCGCCCATGCGATAGAACAGCAGCTCACCTGGATGATCGGCCTTGATACGCAGGTACTGCTGCATCATGGGCGTGTGAGATGGGTGATCGGCGCTGGCCATGGATCGGAACACTATAGCGATTACAACGAGTTATTATTAGTCGATGGCATTGAAATTCTCCGAGATATTCCGGCGCAAGTCGCCACAGGCAGTGGCAGCTGCGCCGCCGGAGGAACTGGAATCGCTGCGTGCGAACGCTGCGAAGGCACTGCAGGGCGGTGAGCCGGAGAGAGCCGTTGAGCTCTACGACGAGCTGCTCGCGCGCAGCTCCGATGATGCCGAAGCGCACTACAAGCGCGCCAATGCGCTGAACATGCTGGGTCGATCCGAGGCAGCATTGGCCGGCTACGACCGCGCGGTTGCCCTGAAGCCCGACTACGCCAATGCCTTTTGCAATCGCGGTACGGTGCTGGAGCGACTGGGCCGATGGCAGGAGGCGCTGGCGAGTTATGAGCGTACGCTGGCCCTGAACCCCGCGGATGCCCTCGCGTATTACAACCGCGGCTCGGTACTCAGGGAGCTCAAGCGCCCCGAGGAAGCGCTGGCCAGTTACGAGCGGGCGATCGCGCTCCGAGGCGACTATGTGGAGGCGCATTTCAATCGCGGCAATGTGCTGCATGGCATGGAGCGATATCAGGCCGCGGTTGATAGTTATGACCGGGCCATTGCGCTGAATCCGACCTTCGCCGAAGGATTTCATGCACGCGGACTGTCGTTGACAAGCCTGCGGCAGCTGCCGGCAGCGATTGCCAGTTACGATCGCGCGTTCGCACTCAAGCCGGACCTCAAGTATCTGATCGGTTTGCGACGAGATGCGAAGATGCGGATCTGCGAATGGGGCGATCTCGACGCGGATCTGCAGCGGATCAGCGCCGGTCTTGAAGCTGGGCACGCAGTATCGGTGCCCTTGCCGGTGCTCGCGCTGTTCGAATCGGCGCAGGTGCATAAACTGGTTGCGCAAGTCTGGGTGAGGGAGGATTGCCCCCCGGACGATTCCCTCGGGGCCATCGCGAGCCGGCCGCGCAGCCCGAGAATTCGCATCGGCTACTTCTCGGCTGACTTTCGCACCCACCCGGTATCGCTATTGACCGCCAAACTTTTCGAGACCCACGACCGATCGAAATTCGATATCACCGCGTTCGCCTTTGGTTCGGATGCGGATGATCCCGTGCGCGCGCGCCTCAGGGGCGCGTTTGATCAATTCATCGATGTGAATACGCGCTCCGATAGGGAAGTCGCGCTTCTCGCTCGCGAACTTGGCATCGATATAGCGGTCGATCTTGGCGGGTTTACTGAACACGCACGCACCAGAATTTTTGCCCAGCGCGCGGCACCGCTACAGGTGGGCTATCTGGGCTATCCGGGCACCTCCGGGGCGCCATACATGGACTACCTGATCGCCGACCACACCCTGATACCGGCAGGGGAGGAGCGGCATTACAGCGAGCAGATCATCCGCCTGCCCGGCAGCTTCCAGCCCAACGATTCCACCAAAGCGATTTCGGACCGGACCTTCACACGCGAGGAGCTCGGGCTGCCAGCCCAGGGGTTTGTCTTCTGCTGCTTCAATCGCGGCTTCAAGCTCATGCCGGAGACCTTCGATGACTGGATGCAGATCCTCAAGCGTGTCGAGGGCAGCGTGCTGTGGCTCTCCGAGGGGGACCGCACCGCGGTATTGAATTTGCGCCGGGAGGCTCAGCGACGCGAAGTGAGCCCTGAGCGGCTCATCTTCGCTACCGGCATGCCCTCGATGGCCGATCACCTGGCGCGGCTGCGTACGGCGCAGCTGTTCCTGGATACGCTGCCCTTCAATGCGCACACCACCGCCAGCGATGCGCTCTGGGCGGGGGTTCCGGTGCTGACCTGCGCTGGCCAGGCACTGCCCGGACGGGTGGCAGCCAGCCTGCTGAACGCGCTGGACCTGCCGGAGCTGATCACGGCGACTCGCGAGCAGTATCGGGAGCTGGCCGTGAGACTGGCGCACAATCCGGCAGAGCTACAGCAGCTCCGGGACAAGCTGGCCGGCAACCGGCTCACGGCGCCGCTGTTCGATACGGTCCGCTATACCCGTCATCTGGAATCCGCATTCACCTCGATCTACGAGCGGCACCAGGCCGGCCTGCCGCCGGCTCCCGTGGCTGTCAGTCCCAGTTATCATTAGTCGATGGTATTGAAATTCTCCGGCATATTGGGCCGCAGAGCGCCGCGTGCAACGGGAGCGGAATCGCCGGAGGATATTGAATCGCTGCGTGCGCTCGCCGCCAGCACACTACAGGGCGGCGAATTTGAGAAGGCCATTGAGCTCTACGACGCGCTTATCGCGCGCAAACCGGATGATGCCGAAGCGCACTACAAGCGTGCCAACGCGCTGAATATGCTGGGCCGATCCGATGCGGCACTGGGCGGCTACGACCGCGCCGTTGCCCTGAAACCGGATTACGCCAACGCCTTCTGCAATCGAGGCACGGTACTGGAGCGTCTGGGGCGATGGGAGGAGGCGCTGGCCAGCTATGAACGCACGCTCGAACTGAACCCCGGCGATGCACTGGCTTATTACAACCGCGGCTCGGTGCTCAAGGAGCTCAATCGATTGGAAGAGGCACTGGCCAGTTACGATCGGGCGATCGGGCTCAGAGCGGACTACGCCGAGGCGCATTTCAATCGCGGCAACGTTCTCCAGACCCTGCGCCAGCATCAGGCAGCACTGGAAAGCTATGACCGGGCCGTAGAACTGAAGCCGGCCTTTGCCGAGGGCTGCCATGCCCGGGGCATTTCGTTGGCGAGCATGCGACAGTTGCCTGCGGCGCTGGCAAGCTACGACCGGGCCATTGCGCTCAATGCCAACTATTCTGAAGCACACCTCAGTCGTGCCAATCTATTGCAGGAATTGTTGCTAATGGATGCCGCGATCGACGGGTACGCTCGAGCCATCGAACTAAAGCCTGATTCTCCTGAGGCCTATCTGGGATTGGGGACCGCGCTAACGCGGCTAAAGCGGCACGAGGATGCGGTTCGAAGCTACGATCGCGCGCTGGCACTCAAACCTGACCTGAAGTATCTGCTTGGCATGCGGCGCTATGGGAGGATGCAGGTCTGCGATTGGAACGATCTCCCGTCCGATCGCCAGAAGCTAAAAGCCGGTCTACAGGCCGGCCAAGCCGTGACTCTGCCGTTGCCGGTGTTGGCTCTCTTCGATTCGGCAACGCTTCATGAGCAGGCTGCACGCATCTGGGTGCGGGAGCTGTGCCCCCCGGACGATTCCCTCGGGGCCATCACGAGCCGGCCGCGCAGCCCGAGAATTCGCATCGGCTACTTCTCCGCGGACTTTCGCACCCACCCGGTATCGCTATTGACCGCTGAACTTTTCGAGAGGCACGACCGTTCGAGGTTCGAGATCACTGCCTTCGCATTTGGATCCGATGCCGACGATCCCATGCGCGAGCGGCTTAAGCATGCCTTCGAGCACTTCATCGATATCGGCCGCTATTCGGATGCTGAAGCGGCTTCACTGGCGCGCGAGCGCGGAATCGATATCGCCGTGGATCTCGGTGGCTTCACGGAAGGTGCGCGAGCCCGCGTTTTCGCCAAACGTACTGCGCCGCTACAGGTGGGCTATCTGGGCTATCCGGGCACCTCCGGGGCGCCATACATGGACTACCTGATCGCCGACCACACCCTGATACCGGCAGGGGAGGAGCGGCATTACAGCGAGCAGATCATCCGCCTGCCCGGCAGCTTCCAGCCCAACGATTCCACCAAAGCGATTTCGGACCGGACCTTCACACGCGAGGAGCTCGGGCTGCCAGCCCAGGGGTTTGTCTTCTGCTGCTTCAATCGCGGCTTCAAGCTCATGCCGGAGACCTTCGATGACTGGATGCAGATCCTCAAGCGTGTCGAGGGCAGCGTGCTGTGGCTCTCCGAGGGGGACCGCACCGCGGTATTGAATTTGCGCCGGGAGGCTCAGCGACGCGAAGTGAGCCCTGAGCGGCTCATCTTCGCTACCGGCATGCCCTCGATGGCCGATCACCTGGCGCGGCTGCGTACGGCGCAGCTGTTCCTGGATACGCTGCCCTTCAATGCGCACACCACCGCCAGCGATGCGCTCTGGGCGGGGGTTCCGGTGCTGACCTGCGCTGGCCAGGCACTGCCCGGACGGGTGGCAGCCAGCCTGCTGAACGCGCTGGACCTGCCGGAGCTGATCACGGCGACTCGCGAGCAGTATCGGGAGCTGGCCGTGAGACTGGCGCACAATCCGGCAGAGCTACAGCAGCTCCGGGACAAGCTGGCCGGCAACCGGCTCACGGCGCCGCTGTTCGATACGGTCCGCTATACCCGTCATCTGGAATCCGCATTCACCTCGATCTACGAGCGGCACCAGGCCGGCCTGCCGCCGGCTCCCGTGGCTGTCGGCAGTCAGGCATGAGGCGATGAGCGTGCCGGACGACTTGGCCCTGCAGTCCCTGGCCGAACGCGCAGGCAGTGTGCTGCTCGAACGTCGGCGGCGGGTGGTGGTGGCGGAGTCCTGCACCGGCGGCTGGGTGGCCAAATGCCTGACCGACATACCCGGCAGCTCGCAGTGGTTCGAGCGCGGTTTCGTGACTTACTCAAATGCGGCCAAGGAGCAGTCTCTGGGCGTAGCCGCCAGCGTGCTCGAAACCTTCGGGGCTGTGAGCCGGCCGGCAGCGGAGCAGATGGCGGCCGGAGCCCTGCACCACAGCGATGCGGCGCTGGCCGTCGCCATCACCGGGATCGCTGGCCCGGATGGCGGTACGGAGCAGAAGCCGGTTGGCCTGGTCTGGTTCGCGCGGGCGCAGCGCGATGCCGCACCTCTGGCGCTCGAGGAGCACTTTGGGGGCGACCGGGACGCCGTCCGCCGTGCCGCCGTTGCCACGGCACTGCGCCTGATCATCGCGGCACCTTAAGGACGCGCGGGTCAGATTGGTGGGCACGCGGCGGCTGTTCTTTGCGCTATGGCCGGGCGGGGATTTCATAGCCCGTATGCGCGCGGCCGCAGCCCCCCTCGACCAGGTGGGAGGCCGAGCCGTGGCAGACCTCGATCTGCACCTGACTCTGTGCTTTCTGGGCGCGGTGGATGAGTCCAGCCTGCCGGCGCTGTGTGAACGCGTGAGCGCGTTGCAGCTGCCGCCGTTCCAGCTGGAGTTCGGGGCAATTGAGTATTGGCCGCGCTCGCGGGTTCTGGCGGCCACGAGCGCGACTGTGCCTGCGGCGGGGGTCGCGCTTGCAGGGGCCCTGCACGCACAGGCGCGCGCCCTGGGTCTGCGTACCGATGAGCGTCCGCTCCGGGCGCACGTGACGCTGTCGCGCGGATTGGCCGCGAGTCCCGGGCTTGCAGCGGCGCCATGTAAGCTGTCACCGCCCCTCTCGCTGGCGGCGAGCAACTTTTATCTGGCGCAAAGTCAGCAGCTTGAGGCGACATCTGCAGGCAGCCTCGCGCCTTGCCGCTACGCACGACTTGCGGCATGGCCGTTACGCGCGCATTTGCAGTGACCTGCGCCCCTTTTGGACCCGCGCTGCCGCCCCCATTGTGGGATAATTGAGCATCCCCGAAACCGCTGCCGCTGATGGAAGGACCACACCGATGGAAAGAACCGCCGCCATGGATGAAAACCGCAAAAAGGCGCTGACTGCTGCGCTCGGACAGATCGAAAAGCAGTTCGGCAAGGGATCGGTCATGCGGTTGGGCGATGCCTCGGCGACCTACGATGTCGAGACGGTACCAACCGGCTCGCTTGGCCTCGACATTGCGCTCGGCGTAGGCGGTTTGCCGCGTGGGCGGGTGGTGGAAATCTATGGGCCGGAATCCTCGGGTAAAACCACGCTCACGCTGCAGGTAGTCGCGGAAATCCAGCGGCGCGGCGGCACGGCGGCGTTTGTCGATGCGGAGCACGCACTCGACCCGGCCTATGCCGGCAACCTCGGCGTCAACGTGCAGGATTTGCTGGTTTCGCAGCCCGATACCGGCGAGCAGGCACTCGAAATCACCGACATGCTGGTGCGATCGGGTGCCGTGGACGTGGTGGTCATCGACTCGGTGGCAGCGCTCACGCCGCGCGCGGAAATCGAGGGCGAGATGGGCGAGCTGCAGGTTGGCCTGCATGCGCGCCTCATGTCTCAGGCGCTGCGCAAGCTCACGGGCAATATCAAGCGGTCGAACACCATCGTGATCTTCATCAACCAGATCCGCATGAAGATCGGTGTGATGTTTGGCAGCCCTGAAACCACCACGGGCGGCAACGCGCTCAAGTTCTATGCTTCGGTGCGGCTCGATATCCGCCGCATCGGCGCCATCAAGAATGGCGAAGAGGTGGTCGGCAACCAGACCCGCGTCAAAGTGGTCAAGAACAAGGTGGCGCCGCCGTTCCGGGAGGCCGAGTTCGAGATCATGTACGGTCTGGGCATCTCGCGCGAGGGAGAAATTATCGAGATCGGCTCCGCCCAGGGCATCATCGATAAGTCCGGCTCCTGGTACAGCTACAACGGAGAGCGCATCGGTCAGGGCAAGGACAATACGCGGCTGTACCTGCAGCAGCACCCGGAGATCGCCAAGGATATTGAGGACAAGATCCGCCTGAAGATGATGCCGCCCAAGCGTGTTGAGGAAAAGACCGCGTAAGCGCGCCCTCGAACCGGGCCAATCGACCGACACCCAGGCTGCTGGCAATGCGGCGGTCGTGCTGCTGGCGCGGCGCGATTTCTGTTCTCGGGAGCTCGCCGACAAGCTCAGCGCCCAGGGCTACGAGATCGAAACCGTGCAGGCCGTGGTCACTGAGCTCTGCGAGCGCGGCTACATCAATGACGAGCGCTACGCGCAGCAGTATGTGGTGCTGCATGCGGAGCGCGGCCACGGTCCGCGGCGCATCGAGCGCGATCTGTTGCAGCTCGGGCTCGATTCCGGATTGATCGAGGCGGCGCTGGCCGCGGGCGAGGACTGGGCCCAGCGTGCGCGCGAGCTGCGCATCCGCCGCTTCGGGTTGCAGGTGCCCGCCGACTGGCAGTCAAAGGCGAAACAAGCCCGGTTTTTGCAATACCGGGGCTTTTCCAACGATCATATCCGTGCGGCACTGGATTCCGAGGTTAGCGACGATTTGTCATGACAAATAAGCCCCCTTTCATGAGTGCGGCCGATGTGCGGCGCACCTTTCTTGATTACTTCCGCGAGCACGGGCACACCATTGTGCCTTCCTCTTCGCTGGTGCCCGGTAACGATCCGACGCTGCTGTTCACCAATGCCGGCATGGTGCAGTTCAAGGACGTGTTCCTCGGCAAGGAGACGCGCGATTACGTGCGCGCCGCCACCAGCCAGCGCTGCGTGCGCGCGGGTGGCAAGCACAACGATCTCGAAAACGTGGGCTACACGGCGCGCCATCACACCTTCTTCGAGATGCTCGGCAATTTCTCCTTCGGCGACTATTTCAAGCGCGAAGCCATCCGCCTGGCATGGGATTTCGTCACCAGGCGGCTCAAGCTGGACCCGGCACGGCTGTGGGTTACGGTTTACCGCGAAGACGATGAGGCCGCGCAGATCTGGACCCGCGACATCGGCATCGACCCGGCGCGCGTGACGCGCATGGGTGAGAAGTCCAACTTCTGGGCCATGGGCGACACGGGACCCTGTGGGCCGTGCAGCGAGATCTTTTTTGACCATGGTCCGGAAGTGCCGGGCGGACCGCCGGGCTCACCGGAAGAGGACGGAGACCGCTTCGTCGAGATCTGGAACCTGGTCTTCATGCAGTACGACCGCACGGCCGATGGCAAGCTGACGCCGCTGCCGAAACCCTCGGTCGATACCGGTGCTGGCCTCGAGCGCGTGGCCGCGATCATGCAGGGCGTGCAGTCAAACTACGACATCGACCTGTTCCGCGACCTGATCAGCGCGGCGGCCAGCGTGACCGGAACCACGGAAATCGACTCGCCTTCGCTGCGCGTCATCGCGGATCACATCCGCGCCTGCAGTTTCCTCATCGTCGATGGTGTGATGCCCTCGAACGAAGGCCGCGGCTACGTACTGCGCCGGATCATCCGTCGCGCGGTGCGTCACGGCTACAAGCTCGGTCAATCCGAGCCCTTCTTCCACAAGCTGGTGCCGGCGCTGGTGGTCGCGATGGGCGACTCCTACCCTGAACTCAAGCGCGAGGCGCCCCAGGTCACGCGCATCCTCAAGCTGGAGGAGGAGCGCTTTGCCGAGACGCTGGTGGCGGGTATGGCGCAGTTCGATGCGCGCATGCAGGAAACCGCTGGCGCGACCGTACCCGGAGCTCTGGTGTTCCTGTTGCACGACACCTATGGGTTTCCACCAGATCTGACCGCCGACATCGCGCGTGAGCGGCAGCTCTCGGTGGATATGGAGGGCTACGAGCGCGAGATGGAGGCGCAACGCGAGCGCGCGCGCGCGGCGAGCCGCTTCGGTGTCGATCAGCGTGATGGCGCGCAGGTGGCAGGCCGCAGCGAATTCCGCGGCTACGAGGAACTGAAGTCGCAAGGGCACGTGTTGGCGCTGTTGCGCAATGGCGCCCACGTCGAATCGCTGGAGTCAGGCGAGCAGGGTGAGGTCGTGCTCGACCGCACGCCCTTCTACGCTGAGTCGGGTGGGCAGATCGGGGATAGCGGGGAACTCACCGCAACGCCCGGCACGCGCTTTGTCGTCGAGGACACGCAGAAGCGCGGTGCGGTGCACGCGCACCGCGGCAAGCTCCTGGGTGGCTCGCTCAAAATCGGCGATGCGCTCGAGGCGCATGTCGACGCGGAGCGGCGCCAGGCGATTCGGCTCAACCACTCGGCGACGCACCTGTTGCATGCGGCGTTGCGCAATGTGCTGGGCACGCACGTGGTGCAGAAGGGCTCGCTGGTGGCGGCGGACCGGCTGCGTTTCGATTTCTCGCACTTCCAGCCGGTGACGCCCGAAGAATTGCAACGGATCGAACGCATGGTCAATGCCGAGATTCGCGCCAACAACGAGGCGGCGACGAAGCACATGGATTATGAAGATGCCATCCAGGCGGGGGCGATGGCGCTGTTCGGAGAGAAGTACGACAAGCGTGTGCGAGTGCTGTCCTTCGGCGGGTTTTCCACCGAGCTGTGCGGCGGCACGCATGTGGCGCGCACCGGCGACATCGGCTTGTTCCATATCATCAGCGAATCGGGCGTGGCCGCCGGGGTACGCCGTATCGAAGCCGTGACGGGGCAGGGCGCCCTCGATTACGTCGAGCACGTCGATGAGGTTCTCGGTAATGTCGCGCACCTGGTGCATGGATCGCGCGATGAAACCGCCGTCAAGGTGCGCGAGGCTCTGGAGCGCATACGCGCGCTGGAAAAGGAGAATCGCGCGCTCAGGGACAAGCTGGCGATGAGTTCCGGACGCGACCTGGCCGCCTCCGCGATCGATATTGAGGGCGTCAAAGTGCTGGCCACGCGCGTCGATGGCGCTGATGCAGGTGCGCTGCGATCGGCGCTGGATCAGTTGAAGAGCCGGCTTGGTTCCGCAGTCATCGTGCTCGGTTCGGTAGAGTCCGATACCAAGGTGTTGCTCGTGGCCGGCGTCACCGCCGATCAGACTGCGCGCGTTCGCGCGGGGGAACTAATCGGCAGCATCGCGGCTCAAATAGGCGGAAAAGGCGGTGGACGGCCGGATTTCGCGCAAGCCGGCGGCAACAATCCACAGACACTCGATCAAGCGCTCGCAAGTGTTGCGCCGTGGGTACGTTCGCGACTCGAGACTGCAGGACATTGACGAAAATTAACTTTCCCTTCTCTTGACTTTAATGTGAACTGTAACGATCGAGACAGTTCGCTGTAGAAATGAATTGAAATTGCCGGCCGTCGCAGTAACCTGCTTACCCCGGATTCCGGCGCCCGCTGCCAGAGAGTGTCGCGCCACGGGCCGCATCGAGCGGCGATGCACTATCGGAGGAATGAGCAGTGCTGATCCTGACGCGTCGAGTGGGTGAGACCGTAATGATCGGTGACGAGGTCACCGTAACGGTACTGCGCGTCAAGGGAAATCAGGTCCGTCTGGGAGTGAACGCTCCCAAGACCATTTCGGTTCAGCGAGAAGAAATCTTTCACCGCATCAAGCGCGAGAATACCGAACCCCAGCCGAGCTGAACCGAGCCCGCTCGGGACCCCGGCACCCGACGTCCCCTGGCACTTCCACAAACCCGCCTTTTTTTGCCCCGCCAGACCCGCTTGCGTATGATTGCGCCGCAACGGAGAGATGGCCGAGTGGTCGAAGGCGCACCCCTGCTAAGGGTGTAAGGGTCAAAAGCCCTTCGAGGGTTCGAATCCCTCTCTCTCCGCCAGTTTTCCTTCTCACGCTGTCTCGGGCGATCTCAAAAAAGACGAGAAAAAGCTGTAAAAACAGAGTATTTCGAGTCTCAAGCGGTTTCGGAACCGCGCTGACTGCCTCCCGCCGTTGCTGGTATATTTGTTGGTACCTGCTCTCGGGCAGCCCGAAAAGTACCAACAGATGCTCACCAATGCTCAGATTCGCAGCGCCAAACGTGCGCAGAAGCCCTGGAAGGTCGCGGACAGCGGCGGCCTGCATCTTCTCGTGGCACCCAACGGTGGCCGCTACTGGCGGTACAGCTATCGCTTCAACGGCAAGCAGAAGACGCTGGCGCTAGGCGTTTACCCTGACGTCACCCTCGCCATGGCGCGGGCGCGGCACCAGCGCGCGAGGCAACTCCTGGCGGATGCGGTTGATCCCGGCGCTGAGCGTGAGACATCGCAGAAGACGTTCGAGGTGGTGGCGCGCGAATGGCATACGCACTGGAAGGCCAACCGGCATGAGCGGCACGCGTACTACGTGCTGCGCCGCCTGGAAGCCGACATCTTTCCCGAGATCGGCGCATCGAGGTTGTCGGATCTGACCACGGTGCATTTTCGGGATGCCGTCCAAAAGATCGAGCAACGCGGGGCGCTCGACATCGCCAGGAGAGTTCTCAACACGTGTGGCCAGATCATGCGATACGCCATCGCCAACGATCTGGCGACCCACAATCCGGTCGCGAGCATCAAGCCGGCGGATGTGTTGAAGCCGCGCAAGCGCCGCAACTACGCCCGGATCGATGCCGCTGACCTGCCGTCTCTGCTGCACGCCATGGACACCTATGTGGGTTCCGAGCACACGCGGTTGGCGTTGCAGCTGATGGCGCTCACGTTCGTGCGCACATCCGAATTGATCGGTGCATCGTGGTCGGAGATCGACACGGACGCCGCCCGGTGGAACATCCCGGCGCAGCGCATGAAGATGAAGACACCGCACATCGTCCCCTTGAGCAAGCAGGCGCTGGCCGTGCTGGGGAAGCTGCGGGAAATCTCATTCAGCAACGAGTTGATCTTCCCCGGTGACGTGAATTCCACGAAGCCGATGAGCAACAACACGCTACTCTTCGCCCTCTACCGGATGGGCTACCGCGGTCGCATGACAGGTCATGGCTTTCGCGGCGTTGCTTCGACGATCCTTCACGAGCAGGGCTGGCCGCACGAACATATCGAGCTGCAGCTCGCGCACCAGGAGCGCAACGCAGTCAGTGCGGCCTATAACCATGCGCTGTACCTTAAGCCACGCGCCGCGATGATGCAGGCTTGGGCCGATCACCTCGATGCCATGCGAAAGCTTGCGGAAGCCAGGCAGCAAGCGAAGGCTGCCTGAAGCCCAAGCTCAGCGTCCGCGAAACTCCGGATATTTCAGCGGACGGCCGCGGCACAGCGGCCGCGGAGCTGGAGCGCGCGGCCTCACGTTCGGTGTGTCCGGCGTCCTATAACCTTCAGGGTCCCTGATCCAAACCGCAAGATCGCTCGAGGCCCAGCCGCATGCACGACCGCCCAAATGCACCGGGCGCGGAAAGCGCTGCGCGGCAATCCGGCGATAGAGCGTCGGCCGGCTGAGTGCGGTGACTCGCATGACGTCCTTGATGCGTAGGAATGCGGGTTCAGGATGCGCGTGTGGTGGTGCTGGCGTCTGATGATCGGACACAGGACTCATAAGCAACCTTGATGTGTGGCTCCGGTCGTTCAGGGGCGAGCTGTCACGCATGTACGTAGTGTGAGAGTCGCGCCGGCAAAACGGGAGCTGGGTTTCGCGCGAAATTCGGTGAATCTCAAATGCGAGCGGGCAGCGATCGCGATGGCGCTCCGACAGGGCGCGGCGTGCGGGTGGCACGTTTCGCTGAATCTTAAGCGGAAGGCAGGATAGCCGCAGAGCGGCTGTTGTATCACGATGCTTTGCATGGCGGCGGATGCGTTCATACATTGCAGAGTGCCGGGGGCGACGAAGCTGGCGTTTAGTGTCATGGCGCGCCGTCAGGGGATGACCGATTCCGCGCTGCTCAGACGCATGATCGGTCTCTCGTTGAAATCCGCCTGCGTGGTCAGCGCCACCGGTGCGGACGCAGATGGCCAGGCGGCTGCGCGGATGGCCCGATTGACGGTCCGGCTACGGACCGACGATCACCTGTTGCTACGGGAGCGGGCAGCTGCACGAAGTATGGCGGCGGCAACCTACGTCTCGGTCTATGTGCGGGCGCACCTCCGATCACTGGCGCCGTTGCCGAAGGAGGAGCTACTGGCTCTCAAGAAGACGATCGCGGAATTGGGAGCCATTGGCCGGAACCTGAATCAGCTCGCTAGGGCGGCGAACCAGGGTGAGCGGGTGGACGGGCCGGGCCCGCATGAGGTTCAGTTGATGCTCCGGGTCTGCGGGGCCCTCAGGGATCATGTGAAGGCGTTGCTACTCGCTAACCTCCGGTCGTGGCAGGAGGGCCAGCTCGGGCGAACATCTTTCGGAACGAAGGGGCCAATAGGCCTGAGCAATGACCGCTTCCTGGAAGGTCGTCCGGCAGCAGACGGCCAAACCCGGTCACTGATGATCCTGAAATAGCTGCCCGGAAGCAGTCACTCGCGGCTTAGGATAGGCTATCGGCAAACTAGCGAAACGCCTGCACATGGCCGACCGCGCCGAGACAAAAACTTCCTTGGGCCTCATAGGCGAGTCGGGCCCGTGAGCGATCTGCAAAAGGCAGTGTTTCTGAGCTATGCGTCCCAGGATGCGGAAGCAGCCGGCCACCTCTGCTTTGCGCTTCGAGCCGCGGGCGTCGAGGTTTGGTTCGACCAGAGCGAGCTCCGCGGCGGGGATGCCTGGGATGTATCGATCCGCCGCCAGATCAAGACCTGCGCGCTGTTCATTCCGATGATCTCGAAAAACACGCACGCTCGGGGTGAGGGATATTTTCGGCTCGAATGGAAACTCGCAGTCGACCGTAGCCACCTGATGGCATCGGACCTCCCGTTTCTCTTGCCGGTTGTAGTCGATGACACACCCGACCAGGAGGATCGAGTCCCAGATCGGTTTCGGGAAGTGCAATGGACGCGGCTGCCGGGCGGGGTCCCACCGGCCGCCTTCGTGGAGCGTGTACAGCGCTTGCTGGCAGGCGGGCTGTCGCAAGGGCCGACAACGACCGTCTCGGAAGCCGCCGCTCTTGTGTCTGCCGCACCGACGACCCGGCAGCACGTCCTTGCATCCTGGCCGTCGAAGGGTACGCTCGTCCTAACGATCGCCGTAGGGGTCGGGGCACTCGCTTATCTCGGGGCAAACAGACTCCTGCCATTCAGGCGTGACGCGGCAGTTGAAGCGGTATCGGCGCCGACGGCTCAGAGCGCATCAGCAACTGCCTTCAATCCGCCGCCGCACTCCATCGCCGTGCTGCCGTTCGTGAATATGAGCGGTGATCCAAAGCAAGATTACTTCTCAGACGGTATCAGCGAAGAGCTACTCAATGCGCTCTCGCGCTTAAACGAACTGCAAGTCGTGGCGCGGACCTCTTCATTCTCATTCAAGGGCAAGGATGTCGATGTCGCCGTAATCGCTCGCCAGTTGAATGTCGGTGCCGTCTTAGAGGGCAGCGTGCGTAGAGCCGGCAACACGATCCGCATAACAGTGCAATTGATTAATGCCGTGAGCGGCTTTCATATTTGGTCGCAGACCTACGATCGGAAGTTAACCGACATCCTAAAACTTCAGACAGATGTAGCGACATCAGTTGCGCAGCGGCTGAAAGTTCAGCTCGTGAGCGACGAACTGACAAAGATAGAAGCGGGTGGTACCAAAAATCCAGAAGCCTACGATGCGTTCTTGCGTGGCAAGCAGCTGCTGCTAAGAGGTGACACGGATGAGGCCGGTGACATGGCCAACATCGTGGCGTTCGATGAAGCCATCAAACTCGATCCAGGTTACGCTCTCGCTTATGCGGGGCGCGCAGCGGCGGTGGCCAATTTTGCTATATTCAACGCCAAACCGGGCGAGCGAGAGGGTCTGCGCGAGCAGGCCCGCGCTGCAGCGGAGCGGGCTGTCGCTCTTGCACCGGAGCTCGGCGAAACACACATTTCACTGGCACAGATACGTGCGTTTCTTCTTCTGGATTACGCTGGCGCCGCCCCCGAGTTCGAGCGTGCGTTAGCGTTGAAGCCTGGAAGCGCACAAGTACAAACCGCCTTTGCCGGTTTTTCCTCATTGCTGGGGCACCATGAGCCAGCCGTGGCAGCCGCTCGCCGCGCAGTTCTCCTCAATCCGCTGGATGTCGGCGTGCATACCATGCTCGGTCAGTGCCTCCTTGAAGCACACCGATACAAAGAAGCCCTGGGAGCTTTGGAAGATGCCAAAGCGCTCAGCCCTGGTTCGCACCATGTGCAAACACTGATAACGGAGGCGCTGCTTGCTTCAGGGCGAGTCCAGCAGGCCCAGCAGCTATGTGAATCGCGCACGACGCCGATAGACGAAGATTTTCGCCACCATTGCTTGGCGTTGGCATACCACGCGTTGGGAAGACAACAAGATGCTTCCAAAGAGTTAGAGAGACTGAGAACGCTAAACGGGGATGCTTCGGCGTACGGATTTGCCGAGATCTATGCCCAATGGGGCGACAAGGCTAAGTCCTTGCAGTGGCTGAGCACAGCAGAGAAACAGCGAGCTCCGGGCCTGCAGTTGCTACGGGTGGACTGGCAGCTCGATCCTATTCGCGACGAACCAGCATTTAAGTCGATTGAGGCGCGAACAATAGTCGCGCCGTGAACTAATTTGCTTGCTCCAAACCAGACACTGGCGAACGGCAGAAATGGGTCTAGGTTGTGTGAAAACGCTTTTTCAACGTAAGCAACAAGCATAAAATCACGTCATCGTCTCTCATTGCGAGCCGGCCATGAAGCGATACGTGGAAGGTCAGGACCGATCCCAGGCAACGCTGTTCCCCGAGAGCCTGGACGAGTACATAGCCGAAGATAATCCGGTTCGAGTCGTCGATGTGTTTGTCGAGGAGCTGGATCTGAAGGGCTTGGGGTTCGAAGGCGCAGAGCCCGAAGCCACCGGCCGACCCGCCTATCACCCATCCACCTTGCTGAAGATCTACATCTACGGTTATTTGAACCGCATCCAGTCGAGCCGACGCCTGGAGCGGGAGACGCAGCGCAACGTCGAGCTGATCTGGCTGACTGGGCGGTTGTCACCGGACTTCAAGACCATTGCGGATTTCCGCAAGGACAATGGGCCGGCGATTCGGCGCGTGTGCCGAGAGTTCGTGCTGCTCTGCCGGAGCCTGAACTTGTTCAGTGATGCGCTCGTGGCAATCGATGGGAGCAAGTTCAAGGCGGTCAATGGTCGGGATCGAAACTTCACGAAGCATAAACTCAAAGCTCGGATGCAGCAGCTGGAGGAGAGTATCGCCCGGTATCTGGCGGACCTGGATCGTGCCGACCGTAATCCCCGCTCTGTGACCGAGGCGCGCGTGGAGCATCTGAAGGAGAAGGTCGAGACGGTCAAGGCGCAGATGCGACGACTGAAGCAGCTGGGCAAACAGATGGCTCAGACTCCGGATGAGCAGATCTCGCTGACCGATCCGGATGCACGCTCGATGGCCACCAGTGCCCGAGGGTCAGGCACGGTCGGCTACAACGTGCAAACCTCAGTGGATGCCAAGCATCACCTGGTAGTGACCCATGAGGTCACCAACCGGGGAACAGATCGGGCGCAGCTGGCCTCGATAGGGAAGCAAACCCAAGAGATCCTGGGCACGGAGAAGCTCACCGTCTTGGCCGACCGCGGCTATTACGCAGGCCCGGAGATCCTCAAGTGCGAGCAGGCTGGGATCAATGTGCTGGTGCCCAAGTCCCACACATCGAACAATCTTGCCAAAGGGCAGTTCGACAAGCGCGACTTCCGCTATGACCCCCGCCGCGATGAGTACCGATGTCCGGCCGGTGAGCGCGCGATTTGGCGCTTCAGCAGAGTCGAGAACAACCTGCTCCTGCATCGCTACTGGGCGTCGGCCTGCCCGAAATGCCCGATCAAGGCGCAGTGCACGACAAGCGACTACCGTCGCATCAGCCGCTGGGAACACGAGGCGGTGCTAGAGGCGATGCAGAAACGCCTGGAGAGGATGCCGGAGGCTGCACGCATCCGCCGGCAGACCGCCGAGCATGTCTTTGGCACCTTGAAATCTTGGATGGGCGCCACGCACTTCCTGATGAGGCGACTCCCAAACGTGAAAACTGAGATGAGCCTGCACGTCTTGGCTTACAACCTAAAGCGAGCGATGCAGATCCTCGGAGTCGTACCTCTAATGAAGGCGATGAGGGCATGAAAGGCCCTTTTTATCTCGCTGCAAATCACTCGCCACACCGAACTCTCGGCAGACTAGCCGCTCACCAGCTTCCGGGAAATCTTGGTTCTCACACAGCCTAGGTCAACTCCGGCGGTTGCCCGCACCGGCCTTTTGACGCAATTTGTCGGCAAGCCACAACTTGATCAATGATTGCCGCGTGACGCCCATTCGGCGTGCCTCCCGATCCAGGGAGTCAACCATCCAACCCGGGAAATCGACATTCACCCGCTTCGGGTCCGTGCCTATGCGCCGAGCCTTCCCCAGATCCAACTGATCAGTGATTTTCTCGCCGGCATCAAACTTGCGATCAAATGTCTTGGCTTTCATAGATCTCCACTTCCTCGTCCCGCGACCGTCGTACAGAAATCAAGCGTACATTCTCGCCACGTCGGGTGATCACGGCCGACCAGTGCTTCTCATTCATCTTTCCGATCACCACCCAGCGCAGCTCATCACTGACGCGCGCCGGTATCTCAAGTAACGCCGGATCAGACCAAAGCGCCTGAGCTTCCTCGAAATCGACGCCATGCTTACGCTTGTTCTCGGCGCTCTTTTCCGAATCGTACTCAAAGGCCATGTCGTTCCTCTGTCACGACCTAAGGTATAATAAAGGTATAGTTAATATACCTCAAGACCGGAACCAATGTGGCGAATCACTGCCCGGAAGGGGCAATTCATAATGGGCCGGTTAGGCCCAGGTCCGGGCATCCCGCGTCGAGTGCCTAATTCCCGGGCGCCGCGGTGTTCACTTGACACTATACGCATAAGACGTAAACAATTACGCAATATGCATAAAGTTGGCTCACTCGATGCTTTACTGCCGAAGACCCGCCAGGGAATTCTGGCCGCAATGCTCGTGCGGCCGGAGAAGACTTGGTATGTCTCTGAATTGGCACGGCGCATGGGGGTGCCTTCCTCCAGCCTCCAGCGAGAGCTCAAACGCCTGACCGCTGCGGGAATCCTGAAGACCCACAAACAGGGCCGCATGGTTTACTACCAAGCCAACTCAGAGTCGCTGGTATTTCCTGACCTGCGTGGCCTGCTGGTGAAGACTGCCGGCCTGGTGGACGTGCTGGCCGATGCCCTGAAGCCACTGTCGGGCAAGCTGTGGATGGTGTTCGTCTATGGATCGATCGCCAGCGGCCAGGAGCGCAGTGACAGCGATATCGATCTCATGGTGATCGGCGCTGTGCAGCCTGCCGAGCTGGCTTTGCCGCTGCGCAAAGCGCGCGAAATGCTCGGACGGGAAATCAACCCCACCGTCTATTCATCCGCTGAGTTCGACAGGAAGCGCGCGACCAAGGATCGTTTCCTGATGCGAGTGCTGGCCGAGCCACGGCTCGTTGTTTTGGGGAACGGGGATGAGTTGGGAAAAGCTGCTCGCTGACCGGGCAGTGACTGCGCTTCCGGCGACGAAGCAGTAACTCGACAATCTGCGCTCCATCGTGACTCGTTCCCTGAGCGACGTTACTGCCTCGGGGCTTTGGGCCGATGCGCGCCTTGTCGACACGGATGCTGACGGCCTGCTGAAGGCGGTGCGGCAGTTCGCAGTCGACGCCGAGGCATGCATAAAGGCCCGCCATTCCCCGCTTGCCTGACACATGGGGGCTGAGACGTTGGCACTTCTGATGGTACGTAAATTCGGCGTTGGCGAATAAATCCATACGATCAGTTAGTTGCGCGGCGACATGAATCCCTCTCTCGCCAAGATTTTGTACCAGTTTTCAGGAAGTTGTGCTTTGGGCACACTCGCCAGTGACAGCCCAGTGACAGCTCGCGGGGACGGGTGGGGGCGCGAGAGTGCGAATGGGCGCCTGACCTTCTCTGCTACCGGCGCCGAACGTACCGCGGATGTTGGCGCCGGCGGCCCCTCCATCGCCCTCTTGATCGCTTGCAGATCCGACTCTGTCGTGCCATCCAGCCAAGCAGCGTAGGTCTCCAACATCGTCTGCACGCTGTGGCCGTGTGGTTTAGCAACTTTCAGCGGGTTGACGCCAATCATCAGGTTCCAACTGACGCTCGAGTGCCGGGCGTTGTACGGCTCGCGGTAACGGCTTTTGAGTGTGACGGTCAGTGTGCGGCGCCAGCGCACCCAGGGATACTGGAGGTTGCGAATGGGCGTGCCAGCTTGTTTGACTCGGCGTGGGCGCCAGCTGCATCAGCGCTTATCCGGGGGACTTTGCCCAGGCTCTGGGTCGCGCTCGGAGGGGAGCTACTGCCGAGGGCAAACTGCTCGCGCTACGACACGAGGGCTGGGAAGTCACCTCACGGCCGGATGACTATTCGGTCGCCGGCAACCGATGCAAGAACGCGCCTCTACGCCTGCCCGAATGTTGATTCAAAGGTGAGCATCGTGCACGCCGATCGCAATACCCCGGCTTCATGCACAGCCCGACTGAAGGAAATCTCCGACGCGCGTTACAGCAGCTTAATGGCATCCGCGAGCGGATAGAGAACGGCACATTTTGCTTCACAGACGAGTTTCCCGGTTTCCGCGATCTCGCGAAGATCGATACCTCCGGACAGGTTCGCAGCTGCAATGATGTTTTTGACGAACTCCTGAAGCACTGCGAATCACGAATGGCCAAGAACGACATGGCGTTCGTGACGATGGACGGCTATCGGAAGATCCTGAAGCAAGTCTGGCGCCCCGCCACACTCAAGTGCCTCCGCATCACAAAGAAGGATCGGCCGGTGATCGATCCGTTCACGATCCATGAGGCGGAGGCCCTTATCGCGGCAATCCATCGCGATTGCGCTGCCTCGGCCTCGTGTGCACGCCAGGGTCGGTAGGCGACCCCACCGAGGGCAACGCGTGCAGCGATCACACGGTCACCTTCGATCTGTAGCGCCACTGCCGCGCTGGCAAGCGCAAACTCGTAGCTCTCCCGGTCACGCACCCTGAGATAGAGTGATCGCGCGTCCAGGGGCCCGCGGGCGCATTGAACGAGGTGATCATCTCTGCCGGCCTCAGCACCGTTTCCTGCTCTGGCTGCTCGGCACCGAGATGCAGCGACTCGAACGGCAGTGATCGGCGACCCGCAGGGCCGAGCAGCTCGACTGTGGCTTCCTCGGGCACGATTGAAGCTCGAGGGGAAAATTAATCACGAGGACTTGTTCTTCGCCACCCTCGGAGGCCACCCGCACGGCACCCGCTGCCGTGCGGGCGCGCTCGTAATGAAACGGTCTCACGCCATCTTCCCGGCGGCGTCCTGAATGGCCGCGACGATATTGGGGTACGCCGCACAGCGGCATAGATTGCCGCTCATGTATTCCCTGATTTGGACTGCACTCGTGGCCTTGCCCTCCTGCACGCACGCGATCGCGCTCATGATCTGACCCGGCGTGCAATAGCCGCATTGGAAAGCATCGTGCTCGAGGAAAGCCTGCTGCATGGGGTGCAGGCTGCCATCTGCTGCCGCCAAGCCCTCGATGGTACGGACAGGCTGCCGCACGGCAACCGCCAGCATCAGGCAGGACAACGCGCTTTTGTCCAACCAGTACGGTACAGGCTCCGCACTGGCCATGGTCGCAGCCTTTTTTTGAGCCTGTCAGCTGCAGGTGATCCCGCAGGGCATCGAGCAGCGTCGTGCGCACGTCAACCGGCAGGCTGCGCTGCTGACCGTTGATGGTCAGCACCAGGGACTCCGCAGAGCCGGTGCGGGATTTTGCAGCGGCCACATCGTCACCTGCCAGGATGGGTGCCGCGACGCCGGCCGCGCCTGCTCGGATAAGAAACTTGCGCCGACTGACTGACCCCGAGTTCAGCGCGCTTTGGACGGTGGCCGGCGCGCGGCGATGGGTTGCTGTTCAGATGGGGCGCCGGCGATGCTTGTGATGTCTCTGCGCACGAGGGCATCCGAATTATTCAACTTGACGCTATTACTGAGATGACCTGTGCAGCCGCACAGCTCAGCTTTGGCTGCAATGGTGTGCGGGTCCTCTGACACCATGCAAAGCGACGCAGAGAGATCGGGGTCCGAGTGGTCGGAGCTCAGAGGGCGCGCTCAACGGTCGGCAGCGCCATGCGCAGCGATCTCGAAGGGATTTCACTGGGGGTGTCGATGATGAGCGTCTGCCGAGGACAATGGGCTGACGGACATGTCCCACATCGAGTGCGCCGTCGACAGGGATGGTTTGTCAAAATTCGAGAGCGTAGATTCTCCGTTTACGTCTCCTCACTCACCGCAAAGCCAGGACAGCCTAATGAAAGCTCTCGTCTACCACGGTCCTAAGAAGGTCTCCATCGATAAGGTGCCCGATGCCAGAATTGAGAAGTTGACCGATGTCGTGATTGAGCTCACGAGCACGAATATTTGTGGCTCTGACCTCCACATGTACGAGGGTCGTACGGACGTCCAGAAGGGCAAGATTCTGGGACACGAAAATTTGGGAGTGGTTATTGAGGTCGGTAGTGCTGTGGATACCCTTAAGAAGGGCGACAAGGTCGTCATACCTTTCAACGTCGGTTGTGGATTCTGTGCCAACTGTGAACGCGGGCTCACCGGTTATTGTCTCACCTGCGCGGATGCGTCCGTCATGCCTGGAATGGCAGGTGCTGCCTATGGTTTTGCCGGTATGGGACCCTATTCTGGTGGCCAAGCCGAGTACTTGCGAGTGCCGTACGCGGATTTCAATTGCCTCAAGCTCCCGGAGGATGCCAGCGAGAAGGAGAAGGACTATGTGATGCTGTCGGACATCTTCCCGACCGGCTGGCATTCGACACGCTTGGCTGATCTTAAACCCGGTGAATCAATTGTCATCTACGGTGCGGGGCCAGTCGGCCTCATGGCTGCCATGTCTGCTCGCATTCAAGGGGCGAGCCAGATCTTCGTGATTGACGGCGAAGAGGATCGCCTCGAACTCGCCAAGCAGATCGGTGCCACGACTATCGATACGAAGGATGGCAAGGTTGGCGATCAGATCCGCGAGCTTACCAAGGGCCTCGGAGCCGATTGCGGTGCGGAATGTGTCGGCTATCAATGCCACGACTCACACGGCAGAGAAGTTCCCAATCTTGTCATGAATTCACTGGTCGATGCTGTGAAGGCGACCGGAACGCTGGGCATCATCGGGGTGTATATACCCCAGGATCCGCACGCTCACGACAAGTTGGCGAAAGTGGGGCAAATCGCCTTTGATTTTGGCAAGTTCTGGTTTAAAGGTCAGAAAATGGGAACTGGCCAATGCAATGTTAAGGCCTATAACCGCCGACTGATGGACCTGATTCATCATGGGAAGGTTTCCCCTTCGATGATTGTCTCCCACGAACTATCGCTGGACGAGGCGCCCGAGGCGTACCAGCATTTCGACAAGCGAGACAAAGGCTGGACCAAAGTCATCCTGCATCCCAAGGCCGCTTAGCATCACGCGAAGATTCTCCGGGAGCACATCATGGCTGTTAGGAGATCCGCGCGAAGTCATAAGCCAGCCACAGCGATCGCGGCCAAGCGTGGTGCACGGTCTGCGAATGCGTCGTCCGCCAAGAAGGCATCTGCCAAGAAGTGGTCGGCAGACGTGATGCGGAAAAGCGATGCGATGGATCTGCGGGCGGGAGTCTTCAAACTCAAAACGCCCGCTGCCGTCGCACGCTCCCTCAAGCGATCATCTGAAGCCAGTCACCGTCGGAAATCCACTCCTTTCCGATCCGCCATGTCGATGCTCAATTTCGAAATCAACCGGGGCGGAAAGAATCTGACGCGCGAGCGGCTGCGTGTCCTGCAACAAGCCAAGCAGCAGCTGCGCAAGCTTTTTGGGCGTCCACTCAAGTAGCGCTCGGGCCCTAGACTTTGAGTTCCTCGGGAAGCCCGGGCTTCTCGTTGGCGTCCACCACGGCCTCCAGCACAGCGGGGCCTGGCGACTGCAGTGTCTGGCGAATGGCATCCTTGAGCTCTGCGGGTGCGGAGCAGCGGAAGCCCGCTGCGCCACAGCTCTTCGCGAAGGCGGCGAAATCGATTGGCGACAAATCGCAGCCATAGGGCGGGTTACCCAGCTCCTTTTGCTCGAACAGCACCTCTGCCAGCGAATTGTTCTTCAGGATGATGATCTTGACCGGCAGTTCGTACTTGACTGCGGTCGCCAGCTCCGCCATCAGTTGGGAGAATCCACCATCACCGACCACGGCCACGGATTGACGCTTCGGGAAGGCGAGCTGCGATGCGATTGCATACGGTAGCCCTGGTGCCATGGTGGCGAGCATCCCCGTGCCCGTGAGCTGTTGACCTTCGCGCAGTTGAAGGAACCGGGCTGCAAAGTGGGTGTTGGTCCCGCAATCCAACGAGATCACCGCATCCGGCGCCAGCTGATCGCTGAGTGCACGGATCACCGCTTGCGGACGCAGGGGCGTGCGCTCAGTGGTCGCGACCTGGGTAAGCAGCGCGTTCCAATCGCGCATGGCTCGCTGCGCTTCGGACAGAAAGCTCCGGTCGGCTTTAGCCTTCAGCAGGGGCAACAGTGCCGCCAGGCTCGCCTTGACATCACTTACCAAGCCGATATCAACCGGACAACGCAGGCCGATGTGACTGCCATTGAGATCGACCTGGATGGTTCGCGCCTGCCCGGGCTTGGGATAGTAGTTCACCCATGGCATGGTCGAACCCAGAATCAGGAGCGTATCGCACCGTTGCATGATCTGCTGCGAGGGCACGGTTCCGAGATGGCCGATGCCGCCGGTGGTGTAAGGGGAATCATCGGCCAGCACCGCCTTGCCGAGCAGGGCCTTGGCGACCGGCGCGCCCAATCGCTCCGCGACGGCGGTGACTTCTGCTCGGGCCTGATGCGCGCCCTGACCCACCAGGATCGCGACTTTACGGCCTTGATTGAGGATATCGGCGACCTCCCGCAAGCGGGCGCCACTCGGGGCATCCTCTGAGGGCTGCCAGCGGCCGTCGGTACGGAGTCCATGATTCTCCATTGAGGCCTTATCCTGTGATAACGGCGTGGCCTGAACGTCCTTGGCCACCGTCAGGTGAGCCACGCCCCGGCCGCTCAGGGCCGCCCGACAAGCAAGATTGCCGACGATGCGCGCGTGCAGCGGACCTGAGACTTGGACGTTATAGAGAGCGACGCTTTCCATCAATGAGACCGTGTCCACTCCCTGCATGAAGTGGGTCCCGATGAGATCGTGAAAGGTCGTGCCCGTGATCGCGAGCACCGGCGTGGAATCCATCTTGGCGTCGAACAGACCGTTCATCAGATGGATCGCCCCGGGCCCGGTGGTCGCCAGGCAGACGCCCAGACGATGCGTGTGCTTAGCGTAGCCACAGGCCATGAACGCCGCGGCTTCTTCATGCCGGACGGCAATGAAGCGAATGCGATCTTCTCGCTTGCGCAGTGCTTCGATGATTGGATTGATGCCATCGCCGACGATCCCGAACACGAACGACACCTGCCAGTTGATCAGCGTCTCAACCAGGATGTCAGCCGTATTGCTTGTGCCCTCTATCGGGCCCGACGTCTGCGGCGGCGGAGGGGCGTCCGCCGAAGTGGCATTACCAAGCCAGGAGGCTGCTACCATTCCCGCACCGCCTTGACCTGTCATCTGCAGAATTTTGCGGCGAGCGAGATCCGGCGGAACGTCTGTCATAGGATGTCTCCGTGCTGGGGCAAGTGCCTTGGCATCGGAACATCGCATTGGCGGGGTGGTCCGTCCCTCGGTCCCACGCTCACAGTGATGTCGGCGCCAGCTTAGGGAGCGAGCGATTTCCTCGGCGGAGGTCACCACCTTTCTTTGGTTGGCGTAGCTGGAAGGGACGGGCCAATATCCACCCATCGCAGCCGGGCTTCGTAGAGGATGCCGCCGCGGAGAGTCAAAATGAGACCATCGAGGCATAGAAAGGAAGTTACGGGTTTAAAAAAACCACCGCGCAACTGGCTAGATCGGCATGCGGGGCCTTAACTGGCAATGCAGCGAGAGCATGTCTCCATCGAGCTAGGCTCTGAGAGTTTGGTTTGATCCTAGTCGATCCGAATCTTAGTATCCGGTCCGGCATTGCTCAGTGGATATTTCGTCGCCGCGTTCGCGTGGGAGCGCCGATACGGCATTCCTTTGGATAGCGCATGGTCGCATCTATGGCGTGCATCGTCGCTTACGCTTTGTAGTTGGCGGAGCTGTTCGCACTCAATACCGAGCGTCTCGAGCGGAGCTGCTGTAGCGCTGCGCGAGCTTAGCGAGGGCCCACTGGGCCAGCAGGGCCGGCGTAGGACTACGCCGCCCAAGAATTGCGAGACAGGAGAGATCAAAGGTCAACGCCGCCTACATAACGGGCCAGCGGATTGAGCAAAGGTTTTTGCTCTCAGCGGCCGACACGAAAGCACGGCTCATGGAAGGCTTCTTTGACCATGGGTGTTGAAGCCAGGGCAGGTTTTGTGTGTGAAGAGTGATGCGTTAGCGCATCATCGGGCGATGAGGCGCTGCATCACCTACTAAAGCATGACTTCGCTGCCATATTGCTCGACGTCAAGATGCCGGGCATGGACGGGTTTGAAGTGGCACGACTCATTCGTGGGCATCCGCGCCTCGAGAGCACTCCGATCATCTTCGTCACCGCCGCCGAGGTTTCAGCTCTCGATCAGCTCAAGAGCTATGAGGTCGGGGCTATCGACTACATTGCAGTGCCCATCGTTCCGGAGATTCTTCGAAGCAAGGTGGCAGTCCTGGTGGAGCTCCATCAGCGGCACCGCGAGCTGCAGGAGCTCAATGGAGCGCTCAAGGACGCACGAGCTAGACTGGATTCGCAGCATGCGAATGAGCTAGCTCATCAACGGCAGCTATACGAAGCCATCTTGACCAATACGCCCGACTTAGCCTACGTCTTCGGCCTTGATCATCGGTTCGTATATGCCAACGAGAGCCTTCTAAGAATGTGGGGTAAGACTCGCGAAGAAGCGATTGGCAAGAACTGTCTCGAACTTGGCTACGAGCCATGGCACGCCGCGATGCATGAGCGCGAAATTGACCAAATCGTCGCTAGCAAGGTCCCAATCCGAGGTGAGGTTGCCTTTACAGGCGCTCTCGGTCGTCGAGACTACGATTATCTGCTGGTTCCGGTTCTCGGGGCCGATGGCAAGGTGGTCGCCGTGTCTGGCATCACCCGCGATATCACTGAGCGCAAGGAGATGGAGGCAGCCCTGCGCGAGGCGGATCACCGTAAAGACGAATTCATAGCGATGCTGGCGCATGAACTGCGTAATCCGGTGGCTCCAATCCGCAACGCAGCCGAAATCCTCGGCCGGCTTTCCAGTGAGGAGCGCATTGTAGGACTCGCTGGGCTGCTCAAACGCCAAACCGGTCAACTCTCGAGATTGCTCGATGACCTTCTCGAAGTGGCACGGGTAACGCAAGGCCGTATCGAGCTCAGGCGCGAGACGTTAGCAATACAAGCTTGCGTCCAAATGGCGGTCGAAACGGTCGAGCCGATGATCAGGAGAGGCATCAGCGATTGAACGTGATGCGCGATGGCCTGTCCATCTTTGTGCACGCTGACAGGGCCCGGCTCGCGAAATGTGTTGCAAACTTACTGACGAATGCCGCGAAATTTACGCCCGTCCACGGCGATATCCGCGTCAATTCTCGAGTCGAGAATGGTCATGCCATCATTGAGGTGATTGACACAGGCGTGGGCATCGCAGCCGACGCGCTACCACGTGTATTCGATCTGTTCGTGCAGGGGGAACGTTCGCTCGATCGCTCAGAAGGAGGATTGGGGATTGGTCTTTCCGTATGTAAGCAGCTGATTGAAATGCACGGCGGGCACGTGACCGGGGCGAGCGATGGAGTGGGCCACGGGGCCACTTTTGCAATTCATCTACCGCTCGCGAACGATCAGGCAGCTCTGCGCGAGCCTGCCTTGGAGGCGAGCATCATGAGGCGACGCGTGCTAGTGGTGGACGATAACAAGGACGCGGCGGATTCGCTCGCGACCCTGCTTGAGATGGAGGGCCACCAAGTGAAGGTCGTATACACGGCAGAGGCGGGAATTGAGGAGGCCGAACGGCTGCAGCCCGATCTGATCCTGCTAGATATCGGTCTTCCCGAGTGAGCGGATATGAAGCCGTTCACCGCATTAAGGCGGCGCACCCCTCAATTGCTGTCGTGGCGCTCAGCGGTTACGGCCAACCCGAGGATAAGCAGCGGGCGGTAGCCGCCGGTTTCGATGCTCATTTAGTCAAACCGGTTGATTTCGAGGTCTTAGAACAGTTAATGAATCGCGCTAGAAAATGATCCTCTCTCTTCGGCTCTTATGAGATCAGATGCTTAGCCCATCCAACAGCGGCTCATAGTGCTTTAGGTCCGCCAGGCATGATATGGCGTCGCGCCCGTCCCGTGCCGCCCACACGATCGACTGACAAGCAAGGGGCCGAGCAATCCGAGAGACTTCTTCTAACGATAGCCACCCCGCCGATCTTGTTCTTCCGGTCGCGATGATTGCAGCGGTCGAACGATTCAGGAGCCGGGGATGTTGCAACTGGATGCACGGCAGCACGGCTGCTCAATCACGCTGATAATCTGCCGCAGTGGCAGCGTTGGGACGCGGCGGTTTCAAGAGCCACCTCGGTTAGATCGCACCGTCGGTCTATTCCGCAGCAGGGACAGGCATTCGGGCAATTCTCTCGAAATTTGCAGATTTGAACTAACAGTGACAAGAAACTTCGGGGATTGCGCTGCCCAGAGCACATTGACCACAAAGGGACGACCGCGATTCTGTCCCTAAATTTGCCGGCGCCGTGAGAAGTAGACGTGCAGCTTTCGGAAACGCCAAATGGCGGTCGCCAATACGATCCAAATCAGGAAACCTGCGCCCAGTACGGTGGGCGAGCTTGCGCGTGGAAGCATCTTCCAGATCACCAGCGCAAACGCAGCCAGAGCAATCGACCCCATAGCGGCACCACGGGCATCGAGGCCCACTGCGAGACTCCCCCGAATGGTCATCATTATGCCGGCCCTTTGCTTCTTTTCTCGCTCGTGCTTATCTAATAGCGTTGCGCTCGCCGGGAAAATGGCAGGAAAGGCCAAGAAGAGGCCACCTACCGTCGGTCCGAAAACTTTGGCAAGCAGCCCCGCCACGACTGAAATAAGGCCGCCCAGCAGGAAGCGAGTGCAGTGCTCGTACCACTTCACCTGCCGCAGCGCCGCGAGGTTGATCAGGATCTTCACCTGCTCACCGTAAAAAGGCCGCCCACATCACAGCGGCACCTATCGCCCAAATCGACAACAACGCCAGCGTTGCAGGGGCCGCCCTGAGATGCCTCACCCCAATGAAATAGAGACATGCGAGTGCGTATAGGAAGAAGGCCGCGGCTCCGGCGACCATCGATCGGGCCTCCAGTGCAGCGTAAAACTTGCCGTGGGTGGCGATTGTGAGGCTGAGGGTCGCGAGTGCCACGGAGGGAGCGGCACCAAAAAGGCCGGCGAACCCTTTGGGCTTCAGAACATCGCCGATCAAGGCAAAGAGCGACACAATGGCGCCGCCCATCACAAATCTCACTGCCCACTCCATCACGGCGCTCCTCAAGATCCGCGTCAGCGCTTAACGCACACAGAGAGTCAGAGAAGGCCGATAGCCAAGCAATGTTCACCGGCCGATAGTTCTTGAATGTCCAATCGTTCCAAGCGTTCCGTAGGTTTCGCGGACCCGACTCGGCTGCCGCCGTTCCAGTCCAAGAGTGCGGACCTCACAGTCATTATCGAGACCCCGAAGGGGAGTCGCAACAAGTACGCCTATGATCCCAAGGAGCGCATATTTAACTTGCGCCAAGTGTTGCCGGCGGGCATGGCCTTTCCTTACGACTTTGGCTTTGTGCCCTCGACGCTCGCCGATGACGGGGATCCTCTGGATGTGCTGGTGCTGATGGATGAGCCGGCCTTTCCGGGCTGCAAGCTCACCGGTCGCCTCGTCGGGGTGATTGAAGGTGAGCAGGGCGATAAGAAAAAGCCCGAGCGCAATGATCGCGTTGTGGCGGTCGAGAGCGGCAACCACAGCTATGCCCATGTGAAACGCATCGATGATCTGGGCAAGAGTTTCGAGCGCGAAATCGAGGAGTTCTTCGTGAACTACCATCGCCTGATTGGAAAGGAATACCGCATCCTGGCCTTAAAGGGCCCCACGGCGGCCAGTCGCTGCGTGGATAAGGCTCGTAAGAAGGCACGCTAGAGCGTTAGGGCCATCGCCGAACAATAGGGGAATAGCCAATGAGCAGTCCATTTCCGAAACCGCCCTTTCCAGATCAGCAGCAGCCCATGCCGGGAAAAAGTGCCGTGATGGATCCGCCGCCCGACTATGGGGAAGAAAGCTACCGCGGCACAGCGCGACTCAAGGACAAGAAGGCTGTCATTACGGGCGGTGACAGCGGTATTGGCCGTGCTGTGGCTCTCGCCTTTGCCCGGGAAGGGGCCGATATTCTGGTGAGCTACTACAACGAGCATGACGACGCGAGGGAGACCCAGCGTCTCGTGGAAAGTGCCGGTCGACGCTGTCTTCTGGTGAGTGGCGACATCAAAAGCCCAAGTCACTGTCGCCAACTGATCGGCCAAGCGGCCGAGGCCTTTGGCCGGATCGATATTCTGGTCAACAATGCGGCCCACCAGGCAAGCTTCGATTCCCCCGAGGAAATCAGTGACGAGGAGTGGGATGTCACCTTCCGGACCAACATCCATGCCATGTTTTATCTGACCAAGGCGGCGCTCGCTTATATGGGCCCGGGCTCGGCGATCATCAACACCACCTCAGTGAATGCAGATGCGCCCAGTCCCCAGCTTCTGGCCTATGCCACGACCAAGGGTGCCATCCAGAACTTCACCGGCGGACTTGCACAACTGCTCGCCGAACGCGGGATTCGGGTCAATTGCGTCGCGCCGGGACCGATCTGGACCCCGCTGATCCCTGCAACGATGCCTAAGGAAAAAGTCAGGAATTTCGGAAATCAGGTTCCCATGAAACGGCCCGGGCAACCCAAGGAGCTTGCCCCCGTCTACGTGATGCTAGCAACTGATGAAGCGAGCTACGTATCCGGGGCGACTGTCGCCGTGACCGGGGGCAAGCCGATTCTGTGACAGCCACACCATGAAGCGTAAGCAGCTTAGATTCGGAAAGGGATTCACAGTTATACTCAGCAATGCTCGCTCACAATGTGCGCAGATGGTGATTGAGCCCGGGGAGGCAGAAGGGCGGTCCTCGCAATCGGCATCGAGGCGCGGATCAGTGGCTGTACGTCATATCAGGCCAAGGTGTCGCCAAGTCAGGCTCTAAAAGACTGCCCCTGCGAGCGGGCACGCTCATTCTTATTGAGTACGGCGGTCAGCACGAAATCCGAAACACTGGGCGAGCGGTCCTCAACACCGTGAACTTTTATGTCCCGCCGGCCTACTCCAAATCGGGCGATGAGTTGCCGCGCGCCAAACCTTAAAAGGCTGTCACCACCCTGTACAAGGCCTCGATCGGTTTTCGACAACCACTCTTGGCCCTGGGACCGCTCTACCGGATGACCCGCGGTTAAGGCCCGTGTAGGATGCGCATATGCAGTGACTGATGTGCGGCAAACCGCCTGCGGTGCGGGAGCAGCACGTTGACCTAACTGGCGGGCTGCATGGCACCTTCCTCTTGAGCGCTCAGCCACGCGGATACGGATTGATAATGTAGCGCTCCTCGGGGTTCTCATCAGCCGCGTCGGCCCAAGTGGGGCGGCCTCACGGGGTCATGCGGCGCCAGAAAAACCGCTCAAGTTCGGCAGGGTCAATAGGCTTGGTACAGTGGTGATCAAAGCCTGCAGCTAAGCGCGCGACGCTTGTCATTTTCTTGACCCCAGCCGGTGAGGGCGATCAAGGTTACCTGCTCACCCCACGCCTCATGCCGAATTCGCTCCGCGACTTCGTAGCCACTCATATCCGGCATACCGATATCGATCACGCCGACCTCCGGCTTAACAGCCGCTGCCACAGCCAGGGTCTCGCCTGCCCGTGTGGGCGAAGTGTGCCTCGTGGCCTTGCATCTCCAGATACAGCTTCAGCGTCTCCGCACCATCTCGATTATCGTCCGCAATGAGGACGCGCTTGGCCGGCACGTCCTGGCCATTGCCTCGAGCGCCTGCGGCGGGCTCTGGGTTCTGCACGATCGAAGAGCGGGGCAAGCGACACGACAAATTCACTGCCCTTGCCCAATCCTGCGCTGTGAGCCGCGATTTGCCCCCCATGCAGTTCGACCAATCCTTTGGCCAGTGCTAATCCAATGCCTAAGCCGCCTTCTGCGCGACCCGTGTCCGATTCAACGCGGGTGAACATCGTGAATACCTGTGCGAGCATATCGGGGGCCAAGCCTACGCCGTTGTCGCGAACGAAAAAGACGATCGCCTGAGACTCAAGTCGATACCCAAGCCTATGAGACCTCCTGACGGGGTGTATTTGACGGCGTTCATGAGCAGATTGCTGAGCACCTGCGTCAAGCGCAGAGGATCGACTTCGAGCACCGTCCGCGCCGGCGGCCACTCCACCCGGAGCGTGTGCTGCTTGGCATCGAGGGCGGGCTGCACGGCCTCAACTGCCGCCTCCATCAGGCCCTTGATGTCGACGTATTCCTTTTTGAGGAGGAAGGCACCGCGGGTGATTCGAGATACATCGAGCAGATCATCGAGCAGACGGCTCATGTGGGCGACTTGACGGGAGATGATCGCCTGAGCACGCGCCTGGGGTGGGTCGAGTTTCGAGGCTTGAAGCAGCCGCGCGGCGGTGCGGATGGGCGCCAGGGGATTGCGCAGCTCGTGGGAGAGCGTTGCCAGAAACACATCTTTGCGAATGTCCGCCTCGACCAGCGCCGCCTCCGCTTGCACGATGCTTGTGACATCGATAAAGGTAATCAAGACGCCACTCACCGTGCTGTCGGGTTCCCGATACGGCAAAATCCGCATGATGTAATGCGCTGCGCGATCGGTGCGGGTGATGCGCCGTTCGAGTGGCTGCAGCGTCGACGAGCACCTGCGCCACATCTTCGCGGCAACTGGCTGTAGTTGAGGCGGCTGACGATATCGGTGATCGGTCGCCCCTGATCGCTTGGAATCAGGTTGTAAAGCGTCGCGATGGCGGGCGTGAAGCTGCGGATGATGAGATGACGGTCCAGGAAGATGGTCGCGATTTCGGTGCTCTCGAAGAGATTGCGCAAGTCGCTGTTGGCGGCATCCAGCTCATCGACCTTTTCGTTAAGTTGCATGTTGACCGTGTGAAGCTCTTCATTGAGCGATTGCAGCTCCTCTTTGGAAGTCTCGAGTTCCTCATTGGTCGACTGCATCTCCTCGTTGACCGAATGCAATTCCTCATTACTGCTGCGGAGCTCCTCGAGTGCCGTCTGGTGTTCTTCTCGAAGCGCCTGAAGTTGTTCCTGAGCGCTTAATAGATTCCTGCTGCAGTTGCGCATCGGGCGAGCCCCAAGGAAGCCACCGCTCAAGCAAGCGTCGCCATCCGGGGGCAGATGCCTTGGCCCTCGAAGGATGATGTCAGCGCTGCTTCGCTATGGGCGCTCTCACTTGATAACAATTGCCGCACGATCGGTGCTCACGCGCTGGTCCGTAGAGGCCTGGATGCTGCGCGTCACCATCTCGCGGTGAAGTCGGCGCGGGATCAGACTGGCGCTACGGTGTGAGCCAGCGGCGAATCCAAGCGCAAGGCGGGGCTTCGGACATTGCGTCGCACAAATATCCGCGCGGCTGTTGTCGAGCGGCTCAAAGAGATCGGTATGCTGGGAGGCGGATTCGGACCCGCCCAGCAGCAAAATGCCGCCTGGCACGAGCGCATAGTGAAACACGGGGATGACGGTCGCCTGCAGGTCCTTATTCATGTAGATGAGCAGGTTTCGGCAGGAGACTAAGTCCATGCGGGAGAAGGGCGGATCGCGCACCACATTGTGGGGAGAAAAGGTGCACAGATCCCGGATCTCCTTTGATACGACGTAGCCACCTTGTGAAAGCGTGAAGTAGCGTTCGCGACGCTCATCGGAAAGACCCTCAAGCAGCGTCTTCGGATAGCGCCCGAGGCGCGCCGTTGAAATGGCCGCATCGTCGATGTCAGTCGCGAATACCTGCACTTTGGGAGTCGCACTGAAGCGAATCCATATGTTCGCGCAGCAGGATCGCCAGGGAATAGGCTTCCTCCCCGGTGGCGCATCCGGGGACCCACACACGAACGCGCCCATCCGCTTGTTTACCCGTAAAAAGCCGCGGGATGACCTTGCTCTCGAGCGCCTCGAAGGTCTCCTTGTCGCGGAAAAAACTGGTGACCCGAATCAAGAGATCCCGAAATAGCAGCACCACTTCGTCGCGATCCGCCCGCAATCGCGCGATGTAATCCTCAAGCGTGCTGACGCTCACCATTTGCATCCGCCGCTGCACCCGGCGCAGAAACGTCTTGTCCCGATAGCCGCTGAAATCATGTCCGAGCTGGCCCCGCAGAATCGCGCAGATCTCGAGGCGCGCGGCATCCGTCGAGGCGGATCGCTCTCAGAGAATCGACGGAAGCAGTCGCGCGTCCGCCTCGCAGTCTGAGCAGATGCTTCGGGAATATCTTCCACCGGCGCGACCAGATCGATCGCGCCGGTCGCGATCGCGCCTGCAGGCATGTCGCCATATTGCTGGCGCGGTACCGTCGCTGCCTTGGACCATGGTGAGGCCGCCCGCTTCTTTAATCGCCTTTAAACCCAACGCGCCATCGCTGCCCGTGCCGGACAGCACCACCCCGATCGCCTGTTCTCCCAATGAAGAGGCGAGGGCATCGAAACAGCTATCAATCGGCCGATAAACCCTTTCATCCACGTCGAGCGATGCGTACCACCAGGCGGCCGTCCACGAAATTGACCATCGCGTGGGGCGGCGGTACGTACACGCAGTTGGGCTCAATCAGGGTGCCATCGATCCCCTCTTTGACGGGCATGGCAGTCCAGCGGGAAAGGATTTCCGGGAGCATGCTTTTCCGATCCGCCGGCAAATGCAGCACCACAATGAACGCCATGTTGCAATCGGCCGGCATGTGATCGAAAAACGCGTGGAACGCCTCGAGTCCACCGGCCGAGGCCCCAATGCCGACAATGGGAAATCCGCTGGCGTTAACGTTGTTCATGCAATCAGGGCGTGTCGGGACTCTCTGCGTTCACACCACGCTTAAAGGGTCTCGCGCTCTCTCGGACAAAGCAACACTGGCGACCGCTCCTAACAGTTAACAGCTTGAATACTCATATAAAATAGACCCTTGCTAGTAAAATAGACCCCTGCTAGCCATCCAATCCTGCGCCCGGGCTTGGCCTAAGGCTGCAGCCGCGGAGAGACTCTCTCATGGCCGCAAGGACGCTTCTAACACTTCGCAACTAGCAGAGACCGTCAAAGTGAAAGTGTGCCCGTGGCGAAAGGCAGGGCCACGGGCACCATGCGGGGGTTCTGACTCCTTACCGAGCCGTCGTGGCAACCTGTCGCAACTGTTCTGCTGGGCCATCCTCTCGCACGTAGCGTTCAAACTCCTCCGCATAGCGCTGCGCCAGTTCGCTTTGCTCCTGTGCCGCGACCTTCTGCTTGAGGTCAAGGAACCAAGTGCCTTCTTCCTCGTACACGTGATGCGCTACCGCACCTCGGATGTGCTCCAGTTTATCCAGATACTCCTGACTCATGGGCGCAAGGCGCTCGAGCAACCCCATTTGAATCTTGGCAGCCGCCTGCTCGGTATAGGCCATAGTTGCATGAGACTTCTCGTCCGCTGCAACAAGGGCCGGGTACAGCACGGATTCCTCCGCATTTGAATGCCCTGTGAGTATGACCGCAAGTGTCTTGGCGGCCGCGCGACGCGCGCTCGCCGTGTTGGCGGCTTTGACATCTTCAAACGCCTGTTCAACCTGCAGATGATGTTCAAGCACCATCGACAGCCAGTCGCCCGGACGCGCTGCCGCGCGCGCCTTTTCACGCGCTTCCTTGCGGGCCTCCTCACTTTCCGGTGGTGTGATTGCAGCGACCACTTTATCGAGCACCGACATAGTAAACCTCCAGGTTGATGACCTTACCCCGGCGATGTCATCTCACTCACGCAACGGGAGTTGATGTCGCCGCCACGAAAACGAGTTTTTTAACCAACTGGGTCGCGTGACATTGAGGAATGTCAGCGCCGCATCTAAAAGTCGACATTCTCCTACTCGTAGGGTAACGACCAGCGGCATGATTCGGGTTTACGCGTCGGTTTCATCTGACCCGTATGATCTAACGTGAGCGGATCAGACCCTAACACGCGCACCGATGAGTTGCTTCTGAGATGAAAGATCATGCCACCCGCCCTAATTTATCCTCTTCGACCCTCGCACCGATCCGTCACGCGTCAGCCGGAGGCGACAGCGTTCATGCAAAACAACCCTGGATCGGCGGGAACCGATTTACGATATCCCGACGTAAAGGGATTGGCCGCAGCAGGTAACGAAGTGTTCAAATTAGCCGAGTGAGTTCAGTCCGCGCGCGCACCGCAACGAGGTGAGACATCGGTGTGGGATTTTCGCAGGCGCTCGTGCTTGGCGTACCTGCGGAGGCCAGGCGGTATCTATTAACTCAGCGCGAGCGCGCTCTGTACCAGCGCCTGTCGAGAGTGAGCCATATCGTTCTGGCGCAGGTACAACTCCCGCAGATTCTGAACTTCAAACGCGGATGACGGACCTACACGTTTATAATCTAATCAGTCAACTCTCCCTGGAGTTCTCATCCTGGCTCCCAATACTAGGCCCGTCGCCGTCATCGGGCTGGGCGATGTGACTCACGAATTGGGCGATCTCCGGCGAGCGGATGCGAATCTGACCCACACTTTGAAGTTCGCAGCGGAGGCCAAGGTCTCGAAAAACCTCGCGCGAATCAACGAATTGATGTACCGCAGGCATTTATGACGCCGATGGCACTGCGTAAAAATTGTACCAGCTGTAAGTTTGACCGCGAGTGTGATTTTTGCTTAGTACCGAGATCACTACGGCGCACAGCCCACGGCCACCACTGAATGCGGCCCATTAATCCTCACGCCCCGGCAGGTGCGCCAGGGCGACGGTAATTATGAATAGCGCCAGGAACAGCCCCGCACTGCCCAACAGTTGTCGCCCGATCATGGCTGCACGCTAGGCGAGAGTTATTGGCAATTCACGCAAGGGGCCAAGCTCTTTTCTCTTCCAGAGGAGCACCTGCCGGACGACATGCCAACTATCTCACGCCATTGCAGATAGCAATTCCGGTGCATCACGCAAAGCGCGTTCTCATCGAGTGGGTGGCATTCGAGCTCATATTCGGATTCGTGGCCGCCGATAGATCGACCGCAACAAGAACACGGATAGCCCGCTCCACGACTGGCAAATACCCTCGCGTTTGGTGAGCTGGGGATACGGCCAACTTTGATTTTTGCGCGAATCAGCGCGGTCAACTCCACCAGCAGATAGGTCATTTTCGAGACTCCAACTCCCAGCGCTCCCCTTTCTAGCCTTCTCTACTTTGCTATGTAAAGTCGGTGTCGTCTTAAACGAGGCTAGGTGAAAGCTGACATCGACACATGGGATTTGGGGCCGCGGCGTTAGCCGCGCAGACGAATTTCGGAGAAGCTCCTACGCGCAGCCAGGTGGTCCAGCCAGTCCACGGAGCGATTTTGTAAGTACGCCAATGGTTCTTCCCATTGGCATATGCATGGTTACTTAGCGGATCGATGCATCTATTTCGACCGGGACCGATTCGCCGCGGTCGCGCCCAACAGGACGATGACAAACACTATGGCGGTCGTCATCAGCGCGATAAGGACGTAGTGCTCCGTTGAGGTTAGATATACCACGGACCCGTGAGTAAATTGCTGGTAGATCCCGCCGTTGCCAGGATCATAGATTCTCGGCCGGGTTCGGTCATAGTATGCCTTTCGTGCGTTTGCTACTCGGGCCGCGTTAGCGATTGGCATCGGTACAATTGACGCCGCCCGGGTGGCGGCGTCGTGCGTCGGGCGGTGGCCGAGCGGGGCCTCTCTTATGCGATCCCCAGCACATGACGATCCCAATCAGGCGACCTCAGAGCAGATTAAAGCCTTCGCGTACGGAGATGACAACGAAGTACTCGGTCTTCCTGTTGATCTCGCCGGTACCGTGTGCCCTATTAGCGCGCACCTGGGAAAGGTAAATCCTCGAGACGTCGATACCGATCAGAGTGCTGCATCCGCTACGTTGCTCCGACGTTCGCTGCGACGGGGAATTCCGTACGGTCCGCCTTTCGACCTCGATGGAGCACGCGATGCAAGCCAATCACGCGGCTGGAGCGAATCCAGTCGTTCGTTTTTCTGC
>CAWFVL010000013.1:0-126237 GCA_963819195.1 uncultured Gammaproteobacteria bacterium
GCGGAGTGGAACAGCAGGAAATTGATGACCTGCCAGACCACGAATAGCGTGGCGATATACAGGCCGACGACCTTCCCGAACTCCAGCGGCGCCAGGTTCAGGATGCAGCCATAGCCGAACAGCAGCGACGCGCCGGCTACGAACAGGCCGGCGCGCAGCAGGCCGGCATGGTTGTAGATTCCCAGCCGCACCACCGCATCGCCGCTGACCTCGAGCGTCGTGGCGATCAGCAGGAAAACTATGGGAGGCACGCCCGTGAGCGCCTTGATCATCATCGCGCACGCCGTTCGCGCGCGGCCTGCAGCGTGTTCTGCAGCAGGCAGGCGATCGTCATCGGACCGACGCCGCCGGGTACCGGGGTGATCGCGCTGGCGACGGCGCGGGCCTCTTCAAAGGCCACATCACCCACCAGGCGCGACTTGCCGCCGGCCTCGGCCGGCGGCAGGCGATTGATGCCGACATCGATCACGATGGCTCCGGGCTTGATCCAGTCGCCGCGGATCATCTCGGGACGGCCGACGGCTGCCACCAGGATGTCGGCCTGGCGGCAGCGATAGGGCAGGTTGCGCGTCTTCGAATGCGCGATGGTGACCGTGCACTGTTCGCCCAGCAGCAGCTGCACCATGGGTTTGCCGACGATGTTCGACCGCCCGACGATGATGGCATCGAGTCCCGCAAGCGGCCGGTTCAGCGATTTGATCAGCAGCAGGGAGCCGTACGGGGTGCAGGGCACGATGCCGCCGGCGCCCGTGGCGACGCGGCCGACATTGATGGGGTGAAAGCCGTCCACGTCCTTGGCGGGATCGACCGCCTGCAGCACCAGGGTGCTGTCGATCTGCTTCGGCAGCGGCAGCTGTACCAGGATGCCATCGACGCTGTCATCGGCGTTCAGGCGCGCGATCAGCGCCAGCAGCTCCGCCTGACTGGTGGTGTCGGGGAGGCGATGCTCGAAGGACTGCATGCCGGCCTCGACCGTGCTGCGCGCCTTGCTGCCCACATAGACTTCGCTGGCGGGGTCGTTGCCAACCAGTACCACCGCGAGTCCGGGCTGAATGCCATGGCTGGCTTTGAGTTCCGCCACACGCGCCGCAATATCGCGCCGCAGGTTCGCCGCTACGGCTTTGCCATCGATGATCTGCGCACTCATCATTCACCCTCACTCAAATTTTTATCAGATCTTTACGCCCGGAATCGCGACAGTGTCGCAGCTTAGTGCATCCTTGGCACGTCTCGCGCCAGGCTGGTGCGCAATGCGCTGCGGCGGTACACCGGCGGTGCCTGGTGGAATTTGTCTCGCCGTTACCACATGGGTCAGAGTTGACCCGGCTGCATGACGCGTGCATATTCTCATGCAACATAGTTCACTACCATGCAAACGGAAGACGATAAGAAATCCATGGTGTGCCTGATGATGCTAACTGGTCTTTGCCGATCGACTTCTTCTGGGAGAGCTTTACATGCCAAGAGCGCCGCAAACTGTCAGCGTCGTCGGCTACGACGATCGGACTTCTAAATCCTGGCTGACTGCTTCGGCGGTCGCGGCATTACTGCCGCTGCTGGCGTTGTACGCGCCACATCGCGCGCTGGCGGCCGCCGCAGAGGCGGGCGAGGAGTTGCAGGAGATCGTGGTCACTGCGGAAAAACGCACATCGACCGTGCAGGAGACGCCCATCAGCCTGTCGGCCCTCAGCGGCGCCGACCTGCAAAATCAAAACATCACTTCCATCGAAGATCTGGCCGGAGCGGTGCCGGGTGTCTCGATGCGCACCGCCGGTCCAGGTCAAACCGAGTACGAAATGCGAGGCCTGACTTCCGCGGGCGGCTCGACCGCGACGGTGGGCTTCTACATCGATGAGACCCCTTTGTCCGCCTCGGCCGTCGCACTGAATGGTCGCACGGTCATCGACCCGGATCTGTTCGACCTGAACCATGTCGAAGTGCTGCGCGGCCCACAGGGCACTCTCTACGGCGCGGGATCCATGGGCGGCACGATTAAGCTGGTCACCAACCAGCCTGAGCTCGGCAAATACGATGCCGCGGCGGATCTGAACACCTCGCACACCGATTCCGGTGGCAGTTGGAATGGTGGCATCAGTGGGATGGTGAATATCCCGATCGGCGATTTCGCCGCGCTGCGTGTCGTCGGCACCGACAAATACATCAGCGGCTGGATCGAACGCGTAGTCGAGAACGATTTCCCGTTCCCGACGGGCCCATACAACGGCACCGCGTCGATTCCGTCGCAGTGCGTCTATTACTATTGCAATCGAGGTGACGTCGCGGATGCCGCGCAATCCAAGGTAATCAAGGGCTCCAACCTGGAACGATTCTCCTCGGCCAGGGCCGCACTGCTGGTGAAGCCCACCGAACAGCTCTCTGTTACCACCAATCTGATGTATCAGCGCATCGAGGCGGATGGTTACAACAATTACCAGGCCACTGGCACTTCGCCGTCGCCGTATCCCACGACTCCCGGCATTTACCAGCCCTACGACATCCAGGAGCCCTACTACGACTCCTTCAAGATGGTCAGCCTCGACGCTGTCTACGACTTTGGTCCTACGACATTGACTTTCGTCCCGGCGTATTGGAAGCGGTTTGTGTTCCAGTCGACCGACTCGACCGAGGCCTTGGAAAACATCAATAACCTGACGACTTTTATTCCCAACCTGTACGTAGAAACCGATCCGGTCACGCAGAGCAGCTTCGAACTGCGCCTCGCTTCAAACGGCGATAGCAAGTTGCAATGGCAGGGCGGAGTCTATGGCGCAGATCTGCATTCGGGGTACATCACCTATAACCAGGAACCCGGCTTCGCCACGGCTATAACCTGCGGTTTCCCCTCGGCTGACAATCCGGTCGCCGGACACTGCCCGCTTGGCGAGCAGGGCAATGCCAACAGCACGCTGCGGTTTCCGAATCCGAGCCTGCCTCCATATGCAAGCGGGGTTGCCGCCAATCCGAAAGGTGCCGTCTTCAACGACAACAACCCGAACGTCATGAAGCAGATCGCACTGTTCGGAGAGGCTTCCTATAAGATTCTGGATACTCTGAAGGTGACTGCCGGCGTACGTTTTTTCCACTACACGATTTCTAACCACGCCGATCAGGCCGGCCTGGGTACCGCCGCGCTAAACCAGGATCACACGATACTCGATACCAGTCAGGACGGCAGTGCAGTGTTGCCTCGCCTAAATCTGTCCTATACGCCGACGCCCGATTTGACGGTGTACGGCACGATAGCCAAGGGCTCGCGTCCGGGCGGTGTGAACCTACCCATTCCGCTGCCATCGATTCCCGTGCTGGAAGCCAACCCCAACGCGTATAACTGCAATGTGCCGCTGGCGAATCAGCTTGATCCGACCCTGGCCGTACCGGCCGGATCTTATGTATCCAAACAGCCTCAATATGGCCCGGACTCGGTGCTGAGCTTCGAACTCGGCGAGAAGCTGAGGTTCGATGATCGGCGGTTCACATTGAATGCCGACGTGTATTACATCAAGTGGACCAACATTCAGCAGGTCGTGTCGCTGACCTGCGGCTATCCCTACGATACCAACGCCGGCAACGCGCGTGCGTACGGACCGGAGGTTGAGACTTCGGCGCGAATCACGGACGAACTAACGTTCAATGTGTCGGGTGCCTACACCAACGCCAAGATCAACGATCCCACAGCGGCGGCCGAGGCTGCGGGCTTCACGCCTGGTATCGACATCATCAACGTGCCCGAATACACGATGATTGCCTCGTTCGATTATCACCATCCCGTGACCGCCAATCTGACTGGTATGGCGCATATCTCGAGTTCGCTGGTCGGGCCAATCCAGGATCAGGCCTATTACCGCGAGACGCTGCCATCGCATAACACGGTGGATCTGCGTGCGGGCGTCTTCGCCGCAAAATGGGGCGCATACTTCGTCGCCACCAACCTGACCAACAAGCTCGCGGCGCTGACGATCGACAACACAGTGTTCGCCTGGCAGCAGCCGACGATAACGCGCGTGTCGACCAATCAGCCGCGTACGCTTGGCGTAGACTTCAGCTATAAATTCTAATTTCGGTGGAACAAGCATGAAGACACTGAAGTCACTGCTGCTGGGTGCGATGGCGCTGCAGCTACCTGTTGCCGCACTGGCGGCCGAGCACGTGGAGTTCGTCGAGCGCGCGCTGACGGACGCGACCCTGGATCTGGGTGCCAAGGGTGACTCGGCCGGGGACCTGCTGACCTGGTCGAACCCGCTGTTCGACGCCGCCAACAAGACGCAGGTCGGCAGCGATCAGGGCTACTGCGTGCGCATCGAAGTCGGCAAAACCTGGGAATGCAGCTGGACCAACCTGTTTAAGGACGGCCAGATAACGGTCTCCGGCGTGTTCTACGACGACAAGGATTCGCTGCTGTCGGTCACTGGCGGCACGGGCAAGTACGCGGGCGCCAAGGGCTCCCTGAAACTGCACTCGCGCGACGCCAAGTCGACCGCCTACACCTTCACCTTCGACTTGCTGTAAGAAGCCCCGCACCGGCGACGCCGCCAGCGCCCGTGGCTCCGCCGGGGGTGGTCCGGGGGTGCCCGCAGTCATTACAATGCCGGGTCCGCTCCTGAGGCAAGATCATGAACAAGAACCTGTCGAATCCCCTAGCGCGCACTGACGTCGCGACCGAACTGCATCCCTACACGGATGCTCGACTGCACGAAAAGACCGGGCCGATCGTCATCGATCGCGGCCAGGGCATCTTCGTCTACGACTCGGCCGGCAACGAGTACATCGAAGCCATGGCCGGGCTGTGGTCCGTCGCCGTCGGCTTCAACGAGCCGCGCCTGGTACAGGCTGCCTCGGCGCAGATGTCAAAACTGCCCTACTACCACGTCTTCAGTCACAAATCGCACGAGCCCATGATCCGATTGGGCGAGAAACTGGTGTCGATGACGCCCTCGCAGCTCACGCGCGTGTTCTTCACCAACTCGGGTTCCGAGGCTAACGACACGGTCGTCAAGCTGGTCTGGTATTACAACAACGCGCTCGGTCGGCCGAAGAAGAAAAAGTTCCTGTCGCGAAACAAGGCGTATCACGGCATCACGGTGGCATCGGGCAGCCTCACTGGCCTGCCCAACAATCACCGCGATTTCGATCTGCCGGCCATACCCGTACGGCATCTGACCTGCCCGCACCTCTATCGCTTCGGCAATCCCGGGGAGACCGAAGCGCAGTTCACCGCGCGGCTGCTGGCCGAGGCCGAGAAGGTGATCCTGGAGGAAGGTGCCGACACGGTCGCGGCCTTCATCGGCGAGCCGCTCATGGGCGCGGGCGGCGTCATGCCGCCGCCGGCGGGTTACTGGCAGGGCATCGAAGCATTGTGCCGCAAATACGACATTCTTCTGGTGTCTGATGAAGTCATCAACGGCTTCGGTCGTGTCGGCAGCCCGTTCGGGGCGCAACACTACGGCTTCAGGCCCGACATCATGGTGGTTTCCAAGCAGCTCACCTCCTCCTACGTGCCGCTGGCGGCGGTGCTGTTCTCCGAGGCCGTGTATTCGGCCGTTGCCGACAACACCGCCAAGATCGGCACCTTCGGTCATGGCTTCACGACCTCGGGACACCCGCTCGCCATGGCCGTGGCGCTCGAGAATCTCAAGATCATCGAAGAGCGCGATCTGATGGGCAACGCCGCGCGCGTCGGCGCCGTCATGCAGGCGGAACTTGCCAGCCAGCTTGCCTCGCATCCGCTGGTGGGTGAGGTGCGCGGCTCGGGGCTGATTGCCGGACTCGAGCTCGTCGAAGACAAGGCCTCGAAGCGGCCCTTCGATCCGCAACTCAAGGTTGGCGCCCGCACTTTTGCGCGCGGCCACGACAATGGACTCATCGTGCGCGCCATCGGCGACACGATCGCCCTGTGCCCGCCGATGATCATCACGGAAGCGCAGGTGCAGGAAGTCATCCGGCGACTGAAGAAAACCCTCGACGAGGTGGCGGCACAACTCGCGGCCGACGGTCAGTTGCAGAAGAGGTACGCCTAATGCACACGGATCTGCTGATCGGAAACCGGCTCGAGGCGGGGCAGGGCCCCGCCGAAACCGTGCTCAACCCGCGCACCGGCCAGACGCTCGCGAGCGTGCCGGATGCGACGCCGGCGCAGGTCGATGCCGCCGTCAATGCGGCCACCAAGGCCTTCGAGAAGTGGTCGCTGACCACGCCGGGGGAGCGCGCGGGCTATCTGTTCAAGATCGCCGATCTGATCGAACGTGAAGCGGACGCTTTCGCGGATCTCGAGGCGCTCAACACCGGCAAGCCCAAGCACATGATGCTGCGCGATGAAATCCCGGCGATCGCCGACTGCTTCCGCTTCTTTGGCGGTGCGGTGCGGTGCATGCACGGGCCGGTGGCAGCGGAATACCTGGCGGGCCATACCTCGATGATCCGGCGCGATCCGCTGGGCGTCATCGGTTCGATCGCACCCTGGAACTACCCTCTGATGATGGGCGCGTGGAAGCTGGCACCCGCCATCGCCGCCGGCAACACCATCGTGCTGAAGCCGTCGGAACTGACGCCGATGACGACCCTGCTGCTCGGCAAGCATCTGGCCGGCATCCTCCCCGAGGGCGTCGTCAATATCGTATCCGGCAAGGGCGCGACGGTCGGCGATCACCTCATCCGCCACCCGAAGGTGGCGATGGTATCGCTGACGGGCAGTATCGCGACCGGCGAGAAGGTCGTGGCTGCCGCTGCCAAGCCCATCAAGCGTACTCACCTCGAGCTCGGCGGCAAGGCGCCGGTGGTGGTGTTCGACGATGCCGATCTCAACGCGGTGGTCGAGGGCATCCGCACCTTCGGCTTCTACAACGCCGGCCAGGACTGCACCGCGGCCTGCCGCATCTACGCGGGCTCGAAGATCTACGAGAAGCTGGTTGCCGATCTCTCGAGCGCTGCCAACACGCTCAAGTACGACAGCGCCACCGACAGCGAAAACGAACTCGGCCCGCTGATCTCCGGCACGCAGCGCAGCCGCGTCGCCTCCTTCGTCGAGCGTGCGCTGGCAGTGCCGCATATCACCGCCGCGACCGGCAAGCAGCGCCCGGCCTCGGGCAAGGGCTTCTTCTACCAGCCCACCGTGCTCGCCGGCGCACTGCAGACCGATGAGATCGTGCGCCGCGAAGTGTTCGGCCCGGTTGTCACGGTGACACCCTTCAAGGACGTCGAAGAGGCCATCACCTGGGCCAACGATTCCGACTACGGACTCGCCTCCTCGGTCTGGTCGCGGGATGTCACGCGCGCGATGGCCACCGCAGCGCGGCTTCGCTACGGCTGCAGCTGGGTCAATACCCACTTCATGATCGTCAGCGAAACACCACACGGCGGACTCAAGCAGTCGGGCTACGGCAAGGATCTGAGCATGTTCGCGCTCGAGGACTACACCTTCGTGCGCCACGTGATGGTGAAGATCAGCTGACAGCCGTGGCCGCGCCCGCCGTGGTCGACCTGTCCGGCAAGGTGGCGCTCGTCACCGGCTCGACCACGGGCATCGGTGAAGCCACGGCGCGCTGCCTGGCCGAGGCCGGCGCCGCCGTCATGGTGTGTGGGCGTAATACCGCGCGCGGCGAAGCCGTCACGGCATCGCTGCGTGCCGGCGGCACGCGCGCGGCCTTCGCTACCGTCGATGTCCGCACCGAAGGTGCCTGCGAATCACTTATCGCCTCCACAATCCGAGAACTCGGCGGTCTGGACATCCTGGTCAACAACGCCGGCATCCTCTATACCGCCAACGCCACCGATACGAGCAACGCGCAGTGGCTCGACACCCTGGCGGTCAACGTCACGGCCGTGTTCTATTTGAGCCGCGCCGCCATCGCGCACATGCGCACGGTCGGCGGCGGTGCCATCGTGAATGTCGCCTCGGAATGGGGCCTCAACGGCGAGCCCAATCACGTGGCTTACTGCACCTCCAAGGGCGCGGTCGTGCAGATGACGCGCTGCCTGGCGCTCGATCACGCGCGCGACAACATCCGCGTCAACTCGGTGTGCCCAGGTGAGATTCACACCCAGATGGTCGACGACATTCTTGCTACCCATGGCGGAGATCCCAAGCATCATCTGCAAAGGCTCGCGGCCGGCATCCCGTTGCGGCGCCTCGCCGCGCCGCACGAAGTAGGGCGCGTGATCCGATTCCTGGCCTCCAGCGAGGCCAGCTACATCACCGGCGCCAACCTACCCGTGGATGGCGGTAATGACGCCACCGGCGGCGCCTATCCTTAAGCGTAACCGCTGCCGTTCCCGTCCCAATCGAAGTCCAGGTATGGGATTTCGGGAGAGATCCGGCACCGCTCCTGCGACACGAATCGGAATCGATCACGATAGACGATCCACTTCAGCACTTTCTCGACGGTCTCCAGCCGCGCCTCGCCGGCTTCATCGAAATTACGCGCATTGGTCTCATCCGCCGCCCCGGCGAGGGATGCCACCAGCGCGCGCCCGCGCTTCGACAGAGTCAGTAGCAGCGCCCGGCGATCCCAGAGAGTTTTGGTGCGACGGAGTAACCCCTTGATTTCAAGCCTCACCGCCAGCCTGGAGACATAGCCGCGGCTCAGGCCCAGCCGCAACGCCAGAAGACTCGGCATCGCACCATACTTGTGCTCGAGCAGCTTACGCAGAACCACCGATTCGGCCGCCGTCACGCCGAACTTCCCGGTTCGCCGCCGCAGCTCGTGAAAGAGCCGGTACCCCACGTAATGCGACCAGTACGCCAGGTGTGACTCCACAGGGCTGATCTCTTCCGGCTCGCATTGCATGGGGGTTCCCGATTTTTCCGTCGCCATGGCAATCATTTCAGCAACAGGCCGCCTCGCAGCACAGGCGGCTAACCTTCAGTCTTTCTCCAGTAATTCAGGCGGCGCCTCTACGGCGTCAAGGTTGTAGCGGGTTGTCGTTCGGCGCCGTGGGGTTGCTAGGGCCGCAGGCGCGCCACCCAGCGGTAGATACCCGCGAGCGCCAGCACAAACACCACGGTGCCGATGATCTCGGCGTCGTGCGCCGCGAAGCTGTCGCTGACCAGCGAGAGCGGGAAGTCCTTGCCCGAAAACGCCACCAGCGCCGCGATCAACACACCGATCAGGCCTTCGCCAACGAGCATGCCCGAGGCCAGCAGCACGCCGAGCTGTTTGATACTGGCGGGATTGGCGCGGCGGTCGGCGCGCCGGTCGTAATACCAGCCGGCGACGGCTCCGACCACCACCATGAGGGTGCTGGAGGTCGGCAGATAAATGCCCAGCCCCACGGCCAGGGGCGCGAGATGCACGCTGCGGGTGGTCTTACGCAGCAGCTCGTCGATGACGATGACCGCGGCGCCGATACCGACGCCGACCTCGATCAGGCTCCAGTCGACATTATTCTGAAGCACACCCTGCGCCAGTGCCGAAATCAGGCCGGCCTGGGGTGCGGGCAATGGGTGATCGCGGTGCGGGCCGGGCGCGCCGAGGAAGCCGTAGGCATGGTTGAGCAGGTCGAGAATGGGCGGAATGATCAATGCCCCTGCGATCACGCCGATCACGAGCGCCACCTGCTGCTTCCATGGCGTGGCATTCACCAGCTGGCCGGTCTTGAGATCCTGCAGATTGTTGTTGGCGATGGCCGCGGCCGAAAAAATCACGGCCGTGACGAACAGCGCGAACGCCACCAGTGCCTGCTGCGCGGTCTCGGGCAGGGTCGAGCGCACAGAGAACACCAGCAACAGCGCGGCACCGATCACCGCCAGGATGCCGATGCCGGACAGCGGACTGTTGGAGGAACCGATGAGGCCTGCCATATAGCCGCAAACGGCGGAGACGAAGAAGCTCATCACTGCGATATAGACGATGCCGCCTATCGCCAGCATCACCATGTGTCCGCTGAGTGCTCCATGCGAATCGAAGCTCGCCAGCAGCAGCGCAATCGGCAGCAGGCAGATCAGCGTGATCACTCCTACCAGGCCGATCGGGATATCGCGCTCGGTCTGCGGCAGCGCCGCCGCGTTACCTTCCCGGCGGGCGCGCGAAGCGGCCATCGCCGAGAGCAGGCCGACGTACACCGGCTTCACCAGCTTGGCGAGGGTCCAGATCGCCGCGGCGAGGATGGTGCCGGCGCCGACGAAGCGGACCTTGTGACTCCAGGTTTCCTGTGCCAGCTGCGCCAGCTGTGGGGCGGCGGCGCCGTCATGAAACACGGAGTAATGCGGCACGCCCCATCCCCAGCCGATCAGCGCGCCGACCAGCATCGCGATCCCGACCCAAAGTCCCACCAGGTGGCCGACCGCGAACAGCGCGAAAGAGAACAGGAAATCAAAGCCAGTCACCGCACCGCGCGAGCCGACCTTGAAGTAGCGTTCGAGGTCGCTGGCGAAAATACGCGTGGCGACCACGATCGCGTACAGCGCCGAGAGTATCGAGCCCCAGACCACGGCGAGCAGACCCGCGCGTGAATCCTCGACGGCGCCGGCGTGCGCCTCGGCGCCGCCACCCACCTTCAGGACCTCGGCGCACGCGACGCCTTCCGGGTAGGGCAGGTCCGATTGCGTGACCAGCGCCCGCCGCAGCGGAATCGAGTACATGACGCCCAGGATGCCGCCCAGTCCGCAGATCAGCATCGAGACGATGTAGGGGAAGCCGCTCCACCAGCCGATGATCACCAGGCCCGGTAGCACGAAGATGATCGAGGACAGAGTGCCGGCCGCGGAGGCGACCGTCTGCACGATGTTGTTCTCCTGGATCGTCATGCCGCGGAAACCGCGCAGCACGGCCATCGAGATCACCGCGGCAGGGATCGATGTCGCGAAAGTCAGGCCCGCCTTCAGACCGAAGAAGACATTGGCCGCGGTGAAGAGCAGCGTAATCAGAACCCCGAGAATCAGACCTCGGACGGTCAATTCCCTGGGTGCCGGGGCCGGTATAGGCGCCATGATTGTTGTCTCCCTGCGATATGACTCTTGCGCAGATGCGACATCGACGCATCTCGCTCAGCCCCTTGCGAACAGTACACTGCGGCGGGCAGGACTGAAAATCCGCATCAGGGACTCGATGCGCCGCCGGGTGCTGGCCCGCTGCGCCCGGGACCGCTTAAGATCACCACGATGCAGCAAGTCCGCTTCGGCCAGACCGGTCTTCGGGTCTCCAAATTGTGCCTCGGCACCATGGGGTTCGGCAGCTCTGCCTGGAAGGGCTGGGTGCTCGATGAGGACAAGGTGCAGCCCATTCTCAGGCGCGCCCTCGACCTCGGCTTCACCTTCTTCGATATGGCTGATTGGTACTCCAACGGTCGCAATGAGGAGGTGGTGGCGCGCAACCTGCTCAAGCACGTGGCCCGCGATGATCTCGTGCTCGCCACCAAGGTGTTCTATCCGATGAGCGAGGCGGCGAACGATCGCGGCCTGTCACGCAAACACATCATGGCCTCGGTCGACCGCTCACTGCGGCGCATGGGCACCGAATACATTGACCTTTACGTGATCCACGCCTTCGATCCCGATACGCGCATCGAAGAGACCCTCGAAGCACTCCACGACCTCGTCAAGGCCGGCAAGGTGAGGTATCTGGGCGCCTCGACCATGTACGTGTGGCAGTTCGTCAAGATGAACTACACCGCGCGGCTGCATGGCTGGACACCGTTCGTGAACATGCAGTGCCAGTACAATCTTCTCTATCGGGAAGAGGAGCGCGAAATGATGCCGTACTGCCAGGAGGAGGGCATCGCGGTGAGCACCTTCAGCCCGCTCGCGCGCGGCTTTCTGACCGGCGCCACCCAGACCGCGCGCACTGCGCACGATATCTATCTGAATTTTTACGGCGACGAAATTGACGTCGAAATCGCGCGCCGCGTGCGTGAACTCGCTGAGCGCCGCGGCGTGACACCGGCCCACATCGCCACCGCCTGGGTCGCGGGCAGTTCGCGCGTCACCTCCCCGCTGATCGGTGCCGATGCGCCCGACCAGGTCGATGTGGCCGTGGCGGCCGCGGGGCTCGAGCTGACCGCCGAGGAACGCGCGCACCTGGAAGCACCGTATCGGCCGCGCGATGAGATCAACGACTACAATCCGGTGCGTCGCCCGCGCGCACTGGGCAAACAATGACTGAGAGACCGGCATGATCTATATCGGCGAAGGCTTCGAGGGCGGCGGCCCGAACGCGGCCCATATCAACCTGCTGCTCGGACCCAAGGATGGTCCGCTGGCCACGGCCTGGGCTACCGCGGCCGCGAGCCCGGGTCCGGGGCATATCCCATTCCAGGCCGTGCTGAAGCCGAATGTGCCGGTGAAGCCGGCCACTCTCTTCATCGGCAAGGCCGTGCTGCACGATTCGAATCACGAGAACATGACCTGGGGCCCTGCGCAGCTCGGCGTTGGCGCCGGCATCACGCGCGCACTGCTCGATGGCATGCTGCCGGCGGGTGCCGAGGACTCCTGGCTGGCTATCGCGCTGGTCTGGGTCAATACCAAGGCCGACGATGCCGAGGCGGTGTATGCCAACAATAAGGCGGCCGCGCGATTGGCAGCACAACGCGCACTCATGACGGGCTGGCCTTCGCGGGGTGAGCTCGAAAGCGCCCTGAAGTCGGTCGGCAATCCGTTCTTCACCCCGAAGAATCCCTGACGCCCGCGGCCATGAGCTCGCTCTCCCTCGATCGGGTCCCGAAGATCGTACAGGGCGCCGGCGCCCTGGAGGATCTTGCCGGCGTGGTTGGCGGCATCGCATCGCCTGCGGGCGCGATCAGGCACGTGCTGCTGGTCTGCGACCCGGCCATGAAGGCGCTCGGGCTGATCGACACTGCCGCGCGCGCGCTGCGTGCCGGCGGCCTGGGCGTCAGCGTCTTCGACGAGGTTCAAAGCGATCCGACCATGGCGCAGACCGATGCTGCTGCTGCGGTGGCGCGCCTCGATCGTGCGCAGGCGATGGTCGCCATCGGCGGCGGCTCGGCGATGGATCTGGGCAAGACGGTTGCCGCGATCGCGGCTGCCGCGGCGCCTGCCAGCCACTACGGCCTGTGCGCCAACCCTTTTCCGGCCGCGCGGCTGGCCTGCGTCTGCGTTCCGACCACCTCGGGCACGGGCTCCGAGGCCACGCGCACCGCGGTGCTTTCGGATGCCGCGCACCGCAAGGTGTGGTTGTGGGGCGATGCGCTCAAGGCGGATGTCATCCTGCTCGATCCCGTGCTGACCACCGGGTTGCCGACGCACCTGACCGCGGCCACGGGCATCGATGCGCTGGTGCACGCCATCGAGGCTTCCACTAACCGCAACGCCAATCCCGCCAACGACATGTACTGCCACCAGGCGATACGACTGGTGGTGCAGCATCTGCGGCAGGCGGTCAATTCGCCCACGGATCTGACAGCGCGCGCGGGGCTGCAGTGGGCCGCCACCTTCGCCGGTATCGGCATCGACAACTGTGGCACGGCCATCGCGCACAACATCGGCCATGCCCTGGCCTCGCTGCGGCCGGTACATCATGGCCGCGCCGTGGGACTGGCGATGCGTGCCACGCTGGCCTGGAGCGTTGCCGATAATGATGAGGCCTTCGCGGCTGCCGCGCTGGCCATGGGCGAGACTGCCGATGCCCGGCGCTTGCCCGGCGCCTTCGAACGGCTGTTGCGCCAGGTCGGCGTCAAGGTCTCGCTGGCGGGCGAAGGCCACGATGCGATCACCCCGGTACAACTGGCGCAGCAGATGGCACAACCGGAAAATGAGCCGATGCGCCGTTCCAACCGCCGCGAAGTGCGCGAGCAGGATCTGCTCGAATTTGCGACTGCCGTACTGACGGCGGCCTGACGCAAAGCACGTCGCCGCATGACATCGCTTGCCACTCGCAGCCGCGCGCACTGGGAGCAGGCCCTCAAGGGCCTGGCGCCTGAGGGCCGCGCCTTCATCAATGGACGCCTCATCGCGGCCCAGTCCGGCGCGAGTTTCGACAACATCAGTCCCATCGATGGCAAGTCGGCCGGCGCCGTGGCGCGCTGCGCTGCCGCGGATGTCGATGCCGCGGTGGCCAACGCGCGCGCGACCTTTGAGGCAGGGCACTGGCGCCATCGCGATCCAAAAGATCGCAAGCGCGTGATGCTGCGCTTTGCCGAGCTCATCCGCGCCGATCTGGAGCGCCTGGCGGTACTCGAGACGCTGGACGTGGGCAAACCCATCGGCAATTCCCTGGCCGTGGATGTGCCCTTCGCGGCTGACTGCATCGCCTACTACGCCGAATTTGCCGACAAGCTCTACGACGAGGTTGCGCCCACCGGTCCCAATGATCTGGCGCTGGTACGCCGCGAGCCGCTGGGCGTGATCGCGGCCATCGTGCCGTGGAACTACCCGCTCATCATCAGCGCCTGGAAGCTCGGCCCCGCGCTGCTGTCGGGCAACTCGGTGGTGCTGAAGCCGGCCGAGCAATCGCCGCTGAGCGCAATCCGTTTGGGGGAACTCGCCGTGGAGGCGGGCCTGCCGCCCGGGGCGTTCAACGTGGTGCCGGGATACGGCGAGGAGGCTGGCAAGGCGCTGGCGCTGCACGGCGATGTCGACATGGTGAGCTTTACCGGATCCACCGAGGTGGGCAAGCTCATGCTGCGCTACGCCGGCGAATCCAACATGAAGCGCGTGGCGCTGGAATGCGGCGGCAAGAGCCCTCACGTGGTGATGGCTGATGCGGACATCGCGGCCGCGGCCGAAGGCATTGCCTGGGGTATCTACTACAACGCCGGCGAAACCTGCCACGCCGGCTCGCGCGTGATCGTGCACGAAAGCGTCAAGGACGAGCTGGTCGCCGCCATCGCGCGCGTCGCGGCGACTATCACGCTGGGGTATCCCTGGGAGCCAGCCACACAGATGGGCGCGCTCATCGACCAGGGCCACATGAAGCGCGTGCTCGGCTACATCGACGATGGTGTGCAGGCCGGCGCGCGCGTGGCGCTGGGCGGCAAACGCGCGCTCAGTGAGACCGGCGGCTTCTACGTCGAAGCAACCATTCTCGATGCGGTGCAACCCGACATGCGCGTGTCACGAGAAGAGATCTTCGGTCCGGTGCTGGTCGTGAGCACATTCAGGGACGAAGCGCAGGCGCTGCGGTTGGCCAACGACAGCATCTACGGCCTGGCCGCGGCGGTCTGGACGTCCGACATGAACGTCGCTCACAGGCTCTCGCATGCGCTGCGCGCCGGCACCGTGTGGGTCAATGCCTTCGACCGCTCCTCGTTCGCGACGCCCTTCGGCGGTTTCAAGCAGTCCGGCTTCGGCCGCGATCGCTCGCCGCATGCCATCGATAAGTACACCGACCTCAAGACGCTGTGGACCGCGTACAAATAGCGGCGCCGATGCAACGGATCGCATCGATCGGCATCACGCAGCACCGGCTGCCGCTAGACCCGCCGTTTCGCGCCAGCTGGGATAGCAAACCACGAGCCCACTTCGACGCCACCATCGTGCGCGTGCAGACCGAGGACGGACTGCTGGGCGTGGGTTCGGGCGATCTGATGGTCGGATTCGCGGGTCACGAGCATCTGTTCATCGGCCAGGATCCGCTGGCTCTGGAGCGCCATTACCGCGTGCTCTCGCACATCGACTTTCATTACGGCCGCTGCTGGCCGCTGGATCTTGCGCTCTGGGACCTGGCGGGGAAAATAACCGGCCAGCCCTGCTGGAAACTGCTGGGTGGATTGTCCAATCGCGTACGCGCCTACGCCTCATCGGGAGTGCTGCGCGAAGCCGAGGCGCTGGCCGGGGCGGCCGAAGGCTACCTCGCGCGCGGCTTCCAGGCGCTCAAGATTCGCTTCCGGCGCGGCGACTGGCGCGATGACATCCGCGCGCTCGAGGCGGTGCGCGCGCGGGTCGGGAATCGGCTCGAACTGATGGTCGACTGCAACCAGGGCTGGCGCATGCCCTGGGATACCGAGGCGCCGTGGGTGCTCAAGGATGCACTGGCCGTGGCGCGCGAGCTCGAGCAGCTCGATGTGTACTGGATGGAAGAGCCATTGCACCGTGCCGACTACGACGGCATGCGCGCGCTGCGCGAAGCCACCGATGTGCGAATTGCCGGCGGCGAGATGACGCGCTCGCTGCACGAACTGCGGGAGCTGATCACGCGCGGCTGCCTGGATGTGCTGCAGCCCGATGTCGCACTGGTCGGCGGCATCACGGGCGCGCGCCGCGCCGCGATCCTGGCGCAGGAACACGGCATCGTGTTCACGCCGCATACCTGGACCAACGGCATGGGCGTGACTGCCAACGCGCACCTCGCGGCGGGCCTTGCCGGCTCGCCGTTTCTGGAATACCCGTTTGATCCGCCGGACTGGGATCTTGCCAGGCGTGACTACATGATGGTCGAGCCGCTTGGGTTCGGCGCCGATGGCGTCATCAGCTTGAGCGATGCACCCGGCATGGGCTATGCGCTTGATGAGACGCTGCTTGCGAAGACCCTGATCTCCGGATGATGCGCATGGCCAAGCCCCCCAATTTCCTGATCCTGATGGCCGATCAATTGACCGCGCTGGCGCTCAAGGCCTATGGCGGTCGCACCGCGCGCACGCCTGCCATCGATGCGCTCGCGAATGGCGGCGTGGTGTTCGACTCTTTTTATTGCAACAGCCCGCTGTGCGCGCCGTCGCGCTTCTCCATGCTGGCCGGCCAGCTGCCATCGAGGATCGGCGGCTACGACAACGCCTCCGAGTTCCCGGCCCAGGTTCCGACCTTCGCGCACTACCTGCGCGCGGCCGGTTACCAGACCGTGTTGTCCGGCAAGATGCATTTCTGCGGACCCGATCAGCTGCACGGCTTCGAGGAGCGGCTGACCACCGATATCTATCCGTCGGACTTTGGCTGGACGCCGGACTGGACTCGGTTTGATGAGCGCCCCGGTTGGTATCACACCATGGACTCGGTGCTGCAGGCGGGCTCCTGTGTCCGCACCAACCAGATCGACTTTGACGATGAAGTCGTTACCGCTGCACGGCAGAAGCTGTTCGACCTGGCGCGAAGCTCCGACCGCCGGCCTTTCTGTCTCGTGGTGTCAATGACGCATCCGCACGACCCGTACGTCGTGCCGCAGGTCTATTGGGACCGCTATCGCGATGAGGAGATCACACCTCCGAAGGTGTCGGATCTCGCCGGCGCCGAGGATCCGCACGCGACACGACTGCGGCACGTCATCGGCCTTGATCTTGCCAAACCCAATTCGGCGCAGGTTCGCGCTGCGCGGCGCGCCTACTACGGCGCAGTCTCCTACGTGGACGACCAGGTCGGGACGCTCGTGACCACGCTGCGGCAGGCGGCACTGGATGCGAACACCGTCATCATGGTGATCGCCGATCACGGCGACATGCTTGGGGAGCGTGGCCTCTGGTACAAAATGAATTTCTACGAACCGGCCTGCCGCATTCCGCTGATCGTGCACGCGCCCGGGCGGTTCGCCGCGCGCCGCGTGGCGGCCCATGCCTCGCTGCTCGATCTGCTGCCGACGCTGGCCGAGATTGCGGGCGATGGCAGGGCGCCGGGCTACGCGGCGGCCCTGGATGGCCGCAGCCTGCTCGAGGATCTGGAAGGCGGGCGCCGGACCGGCGAGGTGGTCGGTGAATACCTGGGCGAGGGTGCGATCGCGCCCATCGTCATGATCCGCCGCGGCGCATATAAGTTTGTGCACTCGCCGGTCGATCCGGATCAACTCTACGACATCACCGCGGATCCCAACGAACTGCGCAATCTGGCCGCGCGGCCAGAGGGCGCGGAGAGGGTGGCGGCGTTTCGCGGCGACATTGCCCGGCGGTGGAATCTTGCCGCGATTCATGCCGACGTAGTGGCCAGCCAGCAGCGTCGCCACTTCGTCTACGGGGCACTGCGTCACGGCCGTTACCGCTCCTGGGATTTCCAGCCGCTGCGCGACGCCAGTCGCCTCTACATCCGCAACGACCAGGAACTCAACGACCTGGAGAGCATGGCGCGCTTTCCGAAACCGGTCTGAGGCCGCCCGCGCTATCCGCGCGGACGGCGATTCTCCGGATCGAACAGCGGCTCGCGGCCGATGATCGCCGCGCAGCGCTCGCCGAGAATGTCGACCAGCAATGCCGTGCCTGGCTGCGCGCGATCGGCGCGCACACAGCCCAATGCGATGCTGCGTTCGAGCGTGTAGCTCCAGGCGCCTGAGGTGACGAAGCCGATCGGCTCGTCAGCCTGAAAAATCGGGCTGCCGGACATCGTATCCGCAGTGCCTGGATCCTGCAGCACCAGCGGCACCAGGCGACGGGCAATGCCGCGCTCGAGCTCGGCCGCGAGCGCGTCGCGCCCGACGAACTGCGGCTTGTCCATGTAGACGAAGCGGTCCAGTGATGCCTCGAACGGCGACATGGTCGAATCGAAATCGGATTTCCAGCCCCGATAGCACTTGTCGATTCGCAGGCTATCGAGCGCGTAGAGGCCAAAGTGCTTCAGGCCGTGCGCTGCCCCGGCCGCCAGCACGGCCTCATGCACGCGCGGCATATACTCGTTGTCCGCATGCAGCTCCCAGCCGAGCTCGCCCGCATAGCTCACCCGCAGCGCCAGCACCCTGGCGCCCGCAATGTCGATGGAGCGCGCCGAGAGCCAGGGGAAAGCACCATTCGACAGATCCGCCGTAGTGATCTGACTCAATACCGCTCGTGAGCGCGGACCCGCCAGCACCAGCGCATCCGCGGATTCGGTCAGCCGCTGGATCCGAACCGAGCCGTCGGCCGCCGGGGATTGCGACAGCACATCTTCGTCGTGCCACTCGGCCGCTGCCGCCGACATGGCGTAGAAGCTTTCCGGTCCTGTGCGCGTGAGCGTGAATTCGCTGACGATGCGGCCTTGGGCGTTGAGCGCGTAGGCGAGGGCGATGCGGTTGAGTCGCGGCAGCCGCGAACACAGCAGCTGATCGAGATGCGCTTCCGCGCCCGGACCCTCGATCAGGAATCGGGTAAATCCCGGCAGATCCATGATGCCCACGGCGCTGCGCACCGCGCGGACTTCCTCGCCGACCATGCGGTTCCAGCCCCGCTGGCGGCGGAAGCTTAAGTTGCCAGTTGCGCCGGCATGCTCCTGGTACCAGAGCGCGCGTTCCCAGCCGCCGCGAACACCGAACTGTGCGCCGCGGCTGGCGAGCTGTGTATGGAGCGGGGACAGGCGCAACGGTCTGCCCGCGGCGCGTTCCTCCAGCGGAAATGCCGGGGCGTACTCGTTCTGGTAGGTCTCGGTGGCCTTGGCGAGCGTGAAGTTGCGCGTGGCGTAGTGCGTGAAGCGACGCGGATCCACGCACCAAAGATCCCACTCGGGCGCGCCCTGGATGATCCACTCGGCGAGCGCCTTGCCCGCGCCACCGGCCTGCGCGATGCCGAAGCTGAAAGTGTTGCAATGATAGAAGTTGGGCAGCCCATGAGCGGGCCCGACGTAGGGAAGGCCATCGGGTGAGTAGGGGATGGGTCCATTGACGACGCGCTTGACGCCGGCGCTGGCCAGCACCGGTACGCGCCGACACGCAGCCTCGATATAGGACTCGACCCGATCCAGATCGTCGTCCCACAGCCGGAAGGAGAAGTCCTCGGGGATGCCATCGAGCCACGCCGGCGTTGCGCGCTGCTCGTAGGGACCCAGGATCAGGCCATTCCCCTCCTGGCGCAGGTAGTAGGACACGTCAGGATCGCGCAGCAGCGGCAGCCGCTCGCGTCGCGCCTGCAGTTCCGGGATATCGTCGGTCACGAGGTACTGATGAGACATCGTAATGATGGGAAGGCTTTGGCCAAGCAATGCCATGACTTCGCCAGCGCGATAGCCCGCCGCATTGATGACGACCTCGGCGCTGTACTCGCCTTTGCTGGTCGTTACCTGCCACTCGCCTGCGGCGCGTCGCGCGAGGCCCGTGACGCGCGTGAAACGCAGGATGCGTGCACCCAATCGGCGCGCTCCGGCGGCGAATGCCTGCGTCAGTTGCGCCGGATCGATATCGCCATCCCAGGGATCCCAAAGAGCGCCCTTGAGATCCTCGAGCTCCAGCAGCGGATATCGCTGGCGCAGTTCCTGCGGACTCAGGATCCGGTACTCAAGTCCGCTGGCCTGCGCCATGGCGGCCACGTAGCGGTACTCGTCCATGCGCTCGACGGTGTGGGCCAGCCGCACCGAGCCGGTGAGGTGATAGTTGATCGGGTAGCCGGTGTCGTCTCCGAGCCGCCGATACAACGAGGCGGAATACTGCTGCAGCTTCAGCAGCGAGGGATTGGTGGCGAAGGTGGGGACATTGCCGGCCGCGTGCCAGGTCGAGCCGGAAGTCAGATCGTCGCGTTCCAGCAGCAGCGCGTCGTGCCAGCCCATCGCGCAGAGATGATAGAGACAACTGCAGCCGACGACACCGCCGCCGATGATGATGACGCGGACGTGCTCTGCCAAGCCCGCGCTACGCGCGCCGCCGCTTGGCGGCATACGCCACCAGTACCACGGCCACGCTGATGATGCTGGCCCAGAGCTGGCTGCGCAGGCTCGGAATAGTTGCCATGGCAATCAGCATGCCGACCATCGAGGCGACGGCGACATAGCTCAGCCAGGGAAAGAACCACATGGGCAGAAGCGGCGGCGGCGCACCCTTGCGTTCGCGCGCGCGCCGCAGTCGGATCTGCGACAGCACGATGGCCAGATAGATCAGGACGATCAATGCGCCCGAGGCTTTGACGAGCCAGCCGAAGACGATCTCGGGCGAGAGGATCGCCGCGATCACGCCAGCGAAACCGGCCGCGGCGGCCAGCAGCACCGAGCGCGCCGGCACGTGACGGCGGTTCGTGACCACCAGCCAGCGAGGCGCATCGCCGCGCTCCGCCAGCACAAACAGCACCCGCGAGGCTACATAGAAAGAGGAGTTCAGGCAGGACAGCACCGCGGTTAGCACGATCGCCGACATGATCGAGCCCGCGTAGGGAATCTGCATATGATCGAGCGCGTGCGCAAACGGGGATTCGCCGGGCTTGATCGAGTCCCAAGGCACCACGCTGACGATCAGCGTCACCGATCCCAGATAGAACGCGAGGATTCGCCACACCACCGTCGAGACCATTCGCGCCACGGCTTTCGCGGGCTCGGTGGATTCGGCGGCGGCGATTGTGACGATCTCCGCGCCCATCATGGAGAAGAACACCGTGACGGAGCCGGCGAGGATGGCGACCACGCCAAAGGGCGCGAATCCGCCATGACTGGTCAGATTGCCGAAGGTGGGCCCAGTGTGCGAAGTGATGCCGAATGCGAATGCGCCGCAAATAGCGATGAAGAAGATGATGGCGACGACCTTGATGGAAGCGAACCAGAATTCGAATTCGCCAAAGGACCGCGCCGACATCAGGTTCACGCCCGCCATGGCGGACATGAGCAGGCATCCGAGGCTCCAGTTGGGCAGCGGCACCCAGCGCTGCAGCAGCGTGGCGCCGGCGATGGCCTCGACCGGAATCACGATGATCCAGAAATACCAGTACAGCCAGCCCACCGAGAAGCCGGCCCAGTCACCCAGACCCGCGCGCGCGAACTCGGTAAACGAGCGAACGGTCGGCATCTCGACTGCCATCTCCCCCAGACTGCGCATGACCAGCAGGAACATCAGGCCCGTGATGGCATAGCTGACAATGACGGCCGGCCCGACCGCCGAGATGGCGACACTGCTGCCGACGAACAGACCGGCACCGATGATGCCGCCGATGGTGATCATGGTGACGTGGCGCGGACGCAGCGCATGCGAGAGGCGCTGCTGGTCGGGGGCTTCAAGAGCACTGGTGTTCATCGGCTCATCCTCTCACGTCTCACGCCTCCGGGTCCTCGATCATCATGGCGGCGCCCTTTTCTGCCACCATGATGGTCGGCGCGTTGGTGTTGCCCGAAGTGATGGTCGGAAACACCGAAGCATCGATGATGCGCAGGCCGGCGATGCCGTGCACCCGCAGGCGCGCGTCGACCACCGCCTGCTGCGGATCCGGGCCCATGCGGCAGGTGCCGACCGGATGAAATATTGACCCGGCGCGTTGCCTGAAATCCTGCAGCCGCTCGGCATCCGATTGGGTCTCGATGCCCGGGCGAATTTCCGCAGCCGCGTAATCGCTCAGCGGCCGTGTGGCGGCGATCTCGCGCAGCAGGCGGGTGCCGGCGATTGCCTCGCCGATATCGTGTTCGGTCGACAGCGAATTGGCATAGATCAGCGGTGCGTCGAACGGGTTCGCCGAGCGGATCTTCAGTTGTCCGCGACTGGTCGGGCGGCAGCCCTGGCAGGACAGGCTAAAGCCCGGGAACGGATCGGGGCTCAGCAGCCGCCGGTGCGGGCCCGGAGAGGAAGTGAAGGTCATCGGGTTGAAGTAGAGCTGCAGATTGGCGCGGGGCTGTGCTGCATCGCTGCGGACGAAGCCGCCTGCCTGATTGACGCTCATGGATAACGGACCACTGCGACTGACCAGGTAGCGTGCAATGGCGCGCAGCTTGCCGTGCCAGGGATAGAGCTCGTTGTTGAGCGTCGGTACGGTGGATCGGAAGAAGTAGGAGACGGCGAGGTGATCCTGCAGATGGTTGCCCACGGCGGGATGGTCGGCCAGCACGGGGATGCCGTGTTGCTCGAGCAACGCCGCCGGCCCGATGCCGGATAGCTGTAGCAGCTGTGGCGTGTTGATGGCACCGGCACACAGCACCACGGCGCGCGTGGCGTTTGCCTCAACGGTGCGGCCCGCATGGGTATAGCTCACGCCGACCGCGCGACGGTCCTTGAACAGTAGACGCAGCACCCTCGATTGCAGGCTCAGCGTCAGGTTGGAGGCCTTTTTCACGGGATGCAGATAGCGCGTGGCGGTCGACTCGCGCACGCCATCGCGCGTCGTGAAGCGATAGATGCCCACGCCCTCAGGCGTAGGACCGTCGAAATCAGGGGTCGAGGGCAGTCCGAGATGCTGGCAACTTGTCAGCCACGCGCGGGTCAGCAGGTGTGCAAAGGGCGAGATATCGGTCCGCTGAATCCGCTGCTCGGCGAGTTCGAAAAAGGGGCGCACGTCATCGAAGCCCCAGCCGGGATTGCCCAGGTCGCGCCAGTCATCGTAGTCGTGCGGCAAGCCGCGCACATAGACCATCGCATTGATGGAGCCCGAGCCGCCCAGTACCTTGCCGCGCGGCACATACCCACGCCGCCCGGCGAGCGCGGCATCCGGTTCGCCCTCGTACATCCAGTTGACGCGCGGGTCGGTGAAGGTGCGGCCGTAGCCGATCGGCAGCCTGATCCAGAAGCGCCGGTCCGAGCCGCCGGCTTCCAGCAGCAGCACGCGCTGCGAACCGGCGGCGATCAGCCGGCTGGCGATCACGCAGCCGGCAGTGCCGGCGCCGACGATGATGTGGTCGAACGACTCCACGCAGGCGCTAGATCGGTCGATCCGCCATCTCGAGGTGCAGCGCCTTGCCGGTGTAGGGATGCTGCGCGATGACCGCCTCGTTCAGCTCCACCCCGAGTCCCGGGCCCGTGGGTGGAATCACGTAGCCGTCCTCCCATCGGATCGGGACTTTGAGGATATCCGCGTGGAAGCCGCCCCAGCGCTCGATGCCCTCGAGGATCAGAAAGTTCGGACTGCAGGTAGCCAGCTGGATGTTGGCGGCACCGACTACCGGCCCGCAGTACAGATGCGGTGCGATCTGAACATGCTGCACCTCCGCCATGGCCGCGATCTTCTTGGCTTCGAGCAGTCCGCCGACCCGGCCGAGATTCATTTGCAGGATTGCAGCGGCGTCCGCGCGCAGCAGGCGGGCAAAATCGTACTTGGTCGTCAGGCGCTCGCCGGCCGCGATCGGAATCGAGGTCGCGCGCGCGACTTTCGCCATTTCCTCGGGCGCATCGGGCGGCACCGGCTCCTCGAACCACAGCGGCTCGTACGGCTCCAGCCGTCGTGCCAGTCGGATCGCGCCGGCCGCGGTCATCTGTCCGTGAGTGCCGAACAGCAGGTCGGCGCGCGAACCCACCGCCTCGCGCAGCAATTGGCAGAAGCGCTCGCACCTATCCAGATCCTCGAGACGGAGCTGCCGTCCGTCGAAGGCGCTGTAGGGACCGGCCGGATCGAACTTCAGCGCCGTAAAGCCCTGGGCCAGGTATTCGTGCGCGCGCTCGGCGGCCAGCACCGGGTCCTGATACACATCGCTGCGGTCGCCGGGGCGGGCGTAGATATAGGTATAGCTGCGCAGGCGCTCATGCACGCGGCCGCCGAGCAGCTTGTGGACCGGCACGCCCGCCTCTTTGCCGATGATGTCCCAGCAGGCCATCTCGAGTGCGCTTAAGACACCCATGAGCGTCAGATCCGGATGCTGGGTGAAACCGGCCGAATAAACCCGCCGCCAGATGCGCTCGATGTCGTGCGGGTCTTCACCCGCAAGGTAGCGTTCGAAGGTGTCCTCGATCAGCTTCGCTACCAGGTGCGGCTCGAAGGGAACGCAATAAGCCTCGCCGATGCCCTCGACACGCGCATCGTTGGTGAGCTTGACGAACACGAAGTAACGACCGCCGTAGTGCGGCGGTGGATTGCCGACCACGAAGGTCCTGACGTCAACGAGTTTCAAGACGCGCGCTTGCTCCCGCGCAGCAGCGACAGCGCCAGGGCCGCCGATGCCAGCATCAGGAACAGGCTCACGGCGTTGAGCACCGGGCTGGCACCTTCGCGCATGCGGCCATACATCGTGACGGTCAGCGGTGCATCGTTGCCGACCAGGATCAGCGTGGTATTGAAATTCTCGAACGACATCAGGAAGGAGATGGCGGCCGAGCCGATCAGCGCCGGCCGCAGATACGGGAAGGTGATGGTTCGCAGCACCGCCGCATGCGAGGCGCCTAGATTCAGCGCCGCCTCCTCGAGCGTGCGGTCGAAGCGCTTCAGGCGCGCACTGATCATGAGCGTGGTGATGGTGGCGATGTAGGAAAATTGACCGGCCACGACCAGCGGCAGGCCGGGCCGCAGGAAGTCGAGGTCCCAGCCGAACAGCGAATCGGCGACCTCGGCAATGCGGCTGGAGAGCGCCAGGATTGATATGCCGAGAATCACGCCGGGGATCACCAGCGGCACCAGCATCAGCACCGACAACGCCTGCTTTCCCGGGAACTCCCAGCGCTCCATCAGGAAAGAATTGGCGGTGCCGATGATCACCGACATCAGCGTTACCCAGCACGCGACGATCAGGCTGGTGCCGATGCTGGTCAGCAGCTCGGTGTCGTGGAACAGGCCGACGCGGCCGTTCGCGGCATTGCCCACGAACCAGTCGAGCGTAAAGCCGCGCCAGGGCGGGGCCGGGTAGGGCGCATTGTTGAAGGCGAACACGGCCACCGTGGTCAGCGGCAGGAACAGGAATACCAGGAACGCCGCCACGTACAACGCGGTCGCGGTGCGCAGCCAGACGGGACGGGGAAGTGTTGAGATCATGTCCGGCGCATCACATCGACGAAGCGTTGTCCGCTTAAGCGCAGTCCCACCGCCACCATGGCGGTCGAAAGCCCCAGCAGCAGGAAGCCGAATGCCGCGCCCTGTTCCCAATTGAAGCGCACGATGAACTGCGTGTAGATCAGCTCGGTGAACCACTGCGAGTTCTTACCGCCGAGCAGGGTCGGGGTCAGGTAATTCCCGAGCGTCAGCATGAAGACGATGATGCTGCCGGCCGTGATGCCGGGCGCCGCGTGCGGGATGACGATGTGGCGCAGGATCGATGCGCCGCCGGCGCCCAGGTTATAGGCTGCCTCGATCAATGCGTTGTCGAGACTCTCGAGGCTGTTGACCAGCGGCACGACCATGAACAGCAGCGAGGTGTAGACCAGGCCCACCAGGATGGTGGCGTCGTGATACAGCAGCTCGACCGGCATATTGGTGATACCAAGCTTCACCAGCAGTGCCGGCAGCACGCCGGTTTCCCGCAGCAGGATCAGCCAGCCCAGCGCGCGCACAGTTTCGCTGACCCAGAACGGGATCAGGCACACCACGAACAGCAGCGAGCCCGAGCGGCCGCGCGCAACCTTGGTGATGATCCAGGCGGCTGGAAATGCGATCAGCAGCGTCAGTGCCGTGGCCAGTGCCGACATGATGGCGGTGCGCACGAACACGTGCCAATACAGCGGCTCGGTAAAAAAAGTCTTGAACTGCAGGAGACTCGGTTCATAGACATGCGGTGCCACGCGCCGCCGCAGGGACAGCACCGCCAGATCGGCATGTGGCATCACGATCAGCAGCAGTAACCACAGCAGCGCCGGCGCCAGCAGCCAGGTCAGCACCAGGCGTCGTCGCCAGACCGGCAGCGCCAGCGGATCTTCAGACATGACCCGGCGTCCCGGTGCCCGCAAAGCAGATCGCGCGCTGCGGATCGAAGCCGAAATAAATCTTCTCGCCGACCTTCAGATCGGCGAAGCGCCCGGTCTGCGGCAGGGCCACGCGAAACTCGAAACCGCTGCGATCTTCGTTGAGCAGCACGGCAGAGTTGGCGCCATCGAACAGCAGGCTCTGCACGGTGCCGCCGAAGTTCAGATGATCGGCCGGCAGCCGCTCGGCCGCGCGTTCCAGACTGGCGACTTCGGGACGCACGAAGGCCGCCGCCTGGTCGCCGACGTTGCAGCCGCCGCTGTGACGGGCGCGCACCACCCAACCCTGCGGGGTGGTGACCTCGGCAATCTCACCCTCGCGGGCCGTGAACTTTCCGGCGATGCGATTGTTGGCGCCCACGAAGGCCGCCACAAACGATGTGGCCGGCTGGTAGTACAGCTCCTGCGGCGTGCCGAGCTGCTCGAAGCGGCCACGATTCATGACGCCCACATGATCCGACAGCACCAGCGCCTCCGACTGATCGTGCGTGATGTAGACGAAGGTGGTGCCGAAGGATGCCTGCAGCTGCTTGAGCTCGATCTTCATGTGCTCGCGCAGTTTCAGGTCGAGCGCGCCGAGCGGTTCGTCGAGCAGCAGCAGTGTCGGCTCCAGCACCATGCTGCGGGCGATCGCCACGCGCTGGCGCTGGCCGCCGGAAAGCTCATCGACCCGCTTGTTGGCCGCGCTGCCGAGGCCCACGCGTTCGAGCATGGCCAGCGCGCGCTTGCGCCGCTCGGCGCTGCCCACACCGCGGCGGGCGAGGCCGAAGGCCACGTTGTCGCCCACCGACATCATCGGAAACAGCGCCAGCTGCTGGAACACCATGTTGACCGGGCGGCGATTAGGGGCAACACCGTGCATGTTGCGTCCGCCGATATGGATCGTGCCGCCATCGGGCACGATGAATCCGGCAATCATGCGCAGCAATGTGGTCTTGCCGCAGCCGGAGGGACCCAGTATCGAGAAGAAGCTGCCGCGTTCGACCTGGAAGGTCAACTCGTCGACGGCGCGATAGTCGGCAAACTGTTTGACCAGCTGCTCGACGGCTAGATCCGGGGTACTCATGAGGAGGTGCTCATCGAAGTTGCAGTGTGCGCATTACTGCGCGGCCTTGACGCGGTCCAGGATACGGCCCTCGATCTCTTCGAGGCCGGACGGGATAGCCGGGTACCAGTGGATGTTGGTAAACGCACCACCCGGGAAGCTGGCATAGAATTGCGCGCGCATGCGCGGATCGACCAGGTCTTCGGTGCCGCGCGCGGCAGTCCAGTTGCCGACGTTTCGGGTGATGCGTGCGGCGATGTCCGGCCGCATGGTGAAATTGATCCAGGCATAGGCCGCGGCATCATTGCGGCCGCGAGACGGCAGCGCGAAAGTGTCGAGCCAGCCGAGCGCGCCAGACTTGGGCACGACGTAGTCGATGTCCGGATTCTCGCGATTGAGCGTCCAGCCGCCCGTGTCCCACATATCGGCGACCACGAGTTCCCCGGCGCGCATACCGTTGAGCAGTTGGTCCTTGTTGTCGAAGAAGAAGCGCAGATTGCTCTTGCAGGCGGCCAGCTTGTCGCCGACCTGTTCCATGAGATCCGCATAGGCTTTGGGGTCATCGTACAGCGCGAACGGATCCTTGCCCATCGCGAAGGCGAAGCCCATGAGGATCGGCCGGCGCAGGCGCAACGAGGTGCGACCTTTGAACTCCGGGCGGCAGACATCGGTGTAGTCGGAGACATCGCGGGCGAATTTGCTGTTGGCGACAACTCCGTCGGTGCCCCATAGGTAGGGCAGCGCGTAAAGCTTTCCGTCGAGGGTCGCGTTCTTGCGCGCAATCTCGAGGATCTCGGGACGAAACTGTTCCAGATTGACCTTGCTCTCGTCGATCGGCTTGTAGATGCCAAAATCGCGCTGCACTCCCGTGAGGCGATCGACCGACGGCTGTGCCAGGTCGAAGCCCGCGCCGTCGGTGGCGTGCAGCTTGGAGATGATCTCCTCGTTGTTGGAGAGCGTCACCGCCACCTTGATGCCCGTCTCGCGCTCGAACTGCGCCACCACGTCGGCCGGCGCGTAGTCGGCCCACGTGATCAGGCGTAATTTCTTGCCGTCCGTGTGCCCACCGCAGGCGGTCAGCGCCAGAGCTAAGCCCAGCAGCGCCGGGCGGACGGATGCGGGTCGCACGCGCTCTCCCATCAGGCGATGCCGATGGCCCGTTGCTGCTCCTGCCGCAGGCGGCGCGTGGACCAGAACAGGTGAAATGCCGACCAGAACCCGGTCGGCGCCAGGCACAGCAACGCCGTTCGCAGCGACTCGGCATTGGCGACATGGCCCGGGCCGAGCCAATCACTTATGCCACCCACCAGTTGCGGGGCGATGATGAGATTGCCCACATTGGCGAGCAGCAGCGAAATGGCGCAGTACTGGCCGCGCATGCGCGGCGGCGACAGATTGTTCAGCAGCCCGAAGCCCGGTCCGATGTAGAAGTAGATGAACGGGATGAAGATCCAGAACATTGCCTGCGTCAGCGCCAGCGAGTGCGTCCAGAAGATCACGATCGACGGAATGGTAGCCAGCGTGATACCCGAGGCCAGAAACCACACGACGCGGCGTGGGTCGTACATGAATGGCCGGCCCAGCAGCCAGGCCGTGAAGACCGTGGCGCCAATGCCGCCCCACAGATGAATGGGGCCGGTCATCTCGCCGGCCTGACCGGCTGTCAGGCCGTAGTTGCGCATCAGGAAGGCGGGCGTCCACCAGGTCAGGCCCCAGCCCCACAGTGCCGTGAGGGCGCTGCCGAGCATCAGGTGGCAGGTGGCGCGCTGGGTCCACAGAAACTTCAGCGTCTCCATGAGCGCAGGTTTGTCCGCGCCCATGGTGGCATCGAGCCGGCCGCGCTGGGGTTCACGCACCGTGAAATAAACCAGGCCGCCAAACAGAATGCCTGGCACTCCGAGGGCCAGGAACACCGAGCGCCATCCCCAGGCATCGGCGATGCGTCCCGCCAGGCTGTAACCGACGTAGGCGCCCAGCGGGGCGCCGAGCGAGAACACAGTCATCGCCATAGGGCGCCGACCGGCGGGAAAATAGTCTGAAATGATCGAGCTCGCCGAAGGCGTGCCGCCGGCCTCGCCGATACCGACCCCGATGCGCGCGAACAGCAGCTGCCAGTAATTGGCGGCGAGACCGCAGAGCACGGTCATTGCCGACCAGGCGGTCATGCAGAAGGCGATGATCTTGGTGCGATTGACTCGATCCACGAGCAGCGACAGCGGCAGTCCACAGGACACGTAGAACAGCGCCAGTGAGACGCCGGTCAGGAATGCGACGCCGGAATCGGAGAGTTTCAGATCGAGCCGGATCGGCTCGAGCACGGTCGAGATGACGTATCGGTCTGCTATGCTGACCGTATAAACCAGGGACATCGCCAGCAGCGCATACCAACGAAGTAGCGCCGACGCCGGGGGCGAAGCTGCAGCACCAATGGGTTCGAGTACCTCGGCCTTGACGCTCATCCGGATCCTCTATCGGTCACCTGGACGATCCCCCGTCGAATTTGGCAGAACCAGACATGCACAATAGCAAAATCGGCTTCATCGGCCTCGGAAACGTCGGCGGCAAACTGGCCGGCAGCCTGCTTCGAAACGGTGCCGACCTGACCGTGCGCGATTTGAACGGCAAACTCGAGGCCGACTTTGTCAGCCGGGGTGCCACCCGGGCCGCCTCGCCGCGCGAGATGGCCGAGCGCGTCGATATCATCATCACCTGTCTGCCATCGCCCGCTGCCTCGGCCGATGTCATGGAGCGCCCCAACGGCATCCTCGCGGGCCTGCGGCCCGGCAGTATATGGCTCGAAATGAGCACCACCGATGCCGCCGAAATCCGTCGTCTGGGCGCGCTGGTAGAGGCCCGGGGAGCGCTTGCCATGGACTGCCCGGTATCGGGCGGCTGCCATCGCGCCGAGACCGGTAACATCTCGATCTTTGCAGGCGGCAGCCGGGCTGCCTTTGACCGCGTGCTGCCGTTTCTGAAAATACTGGGGCGGCGGATTTTACATACCGGGGAGCTCGGTTCGGCCTCCCAGATCAAGGTCGTCACCAATTATCTTTGCACCGTGCACCTGGCCGCGCTGGCCGAGGCGCTGACCGTCTGCAAGGTCGCCGGCATGGACATGAATACCGCCTATGAGGCGATCCGCATTTCCTCGGGCAATTCCTTCGTCCACGAGACCGAATCGCAGGTCATCCTGAACGGCAGCCGCGACATCAGCTTCACGATGGACCTGGTGATCAAGGATGTGGGTCTATTCGATGCGCTGGCAAAGCAGCTTGGGGTGCCGCTCGAACTCTCGCCGCTGGTACTCGACATATTCAAGGATGGTCAACGCCGCTACGGGCCGCGCGAGCTCTCTCCGAACATCATCAAACGGCTCGAACAGGCCTGCGGCGTCGACGTGCTGGGTACTGGATTCCCCGCCCAGATGGTCGACGATGAGCCTGAGGCACCGGGCTACGAGGTGATTCCGCGCCGCTAGCGCGCGGCCGGCACGGGCTCGCCCTTGTAGAATTGCGACGCCGGTGTCGTATGCAGAAACTGCATGGCGTTTTGTGCCGCCGTCTGCGCGGGCGCATCAGTGCCGTTGAGTTTGTGCACGGCCGTCCAGACTGCCGTCGGGACGGTGCCGAACTTGCGATGCGGATCCTGGGCGGCGCGCACGTCCATCCAGAGGCTGCCTTCCAGCAGATCGAATGCCAGCAGATCCATCGTCACCGACACCGCCTGCCGCGCACGCTGCATCTTCACGCGCGTTTGCGACTGCAGGTCCTCCACGGTCGCCACGATGGCGCTGCCGGCGGGCGCCAGCGGAGTCATGAGGCTCTGCACTTCCTGCTGCAGATCCACAGGGTTGTAGTCGAACTCATCCTCATCGGCGCCGTGAACCACCGACTCGGCGCGCACCCCCGTGAAGAACGGATTCTTGAAGCGCTCGATGCGCAGCATGACCGCGATGTCCATGTTGGCCAGCGCGATCACGAATCCCTCGACCTGGTTCGCCATCGGATAGGGGTCCCAGTTGGCGTTGGAGACGATGTAGCCATGCTGGCCGTGACTGTGGGGTCCGCCCTTGATGAAGTAGCGCATCATCTGTGGCGTCGCCAGTTCCCAGGAATCCTCAGGGCTCAGACCGACGCTGACCGCGGGGTTGTGATCCGAGGAGTTGGCCTGGAACACGACTGCATCGCTGAGTGCGGACCATTGCTCCCAGGCGGAAGCCTGGCGAATCGAGGACGCGCGCAGACTTTCGGGATCCTGGATGACTCGATTCGGATCGGCCTCGAACAGGTAGCTGCCGCGAAGCAGGTCGAGCGTGCGCGCGGCATGCCAGTTGAGCCAGCGGTCCGGCCGATCGCGCTGCACCCCGCGGCTCAATGGCGTGATGCTGCTGTTCATGCCATTCAGATCCATGGCGTAGATCAGATCGGCCCACTCGAGCGCCGATTGAGCGTCATGCACCAGCAGCGCGGCCTGCCCGGTGGCGTAGGCGTTGCTGCTGGTGAGCGCGTTGTCATCGGCTCCGAAGGGATGGAGCGGTGTAAGTCCGGCGCGCCCGAGTGCCTGCTCGGCGCTCATGCGCACGCCGGCGAAGTAAGCCTCGCCGAACCCAACCATGGTCTGGCCGACATTGCTGAGTTGCGCCAGGTCCCCTTCGCCAAGGGTACCGCGCGACATCACCACGGGCGTCACGCGATGGTTCAGCAGATCGAGCAGCATCTGCGCCAGCTGCGGGCTGGGCGCGTTGTAGATCATCTCGTTGGCGCGCACCACCATCATGGCGCGCACGATGTCTTCGGACTCTATCTCAGGTCCGACCCCGGTGGCGCCGCCGTCGCGAAAGCGCTGCAGCTGGGTCTTTTCGATCAGTGAGCGATTTTTTGCCGACATCGGGTCGCCTTCAAACAGCACGGTCTCGCGCTGCTGGCCGACGCCGCGATTGAACCAATAAACGGGAATGCCCTCGGCCGAGGCCTCCAGCAACAGCCCAAAGCTATCAGCCTGGTGCGCACGTGCCTCGCCGCTGAGCTCGACCCTGGCGCCGTAGCGCGCCACCTCGATAATTTGCTCGATACTCAGGTCACGGCCCGTCAGCGTGACGATATGATCGTCCATCGAGACGGTGATCGGCGTGTAGCCGGCCAGCGCGGGTGTGCTCACCATCGCGCTCGCGGCCGCCAGGCAGAGCGCGGCGCCGAGCAGCTTGCGGTACGCTGCCCGCTGTGGGGATTTCATGTCGGATACCTCATCGGCATTGATTCTTTGCGAGTGATTCTTTGCCACAATGGTAGCGCTTAAGAGGAGTGGACGGTGAAGAGCTACAAGCGGATCGATACCCAGCTGGTGCATGCCGGCACGCCGGAGCCTCGGATCGAGGGGGCCGTCGCCATGCCGATCTTTCAATCGGCCAACTTCGAGTACGCCGGGGAGAGCCGCTACGATGATATTCGCTACCTGCGGCTCAACAACACACCCAATCATTTTGCGCTCCACCGCCTGCTGAGCGCGATCGAGCATGCGCCCGACGCGCTGGCCGCCGGCAGCGGCATGGCCATCATCTCGACCACGCTGCTGACTTTGTTGAGCGCCGGCGATCATGTGCTGGCGCAGGATTGCCTCTACGGCGGCACGCTCGATCTGCTGATGAACGACTTTCCGAAGTTCGGCATCGACCGCAGTTTTATCGACGGTGATGCGCCGCAGACCTGGGCCGCCGCACTGCGTCCGAACACGCGCGTCATCTACGTCGAGGCCATGACCAATCCACTGCTGGATGTCGCGGATCTCGCCGGCGTGGTGGCCTTCGCGCGCACACACAAACTCATATCGGTCATAGACAGCACCTTCGCCAGTCCCATCAACTTCAATCCCATCGACTTAGGATTCGACCTGGTGGTCCATAGCGCCACCAAGTACCTCAACGGACACTCGGACATCGTCGCCGGGGCGGTGGCCGGCAGCCGCGAGCACATCGCGCAGATCACCCACAAGCTCAATCACCTCGGCGGCACGCTCGACCCGCACGCCGCATCGCTGCTCTACCGTGGCCTCAAGACCCTGGCGTTGCGCGTGCGGCACCAGAACAACAGCGCGCTCGCCATCGCAAAATTTCTTAAGAGCCATCCGGCCGTGGCCCGGGTCAACTTCGCCGGGCTCGAGAGTCACCCGCGGCATCAGCGCGCGCGCGAACTCTTTTCCGGCTACGGCGGCGTGCTGAGTTTCGAACTCGACGGCGACATGGAACGCGCCCGGCAGTTCATGCAGCGCGTGAAAATCCCGATCATCGCGGCCAGCCTCGGCGGCGTCGAGACATTGCTGATCCGGCCCGCGGTCAGCTCGCATGCCGGCATGACGCCAGAGCAGCGCCAGAAACTGGGAATTTCGGATCGACTCATCAGGATGTCGGTGGGTATAGAAGCCACCGACGAGCTGATCGAGGATCTGGCGCAGGCACTCAAGGAGTAGCCGGACATGCATGAGCGGCGTACACCACACCTCCCGCTACGTTGGGTAGCTGCGCTGGTTCTCGCCGCCGCGCCCGCGTTCGCCGCTGCGGCCCCAACCTATCATCCGGCCAAGGGGTCCGAGATTCTGTGGGACCGCTACGGTGTCGCGCATGTGTATGCGAAGACGGTGCCCGATCTGTTCTACGGTTTCGGCTGGGCCCAGGCGCGCAGTCACGGCAATGTCGTCGCCAGGCTCTACGCCGAGAGCCGCGGGCGCGCGGCGGAGTACTACGGCCCCGCCGAACTGGAGAACGATCGCTGGATGGCGCTCAACGATGTCCCGGCGCGCGCGAGCCGCTGGCTGCGCGAGCAGAACCCGGGATTTCGCGCCTACCTCGAGGCGTTTGCGGCCGGCATGAACGGTTACGAGCGCGCCCACCCCGACGCGTTCGATGAGGCGTCGCGGCGCGTATTTCCGATGTCGGCGCTGGATGTGATCGCCCATGCGCATCGCCTGTTCGAGTTCGTGTATGCCGCGCCGGCCGACATCGTCAAGCGCTTACCGCCCGATGCGGCGGCGGAAGTGACATTGGGTGGCGCAGGGCAGCCGCCTGGGCCAGTGGCAGCTACGGGTGCGGCGAACGGCGACGACTACGGCAGCAATGGCTGGGCGATCGCCCCGAGCCGCTCGGCCAGCGGCCATTCGATGCTGCTGATGAACCCGCATCTCTATTGGGGACCAGGCTGGTCGACCTACTACGAAGTCCAGCTCACCGCGCCCGGAATCGACCTGTACGGCGCCACGCAGATTGGCTTGCCGGTGGTGCGATTCGTGTTCAGTGATTACCTGGGCTTCACGCACACGGTGAATGCGCCCAATGCCGTGACGTTCTATCGCATCGAGCGTGCCGGCGACGGCTATCGCTTCGACGGCCGCGTGCGGCCTTTCCAGGTGCGCACCGTGTCGCTCAAGGTGCGACAGCCCGATGGCAGTTTCACCAATGAGACCGTCTCGGTACACAGCACTGTCCACGGCCCGATCGTCGCGGAGCGCGATGGCGCGCCGATTGCGATGCGCATTGCCGGGCTCGATCGCTCCGGATCCCTCGATCAGTACTGGCACATGGACATCGCCCACGATTTCGCCGGCTACCAGGCGGCCCTGCGGCATATGCAGATTCCGACCTTCAACAACATGTATGCGGATCGCGATGGTCACATCCAGTATCTCTACATGGGCCTGGTGCCCCGGCACAGCTTCGGCGATCTGAAGTTCTGGTCGAGCGTGATCCCCGGCAATACCTCCCGGACGCTCTGGCACGACTACCTGACTTACGACGAGCTGCCCAAGGTCACCGATCCGCCCGGTGGCACGGTGCAAAATTCCAACGATCCGCCGTGGAATGCGGCATGGCCGGACACTTTGGATCCGGTGCCGTACGCCAGCGAGATTTCGCCCGACCGCGTGAGCCTTCGCATGGCACGCGGGATTCGTATGCTCGAGGAGCAGCGGAAATTCAGTTTCGACGATCTCATCGCCGACAAATGGTCCACTCGCTCGGAGCTCGCCGATCGCGTGCTGCCGGACCTGCTCGAAGCCGTCGGCCGCTTCGGCGACAGCCAGGCGCGCGAGGCCGGCGACGTGCTGGCGCACTGGGATCGCTGCATGAACGCCGATAGCCGCGGCGCGCTGCTATTCATGAACTGGAGCGACAGGCCCGGCGGAGTCAGCGGCTACGCCGCAGCCGGGCTTCGCGCGTCCGTACCAACTGCCGCAGCCCCTGACCACACCTGCGGGACTTGCCGATCCGAAAGCCGCCGTGGCGGCACTCGATGCGGCCGCGCACGACATGATCGCGACCTATGGCGCGCTCGACGTCCCCTGGGGATCGGTCATGCGCTTCAAGGGTGGCGCCGTCGATCTGCCGGCAAGCGGTGCGCCGGGACGCCTGGGCGTCTTCAATGCCGTAGATTACGCGCCGCTCGTGAACGGGACCCGCGCGGCGAACTTCGGCAGCAGCTACTCGGCGATCGTCAGCTTTGATTCACCGTCCCGCGCCCGCGTGCTGATGTCGTATGGTTCGAGCTCACAGCCCGGCTCGCCGCATTCGAGTGATCAGCTGCCATTGCTGTCCGCCGGTACGTTGCGCGAGGCCTGGCGAACGCGCGCGCAGGTGGAAGCGAATCTCGAATCCCGCGATCGGTTCTAGCCCAAAGGCTTCCCAGTGCAGCGGCTTTAGTTCGCCGACGCTACGCGCGCGGCGCCGGTGCCTTCTGCGCCAGCAACTTCTCGATGGTCGCGGTGAATTCCTGTTTCAGCTGGGTGTTGAAGCTGCCGGTCGCCGCGGCGGCGAAGCCGGCGTGGACGCCCTTGACCAGGCCGTCGCGGCCGATGAAAAAGGTCGTGGGATACGCGTCCAGGTCCACTGCCTGGGGCAAGCGCGCGTGCATATCATCGAGCGTGCCCGCCAGCAGCACCGTGTACTCAAGGCCAAAATCCCTGACGAAGGCGCGCAGGCGCACCGGATTCGCGTACTGCTCGGGTTCCTCGAAACTCAGGGTCACGATCTCCAGTCCCTGGCCGTGGTACTTGCGATACAGCGACTGAAGGAAGGGCGCCTCATCATGGCAGTTCGGGCACCAGCTGCCGGCCACATCGACGACCAGCACCTTGCCGGCAAAGCGGCCGTCGGTGTTGGAGACAACGCGTCCGGCCAGGTCCGGAAAGCTGAATCGGAACGGTTCGTTCGGATCCTTGACGCTGGTGTGCGCCGCCGGATCGGCCGCTTCGGGCACACCGCGGGCCGTGGCATCCGAGGCGCGGTAGCCGGTCAGCGTGGCATTCACACCATTCGAGTTCCTCAGCACGATGGCCAGCGTGTTATCGGGGGCCGGCGAGACTTCCAGCAGCAGCGGCCGCGCGCCGTCGAAATGGCTGAGCACGAATTTGCCGTCCTGCCAGCTTCCCGTGAGCGCACCCGTGTCCCCATCGACGCGCAGAATCGCGGCGGAGATAGCCGATCCTGCCTGGTGCACGATGAACCGCCAGGATTTCTCGCCGCTCTTGCCGCTGTCGGCGGGCACGATCCACAGCCCCTCGATGGAGGGCGCCTTGGCACGTGGCCCGCTGCGTGCCGTCGGTGCGCGTCGCGCCGAGAAGGGATAGGTGCGCAGGCTCGATCCGGCCGCGGCCGGACCGTAACTGCCGCTCAAGCTGCCGTCGGCGCCGAGCTGGACATCGACGCGGCGCCCGTATGACGGGAAATCCAGTACCAGGTGTCCGGACTCGAAGCGTCCGCTGTCGGAACTGATGTGCTCATCGCCGTTGAAGAACCAGCCGCTGACGCCGCCGGCGGTCTGGGCGATCCCAAACTTGAACGGCACCTGGATATCGCCGTAGCCCACGGTGGCATCCCACAATCCGGCGATCGAGCTCGCGTTGCCCTTTGGGATATCGGACGCTCCTGTCGCCGTTGCAGCCGCTACCAACAGCAGCAGCGCGCCGATCCAGCCGCGGCCACGCCGGGATTTTGATTTGTGCATCATGCGTTAACGCTAAGCCGCGAGCGGCGCGGCGTCCAATGTCAAAACAGTATCTTGGATCTCGGTTTGCGCATGATATTCGTGCCGGGGCGCGGGCTGTTAGCCATCAGCGGCTCGCGCGCCGCAACTGCGCATCCGCCTGCACGGGCATCGGCGTGACGCCGCCGCGCACCAGGTCCAGCTCCCAGCGCCGCCAATCGCGGCGCTTGACGGCGGCATCCAGCGTGGCCATGGGAACCTTGCCGTCCGAACCCACCGCCGCGCCGCGCGCGACGCCGGACTGGGCGCTGCCAAGGAAATGTGAAATTGCGCTTCGAGTCCGCAGCGTACTCAAGGGCGACTTCGAATCGCCGTGCAGCGAGTAGCAACCCTCGGCGTGTTGGTGCAGATTGCCCGCGAACCAGACATAGGGCGACTCCGACAAAGTCGCCGCCAGCGAGCTGTAGCTGGAGGCCGAGCACACCAGCAGATCCGCTTGCGACAGGGCCAGGGCGTCGGAGCAGTCGCCGTTGGGAATGTCACCGGTGATGATGCAGGGATGGCGGCTCAATAGCGGTTGCAGTTCATCGGGGCCACCGTCGCTGACCAGCAGTAGCTGCCAGTCGTCTCCGAAGGCCTGCTGCAGGTGATCGGCGATATTGCCGAACCATTCGATCGGCAACGAGGTGTTGGGCGAGCGGCGATAGTCGGCGAGCTTCACGGGTGAGGCAAAGTCGCCCAGGCGCACGTGCATGCCGACCAGCACTTTGTTCGGATCGAGACGCTGCTGCAGGCGCAGCAGATTGCGCGCCGCGTAGCGGCTTTGATAGAGCGTCGAGCGCATGAAATCGCGCGCGGCCTGCACGTGGCTGTAGCCGCCCCAGAAGCCTTCCGTCACCAGGGCAAAGATGCGGCGCCGGTGCAGGCCATTGGCCGCAGCGAAGCTGCGCAGCGCGTGCACGACATTGCCGCCGCCGTGGGCGAGATAGTCGCTCTCGTTGAATTCAACCACAGGCAGCAGCACCTGCATGCCCCGATGGTAGATCCAGTCGTCTGGGCTGGTGCCAAAATGCCGCCAGTAGCCGCGGCGGTTCAGTCCGAACGCGGGTGGCACCAGTCGGGCATCGAGTACCTGCGATGCCAGAAAGGCGCGCGCCCAGGGAACCAGTTCATTGCCGAGTCCGTGGCCCCGGTTGCGAACGCGCGGTATGCAGTAGCGCAGCACGCTGCAGGCCTCAAGAGGTGGCGCCGTCGATGCCGCGCCAGACCGGTCGCGGGTGGCGCAGCCGGGCAAGCGCCGTGGAAACCAGCCCGGGCAGCATCAGCGGGATTCGCGGTGCCGCCAGCAGCAGCGCCACGATCCAGGGCAGCGCCCATATATCGGCAGCAGCCAGTACCACGCCGATACGGACAAGAATTGTTAAGCGCAGCAGAATCAGTGATGCGAGCCCGGCGACGGCCCAGGTAGGGCCCATCAGTTGCCACAAGCCGATGGTTCCGAGAACCACTCTCCCTAAGCGGAACACCGCCAGGGCAGCCAGGGCAGCCGTTGCTGTCAAAGCTTTTGCCACTTCGACTCCTGTGCAAAGAAGTCTGCGCCATCCTCTGCACAGTCAAAAACAGTGTACCAATTTCGTTGCCGGCCGCTACTGTCCCATCAGCGCCACGCCCTTAACCTGCGCGAACAACTGCATCCCGGGCGCGAGCTGCAGTTCCGCCGCCGACCGGCGCGTGATTCGCGCGAGCAGGGGCTCTCCGGCCACTTCCAGCCGAACCAAGGTCTGGGCCGGATCCTCACCATCACTCAGATCGACGATCCGCGCCGACAGGATGTTCAGGATGCTGGTCAACTCCGGAATCTTCAGCGCCAGGCTGACATCGCGGGCATCGATACGCACCCGCAGCCGCGCGCCAATATCCAGCTGGCTGCGCGCCACGGCCAGTCGGCCCGCGCCGATTCGGACGTAGGTCAGATGGAACCGCGCATCGTGCTCTTCCACGATCGCATCGAAAACCGAGCCGCCGTCTTCATAGTGCCGCAGCGGCAGGTCGCTGCGCGCGAGCATTTCCTGCAGCGGTCCGGCGCCACGGACGCGGCCCTCCTCGAGCAGCAACAGATGATCAGCCAGGCGCATGACCTCGCTGAGCGCATGACTGACGTAGAGAATCGGAATGGCCGAGAGGTCCCGCAGCCGTTCCAGGTGCGGCAGGATGTCGGCCTTGCTGCGTTGATCCAGGCTCGAAACCGGTTCATCCATGAGCAGCAGGCGCGGATTGCTCAGCAGCGCCCGGCCGATGGCGACGCGCTGGCGTTCGCCTCCCGATAATTGCGGCGCGCGCTGCGACAGCAGTGCCTGGAGATTCAGCAGGCTGACCACCTCATCGAATCCCAGGCGGCGCTCGGCAGGCGGGACGCGCCGCAGACCGAACTCGAGATTACCGCGCACATCCAGATGCGCGAACAGGCTCGATTCCTGGAACACGTAGCCGATACGGCGACGGTGCGCCGGCACGAAATGATCCGCGTCCTGCCAGATCTCATCATCGAAGGCGATCCGTGCCTGCGCGCGCCGCTCGAGTCCGGCGATGCACCTCAGCAGCGTGGTCTTGCCACTGCCCGAGCGGCCAAATACGCCCGTGATGCCACGGGTCGGTACCTCGCAGTCGACCTGGAGCGAGAACTGCGGCCGTGCCAGATCCACGCGCAGTGCCAGCGTCACGGCAGCGCGCCGGTGGCCCGCAGTCGCCGGTTTGCGCCAAATACAATGAGCAACATCAGAAAGCACAGCGCGAGCAGCGTCAGCGACAGACGGTTGGCGGCACCGTACTCGAGCGCCTCGGCGTGATTGAACAGCGCGATGGATGCAGTCTGGGTGCGGCCCGGAATGTTGCCGCCGATCATGAGCACGACGCCAAACTCACCGAGCGTATGCGCGAAGCAAAGCACGGCCGCGGTCAGGATGCCGCGCAGCGACAGCGGCAGCGCGACCGACACGAACCGATCCCATGGCGCGGCACGCAAGGTGGCGGCCACTTCCAGCGGTCGCGTGCCGATACCCTGGAATGCGTCTCGCAGCGGTTGCACGGCGAAGGGCAGCGAGTAGAGCATCGAACCGATCACCAGCCCGGCAAAGCTGAAAGCAGGCGCGGGCAACCCCAGAGCGCGGAAGGTACCGCCGATGGCGCCGCCCGGCGCCAGCAGCAGCAGCAGGTAGAAGCCCAGCACTGTCGGCGGCAGCACCAGCGGCAGCGATACCAGTGCATCGATGACGGTTCGGGTGCGCGATGCGCCGATTGCGAGCCACCAGGCCAGTGGTGCACTCAACAGCAGCAGCAGCAGCGTCGTCAGGGTGGCGAGCCGCAGCGACAACCACAACGCGATCAGATCGACGCTGCCCATGCGGGCGCGTCAGTTCACGGTGCGATAACCCGCCGCGCGGATCGCTGCCAGCGCGGCCGGATCGGTGCGCAACCAGGTCGTAAAGGCGGTCGCAGCGGCTTTCTCGTGCGTGCTGGCGATGATGACCGCACCCTGCTCGATCGGATCGTACATCGACTGCGGCACGCGCCAGGATGAACCGCTGATCCTGCCGTCTTCACCGAGTACCTGCGACAGCGCCACGAACGCCAGCTCGGCGTTGCCGGTGGCGGCGAACTGCCAGGCCTGGGTAATGTTTTCGCCGATCACGATGCGATGTTCCTGATTGAGCCGGTCCCAGAGACCCAGCTGCGTCAGCACCTGCTGCGCGGCCGTGCCATAGGGCGCTGTCTGCGGATTGGCGACGCCGATGAAGTGATAGCTCTGTGATTTCAGGATCCTGCCATCGCCATCGACCAGCTCCGGCCTGGGGCTCCACAATACCAGCGAGCCCACGGCATAGATGAAACGGCTGTCCGGAACCGACAGGCCCTCACTTTCCAGCTGCCGGGGCTTATCCGTGTCCGCCGACAGGAACACATCGAATGGCGCACCCTGCTTGATCTGCGTGTAAAGCTGGCCCGAGGCGCCCGGGCTGATGATGAGTTGGTTGCCGCTGGCCTGCTCGAACATGGGGGCGAGCTTTTGCAGCGGCGCCGTGAAGTTGGCGGCCACGGCCACGTGCAACTCCGCCGGCAGCGCGGGCATGACGCCCGCAGCGAGCAGCGCGATCAGGGCGATTGCATTTCTGCGCATGGGTAAAGCCTATCCTCGACCTGCAGGATTGCAAGCCGGGACTGACAGCGTCTCGCGCCTTTATGGAAATGGACTCGACATCTCGCCGTGCTAGAGTCGAGCCTCCCCCTTGAAAGTTCTTTTGGAGATCGCTCATGAGCTTCAGCTTGCCTCCGTTGCCCTTTGCTCCCGCTGCCCTGGCCGCTCGCGGCATGAGTCAGGAGACACTCGAACTTCATCACGGCAAGCACCATGCGGCCTATGTCACGGCATTGAATGGACTGGTGGAAAAGAACGAGTCGCTCAAGGGCAAGTCGCTGGAGGAAATCATCCGCCTGTCTTATGGCCGGGAGGATCTGCAGCCGGTGTTCAACAACGCCGGCCAGCATTGGAATCACAGCGTGTTCTGGGAATCGCTGTCGCCCTCGGGTGGCGGCATGCCCGCGTCGCTCGAGAAGAAACTCAGCGAGGATTTCGGCAGCGTCGACAAGTTCAAGGAGCAGTTCAAGGCCGCCGCTGTCGGCCAGTTCGGTTCCGGCTGGGCCTGGCTGGTGCTGCCGCGCGAAGGCAAGCTCAAGATCACCAAGTCATCGAATGCGGGTACACCGGTTGCAACTGGAGAGGGCAAGGTGCTGCTGGTGCTCGACGTCTGGGAGCACGCTTACTACGTGGACTACCGTAATCGCCGGCCCGATTTCATCGACAACTTCCTCAACAAGCTGGCCAACTACGAGACCGCGGCCGCAAAACTCCAGCAGACCTGATCCGCCGTCCCCGCCTGGCATCCCAATTGCAATATCCCTAACGCGGAGTGCTGCGACTGAGCACACCCTGGGCCGACCGGAATTCGCCGGGACTCATGGAAATCAGCCAGTTGTGAACACTCCGTGGACCGCCTGAGGTCCGGCCACGCGGCAAGCGATTGCCGCAGCCGGTGCCGCAGGCGGCATGAACTCGCCGGTACGGCAGAGATTTGCAGGAGAAGGCAACAATGATCGGCAGTATTTCGGGTGCCAACGCCTTGCTGAGCCAGCTTTTGAATCCTGGCTCGAGCAGCACAAGTCCGCTCAGCGCCACCTCGAATGCCGGGAGCGGCAGTTCGGGCGTAGCAGCGCCAGCGCCAGCGGTTCCACCGCCACCCAGGATCTTCAGAGCTTCATGTCGGCACTGATCCAGGAGCTGCGCCAGTCCGGGGCGGCCGCGACCACCGGCGCCGCAGGCGCGAGTACCGCAGCCACCGCAGCCGGCAGCCCCGCCAGCGGCGGTGCCAGTGTTGCGCAGGTGGGCGCGCGTCACGGCCACGGCGGCCATGGCCACGGCGGACATTCGCAGGTGTCCAATCAGCTCGAATCGCTGCTGCAGCAGTTGGGCAGCCCGAGCGCCACGGCCAGTGCGACCGGTAGCGTCACCGGGCTGCCGGCGGCGACCAGCGGCTCGCAGACCGCTTCCAATCTGCAGGCTTCCTTCCAGCGCCTGATGCAGGATGTTTCATCGACGCAGAAGCCGCGCGGGATGATGCACGCCACGGCCTGAGAGCGAGGCGCCCGGACAGCACCTTGTAACGGGCCTGGCGGCGCGTCGAAGTCACGCACGCGTCATGTCATCATGTTTGCCTATGGACACCCGCTGCGGTTGGGGCCTACGCTCGCCGCCGCTGTCACGAGGCTTACGCGATGCAGTCCCAACCAGTCGATGCGGAATTGCTCCAGCGGATGGACGCCTATTGGCGCGCCGCGAACTACCTGTCCGTAGGCCAGATCTACCTATACGACAACCCGCTGATGCGCGAGCCGCTCAAGCTCGAGCACGTCAAGCGGCTGCTGCTCGGGCACTGGGGCACGACCCCGGGGCAGAATTTCATCTATGTGCACCTGAATCGCCTGATCCGGCAGTACGACCTCAACATGATCTACATGGCGGGGCCGGGACATGGCGGTCCGGCGCTGGTGGGCAATGTGTATCTCGAGGGCACTTACAGCGAGATCTATCCCCACATTTCGCGCGACGAGGCGGGACTGCGCAAGCTGTTCCGTCAGTTCTCCTTTCCCGGCGGCATCCCCAGCCATGTCTCGCCCGAGTGTCCAGGCTCGATCCATGAAGGTGGGGAACTGGGCTATTCGCTGAGCCATGCCCACGGCGCGGTGTTCGACAATCCGGACCTGATCGTCAGCTGCATCGTCGGCGATGGCGAAGCCGAAACCGGGCCACTGGCCACTTCCTGGCACTCCAACAAATTCCTCAACCCTGTCGGCGACGGTGCGGTGCTGCCGATCCTGCACCTGAATGGCTACAAGATCGCTAATCCCACCATCCTGGCCCGGATTCCCAAAGCCGAGCTGGTCTCGCTGCTCAAGGGCTGCGGCTGGAACCCGTATTTCGTCGAGGGCAGTGTGCCTGCAGCGATGCATCGCGCCATGGCCGACACGCTCGACAAGGTGATCGCCGAGATCCGGGCAATCCAGCAGGCTGCGCGCACGCAGGGCAAAACCGAGCGGCCGCGCTGGCCCATGATCGTGCTGCGATCGCCTAAGGGCTGGACTGGCCCCAAGCGCGTGGACGGCAAGCCCAATGAAGGCAGTTTCCGCTCACACCAGGTGCCGATCTCGGTGGGGCCCAATTCGCCCAAGCGGCATCTGAAGCAGCTCGAGGAATGGCTGCGCAGTTACCGGCCCGAGGAACTGTTCGACGAGCACGGAAGCCTCAGGCCCGAACTCGCGGCGCTCGCGCCTGAGGGGCAGCGCCGCATGGGCGCCAATCCGAACGCCAACGGCGGGCTGCTGCTGCGCGATCTGAAGCTACCGGACTTTCGCAGCTACGCCATCGAGGTCGCGACGCCGGGCATCGGCGGCATCGGGGATACCCGCGTGCTGGCGCCGTTCGTGCGCGACGTCCTCGCCATGAACACGGAGCAGCGCAATTTCCGCCTGTTTGGTCCGGACGAGACGGTTTCGAACGGCCTGGAGGGCGTATTCAAGGCCACTTCGCGTCAATGGGAAGCGAAGATCGATCGCAACGATGACTACCAGGCGCGCAGCGGCGGCGTCATGGAGGTCCTGAGCGAGCATCAATGCGAGGGTTGGCTGGAAGGCTACCTGCTCACCGGCCGGCACGGCCTGTTCAATTGCTACGAGGCCTTCATCCACATCGTCGACTCGATGTTCAATCAGCACGCCAAATGGCTCAAGGTCTCCGCGGGACTGCCATGGCGGCGCAAGATCGCCTCGCTGAATTACCTGCTGTCATCGCATGTCTGGCGCCAGGACCATAACGGCTTCACGCACCAGGATCCGGGCTTCATCGATCATGTCGCCAATAAGAAAGCATCCATCGTCCGCGTCTACCTGCCGCCCGATGCCAACTGCCTGCTGTCGGTCGTGGATCACTGCCTGCGCAGTCGCCATTACGTGAACGTGGTGATCGCGGGTAAGCATCCGGCGCCGCAATGGCTGGGGATGGAGGCCGCAGCGCTTCACTGCGCCGAGGGCATCGGCGTATGGCATTGGGCCAGCAATGATGCGGGCGGCGAGCCGGACCTGGTGATGGCCTGCGCGGGCGATGTGCCGACGCTCGAGACGCTCGGGGCGGTATCGATCTTGCGGCAGCACCTGCCCAACCTGAAGATCCGGGTCATCAATGTCGTGGATCTGTTTCGGCTGCAGTCGGCCAGTGAGCATCCACATGGTCTGAGCGATGAAGACTTCGATCGGCTGTTCACGCGCGACAAGCCGGTGATCTTCGCCTATCACGGCTATCCCTGGCTGATCCATCGCCTGACCTACCGGCGCGCCAACCACGACAACCTGCACGTGCACGGCTACAAGGAAGAGGGCACGATCACCACGCCGTTCGACATGACGGTGCTCAATGAGCTGGATCGCTACCATCTGACGATGGACGCTATCAATCGGCTGCCGCAGACTGGCGTCGCCGGCTTCGAACTCAAGGGCACGCTCGACGTCAAGCTGCACGAGCATCGGCTGTACATCAATCAATACGGCGAGGATATGCCCGAGATCCGCAACTGGAAGTGGGACGCGAGTAAGTGGTCGACCAAATCTTCCTGATCCGTCACGGCGAAACACCCTGGTCACTCAGCGGCCAGCACACCGGCAACACCGACATGGCACTGACCGAGCGCGGCGAACGCCAGGCCGTGAAGCTCGGCGAGCGTCTGCGCAGCCAGCAGTTTTCAGCGGTGCTCACCAGCCCCCTGCAGCGCGCCCGGCGCACCTGCGAGCTGGCGGGCCTTGGCGGCAGTGCGCAAATCGATGACGGCCTGCGTGAATGGAATTATGGCGAATATGAAGGCCTGACCAGCGTGCAGATCCGTGCACGGCGCGCCAACTGGGAAGTGTTTCGCGACGGCTGCCCGGGCGGCGAATCGCCGCAGCAGATGCAGGACCGCGTCGATGGCGTGCTGGCACGGCTGCGCCAATTGACCGGCACCGTGGCGGTTTTCTCCCACGGCCATTGCCTGCGTTCGATGGCGGTGCGCTGGATCGAGCTGCCCATTGTCAACGGCCGCAACTTCGGGCTCGCGGCAGGTGCGGTCAGCCGGCTCGGCTACGAGCACCATCGCCTCGAGGAACCCGCCATCGAACTCTGGAACTCTGCCACCGACGTACCATGAGCCTGTCGATCACGCTCGAGGACGTGCGCGCCGCGCAGCAGCGCATCGGCGGGCAGCTCTCCAACACCCCCTGCCTGCACTCGCGCACGTTGACCCAGCTGACCGGTGCAGAGGTCTACATCAAGTTCGAGAATCTGCAGTTCACGGCCTCGTTCAAGGAACGCGGCGCGCTCAACCGGCTGTTGCAGCTCGACGCGCAGGAGCGCCAGCGCGGGGTCTGCACCATGTCGGCGGGCAATCATGGCCAGGCGGTGGCCTATCACGCTCATCGACTCGGGATTCCAGCGACGATCGTCATGCCGCGCCACACCCCGTTCGTCAAGGTGCAGCACACGCGCTCGCACGGCGCCACGGTGGTACTGCACGGTGAGACGCTCGCGGAAGCCTTTGAGCATTCGCTGAAGATTCGGGCCGAGCAGGGCCTGACGCTGGTGCATCCCTTCGATGATGCGCAGGTCATGGCCGGGCAGGGCACCATCGCGCTGGAAATGCTGGCCACGCAACCGGATCTCGAGCAGCTGGTGGTGCCCATCGGCGGCGGCGGCCTTATCTCGGGCGTTGCCGTCGCGGCCAAGGCGCTGTCGCCGAAAATTCAGATCATCGGCGTGCAGAGCAGCAGCTACCCCTCCATGCCCGCCGCGCTCGCGGGCGATGAGGCGATCTGCCAGGGCAATACAATTGCCGAGGGCATTGCCGTCAAGACGGCGGGACTGTTGACACGAGAAGTGGTGCGCGCGCTGGTCGATGACATTCTGCTGGTCGATGAAAACCAACTGGAGCGCGGCATCGCGCTGCTGCTCAATGTGGAGAAGACCGTGGCCGAGGGAGCGGGCGCTGCCAGCCTTGCCGCCATCCTCTCGCAGCCCGATCGCTTTCGCGGACGCAAGGCGGGTGTGATCCTGAGCGGCGGCAACATCGACCCGCGGCTGCTGGCCTCGGTCATCATGCGCGAATTGGTGCGAGAACAGCGCATCGTCACCTTGCGCATCCCCATCGCCGATCAGCCCGGCGCGCTGTCGCGCGTCACGCATGTGATCGGCGAGCAGGGCGGCAACATCCTGGATGTGTTTCATCGTCGCCTGTCGATGAACGTCCCGGCGAAATCGGCGACGCTGGAATTAACCTTCGAGAGCCGCGATGCAGGCCATGCGGAAACCATCATCGCCGCGGTGCGCGCAGCCGGGTTCGAGCCGGCGGTACTGCCGAGCTAGCCGGTCCGCTGCGCTAGTCGGCCCGCAGCCTGGCGGCCCGCAGCGCGTACAGCAGCAACGCGGCGATGATCACGATGCCCAGGCCCAGCCAATCCGGTGCTGCTGCCGTGGCATAGATGAGCCACGCGTTCGCGACGCAGGCGGCCAGCGGCACCAGCGGGCCGCCGGGGATGATCCAGGGGTTGCCCTCGAGCCGCACATTGCGGCGTCTGAGCCGCAGCACGGCAATCGCACAAAGAATGTAGACCACGAACGCCGACAGATTCGAGAAGATCGCCAGGTGCTCGAAGGTGCCGCTAAGCGCGAGCAGCGCGATCGCAGTGCCGTGCACGATCACGGCTACGTGCGGGGTATGAAACCGGGGGTGCGCCAGTGCCAGGGCCTGGGGCAGAAAACCGTCGCGCCCAAAGGCGAACAGCGCGCGCGGCGTCGACAGTACGTTGGCGCTCATATAACCGAGCATCGAGACGGTGGCCGCGACGCTCATGAGCGTGCGTCCCACGGGACCGGCAAAGCTGGCAGTCGCGTCTGCCAGCGGCGTTACGCTCGGCACTGCCAGCAGCGGTCCCTGGATGCCGAGCGCCACCCACTGAATGGCCAGGTACAGCACCGTAGCCGCGCCCAGTGCCATGAACGAGGCGATGGGCACGGTGCGCGAGGGCGAGCGCACCTCACCGCTAGGCGCCAGCGCCGATTCCACGCCCGTGAAGGCAAAGATCACCACGCCGGCAGTCCCAAACACCGCGGTCACGCTCGGTATTTGCTCCCAATGCCAGTTGGCCGGGTGCACGAACAGCGCTCCTATGGCGATGAAGGCCAGCAGCGGCAACACCTTGGCCACGGTGATGAACTCCATGGCGCGGGCACTCTGGCGCACGCCGCGAACATTGATGATCGTGAACAGCGCGACCACGCCCACGATCAGCCATCGGATCAGCGCTTCCGAGTGACTGCCGATAAGGCTGTTGATGGTGTGGGCGAACAGCACCAGTACCGCGGCGCCGCCGAAGAGTCCCACCAGGAACAGCATCACCCCGGCGGCGAAGCCGATCAGCGGACCCAGTGCCGCCTCGATGTAGGCATATACCCCGCCGGTCACCGAGACCCGGCTGCCGGCCTCGGCGATGCACAGCAGCGTCAGCCCCATGCTGACCATGCAGACCAGGTATGACAGCGGCGCTGCGGCGCCCAGCCGGGCCACCGCGATGGCTGGCAACGCAAAGATGCCGCTGCCCACCGTGTAGTTGAAAATCGTGGTCGCGAGCTGGCGGACACCCAGCACCCGCAGCAGCTGCGTGTCGGTGAACTCGCGGTCGAGAATCTTCATCGCCCGAGCCTAGCAGAGCCGTCGCGCACGTCGCGGCATGCACTCATGTCGATCGGCTATGCTGCAGCCGCCTGCGAGGTAGCCATGCCCAAACCCGACGTTACGCTGGAAGACATTCGCGCCGCCCAGGGCCGCATCGCCGGGCGCGTGCTGTGCACCCCGGTGCTCGAAAACGCGCTGATCGATGAGCAGTGCGGTGCGCACCTGCATTTCAAATGCGAAAACCTGCAGGAGATGGGTGCCTTCAAGGCGCGCGGGGCCAGCAACGCCATCTTCGCGCGTCCCGATGCCGACCTGCGTGCCGGCGTGGTCACGCACTCCTCGGGCAACCATGGCGCCGCAGTGGCGCGGGCCGCGCGCCTGCGGGGCATCCCGGCACGCGTGGTCATGCCGCGCAATTCATCGGCCGCCAAGCTGGCCGCGGTGCGCGCCTATGGCGGCGAGATCACGCTGTGCGAGCCCACGGTCGCGGCGCGCGAGGCGGCGGCGGCGCGGATCGTGGCCGAGACCGGCGCACTCTTCATTCATCCCTATGATGATCCGGATGTCATCGCCGGCCAGGGCACCATCGCGCTCGAGCTGCTCGAGCAGGTGCCGCAGATCAGCTGGCTGCTGTGTCCCATCGGGGGCGGGGGATTGGCCAGCGGACTTAGCGTCGCGGCCAAGAGCCTGCGGCCGGACATCAAGGTGGTCGCGGTCGAACCGGCCGGAGCCGATGATGCCTGGCGCTCCTTCGAATCGGGCGTGCTGGCGCCACCGGCTCCCACGGCCACGATCGCCGACGGTCTGCGCGGCGCGTTGAGCGCGCGCACCTTCGCGCTGATCCGGGCCAACGTCGATGCCATCGTGACGGTGGATGAGTCCGCGATCGTCCGTGCCATGCGCGAGCTCTGGCAGCAACTGCGCATCGTGGTCGAGCCCTCATCGGCCGTTGCCTTTGCCGCCGTGCTCGAACGCAAGCTGGATTTCGGCGGCGCCCACGTCGGCATCGTGCTCACGGGAGGCAATGTCGATCTCGACGCATTGCCCTGGTGACACAGCGCCAACTCGGCGCCTTCATGGCGCTGTCAGCGGCCGCTGACATGACGGCCCCGGAACGCTCTTGTAAGCTGCAGGCCGCAGACCGGAGCTGACACTCTCGACCAGCCGTCATTCGGGTTGGGTCTGCACAACGTACCCCCTGGAGCGCACCATGATCCGAAGCTGGACTTCAGCAAGCCTTGTTGCCTGCGCATTCTCAAGCATCCTGAGGATCTCCGGCGCGTTCGCCGATGATGCGCCGCCGCCACCACCACCCGACGGCTGGTCGGGCAAGGGCCAGGCGGGCTACGTCATGTCGCGCGGCAACTCCGACAGCGATTCCGGCAATGCCAAACTCGATGTGGCTGACCTGAACGGCGACTGGAAGCACACCTTCCATCTGGAAGGCCTGTATGGGCGCAGCAGCGATCTGGTCTCCGCGGAGCGCTGGGCGGTACAGCTGCAGTCCAACTATCAGTTCACCCCCCGTGCCTTTGTGTTCGGCGCGTTTCATTATCTCGACGATGAATTCAGCGGCTTTCAATACCAGGGCGATGTATCGGTCGGTGCGGGCTACAAATTCCTGGATAGCTCGGCCGACAAGCTCGCGGCGCAGCTCGGCGCCGGCTACCGTCGGCTGCGCCCCGAGCTGCTGGTGCTGGATGCGAGCGGTGCCGTGATTTCCCGCACTCCGGAGGAGGCCGAGGGCAATGCGGTCGGCACCGGGGAGATCGACTACGAACACGACTTCAACGCCAGCACCAAGGTCACCGAGAAGTACCTGATCGCTGCCGGCGCCGGCAACACCTCGATGGAGGACGATGTCGCACTGGTGGTGAATATGTCGAAGAAGCTGGCGCTCAGCGCCGGCTTCACCTACCAGGAAAACTCACAGCCGCCGCCGGGCCTCAAGAAGGCCAACACGCTGACCACCCTGAACGTCGTCTACGCCTTCGGGAAGCAGTAGCGCAGTCAGTAGATGTGGATGCGCGGGGCCTCGCCGCTGCGAACGCTGGCGCGGAACATCGCCGGGGTGTTGTAGCGAATCTCAAGCGTGCCATGGCTGTCGACCGCGATCAGGCCGCCTGTTCCGCCCAGCCGCGGCAGGCGCTCATCGATCGAGGCGCTGACCGCAGCGGCCAGCGTGGCACCGCCGTAACGCAGCCGTGCGGCAATGTCATAGGCCGCAACCGTGCGCAGGAACCATTCCCCGTGCCCCGTCGTCGAGACCGCGCAGCTCGCATTGTCGGCGTAGCAGCCGGCGCCGATCACTGGTGAATCACCCACCCGCCCGGCGCGCTTGCCGTTCATGCCGCCAGTCGATGTAGCTGCGGCAAGCCGCCCGGCGCTGTCGCGGGCCACCGCACCCACGGTGCCGAAGGGCGGCTGATCGAGGGCGGCCGGCATTGCGCGTTCCCTGGATCCCGTCTGCTTCAGGTGCCAACGAAGCGCCTCGAACTGCTGGAGTCGATCGGGGGTGATGAAATAGTCGTTGGCTACCATCGCTATCCCGGCCTCCCGCGCAAACCGGTCGGCTCCCTCGCCGACCAGGAAAACGTGCGGCGTGTCTTCGAGCACGCGGCGCGCCAGCCGGATCGGGTTGCGCACCTGCCGGACCGCAGCGACCGCGCCTGCGCGCAACTGCTCGCCGTCCATGATCGAGGCGTCCAGTTCGGCCGTACCCTCGATCGTCAGCACGGCACCTCGGCCGGCGTTGAACAGCGGATCGTCCTCCAGCACGACGACGGCTTCCTCGACGGCGTCGAGTGCGCGGCCATCGGCCTCGAGAATGGCCTGCGCCACGCCAAGAGCCCGCGCCAGACCGTCATGGAACGCTGCTTCCCGTTCGGCGCTCAGCGTGCTCGGCGGCAGTGCGCCGGCGCCGCCGTGGATAGCCAGTGCGTACATGGCGTAAGCCTAGCGCACTCCAGGCGCAGACAAGGGCATCGGCTCTCGGGTAGCCTTGCGGCCCACCATGAGTAATGTCGAACCCGGCTGGCAATTCGCCAGCGACAACACCGCCGGCATCTGTCCGGAAGCCTGGTCCGCACTCGAGGCCGCCAACGTCGGCTACGCGCCCAGCTATGGCGATGATCGCTGGACCGCGCGCGCCTCGGACCTGATTCGCGCGCTGTTCGAATGCCCGCAGGCCCAGGTGTTTTTTGTGTTCAACGGCACTGCTGCCAACTCGTTGAGCCTCGCGGCGCTGTGCCGCAGTTTTCACGCGGTGATCTGTCACGAGCAGGCACACATCAACACCGATGAATGCGCCGCGCCGGAGTTCTTCAGCCAGGGCGCCAAATTGCTGCCGGTTGCGGGGCCGGGCGCCAAGCTCACGCCAGCGGCGGTGCTGCGGGGACTGGATCGGCGCGATGACGTCCACTCCTCCAGGCCGCGCGCGATTTCGATCAGCCAGACCACCGAATGGGGCAGTGTCTACCAGCCCGCGGAGGTCGCGGCACTCGGCGCGGTCGCCAAACAGCATGGGCTCGCCCTGCACATGGACGGCGCGCGCTTTGCGAATGCGCTCGCGGCGGTGGGAACCGGCGCCGGCACTCGCGCTGCCGACCTGACCTGGCGTGCCGGCGTCGATGTCTTGAGTCTCGGCGGCACCAAGTGCGGACTCAATACCACCGAAGCCGTGGTGTTGTTCCAGCCGCAGCTGGCGGCCGAGTTCGACTACCGCGCCAAGCAGGGCGCGCAGCTGGCTTCGAAGATGCGCTTCCAGACCAGCCAGTGGGTGGGCGTGCTCGAATCGGGCGCCTGGCAGCGGCATGCGGCGCACGCCAACGCATCGGCCATGCGGCTGGCCGGATCCCTGCAGAGCGAACTGGGCTTACGTCCGTTGCGACCGGTCGAGGCAAACGCCGTATTCATCGAGCTGGATCCGGCCGTGGCGGATGCCATGGCGAAGGTGGGCTGGCACTTCCATCGCATGGGAGAAGCCGGCTACCGGCTCATGTGCTCCTGGGCCACGCTAGCTGCGGACCTCGACACTTTCGTGCGCGATCTCGCGCGCTGCCAAGCCGCCAGTGGGGTTAAATCGGCAGTGACGGGTCGATCTGCTCCCTGAAAGCCAGCAGGCCGCCCTCGAGCTGCAGGATGTTTTCGTAGCCCAGGCGGCGCGCGAACGCACAGGCCCTGAGACTGCGTGCGCCGCTGCGGCACAGGAACACCAGCGTGTGATCGCGCGGCAGCGCCGGATTTCCGCGCCGCAGCTCGTGCTCGATCTGTCCGAGCGGCACATTGATGGCCGGCGGCAGATGGCCGGCGGCAAATTCCGACGGCTCGCGTACATCGACCAGCACCACGTTCGGGCCCGCCAGCGTGCGTGCGAGCTGCGCCGGCGTCACCAGCCGCACCTGGCGCAGCTCATCGAGCGATGCGAATCCGGGCGGGTCGGTGGGCGCGATGATCGTAGGGTGTACCCCGCACACGGCGCAGTCCGCGCGCCGCATGAATTTAAATTCGCTTAACTGCATCTCGAGCGCATCGTAGGCCAGCAGCCGCCCGATCAATGGCGTGCCGGCGCCGACGATGAGCTTGATGACCTCCGTGGCCGCCAGTGTTCCGAGCACCCCCGGAAGCACGCCGAGCACGCCGACATCGGCGCAGCTGGGCACCATGCCCTCCGCGGGATTCGGAAACAGGCAGCGGTAGCAGGGACCCCGATCAGGGACATAGGTCGTAATCTGTCCTTCAAAGCGATGAATCGCGGCTGATACCAGCGGTTTGCGGTAAAGCACGCAGGCATCATTGACCAGGTAGCGCGTCCCGAGCCGGTCGCTGCCATCGATGATGAAATCGTATTGATCGAAGATCCCGCGCACATTCGCGGCCCGCAGCTCGATCGCATGGGCTACCACGCGAATGGCGGGATTCAGGGCTTCGAGACGCACGCGTCCCGCCTCGGCCTTGGAAGCGCCGATGCTGGCGGTATCGAACAGCACCTGGCGCTGCAGATTGGACTCATCGACCACATCGAAGTCCACCAGCCCGAGGGTGCCGACGCCGGCCGCGGCCAGGTAAAGCGCCGCGGGGGAGCCGATGCCACCGGCACCGATGAGTACCACGCGCGCCGCCTTGAGGCGCCGCTGGCCCTCGGCGCCGATCTCGGCGAGTTTCAGGTGCCGGCTGTACCGCCGCCGGTCGGCAGCTGAGAGGATCTCGGTCATGACGCGGCGAGCATTGCGCCCGGGTAGTAGCCTGTCAAACTGGCGGGCTTATGCACAGTGGATTTCCGCTCGCACGGCGCATTGGCGCCCTGTTGCCGCCGCTGGCACTGGCGCTGCTCGCACTGCTGGGCTGTAACCGGGGGTTGTGGACCCCCGATGAGCCGCGCGAGGCCGAGATCAGCCGCGAGATGGCGCTGGCGCCGGGCGTGATACCGACCCTCAATGGCCAGCGCTTCATCGAGAAGCCGCCGCTCTACTACTGGACTGTCGCGGCCGTGTTTCGCCTCACCGGCGGCCCGGGCGTGGCAGCCGCACGCGCTGTCAGCGTCGCCGCCGCCGCTGCCACGCTGGCGCTGCTGGTCGCCTGGGGAAGCGCCGCGCATTCGCGCGCCGCGGGCTGGCTGGCCGCGCTCATGCTGGCCTCCAGCGCGCAGTTCCTCGTCTCGAGCCATTGGGTCCTGATCGACCCGCTGCTGATGCTGACGACGACCCTGGCAGCCTGGTCGGCCTGGGAACTGCTCGCGCGGCGCGACAGTGGCAGCCTGCGCTGGATCTTCTACGGCGCGCTGGTGGTGGCGCTGTGGATCAAGGGGCCGATTGGGCCGGTGCTGGTATGTGCCGGCCTTCTGGCATACGTGCTGATCGATCGGCCGGCGCATTGGCGACGCCTGCGGCCGGTCCTCGGCATCGGCGTGCTGGTTTTTTCGACTCTGCTGCTGGCAGGCGCGATCTGGAAGCAGGGTGGCAACGATGCACTCTGGGAGTGGGCCTATGTCAACCATGTTAAACGCCTGCTCAGCCCGGGCGTGACCGGTCACCGCCAGCCGTTGCTCTACTACACCTGGACCCTGCCGTACGCCATCCTGCCCTGGCTGCCGCCGCTGATCGAGGCATTGCGACCCTCGCATTGGCGGCGCGTCACCCTGCCGGGACTGCCGCGATTGAGCGATCCGGCGCGCTATGGCGCGCTCATGAGCGCCGCGATGTTGCTGTTGCTCTCGCTCTCCGCGACCAAACGCGAGACCTACCTGCTGCCGCTGCTGCCACTGCTATTCCTGTGGCTGGGGATCCGCACCAGCGAGTGGTGGCAGCAATGGCAATTGCGCGATGACCCCCGGCTCGGCCCTTTGTGGTGGTTGCAGGTGCTGCTGTTGTGCCTGATCACGGTTGCCGCGCCGGTGGGCGCGTGGATCTGGCTCGGTTTCCTGAAGGGCTGGGTGCTGCTCACACTACTCATCGCGCTCGCCGCCATCTGCCCATTGATCTACTTCAGTGCCACGGCGCAGCGTCTGCGCGCCGGGCCCGCCGCGCTGGTCTGCGGAATCGCCGGCGGCGCCATCGTGCTCATCCTGGCGCCCCTGCTGCTCAACGACGTCAAGGACATGGGACCCTTCGTACGCCGCATCGGAGCGCAGCTGCCGCCCGGCCAGCCCGTCAGCGCCACCGGCGTCGATGAAACTCTGGCCGCCGAAATTCCTTTCTACACCGGCCGCGCCGTGGTGCCGATGAGCATCGATCAACTGCGCGATCCGGCGCACGCCGGCAATCGACCGCAATGGGTGCTCGTGCAGGACAACTCCAGTGCCGATCAACGAGCAGGGCGCGAGGCCAGCCTCGAGCCTGACTACGCACTGATCGATGAGCGCGCCTTCGGCGCCCATCGGCGCCTGCTGCTCTGGCACCTGCGCACCCCAGCCCCATGAACGGCAGCATCCGTATGCCCGTGGGGGCCGTCCTGCGCTGGCTGATCCTCGCGCTGCTGTGGTTTGGTCCGCTCAATACGCCGCATCTGTTCGAACCGGACGAGGGTCGCTACGCGGAGATTCCCCGCGAGATGGTGGTCAGCGGCGATTGGGTCACGCCGCGGCTGGACGGCATCAAGTATTTCGAAAAACCGGCACTGCAGTATTGGGCGACGGCCGCCGCTTTCACGGTTTTCGGGCAACATGCCTGGACCGCGCGACTGTGGTCCGCGCTGAGCGCCTATCTGGGGCTGCTGCTGACGTTTGCGCTGGCGCGTCGACTCTATGATGTGCGCACGGCGCAACTGGCCGTGATCGTCCAGGCAAGCTCGCTGCTCTACATCGGGCTGGCGCGCATCACCACGCTCGATATGTCGCTGTGCTTCAGCCTGCAGCTGGCCCTGTACGCACTGACGCTGCTGGCGCAGCAGCGTGCCAAAGTGCCTGCGACCCCGGCAGCCGCCGGCCCGCAGGGCCGGCAGCTGCCGCTGCTGCTGGGAATCGGCATCGCGTTCGCGGTGCTGTCCAAGGGCCTGGCTGGCATCCTGATTCCCCTGGCAGTGGCCGGAATCTACTTTCTCTGGCGGCGGGACTGGTCTTTGCCGCTGCGGGCGCGGCCCTGGTGGGGCCTGCTCGCGCTGCTGCTGCTGGCCGCTCCCTGGTTCCTGCTGGTCTCGCAGCGCAACCCCGAGTTCGCGCATTTCTTTTTTGTCGTGCAACACTTCCAGCGCTACCTGAGCACGGCGGGTTTCGATCGCTACCAGCCGGCATGGTTCTTCATTCCGGTGCTGCTGCTCGGAATCCTGCCCTGGACGTCGCTGCTGCCTGGCGCGTTGCAACGGGCATGGCTGGCGGTTCGCGAGGGCGAGAACGGTACCGCGGTGCTGCTGGTTTGGACCGCGTTTGTATTCGCATTTTTCAGCCTGTCGCACTCCAAGCTGATCCCATACATCCTGCCCTTGCTGCCCGCGATCTCGCTGCTGCTGGCCCGCCATCTGGCGGCTCTGTCGCCGCCGCGCTTCGCCCGGCATCTGAACGCGCTGGCGCTTTGCGCCGGCGTCGTGGCGGCGGGACTGCTGGTGCTCTGGCAGTTGCCTGCGGCCGCAGCGCTGGTGGCGCGCGCCTCGACCGGCAGCATCGTCGGCTTTGCCGCCGCCTTCGTGCTGCTGGCGGCGGCGGCAGCGCTGGCGGGGGGACTGGCGCAGCGCAATCGCCCGATAGCCGCAGCGGCGATCGCCGGCCTGGGCGGTTGGATGCTGGCGCAGTGCCTGCTGCTGGGCGCGGAACAGCTGCCGCGCATGCGCGACCTGGTAACTCTCGAACAGGACGTAAAACCCTGGATTGGGAACTCGACGCGCCTTTACTGTGTCAATGATTACCTGCAGCCGTTGCCCTTTTACTGGCGTCGGACCTGCACGTTGGTTGGCTATCGCGGTGAGCTGGATTTCGGTCTCAAACAGGAACCCGCGCTCTGGATTCCCGATCTGGCGCAGTTCGAGCGCGACTGGCGCTCCCAGGACGACGCGCTGGCACTGTTGCGGCCGCAGGACTACCGGGATCTGGCCGCGTTGGGCCTGCCGATGCGCGTGATATACACTTCACAGTCTTTGGTCGCGGTGAAAAGATGATGAGGGGCGCGGATCTGGCGCTGATTCTCACGGGCGTGCTGCTCAACGCCGTGGCGCAGTTGCTGCTGAAGGCCGGCTCGCGCGCGATCGCGGGCGTACCCCTCAACCTCGGCAATGCCTGGATCCTGTTCGAGCGCGTGGCGCTCAATCCGCCCATCATCGGCGGACTGGCCTGCTATGCCATCAGCGTCATCGTCTGGATCCTGGCGCTCGCGCGAGTGGATGTCAGCGTGGCCTACCCCATGCTGTCGGTGGGATACGTGGTCAATGCCGTGGCGGCGTGGATGCTGTTTGGCGAGCAGTTCGGCGCCATGCGCCTGGCCGGCATCGGGATCATCATCGTCGGCGTGTTCCTGGTCGCGCGCAGTTGAACATCGAGCTCAAGGCCGTGAGTCAGGATTTCCTTCCCTTTACACGCCCATCCATCGACGAGGCAACCATCAGTGCCGTAGGCGATGTGCTGCGTTCGGGATGGATCACGAGCGGGCCGCAGGTGCGCGAATTCGAATCGCAGCTGTCCGCCTATTGTGGCGGCCGGCCGGTGCGCGCCATGAGTTCAGCCACCGGTGCCATGGAAGTCGCACTGGCGCTGGCCGGCATCGGGCCTGGGGATGAAGTCATCACCGCGGCGCTCTCCTGGGTCTGCACCGCCAACGTGATCGTACGCGCCGGCGCGAAACCGGTATTCGTCGATATCGATCCGCGCACGCGCAACATCGATCCGGCGCGCATCGAGGCCGCCATCACCGAACGCACCCGCATGCTGCTGCCGGTGGATATGGCGGGCCTGCCGGCGGATCGCAGCCGCATTTATGAGATCGCGCGCAGGCGTTCGCTGCGCGTGCTCGAGGATGCCGCGCAATCGATGGGCTCGAACTGGGGCGGTGAGCGCATCGGCGTGGGTGGCGATCTGGTGTCGATCAGTTTTCACGCCAACAAGAACATCACCAGCGCGGAAGGCGGCTGCCTGGTGCTGAACGACGCCGAAGAGGCTCGGCGCTGCGAGCTGTGGCGGCTGCAGGGCGTGGAGCGGTTTGCGGATGGCGGTTATGACGCGACGCTCGCCGGCGGCAAGCACAACCTGACCGACGTGGCCGCCTGCATCGGCGTGGGCCAGTTCAAGCGCCTGGAAGAATTCAATCAGCGCCGGCATGCGCTGGCGCGGCGTTACTTCGAACGCTTCGACCGATCACTGGGGTGCGAGCTGCCGAGCGAGGACTTCGCGCACACCAACTGGCACATGTTCCAGATCGTGCTGCCAACGCGGGTGCACCGCGCGGATTTCATTCGTGCCATGCACGCGGTCGGGATCGGCGTCGGTGTGCATTATCCGGCCATCCACCTGCTGAGCTTCTATCGCGCCATGGGGTTCAAGCCCGGCGATTTTCCGCATGCCGAGCGCGTCGGCGCCGGTATCGCAACCTTGCCGCTATTCCCGGCGATGCGCGAGCAGGATGTGGACCGGGTCTGCGCGCAGGTCGCCCGCATCCTCAACCGGCCATGAACACCCCGACGATTCCGACAATTCCGCCAGCCCCGGCAACGCCAGCGACGGTGCGGCGCACGGCACCCGATGTTTCGATCGTCATTCCCGTTTACAACGAAGAACAGGTGCTGCCGCAGCTGTTCGAACGGCTTTACCCGGCGCTCGACGCTCTGGGCCGCAATTATGAGATCGTGTTCGTCAATGATGGCAGCCGCGACCGTTCGGTCGCGCTGCTGCGCGAGGCCTTCAACCGGCGGCCCGACGTCACGCGTGTGGTGCTGTTCGCGGCCAACTTCGGCCAGCACCGCGCCATCCTCGCGGGCTTCGCTTCGAGCCGCGGGCGCTATGTGATCACGCTCGATGCCGATCTGCAGAATCCGCCGGAGGAGATCCCGCGGGTACTGGCCGAGCTGGACGCCGGGCACGACTATGTCGGCACCATTCGCATGCAGCGCAAGGATGTGGCATGGCGGCGCTACGCCTCGCGCTTCATCAATGAGATTCGCGAACGCACTACGCGCGTGCGTATTTCTGATCATGGCAGCATGTTCCGCGGTTACGCGCGCAGCGTGGTCGAGGCCGTCAATCAGTGCTCCGAGTACAACACTTTCGTGCCAGCGCTCGCGTTCACGTTTGCGATGACGCCCATTGAAATCCAGGTGGCGCACGAGGAGCGCGGCGCCGGCAAGTCGAAGTATTCGCTGTTCCAGCTCCTGCGGCTGAACTTCGACCTGATGACCGGTTTCTCCACAGCCCCCATGCAGATGTTCTCGCTGGTGGGTATCGGCATTGCCATCCTGTCGGTGTTATTCGTGGTGTTCCTGGCCGTGCGGCGCATCATCGTCGGGCCGGAGGCCGAGGGCGTGTTCACGCTGTTCGCAATCGCGTTCTTCCTGATCGGCGTGGCGCTGTTCGGCGTCGGCCTGCTGGGCGAATACGTCAGTCGCATCTACGACGAAGTGCGCCATCGGCCGCGCTACATCGTCGGCGCTGTGCTCGAACGCCCCGAGGATGAAGCTTGAGCAGTCCCCGGCGCGCGCCGCGCGCGGTGGTGTTCGCCTATCACGATGTCGGCGTGCGCTGCCTGCGTACGCTGCTGGCGGGCGGCGTCGATGTGCCGCTGGTGCTGACCCACACGGATTCGCCCCGCGAGGTGATCTGGTTCGATAGCGTCGCGCGCCACGCGGCCTGGCACGATATTGAGGTGCTGACGCCGCAGGATCCGAACACGCCGGCCGTGCTCGAGCGCGTCCGTGCTGCACAGCCGGATTTCCTGTTCTCCTTCTATTACCGCTCGATGCTCGGCGCTGCGCTGCTGTCGCTGCCGGCGCGCGGCGCCTACAACCTGCACGGCTCGCTGCTGCCCAAATACCGCGGCCGCGTGCCGGTCAATTGGGCGGTGCTGCACGGGGAGAGCGAAACCGGCGCCACGCTGCATGCCATGGCCGCCAAACCCGATGCCGGCGACATCGTCGGGCAGCAGGCGGTGCCGATATTGCCGGACGACACCGCGGTGGAAGTGTTCCGCAAGGTTACCGTGGCCGCCGAGCTGGTGCTGCAGCGCTGCCTGCCGGCGCTGATCGCGGGCAGCGCACCGCATCGCGCGCAGGATCTGGCCGCCGGCAGCTATTTCGGCGGCCGCAGCGCACGCGACGGCGCCATCGATTGGCGGCGCGGTAGCCGCGCGGCGCATAATCTGATCCGTGCGGTCGCGCCACCCTATCCGGGGGCATTTACCGAGGCCGAGGGGACACCGTTGCGCATACTGCGCTCGCTGCCGGTCACCGCGCCTGCGGCGCAGTCGCTACCGCCGGCGGGTGCGGCAGTGTTGCGATGGCACGCCGGCGCGCTGTACGCGCTGTGTCACGACGGCGCGCTGAAGATTCTGGAATTCGAATTCGGTGCCGACATCTCGAGCGCCGAGGGTTTTCACCGGCGCTTCGGCGAGCGTGCGCTCGCGCTGCGGCCGTTCCTGGAGTGACTAGACGATGAAAAATGTCCTGATCCTCGGCGTCAATGGCTTCATCGGCCATCACCTGTCCACGCGCATCCTGAGCACGACCGACTGGCAGGTGTTCGGCATGGACATGAACAGCGAGCGCATCGCGCCGCTGCGCGAAAACCCGCGCTTTCACTTCTTCGAGGGCGATATCACGATCAACCGCGAGTGGATCGAGTATCACATCAAGAAATGCGATGTGATCCTGCCGCTGGTGGCGATTGCAACCCCCGCCACCTATGTGCGCGAGCCGCTGCGGGTGTTCGAGCTCGACTTCGAAGCGAACCTGGCGATCATCCGTCAGTGCGTCAAGCATCGCCGGCGGGTGCTGTTTCCATCGACCTCCGAGGTCTACGGCATGTGCCGCGACAGCGAGTTCGATCCCTACGCCTCCGAGCTGGTGTACGGGCCGATCGAGAAGCAGCGCTGGATTTACGCCTGCTCGAAGCAGCTGCTGGATCGCGTGATCCACGCCTACGGATTGCGCGATGAACTCGATTACACGCTGTTCCGCCCGTTCAACTGGATCGGCCCCGGGCTCGACAATATGCACGCGGCCAAGGAAGGCAGCTCGCGCGTCATCACCCAGTTTCTGGGTCACATCGTGCGTGCCGAGAATGTGCGCCTGGTCGATGGCGGCCGCCAGCGCCGCTGCTTCACCGGCGTCAGCGACGGCATCGACGCGCTGATGAAAATGATCGAGAACCGCGCTGGCCGCGCCAGCCGGCGCATCTACAATGTCGGCAATCCGGCCAACTCGCTCTCAGTGCGCGAACTCGCGAGCGAGATGCTCAAGATTGCCGCCACTTATCCGGAGTATCGCGACAATGCCGCCAAGGTGCGGCTGGTCGACACCACGGCTGCCGAGTACTACGGCAAGGGCTACCAGGACGTGGAAAATCGCGTGCCGAAGATCGACAACACCTGCGCCGATCTGGAATGGGCGCCGCGCGTGGGCATGCAGGAAGCGCTGCGGCAGATCTTCGATGCCTATCGCGGCGAAATCGCGCAGGCGGGGCGCCTGCTCGAGCAGGAGCCTCCCTCGGTGCGCTGAGGCTGTATGCGGCTCGCGCTCAAGGTGGATGTGGATACGCTGCGCGGCACGCTCGAGGGCGTGCCGGCGCTGGCCGAGACGCTGCGGGCTGCCAGTGCCGATGCGACATTTCTCTTCAGCCTCGGGCCTGATCACACCGGGCGCGCGTTGCGGCGCGTGTTTCGACCCGGCTTTTTCAGCAAGGTATCGCGCACTTCAGTGCTCGAGCACTACGGCCTGCGCACCCTCATGTACGGCGTGCTGCTGCCGGGGCCCGATATCGGGCGGCGCGGCGGCGCGGCGATGCGCCGCGTGCGTGACGAGGGTTTCGAAGTCGGGATTCACTGCTACGACCACACCTACTGGCAGGATTTTGTCGCCAGGCGAGATCCGGCCTGGACGCGCCGCCAGATGCTGCTGGCGGTCGAGCGCTTTCGAGAGGTGTTTGGCGCCGAGCCCACTGTGCACGCAGCGGCCGGCTGGCAGATGAATCAGGCGGCGCTGGCGCTCGAGCAGGAGTTCGGATTTCTCTATGCTTCGGATACGCGTGGTGTCGCGCCCTTCGTGCCGCAGGTCGACGGGCGGCGCAGCCGCTGCCCGCAACTTCCGACCACGCTGCCGACGCTCGATGAGCTGATCGGCGTCGATGGCATCGGGGTCGAGCGCGTCCACGAGCCGCTGCTGGCGCTGACCCGCAAGCCGTGTCCGCACCATGTCTTCACGCTGCATGCAGAGCTGGAAGGCATGAAGCTGCTGCCGGTGCTGCGCCGGCTGCTGACCGGTTGGCAAAGCCAAGGCTATGAGCTCGTTTCCATGCGCACCCTGCTGGCGGGTCTCGATGTGTCGACTCTGCCGAGCGGACTCGTGCAGCCGGGCACGGTGCCGGGCCGATCCGGCCTGCTGGCCGTGCAGGCGGCGGCCCAAACGGTTTAAAATCCACAGTCCTATCTCGCTCGAAGCGGCGGCAGAATGACAACGACAGTACAGGGGAAAGTGTTTGCTAGCGCGGCGGCAGCGCTCCAGGGCCTGCTGCACGATGGCATCAGCATCATGTGCGGCGGCTTTGGCATGTGCGGCGTGCCGGAAAAGCTCATCGACGCGCTGCGCGACAGCGGCGTCAAGGGCCTCACCGTGGTATCGAACAACGCCGGCATCGACGATTTCGGCCTGGGTCAGCTTTTGATGACGCACCAGATCCGAAAGATGATTTCCTCCTACGTCGGCGAGAACAAGGAGTTCGAGCGTCAGTACCTGTCGGGCGAAATCGAAATCGAATTCAATCCCCAGGGCACCCTGGCCGAACGCATCCGCGCGGGCGGTGCCGGCATCTACGGGTTCTACACCCGCACCGGCGCGGGTACCCGCGTCGCCGAAGGCAAGGAAACCCGCGTGGTCGATGGCGATACCTACGTGCTCGAAACCGGCCTTACCACCGACCTGGCGCTGGTTCGCGCCTGGAAGGGCGATACCGAGGGCAACTTGATTTATCGCAAGACCGCCCGCAATTTCAACCCAATGATGGCGACCGCGGGACGCGTCACGGTCGCGGAAGTCGAGCAACTGGTCGAGGTGGGCTCGCTCGAGCCGGATCAGATACATACACCGGGGATCTTCGTGCAGCGAATCGTCGAAGGACACGGCTACAAGCGCCGGATCGAACAGCGCACCGTGCGCAAGCGGGGGCCCAATGCCGTGGTCGCGTGAACAATTGGCGGAACGCGCAGCCCGGGAGCTGCGCGATGGTTACTACGTCAACCTGGGGATAGGCATCCCGACGCTGGTGGCCAATTACATTCCCGCCGGCATGAAGGTAGTACTGCAGTCCGAGAATGGCATGCTCGGGATGGGGCCATTTCCCTACGAGGGTGACGAGGATGCCGATCTGATCAATGCCGGCAAGCAGACCATCACGCAGCTGCCGAGCTCCTCCTATTTTTCATCAGCCGACAGCTTCGGCATGATTCGCGGCGGACACATCAATCTCTCGGTGCTCGGCGGCATGGAAGTCTCGCAGGACGGGGATCTCGCCAACTGGATGGTGCCCGGGAAAATGGTCAAGGGCATGGGCGGCGCGATGGACCTCGTGGCCGGCGTGCGCAACGTTATCGTCGTCATGGAACACGTGGCGAAGGACGGCACACCAAAATTCAAGCCCGCCTGCGAGCTGCCGCTGACCGGCGCCGGAGTGGTCGACATGCTGATCACCGATCTGGCGGTGTTCCACCGCAAGGGACGCAAGGGCGCCTTTGAATTGATCGAGCTGGCGCCGGGCGTCACGGAAGTGCAGGTCCGCGAGCGCACTTCGGCGACGTACCGCGCGGCCCTGGGCTGATCCATGGCAACCGGGGAATCCGTTTACATCGTCGCCGCGCGACGAACGCCGATCGGCGCTTTTCAGGGTGCGCTCTCCGCCATGACGGCGCCGCAGCTGGGTTCCGCGGCGGTGCGCGGCGCGCTCGAGCGCGCCGGCATCAGTGGTGCCCAGGTCGATGAGGTGCTGCTCGGCTGCGTGTTGCCGGCCGGACTCGGGCAGGCGCCCGCGCGCCAGGTGTCGCTGGGTGCGGGTATCCCCAACAGCGTGCCGTGCACCACAGTCAACAAGGTCTGTGGCTCGGGCATGAAGACGGTCATGCTGGCCAGCGATGCGATCCGCGCCGGTTCCGCGCGCGTGCTGGTCGCCGGCGGCATCGAGTCGATGACCAATGCGCCGTACCTGTTGCCCAAGGCGCGCGGCGGCTACCGAATGGGACACGGCGAAGTGCTCGACCACATGTTCTATGACGGGCTGCAGAATCCTTACGACGGCGCGCTCATGGGCAATTTCGCGGACGCCACGGCGCGCAAATACAATTTCTCGCGGGCCCAGCAGGATGCCTATGCGGCCGAGTCGGTGCGACGCGCGCTGCTGGCCAGCGAGAGCGGTGCGTTCAAGGACGAGATTGTTGCGGTGACCGTCAAGAGCCGCAAGGGCGAGCAGCTGGTCGAGCGCGATGAACCGCCGTTCGCCTGCGACATCAGCAAAATTCCGCAGCTCAAGCCAGCCTTCGGCAAGGACGGCACGGTGACCGCTGCCAGCTCCTCCTCGATTGCCGATGGCGCCGCGGCGCTCATCCTGATGAGCGAGTCCGCCCTGCGTGCGGCCAATGTGACGCCGCTGGCCCGCGTGGTGGCGTATGCCAGTCACGCCCATGCGCCGGAATGGTTCACGACCGCTCCGGCCGGGGCCATTCAACGCGTGCTGCAGGCTTCGGATTGGCGCACCGAGGACGTGGACCTTTACGAAATCAACGAGGCGTTCGCGGTCGTCACCATGGCGGCAATGAGCGAACTGTCGCTGCCGCACGAAAAGGTGAACGTCAATGGGGGCGCCTGCGCGCTCGGGCACCCGATTGGCGCCTCGGGCGCGCGCATCCTGGTAACGCTGCTGCATGCCTTGCGGGCCCGCAAACTGCAGCGCGGCATTGCCTCGCTGTGCATCGGCGGCGGCGAGGCCACCGCCATCGCCATCGAAGCGGTTTAACGAGTCTGGCGAGCCTGGCGACGCGGCCTGGAGGTGGCCGGCGCCGGTAGTGACGTCAGCGCCACAGTTTTGACCTCAATTTCCTGCCCGCGAAAAATAAATTAAATCAGTAAATTGCGGGTGCGCCGCACGTTTATGTTGCGCCCGGCAAGTGCGGCAGTTATATATTTCATACGGATTACAGGTTGATTACCGGTAATGCGGACCTGATGAGCGTCTCACAGACGGCGCCGCGGGTTTCGGTCTCGAAGATTAGGGAGCTCTCACTAATGCGTACTTCGGTATCCGTTCCGCATTCGTCCCGGTTTTTGGCTTTGCCCGCCCCTCGGATAGCGTTTGCCTTCGGGTGCCTGGCGGCCGCCGCCACCCTGCCCGCTGTCGCTGCCGACACCGACAGCAATCTGCAGGAAGTGGTCGTCACCGGCTCGCTGATTCCGACGACGCAGCCGCAGACCTTTACGCCGGTGATGACGATCACCAATGAGGACATCCAGGCCAAGGGATTTGCCGATGTGGCCGAGGCGCTGCAGCGCTTGTCTTATTCCACCTTCAGCGGACAGAACGCCCAATTCAGTCTGGGTTTCACCCAGGGAGCCAAAGTGGTGGGCTTTTTCGGACTCGACCCGTCCTACACCAAGTACCTCATCAACGGGCTGCCGTTCGCGAACTACCCGGCGCTCTATAACGGGTCCGAATCTTTCGTCAGCATCTCGGGCATTCCGACCGTGCTGATCGACCACATCGACATCCTGCCGGGCGGTCAGTCCTCGATCTACGGCTCAGATGCCATCGCCGGCGTGGTCAACATCGTCATGAAGACCAATATGGACGGCCCGATGATCGACGGCCGCTACGGATTCTATAACGACGGCGGCGGCGCCGACCGACGTATCGCCATTGGTGACGGGCTGCAGATCGGAAGCTTTAACCTCGTAGCCGGGCTTCAGTACGAAAATTCCAACCCGATCTGGGGGTATCAACGCGATCTGACGAAGGCGTTCTACAATCAGGGAGCGACACCCCAGACCGCCGAGCGCGACTATTTGATCTACGGCGTCTACGGACAGCCCAATGGCAACACCTACTACTTCGAGGATCCGGCCAATTGCGCCAATGTCGCCGGCCAATTTAATAACACCACCCGACTTTACACGCGCGCAAACCGCGGCACTTATTGCGGCACTCTCTATGATGACGACCTCACGTTGCAGAACGCCGACGAGCAGGTTCAGTTCTACGGCCATGCGACCTACGACGTCAGCGATGCGGTACAGATCTACGCCGACACACTGCTGAACCATGACGTGGTGCGCTTCAGCAACGGTCCAAGCTATTACGACAGCGAGTACGACACCGGCACGTTCGGCTACTACGAGGATCCGAGGCTGGGTGCGGATTACCTGAATCTGCAGCACGTCTTTTCACCGGAGGAATCAGGCGGTCTCAACGACACATTCAACAAGAACACCAACAATTCGGTGCGCGCCACATTGGGTGTCAAAGGTGCGTTTCTGTCGAGCTGGAAATGGCTGGCCGACATGACCTACACGGACAACAAGCTCACTGAATCGACGCACGTGTTCTTCAACCAGCCGATCGATGCGTTCTTTTCGACTATCTATGGTCCGCAATTGGGGTTCGATCCTGTCCTTGGCGCGTACGAATATCAGCCGAATTACGGCAACTTCTACAAGCCGATCACACCCGCTCAGTACGCCGCCTTCAGCGGTTTTACGAACAACTACTCGTATACCGAGGAGAGCACGGCGCGTGCCCAGGTCACTAATACCGCGCTGTTTGCGCTGCCGGGCGGCAATGCAGGGATGGCGCTCCAGGTCGAGGGCGGTGATCAGGGGTGGAACTACGTGGCCGATCCGCGTTACGACGACGGCGCCGTCTTTGGCACCACGACTGTTGGCGGCTCAGGTCATCGTTCCCGCTACGCGGGCACGGCCGAGATGCAGTTACCTTTGATCAAAGTGCTGAAGGCCGATATCTCCGGCCGCTACGACGACTACATGGTGCAGGGGCAAAATGTCGACAGATTCACTTACAACATCGGGCTCGAATTCAAGCCGCTGGAGCAGATTATGCTGCGCGGTCGCTACGGCACGGCCTTTAAGGCCCCGACGCTGGCGGATGAGTTTCAGGGCGTTAGTGGCTACTACCAGAGCCTGACGGACTATTACACCTGTTATAAGAACGGCTACACGGTGGCCACCGTTGGCAACTGCCCGCAATTCCTCGAGTCGGTGTTCGGTTCCACATCGGGCAATCCGAAACTGCAACCCATCACGGCCAAGATTTTTGATCTGGGTCTGGTGGTCACGCCGGTCGACAGGCTGACGCTGACCTTCGACTGGATCCGCTACTCCATCAGCAATGAAGTCGCCTCGATCGACGCTAACAAGCTGCTCGAGACCGAGTCCGCCTGCCGCTTGGGACAACTCAACATCGCGTCGCCAACCTGCGTCGCGGCACTGGCCGATGTGACCCGCAATTCGTCAGGCGCCCTGGTTTCGGTCTATACCCCAAAGGACAATCTCTCACGCGAAAATCTCGGCGTAATCATACCGGCGCTGAACTACGTCTACGATGTGGGGCGGTATGGGCGGCTGGCACTTGATGTGTCGTACACCGACACTTTGTTGCACACCTATCAGCAGTTTCCCGGGGACCCCTTCGTCGACGATCTGAACGATCCGTTCTACAGCACAGAGTTCAAGACCAAGGCCAACGCCGAGCTGACGTGGACGTTGCAGCCCGTCAGCATCACGGCTTATGTGGAGCGTTACGGTAAATCGCCCAACTACATTGCGCAGGGAGTGCCGGACGGCTACACGCAGCCGGGCGCCGGCGATGTTTCGGCCTGGACACTGGCGGACTTCAGCGTCCGCTACTATCCGATCAAAACACTCGAACTGTCGCTGGCCATCAACAACGCGTTCAACGCAATGCCACCAGCGGATCACAGTCAGCCAGGTTTTACGAACGTGCCCTATAACACGCAAAACTACAACGTCTACGGCCGGGAGTTCTTTCTGCAGCTGACCTACAAGCCACTCAAGAAATGACCGTCACCCGCGGCCGCCGCTGGCATCCAGCAGCGGCCGCCGCAGGGTGGTGCCGATCAGCACCACCAGGCCTATGGCCGCCAGGTGCAGCGCCAAGTCGATGACGGTAACGTCGAAGGGATGAAAGAACTGCAGCACGAAGGCGGCGGTGGCGGCGACGCCCAAGGTCCCGACCGCGGCCACCGCCAGCGCATCCAGAGGTCGCGCACGGCGCAACATCCAGAACAGCCCGATGGCCAGCGGCACGCTGGCGCCGGTGATAAAGACGAAGCAATGCGCGCTCTCGCCCACGGGACCGTCCGCATTGTGCAGGGTCAGTCCATTGCTGAGGCAGCCCAGACCGCTGGCGCCCAGCCACAGCAGCAGCGTCGGCACGGGCAGCCAGGCCCAGCGCGGCGAACGATCCGGGATCGATAGCTCGAATGCCGCGATCGTGGCGGTGATTGCCGTCAGCGCGGTGGCCGCCGTCTCGAACGCCACGCGCGGGGTCTGGAGGCGCGGCAGGATGGCCCCCCAGCGCGTGAATCGCAGGATCAGGGCCGCACTGACCACACCGACCACGGCCAGCCACAGCAGCGCGCGCGCCGCCGGCGGGCGCAGGACGCGCACCGGCGCGAGCTCGGCTGCCAGCTCTTCAATAATCTGATCGGTTCTCATCGGTGTTGCATCGTTTACCGCAAAAGCGCCCGCAGCGCCTTGATCGCGCGGTGGGTGTTGACCTTGAGCGCTCCCACCGACTGTCCTGAGACCGCGGCCGCCTCCTTGAGGCTCATTTCCCGAAGCTTCAATGCCTCCAGGGCCTGCCGCTGTCGCGGCGGCAGCTGCTGCAGCAATTGCTCGATCTCCTCGGGGACGCCGAGTGCCTCTATATCGGTATTCGCCGCCGGGTCGGCAAAGGTTTCATAGGCCTCGAATTCGGTACTGATTTCGTGGCGCGCCACGCGCGAACGGCGCCGCAACCCATCGATACCCCGGCGGGCGGCGATCGAGGCCAGCCAGGGACTGAAGGGCCTGGCGGGATCATAAGTCTGGCGCACGCGATGCAGGGTCAGCAGCGTGTCCTGCACCATTTCCTCGATATCCTGGGTGTGCGAGCAGTGCCGCCGCAGCATCGAGCGAATGAAGGGCGTAATTTCGCGCAGTAGAAGGGAGTAGGCGGCGCGGTCGCCGGCCTGGGCTGCGCGCATGAGCTGCGACCAGGCCTGGTCTCGGGTCGTAGCCGTGGGCGCGGTGGACACGGCCTCCAGTGTAACCTTTTGTGTGCAGTGTCGAACTTACCCTCGTGCCCCAATTTCGGGGCCTCAAAGAATCAAGGGGATTAATCATGAATCGATTTGTTCTGGCCGCTTCGACGTTGACCGCCGCGGTGGGTCTGGCGCTGGTGCTGCAGGCGCCGGCCAACGCCGCCGATGATTCCAAGGCGATGGGAAAGGAAAAGCTCGAGAAGTGTTACGGCATCAATGCTGCCGGCAAGAATGATTGCGCTGCCGGCGCGCATTCGTGCGCAGGCCAGGCCACGGCCGCGCGCGACCCGAAGTCCTTCGTCCTGGTCCCGGCGGGCAGCTGCGCCAAGATCGCGGGCGGCACCACCTCGGCGATGTAAATGTCTGAGCCTCACGCCATCGTGGGGCAGGCCAGCCCGATCCCCGCAGCGGCGGGCATCGGGCTGCGCTTCCCGCATCACGCTTACGTGGTCGAGGCAAAGCCTGCCGTGGCCTGGTTCGAGGTGCACGCCGAGAACTACTTTGGCGGTGGCCGTGCACGGCACGCGCTGGCAGCGGTTCGACGGGATTACCCGGTCTCGCTGCACGGGGTGGGGCTGTCTCTTGGCAGCGCCGACGGACTCGATCTCGCCCACCTGCAGCGCCTCAAGGATCTGGTGCAAGTGCTCGATCCAGGCCTGTTGTCCGAGCACCTCTCCTGGAGTGTGACGGGCGGGCAGTATCTTGCCGACCTGCTGCCGCTGCCCATGACCGAGGAGGCGCTCGAGGTAGTCTGCCGCCACGTGCAGCAGGCCCAGGAAGTGCTTGGGCGGCGGCTGCTGCTCGAGAACCCTTCAACCTATATTCAGTTTTCCCATTCGGGCATTCCGGAGTGGGAATTTCTCGCCGCGGTGGCGAATCGCACGGGCTGCGGCATCCTCTGCGACCTCAACAACATCTTCGTCAGTGCCGGCAACCACGGCTGGGATCCGGTCCGCTATCTGGCGGCGCTGCCCGCCGAGACAATCGGCGAGTACCACCTGGCGGGTCACGCCGAATGCACGCTCGAGAGCGGGCGGGTGGTGCGCATCGACAATCATGGCTCACGCGTCGCTGCGCCCGTCTGGGCACTCTATGAAGAGGCGCTGCGCCGCATCGGCGCGCGCCCCACGCTGATCGAATGGGATACCGATATCCCGGCATTCGATGTGCTGCTGGATGAAGCCGCACAGGCTGCCGATCGACTCCGCCGCATGACCAGTGACTCCCATGCCCGCGCTGCATGAGCTGCAGCGAACTTTTGGCGACGCCTTGCTCGGCGGTCCGGTGCCCGTGGCAGTAGATGCGGAGTTGCTGGAGATCTACCGCAATACCTGCCACGGCACACTCACCGCCGCGCTGGCTTTAAGCTTCCCCGCGGTTCACCGACTGGTCGGTGCTGCGTTCTTTGAGGCCTGCGCGCAGGCCTTCATCCCCATCCATCCTCCGCGGTGTGCCTACCTGAATGACTATGGTCAGGAATTCCCTGGCTTCCTCGGCAGCTACGGGCCGGCTGCGGCGTTGAGCTACCTGCCGGAAGTGGCCAGGCTCGAATGGGCGGTGAATCGCGCGTTGCATGCCGCGGATGTGCCCGCGCTGGATGTGGCCGCGCTGTCGGCAATCGATGCGAACGAGGTGCCGGCGCTGCGATTCCTGCCGCATCCGGCGGTGTCGGTGCTGCATGTGGCCGTGCCGGCCGACGCCATCTGGCGTGCCGTGCTCGAACACGATGAGGCCGCGATGGCCGCGATCGATCTGGCAGCGGCCCCCGCGTGGCTGCTGATTGAGCGCCGCGCGGGCGGGGTAGAGGTGCAGCGCTTGAGCGAGCGCAGTGGGCGCTTTGCGCAGCGGCTCTGCGCTGGCCAGATGCTGCAGGCAGCGCTCGATGCCGAGGCGGACGCGGAAGAGGCGGCCGCGGAACTCAATGCGGCGCTGGCCGATCACCTGGCCGCCGGCCGATTCACGGGCTGGCTGCTGTCGCCCTCACAGAACTCCACAGAAGGGAAAGTCCCATGAACTCGACACTCGCCACCACCGCGCCGGCACCTCCTCCTGGGATGGCGGTCCGCATTGCTCAGCTGGTGCGCATCTTCGAGCGCGTGCCCTACAGCCTGCTGGCCATACCGTTGCGGCTGGCAGTGGCCACGGTATTCTGGAATTCGGGCACCACCAAGATTGCAGACTGGAATGCCACGCTGCAGCTGTTCGAGGATGAGTACAAGGTGCCGTTGCTGCCCCCCGATATCGCCGCTTACATCGGGGCCAGCATCGAGCTGTCGACCCCGATCCTGCTGGTGCTGGGGTTCATGACGCGGCCGGCGGCATTCGTGCTGCTGGGCATGACGACCATCATCGAGGTGTTTGTCTATCCCCAGGCCTGGCCCACCCATATCCAGTGGGCGGCCATGCTGCTGGTACTGCTGTGTCGCGGTGCCGGCACCCTGTCGGTCGATCACTGGCTGTGGCGGCGTTTCGGCCAGGTTTAACGCTTAAGAGCGTCCTAACTGGCGCCGAGGCGCGGTCTGCGCTATTCTCAATGCAATTGCGAGTGATTCGCATTTGACATTCTGCGGAGCGCAGCAATGGATTCCTGTGTGGACTGGCATGCCGTCGATCAGGGGGTCGATGCGGCCGCTGATGTGCGATCCCTGGCCACGCTTCGCAAAGGGGCTCGCGGCACGGTGATGTCCGTGGGCATCGACGGCGTGGCCGGCGCGCTGATTGGCGATGGGGCCGGTTCTACCGTGGTGCGTCGGCTGCTCGAGATCGGTTTTGTGCCGGGCGAGCAGGTCGAAGTCATCGAAGAGATTCGTCCCGGCGGCGATCCGATCGCGGTTCGTATCGGCACATCGATGTTTGCGCTGCGGCGGCGCGAGGCACAGGCCGTGCTGGTACGGCTCGAGCGCCCTGAGGCCGTGTGACGCGCGACCTTCCCGACCTCCTCACGCGCCGGATCGCACTGGTCGGCGCCCCGAACTGCGGCAAGACGGCGCTCTTCAATCGCCTGACCGGCAGTCGGCAGAAGGTCGCCAACTATCCCGGGGTCACAGTGGAGCGCAAGGAAGGCGCGTTCGTCAACGCCAGCCGCCGCCTGCTCTATCGAGTCCTCGATCTGCCCGGCACCTACAGCCTCGTGCCGACGACACTCGATGAGGCCATCGCACGCGATGCGGTCACGGGCCGACTGCGCGGGGAGGCGCCGCCGGAACTGATCGTCTGCGTGCTCGACTCCACCAATCTGCGTCTGTCGCTGCGACTGGCACTGGAACTGCGCCAGCTGCAGATTCCAATGATCGTGGCGCTCAATATGAGCGATCTGGCGCAACGACGCGGGTTCACCTTCGATCGCGAGGCGCTGGCGCGCGAACTTGGCGTACCCGTGGTCGAGACCGTTGCGGTGCGTGCCGGTGGCGAGGCGGCACTGCTGGCGGCACTCGACCAGGTGGTCGTCGGTGAGCCGCGCGAGGCATTTTCGATTCCCGCGGTTTCAGACGCCGAGCTGACCGGCACCCAGCGCGAGGTGCGGCGCATCCTGGCCGCGATTCATTACATCGAACCGCTGCGGGATCGCGCGCTGGCGCGCCTGGATGCGGTGGTCATGAATCCGGTGGCAGGTCCTACATTGCTCGCGGTGTTGCTATTCCTGATCTTTCAGGCCGTCTTCAGCTGGGCGCAGGCGCCCGTGGCCTGGATCACCGCCGGCATGGGTGCGCTCGGCGGACTGGTGCAGGAAGCGTTGCCCGCAGGGCCGCTGCGAAGTCTCATCGTCGGCGGTGTCATCGGCGGCGCGGGCAGCGTGCTGGTGTTTCTGCCGCAGATCCTGATCCTGTTCTTTTTTATCCTGCTGCTCGAGGACAGCGGCTATCTGCCGCGGGCGGCGTTCCTGCTCGATCGCCTCATGGGCAGCATCGGACTTTCGGGGCGTTCTTTCATCCCGCTGCTCTCATCCTTCTCCTGTGCGATACCCGGCATCATGGCGACGCGCACCATCCCCAACCGCCGTGACCGGCTGGCGACCATCCTGCTGGCGCCCATGATGACCTGTTCGGCGCGCCTGCCGGTGTATGCGCTGATCATCGCGGCTTTCATTCCCAACCGATCCGCCGGCCCATTCAATCTGCAGGGGCTGGTGCTGTTTTCGCTCTACGTCGCCGGGGTTGCCGGTGCGGTGCTCGCGGCGCTGGCGATGCGACGTGCGACGCGCGGCTCGGGGTACGCGCCGCTGCTCATGGAATTGCCCGAGTACCACTGGCCCAACCTGCGCAACCTGCTCACAGGTCTTTGGGAGCGCACCCAGATTTTCCTCTCGCGCGTGGGCACAATCATCCTCGCACTCATGGTGCTGATGTGGTTCCTGGCGAGCTACCCGCAACCGCCGGCCGGAGCCACGGGCCCCGCCATCCGCTACAGCTTTGCCGGAATCGCGGGGCATGGTCTTGAGACCATCTTCAAGCCGCTCGGATTCAACTGGCAGATCAGCGTCGCGCTGGTGCCTGGAATTGCGGCGCGCGAAGTCGTCGTCGGCGCGCTCGGGACGGTGTATTCATTGTCCGGTGCGCAGAACGGCAATGTCGAGGAGGCGCTGCGCCCGATGATTGCCAGCGGCTGGAGTCTGGCGACGGCGCTATCGCTACTTGCCTGGTATGTGTTCGCGCCGCAATGTCTGTCCACGCTGGTGACGGTCCGGCGGGAAACCAACTCGTGGCGCTATCCGTTGATCATGACGGCGTATCTGTTTGCGATGGCCTATGTGTTCGCCTTCGTGACCTACCACGTGGCGCGCGCCCTGGGGGCCTGATGCTGCAGCAACTGATCATCGCGGTCCTGGTTCTGTTCGCGGCCGGTTACGTCGCCTGGAGTTTCATGCCGATGTCGCGACGCCAGCGACTGCTGGATCTGCTGGCGGCACGCGGTATCGCTACGCACTGGGCCGATGCGCACCGCAAGCGGTTGGGGATGCCGGGCTGCGGCAACTGCGCTGCGGCGGACGAACACGGCAAATCGCCGCGGCGTCCAGCCCGCTAGCTCTGCCCGCTAGCGGATAGGCCGGTGCCCGCCGGTGTAACGCGTGCGCAGCTGCAGTTCCTGGCGCGGATAATCGATGTTGAGTTCGGCCAGCGTGCCGAGCACGTCCATACCGATCAGCAGCGCGGGCTCGTTGGTGAGATCCCAGCTATGAAACACGCTGAAGTCCCCGAACGTGACATCGAGCTCTTTCACGGTCGTGGTACCGAGCCGGATCTCCGGCACGCGGCGCGTGATGCCGAGCTGAGAGGCCTCGTTGACATCGATGACACCGGTCTCGAGCCGATGCGCCGTCTCGTCATCGCGGCGCGCCAGGGCACGGTACAGCGCCAGATTGCCCAGCGTGTCGACGCCGCCGGTATCGATGATGGCCTTTGCCGGCACACGGCCGACATGACTGTCGATCATCAGCAGACGCTGCGACAGAAAGCGCACATGCAGCACCGTGTAGAGCAGCGGTGCGCGCCAGCCATGCGAATCGACGATACGGAATTCGCCGCGCACGAAGTTGGCCGTGACGCGCTTACCGTCGAAACCGTCCATGCCGAGGATGCCGTCGATGCCCTCGAAGACCGGGCCTGACAGCACTGGCAACTGCACATCGGCGAAGTGCAGTGCGCCCGCGTCGAGCCGGTCGACGTGCGCGCTGGCCACCTGGGCGGTTCCGCTTACACCGACGACGGAGATCAGGTTGTCCGGATCCACCGGCAGGTTCAGGCGTGCGAGCACCGATTGCGCCAGCACGGTGTGATTGGCGCCCGTGTCCACCATGAACTGAAACGGACCGATGCCATTGATGGTGACCGGCACGATGATGCGGCCGACCCGATCATGGTGAATCGGCACGGCCGCGGGGGGTGCGGCGGCGGGATCCGTCTCGGCGCCGGCGGTCAATCCGAATCCGCCGACGATCAGGCTCAGCCGCAGACACCACCCTATAACCCCCATGCACACTCCAAAAAAATGGGGGAGCCGAAGCTCCCCCATTATCTTAAGCCACCAGGCTTAATGCGGGCGCTTTAGAGCGTCCACTTAAGGCCCAGCTCGAAGAACGGACCGATGGCACCCTGTTCGGCGAACGCGTTGTTGTAATTGCGCGTGCCGTAGGCCGCCTGCGGATCGAACGGCGCCTTGGCATTGAACGCATTCAACACATGCGCGTTGATGTCCAGGTGCTTGTTGATGTTATAGCGCGCGAACAGATCCCAGTCCGTGAACGAACCGATGTAGCACGGCGTGAACCACGGATTCAGACAGCCGCCCGCGGTGCCGGGGCCCGTGGCACCGATGGTCGGGTCGTCGTTTACGTAGCCACTGACGTAGTTCATCGTCACGCCGCCCTCAAAGCCGGAAACACCGTAGTCCACGGTCACGACCGACTTGTTGCGGGGCGTACCCGTGTCGCCGCTGATGCCCGAAGGACCATGCGTCCCATCGACGTACACGCAGCTGGACGGATCATCCGGCGCCGAGCAGATCTTCTGGCTGATCAGGTGCGTGTAGGTCGCATCGAGACCCACCTGTCCGACCGGCAGGTCGTACTTCGCATGCAGCTCGAAGTCGATACCGGTCGGCTCATCCACACCGAGGTTCTGGTAAGGACCCAGGATCTCGATTTCCGGTCCCGGAAGGGTCGGATAGGCTGCCTGCACCGGACCGCGCACCGTGATCGGGTTGCTGAAATCCGCAAGGATTTCGCCCGTCCGACGGACACGCCACCAGTCGATGGCCAGGTTGACATTGCGAATCGGCTTGAACACCACACCGAGGCTGTAGCTGTCCGACTTCTCCGGCTTCAGGGCCGGGTTGCCCGCGACCACGCCTGCGATCTGGCCGCTGCCGCAGTCGGTCGGCAGACCAGTTCCCGGGCAGCGCAACGGGTCGGTGCCTTCCGCCGTGAAGAACGTCACGCCCGAATTACCCTTCTCGCCCGGTCCCGGAGCGCGAAAGCCGCGCGCGTAGGTACCGCGCAGTGTGACCTGCTCGATCGGCGTGAACTTGATGCCGAACTTCGGCGTCTGTGCGCCACCGGTACCCGCGTAGTTGTCGTAGCGGTCGGCGATGTCGAGTTCCAGCATCTTGAAGATCGGCGCATCGATTTCGGCGTAGATGTTCTCGTTGGTCTCATAACCATTGATGAACGTCGTGCCGAGGCCGAGCACGTCACCGTTGATGGTGTCGGGCTGGCCGGGATCGGCCTGGCCGTCGTGCCGTCCGCCGATGCCGACCGCCACGCCCAGGGGGCCGCCCGGCAGCTGGAACAGCGTCTTGGTGCCATTCAGCTCGAAGTACTGCAACTGCGAGGTCGCCACCGAATGCGTGGTCGGAGCCAGCGTGTTGTAGACCGCGGCACTGTTGAGACCCGAGTTGGCGCCGATGTAGTAGTCATCGTCCGCCAGCACGGTGTTCAGGCCACTCACCGTCACGTAGTTCTCATACGTCAGATGGGTGATGCCGCGCATGATGCCGATGCTCGCATCGAGATCCACGCCCAGGAAGGTGCCCTTCAGGTCGGTCACGAAGCGATACATCTTCGTGTCGGTCAGCGTGTGCTGCGCACCGACGTCCCCGAACAGATAGGCGAGCCAAGCCGGGTTGGCCGCATACGGGTTGTTGACGTTACCGACCGGGATCAGGATCGGATTGGCCGTCGGGTCGGTCGAATTGAACGCGCCACCGGTCGATGCCTGATAGGTATTCGCCGATGAAGGCGCATTGACCTGCTCGGCCTTGGACTCAAACATCGAACCCGTGAAGGTGGCGTTCCAACCGCCGCCGAATTCCTGCGTGTGACGCAGCAGCACGTTGATGTTGGTGGTCTGCGGCTCGATCTGCTGGAAGGCGGCGTAATTGTATTCGCAGCCGCCCAGAACATTGGCGCCGCCCGCCGTCGGATGCGGACACGCCGAGAGGCTCTGGAAGTTGGTCGGATTCGCCGGATTTGCCGGGTTGTACGCGCCCACCATGCCCTGCAGCGTGTTGGTGAACGGGAAGGCCGCGCCGGGCTGCACAACGCCGAAGGCCGTCGGGGCAGACGGACCCCACTGCGGCTGGTAGTTGAAGTTGCTGTAGGCCGAACGCGCATCCAGGCTCAGGGCCTGCTGATGCCGATACTCGACATTCAGGTACGTGTTGCGGCCGTCTGCATCAAGGTCGCCGATACCGAAGGTGGCCGAGAAATGCTCGTTGGTGCCGTCATGGTAGGCGCTGGTGCCGCCATCCGCCGTGACTTCCGCGCCGACGAAGGTCTTCTTGAGGATGATGTTCACGACGCCCGCGATGGCATCGGAACCGTAGATCGCCGAGGCGCCGTCCTTGAGGACTTCAACGTGATCGATCACCGACAGCGGCAGGTTCGCCACGTCGACGAAGGAGCGCTGACCGTCATCCGAGATCGGATAGTCGGCCATGCGGTGACCGTCGATCAGCACCAGGGTGGCATCGACCGTCATGCCGCGCAGCGAGACACCGGCCGCGCCGGCCGCGAACGCGCCGCCGAAGCTCTGGTTCAGGTTGCCCTGACCGTTGGCCGTCAGCGCGTGCAGCACGTCGCTGACCGAGGTGTAGCCGCTATTGGCGATGTCTTCGGCCGTGACGACCTGGACGGGTGAAGGCGTGTCGAGGTCGGTGCGCCCGATACGCGAACCGGTAACCACCACTTCCGAGAGTGCCTGATCTCCGGTGTCATCGCTGGCAGCGGCGAAGCTTCCGGTACTGGCGAACATCGCGGCGGCGGCGCCACCGGCGATGCAGGCGCTGCGAATCGCCTTATGTAGATCGAACCTCATCGATGCGCGGCTTCGCAACGCCAGCGCATGTTTGGAACTTTGCATGCATCTCTCCCCTCAAAAAGACCGAGCTATCTCTCGCCTCTCTGTAATGAGTAAGGGCGAGCCATTGCGCAGTCTCTGCGTCCTAGTAACAGTGCAGCTTTGTGGCCCCGCGACAAACGAGACCGGAGCTGCTCCCCTGAGTGTGGCGCTAGCATAAACAATATTTTATGCGACACAACAACTTGTAGCCGCCATACAACATCTTTTTGTTAGGTCAAGCGGGGCCGGAGGGCCGCTCGGGGCAGCGCGGCAGCCCAATTACTGTACGGTTAACCAGTAATTGTTAGTAATTAGCCACAGGCGCACCAAGGCTGCGCGCGGTTGCACCAGCCTAGTTCCTGGCTGGACCGGCGCTTCCGGTGCCGAAAAGCTTGTGCCGCACCTGGTCGCCGACCCGGATGCCCAGCGTGGCGCATTCCCCACCGGCCAGTTCGAGCACGGCCTTGACGGCGGCGGGGGACGAAATAATGTCTTCCGAGCGCGGGGTCGCCTGTTCGCGGATTCCCACCACGCGCCCCTTGGCATCGATGAACAGCATATCCAGCGGAATCAGCGTGTTCTTCATCCACATGTGCATGACCTTCGGCGCATCCTGCGGAAACAGCATGCCCTGGTCGGTGGGTAGCCACTGCAGGAACATGAGGCCCTGCTCGGAGCGTTCGGGCGTGTCGGCAATCCAGACGGTGAACCACTCGGCGCCCTTGTGCGTCTGGATACTCAGCACCGAAGTCGGAAACTGCTGCAGGCTCTCGAGCGCGCGAGCCGGCGGAGGTGCCAGTGCAGGCAGCGCCCCAAGCAGACACAGCGCCAGCAGGGCTGGCATACGGAACATCGGACTGCGGGACATGGGCAACATCGGGCGGCGCATCGAAGGTGCCACTATTGTGGATGATCGGCGGCCGCCGCGTCGACCACGAGGCCGGCGAAATCAAAGCGGCTCAGCAGCAGCGTGTCCCGGCCATCGATGGCTGCCGCGGGCGATGCGCAGAAACCCCGGCCGCTGACGCGCAGCGTACCGGCCGGCAAGCGGGTCGCGTCGCGCGCGATCATCGGCGCCTGCGTCAGCTCATCGATGGTGCACTTGTCGTCGCCGCGCGTGGAATAAAGTCCGTGCTCGCCTTCGAAGATCACGGTGACGTTCGTGGGGACCTCGCGAGAGCTCGCGATGCCCGCCGTGCTGGCCACGCCGAACACGAAGCGCAACCGATGGCCGTCGCTCGTGAGCGGACCGGCAAAGGCCAGCCGCAAGCCGCCCTGACCGGGCCGCTCGCCCCCTTCGCATTCCAGATCGGCATCGTGCCAGTCGATATCGAGGTCGCGGGCACCGCGCAGCCGCACCCGCAGATAGCCATCGCGACTGGGCAGGCAGGATGAGGTCGCGGGCGCTGCAGCTTGCAGCGTCGTCGGCGTGTGGCGTGTGCAGGCTGCCAGGTTGAGTGCAACGAGGCTCAGCGAGGCGAACGCCGCCATCGGGACCAGCAGGTGGGACAGCAGGCGGCGATTCATAGGCGCGATCAACGGCGGGGATGAGGCCAAGTATGCCTCGCGGGCGCGACATTGCGCACAGGCTGATGTCGCGGAGGCTGCTAGACTTTTTTGACTATGGATCGCCGAAAATTTCGCAGCAAGGCCCATGCGGCCAAGCAACTGATTGAAATCTATCCCAATGTTCCGGCGCCGCTGGCCCGGCTGACGGAGCTGTCGAACAATCTGTTCTTCAGCTGGCATCGGCCCACCCGGGCGCTGTTCGATGACCTGGACCCGGAGTTGTGGAAGCAGACGGGCGGCAATCCGCGTCTGATCCTGCGCTGTATCAGTCAGGAGAGTCTCGACCGGGCAGCCAGCGACCCGCAGTACCTGGAGCGCTATCGGCAGGTGCTCGCGACCTTCGATGCCTACCTGGCAGCACCGGCGCCGAGCGCCGACGAACCCCTGATCGCCTACTTCTGCGCCGAGTACGGCTTCCACGAGAGTTTCCCGATCTACTCGGGCGGCTTGGGCATCCTGGCGGGCGACCATTGCAAGGCCGCGAGCGACGAACGGCTGAATTTCATCGCCGTCGGCCTGCTCTATACCGAGGGCTACTTTATTCAGTCCGTCGACAGCGACGGCGTGCAGCATGCCCAATACAAAGAGCACGATCCGCGTGACCTGCCGGTGGAGGCGGTGCGCGACAGCCAGGGGCAGTGGCTGCGCGTGCGAGTGCCGATCGCGGGCCGCAGCGTGGTCGCACGTATCTGGAGGGCGCGCGTGGGACGCGTGTCGGTGTATCTGCTCGACACCAACTGCCCGGAGAATTCGAACGAAGATCGCGAGATCACGCATCGCCTCTACGGTGGCGATGCCACGGTGCGCATTCGACAGGAAATGATCCTGGGACTGGGCGGGGTGCGGGCGCTGCGCGCGCTGGGTCTGGCACCTGCCACCTGGCACATGAATGAGGGCCACGCCGCCTTCCTGATTCTCGAACTGGCGCGCGAGGGCATCGCGCGCGGCATGACCTTCCCGGCGGCGCTCGAAGCCGCCGCTGCACAGTGCGTCTTTACGACGCACACGCCGGTCGCGGCCGGCCATGATGCCTTCGACATGGGCCTGTTCACGCACTGTTTTCAGGAGGTCGTCAACGAGCTCGGAGTGCCGATGGAGCAGGTGCTGGCACTGGGACGGCCTGCCAACGCGCCGCAGGCCTTCAACATGACGCATCTGGCGCTACATGGTGCCCGGCGCGTGAATGGTGTGAGCCGCATTCACGGTGCGGTGTCGGCGCGGCTGTGCGCCGATCATTGGCCCGAGCTGGCTCCCGAAGAGAATCCCGTCGGCTACGTCACCAACGGGGTACACGTGCCGACCTTCCTGGCACAGCTCTGGACGCGCTTCTTCGATGACAAGCTCGGCAGTCACTGGCGCGATCGGCTGTCCGATGCCGCCTTCTGGCAAACCCTCGGCCATATACCGGACCTGGAATTCTGGCAGACCGCGCAATCGGTCAAGGGTCGCATGCTGGCGGGTGTCCGCGATCGCCTGCGGCGCGAATACGCCAGCAAGGGATTGAGCCAGGCGCAGCTGCGCCATGTCACGCGGCTGCTCGATCCGGATCGGCCGCGCACGCTGACGCTGGGGTTCGCGCGGCGATTTGCGACCTACAAGCGGGCGGCACTCATGATGCGTGACCGCGCACGGCTGGCGCGCCTGGTGAATGATCCGGACCGCCCGGTGCTGTTCCTGTTCGCGGGCAAGGCGCATCCGGCCGATCACCCGGGGCAGCAGGTACTGCGTGAGATCAAGCAGCTCATGCTGACGCCCGAATTTATCGGCCACGTGGTGTTCCTGGAGGATTACGACCTGCAGCTGGCGCGCTGGCTGGTCACCGGGGTCGATGTGTGGCTCAACAACCCGGTGGCGCCGCTGGAAGCCAGCGGCACCTCGGGCATCAAGGCGGCCGTGAATGGTCGATTGAACCTGAGTGTGCTGGACGGCTGGTGGGCGGAGGGCTTCGCGGAGGACAACGGTTGGGGCATTCCGGGCGCCAACGTGCAGGATCCGCACCGACGGGACGAACTGGATTCGGCAGCCATGCTGGATGCGCTCGAGGAAGAGGTGGTGCCGCTCTATTACGCGCGCAACGCCGAGGGCTATTCCCCCGAGTGGGTGCGTCGCTGCAAGCGCGCCATGATGTCAGTGATTCCATTTTTCAACATGGGCCGCGTGGTGCAGGACTATGCACGCGGGGTTTACTATCCCGCCGCCTCGCATCATCGGCGCCTGATGCAGAACGGCCAGGATGAGGTATCGGCCCTGGTCGACTGGAAGCAGCGCGTGCGTGAACGCTGGCCGGGCGTGCACCTGCGCCAGCTGTCCGAGCCGCCGCGGGAATTGCCGCGTGCCGGCGCCTTGAGTCTGCGCATCGCCGCCTCGCTCAACGGCCTCACGCCCAAGGATGTGAACGTCGAATTCACGGCCCGTCGCGTGCTGCCTGCCTCGCGCAGCGAGCCGCCGGCGCTGTCATCGTTCCGCGGCGGCCCGGACGACGCATGGCGCGCGGCGTTGAATCCAACCGGCGAGATCGACAGCGATGGGTCCACCGTGTACGAACTGAAGGTGGCACCGCCGACCTCGGGGCAATTCGCATTCGAGGTCCGCGTCCATCCCGTGCATGAGCTGCTCTCACACCCGCTGGAGCTGGGTTTGCTCAAACGGCTGTAGGACAGTGAGGCGGTGGCGTCGCACGCGACGAGTGCTGTAGCTTCGCTTGCATTGCAAGGTACACTAGACCTCGCATCCCGCAAGAATTTCAAGCATGGCTAAGCAACAGTCGCGCGCCTCGTCCGGACGTTACGTCAGCCGACTGACCAGCGGTGCGCTGGCCGTGGTCATGGCCGGGGGCCGCGGTGAGCGCCTCAAGGATCTGACGCTGCATCGCTGCAAGCCGGCGACGCCCTTCGGCGGCAAATTCCGCATCATCGATTTCGTGCTTTCCAACTGCGTCAATTCCGGCATCCGCCAGATATATCTGATGACGCAGTACAAGGGTCAGTCGCTGATCCAGCACGTACAGCGCGGCTGGAGCTACCTGCGCGGTGAGTTCGGCGAATTCATCGATGTGGTGCCGGCGCAGCAGCAAGTCGGCATGCACTGGTATCGGGGCACCGCCGACTGCGTGTACCAGAACCTGGATCTGATCCGCAACCTGCGACCCAAGCACGTGCTCATCCTGGCCGGCGATCACATCTATAAGATGGACTATGGCCCGATGATCGCCTACCACGTCGAGAAGGGCGCCGACATCACCGTGGGCGTGGTCGAGGTGCCGGTGGACCACGCGCGTGATTTCGGCGTTCTGACCGTCACCGAATACAACCGAGTCACCGATTTCAAGGAAAAGCCGCGCGCTCCGGAAGGCATTCCGGGCAGGCCCGATGTCGCGCTGGCCTCGATGGGCATCTACATCTTCAACGCCCGCCTGCTCGAGAAGCTACTGATCGCCGATGCGGCGGACGACAAGTCGCAGCACGACTTCGGCAAGAACGTGATCCCGGCCGCCATCGATGTACTGCAGGTGGTCGCCTATCCGTTCACCGACGTCAAGACGCGAGCACAGAACTACTGGCGCGATGTCGGCACCGTCGATGCGTTCTATGAAGCCAATATCGAACTCGTGCACGTGGCGCCCGAGCTGAACCTTTACGACGAGGAATGGCCCATCTGGACCTATCAGCTGCATCAGCCGCCCGCCAAGTTCGTGCTCGACGAGCCGGGGCGACGCGGCACGGCGGTGAACTCCATGGTCTCGGGCGGGTCCATCATTTCAGGTGCGTTCGTCAATCAGTCATTGCTGTTCTCCAATGTGCGCGTGGAAGAGCGTTCCACGATTTTCCGCTCGGTGGTGCTGTCGAACGTCAAGATCGGAGTCGGCTGCAATATCAGCAGCGCCATTCTCGATGAAGGTTGTGAAATCCCCGACGGTATGCAGATCGGCATCGACCGTGCGGACGACGAGGCACGTTTTCATGTCACCGACCGGGGCGTCGTGCTCGTGACGCCCGACATGCTCGCGAAGCTGATCGTTCGTCGCGCATGACCGAGCGGGTGCTCGATCGCCGCCGCTCCGGCGTGCTGCTTCATCCCACATCCCTGATCAACGCCGAGCGCGGCGCACTCGGCGCAGCTGCGCGCGGCTTCGTCGATTGGCTGGCGCAGGCCGGATTTTCGGTCTGGCAGATGCTGCCCCTGGGGCCGCCGGGCGGTGGCGGCTCTCCTTACTGGGCCCGATCCGACTTTGCCGGCAACGGTGCCTTGCTCGACCGCAATGAACTGCCCAATCTGGAATCCCTGCGCGCCGATTACGAGTCGTTTCGCGCCGGGGCTGCCAGCTGGCTCGATGACTATGTGTTGTTCGAGACCCTAGCCCAGCGGTTTCAGCGTCCCTGGTGGGAATGGCCGCGGGAGCTGCGCTCGCGCAATCGTGCCGAGTTGGCGCGGGTGGAGCGCGAGCAGGCACCGGAACTGGAGCAGCGCCGCATCGAGCAGTGGTATTTCGACTGGCAATGGCGCGCGCTGCGTCGCTACGCGCGCGAACGCGGCATCCATCTGTTCGGTGACCTGCCTATCTACGTGGCTCCCGACTCGGTATCGACCTGGTCTCAACCAACGCAGTTCCGACTCGATGCGGATGGCAGGCCTGCGCTGCTGGCAGGGGTACCGCCGGATTATTTCTCGGCCGACGGCCAGCTCTGGGGCAATCCGCTTTACAACTGGGAACAGGCCCAGGCGGATCAATTTGCCTTCTGGCGCGCGCGTCTCTCACAGCAGATGCGGCGCTTCGACCTGGTTCGAATCGATCACTTCCGCGGCCTGGCTGCCTACTGGGCGGTGCCGGCCGGAGCCTTGACGGCACGCGAGGGACGATGGGAACCGGCTCCGGGCCAGGCATTATTCCAGGCCCTCAAGGCCGATCACCCGGATCTGCCGGTGGTAGCCGAGGATCTGGGCGTCATCACCGCCGATGTCGAAGAGTTGCGCCGCGCGTTCGGAATGCCGGGCATGCGCGTGCTGCAGTTCGGCTTCGACGGCTCCGGCGACAATCCGCACCTGCCGCACAACTACACCCATGACGTCGTCGGCTATGCGGGCACGCATGACAACGACACGACGCTGGGCTGGTATCGAGCCTTAAGTGAGCAGGACGCCGCGCGGGTGAACTTCTATCTGCGCAGCGACTCTGTCCATGTACTCGAAGCGATGCTGCGTGCCACGCTGGGATCGGTCGCCCGCATGGCGATTCTCACGGCCCAGGATCTGCTGCAACTCGGATCCGAGGCGCGGCTGAACACGCCAGGCACCGCCCAGGGCAACTGGAGCTGGCGCATGACGCAGTCGGATCTCACCGCGCCGCTCGCGGCACAGTACGCAACGCTGAACCAGGTGTTCGGGCGCGTGCGCGCGGTGGAATTCAAAGGTGACACATCGACATGAAACGAACCCTGGTGTTGCTGGCCAGCTGCTTGCTGAGTGCATGCGCCGCCCTGGTACCCAAGCTCGAGCCGCCACAGCTTACCGTGACACGCGTGGAGCTCATCGGCGGCAATCTGCAGCAGCAACAGGTCCACCTGACCCTGCACGTCATCAATCCCAATGCGCGCGCCATCGACGTGCGCGGCATCGACTGCAATCTGGAGTTGAGCGGCGAGGCGTTTGCCGCGGGTTCGACCGAAGCGGCCTTCACGCTGCCGGCGTCGGGCGAAACCGACTTCGGCCTCAACGTAACCGCCAATCTCGATGCCGCCCTGACGGCGCTGTTGAGCGGGCTGGGCCACAGGACGGTCGATTACCGGATGTACGGGCAGGTGCACCTGAGTAGTGGGCTCATGCGGAACTTCCCGTTTGAGCAGAAGGGTCGCGTGAAGTTGTGAGAGCGTTCCGGTCGACAGGAGCCTGCGCTCGAGCCCACTGCTCAGGTGCGGATTAACCGTTCGTACATGTCGACGTACTGCGGAACCTGGCGGCTCCAGGAGAAATCCTGCGCCATGCCGTTGCGGACCAGGCGCTCCCAGGCCTTGAGGTCCTGGTAGAGGTCGAGCGCGGTGCCGACCGCCCAGATGACGGCGCCGGTGTCGTAATCGTTAAAGACAATGCCGGTGCCGATTCCGGTCCGCGGGTCGAAGTGCTGTACGGAATCGGCCAGACCGCCGGTGCGCCGTACGATCGGCACGGTTCCGTAGCGCAGGCTGTACATCTGGTTCAGGCCGCAGGGTTCGTAGCGCGAGGGCATCAGGAACATGTCGCTGGCGCCCTCGATCCAGTGCGCCAGTTCATCGCTGTAGCCAAGGTGAAAATGCACGCGCGCGGGGAACAGCTGCTGCAGCCGCGTAAAGAAAGACTCGTAGCGCGCTTCACCGTTGCCGAGGACGACCAGATTGAATGCGCGCGAGGCCATCAGCCGTGGCAGCGCTTCGAACAGCAGGTCGAAGCCCTTCTGTTCGGCCAGCCGACTGACGATTCCGATCAGCGGCGTGCGCGGCGCGTCCTGCAGCCCGAGCCGCTGCAGCAGGGCCTGTTTGAGCTGTGATTTGACCGGCAGCGTTGCCACATCGAAATGCTGCGGCAGATAGCGGTCGTGGCGCGGATCCCAATCGTCGTAGTCAACACCGTTGAGTATGCCGACCACTGCGGAACTGCGAGCCCGCAGCACCGGATCGAGTCCCATGCCGAACTCCGGGGTCTGGATCTCACGCGCATAGGTCGGGCTGACGGTGGTGATCCGGTCGGCGTGCGCGAGCCCAGTGCCAAGCAGATTGATGTGACCGGCTGCAAGCGTGGGCTGATCGAGCAGAGCGGCATCGGCCGCGGGCAGCAGCTCAGGCAGTGAGGCGGCTCCGATGATTCCCTGGTAGCCGATGTTGTGCACGGTCAGCACGGTGCGGGACTTGGCAAACAGGCTGTCCCAGCCGTAGGCGGTGCGCCTCAGCAGTGTGCCGGCGGCCGAGTGCCAGTCGTTGAAATGCATGATCTGCGGCGCGAACTTGAGGTACTGGCAGCATAGAAACGCGGCGTGCGTGAGCAGCAGGAAACGGCGGTGCTCGTCCGGATCAGTGGTGTAGAGCGCATCGCGGCCGTAGCACTCGGGGCAGTCGATCAGGTAGACGATATTGCGCGCCTCCGGCGCGCGCGGCGTAAGCATCGAGAACTGATAGCGATAGCTGCCGAGCGTCAGCGACAGGTTCGCCAGCCCAGGTACCGGTTCGAGTTCGAATTGCTGGCGCGAAATGCGGGCATATGCGGGCATGAACAGACGGATGTCGTGGCCGCCCGCGTGTAGAAACTTCAGCAACGCCCCGGAGACATCCGCCAGGCCCCCGGTCTTCGCGTATGGCGTGGTTTCAGAGGTGACGAAGCAGATCCGCAGCGGCATGGATGGATTTTACCGGTAAGATGGCCGAATGCGCGCCGTGGTCGTATACCTGACGCTGCTGCTGTTACTTGCCCTTTCGATCGGGGCCGGGTACATCGCGTCCGATTGGCCGCGCTGGTGCGCCGGCCGACATTGGTGCAACGAGGGCTGGCCGCGACATCCTTGAGACTCGCTCGTCCGGTCCCGGCCGGCCGTTCCTGAGCCGCCACGCCCGAACTGCTAAAATGCGGCCATGTCTGCTAGCCCCTACGCACAACTCGAGCAGGAATGGCGTCGCCTGCACGCCTTCCACGGCGCCCTGGCGCTGCTGCGATGGGATGCGGCCGTGATGATGCCGCGCGGCAGTGCCGAGGTCCGCGGCGAGCAGCTCGCTGCGCTCGAAACCGAAACCCACGCCCTGCTGACGGCACCGAAGATCACGCGTCTGCTGGATCGCGCCCATGCCAATTCCGCGGGTCTCGAGGACTGGCAACTGGCGAACCTGCGCGAAATGCGTCGAGCGCGCGATCATGCGATCGCGACTCCCGTGTCGCTGATCACGCGGCTGGCGCGCGCGACCTCTCGCGCCGAAGGCCAGTGGGCCGAGGCGCGTCGCGAGAATAATTTCGAGCTGTTCGCGCCGCACCTGGAGGAAGTCGTCAACCTGGTGCGCGACAAGGCGGCGCTGCTTGGACAGGCGCTCGGCTTGCCGCCCTATGACGCGCTGGTCGATGAGTTCTCGCCCGGTGTCGCCACCGCCGATATGGAGGCGATCTTCAAGGCACTGTCGCGCCGGCTGCCAAACCTGATCCGCGAGGCGTTGACGCTGCAGGAAGGACGGCCCTCGCTGCCGATCACCGGCAAGTTCGCTGCCGGCAAGCAGCGCGCACTGGTGCTGGAGGTCATGCGCGCGATCGGATTTCCGTTCGATCGCGGCCGTCTCGATGAAAGCGAACACCCCTTCACCGAGGGCGTCTGGGGCGACATCCGCGTGACCACGCGCTTCGACAATACCGATGTGTTCTCGGGGTTGCTCGGGGCCATGCACGAGACCGGGCATGCCATGTATGACCTGGGCCTGCCGCAGGCCTGGCGCGATCAGCCGGTCGGGCGTGATCGGGGCATGGCACTGGAGGAGAGCCAGTCGCTGCTGCTGGAGATGCTGGTCGGTCGCAGCCGCGCCTTCGTGCAGTACCTGCGGCCGCTGCTGGAGAAGCACTTCGGCGTCAGCGGTCCGGAGTGGGAGCCGGAAAACCTCTACCGTCGCCTGACGCAGGTGAAGCGCAGCCTGATTCGCGTCGATGCCGACGAGCTGACTTATCCGCTGCACATTCTGCTGCGTTACGAACTCGAAAAGAAATTGCTGTCGGGCGAACTGGCAGTGCGCGACGTGCCCGACGCCTGGAGCCAGGGACTGGAGCAGCGGCTCGAGGTGCGGCCCACCGGCGCCGCCGACGGCTGCCTGCAGGACATTCACTGGGCGCTCGGCTCCTTCGGTTATTTTCCCTCCTACGCGCTCGGCGCGGTGATCGCAGCGCAGCTGTGGGAGAGCCTCCGCAACGCGGTGCCGGAACTCGAGGCGCAGATCGCGCGCGGCGAGTTCGGCGGCCTGTTCGGCTGGTTGCGGGAGAATGTCCACGCCATGGGCGCGAAGGGCACTGTGAACGAGCTCATGAAGCAGGCCACCGGTCAGCCATTGTCCGCGGCGGCGCTGCTGCGTTACCTGGAGTCGAAATACCTGGAGGGTGCGCAGTGACGCGCACCACCACGCGCGCCGCCGTGGGCCACAGCGCCACGCTCAAGCGCCTGGGCGCGCGGCTGCGCGGACTGGCCGGCAAGGCCATCGATGACTATCGGATGATCGAGCCCGGCGATCGGGTGATGGTGTGCCTCTCGGGCGGCAAAGATTCCTACACGCTGCTGGATCTGCTGTGCTCGCTCCAGCGCAGTGCACCGGTGCCGTTCGATCTGATAGCGGTCAATCTGGATCAGAAGCAGCCGGGGTTTCCGGCCCACGTGCTGCCCGACTACCTCGAGTCGATCGGCGTTCCCTACCACATCATCGAGCAGGATACGTACCGCGTCGTCAAGCGGATCATCCCCGACGGACGCACCATGTGCTCGTTGTGTTCGCGGCTGCGGCGCGGGGCGCTGTATCGATACGCGGCTGAAAATGGCATCACCAAGATTGCGCTCGGGCACCACCGCGATGACATCGTCGAGACCCTGTTCCTGAACCTGTTCCATGGCGGCCGCCTCAAGGCCATGGCGCCCAAGCTTCGCTCCGAAGACGGGCGCAACGTGGTCATCCGGCCGCTGGCCTACATTCCCGAGCGCGACATCGCGCGCTATGCCCAGGGCATGGGATTTCCGCTGATTCCCTGCACGCTGTGCGGATCGCAACCCAACCTGCAGCGCCAGGCGGTCAAGCAGATGCTGGCCGATTGGGAGCGCCTGCACCCGGGGCGCGTGCAGTCGATCTTTTCGGCGCTCCGCAATGTGGAGCCGCAAACGCTGGCCGACACGCGGCTGGTAGATTTCGCGGCGCTGCGGGCGCTCGCGGTTCCCGCGATCCGATGCGACGACCGCTACCCAACAGTTATTGGGTAGTGCCCGGCAGGCTGCTGGCCGGCGAATACCCTAGCGGCGAGGCGCTCGAGGCCGGGGGCCCGCGCATCGGGCTGATGCTGCAGGCCGGCATCGATGCCTTCCTCGATCTGACGCAGCTTGGCGAGCGGCCTGAATACCGCTCGCTGTTGCCGGCGCGGGTGCATTACCTGCGCAGCGCCATCGTCGATACCCAGGTTCCGACCAGCCCGGCCCAGATGCAGGCCATCCAGGAGCATCTGCGCACCATGCTGGCGGAGGGCCGCCAGGTTTACGTGCACTGCCGGGCCGGAATCGGCCGCACCGGCATGGTTATCGGGTGCTATCTGGCCGAGCAGGGGCTGGACGGCCCCCAGGCGCTGCGGGAGCTGAACCGGCTCTGGCGGCAGTCCGAGCGCTCGACCAGCTGGCCGGCGGTGCCCCAGACCATGGAGCAGGCCGAATTCATTCTCGGCTGGGTCCGCCACCGGCAGGCCCCGCAGGTGCGGACATAGCCGCGCCGATTGGTTAGAGTCTGGCGATGCCCGCGAGCCTGCTGAATCCACGCCGTCCATCTGCTGTGCGAGGGCGGCAACCGCCGTGGACCCGCCTCAGCGACGAGGAGCTGCTGCGGCTGCGAATGTGCGATCTGCAGCTCGATCTGCACCGCTCGCCGATCAAGCGTCACGTGGACCGCCTGTACAGCGAGCTCAATGAGCGCGGCATCCGCTTCCGGCCGCATGTCTGGCTGGCGGAGGAATGGTTCTCGCCCGACGGGGTTCCCGGTATCGCCGTGCCCTTCTACCTGGCGCACCCGCGCCTGATGCGCCTGGAGCGCAAAATGACGCGCGAGGTGGAAGGCGGCAACGTCAATTGGTTCATGCGCATCCTGCGTCACGAGGCCGGGCACGCCATCGATTCGGCCTACCGACTGCGGCGTCGCGCGCACTGGCGCACGCTGTTCGGTCCTGCCTCGCGTCCCTATCGCGCGCGCTACCGCGCGCGGCCTTCCAGCCGCCACCACGTGCAGCACCTGGGCGAGTGGTACGCGCAAAGCCATCCGACCGAGGATTTCGCCGAGACCTTCGCGGTCTGGCTGACGCCGCGTTCGGGCTGGCAGCGTCGCTATGCCTCCTGGCCGGCGCTGCGCAAGCTCAATTTCGTGCAGCAGTTTGCCGGCGAACTGGGGACGCACAACCCCCCGGTGCGTTCGCGGGACCGCATCGAGCCGGTCGATGTCAACCAGCGCACGCTGGCGCAGTACTACCGCGGGCGGCTGGCGCGCGAACGCAGCCGCCGCGGATTGCTGGCCGATCGGCTGCTGCAGCGCGTATTCCGCGCTGAGCCCGGCCGTCGGCCTCTGACCGCCGCCACCCTGCTGCGCACTCACAAAGCCCGGCTGCGCGCCAGCCTGATCCGCGATACCGGCGTGGATCGCTACCTGGCGCACCAGATCCTGCGCATCGCCATCGACCGCAGTGTGCGGCTCAGGCTGTTCGTGCAGGGCCCGCAGCGCGATGCACTGCGCGCGACCCGCGCCATGTTGCGGCGGCTTGTCCGGGTCTACATGCGCAGTCCCGGCCTGCGCCTGCGCGCATGAAGCCGCTGCGGACCCTCGTCGTCGCACACAGCAGCCTGCTGCCCCCCGACAGCCTCGAAGGTTACAGCGCCAAGGAAATCGATGAATGGCGCACCGAGTACGACGTGGTCTCGACTCTGCGCAAGTCCGGACACGACGTCAGGACCCTCGGCGTGCTCGATTCGCTGACCGAGCTGCGTGCCGCGCTGCTGGAGTGGAAGCCGGAGGTGGTGTTCAATCTGCTGGAGGAATTCAACGGCATCGTCACCTACGACCAGCATGTGGTGGCCTTTCTCGAGCTGATGCGCGCCCCGTACACTGGTTGCAACCCGCGCGGCCTGCTGCTATCGCGCGACAAGGTGCTATGCAAGCAGCTGCTGGCCTTTCATCGCATCCCGACTCCGCAATTCGCCGTGTTCCGGCGCGGCCAGCGCTTCGTGCTGCCGCGACGGCTGCATCTGCCGCTGTTCGTGAAGTCGGCTACCGAGGATGCCTCGCTGGGCATCGCCCAGGCCTCTGTGGTCGATGACGGTGCGCGGCTGCGCGAACGCGTGCAGTTCATGCACGAGCAGATCGGATCCGATGCGCTGGTAGAGGAGTACATCGAGGGGCGCGAGCTCTATGTGGGGGTGCTCGGCAACGAGCGCCTGACCCGGCTGCCGGTGTGGGAGATGCGCTTTGGCTCGATGCCCGAATCGCTGGCGGCAATCGCCACCCGCAAGGTCAAGTGGGACCGTTCCTATCAAAAGCGCTACGAAATCACGACCAGCGCGGCCGAGGAACTGCCGCCGCCGCTGCTGCAGCGGCTGGACCGGCTCTCACGCCGCATTTATCGCGCCTTGCACCTCTCCGGGTATGCGCGCATCGACTTTCGTATGCGCCAGGACGGCAGCATTTTCGTGCTCGAGGCCAATGCCAACCCTAATCTGACGGGCGAGGAAGACTTCGCCGAGTCGGCGCGGGCGGCCGGTATCGAGTATCCCGCGCTGCTCGAGCGCATCATGACCCTGGGGCGCGGTTATCGCGCCGAATGGCGGAACTACGATGGCTGATCATGCGGCTGATTATTCACCGGCGCTGAGACTTGCAAGCCGGCTGCTCTTGATCGCGGGGGCGACCCTGTCGCTTGCGGCCCAATGCGCACAGCGCCAGGACAAGGCGGACGATGCGGCGATGACGCTGCTGCAGGCGCGCCTGCCGGGCCGCTACGACAATGTGGCGCAGGCACGCGCGGAAGCGCGGTCCGGCAGCGGCGTCAGCCTCCCGGCGATCGATCTGCTGATCATGCCCGCGAACGCCGCGCTGATCGGCAAGGCGACCTTCTATGTGCGTGAGACCGCGGCCGGCGATCCGCAGCGTGTGCTATCGCAGTACATCTGGGTCTTTGGGCGCGCCGTAGAGGTGCATCGGAAGGGCGAGAAGGAAACCAAGCCGGTCGACAAGGACGGCAAGGAAAAGGAAGAGCATCTGGAACAGCACATCTATCTGTTCAAGGAGCCGCATCGATGGCTGCAGGTGGGTGAGCAGCCCGAACTGCTGGAAGCCTTGCTGCCGTCGGACCTGGATCGGCTGACCGGTTGTGATCTGCTCTGGACCACCAGGGAGTCCGGCTTCGTCGCCGAAAGGCACTCCACCACCTGCTCGCCAGCGTTGAAGTCGGAAGGCCAGCAGCTCGAGCAGAAAATCGAATTGAAGGACAACAATCTCGCGATGTTCGAGCAGCAGATCACGGCCGACGGACTGGTGGATGCGCCGGCATCGCCGTCCGATCCGGAGTACCGATTCATTCGTCGCGGAGCGGCGAAGTAGCATTAGCCGGAGCCCAGCAATGGCCGCCGAACTCGGACCACAAATCGCGGAAGTCGGGGACGTTGTGCGGCTCGCAGTCGCGCCGGTATTTCTGCTGTCGAGCGTCGGCGTCACGCTGACCCTGCTGGCGGGCCGCCTGGGGCGCGTGGTCGATCGGGCCCGGGCGCTCGAGCTGGGGGAAAGCGATACGCACGAAAATGATCTCGAAGAACTCGGCGGCCGACTATCGACACTCGCAAAACGCTCACGGCTGCTCGGGGGCGCAATCGCTCTCTGCACGATCTGCGCGCTGCTGGTCTCAATGGTCGTGGTGGCGCTCTTTCTCGGTGCGCTGCTGAATTTTCACCTCGCCGTCGTCATCGCCATCCTGTTCATCGTCGCCATGCTGAGTTTCATCGGCGGCCTGATGCTGTTTCTGCGCGAAGTTTTTCTTGCCACGCGTTCTCTCCGCATCGGCCTGCGCGCACACCGCCAGTAGGTCTCCGCTGATGTAACTGCCCGCGCGCAGCCGCTAATGTGAATTGCGGCAAGTTTGCGCGGCCTGTTAGCAGTCTCCCTAGACGGCTGCCAGCCGGGCAGGGTTCTTGCAACACATAAACCGTGATGGGGTTATCTGGCCCCGTGCAGCTTTCGTGTTGAACTCGGAGACAGGGAGCAAGACATGCAGGATTCTGAGCACAGTGGATCTGAGCGCAGCGGACAAGTCCTGACCTGCGCAAATCTGCGCGAATACTTCCACGACGCGCTGCAAAGCGCGCTCGCCCATCAGCATCTGTCGGTCGAAGACCAGACCGAGCACTACGTCGTCAATGTTCTGACCCTGTTCTCGCGCTCGGAGCAGCTATTCGAGCAAACCCCGGACGGGGTGCGCCTCAAGCCGCTGGTGCAGATGATGTCCGATGCGCTCGAGGCACCGACCGCGCAGGAGCGCGAGCGTGGATTGCAGCGCCTTGGTGACGTCTCGCTGTTCATCGCCGGCTTCTTCGCGCACAGCTTTGCGCGCAAGCTCATTGATATCGATTACCACATCGCCATGGGCGGCTGCGCCTACGGCACGCTGGCGGGCGGCCTGAATCGCGGGCGTCGGCCGGCGCTGGGACGAGTGTTCGCGGAGCTGGCGGCGAAATTTCAGCCGCTGGTGGACGCGCTCAATGAGATCAGCGATGCCGCGCGCCGCTACAGCCATGCCGACGTGCTGCGCCTGTACGAGATCTGGCTCAAGACCGGCAGTCCGCGCGCCCGGACTCTGTTGCGGGGTCTCGGGGTAGAGGCCACCCCCGTGGCGCTGGCGCAGAACTGAGGCGCGGATGACCGGCAGCGCGCAACCGATGCTGCTGCAGCAGCTGCAGGACCTGCTGGCCGGCATCTACGATCTCCCGACCGACTACAGCGTCTACGATTTTCTGTTCACCGAGCGCGAACGGCTGCCAAGCCCGGCACGCGAGTCCGACACCGATGAACAGCTGCTGGTGCTCGAGGAGGGCGATGCGGCTTCGGTAGGCCTGTTCCTGGATCCGCAGCTGCTCGAACGGCTTGGCAACGCCAATCCGCTCGAGGCGCTCAACGGCGGAAATCTTGCCGACTACTGGACGGCGCTCGAGGGCGTGAGTCACTTTCTCTACCTGGCCTGGAACGCGGGGCACGACCGGGGCGTCACCTTGCTCGAGCTCGAGCTGCAGGCCGAGATCGACAAATACGTCGGCAGCTGGTGGCTGCTGCGGCAGCAGGATCCCGCGCGGGTGCCGTCCGAGTTGCACTACCTGCTGTTCGAACGGGCCCACGTCGATGCCAGGCTGGCGGGCGCACGCAGCGATCTGTATCGCGAGGCGAATCAATTCGCGGCGCGTTTCTGCCGCCGGCTCGAACGCCAGCTCGCCGCGCAGGTGGCGCACGTGCAGCTCGAAACCCTGGCCGAATTACGCCGCTTCTATCGGCTGAGCCGCGAGCACAAGGTAAGGCATATACGGCGGCACAGCTGACTGGGGGCCCGCGCGGGTAGCGTGGCGATTAATGGGAGTTTCGGTCACTGCAGGTGGGTGAGGGCTCTTCAATTGAATTGCCTCGATGCAAGTCAATTGAAGAGCCCTCACCCACTTACCTTGGCGACAACGCCTCTTCGTCGTCGAGCACCGCGCGGGCCCGCAGCAGCCCTACCACCGTTTTACCGTCCCGGATGGTCCCATCGAGCGCCCACCGGCAGGCCTCCTCCATATCCTTCCAGTGCACCTCGATCAGCTCGGCCGCTTCATGGGCCGAGGGTCCGGGCTCGAGCTCCTGCGCCAGAAACAGGTGCACGGTTTCGGTGAAGACTCCCGGCGAGCTCAGGTAGGGACCCAGGGCGCGCCAGTGACGTGCCCGAAAACCGGTTTCCTCGGCTAATTCGCGCTGCACGGTGGTCAGGGGCGGCTCGTCCGGCTCCAGCTTCCCGGCCGGTAACTCCCAGATCCACCCATTGGCGGCGTGACGGAACTGGCGGATCAGGCACACGCGCCGGTCGTGATCGATGGCCACGGCCGCCGCTCCGCCGGGGTGGTGAATGATCTCCAGGTCCGCGACGTGGCCGTTGGGCAGTCGGACGGTTTCGACATTCACCCGGATCACGCGGCCGGAAAAAACCGGGCGCAGCTTCTCAATGGTCATGCCCTAGGGTAGCGGTTGTGCGCTGACGCCGCAGCCAGTTCACAATCGGAGAAAGGTTGCCTCCCGCCGGCGCCATCCGTGGCTTATATTGCGCCACGATGGCGGCTGCCTCGCAATTGAATGGCCTGAATTCCGCGCAGCGAAAAGCTGTCGCCCACGGCGAGGCCGTGCCCGAGAAAGGCTGGCGCGCGGGTCCGCTGCTGGTCATCGCCGGGGCGGGTACCGGCAAGACCATGACCATCGCCCACCGTGTAGCGCAGCTGGCGCTCAACGGCGTCGACCCGGCGCGGGTGATGCTGCTGACCTTCACGCGTCGCGCCGCCCACGAGATGCGACGGCGTTCCCACGAGATCGTCCGCGAGAGCATGGGCGACACGCTGGGCAACAAGGCCCAGGCCATGATCCAGCGGCTGGTATGGACGGGCACTTTCCATTCCATCGGCAATCGGCTGCTGCGCCACTACGCGCGCCACCTGCAGCTCGATCCGAGCTATACCGTGATCGACCGCGCCGATTCCGCCGACCTGCTCGATGAGATCCGGGCGCAGCTGGGCTTCGCCGCCAAGGAGCAGCGCTTCCCGCGCAAGGACACCTGCCTTGCGATCTACTCCTGGCGCGTCAACACGCAGAAGACCCTGACCGAGGCATTGGAGCAGCAGTTTCCGTGGTGCAAGGACTGGGAGCAGGACCTGCGCCAGCTGTATCGCGGCTATGTCGAGCGCAAGCAGCGTCACTCGCTGCTCGACTACGACGATCTGCTGCTTTACTGGCACATGATGATGAGCGAGCCGCGCCTGGCGCAGGACGTGAGCGCCAATTTCGACCACGTCCTGGTCGATGAATACCAGGACACCAACAAGCTGCAGGGCGAGATTCTCTATGCGATGAAGCCTGACGGCAGTGGCCTGACTGTCGTGGGCGATGATGCACAGTCGATCTATTCCTTTCGCGCCGCCGCGGTCGAAAACATCCTGAATTTTCCCCAGCGCTTCACTCCCAGGGCCGAGATCGTCACGCTGGCGCAGAATTACCGCTCCACCCAGGGTTTGCTCGACGCCTCGAATGCGCTGATGTCGGAAGCGCCGCGGCAGCATCGCAAGCACCTGCTCTCCACGCGGGGTACCGGCAGTCGGCCGCTGTATGTGACCATCGACGATCTGGCCGGCCAGGCCGAATACGTCTGCGCCCAGATCCTCAAGCGACGGGAAGCGGGCGTGGCTCTCAAGCGCCAGGCGGTGTTGTTCCGCAACGCCAATGCCAGCGACCTGCTGGAAGTGGAGCTCGCGCGGCGCAAGATTCCCTTCGTCAAGTACGGTGGACTCAAGTTCCTGGAAGCCGCGCATGTCAAGGACATGCTGGCGGTGCTGCGCTGGTGCGACAACCCGCGCAACACCATCGCCTCATTCCGCGTACTGCAGCTGCTGCCCGGCATGGGGCCGGTGAATGCCCGCAAGGTCATCGAACTGCTCGATGCCCAGTCCGGCTCGCTCGAAGCGCTCAAGAGCTACTCGCCGTCGCAGCAGATGTCGGTCGACTACGGCAAGCTCGGTGCGCTGCTGCGTGCCCTGGCCGACCCGCAGCGGCCGTGGCCCGGGCAGGTACGGCTGGTGCGCGACTGGTACCAGCCCCATCTCGAGCGCCTGTACGAGCACGTGCACACCCGCATCGGCGATCTGGATCAGCTCGATCAGCTCTCGACTCAATTCCCCTCGCGCGAGCGTTTCCTGACCGAGCTGACGCTCGATCCGCCGCACGCCTCCGGCGATCTGTCCGGCAAACCGGTGCTTGATGAAGATTACCTGGTGCTTTCCACCGTGCATTCGGCCAAGGGCATGGAATGGGACACGGTGTATATCCTGAATGTCGTCGATGGCAGCTTTCCGTCCGAGTTTGCGACCGGGCGCAACGATCTCATCGACGAGGAGCGCCGCCTGCTCTATGTGGCGATGACACGGGCGCGCAATGAGCTGCAGCTGTGCGTGCCGTTGAAGTTTCCGCTGGTGCAGCAGCCGAAGAACGGCGATGCCCATGTGTATGGTGCGCGCAGCCGATTCATGACCGAAAAGGTGCTCAAGGCTTTCGAGCCGGCCGCGTTTCAGTCCGCGCAGCTGGGCGAGCCGGGGGTGGCGCTGAGCGATGGCCGTCCATCGACCCTGGATGTGTCGGCGCGCCTCAAGGCCATGTGGTGAGGACTAAGGTTCCAGGTAGGCGTAGCCGTTGAGTTCGGTTTCGTAGAAGCGCTTGAGCGCCTGCGCCTCAGCCACCGTCAGCCGCCCTTCGCGCACCGCCCGTTCGCAATCGCGCGACAGCGCGGGCGCCAGCTCGGCGACGTCGTACTCCATGTATTCGAGCACCTTATTGGCGGTGTCGCCCTTGACGACTTCTTCGATCCACCAGCCGCCTTCCTCGTGCAGCTTGATGTGTACCACATGGGTGTCGCCGAATAGATTGTGCAGATCCCCCAGGGTTTCCTGGTAGGCGCCGACCAGAAAGGCCCCCAGGTAGTAATCCTCACCAGGCTGCAGTTCATGCAGTTCGAGCGTGCGCTTGACGTCGCGCGGTCCCACGAAACGGTCGATCTTGCCGTCGGAGTCGCAGGTGATGTCGGCCAGTACGGCCTTGCGCGAGGGCAGCTCATTGAGCCGGTGCACGGGCATGATGGGAAAGATCTGGTCGATGGCCCAGCTGTCGGGCAACGACTGGAAGATCGAGAAATTGCAGAAATACGTATCCGACAGCACGTTTTCCAGGTCCTCGAGTTCCTCTGGCACCTTGTCGAGCTTGCGGCAGCAATCGCGGATGCGTGCGCAGCTGGCCCAGTACAGCCGCTCGGCCAGTCCTCGGAATTCCAGCGACATCAGCCCCAGGTCGAACATCTGCAGCACCTGGTCGCGTGCCGTGAGCGCATCGTGGAAGCACTCCACCAGGCGGCGCTCGTCGATATTGCGATAGGCGTCGATCAGGTCGCGCACCGGCTGCGGCAGCGCGCGGTCGCCGCCGAACTGCTCGGCCTCGCGCCCGGTGATCTCGAAGCGGTCCAGGGCCGAGCGGCCGACAATGTTGAAGATCAGGACGCTGTGATGGGCGGCAATGGCGCGGCCGGATTCGCTGATGATGAGCGGATGCGGGATGTTGCGCGTGTTGCAGACGTTGCCGATGCGGTAGACCACGTCTCTGGCGTACTCACTGAGCGTGTAGTTCATCGAGGAGGCGAAGTTGGTGCCGGTGCCGTCGTAGTCGATTCCCAGGCCGCCGCCGACATCGATGTATTCGAGCCCCGCGCCCATGAGCTTGAGTTCCGCGTAGACATGCGCCAGCTCGTTGATGGCGGCCTTGACCCGGCGGATGTCCTGCAGCTGGCTGCCTGGATGGCAGTGCACCAGCTTCAGGCAATCCTGCATGTCGCGCGCCTTGAGTACGGCCAGCAACTCGAGAATCTCGGTGATGAACAGTCCAAATTTGGACCTTTCACCGGCCGAGTCGCGCCATCGCCCCGAACCCTCGGTGGCCAGCTTGACCCGGACGCCGAATTTGGGCCTGACGCCGTAGTGATCGGCATGCCGCAGCAGCAGTTCGAGCTCGGAGAAGTTCTCGATGACCGGCATGATGGTGCGGCCGAGCTTGGTGGCCAGCACCACCGCCTCGATGTAGCTCGAGTCTTTGAAACCGTTACAAATGATGGGCCGTTCGGGGGCCGCTTCGGTCATCGCCATGACCGCCAGCAGCTCGGGTTTGGAGCCCACTTCGAGCCCGAAGCCGAATTCCTTGCCGTAGCGGAACACTTCCTCGACCACCAGGCGCTGCTGGTTGACCTTGATGGGAAATACGGCCGTGTAGCGGTTGCGATAGTCGTTCTCGGCGATCGCCTGGCTGAAGGCCTCGTGCAGGTGCCGCAGCCGGTGGGCCAGGATGTCCGAAAAACGCACCACCACCGGGGCCGACAGGTCCCGCTCCTTCAGGCCCTCCACGACCTCGAACAGATCGATTTCATGCGCGGCGGTGGTGTCAGGGCGCACCACCACGTGACCGGCCGCATTGATCGAAAAATAGCCCGAGCCCCACGCCGGCACGCTGTAGAGCTCGAGTGAGTCCTCGACGCTCCAGGATTGGCCGGCCGGCGCGCTGCGCGCCGTTTGCGGTTGACTCACGCTCTTCACCCCACCGATACCCACACAGGCGCGCACCATAGCAAAACAAGGCGACAAGTAAATGCGCGCGTTTCCGGCGCGCAGCCGAGTGGCTACAATCCTGACCAATGGCCATCGATTTTTACTGGGGGAGCGGCAGCCCCGCGTGTTGGCGCGTGGCGCTGGCGCTCGAGTTCAAGGGTCTGGCCTACCGCAGTCACCTGCTGCACTTCGATCGCCAGGAGCACCAGTCGCCGCAGATGCTGGCGATGAATTTCCGCGGCAGGCTGCCGGTGTTGCGCGACGACGACTATGTGGTATTCGAGTCGCTCGCAATTCTGTACTACCTGGACCAGAAATATCCGCAACCGCCCATCTTCGGCCGCAACGCGCAGGAAGCTGGAGTGATCATGCGCGTGATCTGCGAGTACCAGTCGTACGCGGAGCCGCCACTGAAGCAGATCGTGGCCGCGCTGCTCGAGCGCCCGGAACGGGTCACCGGGGATGAAGTCACCGAGGCGATGCATCGCGTGGCGGGCGAGGCGCGAACCATCGAGATGCGCCTGGCGCGCTCCGACTGGGTCGTGGGCGAGAGCTTCTCGGCCGCCGACATGATGATTTATCCCGATATTCGCCTGCTGCTGCGGGCACTGGCGCGGCCGCGCGCGCATGAACTCGCGGCGCGTTTCCTGCCGATGGAAATCAATTACCCCGCCATCGGTCGCTGGCTCGAGCGCGTCGCCGCGCTGCCCGGCCACGAGCGCACCTGGCCGCCTCACTGGCGCTGAACGCCGACGGTCGCCGCCCGTAGGCGCTGGCGGCGCTGGGCCGCCGTTGTTACCCTTCCGCGTCGATTAACTCGGGATGATCATGAGCACACACGAAGTCTACGTCGAATTTCCGGGCCGGATCATTTTCGTCGGCTTCGGCAGCATCGGGCAGGGCGTACTGCCGTTGATCCTGCGGCACATCGGCATCACTCCCGACCGGATCTCGATCGTCACCGCCGAGGATGTCGGCCGCGAAGAAGCGGCACGCTTCGGCGTCAAGTTCGTCAAGGAAGCGCTGACGCGCGAAAATTTTCGGCGCGTGCTCGAGCCGCTGCTCGGGCGCGGTGATTTTCTGCTGAACGTGTCGGTCGATGTATCGAGTATCGCGCTGATCCGCTACTGCTGGGACAAGGGCGCCATGTATCTGGATACCTGCATCGAGCCCTGGCCCGGCGGCTACACCGATCCCACCATTCCCGTTGCCAAGCGCACCAACTACGCGCTGCGCGAGGAAACGCTGGCATTGCGCGCCGGCAGCGCGCGTGCGCCGACGGCAGTGCTGACGCATGGCGCCAATCCCGGGCTGGTTTCACACCTGGTCAAGCAGGCCATGCTCAACATCGCCGGCGATGTCGGTGTCGAAGGTGCCGTGCCTTCCAATCGCACCGAGTGGGCCGAGCTGGCGCAGCGCGTGGGCGTGAAGACGATTCACATCGCCGAGCGCGACACCCAGGTTTCCACCATCCCTAAGGAGCCGAATGAATTCGTCAACACCTGGTCGGTCGATGGTTTCGTTTCGGAGGGTTCGCAGCCGGCCGAGCTCGGATGGGGCTCGAATGAGCGGAATTTTCCGCGCGATGGCAAGCGCTATGATTTCGGCAACGGCTCGGCGATCTACCTGACGCAGCCGGGCGTGGCGACGCGCGTTCGCAGCTGGACGCCGCTGAACGGGCCCTACCATGGGTTTTTGATCACCCATGGCGAGTCGATTTCGCTGGCGGACTATTTCACGGTGCGCAAGGACTCGCAGGTGCTGTACCGGCCATCGGCCTACTACTGCTATCACCCGTGCGACGCGGCGGTGCTGTCGGTGCATGAATTCTCCGGCCGCAACTACCAGATCCAGGATCGCAAGCGGATCCTGATGGACGACATCAGCAAGGGGATCGATGAACTCGGGGTGCTGCTGGCCGGACACAAGAAGAATGCCTACTGGTATGGCTCGCAGCTTTCGATCGATGAAGCCCGGAAGCTCGCGCCATTCAACAATGCCACCAGTCTGCAGGTGACCTCGGCCGTGCTCGCGGGCATGGTCTGGGCCATGGAGAATCCGAACAACGGGCTCACCGAGCCCGATGAACTGGATTTCCGCCGCGTGCTGGGCATCTGTCGGCCCTATCTCGGACCGGTCGTGGGCCATTACACCGACTGGACACCGCTGAGCGACCGGGAACGGCTGTTTCCCGAGGACCTGGACAAGAGCGATCCCTGGCAGTTCAAGAATGTGCGCGTGAGCTGAGCAGTGGGCGGCGGCCGGCCGCTCAGGTGTAGTCGATGCGCACGATGGTGAATCCCTCCGCGCCGCGCTCGAGTATCAGCTCGATGTCATCGTCCAGCCGCTTGCCCAGCAGCGCCTTGCCCAGCGGCGAGTCCATGCTGATGTAGTCCGGTGCCATGTCGAATTCGTCCGGGCCGACGATGCGATGCTGGCGCTGTGCTCCGGTGTCGGTCTCGAGCGTCACGCGCGCCCCAAAAAAGACGCGGCCACGGTCGCTCGGAGGCTGGTTGACGATGGTCATTCCCTCCAGACGTGCGCGCAGGAACCGGACCCGCCGATCGATCTCGCGCAGGCGGCGTTTACCGTAGATGTACTCGGCGTTCTCCGAACGATCACCCTGGGCGGCAGCCGCGGACACGGCCGCGGTCACCTGGGGCCGTTCGTGACGCCAGAGCGCCTCGAGTTCCTGGCGCAGCCGCGCCGCACCCTCGGGGGTGATGTATTTGGATCCGGGCGTCCCCGGGACTCGAAATCGGCCCATGACAGTTACTGTGCGCCGCGGCGCCGAACGTGTGAAGATAGCCGTGAAATTAGGGTCCCCCTGGAGGGTTGCTTGCCATGCGCACGATCAAGGTCTGCTTCATCACTGCCGTGGCGCTGCTCGCCGGCGGCTGCGGCTACAACCGCATCCAGCAACAGGACGAAGCAGTCAAGGCAGCATGGTCCGAAGTGCTGAACCAATATCAGCGGCGCGCCGACCTGGTGCCGAACCTGGTCAACACGGTCAAGGGCTTCGCGGCGCAGGAACAGAAAGTCCTCATCGGTGTGACCGAGGCACGCGCCAAGGTTGGGACCATCCAGGCCACGCCTGAGCTGGTCAATGATCCTGAGGCGTTCAAGAAATTCCAGGCCGCCCAGGGCGAGCTGACGCAGGCTCTCAAGAGCCTGATCGCGGTGACCGAGAATTATCCGCAGCTCAAGTCGGATGCGAATTTCCGCGATCTGCAGTCGCAGCTCGAAGGCACCGAGAATCGCATCACGGTGGCCCGCAATCGGTACATCCAGGCCGTGCAGGACTACAACACCCTGATCCGCCAGTTCCCCACCAATCTCACGGCCATGGTGTTCAAGTATCCGGTGAAGCAGAACTTCACGGTGCAGAACGAGACGGAGATCTCCCATCCGCCGACCGTGGATTTTGGCACCAGCAGCGCTCCGGCGCATTGAGGGGCGACCGACCCGTCGCCAGCCGTGCGCCTGCTGTCTGCTCTTGCGGCGCTGATATTCTGCGGCGCCGGAAGTTTAGCCACGGCGCAGGCGCTGCAGCCTATCCCCAAGCTCGAGGCCCGCGTCACCGATCTAACGGGCACGCTGACTGCCGGGCAACAGGCTGAACTCGAACAGCGGCTGGCTGACTTTGAGGCTCGCAAGGGTGCTCAGATCGCCGTCCTGCTGGTGCCCACCACGGAGCCCGAGCAGATCGAGCAATACTCGATCCGCGTCGTGGAGGCCTGGAAACTCGGCCGCAAGAAGGTCGGCGATGGCGCACTGCTCATCCTGGCCAAGAACGATCATGCCCTGCGCATCGAGAATGGCTATGGCCTCGAAGGCGTGCTCACCGATGCGGCCTCCAACCGCATCATCCAGGACACCATGGTGCCGCTGCTGCGGCAGGGCCAGTTCTTCGCGGCCATCAGCGCCGGCATCGAGCAGATGATGCGGCTCGTCGATGGCGAGCCACTGCCCGCGCCCGACCGCACCTGGCAGAACAATCGGCCGGCGAACTGGAATGCGCTGCCATTCGCCATATTCGGCTTTCTGATCGCATCGAATGTTCTGCGTGCGGTGTTCGGCCGGCCGCTCGGCGCGGCACTCACCGGCGGCGGCACGGCGCTCATCGCATACCTGGTAACGCAGGCGGTGCTGGTGGCAGTGGGTGTGGGCGTTCTGGGCTTGCTGCTGGCACTGCTCTTCGGCGCGCGCGGCGGCGGCTGGAGTTCCGGTGGCTTTGGTGGCTTCGGCGGCGGCTTCGGTGGCTTTGGCGGATTCGGCGGTGGCGGTTCAGGCGGCGGCTTCAGCGGCGGCGGTGGTGGTTTCGGAGGCGGCGGCGCCTCAGGACGCTGGTGACATGCAGATCGGGCGCACCCTGCGGCATTTGACCTCGAGCATGCGCGGGACGCGATCCTGTTTTACGCCCGCGGTACTGGCCGAGATCGAAGCGGCGATCACTGCGGCCGAGGCGCAGCACGCGGGCGAAATCCGATTCGCCATCGAGACCGCATTGCCCTGGGCGGCGCTGTGGCACAAGGTCAGTCCGCGAGCCCGCGCAATCGAAGCGTTCGCGCGGCTCGGCATCTGGGATACACAGTCCAACAATGGCGTACTCATCTACGTGCTGCGCGCCGATCGCGCGGTCGAGATCGTCGCCGACCGCGGCATCAATGAGCGTGTCCCGGCGGCCGAGTGGGAGTCGGTCTGCCGCGAGGTCGAAACTCACTACCGGGCGGGACATTATGTGGAAGGCTCGCGGGCGGCCGTAGCGGGGGTTGCGAGGCTGCTGGCGCAGCATTTTCCGGCCGCGCGAGCCTCGGGCAACGAACTGCCCAATCAACCGATACTCCTCTAGAATGATCGGCGTGAAAGCCAACCGTTACGGGCGACCGATGCGGACTGCGGGGTTGTGCGCCGCGGCCTGCCTGCTGGCTGCCTGCGCGCTGATCGGATCGCACGGCATCAAGCCGCAACCGCCGGCACCGGCGCCGCCCGAAGCGCCGCCGCCGGCACCCGTACTGCCGCTGCCTGCCGACACGCATCATTTCACGCTGCCGAGCCAGCAGGATGATGTGGTCGGAGAGGTCCAGGTGACCATCGCCTCGAAAGAGGACACGCTGCCGGATATCGCACGGCGATTCGATATCGGCTACGAAGAGATTGTGCGCGCCAACCCCGGCGTCGATCCGTGGTTGCCCGGCGACGGCCGCCAGATCGTGGTGCCGACAAGATTCATCCTGCCTAATGCGCCGCGCGAAGGCATTGTCATCAATGTCGCGGCCATGCGCTTTTTCTACTTCCCGCCGCACCGCAAGGGTGAGCCGCAGGAGGTCTACACGCATCCGATAGGCATCGGCAAAATCGGCTGGTCGACGCCGGAAGGCGTCACGCAAGTAGTGGCGCACGTCAAGGATCCGGTCTGGCACCCGTCGGCGGCGTTGCGCAAGGATCATCGCGAAGACAACGGCGAGGACCTTCCTGCCGTGGTTGCTGCCGGGCCCGACAATCCGCTGGGTAAATATGAATTCAGGCTCGGCTGGCCGAGCTATCTGATTCACGGCACCAACAAGCCCTATGGCGTGGGTCTGCGATCGAGCCACGGCTGCGTGCGGCTATACCCGGAGGACATCCAGAAGGTATTCGAGATGGTGCCCAATGGCACCCAGGTGCGGGTCGTCAATCAGCCCTATCTGTTCGGCTGGCATGATGACCGGCTCTACCTGCAGGCGTATACGGTACTCGAGGACGACGCACGCAACTGGCAGAACGCGCAGAAGAAGCTGCAGACGCGAGCCCTGACCCCGCAACTGCAAGGTGCGTTGAAAATTTCCGGTGCGAGCGTCGACTGGCAAAGCGTGGCCGCAGTCACTCACGAACCGCGCGGGATCCCGGTCGCCGTTTCGGGCGATGGCGGCAGCGTCGATGGCGAACTCGCCTCAGCGCGCCGCGTTCAGAATCGCATACCGGAAGGATCGAACTGGGACGGCAACGATGACACCGGCACCGACGGGCGCAGCGCCGAGCAGTTGTTGTCGGAACGCGAGCCTGCCAGCGCACCGGCGTCCGTGAGTCATGCGCCGGGCGGTTGAGACGGATCGTGGCCCAGTTGAGCGAATGGCTGCAGCTGATGCTGGCGGAGATCGCGCGCAAGCAGGACGAGGAACGCAGCGCCGCTGAAGAGCAACGGACGCGCGCGGTGGAACAAACGGCGCAAAAGCCCCAGGTGGCGCAATCCGGTTAGGCGCGCTGTGCTACATTTGCGCCCGAGCTTCGAGGACAGGGCGTGCCCGAGCTGGTCGTCTCCGAAATAGAAACTGAAAGGCTGATTCGGCTGCAGCCGCCCATTGAGCGTGCGGCAACCGCCGTCACCGCTTTTGTCGGCCGCGCGCTCAAGGGCCCGGTCGAACTCGCCACGACGATCACCAGCTTCGACGAATACCAGCGTGTTTTCGGCGGCCTGTGGCAACCCTCGACTCTGTCCTATGCGGTCGAGCAATTCTTCGAAAACGGCGGCCAGACCTGCATCATCGTGCGTGTCTGCAACGGCGGCCGGGCGCCGACCCTGACTTTACGCTGCGCTGACAGTGAGCTGACGTTGATCGGCCTGTCACCGGGAACCCGCGAATACCTGCGCGCGGCGGTGGACTACGACGGCATCGCTTCCGCCGAGACCGATCGCTTCAATCTGGTAGTGCAGCGCCTGCGTGCCGCCGGTACGGAGCTGATCGAAGACCAGGAGATCTTCCGCCGGCTGACGCTTCGTACCGATGCCGAGCGTTCGCTGCCTGAAGCGCTGTCGGCGTCGCGGCTGGTACGGCTGGTCGGCACGCTGCCAAGGGCGCGGCCCGATCGAACCGTGGGGCCAGGGAGCGGCGGTGGGCTGGGCTATGTCGCGTCGAATCCCGACGGCGATGACGGCGATGCGCTCACCAACTACGACATCATCGGCGATGCCCGCAACGGCACCGGGCTGTTCGCACTGCGTCCAGACCTGAATTTCAATTTCCTGTGCATTCCGCCGCTGTCGCGCGAGCTGGATGTCGGACTGCCCGCGCTGCTGGTGGCGTTGCGTCAGTGCCGCGAGCATCGCGCCATGCTGCTGGTCGATCCGCCGGTCGCGTGGAATACGCCCGAGGCGGCTCTCGAGGGTCTGCGCAACTGGCCGTTTCACAGCGACGATGCCCTGATGTTCTACCCGCGAGTGCTGGCGTTCGATCGCCTGCGCGGACGCTATGAGCCATTCGGCTCGGCCGCCGCGGGAGCCGGCCTGCTGGCGCGTTCCGATCAGATCTGCCCGGTCTGGACCTGCAACGAGGCCGATGAGCCCATGTTGCGGCTAGGGCTGCGCCCGGCCGTGAACGTCAACGACCTGGATCGGGTGCGGCTGGCGCAAGCCGGAGTCAACACGCTGACCGCCCAGCGCCAAAGCAGTCGGCAGCGTGGCACGTTACGCACGCTGCTGCCAGAGTCGGGGTCAAAGTCGGATTGGCGCAGCCTGGTCGCGCGGCGCATGGCGTTATTCCTGATGTCCAGCATCGAACGCGGAACGAACTGGGTGCGGCTGGAACACGGCGGACCCCCGCTGTGGGCGCAGGTGCGTGCCCAGGTCATCACTTTTTTCGAGGGCCTGGCGCAGGATGGTGCTTTCCGTAACGGCCTGCCCGCCGAGAATTACTTCGTCGTCTGCGACGAGCGCCTCAATGACGCTGCGGCAGTGGCCAGCGGGCAATTCCAATTGTTGTTCGGGTTTGCGGTCTCGCGACCCGGCGAGCATCAGACCTGCCTCGTGACACACCAACCCGAGAGCAGCACCGCGCGCATGGTCAGCGTCAACCGCTTCGCGCTGAGCCGCGGGAGCTGACCGCGGCCCGAGGCGGCAGGAGTATCATGCCCGGCGATGGCTCTCGCTGGCTGGCGCCGCGTCAAAGGAAAATTTCAGGATGGCGAACCGGTACGTCGTGTTCTCACATGGCAAGGACAGCGGGCCATGGGGCAAGAAGATCACGGCCCTCGCCGATGTCGCACGCAGCGAGGGCTACGAGGTCGAGTCGGTTGACTATCGCGGCATGGAGACAGTCAAGGCCCGCAGCGATCGCCTGATCGAAGTCTGCAAGACCCTGTCCGGCGATCTGGTGCTGGTCGGTTCGAGCCTTGGCGGATACGTGGCGGTGGCGGCCTCGTCTCTGCTGCATGCCCGCGGCGCCTTCCTGATGGCCCCGGCACTGTATGTCGAGGGCCTGCCGCCGTTGCGCGAGCGGGTACTCGACTGCCCCGCAGCCATCGTGCATGGATGGCGGGACGAAGTCGTGCCGTTCGAACACAGCGTCCGCTTTGCGCGCGAGTACAGCTGCTCGCTGCACCTGCTCGATAGCGATCATCAACTGCATGATCAGCTCAGGTTCATCAAGTACCTGTTCGAGTATTTCCTGATCGGACTCGATTTGCCGTCCGAGCGCGGCGCCGCCTAGGCTGCTGCGGGCATGCAAGGGGTCTTGAGCCGGGTCCTTGCGCTGTGGGTGCGGGCGACACTGCGTCCAGAGGACGCCGCGGCGCGCATCGGTAAAACCACGCCTGTGTGCTACGTGCTCGAACAGCGCAGCCGGGTCGATCTCGCGGTGCTGCAAAGTGTCTGCGTGCGCGAACGCCTGCCGCGGCCCGGGCGCCGGCTGCTGTCACAACGATTGCGCCGTCGGCGCTCCTCATTCGCGCTGGCCCGTACCGTCGGGTTCTGGCGATCACGGCTCGACCGCCGGCCACCTGAACTGTTGTTGATGCTGATCGAGGCGCTGCGCGAGGACCCAAGCCTCGATGTCAGCCTGGTGCCGGCCGCCGTCTATTGGGGCCGGGCACCGCAGAAGGAGCGCTCCGTCATCCGGTTGCTGCTGTCGGAGAACTGGGTCATCGGCAGCCGTGTGCGAAGATTTTTCAGCGTGCTGGTGAACGGCCGCAATACCACCGTGCAGCTGGGCGAGCCGATTTCGCTGCGCCGCTGGCTGGAACAGGACGCCGATACGGCGTTGAATGGCCGGCGCGTGGCGCGGCTGCTGCGCACGCAATTCGCGCGCCTGCGCGCGGCCCGGATCGGGCCGGATCTCTCGCACCGTCGCACCATTGTCGCCGAGGTGCTGCGCACGCGCGCGGTGCGCGCCGCCGTGGCGCAGGAGGCCGGCGAGAAGAACCGCGCTTCGCGTCGCGCGCTGCTGCTCGAGGCGCGCCGTTACGCCGATGAGATCGCTGCCAACTACTCGCACGCCTTTGTGACGATGATGTCGCTGGGACTCTCGCGGCTGTGGAACAAGCTGTACGACGGCGTGGAATTCCAGCACGTCGAGACGCTGCAGCAGGTCGCCGAGGGCAACGAAATCGTCTATGTGCCTTGCCATCGCAGCCACATGGACTACCTGCTGCTGTCGTACGCCATCTATCAGCGCGGCTACGCGGTGCCGCACATTGCCGCCGGACTCAATCTGAATCTGCCCATCGTCGGGCGCCTGCTGCGCAAGGGCGGCGCGTTCTTCATCCGCCGCAGCCTGCGCGGCAGCGCGCTCTACACCATCGTATTCATGAAGTACCTGGCGGCCATGATGGCGCGCGGACACTCGATCGAATATTTCATCGAGGGCGGCCGCAGCCGCACGGGCCGGCTGCTGACGCCGATGACCGGCATGCTGTCGATGACGGTGCGAAGCTACCTGCGCGAACCGCGCAGGCCAGTGGTATTCCTGCCCGTCTATTTCGGCTACGAACGCATTCTCGAAGGGCCTACCTATATCGGAGAGCTCTCGGGCAAGCCCAAGGAAAAAGAATCTGTGCTCGGGCTGCTGCGCAGCCTGCGGCGGCTGTCGCGCCAGCGTCTGGGGCGAGTGCACGTGAATCTGGGCGAGCCGATCTATCTCGATGCGCTGCTGGATAACCATGCTGCCGGCTGGCGCTCGCACGTGTTCGATGACCAGAACCGGCCGCCCTGGGTTGGCGCCCTGGTCGCGGAGCTCGCGCAGGCGATCATGCGCAACATCAATGCCGCCGCCACCGTGACGCCGGTGAACCTGCTGGCGCTGATTCTGCTGTCGATGCCGCGCCAGGCGATGCTCGAGTCCGATCTGCGCCGGCAGATCGAAATCATGCAGTTGATTCTCGCCATGATGCCGTACGGCGATCGCGTCACCGTGACACGGACCACGCCGCAGCAGGCCGTGGAATACGGCCTGACGCTCAAGATCATCTCGCGCGAGCAGCACCGCGCGGGTGACATCGTGCGCATGAGCCCGGAGCATGCCGTGCTGGCCACCTACACGCGCAACAATGTGTTGCACCTGTACGCGATGCCCTCGCTGATCGCCTGCTGCTTCCTGTCCAATTCCGCGATGGCGACCGAGGATGTGCAGCGACTGGCCAGCCGCATTTACCCGTATGTGGCGGCCGAGCTGTTCCTGCGCTGGTCCGAAGCCGAGCTGCCCGATGTGGTCGCGCGCACTCTCGAAGCGCTTGCCGGGCTGGGACTGCTCGACAGCAGGGCCGATGAGCCGCGCTGGAGCCGCCCCGGACCCGACTCGATCGCTGCGATGCAGCTGTCGCTGCTGGCGCAGACTACCGTGGCGACCATAGAGCGCTACTACCTGGCGATTGCACTGCTGATCGGTGCGGGTAGCGGCCAGATGACCCAGCAGGCGCTCGAGGAGCGCTGCCAGCTCATGGCGCGGCGCATGACGGCGCTGTATGGATTCAACTCACCGGAATTCTTCGATCGCAGCCTGTTTGAGAACTTCATCGACCTGTTGCGATCGCGCGGCGTGGTGCGCGCCAATGAATCAGGCTTGCTGGTTTTCGATGAGATATTGGTCCGCGTGGCAGCCGATGCGCAGCTGGTGCTGTCCGAGCAGATCCGCCACAGCATTCTCCAGGTCACGCATCCCTAGTCGGTGCATCCGTTGCGCCTCCGCTGACGTAAAGTGAGGGCATGACAATTTAGGCTGGGCTTATCTCGATCCGCGGCGCCCTTGCGGACCTGACCTGGGGGAGCGAACACGCCGATGGATCAGTCTGACCCGGAAACGCCCGGCCTGAGGTGTGGTGCGCGGCGCCGCGCATTCGGCGTCGTGGGCGCCGCGTGCGGATTGTGGCTCCTCACCGAGGCACGGGCCGAGGATTCGGCCAGCACACTGCTCAGCGGAATCGCTCAACCGCTTGCGGAAGTTACCGTGACGGCCGAGCGGCTCGAACTTATTGGCTCGGCCTCGACCGCCAGCGAAGGCGTGATAGTGGATCAGGAGATCCAGCAGACCCCTGCCTATCGTCCCGGCCAGGTGCTGGAAACGGTCCCGGGCCTGATCGTGACCCTTCACAGCGGCGAGGGCAAGGCAAACCAGTTCCTGATGCGCGGCTATAACCTCGATCACGGTACCGATCTGGCGACGTTCGTGGACGGCATGCCGATCAATCAGCCCACTCACGCGCACGGGCAGGGCTACACGGATCTGAACTTCCTGCTGCCCGAATTGGCCGACGACATTCGGTACACCAAGGGTCCCTACTACGCCACGGTCGGGGACTTCGGCGCCGTTGGGTCATTGCAAATCGACTATCGCGACACGATCCCCGATCAACTCGCACTCACCGAAGGGACGCTCGACTATCAGCGCGTATTCGCCGCGGGCACCCAATCGCTGGGCGACGGAAAGCTGCTGGCCGCCGCCGAAGTGCAGCACTACGACGGTCCGTTCACGACCCCGGATGATGCCCGCAGACAGAATGCGGTGCTGCGCTATAGCCAGGGCGATGAGCACGACGGTTATTCGTTTACGGGGATGTTCTATCACCAGCTGTGGACCAACACGACCGACATCCCGCTGCGTGCGATCGAGGAAGGCTTGGTGTCCAACCGCTTCGGCACGCTCGATCCGACCGACGGCGGCCGTGCGCAGCGCGCCAGTCTTTCCATGCAGATTCATCAGACCGAAGGCGTCGGTCAGTTTTCCGCCAGCACCTACTTCATATATAACCAGCTGCACCTGTTCAATGACTTCACGCACTTTCTGGTCGATCCTGTGCATGGCGATCAGGAAGACCAGTTCGAGAATCGCCGCGTGGTCGGCGGCGCGGCAAGCTACACGTTGCCGGTATCGCTGGGACCGATCGACAACGAACTGGTCGTCGGCGTGCTCACCCGCTATGACTGGCTGGATGTCGGACGGCTGCCCAGCCAGGCCCAGGTGCCGCTGTCAACGCAGGATGATCCTCCTTCCTTCTCCAATTCCGATGACGTGTATCTGTTCGGCGCCGCCGCATACCTGCAGGCAACCACCAGATGGACTTCGACCATTCGCAGCGTGCTTGGACTGCGTGATGACTATCAGCATGGCACCGACATCGACTACCTGGCCCGGCTGCATGAGATGGCCGGATATACCAACGGCGGAACGGCTGCGCAGTCATTGCTGCAGCCCAAGGCAAGCCTGATTTATTCACCGAACCAATCTCTCGAGTTCTACCTGAGCGCAGGGCAGGGATTTCACAGTGCCGACCTGCGTGGCGTGAATCAGGACACGAGCGTGAGTCTCGGGCTGCCGCACACGCCACTGCTTGCCAAACAGGACGGCCAGGAAGTGGGATTACGCGCCGCTGTGCGACCCGACTTCGTCGCGACGCTGGGCATCTACAATCTGTGGCAGCAGTCGGAGACCATCCTCAACCCGGACATCGGTCAGGACACCGCGGGACCGCCGAGCCGCCGCTACGGCTACGAGGTCAATCTTACCTACCAGGTCAACCGCTGGCTCGAGATCTACGGAAGCTACTCCGGCGATCACACGCGTTTCACGCGTCCGTTCGACGACGGCACTGGACATCTGGGCACCTACATCACGGATGCGCCGGTCGCGACCGGGTCGATGGCGCTGTATGTGACTGATCTTTGGGGCTGGAGCGCGGGCGTGGACTTCCGCTATCTGGGAAACTATCCGCTCTCCTCAGGACCCTGCGTCAACGCCGCCGCGGTCCGGGACTTCCCCGGCGTCGCACACTCCTGCGCCGACGCACCAACGGCCTTCGGACAGGTCGGCGGTCACGGCTTCGGCGAGCTGAATCTCAATGTGCGGCATGCGTTTGCCTCGGGCTGGGCAGTCACACTTGGCATTTACAATCTGTTCGACAGCGGCGCCGCGGCGGCGGAATTCTGGTACGTCGATCGGCTGCAATCAGAGCGCGACATGTACCCGGACGGACGCGCAGACGTGCACCAGCATCCGCTCGAACCGCGCGCGGCGCGCTTTACGATCGCCAGGCATTTCGCGCTCTGACCCCCCCGCCGGCGCGAGACGCCGGCCCTGGGGACGTAAAAATCCTCCGGCGCAATGCATCCGAATCAGCATCTGGTTCGTATGGCTTCAAACAACCAGTGCCGACTGATTCACCAACTTTGGGGAAAAAACTATGATCAAGACGAACCACGGTCGAACGTGGCTGGCGGTCATCGCCGCCTGCGTGACCGGCAGCGCCATGGCATCCAGCCATCGGGAAGCGCCTTTCATCACCACCCGTCCCAAAGTGGACGGCACCGATTTCTACATGTTCAACAGTTACGAGGCCGGCCGCACCGGATACGTAACACTAATTGCCAACTATCAGCCGTTGCAGGATCCACAGGGCGGGCCTAACTACTTCTTTCTGGACGACAATGCGCTGTATGAAATCTCGATAGACAGCACCGGATCGGGCGTTGCCGATACGACCTTTCAGTTCAGATTCACGACCACGACTCAGGGCCTGTCCGTCACGGCAGGCGGCAAATCGATTCCAGTGCCACTGGTCAATACCGGCCCGATTACCGGTCCCGGCGGAGCCACGCAGAATGTCTCTCAGTCCTACACATTGACGATGGTCAAGGGCGACCGCCGCACCGGCACCGCGACTCCTATCGTCAATGCGGCATCAGGTGCGCTGACTTTCGCCAAGCCGCTGGACAACATAGGCGCAAAGTCGATTCCCAACTACGCGACCTACGCGGCTCAATTCATTTACCCCATCACGATTCCGGGCTGCAGTGCGCCGGGCAGGGTATTCGTCGGGCAACGCCAGGATCCTTTCGTGGTGAATCTCGGCGAGACCTTCGACCTCGTGAACGTAAAGTACCCGGCGGCTCAGCTGGCACCGACCGGGACCAACGGCCGCAACTACGTGCCCAATTCCCTGGCAGGCTACAACGTGACCGCGCTGGAATTGGAAGTGCCGGCCGCCTGTCTGACCAGTGCTTCAAACAAGATCATCGGTGGCTACACCACTGCGAGCCTGCGGCAGGCCATGGTGCTCAACCCGGTGCCGCAGAGTGCCAAGAGCGTGGGCAGCGTCGGGGCGGTAACCACTCCTACCGGTGCGGAAATTGCAGGTGGATCATGGCTGCAGGTCTCGCGCCTGGGTATGCCGCTGGTCAATGAGCTGGTGATCGGACTGCCCGACAAAGACCGATGGAACGGCTCGAGCCCCTCTGGCGATGCTCAATTCGCCGACTACGTGACCAATCCGTCGCTACCGGTGCTGCTCCAGGCGCTGTTTGGCAGTGCGGGTGTCGTGGCACCGAATGTCTATCCGCGCACTGACCTGGAGGCAGTATTCCTGACCGGTGTCGCCGGCCTGAACAAGCCCGCCAACGTCGTACCGGCCGAGGAACTTCGCCTCAACACGACCATCCCCGTGACGCCGATAGCCTCGCAGAATGACCTGGGTGTGCTCGGTGGGGATCTGAGCGGCTTTCCGAATGGACGTCGCCCCATCGATGACGTGGTCGACATCACACTGCGCGCTGCGATGGGCGCATTGCTGAGCCCCTTCGATGGCAGCTCGATGGATCCCGACCCCGCCTCGGATGCATCGCGCCAATTAGGTTATGAGGACGGCGCCGAACCCGATCCCACCATGTACCTGCCGGCATTTCCTTATCTGAACACGCCAATTGCCGGCTCGCCGGTCAGCGCGACGGAGTGAGGTCAGTACCATGAAAGACAAAACAAAAACGCTCGCGGGCGCCACGGCATTTGGATGCCTGGCGCTGGCTGCCTGCGGGTCAGACGGCACCACCACTCCCTTCCCCCCGGCGGTCAGTAATCCGGGACCGGCGACCACAGAGCTCAATACAGCCGATGTGCTCGCTCTTGCTCGGAAGACATCGGAGACCTCAGCCCCATTTCAGGTCGATGGCGGGGCTGTGGCCTTGACGCCGGCCGACGATGAGACCGGGGAACCCACGGTCGTCGACGGCACGTGAAGCCTTTGGCAAGCCGACCGCGCCTCGCGCGCGGTCGGCGCCTGCTGTGGCGTGTGAACTGCGCGCTGGCGGCGTGGTTGGTAGTGGCAATGAGCGTGGCACGTGCGGATCCATACGTGCCGGATACCGACGCGGTGATATTGGCCGAGTTGCCTGCCGGCGCGCATTTCGCGGATCTGACAGCCCGGCGCCTGGCGCGAGACCGAGTGGATGTGGCCGTGCCGCTGGCGCAGTTCTATATCCAGCAGTCGCGGCTCTCGGGCGATCTTCGTTTCCTCGGCTACGCGGACGCCGTGCTGGCGCCATGGCTGGAGCATCGGCCGCCCTCTGTCGACGCCTTGGTGCTGCACGCGACCGTGCAGCAGAGCCGGCATGAGTTTGAGCCGGCGCTGCAGACGCTCGAGCTCGCATTGGCCGCCCGACCCGATGATCCGCAGGCCTGGCTGACAAAGGCGACGATTCTGCGCGTGCTGGGGCGCTACCCGGAAGCGAGCGCGGCTTGTGATCGGTTCGGGCGCAGCGTCGATGCGTCACTGGCCGCGCTTTGCAGTCAGAGCGTTCGCGGCCTGGACGGTCATCTCGATGCAGCCTACGCGGCGTTGCTGCAGGTATCGTCGCAGGGATGGCTCAACGCGGAGAAATCCTGGCTGTACTCAGAGCTTGGCGAGATGGCGGTGCGCTTGGGGCGCGATGATGAGGCCCGGCGCTGGTTCAAACGCGACCTCGATCTCCTGCCCGGCGATGTCTATGTGCGCACCGCGTATGCGGATCTGTTGCTGCGCGAGGGAAACGATGCCGAGGCACTGGAGCTGCTGCGCGGCATGGAGAGTTTCGAGCCGCTGTTGCTGCGAATCGCGATTGCGCAACAGCAGTTGCACGATCCCGCGCTGCCGCTGAGCAGCGCCCGATTGCAAGCGGCATTCAGCGCCGAACTGCAGCGGGGAGAGTCCGTACACCGGCGTGAACAGGCGCGATTCCTGCTTGAAGTCGAACATCAGCCGCAGCTCGCGCTCGAGGCGGCGCGCGAGAACTGGAAAGTGCAGCGCGAACCCGAGGATATCCTGGTCCTGGTCGCGGCCGCACGCGCCGCCGGCAAGCCCGATGCGGCAGAGCCGGCGCTCGAATTCGTACGCAGAACCGGCCTCAGCGATGCGCGTCTGACCGCCGCCTCCGCGGCCTCGCTGGTAATGCGATGAAGCGATCGCGCGGGTTTGTATCCTTTCGGGCCGCGCTGGCGGTTCTGACTTTGCTTGCGGTGGGTCCGATGGCTCAGGCCCACATCGCCAGCAACGGATTTCTGAGTCTTGAGGTCGAGCATGCCCGCGTCACCGGCGCGCTGGAACTGGCGATTCGCGACGGCGAACTCGCGGTCGGTCTGGATCGCGATCGCGACGGCAAGGTCAGCTGGGGCGAACTGCGCGCGGCCCAATCCGCACTCCAGTCCTATGTAGGGGCTCATCTGCACCTGCTGGGCGCGGAGGGCGCCTGTACCCTCAGCGTCGGCCCGGTTCAGGTGAACCAGCGCGTCGATGGCGCCTATCTCTGGCTGCCGCTCGCTGCCGATTGCGGACGGGAATTCGCGCGCCTGCGCATCGACTACAGCCTGCTGCGCGAGGAGGATCCCTCGCACCGCGGACTGCTCAGCCTTCGTGCGCACGACGCGGTTCAGACCGCGGTGCTCGGGGGTGCCGCCGGGGCGCAAGCGTTCGATCTTGATGATCCCTCGCCGTGGCAGGCCGCCGGAGAGTACCTACGGGCCGGTGTTTGGCACATCTGGAGCGGTATCGATCATCTGCTGTTTCTGCTGTCGCTATTGTTGCCGGCCGTGCTGTTGCGTGAAAACGGTCAGTGGCGGCCCGTACCCCGGGCGCGGCCTGCCTTCATGAGCATCCTCAAGATCGTCACGGCCTTCACGCTGGCGCACTCACTGACGCTGTCGCTGGCTGCATTCGATGTCGTGCGCCTGCCCAGCCGATTGACCGAATCTGCCATCGCCGCATCGATTATCGCCGCGGCACTGAATAACGTCTTTCCCGTATTCACGGAAAGCCGCGCCCGCATCGCCTTCGCCTTCGGATTGCTGCACGGCTTTGGCTTCGCCTCGGTGCTCGCGGATATGGGTCTGCCGCACGGGGCACGGCTGCTGTCCCTTCTGGCTTTCAATCTTGGAATCGAAACCGGGCAGCTGGCAGTGGTGCTGCTCGTCATGCCCGCGGTGTACTGCTTTCGCAAGCAGCTCCTGTATCGACGCACGGTCTTGCCTTGGGGCTCTGCCGCGATTGCCACATTGGCACTGGTCTGGCTCGTACAACGCGCGTTCTTTCCAACCTAAAACGCGGGCTGTACTGCCGCCTTCCAGACCGAAAGCTTGGCCGCCAATGGCATGCCCGCATGGGCGGGACTCGTCGAGGGCAGTCTCAGGGTCGTGACATGCGGGAAATCACGTGCCAATTCCGGACCGAAATGCCGCAGCAGTTCGCGGTAGGCCGTGCCGCCATTGCAGCAGATGCGACTGATCTGCGCGTGCGAGCGCAGCAGCGCCGGAATATCGTTCGGCTCGGCACTCGAGGCCTCGATCGCGGAATCGAGGCTGCCGGGACGCACGCAGGACTGCAACACGTCCCAAAGCGCTATCCGGTGTTCTTCGAGCCGCGCCAGACGAAGCGCATAGGGCAGGGCGCGTCCCGCACCGCAAATTGCCTCCATGATCGGCCAGAACTGATTGTGCGGATAGGCGTAGTACTGGCCGGCGGCCAGTGATGCCGCGCCGGGCATGCTGCCGAGCACCAGCGTGCCCGCATCCGTCCGCGCCATGGCGGCGAAGCTGTAATGGCGAATGCGGGGCTGGGCCGACATCGCCGGAGTCTAGCCCATCATCCCGCTGCGTTACCGGCTCAACCCCCGCGCTTGAAGAACTGCACCGCGCGTTCGTGCTTCTCGGCCGCGGCGCGGGTGTTGAAGGTCCCCAGATTGCGCCGCTTGCCGGTGCGTGGATCGTTCTTGCGCGAGTAGAGCCGGTATTTGCCCGAATTGAGTTTACGAATCATGGCCAGACTCTAGCGCTGAGCGGGGGCTGCGGCCGTGCGCGCAGGCAGCAAACCGGCGTCAGCCGGTTCCGACTTTTTCACTCATCGCGTATGCGCCCACGCAGCTGCTTGAGACGCTTGTGCTGGGTCTTGTGTTCCATGCGGCGCTGCTGCGAGCCCTTGGTGGGGCGCGTTGCGCGGCGCTTCTTGGGCTCGACGCTGGCGCGCGCGATCAGCTCCTCGAGCCGCGCCAGCGCCTCGCGGCGGTTACCTTCCTGGGTGCGATGGTTGCGGGCGCTGATCAAAAGTGCGCCCGCGGCGTTCACCCGGTGTCCGGCCAGCGCGCGCAGCCGTGATTTGACCGCTGGAGCGAGCGCCGCAGTGCCCACGAGATTGAACCGCAGGCGCACCGCGGTCGCCACTTTGTTGACGTTCTGTCCGCCGGGGCCCGTGGCTCGCATGACCTCAAATTCCAGATCCTCGTCCGGAATCGTATGCGCCGGCCTCATAGCGGCGGCGGTTCGTGCCGGATGAAAACCTCGCGCTGCGCCATGGGAATGGTGATCTTCGAGTCACGGAACAGACGCCAGATCAGCCGATTGACGTCCGAGCGCACGTTGTTGACGCCGGCCTCCGGATCGGCGATCCAGAAGCGCAGTTCCAGGTCCATGCCGTGATCGGAGAATTGCATCAGGCGCGAGACTGGTGCCGGCTCGTGCAGGATGCGCGGATGATCCTCCACCGCGTGCATCAGGATGGCGAGCGCCTTTTCGGGATCGTCGTTGTAGCTGATGCGTACCGGCAGCTTCAATCGCACCTTGCGATCCGAATAGCTCCAGTTGATGACCGGATTGGTGATCAGGCTCTGGTTAGGTACCAGCGTCTCGACGCCGTCGCGATCGCGCACCACCACGTATCGCCCGCGCAGCGCCTGTACCCAGCCGAAGCTCTCGGTGCTGGTGCCCGGCATGCCCGTGAAACTGATGACATCACCGGGCTTGATCGACTTGTCCATCAGCAGCACGAAGCCGCTGACGAAATTGCTGGCGATGGACTGCAGGCCGAATCCCAGGCCCAGGCCGACCGCGCCGGTAAGCACCGTGAGCGCGGTCAGGTCGACACCGGCGGCATTGATGCCCAGCAGGACGCCCAGCCCCACCAGGAAGAAATAGCTGAATTTGTTGATGCCGATGCGGGTGGACAGCGCGATCGACTCGATCGTCATGATGCGCCGCTCGAGCGCCCGCGCCAGCACGCTGGTGACCAGCACGAAGGCGCTGATGATCACCAGTCCCTTGAGCAGCGCCCAGAGAGTGAACTGGCCCCGGCCCGGCAGCAGGTTGATGTCATTCAGCGTGTTCTGAATGGCTTCGAACCAGCCGATCAGCTGAAACGAGATCCCAATCCAGATGATCAGCGTCAGCGGCTGTTCCCATTTGCGCATCCACGAGCCGGGACCCAGCCCGAGACGCAGCAGGTACATGCCAAGGCGCACCAGGATCAGCGTCGCCGCCATCTCCATGGCGATATCGAGCAGGTGCACCGAGCCACCCGCCGCGGCGATCAGAGTGCGCAGTATCAGCAGGATCAGCAGTGCCAGCACCACCGGCGCTTCGATGACGCCGATCTCGGTCAGGCGTGCACGGGCGCCTCGCGCCCCGATCAGGGCGGCGCGCTGTGGACGCGACAGATTCAGCCGGTGGGAGGCCAGCAGCGCGCTCATCAGCGCCGCGCCGATCGCGGCTGCCTGCAGCCAGGTCTCCCCGCTGGTGATGGCCGTCAGCAGGGCCTGGAGCGCGCCGGCGCTTTCGTTTGGCATCAGGCGTTCAGGTCCGGGATCAGTTGGCTTTCGAGCTTCAGGATCTGGTCCTTGAGCGCCAGCTTGCGCTTCTTGAGGCGCTTGAGCTGCAGCTCGTCGATGTGAATGTCCATCGAGAGCCGCGAGATGACTTCATCGAGGTCGCGATGCTCGATGCGCAGCCCCCGGAGCTTCTCGATGTTGCGGAACAGCTCGCGGTCGACGTTATCTTCCTGATCGCTCATCCGCTGATATCGCTCACGGCTCGAGCCGGGCCGCAATGGGTGTAATCAGGTCGGGTAGCTTAGCGAAGCGGCCGAGCGGCCGCCAAGGTAAATCAGGCTCGTGGAAGTCGGATCCCACCGAGCCCTCGAGTCCAAAACGACGCGCCAGCGAGGCAGCACGATCGGCGTCGCCCGCCGCCATGCCAGGCAGGCTGATTTCCAGCCCCAAGCCACCGGCGGCCTTGAACTCCGCCACCAGCTCGCGCAGCACGCCGTGCGACATCTGGTAACGGTGCGGATGTGCCAGTACCGGAAATCCGCCGGCGCTGCGAATGCGCTGCACGGCCGTTTCCAGTGTCGGCCATTCTGCCGCGACATAACCGGGCCGGCCACGCTTGAGCCAGCGATCGAAGGCCTGCTGCACGTCATCGGCAATCCCCAGCTCGCACAGCGCGCGCGCCAGATGCGTCCGGGTCGGCAGCGGTACCGACAGCGTCATTTCGGCAAGTCTTGGACCGGGCAGGCCGGCGCGTGCCAGCCGTTGCGTCATGGCCAGCATGCGTTCGCGGCGGCGCTCGAGCAGTGCGGCGAAATGGGCTTCCAGCCCGGCATCGGCGATATCGAGCTCCAGGCCGACCACGTGAATCTCGCGGTCACGCCACTGGCAGGACAGTTCTGCGCCGGCGACGAAACGAACGGCGGTACCGGCGCAGGCGGCGCGGGCCGCCTCGCAGCCACCGATCGAGTCATGATCGGTCAGCGCCAGCAATTCGACGCGCCGAGCCACGGCCAGAGCGACCAGGGCAGCGGGCGAGAGCGCGCCGTCGGAACAGTTGCTGTGCGTGTGCAGATCGATGCGTTCGTACATGCGTTTCAGTTGCCCGACAGCAGCGCAGGCCAGTCGCGCGAGCGGTCGGCGTAGGCCATGAATGAGGGATTGATCATAGTGTCACGAGCGTTATAGCGCAGCGGCACGCCGGCAAGGTCCACGACCCGGCCCCCGGCTTCGAGCACCACCGCATGTCCTGCGGCCGTGTCCCACTCCGAGGTCGGGCCGCGCCGCACGTACAGATCGGCGCTGCCCTCGGCCAGCAGGCCGAACTTCAGCGCGCTGCCGACGCTGATGCGCTCGTGCTTGCCCAGGCGGTCGACCAGCCGATCGAGTACCGCATCGCCATGCGAGCGGCTACCCAGCACGCGCAGGGTCGCGGGAGCATCGGCCTGGACGTGCAGCGCCTTGCGCGAGCCGCCGGCATCGCGCCGAAACGCACCGCCACCGCGGGCCGCCGCATACATCACCTCGCGCGCCGGTGCATGCACCACGCCGAGCACCGGCTCGCCGTGCTCCACGAGCGCGATATTGACGGTAAATTCACCATTGCGTTTGACGAACTCGCGCGTGCCATCGAGCGGATCGACCAGCCACAATCGCGGCCACTGGTGGCGATGTTCGAACTGCTGCGGCGGCGACTCCTCGCCGAGCATCGCAATATCGGGTGTCAGCGATCCGAGACCTGCGGCGATGATGCGCTGTGCGGCCAGATCCGCCTCGGTCAGCGGCGAGCGATCGTCCTTGAGCGTGACACCAAAAGCGGTGCGGTAAATGCGCATGATTTCCCGCCCGGCGCTGTCGGCGATATCCATGACGGTCGGCAGCCAGTCCGCCAGCTGCCGGGTGCCCAGATTCGCGTTCATGGCCACACACTCATCGCACTATCATAGCCGACACCATGAAACCCCCGATTCTCAGCGGCGCGCAGTGGCGCCAGATCGACACCGTGTTGCTCGATCTCGACGGCACTTTGCTCGATCTCGCGTTCGACAGCCATTTCTGGGGCCAGCAGGTGCCGGCGGCCTGGGCGCGTCGGCGGGAGATCACGCTCGAACAGGCGCAGATTGCGCTGCGGCCGCGATTCGCGGCGCGCGAAGGCACACTCGATTGGTACTGCATCGAGTTCTGGAGCCGGGAGCTCGAACTGGACATTCGCGCCCTCAAGCAGGACCTGGCGCACGGCATCCGCTGGCTGCCCGGGGCCCGTGAATTCCTGCAGCGCGTGCGCGCGCTGCGCAAGCGGCTGGTGCTGATCACGAATGCGCATCCGGCTACGCTTGCGATCAAGGATGAATGCACGGACGTGACCAGCTTCTTCGATGCGCGCTTCAGCTCACATGTATTCGGCGCGCCCAAGGAGCATCCGCGGTTCTGGAGCGAACTTGCCAAGGTCGAGACCTTCGACCCCGCGCGCAGCCTGTTCGTCGATGACAGCCTGAGCGTGCTGCGCGCCGCGCGCGCCGCGGGCATCGGCTTGATCTATGCGGTGCAAAAGCCCGACAGCTCGGGCGCCGCGCGCACGCAACAGGAATTCCCCTCGGTCGACTCGGTAGCCGAGCTGTTGGAGCCTGGCTTGAGCCTACCGCCCTGAGCGCTGCGATCCGCGCCGGCTATGGCCGCCGCGAGCCCCTCCAGGACTGCCGCCCGGCCGGCCACTGCGCTGACCGCCCCTGGGACCACCGGGTCTGCCGCCGCGGAACGGCGGTCGATCGGACTCTTCCATGGGCGGAGCGGGTTCGATCTTGGGTAGCCGTGCAGGATCCACGGACGCCACCGGAATCTTGCGGCCGATGTATTCCTCGATGTCCGGCAGCGAGATGGCGTACTCCTCGCAGCCAAAACTGATGGCATCGCCATCCGCGCCGGCGCGTGCCGTGCGGCCGATGCGGTGCACGTAGTCGGGCGCGTCCTGCGGCAGATCGAAATTGAAAATGTGGCTGACATCGGGAATATGCAGCCCGCGAGACGCCACGTCAGTGGCGATCAGCACCGCGAGTTCGCCTTCGTGGAATTGCCGCAGGAAGCGCAGCCGCTTGTTCTGCGGCACATCACCGGACAGCGCCTGGGCGGCAAAGCCGTTGGCACGCAATGAAGCTTCCAGACGCTCGGCCATGCGGCGGGTGTTGACGAACACCATCGTGCGATGCGCTTCAGTCTCGCGCAGCAGCCCGATCAGCAGCGGGATCTTCTCCTCCATGGCGGGAAAGTAGATCACCTGCCGGATCCGATCGATCGTGACCTTGTCCGGTTCGATCCGCACCAGCTCGGGATTATTCATGTGCTCGTAGGCCAGCTCGAGCACACGCTGGGACAGCGTCGCGGAAAACAGCATAGATTGCCGCTGTTCGGGGCGCGGCAGCCGGCGCAGGATGAAGCGGATGTCGGCGATGAAGCCCAGATCGAACATGCGATCGGCTTCATCGAGTACCAGCACCTGCGCGTGGCGCAAATCGAACACGTGTTGCTTGAAGTAGTCGATGATGCGGCCGGGCGTGCCGATCAGCACGTCGACGCCTTCGGAGACGATCTGGCGCTGTTTCTCGTAGTCGGTGCCACCAAACACCACCGCGAGCTTCAGCCCCGTGTGCTTGCCGAGCACCGCCGCATCCTTATGGATCTGCACCGCCAGTTCGCGAGTCGGCGCCACGACCAGCGCGCGGACCGAGGTGGCTTGCCGTCCCGGCGGCGGCGGCCTCGTCAGCAGACCCTGGAACAGCGCCACCAGGAATGCCGCGGTCTTGCCCGTGCCGGTCTGCGCCTGGCCGGCTACATCGCGTCCCTGCAGCGCTATCGGCAGGGTTTGCGCCTGAATCGGCGTGCAGAACACGAATCCGGCATCTACGATGCCCTGCATCAGCGAGGCTGCCAGGGGCAGGGATTGGTAGGTCAGGGAACTGAGATGTTCATCACTCATTACTACGTTTCTTGATGTCCTCAAACGGCGACAGGTCGGTCATTGACTCATGCGCACCGTAAGACTTGCAAAGCGCCCCGGAAAGGGCAAAAATATCGGCATCGGCGGTCGTTCTGTCTGCAGCCGCTTCAGCCCTCTGACGTACCAACCTTACTAGTGTAACCGTTAGACGGCTTTTTCGGGGCTCGGTGTGGGCACCGCTGCCAATATATTCAGTCGGGTCAATACTCTTATCCCATCTTCTAATTTCGCTTTCTGCCCCAAAATACTAGGTTTTCTCCCCTCAACGGAGGCTCAACTGCGTGAGTAACGAGCACATTGTGCACACCTCGGACGCCAGCTTTGATCAGGACGTCCTCAAGGCTGAAAAGCCGGTACTGCTGGATTTTTGGGCCGAATGGTGCGGCCCCTGCAAGATGATCGCGCCGATCCTGGACGAGATCGCGTCCGAGTACAAAGACCGGCTGCGCATCGCAAAACTCAATATCGACGAGAATCCGCAGACCCCGCCGAAATTCGGCATTCGCGGCATCCCGACGCTGATCCTGTTCAAGAACGGCTCGGTCGAAGCGCAGAAAGTCGGGGCGCTATCCAAATCCCAACTTGCAACATTTCTGGATCAACACCTGTGAGAGGCTACCTCGGTAATCAGGGCCGCAATCGGCCACAGAACAACAATAACAACAACAATAATAAGGGTCCGCGTCACGGCAACCGCGATGGCAATCGCGGCAACGGCCGCCCAGACGACGTAATGGAGCTCGAGCCGATCGGCGAGGACGATGCCGAGGTCATCAGCCCGGCGGAGCTCGCCGCATCGCGCAAGTCGATGAACCTGACGGAGCTCAAGGCCAAGCCGATTCACGAACTGGTGAAGATGGCCGACTCCATGGGCCTGGAGAACGTCGCCCGTTCGCGCAAGCAGGACATCATTTTTTCCATCCTCAAGGCGCATGCGCGCAATGGGGAGGACATCTACGGCGACGGCGTGCTCGAGATCCTGCAGGACGGCTTCGGTTTCCTGCGCTCGGCCGACGGCTCCTACCTGGCCGGCCCGGACGATATCTACGTCTCGCCCAGCCAGATCCGCCGTTTCAACCTGCGCACCGGCGATACGATTTCCGGACTGATTCGTCCGCCCAAGGACGGCGAGCGCTACTTTCGCGCTGCTCAAGGTCGGTGAGATCAACTACGACTCGCCCGACAGCTCCCGCAACAAGGTGCTGTTCGAAAACCTGACGCCGTTTCATCCGACCAAGCGTCTGAAGCTCGAGCGCGGCAATGGCAGCACCGAGGATCTGACCGCTCGTACCATCGACCTGGTGGCGCCGATCGGCAAGGGCCAGCGCGGCCTGATCGTTTCGCCGCCCAAGGCCGGCAAGACCATGCTGCTGCAGAACATCGCGACCTCGATCAGCTGGAATCATCCCGAGGTGATCCTGATCGTGCTGCTCATCGACGAGCGGCCGGAAGAGGTCACCGAGATGCAGCGCACCGTCAAGGGCGAAGTGGTCTCCAGCACCTTCGACGAGCCGGCCGCACGCCATGTGCAGGTCGCCGAGATGGTCATCGAAAAGGCCAAACGCCTGGTCGAGCACAAGAAGGATGTCGTGATCCTGCTCGACTCGATCACGCGCCTGGCGCGCGCCTACAACACCGTGGTGCCCTCATCGGGCAAGGTGCTCACGGGTGGCGTCGATGCCAACGCACTGCAGCGTCCGAAGCGATTCTTCGGTGCCGCGCGCAACATCGAGGAAGGCGGCAGCCTGACGATCCTCGCCACCGCGCTGATCGATACCGGCTCTAAAATGGACGATGTCATCTACGAGGAATTCAAGGGCACCGGCAACAGGGAGATCCACCTGGACCGCCGTATCGCCGAGAAGCGCGTATTCCCGGCCATCAACATCAACCGTTCGGGCACGCGCAAGGAAGAGCTGATGACCGATCCGGGTGAACTGGCGAAAATGTGGATCCTGCGCAAGCTGCTGCACCAGATGGATGAACTGGCCGCGATCGAGTTCCTGCTCGACAAAATGAAGGACACCAAGGCGAACTCGGAATTCTTCGAGGCCATGAAGCGCTGATT
>CAWFVL010000014.1:0-100568 GCA_963819195.1 uncultured Gammaproteobacteria bacterium
TCCTAAGAACTTAGATGTACTTCACGGCCGGTGATTCCACTCGCAGTTTAAGGTGAGTGTGGACCAGCAAGGTGGTCGGGCGGGCCTTAGTCGTATTTAACTTATGTCTGTTATATATTGCGACAAAGCTCGACAGGGTCTCCTAAAAAGTCGCGCAGCCTACTGAAAGGTCAGGGAAAAAGTGTTGCTATTTTCGCGTAAATATCGGCAGCTGCTCGGCCTGGATATCACCACGTCGTCCATCAAGCTGATCGAATTGGCGATGGTCGGGGGGGAATATCGGGTGGAGTCCTACGCCGCCGAGCCGACCCCGCCGAACTCCATGAACGAGAAAACCCTGGTCGATCCGGAAGCGGTCGGCGAGGCCATTCGGCGTGCGGTGAAGCGCTCCGGCGCCAAAAGTCACGAGGCGGCCATCGCGATCAGCGGTGATGCGGCCATTACCAAGGTCATCCAGATGCCGCGCGGATTGCGCGACTCTGAACTCGAAGCCCAGGTCGAGATGCAGGCCGACCAGTACATCCCGTTTCCGATGGATGAAGTCAGCTACGACTACGAGGTGATCGGTCCATCGGAAAAGGACGCGGAATCCATCGACGTGCTGCTCGTGGCCTCGCGCACCGATAACGTCGCGCAGCGCCGCTCCGCGGTGGTCGCCGCGGGCCTTACCACCCGCATCGTCGATGTCGAAGCTTTCGCGCTCGAGAACGCCTGCCGCCTCATGACGCACCAGATGCCCGATGGCGGCATCGACCACAGCGTCGCGGTGGTCGACTTCGGCGCCAGCAGCACCACTTTCAGCGTGCTGCGGAACCTGAAGGTCGTCTATACGCGCGACTTCGCCTTCGGCGGCCAGCAGCTCACCGAAGAAATCATGCGCACCTACGGACTGTCGATGGAAGAGGCCGGACGCGCCAAGAAGGAAGGCGGTCTGCCCGGCAACTACCAGGCCGAGGTGCTCGATCCGTTCATCGACGATATGACCCAGCAGGTCAGCCGCTCGATGCAGTTCTACCTGGCCTCCGGTTCCGGGCGCGAGCAACCCGACAAGATTCTGATCTGCGGCGGCTGCGCCAACATTCCGGGGGTGGCCGACGTGGTGCAAAGCCGCGTCGGCATCAGTGCCGAGCGCGGCGATCCGCTCGGGCAGATGAAACTCTCCTCGCGGGCCCGTGCCCAGGCCGTGCAGCGCGATGCCACGGCACTCCTGACGGCCTGTGGTCTCGCCCTGCGGAGCTTTGACTAATGCCTCGTATAAACCTGCTTCCCTGGCGCGAGCAACAGCGCCGCGAACGCAAACTCGCCTTCTTCGTCGCCCTTGGTGTCGCAGCCGGCGCGGCCGCGGTGGTGGCCTTCGCGGCGTACCTGCTGCTCGGCGCCATGATCGACGCCCAGGACCAGCGCAACGAGCGGCTGAAGGGCGAAATCAAGGTGCTCGACAAACAGATTGAAGAGATCAATGACCTCGAAGCGCAGAAGCAGCGCTTCATCGCGCGCATGCAGATCATCGAGAAGCTGCAGCGCTCGCGGCCGGAAGTCGTGCACCTGTTCGATGAACTGGTCAAGGCAATGCCCGATGGCACCTACCTGACCTCGATCAAGGAGACCGGCACCAAACTCAAGTTTGAAGGCATCGCGCAGTCCTCCACGCGCGTGTCGACGCTGATGCGCAACATCTCGGCTTCGCAATGGCTGCGCAATCCGGAACTCGAGGTAGTCGAGACGGCGAAGGACAACACCGGCGGCAGCCACTTTGTGCTGGATGCCACCCAGGTCAGCGTCGCCTCCGACGATGAAAGCAACGCTCCCAAGCGGCCGATCCGCACCTCTTCAGGGAGCAACAAATGAACCTGATCGAGGAACTGCGCGGCTTAGATCCGCGTGATCCAGGCCGCTGGCCGTTCGCGGTACGGGCCCTGGCCGCAGCGGTCTGTTTCGTGATCGTGGCACTGGCGCTGATTTACTTCTTCGTCTGGCAGGATCGAATGCCCGATCTGCAGAAACGTCAAGACCAGGAACAGGCGCTGCGCAACGAGTTCCATACCAAGCATGCCAAGGCCGTCAACCTGCAGCTCTACAAGCAGCAGCTCGCGGACATCGAGAAATCCTTCGGTGCCCTGCTGCGGCAGCTTCCGAGCAAGACCGAGGTGCCGAACCTGCTGGTGGACATTTCCCAGACGGGCCTGGCCGCGGCGCTGCAGGAAAAACTGTTCCAGCCCGGTACCGAAGCCAAGAAGGACTTCTACGCCGAGCTGCCCATCAAGATCACATTGACCGGGACCTATCACGACTTCGGCGCCTTCGTCAGCGGCATCGCGGCGCTGCCGCGAATCGTCACGCTGCACGACATCACGATTACGCCGATCGACAAGGCCCCCGGCTTCGATCAGCTGCAGCTCGATGTCACCGCCAAGACTTATCGCTATCTCGATGATGACGAACTCGCCGCGGCGGAAGCGGACCGGAAAAAGGCCGACGATGCGAAACGTCATGGAAGCTGAAGTGATGCGCACGCGATACCGATCGATCGTTAAATGGGCGGCTGCGGCGGCGCTGGCGACCGGTCTGCTGGCCGGCTGCAGTGGACGCGATTCGGACCTCGATCGTTTCATCGATGCCACCAAAAAAGAACCGGGCGGCCGCGTCGAGCCGCTGCCGGAGATCAAGCCTTACGAGGCCTTCAACTACGCCGACCAGGACAAACGCTCGCCGTTCGTGCCCGGCGGCGCGGGCGGTCCCGGCGGTGTGCGCCCGGACAGTCATCGCAATCGCGATTACCTCGAACAGTTTTCTCTCGATACGCTGAAGATGGTCGGCACCCTCAACCTCAACGGCAACAACTTCGGCCTGGTCCAGACCAAGGACGGCCGGGTGCACCGTGTGGTGGTCGGAGAGCACGCAGGCACCAACGACGGCAAGATCACCAATATTTCGCCGTCAAAAATCGCACTGGTAGAGATCATTCCGGACGGACTGGGCGGCTACATCGAACGGCCCGCGGCTTTAGGTCTGAACGAATGATCGGCACGGAGATACATCGAATGAAACGGTTCATCCCCCAAATGCTGCGCGGATCCATCCGCTGGGTTGCCCTGTTGTGGGCTACCGGCATGCTCGCTGGAATCAGCGCGCACGCTGCCGACGCCAGCGCCGATGCCAGTGCGGCTGCGCCCAACCAGCTGCAGTCGATCGACGTCCAGAAACTCAATGCCAACCAGCTGCAGGTGACCCTGCATCTGTCCGGTCCGGCGCCCGAGCCGCTGGCCTTTACCGTCGACAAACCCGCGCGCATTTCGCTCGATCTGCCCAACACCAGCGTGGCACTGACCTCTCGCAGAATCGATGTCGGCACCAACGGTGTGGACACCGTGATCGCGGCCGAAGCCAATGGCCGCACGCGCGTGGTACTCAATCTCGACCAGTCGATGCCCTATCAGACTCGCGTCAGCGGCAATGACCTCGTCGTGGTGCTCGGAACCGCGGTGGAAACACGCGGTGCCGCTGCCGCCAGCGCCAACACCTCCGCAGCGCACGCGGCCGCAGCCGCGGTCGGCGGCCGCGCGATTCGCAGCATCGATTTCCGCCGCAGCGAAACCGGCGCCGGCCGGCTGATCGTGCGCCTGAGCGACCCGCGTACCCCGATCAACCTCAAGCAGCAGGGCTCGCAGATCATGATCGGTTTCAGTGGCACCGATCTGCCCAAGAATCTGCAGCGCCGCTATGACACCCTGGACTTCGGCACGCCTGTCAGCGGCTTCGATGCCGCCAAACTCAACGGCGATACCCAGATCGTGCTGGATGCGCGCGGCGAGGTCGAGCCGCTGGCCTACCAGTCGGACGACCAATATGTCGTGGAGATCTCGGCGGCCAAGAAGCCCGGTCAGGCCGCGGCCATCGATACGAAGAAGGAATACAAGGGCGAGCGCCTGACACTGAATTTCCAGGACATCGAGACGCGCGCGGTGCTGCAGCTGCTGGCTGACGCCAGCGGCCAGAACATCGTCGTCAGCGACACGGTCAGCGGCAGCGTCACGCTGCGATTGCAGAACGTCCCCTGGGATCAGGCGCTGGATATCGTGCTGCGCACCAAGGGCCTGGACAAGCGCCAGGACGGCAACGTGATCATCGTTGCTCCGGCCGCCGAACTTGCCTCGCGCGAAAAGGCGGATCTTGCGGCCAGGAAGGAACTGCAGGAACTCGAACCCCTGCATGCGGAATATCTGCAGGTCAATTACGCCAAGGCTTCGGACATTGCGGCTCTGCTGCGAGGTACGGGCGGCGCCGGGTCCCCCGGTGGTGGTTCGGCGGGCGGCGGCCAGAACGCCGTGCTCTCGGCCCGCGGACACGTCTCGGTCGACGACCGTACCAATACGCTGCTGTTGCAGGACACGGCTGACCGCATCTCCGATGTGCGCCGCCTGGTAGCGACACTCGACATTCCGGTTCGACAGGTACTCATTGAAGCGCGCATCGTCGTGGTCACCAACGACTACGAACGCGATCTCGGCGCGGTCATGGGACTGACGGCCACTCGCCACAACGGCAGCAACGGCCTGTTTGAAACCACCGGCACGGCCGCGGGTGTCGACCAGGGCGTCAGCTCGGCCATCACCAATCTCGGCACGGTCGGCAACGGGACGGTGTATCCCGTGACGCTGCCCACTGGGGCCACCGCGGCGAACCGATACAACGTCAATCTGCCGGTCGCCAGTCCGGCGGGCAGCATCGCGCTGGGCATTCTGGGATCGGACTTCCTGGTCGATCTCGAGCTCGATGCCGCGCAGACCGAAAATCGCGGCACCGTGATCTCATCGCCCAAAGTCATCACGGCCAACCAGCGTGAGGCAAGCATCAAGCAGGGTATCGAAATTCCCTACCAGCAATCGGCCTCGAGCGGTGCGACCACCATCGCGTTCAAGGACGCGGTGCTGGAGCTCAAGGTCAAGCCCCTGATCACGCCGGACAACCGCATCATCCTCGATCTGACCGTGTCCGATGACACGGTGGGACAGGTGGTGGTCGCCTCGGGTGGTGTGAATGTGCCCTCGATCAATACCCGCGCCATCAACACGCAGGTGGTGCTCACCGACGGGCAGACCGTGGTGCTGGGCGGTATTCTCGAAACCAATCACACCGATGCCGAGACCAAGGTACCCTGGTTCGGGGATATCCCGGTGCTGGGCAATCTCTTCAAGAACACGACCAAGACCGATGACAAGGATGAGCTGCTGGTCTTCGTCACGCCGAAGATCATTCACGAAGGCGTCAGCGTCAATTAGCGCCGCATGCGCCTAGGCGCATGCGCATCCTGCTGATCGAAGACGACGAGCTGGTCGCGGACGCGGTCGTCCGCGGCCTCTCGCTTGCCGGATTCACCGTCGATCATGCGGCCTCCGCCGAGAGCGGACGGGCCGCGCTGCGCAGCGAGCATTTCGATCTGGCGGTGGTCGACATCGGCCTGCCGGACGCCGACGGCCTGAGCCTGCTGGGCGCGCTGCGTAACGAAGGCACCGCGATGCCGGTGCTCATGCTGACGGCACGCGACACCCTGGCCGTCAAGATCCGCGCCTTCGAACTCGGTGCGGATGACTTCCTGATGAAGCCGTTCGAACAGGCGGAGCTCGCGGCCCGATGCCGGGCACTGATTCGCCGCGCGGGCCTGTCACCCAGTGGAGTGGTGCGACTGGGCGGCCTGACGATCGATCTGAACGGTCATCAGTTACAGGTGAATGGCGCGGTGGTCGAGCTGACGCGGCGGGAATGGCTGGTGCTGGAAAGCCTGGCGCACAACCTCGGGCGAATCGTCACCAAGGATCGCCTGATGCAGGCGCTCGCCGGATGGGAGCAAGACCTGACGCCCAACGCGGTGGAGACGCACGTTTCACGGCTGCGCGCCAAGCTCGGCTCCGCGGCGGCCATTCGCGCCATTCGCGGGCTGGGCTATCGGCTGGACGAAGCCGAGGAGATGCGCGAGTGATGACGATTCGGCGGCGGCTGCTCTCGCTGCTGCTGCCGGCACTGGCGCTGCTGATGCTGGTCGGCGGCGTGGTCGACTATCGCGTGGCGATACTGACGACGCGCAATGCCTACGACCAGGCACTTGCCAATACGGCCGCGGCGTTCGCGGCCAACATCAGGCTCGAGGATAGACAGCTGCGATTCATGCCGGCCGGAGCCGGCGGAGCGCTCGAGAGTGGCGCGATCTACGCCATCGTGGGTCCCGACCGTCAGCTGATTTCCGGCACGCCGCAATTGGCCGATAGCGAAACAGCGTCCGCTCCCGTGCCGGGACGCAGCAACTATTGGAACGCGCAACTGCAGGGACAGTCCTGGCGCGCCGTCACGGTAGTGGCGCGCACCGCGGTGGGCCCCGTGCGTGTCATCGTGGCCGAGAGCCTCGAGCGTCGTGCGCACACCCAGCAGGTGATGCTGATCGGCAAGCTGCTGGTCGATTTCGCCGAGCTGGACCTGACGTTATTGCTGGTATGGATCGCGGTGTACTACGGACTGCGGCCATTGGACCGGCTCACGAACGAGGTGGAGCGGCAAACCTCGCGCCAACTGCAGAGTTTCGACGAGGCCCAGGTTCCGGGGGAACTGCGGGCCCTGATCGTGGCGTTCAATCGCGTGCTGGAATTGCTGCACCATGCCGCGCAGGCGCAACAACGCTTCGTGGCCGACGCCGCCCACCAGATGCGTACGCCGGTGGCCGGGTTGCTGGCTCAACTCGAGCTGCTGCAACAGGAGCCCAGCGCGGCCGCGCTGTCGATCCAGCTCGGCAGTCTGCAGCGCGGCATCCAGCAGCTGGCCAGATCCGCCAATCAATTGCTGGCGCTTGCCCGTGCTGAACCGGTGGCGGCATTGCCTGAGAATCTCCGGCCGGTATCACTCAAATTGCTGGTGGAAGAGCTGGTTGAACGCTACATCGATCGGGCCGATCGGGCGGGAATCGATCTGGGTGCCGAGGCGCTGCCCGCGACGGTCACGGGTGATGCCGGCCTGCTGGAGGACCAGCTGGAGAACCTGATCGACAACGCGCTCAAGTACGCGCCCCGGGGAGGCCACGTCACCGTGCGCAGCGGCGTGGACGGCGCGGCAGCCTATCTGGAAGTCGAGGACGACGGACCCGGAATCCCCGAATCCGAGCGCCTGCGCGTGCGGGAGCGCTTTTATCGACTGCCGGGCTCAGCCGGCATCGGCTGTGGCCTGGGGCTTGCCATCGTCGATGAGATTGCACGTGTGCACGGGGCCGTTTTCACAATCGGTGCTGGCCTTCACGGCCAGGGTGCGCGCATGCGCGTACGCTTCGGCGCTGCATCGTGAAGCCGCAGGCTGTGAACTGTGTCGCAATTTGGGGCATGAGCTCTTCCGAGCCAGCCTGGTGCAAGCTCCGGTGCGTAGGGTGGTAATCATGATGAATCGATCTACCAGGCGGCGCGACGGCGGCTTTACCCTCCTCGAGGCAATAGTCGTCATGGCGATCGTTGCCATCCTCATGGCGGTGGCCGTGCCGTCGTATCGGTACATCACCAACGGCAACCGCATCGCGGCCGAGGTCAACGGCTTGCTAGGCGATATGCAGTTCGCGCGCGCGGAAGCTCTGAAGGAGGGACAGACCGTTACCGTCTGCGTCTCGACCAACGGCACCAGCTGCGCTGGCGCGACCGTTAGCACCTGGCAGAACGGCTGGATCATTTTTTCCGACGTCAACGCCAATCACGCCGTCAATGCGGGCGACGTGATCTATAGGGTGCAGCCCACCTTCACCAGCACCGACACCTTTGTAGCGAATCCTGCCTCGGGCTATGTGAGTTTCAATCGGGAAGGTTTCGCCACCTCGAATGTCCCTGCGGCCAACTGGCTAATCGCGTTGCACGCGCTCAGCGCGACCAGCGCCTCGACGCGTTGCCTGAACCTCACCTACACAGGATTGATGACCGTGCAGACATACGGCCAGATCAACAACGGCCTGACCTGCTCATGATCATGCCAACAAATCGTAACAGGGGATTGCGTCATCCAGGATTCCGCCAGCGCGGATTCAGCCTGATGGAAGTCCTGGTGGCGCTCATCATCATTGGTGTCGGCATGCTCGGCATCGCCAAGATCCAGGCGCTGACGTACGCCAGCACCGGCACGGCGGCACAACGCTCGATCGCCGCCATTCTGGCCTCGAGCATGGCATCGTCGATGCGTGCCAACCGCGGTTACTGGTCGGTGCAGGCAGCGACCGTGCCGCAGACGGTGACCATTACGAATGGTGCCTTCACGCCGGGGCCGACGGATGCCGCGCTGACTGGGACCGCCTCGTGCCTCAACTCGTCCTGCATCCCCCAGGCGTTGGCCGCATACGATCTGCACCAGTGGGCGACCGCGATCAGCGGCGCGCTGCCGAGCAGTGTCGCAACGATTACCTGCACGCCACCGACGGCAACCAACTACCCGGTGGGCTGCACCGTCACGGTGAACTGGAGCGAGCGCAACATCGGGCTCAACGCGCAGTCCCAAGGCACGACCGTCGGTACGACCAACAACGCCTGTGGTGCCATCGGGCCTTGCTACACCCTCTATGTGGAGCCCTGATATGCAAACGGGCAAACGTCGGGCTCAGGGTGGTTTCACAGTCGTCGAGCTGATGGTGGCGTTGCTGATCGGCCTGTTCCTGTTGGGGGGACTGCTGACCCTCGTCCAGGACAATCGCCGCACCTTCGCCAGCCAGAATCAACTTTCCCAGCTCCAGGATGCCGAGCGCATGGCGATGACGATCATCACCGACGTCATTCAATCGGCTGGCTACTATCCCGATCCGACGACCAATTCGGCCACGCTGGTCATGCCCGCGAACGCCCCGTTCGCCGCGGCGGGCCAGGCGGTCTTCGGGACCTACAGCGGCACCGCGCCCGGCGACACCATTTCCGTGCGCTACGCCACCAATCCCGGCGACACCATCGTCAACTGTATCGGCCAGTCCAATACCGGCGGCGCGGTCACGACCTATACGAATACTTTCAGTGTCGTCAATGGCCAGCTGGTCTGCACGATGAACGGAACTGCCTACAGCATCATCGGCACCACTCCGTCGGCCAATTTCACCGGCGTCGTCGTCACCAACATGAGCGTTCTCTATGGCGTCACGACGGGCAGCAGCCCCAATAACGTCGACACCTATTACACGGCCACCAACGTGCCGAACTGGAGCAATGTCATTTCGGTGCAGGTCACGCTGACATTTACCAACCCGATGTATACGACGCAGGCGGCGGCGCAGGGATCGACTGTGCCACCCACGCTGACCTTCCAGCGCGTCATCACCGTCATGAGTCAAGCGGGGATCTGACGATGAAACAGGCGCGACAGAACTCACTTGCTTCACAGCGCGGGGTGGTGCTGATCTCCAGCCTGCTGCTGCTGCTGGTCGTCACGATCATGGCGTTGAGCATGTTCCGCAGCTTCGGGATGCAGGAGCGGATCGCGGGCAATACACGTGAGAAGCAGCGTGCACTGCAGGCTGCCGAGAGCGCGCAGCAGTACGCCGAATGGTGGCTCGCCAATCAGAGCGGTGCCATCTATGCGGTCAGCCAGGGCAGCGCGGCATACGCCGATGCCGCCTGCAGCGCCGCTACCATCGATGCCAACGCAGGCGGTACGCCGCAGATCTGCACCCTGGGCACCAGCCTGGCTGCAATCACCGGCGTCAGCGTCGCGACGGGCGCGCTCTGGCCGGTCAACTCGCAAAGTGTTGGTGTGGCCTACGCACCGCCGGGCATGAACTACGCCGCTTCGACTTCGCCGAACTACTACGCGAACCGGCCTCATTTCTACATTACCGACGTCGGCGCTCTCGCGACCGGGCGCGGCGAGACTTACCAGGTCGATGCCTATGGCTATGGCCTCAGCAATACGGCGATCGCGGTCGTCGAAAGTACGGTGGCAGTGGTCTGCATCGTATGCAACATCGGAGGTTTCTGATGAACGTTAAACATCATGTCGCCATCGCGCTGGCCGCGGTGGCGCTGACTGTGTCCGGCGGCGCCTGGGCGCAGACGACCTTTTCGGAAGATTTCACCGGTGCGGTGACCACCAATAATTGGTACTTCTTCAATGGCGCCTGCCTGACCGCTGGCACCAGCACCAGCGCTGCCAGTCCTGGACTGGTGCCGTCGTGCTTGAGCATCAAGAGCTCCTACTACAGCGCGGCGCAGGATGGCGATCCTGCGCTCGTGGGCGGCTATGCCGGTGTCTCGGGCAACTCGCAGACGCTACCTGATCCGGTGGGCCACGGCGCACTTCGATTCACCAACGGTTATCCGTACGGGCATGGTGAAAACGGAGCCATCGTGTCGGCTACCGCCTTCAATGCCGGGCAGGGCATCCAGATCACGTTCAAGACCGTCACCTATCGCGGTGACAGTGGCGGAGCCGGCAAGGATGGCGCCGACGGCATGAGCTTCTATCTGATGGATGGCAGCGTCAGTCCGACCGGTGGGCTTTGGAACGGCATCGGCTCCTGGGGTGGAAGCCTGGGCTACACCTGTTCGAATTCGAATCCGCCCTACGACGGCCTGATGGCCGCGTACCTGGGGCTGGGCATCGACGAATTCGGCAACTTCCTCAATGGCCAGACCCTGGCGTCCGGTTACACGGGCAGCAATACTGCCAGCGGCGACAATACCGCCCTCGGATACGGCTACAAGCCCAATCGCATCGGACTGCGAGGCAACGGCAATGTGTCGTGGGCCTACCTCAATGCCAATTATCAAAGCTTTTATCCGACAAGTCTGACCACGGCGCAACGGCAGGCCGCGGTGCAGGCGACCTGCAAGACCGGGCTCATTCAAAACGCCTCCTCCGGCACACCTGTCTCTACCGGCACTGCGATCGCCGATTACGCGCCGATCGTGAATGCGTACTACGAGTTGCCGTCAACCACGGCGATCGCCAACGAAGGCGCGAACGCGCGCCCCGACGGCGTGGCGGTGCAGAACGTTTTTCTCTACAACCTGCAGATCACGCAGAACGGCCTGCTGAGCTTTTCCTACAGCATGAACGGCGGCACCTACACCCCCGTGATCACCAGCCAGAGCATCACGGCCTCCAATGGCGCGCTGCCCGCGACGCTGCGCTTCGGCTTTGCCGGCTCCACCGGCGGTGACACGAATATTCACGAGATTCTTTGTTTCAAGGCCGCGCCGAGCACGGTGTCGGCCAGTTCCGCGACGGTCAACGAAAAGCAGACCTCGCAGGTCCAGACGACCTCGCAGGCGTATTTCGCCTTCTACAATCCCAACGACTGGACCGGCCGCGTGACAGCGTTCGGGCTGGTCGATACCAACGGCGTCGTAACGATCCAGGGCCTGGCCACCTGGGATTCCGAGTGCGTGCTGACCGGCGTTCCTTCCGGCCAGACCTGCCTCTACACGGGCTCTACCGGCCCGTCATCCGCGGAGCCCACTTCCGGATCCCCCGGCACCGGACGGCAGATGATGACCTGGAGCAGCCTGGATACCTCGGTGGTGGCCGGTGCCACGGGTATTCCGTTCCAGTACACCAACATGACCTCAGCCGAGCAGACCGTCATGGGTCCGAGCACCCTGCAATCCGACGGCAGCAGCGGCCCGACCCGGGTGGCGTACCTGCGCGGTGATCGCACCAAGGAAATCAACAGTACGGGAGTCGGTGCCTACCGGGCGCGCGATGGCGTACTGGCCGATATCATCGATGCGAGCCCGACCTGGGTGGGCCCGCCTGCCTCGCCCTACGCCGTCAACTGGTCTGATCGCTACGACACTACCGGCGACACGATCATCGAGAATTCCGGCCAGAGCTATCAATCATTCCTGACTGCCAACCAGGGGCGCCTGAACGTCATCTATGCCGGTGCCAACGATGGCTTTCTGCACGGCTTCCGGACCGGCACGGAGGACATCAACGGGAACGTCAACCAGGCGTTGAATGATGGCGCGGAAGTGATTGCCTACATGCCCGGTACGGTCCTCAACGCGATTCACAGCAGCACGACGCCCAACATCGACTATTCGAACCCGCAGTACTCGCATGCCTTCTACGTGGACGCGACGCCAGGCACCGGCGATGTCTACTACGCCAGCGCATGGCACACCATTCTGGTCGGCGGCCTCGGGCCTGGCGGCGCGGGCATCTACGCGCTCGATATCACGAACCCCTCAACCTTCAACGAGACCAATGCAGCCAGCACGGTGCTTGGAGACTGGAGCGCGGCGAGCATTCGCTGCGTGGGCAATTCCACCTGCGGCAACAGTCTCGGCAACACCTATGGCACGCCGCAGATCCGCCGTTTCCACAACGGCACCTGGGGCGCGGTTTTTGGCAATGGCTACGGCAGCACCAACGGCGATGCCGGCATCTACGTCATGACCATCACGGGGACTTCGCCGGTCACCTTCAGCTTCTACTATCTGAGCGCGGGCGCAGCTGGCAGCAACGGCATTGCCTACGTTGCGCCGGCCGATCTCGATGGCGATCACATCACCGACTACGTCTATGCCGGGGACCTCAAGGGCAACGTGTGGCGCTTCGACCTGACCAGCACCAACCCCGCGAGCTGGGCGGTTACGAAGAACAGCTCCGGCGTTGCCCAGGCGGTGTTCAAGACCCCCACCGGGCAGCCGATCACGACCCAGCTGGTGCTGGCTTCGGCGGTCGTCAACGGCGCATTGCCGTCAGTCATAGTGTCGTTCGGCACGGGGCAGCGCAATCAGTTCACGCTCACCTCCGCGGCCAGCTATGCGACCAACACCACCCAGAGCCTCTATGGTGTCTGGGACTGGAACTTCTCCACCTGGAATTCCAAGTCGACGGCCGCGCAGTACGCGAGCCTGACGGCCACGCAGGCCAACGCGACCGCGTGGGGGATAACGTCGAGTACACCGGTGAGCCAGTCGCTTCTGACTGCACAGACTTACACGGTCAATACCGGCGCAGTCACGACCATCACCACGACCAACAATATGATCACGTGGGCGCAGTGCACGGGCACCTCGACTTCGACCTGCTCGGGCAAGTTCGGCTGGTATGCCAACCTGCCGCAGACCAATGGCACGACCAGCGCGGGGGCCACCATCGTCGAGCAGATCGTTTCGAATCCGGCGCTGTTCGAGGACGGGATCCTCGTCAATTCGACGATCCCGGCGAACAATCAGCCCCTGAACTGCAATAGCCCGACGACTGACCAGGGCGTTACCTACGTCGTTGCCCTCACCACCGGCGGTACGTTTGCGAGCGGCGGCGCATCGCCCGGCTCGGGAACGACGACGTTCAACAGCGCCTTCGTCAACTATCGGGATACGGCTACAGCGGGCATCCAGACCAACGAGACTGGTGCGTTGACCGTCGTCAACACCAGGGAAGGTTCGACCTACCTCATCGGCCAGGATATTTCGATTCCGACGGCCGGCAACGCGCCCGGCGGTGCACAGCAGATCGCGCTGTCCGACACCACCGTGAATCGTCTGACGTGGATCCAGCTGCGCTAGCGGCGCGGCTGCGATCAGGAGAACCAGGACATGTATCAGCGAACTGCACAGCGGCCTTCAAGAACGACCGGCTTCACGCTGATCGAACTGATGATCACCGTGCTCATCGTTTCGGTCCTCGTGGCGATCGCCATACCCAGCTACATCGACAAGGTGCGCAAGTCGCGGCGTACGGAGGCCAAGACAGTACTGCTCGATCTGGCTGGACGCGAGGAGCGCTACTTCAATACCAATAACCAGTACAGCATTCTGCCCTCGGATCTGGGATACGGCGCAACCACGGCGGCGTTTCCGATGACTGTCGGCAGCGGCTACTACACGGTCAGCGTGGTGCTGAATGCCGGACCGCCGCTGGGCTATACGCTGACGGCGAACCCTGTCGCCGGCAGTGACCAGGCCAAGGACACTCACTGCACGACGTTCACTCTCCAGAGCACGGGGCAGCAGACCTCCGCGCCCGACGCGACCGCCTGCTGGCAGTAAGCGGCGAGGGCGCGGCGTTTGGTGTAACCTGCGCATGGGCCGCAACGGCGGCTCAATGCGCGATGACCGGCAAGCACAACATCTTTCTGATCGGGCCCATGGGCTCGGGCAAGACCGCGGTCGGCAAATACCTGTCGCGACTGCTGGACTATCCGTTTCTGGACAGTGACCACGAAATCGAGCTGCGCACGGGCGCCGATATTCCGCTTATCTTCGAGCGCGAGGGGGAAGCGGGATTCCGGCATCGCGAACGCGACGTCATCGCCGAGCTCAGCGCCCGGCAATGCATCGTGCTCGCCACGGGCGGTGGCGCGGTGCTGGACGCCGGCACGCGCGCGGATCTGAAGACACGGGGCTGGGTGGTCTACCTGGAGACATCGGTGGCACAGCAGGCCGAGCGCGCCGGGCGCACGCGCCATCGGCCGCTGCTGCATGGCGTGGATCCGGCTCAGCGGCTGGAAGAGCTGCTGAGTGTCCGCGAGCCGCTGTACCGCGAGATCGCCGACCTGACCGTCTCCACCGACCAGCGCCGGGTGCCGGCGGTGTCCGATTTCATCGCCCAGAAATTCCGCGAATCGCTGCAACCGGACCTTGCCACTGCCGCGGCTGCAGACGCATGCAGACCCTGACCGTCCACCTGAGCGATCGTTCGTACCCGATCCTGATCGGATCGAACCTGCTGCAGTCACAGACTGTGCTGGCCGCGCATATTCCGGCCGGCGATGTGCTGCTGGTCAGTAATACAGTGGTGGCGCCGCTGTACGCCGATCGGGTCAGGCAGGCGTTGCCGGGGCGGCGCCTGGTCGAGGTGATCCTGCCCGACGGCGAGGCGCACAAGACACTGGCCACGGCCGGGCGGATTTTCGACGTCATGATCGCCAATCGCTTAGGAAGGGACGTCGTGGTCGCGGCGCTCGGCGGCGGGGTGGTCGGAGATCTCGCGGGATTCGTGGCGGCCTGTTATCAGCGCGGGGTCAGCGTCGTGCAGCTGCCGACGACGCTGCTGGCGGACGTCGACTCGTCGGTGGGCGGCAAGACCGCGGTCAATCATCCCGGCGGCAAGAACATGATTGGTGCGTTTCACCAGCCGCGGGCGGTCATCATCGATACCGATCTGCTGGCGAGCCTGCCCGCGCGCGAACTCAGCGCGGGGTTGGCCGAGGTCATCAAGTACGGCCTGATCCGCGACGCGGTTTTCTTCGACTGGCTCGAGGCCAACATTGAAGCGCTGGTTGCGCGCGATCCGGGTGCACTGGCGTACGCCATCCGCCGGTCCTGCGAGATCAAGGCCGAGATCGTCAGCCGCGATGAGCGCGAGCAGGGCGATCGCGCCTTGCTCAATCTCGGCCACACCTTCGGTCACGCCATCGAGGCGGCCACCGGCTATGTCGAGTGGCTGCACGGCGAGGCGGTGGGACTGGGGCTGATCGCCGCCGCCGACCTGTCGCAGCGGGTCGGGCAGCTCGAGGCCGGACAGCTGGGGCGGCTGGTGTCGCTGCTCGAGCGCGCGGGACTGCCGGTGCAGGCGCCGAAGATCGGCGCCGAACGCGCCTTCGACTACATGCGCGTCGACAAAAAGGTCAAATCCGGGCGGGTGCGGCTGATCCTGCTGCGCGGCATCGGCGATGCCGTCATGACCGCCGACTATCCCGACGCGGCGCTGCAGGGCACGCTGGCCGCCCAGTTCGGACGCGCCAGCGCCGTGGCGCCATGAGGCGCGCGTCATGAGCGGCGAGATACTGGCGCGCTACGCGGCGCAGGATGCCCGTTCGCGCGGGCGGCGTTTTGCCGAGCCGCCGCCGGAGTACCGCAGTGAATTCCAGCGCGACCGCGATCGCATCATCCATTCCAACGCGTTTCGGCGCCTGGCCTACAAGACCCAGGTGTTCGTCAATCACGAGGGCGATCTGTACCGCACGCGCGTGACGCATTCGATCGAGGTGGCGCAGATCGGCCGCACGGTGGCGCGCGCGCTGGATCTGAACGAGACGCTGACCGAGGCGATCTCGCTGGCGCATGATCTGGGCCACACGCCGTTCGGGCATGCCGGCCAGGAAGCACTCAACGAGTGCATGCGCGAGTACGGCGGCTTCGAGCATAACCTGCAGTCGCTGCGCACGGTCGATGAGCTCGAGGAGCGCTATGCGCAGTTTTCGGGATTGAACCTTACCTTCGAGAGCCGCGAGGGCATCCTCAAGCACTGCTCGGTTGCGCACGCGCGCGAGCTGGGCGATATCGGCGAACGGTTCCTCAAGCGCCAGCAGCCCGGCCTGGAGGCGCAGCTGGCGAATCTGGCCGATGAGGTGGCGTACAACAATCACGACGTCGATGACGGCATCCGAGCGGGATTGATCACGCTCGAAGCGGTTGCGGAAGTGCCGCTGGTCGGGCGGCATTTCCACGAAGTGCAGCAGCTGTACCCGCAGCTGCAGGGCCGGCGGCGCGTGCATGAGACCGTGCGGCGCATGGTCAATGCGCTGGTCACCGATGTGATCCGCTGCAGCGCCGATCATCTGCGGGTGGCGGCGCCGGCCGATATCGAGGCGGTCCGGCTGCACCCGCACGCGATCATCGGCATGAGCGATGCGATGCGCGCCAACCACGTCGAGCTCAAGCAATACCTCAATGAACACGTCTATCGCCATCAGCGCGTGCTGCGCATGACGCTCAAGGCGCGCCGCGTCGTGCGCGAACTGTTCGATACCTTCGCGGCAGAGATTCGATTGATGCCGGACGAATACTGGGAGGCGGCCGCCCGCGCAGAGGCGCGCGATGGATATGCCGGCCGCGCGCGCATAGTGGCGGATTACATCGCGGGCATGACCGATCGCTACGCCATTCTCGAGCATCAACGGCTATTTGATCCGGCGGAACGCACATGAACGATACCCATACCGCGGCAGCGACTTCGCCGCCAACGACTGCAGCGCCCGCGATTGCGGCCCGCGAGCGGCTGATTTTTGCGCTCGACGTGCCGGATGCCGCCGCGGCGCGCGCGCTGGTCGAGCAGCTCGGCGATTCGGTGCAGTTCTACAAGATCGGGCTCGAGCTGTTCATGAGCGGGCAGTATTTCGAGCTGCTGGACTGGCTGGCGGCGCGCGATCGCAGGATCTTCGTCGATCTGAAGTTCTTCGACATTCCGGCCACCGTGGCCGCGGCGGTGCGGGCACTGCGCAATCGCGGCGTCAGCTTTGCGACGGTGCATGGCAACCAGTCGATCATGGAAGCGGCCGGTGCTGCCAAGGGCGATGTGAAGATCCTGGCGGTCACGGTGCTGACCAGCCTCGATCGGGGTGACCTGGACGATCTCGGCTTCGAATGCTCCATTGGCGATCTGGTGCTGTCGCGCGCGCGCCGCGCGCTCGAAGCCGGTTGCGATGGCGTTATTTCATCGGCGCTGGAAGTGCCACGGCTGCGGGAGCTGCTCGACCGGCGGTTGCTGGTCGTGACGCCCGGGGTGCGGCCGGTCGACAATCGGCCGTCGGATGATCAGAAGCGCGTGGCGACGGTGACGCAGGCCTTTGAATGGGGCGCCGACTACATCGTCGTTGGCCGGCCGATTCGCGATGCCGCGGACCCGCGCGCCGCCGCGGAGAACATTCAGCGGGAGATCGCGGCGGTGGTCGGGCGTCGCTAGCGGCGGAAGTGCGGTCGATTTCGACCGACGCGATTCGCACTGCGGGTGGCCAAAGCGACCTGTCCGCGATCAAGAGGTCTTTTGCCTCGCCAACGCCTCACGCGCTTCCCTGATCTCAGGTCTTCCGGGCTTGTCGGAGCGCGCACAAACCGTCAGCAGTTCGCCGAAATACTTTCGACTCAAATCTCTGCTGCCGCTGAGCCGCGCAGCGTGCGCCGCTCCATACAATGACCGGAAGCGCCGCGGCTCCTTCTGAAGCGTCGCTTCAAATTGTACCAATGCCTTGGTTGGCTTGTTCATCTTCAATAACATCTCTCCGAGCAGTTCCCGCGCTGGGGATAGTGGACCCGGTGTCACCACACTCTTTTCTGTCTCATCTTCCATATTTGCCGCCAATTCCATTTGCCTCAGCGCTTCCTCGTTCTTTCCCGCCGCTAGCGCAGACCATGCGGAGACCGCCGTGGCCTGAATTTCTACCTGCTGCGCCCAGTAACGCTCATTGGATTTCGACAGGGTCTCCTGGATCTGCCTTAGCGCAGTCGCTGCCTGTTCCGCCGCCGCATGGTGTCCCAGTCGCGCCGCGCCTAATCCTCGGGCGAACCACGAGATGGCATCCGCGTAGGGAAATGGCGTCTCCTGCACCGCAAGCCGTTCCGCCTGCTGCCACTCCTGGCGCTCCAACGCGTATCGTGCGGGAATCGCCGCGAGCGCAAAATATCCTGCCGCGGGCGGCCCGGCCCCGCTCAGCATTGCCTTCGGATCGAAGCGCGAGGCGATTTCTGGCAAGGAACTGACAATTCCGAGTGCCGCCTTGTCCTGCCCAGTTTGCAGGTAGGCGTAGGTTTCGTAGTCACTGGCATGTAATTCTTCTGCCGTCTGACCCTGGCGCCGCGCTGCGGCGGCAGCTGCCACATTGCTGTCGATGGACTCCTGCCAGTATCCCAGGCGGGTAAAGGTATGCGATGGCATATGCAGCGCATGAGGCGCATCCGGGGCAATGTCCGCGTAACGGCGCGCCGCAACCAGCGCCCGTCCCGCCAGCGCCGGCACGTCGTACGCATGGATGATGTAGTGCGCCAGACCGGGATGCGTTGGTTCCTCCTCAAACAATTGCTCGAGAATTTCCCCCGCCTTCAACCTGTCCTTGTAGGTCTTGTCCGCGGGATCTTCCGCCACAGCGAGTGCCAAGGCATAGAAGATCTGGGCTTCGTGGTCTTGCGGATATTTTGACGCAATGTCTCCCATGGCGTCGCGATAGGCGAGCAAGCGCGCCTGCTGCGACGTGCTTTCGAAATTGCTGTACAGCTTGCCGACGGCCACGAGATAAGTCCGTTCCCGGTCCGTCTTTGCGCCCTGGCGCTCGCCTCGTTCGAGGTTCTCGCGCCCCAGTTGCAACTGGCCGGCGTCCTTACGTCCCGGCGCAAAAGGATTTCCCCAATCGCTGAGCGCGATTCCCCAGTATGCGATGGCGCAGGTAGGGTCATCCCTCAGAGCTAGATTGAATCCCTCGATGGCAGTGCTGAACTGGAAAGAGTGAAGCCGCGTAATCGCGCGATCAAATGCGCCCTGCGCCGCTTCGTTGCACGATGTGGCGAAGTGAACCTCTCCCAGCGTTTCACCACTTCCATGCTCATGCTCTTGCGTCATTCCAAGAGCCGCAGCGAACACAAACAGGACTGCCACGGAGACTTTTGCTGCTTGCATTTGACGCCTCTGAGGCGCTGCCTGAATCGGTATCCGCTGGTCGCCTACAGCAACGGTCCGTCCGTGCCCATCATCTCGCGCCGGATGATCTTCACTGGCACCAAACCTGCGGCCAGGAATCGATCATGGAACCCGGTCAGCGAGAACTTCAACCCGTTCTGGCTCATTGCGCCGAACTATTGCTTCGCCAGCTCGTCGCGCAGCGAGCGCCGCAGGATCTTGCCGACATTGGTCTTGGGTAATTCCTCGCGGAAGTAGATGGCGGCCGGGCGCTTGTAGCCGGTCAGATACTGATGCGCGAAGTCCTTGATGGCCTGCTCGGTCAGCGAGGGGTCCTTGCGCACCACGAACAGCGCCACCACCTCGCCGGAGTGCTCGTCGGCCTTCGACACCGCCGCGACTTCGAGCACGCCCACGCAGCGGGCGATCACATCCTCGATTTCGTTCGGGTACACCTTGAAGCCCGAGACGATGATCATGTCCTTCTTGCGGTCCTCGATGTAGACGAGGCCGAGCTCATCGAAGCGGCCGATGTCGCCGGTGCGCAGCCAGCCATCGGGCAACATGACCTTCTCGGTCTCGTCGGGACGATTCCAATAGCCGCGCATGACCTGCGGTCCGCGCACGCAGATTTCGCCGACCGCACCGATTTCGAGTTCACGCCCGTCATCGTCACGGATCGTCACTTCGGTCGATGGAACGGGTAAGCCGACCGCGCCGGTGAATTTGGCATAGGGTCCGATCAGGGGAGTCACGCACACCACCGGCGATGCCTCGGTCAGGCCCCAGCCCTGGGAGGCCAGGCAACCCGTGATGCGCTGCCAGCGTTCTGCGACCCCGCTTTGCAGGGCCATGCCGCCGGCCACGGTGGCCTTGAGTCGTGAGAAATCGACGCGCTCGAAGCCCGGCGTATTCATGAGCGCATTGAACAGCGTGTTGACGCCCATGAAGAACATCGGTTTGTGAGCCTGCAGTTCCTTGACGAAGGCGGCGAAGTCGCGCGGATTGACGATCAATAGCCCCGTGCCGCCGACCAGCGCGAACAGCAGGCAGTTCGCCGTCAGTGAGAAGATGTGATAAAGCGGCAGCGCGCAAACATAAGTGGCCCTGTCGATCTCGACCTGTTGGAACCAGGCGCCCGACTGCAGCACGTTCGCGACCATGTTGCCGTGAGTGAGCATTGCGCCCTTGGCAATTCCCGTGGTGCCGCCGGTGTACTGCAGGTAGGCGATGTCATCGTGCGTCAGATTAACCGGCTTGAGTTCCAGTGCGCGGCCTTCGCTGAGCACAGCGTTAAGCCGGCGCGCGCCCTGGATCTGCCACTTCGGCACTTTCTTCTGCACGTGGCGGATCACCGTGTCGACGATCAGGCCCTTGGGGAATTTCAGCTGATCGCCCACCGAGGTGACGATGACGGTACGCACACTGGTGCCGGGCAGCGCCTGCGCCAGCGTGGCGGCAAAATTCTCCAGTACCAGCACCGCGGTGGCACCCGAATCGGCGAGCTGGTGCTTGAGTTCGGACACCGTGTAGAGCGGATTGGTGTTGACCACCACGAACCCGGCGCGCAGCGCGCCGAACATCGCGATCGGGTACTGCAGCAGGTTCGGCAACATGATCGCGATGCGGTCGCCGTGCTTGAGTCCGGCGCGATGCTGCAGCCAGGCGCCGAAGGCGCGCGAGCGTTGCTCCAGCTCGCGGAACGTGATCGAGGTGCCCATGCTGATGTAGGCCACGCGATCGGCGAACTGCGCGCAGGATTTCTCGATCAGCGCCTTCAGGGAGGCAAGCTGGCTGGCGTCGATGTCGGCGACTACGCCGGGCGGATACTGCGGCAACCAGAACCTGTCCATGCTTTCACCCCCCACTGCTGCGACCGGGTTTTTGTGCGCGCAGCAGTGGCAACAGTGTGGGCCAGACATTGTCCAGCAACAATGGCTGGCCCTGCTCGTTGGGATGCAGCCCGTCGGCCTGCATGAGATCGGGTTTGAGGGCCACGTTCTCCAGCAGGAAGGGCAGTAGCGGCACGTGGTACTGGTCCTTGAGAGACTGGTACATCGCGGCAAAGCCGCTGGTATAGCGCTCGCCGTAGTTTGGCGGCAGCTTCAGGCCCAGCAGCAGCACGGGGATGTGCTGCCGCTGCAGCAACGCGATCATCTTGCCGAGGTTCTCCTGGGTCTGCTGTATGGGCAGGCCGCGCAGACCGTCGTTGGCCCCCAGTTCCAGCAGCACGATGCGCGGCTGCTGCAGGCTCAGGGCGCGCGGCAGCCGTGCCAGCCCGCCGGCGCTGGTTTCGCCGCTGACGCTGGCATTCACGACATGGAATCCGTACCCTTCGTGTTCGATCTTTTGCGCCAGCAGGCTGACCCACCCCTGCTCGACGCGTATTCCATAGCCGGCGCTCAGGCTGTCGCCGAATACCAGGATGACCGGCATGCCCGTCGAGGCCACGGCTGGCGCCGCTCCCACTGCCGGCAGCGCGATGAGCCAGGCCATCAGGATGACAATGACGCGCGACATCGTTCTCGAAGCCCGAAAAGTCAGCAAGCAGGTTAGCAGTCCGGAAGGTCCGCTGACCATCGTTCACGAGGTCTCGCTGGCGGTGGCGGCGCGCGAATCGATCGCCATCGTCGGGCCTTCCGGAGCCGGCAAGTCGACCCTGCTCGCGCTGCTGGCGGGGCTCGATCAGCCGACTTCCGGGGAAGTGTGGCTCGCGGGTACCAATCTGACCGGGCTCGATGAGGATGCCCGCGCGGCGCTGCGCGCACAGCGCGTCGGCTTCGTATTCCAGTCCTTCCACCTGGTGCCGTCGCTGACGGCGGTCGAGAATGTGATGTTGCCGCTGGAGCTGGCGGGCAGGCGCGATGCGGGCAGCGCGGCGACCGAAATGCTGGCGCGCGTGGGCTTGAGTACGCGGCTGCGCCATTATCCGCGGCAGCTCTCCGGTGGCGAACAGCAGCGGGTCGCGCTGGCGCGGGCCTCGGTGGGCACGCCCGCGGTGTTGTTCGCCGATGAACCCACGGGCAATCTCGATACCGCCACCGGCGCGAAGATCGCGCAGCTGCTGTTCGAGCTGAACACCGGATCGCAGACCACGCTGGTACTGGTCACCCATGATCGCGCGCTCGCGGCACGCTGCGGACGCATCGTGGTCATGGAGGCGGGCTCCATGCGCGAGGAATCCGCGGACCGAACCGACGCGGGCCATGCGTAGCCTTTCCCTGGCCCTGCGCCAGCTGCGGCGCGAATGGCGCTCGGGCGAGCTGGCGGTGCTGTGGCTGTCGCTATGCGTGGCGGTTGCGGCGCTGTGCGGGGTCGGCTTCCTGGTCGATCGCATTGGCCGCGCCGTGACGGCGCAGGCCAGCGAAGTGCTGGCGGCGGATCTGCGGGTCGAATCCGATGCCGCGATCGATCCGGCGGAACAGGCCCATGCCCTGTCTGCCGGTCTTCAGAGCGCGCGCCTGACCATGACGCTGTCGGCGATTTTCAACGGCGATACCAATCAGCTGGCCGACGTGCGCGCGGTCAGCGCGGGCTATCCGCTGCGCGGCAACCTGACGGTGGCCGATCGCGCGTTCGGCGTGGGGGTGCCCACGCGCGAGATACCGGCGACAGGGGAGGCCTGGCCGGACTCGCGGCTGGCGGCCGCGCTCGGTGCGACCATTGGCAGCGATCTGAATGTCGGCTCGCGCACGCTGCGCGTGACGCGGATCCTGATCTCGCGGCCCGACCAGAACTCGACCTTCGTAGAATTCGCCTCGGCGCTGCTCATCAACGATGCGGACCTGGCGGCAACCAAGCTGGTTCAACCCGGCAGCCGCGTCAAATACGCGCTGCTGCTGGCGGGCGCCACGCCGCAGCTCGAGGCCTTCCGGCATTGGCACGCGCAGCAGGATTTCGGCAAGGAGCGACTGGTCGACGTGGCGGAGGCCAGCCCGCAGATCGGTGAAGCCAGCCGCCGCGCCGCGCGCTTCCTGGCGCTGGCGAGCCTGGTGGCAGTGCTGCTGTGCGCGGTCGCGATCGCCATGAGCGCGCGCAGCTATGTGCGGCGGCACCTGGATGTGGTGGCGCTCATGAAGACGCTGGGTGCCTCACGCCGCATGGTGCTCGGTGTGCATCTGTGGCAGCTGCTGGTGCTGGCCATCGTCTCGAGCATCGTCGGCGCCGCGGCCGGCTGGCTCACGCAGCTCTGGCTGGTGCGCGTGTTGCGCGGCCTGCTGCGCAGTGACCTGCCGCCTGCGAGCCTGTGGCCCGCGCTGGTGGGCTTCGTGATCGCGCTGGCCATGCTGGCGGGCTTTGCGCTGCCGCCATTGCTGCAGCTGATGCGCGTGCCGGCGCTGCGGGTCCTGCGGCGCGATGTCGGGCCGCCCTCGGTCGCAGCCTGGGCGGCGGCCGCGCCGGTGGTGCTGGCGGTGGCGGGCGTGGTCTATATCGCACTAGGCAACGTGCGCTTGAGTCTCTGGTTCGTGCTGGGACTGGGCGCTGCGGTGCTGGTGCTGGCACTGGGCGGCGCCGGACTTGTCAGTCTGGCGGCGCGCGTGCGCGGCAATGCCGGCGCTGCGTGGCGCTACGGCGTGGCCAATCTGGCGCGGCGACGCACCGAAGGCATTACGCAGATCGTGGCCTTCGGCTTAGGGATCATGCTGCTGCTGGCGCTTGCCATCCTGCGCGGCGATCTGATCACCGACTGGAAGGCGAGCCTGCCGGCCGATGTACCCAATTATTTCTTCCTGAATATCCCGCCGGATCAGCGCGATGATTTTCAGCACGAGCTCACCGATCAGGGAGCGCGGTTGGAGCGCATGCTGCCGATGATCCGCGGCCGGCTCACCGCGATCAACGATAAGCCGACGGCCGCGATGCATTTTCCGGGAGAGCGCGGCCGCGGCTTCGCCGATCGCGAGCAGAATCTCACCTGGGCCGCCGAGCTTGGTGATGACAATCACCTGGTCGAGGGCGAATGGTGGACCCCGGCGCAGTTCGGCAAACCGCTGGTGTCGGTGGCGGTGGAATATCAGGAATCGATGGGACTGAAGCTCGGCGACCTGCTGCGCTTCGATGTCGCAGGTGAGACCATCGATGCGACCGTGACGAGTTTTCGCAAGGTGCGATGGGACAGCTTCAAGCCGAATTTCTTCGTGGAGTTTCCGCCCGGCCTGCTCGACTCGGCGGCCGGCACTTATATGACGAGCGCGTATCTCGAGCCGACCAGCGGCGCCATGTCACGCCTCGTGCATCGTTTTCCCTCGGTCTCGATTTTCAATATCGGTGACCTGCTGGCGCAGGTGCGGGCCGTCATCGACAAGGCGGTCACGGCCGTACAGAGCGTGTTCCTGTTCACGCTGCTCGCGGGCCTGACGGTGCTGTTCGCTGCGGTGCAGGCCAGCCGCGATGAACGCGGCTACGAGATCGCGATACTGCGCGTGCTGGGCGCGGGACGGTCGATGATCTTCGCCAGCGTGCTGTCGGAATTCTCGCTCATGGGCGCGCTCGCAGGATTCATGGCCGCCACCGGCGCCTCGATCGGCGGCGCGTGGCTGGCGCACGCGCTCGAGCTCAATTATCGCTTCAACGCACTGCTGTGGGTGTTCGGCATCGTCGCCTCGACGCTGCTGCTGGGCATCGCCGGGGCGGTCTCGACGCGATCGATGGTCCGAGTGGCGCCACGCGCGGTGTTGTACTGACCTGGACAACCATCAGCACCGTCACGCACTAACGCGCGATGCTGATGGTTGCCCAGGCCAGCGGCGATGCCTCGCCACGCCAGTTCAGACCATCAATCGAGAAGAGATAGGTGCCGGGGCCGAGCGCCGAGCTGTTGAGCCCGAGGTGCAGCACGCCGTTGGAATCCTTGAGTACGTTGTAGATCAGCGCGACGCGGCCCTGATCGACGCGGTCCACGGTGACGCGGAACACGGTCATCTTGGTCCAGGACAGGTCGATCTTCAGGTCCGCCATCTCCGTCTGCGAGCCGCCGATCGTGAGCAGGCTGCGCGTGGAGGGCGATTCGCGATTCGGTGCGATCAGATAGGAATGTGTCGCCAGCGCGGGATCCAGCGCGCGCACGGCCACCTCACGTTGCAGGGAGCCGATCTTGTGCTCGCTGTTCGAGAGCTTGCCGAGCAGCACCAGCGCGACGATGCCCAGCACCAGGCTCAAGCCCGCGACGCCGAGCAGTACCGGCAGGCGTTCCCACCACGGCTTCGCCTTGCCTTCCCAGGGCGCGGTCCGGCCGCCGGCCTCGAGCAATCGCAGTGCGGCATTGATGCGTTCGGTGAGGCCGATCTCATCGAGCAGCTCGGGGTGTTCGCGGCAATAGCGTTCGAAGTCCTGCGTACCCTTGAGCGGAAGCCGCCCGCCCAGGTAGCGCTCGACGATCTGGTTACGTGCGATGAATTCGCGATCCATGACGTTCTGTGAGGGCACAGAGGGCATTGGCAGCGCCGCAGTCCCCACGGGCTGCGTACCGACGCCGCGCGGGTCGGAGGGGCTTATACGCGCCGCTTGCATGGGCGTATCGTGCCGTGCGGAGGTTGCGGCAGGTAACGCGGCAGCTCACAGTTCTAAAGCGGCGCTTGCCTGCACAGGGAACTGCGTCACACTTCCCGGTCACAGTAGGAGGTTGGCCGTGAGAGCATCGCTACAGTACTGGTGGAGAATCCATTGAATCCAACCACCCCTAAACCCAAGCTCCCGCTGGGTGCCAAATTGCCGCCCGGCACGGTGCAGCACGATGCGCTGGGCAAGGGCATGCTCAATTGGGCGGCGGTGACGGCACGTCATATCGCGCTGTCGGCCTCGCAGGTGCTGCGCAAGCTCGATCATCAGGGTCTGTCGCTCGAGGACACCGCTGCACAGCGCGGCAAGCCTTCGGCGCGAATGAATCAAATGCCCGGTGGCGGCATGAATCCCTATGAGAGTCGGCCGATGCCGCAGTCCCGGCACGCTCCGAAGAACTCAACGGTCATCAAGGGTGCCGGGGCGGCGCAGAGCGCGCGCGCCAACACGGGCGCCAGGGCTATTTCGAGAGCTTCAAAGCCCGCGCGCCCCTCGTGGTGGCAGCGCCTTTTCCGGCGCGGCTGACCATCCGGTCGGCGAATTCGACTCCGGCCTGCGCCAGCCAGCGCGCCTGCTCCGGCGTTTTGACGCCCTTGGCTACACAGTAGAGTCCCAGCACGCGCGCGGCCTTGGCGATGCCGGCGACATTGGCGTGCGCGAATTTGTCGTCCAGCGCGCTGGCGGTTATCGCGGCATCGATCTTCAGGCAGCGCAGTGCGGCGCCGCGCAGCAGCGCAAAGCCGTTGCTCGTCAGGTTGAAGTCATCGAGCGCCACGAAGCATTTCAGCTCGCCGCAGCGTGCAATGAACCGTTCCGCGGCAGTCGCATCGTGTTGCCAGGCAATGGCCGGCAGGCAGAATCCCAGCGCGTCCTCGGCCAGGGCCGCCTCTTCGAGCGCCGGTCTTAACCGATCCAGGAAGTCCCCCGACAGTATCGATGCTGCACATAAGGGCAGTGCGAAGCTGGCCGGCGCGGGCGCATCCATCGTGCCGCGGCGTTTGACCAGCGCGATTAATCGCGCCGCGCGCTCCAGATCCTGTTCCAGCGAAGAGGTGGCGTTGTCGGCGATCTCGTAGCGGCGCGTGTGGCCGCCGTTGCGCAGTCGCGCGTAGGAGCGCGAGCGCAGCGACGAAGCGTCGGTCGCCTCCGCGGGTTCAGCCGCATCGGCTGCCGGTGACAGGCCGGCCAATTCCAGCGGTACCTGATCGGGCCGGTCGCCGCCGCGCACGCGGAAGGCGGGCAGATCCGGGGTGGCGGCTGCGGCGTTTTCAGGCACCGGCACCAGGGCGCCAAAGCGCCGCATCGTCGCCAGCACGCGGTCGCGCAGCGTATCGGGGTTGATATCGGGGCGGCGGCGACTGCCGACGATTGCCAGGGCCACGCCCTCGCGGTCGCCGCGCGGTGTGCGCGAGCAGAAAATCAGCGCCCGGGCGTTGTCGATATCGCGCTCCAGGTGTTGCAGGGTGGCATCCAGCGAGAAGGCGTCCATTGCATCCTGCAGCAGGCGGCGTTCGCGCACCCCGAACTCCCCCTGGCTGAGCCAGAGCATTTCGCCGGCGGCATCGTGCACCGACAGGCTCTTGACGCGTGTGGGCGCCAGCAGTCGCATGAGGCGCTGGCCGAGCTGTGCGGAGGTGGCCTTGCGCTCGTCGCCGGGGGCTGGCATATCGCTCATCCACCGATGGTGACAGTTAACTGAACGTGTCGGCGTGACAGCCCTCCCGTTCCGGTAGACTTGTCATATTCATGTACCAGGCGCCGCTAAACGATCTGAGATTTGTCCTCAACGAGCTGCTGCGCGCGCCGCAGCTGGCCGAGCTGCCCCGCTACGCAGAGTTCTCTGCTGAGCTGTCCGATTCCGTGCTCGATGAGGCCGCGCGCTTTGGCGAGCAGGTGCTGGCGCCCATCAATGCCCTCGGCGACACGCGCGGGGCCCAGTACCGAGATGGGGGCGTGCACATGCCCGAGGAATTTCGCGATGCTTATGCGAAGTTCATCGCGGCCGGCTGGCCGCAACTCAGCGCGCCCGCCGATCGCGGGGGCCAGGGTGCGCCGCTGGTACTGGCGGTGGCCTGCGAGGAGATCTGGTTCGGCTCCAATCTGGCCTTCATGCTCTGCCCGCAGCTGTCGCGCGGCGGTGTCGATGCGCTCGAGGCGGTGGCGACTCCGGCGCTGCAGGGAATGCTGCTGCCCAAGCTGGTCAGCGGTGAATGGACCGGCACCATGAATCTGACCGAGCCGCAGGCGGGCTCGGATCTGGCGCTGATCCGCACCCGCGCCCGGGCCGATGGCGATCACTACCGCATCAGCGGGCAGAAGATCTTCATCACCTACGGCGATCACGACATGGCCGAGAACATCGTGCATCTGCTGCTGGCGCGCATCGACGGCGCACCGCCCGGGGTCAAGGGCATCTCGATGTTCGCGATTCCGAAGCGCCTGATCAACGCCGATGGCAGTCTCGGTGCGGCCAACGATCTGCGCTGCGTGTCGATCGAGCACAAGCTGGGGATCCACGCCAGCCCGACCTGCGTGATGTCCTACGGCGACAATGGCGGTGCTCTCGGCTATCTGATCGGCGAGCCGCATCGCGGACTCGAATACATGTTCATCATGATGAACTCGGCGCGCCTCTCGGTGGGCGTGCAGGGCATCGGCCTGGCCGAACTCGCGTTGCAGCAGGCCCGCGCCTGGGCCCACAGCCGCGTGCAGGGGCGCGCCATCGTCGCGCGCAATAACGCGGCGGCCGCGGCCTCCGAGGTTGCCGCGGCGGCTGGCGCCGCTGCCGCCAGCGGTACGGCGGCCACGGGGGCATCGATCATCATCCGGCACCCGGACGTCGCGCGCATGCTGCTGACCATTCGCGCCAACGTCGAGGCGATGCGCGCGCTGGCGCTGTACACCGCGATCACCTTCGATCAATCGCGCGCGGACAAGGACGAGTCGAAGCGTGCCGCGGCGCTGGCGCGCGGCGAGCTGCTGATTCCGATCGTCAAGGGCTGGTCGACGGACCAGGGCACTCTCATGGCTTCGCTGGCCGTGCAGATTCATGGCGGCATGGGATTCATCGAAGAGACCGGGGTCTCGCAGACGCTGCGCGATGTGCGCATTACTTCCATCTACGAGGGCACCACCGGCATCCAGGCCAATGACCTGCTGGGCCGCAAAGTGGTGCGCGACCGCGGCCAGACGCTGTCGGCGCTGCTGTCGGACCTGATGCGTGAACTCAACGATATTCGCGGCAGCGAGCCGGCGCTGCGCAGCGTGCGCAATGCCAGCATCGAGGCATTGACGGTGCTGCGCGATGCCACGGTCTCGCTGCTGTATGAATACGGCGTGGAGCCAGCGCGCGCCTATGCGGTCTCGGTGCCGTATCTGCACCTCTGTGGCCGCGTGCTCGGTGGTGCGCTGATGGCGCGCAGTGCCGCAATCGCCGCGAGGAAAATGGCTGAGGGCTCGGCGGATGCAAAGTTCTATCGCGCCAAACTCCAGAGCGCGCGTTTTTATGCCGAGCACTTGCTGCCCGAGAGCCTGAGCCTTGCGCGCACCGTCAAATCCGGCGGTGCCAGCGTGGTGGAGTCGGACAGCGAGCTGATCTAGCGCGCGGGGCGCGTGGCGAGGTAGACGCCGCCAGCGGCGAGCGCAAAGCCTGCCACCTTGATCGCCGACATGGGCTCGTGCATCAGCAGCCAGCCCATGATCGCCGTGATCGGCGTCACCAGATAAAACAGCGTCGACACGCGCGTTGCCAGTCCCCGGCGCAGCAGCAGGAAGAACAGCGCGAAGCTGGCGCCGGAGTTCAGGAAGATCATCCACAGCAGCGAGCCGGTGAAGGCAGCGCTGGTGTCGAAGCGGAAGTGCTCGTGCAGCAATGCAATCGGAACCAGCACTGCGGTCGCGACCAGGTTCTGGATCATCAGCCCGATGTTGAGATCGAGTTCCAGTGCGTGCCGTTTCTGATAGATGGTGCCGAAGGTGATGCCGCCGAGTGCCAGTAGCAAGGCCAACCCCGCCATGCCGGAACCCAGGCCACTGCCTAAGCGATCCTGCAGTACCAGCAGCACGCCGGCGAGCCCCAGCAGCAGCCCCAGCCATTGGCGCAGACCCTGTCTCTCGCCCATGGCGGCCATGGCCAGTGCCGTGGTCAGAGGCATGCAACCAATCACCAGTGCGGAAAAGCCGGGACTGGTGCCGAGCGCGAAGGCGGCATAGATCGCGCCGAATTGAACCGCCAGGCTTAAGCCCACCACACCGCTGTGCAGCAGCGCGCCGACGCGCGGCCATTGCGGCCGTCTGAACAAAACGATGGAGCCGAACAGCAGCGCCGCGCCGCCGAACCGCAAGCTTAAGGTCGTGAAGGGTGCGGCGTGCGCGACCGCGATTTTCCCCGCGATGTAGCCGGTGCTCCACAGGAATACGAACAGTGCCGCCGGGAGTCGATCGCGCATTGCAGCGTTATAGAACCAGCTCATTCGCCCCGGCGCCATCGGGGCAGGTGCGACGGGGCCGCGGGCGGCAAGGACCTGCGTGTTCATGGCTCGCAGGATAGGGGCTTACCCTGCTGGGATAAACGCGTTAAAACAGAAATCTTTATTGCACGCAGCGCAATAAAGCCCCCGGGGCTCGAGCTGTCGGGGTTAACAGCAAAAGTAGTTGCCTAGGACACTATTATTTTTTTATGGCCACACGACTGGATGAGATCGGGGTCTTTATCGAAGTGGCGCGCAAACGCAGCTTCATTCGCGCGTCCGAGCAGCTGGGCGCCAGCGTCTCGGCGGTCAGCCGCTCGGTGGCGGCGCTGGAGGCTCGCCTGGGGGTGCGCCTGCTGCAGCGAACCACGCGCAGCGTGGGCCTGACGGAGGCCGGCAGCGCGTATTTCCGGCGCTGCGAGACGCTCCTGTCGGAACTGGAGTCCGCCGAGGCGGAGGCCAGCGCGCTGGGCGAGGAGCTGCAGGGGCGGCTGCGCATCAGCGCCGCCACCGGTCTCGGCATGACGCACCTGGTGCCGGCGGTACCGGAGTTCCTTTCGCGCCATCCGCGGCTGTCGATCGACCTGAATCTGTCGAACCGTTACGTCGACCTGGTCGAGGAACAATTCGACGTGGCCTTCAGGGTCGGGGCGTTGGGCGATTCGCGGCTGGTGGCGCGGCGCCTGGCACCCAATCGGCGGGTGCTCGCCGCCAGCGCCGACTATGTCGCGCGCCAGGGCGCACCGCGGCATCCGCGCGAGCTGGCCGCGCGTGCCTGCCTGGTGCTCGATGTGGGCGATCATCCGACCCGCTGGGATCTGCACCGTCGCGGCGTATCCGTGACGACGCCGGTGCAGGCCGTGCTGCGTTCCAATCATGCGCTGGCGCTGCACGATGCCTGCCGCCGCGGCGCCGGCATCGCGCTGCTGCCGGAATTCGTCGTGGCCGAAGATATCGCCGCCGGCAGGCTGCTGTCGGTGCTGCCCGCCTGGGCCTCGCAGGAGCAGGGCATCTTTGCGATCTATCCCGGCCATCGATTCGTGCCGACGAAGGTCGCGGCGTTCGTCGATTATTTTGCGGAGCGGCTGCGCCAGTACGCGTCGCGGCGTGCCTGATAAGCATCCAGAGTGATGTGATGACTAGCCGCTCGGATCGGAGCGTGACCCGGGCCGGCGCGGCTGCGTGCGATGCCCGAAGCGATCGGAACGTACATCGTCGGGTTCCGATTTCGGCCGCCAGTCGCTGGCAGCCAGGATGGGCACCATGTTCGCCAGCAGGAACTCGATGAACTGGCGGATCGCTGCCGAGGCCGCATTCGATTCGGCATAGACGGCCGCGAGTTCCAGCGGTGGGGTGACCGACCAGTCGGGCAGGATGCGTTCGATCTTGCCCGCGGCCAGGCCCTGCCGGCAGAGAAATTCCGGCAGCACGCCGATACCCAGCCCCGCCGCCATGCTCGAATGCACCAGCGCAGGGTCGCTGACCTGGAGCACGGGCCGCAGCCGGATCAGGTGTTCTTCGTAGCCGCGCCGCAGGTGCAGGGCCGGGGATTCCAGCGTGTCGGCCGAAGTAGGCTGGGTCAGGTCGACCGCGCGCAGCACCGTGTGGGCGTTCAGATCGCCCGGTACGCGGGGACGACCGTGCTTCGCCAGGTAGGCCGGGGTGGCACAGAGCAGCAGCGGCGGGCTGCCGAGCGCAGTGTGCATCAGGCGCGGCAGCGGCTCCGGGTTGTTGCAGATGAAGACATCCCATTCCGCGTCGGGCCCGATGGGGTGGGTATCGGTCAGTGATACCTGCAGTTCGATGTTGGGGAAGTGCTCCAGAAACCGCGGCACCAGCGGCGTGATCAGCAGCCGCCCGTAGCCGGCGTCGACCAGCACGCGCACGGGCTGCGCGGTAGTCGACGGCGTGAAACGGGAGCGCACGGTTTCGACTTCCTGCAGCAGGCGCCGGCAGTGCGGCTGCAGCAGCATGCCAGCCGGCGTGAGTGACACCCGGCGGGTCGTGCGCGCCAGCAGGCGGCTGCCGAGGCGGCGCTCGAGGCTGGCAATGGCCCGGCTGACCGCCACCTTGGGCACGCCAAGCGCACGCGCCGCGGCCGTGAAGGAGCCCAATTCGGCGACATGCGCGAAAGCGGCCATCTCGGAGGCCAGCCACATATTGTTTCCATAGAAGCGACAGAGCGCCGCTTAAGGCCGCTACTGTATCACGAGAGGAACAATACTGACCGCTGGCGGGCGAAATGCACTCAGACCGGATTTTCGAGACTGAACGCGCCGGTCTCATCGCTGTACGCAAATACCTCGCCATAGCGGGCCAGGCTGACGATGGCGCGCAGGGTCTGCTCGGCGTCGTCCTCTCCCATGAAGTCCTCGAGCTCGTCGATGAAGCGGCTCTTGCGGGCCACATGGGAGGCACGTTCGTCGAGCACCCGGCGGATGTGGGCGGCCAGCGGCACGTAGGTCAGCAGGTGCCGCGCGAAGATGCGCTTGCGCTCATCGAGGCCGGCATTGGCAAAGGCCATGGCCGCATCGGTGAGCTTGATGTCGCCGCCTTCGACCTCAGCGAAGCGCATGAGCTGCAGTGTTTCGGCGACCGGGAACAGTTCATCAATTTCCAGTTGCAGATCGGACGCGATCTTGGGCAGGTCGGCGGTGCCGTTGTAGGGCGGCGCGGCCACGGTTTCCATCAGGCCCGACAGCAGGTTCGAGGATACGCGCGGCAGCACGCTGCCGATGCCAAGACCCGGGAAGCGCTCGTTGCGGCCGCCCGTGGGACTGGCCGCCGAGGCCGAGTCGAGCGGTTTGCGGCGCGAGGTCATTTCGACGTAGATGCGTTCCACCAGTTCACGGAAGCTGGGGTCCAGGCGCTTGCGCGGCTGGGGCAGGGTGACGTTGATCTCGCTCAGGATGCGGCCCGGGTTGCTGCCGAACACCAGGATGCGGTCGCACATCAGCACCGCTTCCTCGATGTTGTGTGTCACCAGGATCACCCCCTTGATGGGTGCGCGGCCTTCTGACCACAGATCGAGGAAATCGGTACGCAGCGTTTCGGCCGTCAGCACATCGAGCGCCGAGAACGGCTCGTCCATCAGCAAGACATCGGGATGCACGACCAGCGCGCGCGCGAAGCCGACACGCTGGCGCATGCCGCCAGACAGCTCGCGCGGGTAGGCCGACTCGAAGCCGTCCAGACCGATCAGGTCGATGGCGGCCAGCGAGCGCTTGCGGATATCGGCCTTGGGCATGCGCTGGGCTTCCAGTCCGAGCGCGACGTTCTCGAACACGGTGAGCCAGGGGAACAGTGCGAAGCTCTGGAACACCATGGCGATGCCGGCCGCGGGGCCGGCGATCGGGTGGCCGCGAAAGGAGAGCGAGCCGGCACTGGGTTCCGCGAGCCCCGCGATCAGCCGCAGCAGCGTGGATTTGCCGGAGCCGGAACGGCCGAGCAGTCCGACGATCTGCCCGGGCTGCAAGGTCAGGTTGACGCCGTCGAGCACCAGCAGGTCACTGCCATCCGGCTTCTGGAAAGCCTTGCGGACATTCTCGACCGACAGCAGCGGCTGTGCTTCGGTGGCTTGGCTCATGACGGAGTTCATCGGCGCCTCCTGCGTCGCACAGGCTCTCAGGTCAATCGGAATTTGCGCTCGGCGTAATAGTACAGCGGGCGCCAGAACACACGGTTGATGCACACCACGAACAGGCTCATTGCCGTGATGCCCAAAATGATCTTGTGGAAGTCGCCGGCCGTGCTGGCCTCGGCGATGTAGGCGCCGATGCCGCGCGCCTTCACATCGACATTTTTCCAGCTGACCAGTTCGGCGACGACGGCCGCATTCCACGAGCCGCCCGATGCGGTGATCGCGCCGGTGACATAGAAGGGCAACACGCCCGGCAGCGCCACCTTGCGCCACCAGAGCCAACCCCTGATGCCGAAATTCTCCGAGGCGTAGCGCAATTCCTGCGGCATCGCCGATGCGCCCGCGATCACATTGAACAATATGTACCACTGGGTACCGAGGATCATCAGCGGGCTCAACCAGATGTCGGGGTTGAGTTTCCAGGTCACGATGCCGGCCACTGCGAGCGGGAAGAGCAGATTGGCCGGGAAGGCGGCGAGAAATTGCGCGATGGGCTGCACGATCTGCGTGGCGCGCGGCCGCAGGCCGACCCAGATGCCGATCGGTACCCACACGGCGCTGGCGAGCGCGATCAGGATGATCACGCGGAGCATCGTGATGGCGGCGAGGCCGGCTACTTCGAGAGCCTCGGCCAGCGTGGTTTCGCCGATCAGCATGGCAGCGATGCGCCAGATCGCCAGCCCCAGCACCACCACAAGTGTGAGGAGTGGTGTGGTTATGGAAAGCCTTGCGTACGTTCTCGACGGAGCAGCGGCAGAGCTGGTGGCTTGACTCATGACGGAGTTCATCGACGCCTCCTGCGTGGCACAGGCTCTCAGGTGAGTCGGAATTTGCGTTCGGCGTAATAGTACAGCGGACGCCAGAACACGCGGTTGATGCACACCACGAACAGGCTCATGGTCGTGATCCCCAGAATGATACGGTGGAAGTCGCCGGCCGTGGTGGCCTGGTCGATGTAGGCGCCGATGCCGTGCGCCTTGACCTCGACATTTTGCCAGCTGACGAGCTCGGCGACGATGGCCGCGTTCCACGAGCCGCCGGAGGCGGTGATGGCGCCGGTGACATAGAAGGGCAGCACGCCCGGCAGCGCCACCTTGCGCCACCAGAGCCAGCCGCTGATGCCGAAATTCTCCGAGGCGTAGCGCAGTTCCTGCGGCATGGCCGAGGCGCCGGCGATCACATTGAACAGGATGTACCACTGGGTGCCGAGGATCATCAGCGGGCTGAGCCAGATGTCGGGATTGAGTTTCCAGGTGACGATGCCGGCCACCGCGAGCGGGAACAGCAGATTGGCCGGGAAGGCGGCCAGGAACTGCGCGATGGGCTGCACGATCTGCGTGGCGCGCGGCCGCAGGCCGACCCAGATGCCGATCGGCACCCACAGCAGCGCTGGCGAGCGCGATCAGGATGATCACGCGGAGCATCGTGATGGCGGCGAGGCCGGCTACTTCGAGAGCCTCGGCCAGCGTGGTTTCGCCGATCAGCATGGTGGCGATGCGCCAGATCGCCAGCCCCAGCACCACCACCAGTACCCCGAACCAGATCAGCCCGGCGCGCTTGTTGCTGCCGACCCGCGCCAGGCTGGCCAGCGCCACCGGCCGCGGCGCGCGGCGCCCGGTCCAGCGCACGAAAGCGAAGAACAGTTCCCGCAGCCGGATCATGAGGCGCGAGTGCTGCATCATGGTCAGCACCCAGGAGTGCTGCATGCGGCTGCCCTGCTCCTGGTCGATCCGGAAGCGGTCGCCCCAGACCACCAGCGGGCGGAAGATCAGCTGATCGTAGATCAGGATGACGACCAGCATGGTGAGGATGGCCCAGCCAATCGCGCGCAGGTTGCCCTCCGCGTTTGCAATCGCGATGTACGAGCCGATGCCGGGCAATTGCACGTTGGTCTTGCCGACGCTGAAGGCCTCGGAAGCGACCACGAAGAACCAGCTGCCGGACATCGACATCATCGTGTTCCAGAGCAGCGCCGGCATGGCGAATGGAACTTCGAGCTGCCAGAACCGCATCCACGGCGTCAGCCGGAAGGAGCCGCAGGCTTCGCACAGTTCATCGGGCAGCGTGCGCAGCGACTGGTAGAAGCTGAAAGCCATGTTCCAGGCCTGGCTGGTGAAGATGACGAACACGGCAGCGAATTCCGCGCCCAGCACGCGCCCCGGCACCAGCGACATGAAGAACACCAGCGTGACCGAGAGGAAGCCGAAGATCGGCACCGATTGCAGGATATCCAGCAGCGGCACCAGTATTTTCTCGGCGCGCGGACTCTTGGCGGCCCAGGTGCCGTAGGTAAAGGTGAACAGCAGCGAGAGCCCCAGCGCCGTGAACATTCGCAGCGTGGTGCGCGCGGCGTACACCGGCAGGTGAATGGGATCGAGCGACAGCGCGTCGCCGGTGATTTTCGACACCGGCGCCAGCAGGCCGCGGCTGGCCTCGGCGAAAAACGTCAGCACCCCGATGACGACGATGATTGCGATCAGATCCCAGCGCGACGCCAGGTCGCGCACGAAGGCAAAGGGCTCGGTCCGGTTGGTGGCGGCATCGATCATGGGTCGCGCAGTGTTGCACAGCCTTCTTACATTTTCTGCACCGCAGTGCGCGTTTTACCGCTCGATTCAGCGCGTCCTGCGAGCCTTGCTTCGGGCCTTGGGCGCGGGCCAGTAAATCGCGGGCGGGGCATTCAGTCGCGTGAAATAGCGCCGCCTTTCGGCGGTGGAGAGCCGCTGCCAGTCGACTTTGCGTTTGAACGCGCGGCGCAGGTCCGCATCACTGACCTGGGCATGCCGGGCACGCGTCACGATTATCCGCTGCGGCAGTCGACGCGTGCGGCCGGTGCGCAACAGATCGATCACCGCGCCGGCCACCAGCTGGCTGCGAGGCAATTCGCTGTGCTCGCAGCGCAGATAGAAGTTGCGTGCGCCTGGCAGCGTGGCGCGCGGCACCGCCACCGTGCCGTCGCCCGCGGCGCTGATCTCGTAGCGAAACTGCCCGCCGCGGCGTTCGATGGCAGTGGCCGTGCGCTGGCCGGCGCCGATGATCGAGGCGAAGCGCGCATCGGCCGGCGCCAGCTGCGAGCTGAAGACCCGCGCCGCCGCGAGCGGCGCCGCGTGCGGCTGGGCTCCGCGGCGCGGCCACGCCGCGGCATCGAATAGATCCAGCTCCCCGGTGTCGCCCGGCAGCAATTGATAGATGCTCGGAAAGGTCCCGAACACATTGCGGCTGAGCTGCTCGGCGCTGTGCAGGGAATCGACCGCGGCCAGGCGGAACACCACCGGGTAGGTAGCACGCACGGCCTGGACGGCCCCGATCGAGCCGCCATGGGGCGTGCCCAGCCCGATGACACGCGTGATGCGTGCCGCGGCCGGATCGCCTTCGAGCTGGGACAGCGTCATGCGCGCGAGCAGTCCGCCCATGCTGTGGCCGAGCAGCGCGATGCTGCGGGCGCGATCGGCGCGCAGCCGCGCGGCCAGCGCCGCACCCACGATCCGAAGATCCTCGCGCCAGTCGTAGTCGAACAGCACCACCTCGAATCCGGCCGCCTGCAGCCGCAGCTTCAATGGCAGGTAGCTGTAGCTGATGCCGCCGAGCGGCCGTATGGCAAGGTCGGCACCCCGGCGCAATTCGGCCAGGCGGCCATGCATGATGTCGCTGGGATCGAGCCAGAGAAGATCGGGCGGCTCGCCGCCGGGACGCACGGTGCCGAGTTGCGAGCCCAGGATGCCGGGCAGCAGGTAGACCTTTGGCAGCCTGGCGCGCGTGGCCGCGCGGCGCTTGCCGCCGCGTGCGCCGGCTACGGCCAGCGATTGCAGCAGCGCATATTCGGCGGGGCCGAGATAAGCCTTGAGCTCGCGGTGATGCGAGCCCTCGCACAGCGCCTTCTCGAGTGCGCCCGCGGGCCAGCACATGCGGTCATAGACCGAAATGGTCACGGGCGGCGGCTCACGCCAGCCCGCTGTGCCGCGCGATCTGATCACAGACCGCGCCGATGGCCGCGGCGCGCGCGCTGCTCTTGCGCCAGACCGCGCCGATGAGCCGGCTGGGCACGGGCTTGGCGAAGGGCACCGTGGTCATGCCGCGCGCCGAGCCGTAGGCGCCGCGACTGGCGAGCGTCGGCAGCAGCGTGATGCCGACGCCGGCGGCAACCATCTGCCGCAGCGTCTCGATGCTGGTCGCGCGGAAATCCTGTTTTTCGCGCACGCCGCTGCGGGCGCAGACCGCAAGCGCCTGGTCGCGCAGGCAGTGGCCGTCCTCGAGCAGCAACAGCGTCTCCTGGTCCAGGTCGGAGGTGCGGACCTGCGCGCGCGCGGCGAGCCGGTGCGAGGCGGGTACCGCCAGTACGAAGGGCTCCGCGTACAGTTCGCGCGAGACCAGCATGTCATCGTGCACGGGCAGGGCAAGGATGCCGACATCGATGTCGCCATTGTGCAGCCGCTCCAGCATCGTTTCGGTCCGGTACTCATATAGCATGAGTTCGAGACGCGGCAGCGCCTTGCGGAGCTTGAGTGCGACCTGCGGCAGCAGGTAGGGCCCGATGGTCGGCAGCAGCGCCAGCCGCAGCTGGCCGGCCAGCGGATCGCGCCGCGTCTGCGCCAGCGTGACGATGGCTTCCCCGGTTTCCAGCATGCTGCGCGCGCGCTGCGCGATCTCTTCGCCGGCCTCCGTCAGGGTCACGCGACGCGGACGGCGCTCGATCAGCTGCACGCCGAGGCTTTCCTCGAGCTTGCGCAGCTGCGCCGACAGCGTCGGCTGGCTGACGAAACATTTGGCCGCGGCGCGGCCGAAATGGCGCTCATCGGCCACCGCCACCAGGTATCGCAGATCCTTGAGCTTTAATTCCATCGATTCGGACCGATATATGCTGTCTATCGACATTATAGGATCAATTGATTGGACCGCCAGTGTCGATGCGCCCAGGATGGGCGCACCCACTCGATATGACTGGCTGACAAATTCAGGAGAAAGATGATGTTAGGTATTGGAGACAAATTTCCCGCTTACGCGTTGACCGGCGTCGTTTCGAACGATCCCGCCAAGGCGTTCCAGGACTTCAAGAGCAGCGACCAGGCCGGTAAATGGCAGGTTGTGTTCTTCTGGCCCAAGGACTTTACTTTTGTGTGCCCGACGGAAATTGCGGCCTTCGGCAAGCTCAATCGCGAATTCAGCGATCGCGGCGCCCAGCTGTTCGGCGTCAGCATCGACAGCGAGTTCGTGCACCTGGCCTGGCGCAAGGACAAGGAAGAGCTGCGTAACCTGCCCTTCCCGATGCTGTCGGATATCAAACGCGAACTCAGCACCGCCTTGGGCATCCTCGACAAGGAAGCCGGCGTCGCGCAGCGTGCGACCTACGTGGTCGACCCGCAGGGCGTGATCCGCTTCGTCTACGTCACCGATCTGTCGGTGGGACGCAACCCGCAGGAAGTTCTGCGCGTGCTCGATGCGCTGCAGACCGATGAACTGTGCCCGTGCAATTGGCAGCCGGGGCAGGACACCCTCAAGGCGGCCTGATATGGACACCACTCAACTGGATGCCATTCGCGATTCGATTCCGGACTATGCCCGTGATCTCAAGCTCAACCTCGGCAGTGTACTGACCACTGCCGGGGCGCCGGGGCTCAGCGAGCAGCAGATCTGGTCGGTGGCGCTGGCTTCGGCGATCGCCAGTCGCAACACCGAGTTCACGCGCGCCATCGAGGCGGCTGCGGCGACCAAGCTCGACGCCGCCTATCTGCAGGCGGCGCGCGCGGCAGCGGCCATCATGGGCATGAACAATGTCTACTACCGCTTCCTGCACCTCGTGGAGGACGCGGAGTATGCGACTCTGCCCGCGCGGCTGCGTATGAACGTGATCGGCAACCCCGGCATATCGAAGCTTGATTTCGAGCTGCTGTCGCTGGCGGTATCGGCGATCAATGCCTGCGGACTTTGCATCACCTCGCACGAGAAGAAGCTGCGCGCCGATGGCGTGTCGCGTGAGATGATCCAGAGTGCGGTGCGTATCGCCGCGGTAGTGCATGCCGTGGCCGGCGTGCTCGAGTACGGCGCGGGACCAGCAGGCGGGGTGAACGCAGCGGCTGCCTGACCGCCCGAGAGGAGACCGGCTGAGACTTACAATCGCCACTGAGACCAGACTCGCTATTGCGTGCCTGGTCTTCTTTTTTATTGTCGCCAGCCGCATCGCGGCTGCCGCGCCTTCCATTCGCGATGATGAAGGAAAAACCATCGCGCTCAGCGCGCCGGCTGCGCGCATCGTCAGCCTGGCGCCCGGTGCCACCGCGATGATGTTTGCCGCTGGTGCCGGCTCGCACATCGTCGGCACCAGCGATTACTCCAACGAACCGCAAGCCGCGCAACGCATCGAGCGCGTCGGCGACAGCCAGGGCGTCGACATCGAGCGCGTACTGGCCCTGCATCCGGATGTGGTCGTGGTCTGGAGCAGCGGCAACTCGGCAGCGCAGATCGCGAAGCTCGAACGCGTGGGGCTGCCGGTCTATCGGCATCGCATCCGGCGGCTGGCCGATATTCCGGACAGCGTGCGTCGCTTCGGCGCATTGGCGGGCACCAGTGAGGTTGCAGTGCCGGCTGCCGATGAACTTCAGGGCCGCATCGCTGCGCTGTCGCAGCGCTACGCCGCCGCGAGCGGCGGCACGATGCTGGTTCAGGTCTGGGATCACCCGATCTATACCGTGGGCCAGTCCGAGCTCATGACGGATGTAGTGACCATCTGCGGTTATCGCAATATCTATGCGGATCTTCCCGAAGCGGGTCCCGCGGTCTCGCTCGAGTCGGTACTCGAGCGCAACCCGGACGTGATCCTGGCGGTCGGTCCGGATCGCAGAGCAGCCGATGAGTGGCTGCTTGGCTGGCGCGCCTATCCCACGCTCAAGGCCGTGCGCGGCGGGCGGCTGATTCCGTGGACCGACCAGCGCCTGTCGCGCCTGGGGCCCAGCATGGTCGATGCCACCGAGGCGCTGTGCAGCGCGCTGCGGCATTGAGCACTGCATTGCGGCGCTGAGACTCGATCGTCTCAGCGATCCACCAGCGCCATCATTTCTTTGGTGTATCGGTCTCCGGCAACACTGCCTGGAGCCAGCGCGTCGCTGAGCTGGCGCAGCTCCGGTGCGGACAACGACAGCGAGGCGGCGCCGACGTTTTCTTCGAGGTAGCTCCGGCGCTTGGTGCCGGGGATGGGCACGATGTCCGGGCCCTGCTGCAGCAGCCAGGCCAGCGCTACCTGGCCCGGTGTCGCACCTTTGGAAGCGGCCACATTGCGCACGGCGGTCGCGAGCGCCATGTTGGCATCGTAGTTGGCGCCCTGCAGTCGCGGGTCTTTGCGACGGAAGTCATTCTCCGGAAAGCTCTCGGCGCGCTGGAGCGTGCCGGTCAGAAATCCGCGGCCCAGGGGGCTGAACGGCACCAGCCCGATCCTAAGTTCGCGCAGCACGGGCAGGATCTGCGATTCGAGATTGCGCTCCCAGAGCGAGTACTCGCTCTGCAGTGCGCTGATGGGATGGGTCGCGTGCGCGCGCCGGATGGTGGCCGCGCCGGCTTCGGATAACCCGAGATACCTGACCTTGCCTTCGCGCACCAGCTCGGCCATGGCGCCGACGACCTCTTCGATGGGAACCTGTTTGTCGACGCGATGCTGGTAGAGCAGATCGATGTGATCGGTGCCAAGTCGCTTGAGCGATCCTTCCACCGCCTCGCGCACATGCTCGGGACGACTGTCAGTGCCCTGGATCTTGCCGTCGACGATGCGGAAACCGAACTTGGTGGCGATCACCACCCCATCGCGCCGGCCGCGCAAGGCGCGGCCAAGCAACTCCTCGTTGATGAAGGGACCGTAGACCTCGGCGGTATCGAAGAAGGTGATACCCAGCTCGATCGCCCGATCGATGGTGGCCAGCGACTCCACATCGTCGGGGGTCCCATAGGACTGGCTCATGCCCATGCAGCCCAGGCCCAATGCCGAGACCTCGAGTCCCTGCCGGCCCAGCTTGCGTTTGTTGATTGCCATGTCAGAGGGGCTCCATGAGTTCGATGCGGTTGCCGAAGGGATCATGCACGAACACGCGCGTGTAGTCCCCGAAGGGCGGGGTCTCGTTGACCTCCAGCCCCAGCCGCCGGCAGTGCTCGATGATGACGGCAAGTCCGCTTACCACCAGGCCGGGATGCGCCTTGGTGGCGGCGCGGAAGCTCTTGTCCACGCCCAGGTGCAGTTTGACGCTGGCACTCTCGAACCAGCAACCGCCGCGAGCGGCGAGGTTCTGCGGCTTGGGTATCTCGGGCACCCCGAGCACGTCGCGGTAGAAGGCGCGGGCCTGTTGCTCGCCGCCGGCCGGCATGGCGAGCTGGACGTGATCGACCCCTATAACGGGCATGGAACCTCCGGGAATCCGCTGAATCCGCCGATTTCCCGAGATCTTGACGCCGCGCGGGGCGGCTGGCCATACTCTTGGGCAATGGCTGTCAATGCTCCTAATTTCGCCGGCGCAATGCGCTGGTGGTGGCGCCCCTCCAATGGAGAGGGTGCTGGGCGTTGCTGCACGCTGTAATCACAACCCAAAGGTTAGGATCACACCAGAACCCATCTCCGGAACACTCCGGGATGGGTTTTTTGTTATGAAATTGTCGTTCGACATAGCCGGGGACCTGGATACACCCGTATCGGCTTTCGCCAAGCTGAAGCCGTTCGAACCACGCTTCCTGCTCGAGAGCGTCGAAGGCGGCGAGCGGCTGGGCCGCTATTCGTTCATCGGCTTCGGCGATGCGCTGGAAGTGAAGCTCGACGCCACCGGATTTCGCATCGGGGAGCAGCTGCACCCGATCCCCGATGGGCGCGATGCGCTGCTGGATGGACTGCGCTCCGCGCTCAAGCTGGTGCCGGTGCCGACCTCCAGCGTGGGGGTGGCGCCGCTGTCAGGCGGACTGGTGGGATACACCGCCTACGATGTGGTGCGCTACTTCGAGCGGCTGCCTGCGCGCTTGCCTGAGCTCTCCGGGGTGCCGCTGCTGCACTACGTGGCGCCGCGCTCGCTGCTGGTGTTCGACCATGTCAGCCGCGGCATTGCGCTGCTGCATGCCGGCAGCGATGCGGAGCGGGACTCGCTGCGGCGCGAAGTGATCGCGGCGCTGCGCGGCGCGGTGCCCCGCATTATCGCGGCGGGCGGATTTTCGGTGCCGCACCCGGCGCTGACACGCGAGGATTACATGTCCGGCGTGCGACGCGCGCAGGAGTACATCGCCGCCGGCGATGTCTACCAGCTGGTGCTGTCGTCACGATTTTCTGGCCGGCACGATCTGGATCCCTTCCAGGTGTACCGCGCGCTGCGGCTGATCAATCCCTCTCCTTATATGTATTTCTGCCGGCTGGGCGACATGACGGTGGTGGGCTCCTCGCCCGAGGCACTGGTGAAGCTCAATGGCCGCGATGCGCAGCTGCGCCCGATCGCCGGCACGCGTCCGCGCAACGACGACAGCGCGCTGGACCTGAAGCTCGAGACCGAGCTGCGCGCGGATGCGAAGGAGAACGCCGAGCACGTGATGCTGGTAGACCTGGCGCGCAATGATCTGGGCCGCGTGGCGCGCGCCGGCAGCGTGCGGGTGAATCCCTATCGTTCGATCGAACGCTACAGTCACGTGATGCACATCGTCAGCGGCGTGTGCGGCGAGCTGGCACCGCAGCGCGATGCCTTCGACCTGTTCGCGGCCACCTTTCCGGCGGGCACGCTGGTCGGCGCTCCCAAGGTGCGCGCGATGGAGATCATCGAGGAGCTCGAGCCGGTGCGCCGCGGACTGTACGGCGGCACGGTGGGGTATTTCGGCGCGCACGGGGCCATGGACCAGGCGATCACGATTCGCACCCTGGTATTTCACGGGCAGGAGTACAGCTACCAGGCCGGTGCCGGCGTCGTCGCCGACAGCCAGCCATCCCTCGAGCACGACGAAGTGCTGGCCAAGAGTGCGGCGATGCTGCGCGCGCTCAAGCTCGCGGAGGCGGGGCTGTGAACGCCAAGCTGAACGCCAAGCTGCTGCTGATCGATAACTACGATTCGTTTACCTACAACCTGGTGCAGGCCTTCCTGGTGCTGGGTGCGGATGTGCGCGTCTATCGCAATGACGCCATCACGATCGAGCAGGCACAGGAACTCGAACCCACGCACCTGTGCATTTCACCGGGGCCGGGGACGCCGGCGCAGGCTGGAGTATCGATGGCGATGATCCGCGCCTTCGCCGGCCACATTCCGGTGTTCGGCGTCTGCCTGGGCCACCAGTCCATCGTGGAAGTGTTCGGCGGCAAGGTGGTGCGCGCGCAGCGCCTCATGCATGGCAAGACCTCGCCGATCCAGCACGATGGCCTGGGCGTTTTCGATGAGGTGGCGCAAGGGATCGAGGTGGGGCGCTATCACTCGCTGATCGCCGAGGCCGCCAGCTTGCCCTATGAGCTGTCGGTGACCGCGCGCACGCCCGAGGGCGAGATCATGGGAGTGCGGCACAGCGGACTGATGGTGGAGGGCGTGCAGTTCCATCCCGAGAGCGTGCTGACCCCGGACGGCCCGATGATGATGCGCAATTTCCTTCGCTGGCAGACCGGTGTGCGCGACCTGACGCTGGGCGTGACCGGCGATGAGCGCGACGATGGCTGAGTCGCCTGCAGCGCGCGCGATGCTCGAGCGGCTGCTCGATGGCATCGACATGAGCGAGAGCGAGGCCGCGCAGTTGCTGACGGTGCTGACCGATCCGGAACTCGCCCCGGCGCTGGCCGGCGCGCTGCTGGCCGCGTTGCGCGCCAAGCGCGTGACTGCGGCCGAGTTGCGCGGCTTTGCGCAGCGCATGCGCGCGCTGGCGCGACGACCCGAGTTGCCGCGGTTGCCCGATGCGGTCGATATCGTCGGCACCGGCGGGGATCGTTCGGGAAGCCTCAATCTGTCCACCGCATCGGCGCTGCTGGCGGCTGCCTGCGGGGTGCCGGTGTTCAAACACGGCAATCGTTCGCTCTCCAGCCGCGCGGGCAGCGCCGATGTGCTGGAGGCGCTGGGCCTGCCGCTGCCGCTGGATGAGAAGGCCGCGGGCCGCTGTTTCGCGGCGCTGCATTTCACTTTTTTGTTTGCGCCGTATTACCACGCGGCGACCCGCAGCATCGCGCCGGTGCGCGCGGCGCTGGGCGTGCGCACGGTGTTCAACATCCTGGGTCCCTTGAGCAATCCGGCCGAGCCGCCGTTCCTGGTCGTCGGTGCCTTCGATGCGCCGACCGCCGAGCTGATGGCGCAGGCGCTGCATGGCACGCATGTGCAGCGCGCCTTCGTGATTCACGGCGCGGAAGGCTGGGATGAGCCGACGCCGGTGGGCGAGTTCACGCTGTTCGATGTCACGACGGCGGGCGTGCGGCGCGAACAGCGCTCGCCCGCCGATTACGGCCTGGCGCGCTGCGCCTCGAGCGAACTGGCCGGCGCCGATGCGGCCCACAATGCGCGCGAGCTGCGGCGTGTGCTCTGCGGCGAGCGCGTTGCGGGCGGTGATGCGGGTCGGGACCCGCACCGCGACGCGGTGCTGTTGGGAACGGCACTGGCACTGGAAGTCAGCGGCCGGGAGTCCTCGCCGCGTGCGGCCATGGCGCGCGCCGCGCAGGCCATCGAGGCCGGCCGCGGCGGCGAACTGCTGGCACGGCTGGCGAGTTTCGGCGCCGAAGAACTGCGACGGGCACCCGCGGCATGAGTGCCCAGGCCGCAGCCACCGATTTTCTGCAGGCGATGGCGCAGTCCAGTCGCGAGCGGGTCGCACGTGCGCGTGCACACCAGGCCGATGGTGAGCTGAAGTCACAGGCGCTGGCCACTGCCGCCGCGCCGGAGCTCACGCTCTCATCCTCAGGGTTCGACCTGATCGCCGAGGTCAAGCGCCGCTCGCCGGCGGTGGGCCAACTCGACAGCGGTGGCGAGGATGTGGGTGCGCGCGCCAACGACTATGCGCTTGCCGGGGCCGCCGCGATCTCGGTGCTGACCGAGCCGACACGATTCGATGGCGAACTCTCGCACCTGCGCGAGGTCACGGCCGCGCTCAAGGGGCGCGTCCCGGCCATGCGCAAGGACTTCCTGGTCGATCCTTACCAGCTCTACGAAGCGCGCGTCGCGGGTGCCGGCGGGGTGCTGGTGATTCTGCGCATGCTCGAGCCTGCACAGGTGGCGGCGATGCTAGAGACCGCGGCGGAGTTGCGGCTGTTCGTGCTGCTCGAGGCGTTCGACGACACGGATCTTAAGTTCGCGGCGATCCTGGTGCGCGACTACGGTGCGCGAGTGCGGCTGCTCGTGGGCGTCAACTGCCGGGATCTGAGCACGCTGCAGGTGGTGCCGGGGCGGCTGGAAACGCTGGCCCCCAGCCTGCCGCGCGGCGTACCGTGCGTGGCGGAGAGCGGCGTCGAGAGCGCCGCCGATGCGGCGCGACTGGCGCGGGCCGGCTACCAGCTGGCGCTGGTTGGCAGCGCACTCATGCGCAGCGGCGACCGCATCGGACTGGCGCGTGATCTGCTCATCGCGGGGCGTCAATGTGGATAGACCTCAATGTGGATAAAGGTCTGTGGCATGACCAGCGCGCAGGCGGTGGAGACCGCGCTCGCCGAGCGTGCGGATGCGATCGGATTCGTGTTCGCGCCTTCCGCGCGCCAGCTCGAGCCCACGCGCGCCGCGAAGCTCGCGGCGCCCGCGCGCGGGCGAATACTGTGCATAGCGGTGACGCTGCATCCCTCGCAGGCCGCCATCGATCAGATCCTGCGCGAGTTCAACCCCGACGTGCTGCAGACCGACCTTGCGGATATCGCGCAGCTGCGACTGCCTTCGCAGCTGGACGTGCTGCCGGTGTTGCGGGCGGGGGCCTCATTGCCGGCTGCGGCAGGTGTTGTGCCGCCGCGCATCCTGTTCGAGGGTCCGCGCAGCGGCACGGGAATCGCGACGGACTGGACCCAGGCCGGCTCACTGGCGCGCCGCACGCAATTGATCCTGGCCGGAGGACTGACGCCGGACAACGTGGCCGCGGCCATCGCGGCCGTGCAGCCCTTTGGCGTGGATGTCTCCAGCGGCGTCGAGTCCGCACCCGGGCAGAAGGATCCACGCAAAATCGTCGAATTCATCCAGGCCGCGCGCGCGGCCTTTGCAGGTGTCACACATGAAGCCAATTGAAACCGACGCGGAACGCAGCGATGCGCTGGCGGCGTTGCTCGCGGGTCACTATCCGGACGAACGCGGCCGCTACGGCCCCTTCGGTGGCCGCTACGTCCCCGAAACGCTGATCCCGGCGCACGAGCGGCTGGAGCGCGGCGTGCGCCGCTGGCTGGCGGATAAGGAATTTCGCGCCGAACTCGAACGCGAACTGCATGACTGGGTTGGCCGTCCCACGGCATTGAGCCCGGTGCCGCACCTGTCCAAGCGCTGGGGAGCGCGTGTGTGGCTCAAGCGCGAGGATCTTGCGCACACCGGTGCGCACAAGATCAACAATGCCATCGGCCAGGCGCTGCTGGCGCGGCGACTCGGTGCACGCCGCGTCGTCGCGGAGACCGGCGCCGGTCAGCACGGCGTGGCCAGCGCGGCCGCGTGCGCCCGCGTGGGGTTGCCGTGCACCGTCTACATGGGCGAGCTGGACATGGAACGCCAGGCGCCCAACGTCGGGCGCATGAAACTGCTGGGCGCCAAGGTCGTGCCGGTCACCAGCGGCGATCGCACGCTGCGCGCGGCCATCGATGAAGCCTTGCGCGATTGGGTCGGCGACCCGAACGGGACCTACTATCTGCTCGGCTCGGCCGTCGGCGGTCATCCCTATCCGTATCTGGTCCGCGAGCTGCAGTCGGTCATTGGCCGCGAAGCGCGCGCGCAGATGATCGAGCGCGCCGGGTCACTCCCCGATGTGGTGGTGGCCTGTGTCGGCGGCGGCTCGAATTCGATCGGCTTGTTTCATGCCTTCCTCGGCGATGAAAAAGTCGAGATCCTGGGTGTCGAAGCCGGCGGGCGCGGCGCGGGCCTCGGCGATAACGCCGCCAGCCTCGGCACCGGCAAGCCCGGTGTGCTGCACGGCAGCTTCTCCTATCTATTGCAGGATGCCGACGGCCAGATCCAGGAGACGCATTCAATCTCGGCCGGGCTTGATTATCCGGGAGTGGGACCCGAGCATTCGCTGCTGCAGGCGGTGGGCCGCGTGCGCTATGTCTCGGCCAGCGACGCGGAGGCGCTCGAGTCGGTGCGCGAATGCTGCGAGTGCGAGGGCATTCTGCCGGCACTGGAAAGCGCACATGCGCTGGCGGCGGCGCGGCGCTATGCGGCCGAGCACCCGGCCGCAAAAATCCTGATCGGGCTGTCCGGGCGAGGTGACAAGGATATGCCGACGTTGTCGCGGACCCTGCTGGCGCCGGCACCGGAGCCCGCAGCCACTGCCACCAGCGGGAAATCCAAATGAGCGAGCAGGCGGTCAAGACACCGATCGAACGCATCGTCACGGCGCTGCGCGCGGCGGCCAAGCATGGCCAGCCGGCGCTGGTGGCATTCCTGACGGCCGGCTATCCGGATCGCGCCAAATTTCGCGAGCACCTGGCGGCGGTGGCGCAGGAAGCCGACCTGGTCGAGATCGGTGTGCCGTTCTCCGATCCCATGGCCGATGGCGTGACCATCCAGCGTTCCAGCGAAGGCGCGCTGCGCGCCGGCGTCACGCTGACCTGGATCCTCGAGGAGCTGCAGCTCATGGAGCGCGTGAAGGCGCCGCTGCTGCTGATGAGTTATATGAATCCGCTGCTGGCGTTCGGGCTGGAGCGGCTAGCGCGGCGCGCCGCGGGGGCCGGCGTGTGCGGCTTCATCGTGCCGGACCTGCCGTTCGATGAGAGCGAGGAATTGTGGTCGGTGCTGGCGCCCCACAATATCGCGCTGGTGCAGATGGTGACGCCGGTTACTCCTGCGGAGCGATTGGCGAAGCTGGCGACCGCGAGCCAGGGTTTCGTCTACGCGGTAACGGTCACCGGTACCACGGGCGGCAAAGCCAGCGGCACCGCCGATGACATCTCGGCCTATCTGGAACGCGTGCGCGCGGCCGCCACGGTGCCGGTGTGCGCGGGCTTCGGCATCCGCACCCGCGAGCAGGTTGAAAAACTTCGCGGCCAGGTCGATGGAGTCATCGTCGGATCGGCGCTGGTGGAAGTGCTCGAGCGCGGCGAGTCGCCGCAGGAATTCCTGGCGGGCCTAAGACCGCCGCGGCGATGACGCCAGCGCCCCATCGGGCGCCGCTGTCGCTGCTGCTGGGACTGTTGTCCACGGTCGGCGCATTCACGATCGATGCCTACTTTCCATCGATGCGCGCCATCGCGCAGGAATTTCATCTCTCGGCCTGGCAGGTGCAGCAGACGCTGACCGTCTACATGTTCACCTACGCGTTCGCCGCGCTGTTTCACGGCTCGCTGTCCGATGCACTCGGGCGACGCCGGCCCATCCTCGCGAGTCTGGCCATCTATACGCTGGCTTCGATCGGCTGCGCGGCGGCACCGAATTTCACCGCGCTGCTGGCGTTTCGCGCGGTGCAGGGCATGGTGGCAGGCGGCGGCCAGATCATCGGGCGCGCCATCGTGCGCGACAGCTTCCACGGGCCCCAGGCCCAGCGCCTCATGAGCATGATCACGATGATCTTCGGCCTCGGGCCTGCCGCGGCACCCATCATCGGCGGCTGGGTGCATGCGCTGCTGGGCTGGCGCGCCGTGTTCGGCACCATGGCCCTGCTCGGCTTCACCTTACTGATCCTGACCGCGCAGCGATTGTCGGAGACGCATCCGCCCGAGCGGCGCAATCCACTGCACGTCAAGCCGATGCTGAAACACAATTTCACCGTGCTGCGCCGGCCGGAATTTCTGCTGCTGGCGCTGGCCAGTGCGCTGGCCTTCGTGACACTGCACGTCTATGTGGGCTCCGCGCCGGCCATCGTGCTGGATCACTGGAACCTGGATGAAACCATGTTCGCGGCATTGAACCTGCCCATCATTGGCGGCTACACCATCGGCGCCGTCGCCTCGGGACGCCTCGCGGGCCGGCTGCAGCCCCAGCGCCAGGCGCGTTTTGGATTCCAGCTGCTGCTGATCGTCACGGCGCTGATGCTGGTGCTGCAGACGGGCCTGCCCTCGCCGCCGATCTACCTGCAGCAGCTGTTGCTGGCGCTGATCGGGTTTGCGCTGCAGCTGATGTATCCGGTCGTGACGCTGCGCCTGCTGGATCTGTTCCCCGATGCGCGCGGCGCGGCCGCGTCCATGCAATCCTTCTTCACGCTCGTCATCGCCACCGTCGTCATGGGATTGATCGCACCGTTGCTGGCGCCTTCGATGCGGCGCATCGCGCTGCTGTCGGCGGCGGCAGCCATTGCCGCGGGCTTGCTGTGGTGGCTGGCGCAGCGTTACCGTGCGGCGCATGCCAAGCTTCACGGTTGATGCGCGCTTCTGCGGCCCGCCGGGCTGCGCCAACGGCGGCTATCTCGCCGGCCTGATGGCGAATCACGCGCCGGGTCGCGTGCGTATCCGGCTCGAGCGGCCGATTCCCTTAGCGGTGCCGCTGGAGCTGACGGCCGCCGAGGGCGGCGAGCTCGAACTCACTCACGCGGGCACGCGGCTGGCACGCGCGCTGCCGGCTGCCGATTTTGCGCTTGAGGTGCCTCCCGCGCCTGCGCCGAGTTATCTCGCGGCGCTGGAGGCTTCGCGGCATTTTTATGGCTTTACCAACCATCTGTATCCGGGCTGCTTCGTCTGCGGCACGGCCCGCGCGCGCGGCGATGGACTGCGCGTATTCGCGGGCAGGTGGGGCGCGGACTACCAGGTGGCCGCACCATGGGTGGCCGATGCGAGCCTCGCGGACGATGATGGCAAGGTGCGGCCGGAGTTCATCAGCGCGGCGCTCGATTGTCCCGGCGCATTTGCCGCGCGCGATGACATGGGACAGATGCTGCTGGGCGAATTTACGGCGCACATCGATCGGCGCGTGCATGTCGATGAGCCCTGCGTGATCCTCGGCTGGCGGATCGCCGCCAAAGGCCGCAAGTTCGAGGTGGGGACGGCGCTGTTCGACCAGGGCGGCGAGCTGTGTGCCCGCGCGCGCGGGGTGTGGATAGAACTGCGCGCGGATCGCCCCCTCAGTTCGTCCGACGCAACCACACGCTGATCCAGACGAACAGTCCCGCCGCGCCTGAAAGAATCCCGAGCCAGTGCGGTTGCAGCCGCGTGCCGAGCCAGAGCACGCCGCCGAGCAGCAGCGAGGCCCCGACGACGATGCGATCGCCGCGGCGGGCCTGGGCCGCGGATTCCTCGCGCCAGCGCTCAATCTCGCGCGCGTCGATCGGCACCTTCCAGGTGCCGTCCTGCACCCGCTCCACCAGCCGTTTGGTAACGGGCGGCAGCGCCTTGAGGATCTCGAGCGCATCCGGCCAGCCGCGGCGCAGCTCGCGCAGCAGGTTGCGGGGACTGATGCGATCGCGCATCCAGCGCCGCAGCACGGGACTGGCGGTGTGCCAGATATCGAGCTCCGGGTAGAGCTGGCGGCCGAGGCCCTCGATGTTGAGCAGCGTCTTCTGCAGCAGCAGCAGTTGCGGCTGGATCTGGCCGTCGAAGCGCCGCAGCGCCTCGAACAATCGCAGCAGCACAGTGCCGAACGAGATTTCCTTGAGAGGGCGATCGAAGATGGGTTCGCAGATGGTGCGCACCGCGGATTCCATCTGGTCGACGCGGGTATTGGCCGGCACCCAGCCGGACTGGATATGCAGTGTGGCGACGCGGCGGTAGTCGCGATTGAACACGGCCAGGAAATTTTCGGCAAGGTAAGTCTGGTCGCGCTCATCCAGGGTGCCGACGATGCCGAAATCGACCGCCGCGTAGCGCGGCAGCTTGGGGTTGTCGGCCAGCACGAAGATGTTGCCCGGGTGCATGTCGGCGTGGAAGAAGTTGTGCCGGAACACCTGGGTGAAAAAGATCTCGACGCCGTTTTCCGCCAGCACCTTGAAGTCCGTGCCCAGTTCACGCAGCTTCGCCAGGTCCCCGATGGGCACGCCGTGAATGCGCTCCATGACGAGCACGGCCGCGCGGCAATGGTCCCAGTGAATCTCGGGTACGTAGAGCAGCGCTGAACCGGCGAAATTGCGCTTGAGCTGCGAGGCATTGGCCGCTTCGCGCAGCAGGTCGAGCTCATCGAGCACGGTGCGCTCGTATTCCTGCACGATCTCGCGCGGCTTGAGCCGGCGGCTCTCGGGCCACCAGCGCTCGGCCATGCCGGCGATGGTGTACATGACCTCGATGTCGAGCGCGATCATGGCCTTCATGCCGGGCCGCAGCACCTTGACGATGACTTGTCGCCCGTCGGGCAGCTCGGCGGTGTGCACCTGGGCGATCGAAGCGGCCGCGAGCGGTGTCTCATCAAAATTCTGCAGCCGGCCGTCGAGCGGTGCGCCGTAGGCTTCCTCGATGATTTGGCGCGCGACCGCTCCGGGGAAGGGCGGCACGCGGTCCTGGAGCTTGGCGAGCTCATCGGCGATGTCGTCGGGCAGCAGGTCGCGGCGCGTGGACAGGGTCTGGCCGAATTTGACGAAGATCGGCCCAAGCTCTTCCAGCGCCAGCCGCAGCCTTTCCCCGCGCGTGACGCCGGAACGACGCTGGAACCAGGTCCAGGGGGAGATGAAGTAGACGAAACGCAGCGGCCTGTACAGGTGCGTCGCGGCCACGAAATCATCCAGCCGATGCCGCACGAGCACGCGCTGAATGGCGATCAGCCGTCGCAGAACCCGCAGCTGCATCAGGCCGGCCGGTCCTGCTCGAGATGCGACAGGCGCGCTTCGAGGCGGTCGAGCTGCTCGCGCGCCTCGTCGACTTCCCGCAGGAAGTGAGCCGATTCGCTGCGTGAGACCAGGTCGCCACGCTCGTGGGCAAGGTATTCGGAGAGGTTCTGCGCCTGGGTCCAGGCGGCCGCGCGCGTCCAGGCTGCCGCGCCGCGCAGGCCGCGCATCAGCAAGTGAGCACCGCTGCGGCCCAGCACCTGCGACAACGCATTTTCGAGGTCGGGACGAAGCAGCAGGGCAAGACGGCTGAACTGCTGCGCGACCTCCGCATCGCCCTCGATGCTTACATCGCCGCGCTGGATCACGGCTTGCGGATCCGCTCGTGTCAGCGCCAGCAGCGATAGCGGTGTGCCGCTGATGTGGGCGTCGGCGAGGGGCGCAGCGGCAGTTCCGGAATCAGGTGTCGCGACGCGCAGCACGGTGCCGTCGGATGCAATCGTGACACGGAAGGGCGTGCCGCGTGCCTCGAGCGTGACGCTGCGGCCCGCGAGGGAAGCCAGCAGTTCACGCGCACGCGGCGAATCGGTGCGCGCACGCGATACAGCCGCCTGCAGCGCGCGATCGATGACCCCGTCGACGATCGATGGCATCGTCAGATCCGATAGCCGCGATGAAGCGCCACCACGCCGCCCATGAGGTTGTGGTAGCGGCATTCTTCGAGTCCGGCGGTGCGCATCATGTCGAGCAGGGTCTGCTGGTCGGGATGACGGCGGATGGATTCGGCCAGATAGCGATAACTGTCGGCATCGCCCGCGACCACGCGGCCCAGCCACGGCAGCACATTGAAGGAGTAGGCGTCGTAGAGGCGGCTCAACACCGGCATCACCGGGGTCGAGAACTCCAGCACCATGAGCTGGCCGCCGGGCTTGAGAACCCGCCGCATCGAGGCCAGAGCCGCGGCCTTGTCGGTGACATTGCGCAGCCCGAAACCGATGGTGACGCAATCGAATACGCTATCGGCGAACGGCAGCCGTTCGGCATCGGCCTGCGCGTACACGGGCGCCGCGGTCAGCGCGCGATCGATCAGCCGATCGCGGCCGTGCTCGAGCATGCGCGCGTTGATGTCGGCCAGGACCACGAGGCCCGTGCGGCCGACCTGGCGCGCAAGGCCTGCGGCGAGGTCGCCGGTGCCACCCGCGATATCCAGTGCGCGGCCGCCGGATCGGAGTCCGGTCAATGAGAGGGTGAATTGCTTCCAGAGACGATGCGCCCCGCCCGACATCAGATCGTTCATGAGGTCGTAGCGGTCGGCGACGCTGTCGAAGACGCCCCGGACACGGCGCACCTTGTCCTTGAGCGGAATGTCCTCAAAACCAAAGTCGGCGGTGTCGCGGCGCTCGCGGGTCATCCAGGGCCTCTGCTTGACCTAATTAGGCATTCTATTATGTAGCTTGCGGCGCGCGGGGCCTGCAGGCGGCGCGACAATTACGCGCGGAAAGGACCAAATTTGTCCACTATGATCTAAACTGTTGCGCGGTTGCCTACAACTGTTTTCATCATCATCCAACCGAAAATGCTGGCATTTCGCCATCGTTTCGCACAGAATCCCGCCCCGGTTGTGGCCCAAAAGGCGCAACCGAGTGGGGGTCTTGTGAAGATTTGGCCGGGTGAAAACGCCCGGCCTTTCTTTTTGCGAAAGATGAAATCCCTTAAGACTTCAGGCGCCCTTAGGACTTCACGCGCGGGCTCAGGTGCTGCGCGCTCGCCGCGCCTCGAACTGCGCCCAATTGGCCGCATACCTGGCGCCCAGTTCGTGCAGATACTTCCACGTAAACAGCCCGGTACTGTGGCCGTCGTCGAACACCAGGCGCACGGCGTAGTGGCCAATCGGCTCAATGTCCGTTATGCCGACATTCTCCTTGCCGAGCACCAGCACCGGCTCGCCCTCGCCGTGACCCATGACCTCCGCCGAAGGCGAGAACACCCGCAGGTATTGGAACGGCAGCTCAAACCGGGCTCCATCCGCAAACGACACTTCGAGCACGCGCGTGCGTTTGCGCAGCTTGATCTCGGTGGCGGTGATAGGTGGGGACTCGGTCATGGCATACCTGCGGTTGATTTGTTATACAGGACGCTCAGATGACCGGCGATCCAGCCCCAGCGACCCCAGCGACTGATACTTCCCAGCCGGATTATTACCACCGCGTCGTGGATTGTCAGTGGGCCTGCCCGGCGCACACTGACGTACCCGAGTACATCCGCCTGATCGCGCAGGGGCGTTATACCGACGCCTACCTGCTGAACCGCGATTCCAACGTCTTTCCGGGCATCCTCGGCCGCGTCTGCGACCGGCCCTGTGAGCCGGCCTGCCGTCGCAGCCGTGTCGAGGACAAGCCGGTCGCCATCTGCCGCCTCAAGCGCGTCGCGGCGGACCTCAAGGGGGAGCTGACCGGGCGGCTGCCGCGCGCACCGGCCGAGCTCAACGGCAAGCGCATTGCCTGTGTGGGTGCCGGGCCGGCCTCGCTGACGGTCGCGAATGACCTGGCGCCGCTGGGCTACGAGGTGACCATCTTCGAGCAGAACAGCGAGCCGGGCGGCTTGATGCGCAGCAATATCCCCTCGTTCCGCCTGCCGCAGTCGGTGCTCGATGAAGAGATCGGCATGATCCTGGACATGGGCGTGGAGCTGGCGCTGAACTCCCCGGTCGCGAGCCTGCGGGCGCTGCTCGATGAGGGTGGCTACGACGCGGTGTTCATTGGTTCCGGCGCGCCCCATGGCAAAGAGCTCGAGCTGCCGGGCCGGCACGACACGGACCGGATCCATATCGGCATCGCCTGGCTGGAGTCGGTGGCCTTTGCCCACATCGGCTCGATCGGCGAGCGCGTACTGATCATCGGCGTCGGCAACACCGCGATGGATTGCTGCCGCACCTCCCTGCGGCTCGGCGCCAAGAGCGTCAAAGTCATGGCGCGCAAGCCGCGCGGCTTTTTCAAGGCCTCCGTGTGGGAGCTCGAGGATGCGGAGGAGGAAAGCGTCGAGATCATCGTCAACCACGCGCCCAAGGCTTTCGTTGTTGAGGACGGCAAGCTCACCGGCATGCGTTTCGAGCAGATGGAGTACGAGCTGGTCGACGGCGTCATCAAGAGCGAACGCGTCACCGGCGAGGTCACGATTCCCTGTGACGATGTGATCCTCGCGATCGGTCAGGAGAATGCCTTCCCCTGGATCGAACGGGATCTGGGGCTTAAGTTCGAACGCGGCAACCAGCCGCAGGTCGATCCCAAGAGTTTTCAGTCGACGCTGCCGCAGGTGTTCTTTGCCGGCGATGCGGCTCAGGGACCGAAGAACATCATCTGGGCCGTGGAGCAGGCACACCAGGCCGCGATCTCGATCCATCTGTTCTGCCATGGGGAAGCGGTGGAGAAGCGCCCGGCCAGCACGATGAAGCTGTCGAGCCGCAAGATGGGCATGCACGAATGGTCCTATAAAAACGACTACGCGACGCTCGAACGCCGGCTCATGCCGCATGTCTCGCTCAAAGAGCGTTTCAAGAAACTCAATATCGAGGTCGAGCTCGGCTTCACGCCTGAGCAGGCCGCGCAGGAGGCAGCGCGCTGCCTCAACTGCGATGTGCAGACCGTGTTCGAGGCGCGCCTGTGCATAGAGTGCGACGCCTGTATCGATATCTGCCCGACCGATTGCCTGACCATGACCCAGGTCGGCGACGAGGCCGACCTGCGCACGCGGCTGCGCGCACCGGCACTCGAACTCACCCAGCCGCTGTTCGTATCGACGCCGCTGAAACAGACTGGCCGCGTCATGGTCAAGGATGAAAACCTCTGTGTGCACTGCGGCCTGTGCGCCGAACGCTGCCCGACGGCCGCGTGGGACATGCAGAAGTCGACCATTCATTGGCCGCACGCCGCCGATGGGAGCCCGGTATGCCCGAGCGTAAAGCGCAAGACCGCGTAAACGATTTCGTCATCAAGATCGGGACCGTCAACGGGACCGGTTCCGCCAGCGCCAACGGCCTGCTCATGAAGGCCATCTTCCGCAGCGGCGTTCCCGTGGTCGGCAAGAATTACTTTCCATCGAACATCCAGGGGCTGCCCACCTGGTACGAGATCCGCGTGACCCGCGACGGCCACCGCGCGCGCGAGGGACGCGTCGATCTGATGTTCGCGCTCAATGTCGAGACCTACGCGCGCGATCTGCAGGAACTCGCCTCGGGCGGGTACCTGGTCTATGACTCGACCTGGCCGCGACCGGCGCTGCTCAAGCGCGACGATGTCACCGTCATCGGCGTGCCGCTGGCGCAACTGTGCAACGAGAACTTCCAGGGCGTGCGCACCCGCATCCTGATGAAGAACATCTGCTACGCGGGCGTGCTGGCGGCGCTGTGCTCGCTGGACCTGGACATCATCCGCACGCTGCTTTCGGAGACTTACGCCAAGAAGCCGCAGCTGGTCGAGGCCAACATGAAGGCCATCCAGCTCGGCTACGACTACGCGCGGACGCACTTTGCCTGCCCGCTGCCGCTGCGCATCGAGAAGATGGATGCCACCAAGGGCCACATCGTCATCGACGGCAACACCGCGGCCGCGCTCGGCTGCGTCTATGCCGGCGCCACGGTGGGCGCGTGGTATCCGATCACGCCCTCGACTTCGCTGATGGACGCGTTCAAGGGTTTCTGCGATCGGCTGCGCGTCGATGCGGACACCGGCCGCAAGAATTACATCATGATCCAGGCCGAGGATGAGCTCGCCTCCATCGGCATGGTGATCGGGGCCAACTGGAACGGTGCGCGAGCCTTCACCGCCACCTCCGGGCCCGGCATTTCTTTGATGCAGGAATTTTTAGGGTTGGCCTACTACGCCGAAGTCCCGGCGGTGATTTTCGATGTGCAGCGCGTGGGCCCGTCTACAGGCATGCCGACGCGCACACAGCAGTCGGACCTCAAATCGGCCGCTTATGCCTCGCACGGCGACACGCGGCAGGTGTGCCTGTACCCGGCCAATCCCGAGGAGTGCTTCGAATTTGCCGCCACCGCCTTCGACATGGCGGACCGGCTGCAGACCCCGGTGCTGGTGCTGTCGGATCTCGACATCGGCATGAACGACTGGATGTGCCCGGAGTTCAAGTGGGACGAAAACTATCGCCCCGACCGCGGCAAGATGCTCAACGCCGAGCAGATCGCGAAGCTGGACAAGTTCTGGCGCTACTACGACATCGACCAGGACGGCATCCCGCTGCGCACGCTGCCGGGTATCGACCGCAAGGGCGCCTACTTCACGCGCGGCTCCGGACACAATCAGTACGGCGCCTACACCGAGGATTCCAAGGAATATCAGTTCGTGGTCGACCGGCTGCGCAAGAAGTGGCTGACGGCGGCGCGGCTGGTGCCGAAGCCCATCATCCAGCGCGCGCAGCAGCCCACCGACATCGCCATCGTCTCGCTCGGCAGCTGCGACGGCGCGGTGCACGAGGCGCAGCAGCGGCTGCGGGCCAATGGCATCCATGCCGACTACATGCGCATCCGCTCATTTCCATTCAACGATGAAGTCGACCAGTTCCTGCAGTCGCATCGCATCAACTTCGTGGTCGAGCAGAATCGCGACGCGCAGTTGCGCTCCATGCTGATCATGGAAACGGGTGTGGAAAAGACCAGGTTGCGATCAATTTTGCATTACAACGGCATGCCGATTCCGGCCAGCTACGTCTTCGATGGCGTAATGGCGGTGGTGGTGCCGCAGCGGCCGGTCGCGCAGCGCGTGGTCTAGCCTCAGCGCGACCCGCAGGAGTCAATACATGACATTCATGGCCAAGCCCAGAGTCGCTCATCCGGATCTGCCGCGTAACGAACTCGGGCTCACGCGGCGTGACTACGAAGGCGCCAACTCGACGCTGTGCGCCGGTTGCGGGCACGACTCGGTCACCGGCGCGCTGGTGGAAGCCTGCTGGGCCAATGCGGTCGAGCCGCACAACCTGGTCAAGCTGTCCGGCATCGGCTGCTCCTCGAAGACCACCGCGTATTTCGTCAGCGGCTCGCATGGTTTCAATTCCGTGCACGGCCGCATGCCTTCGATTGCCACCGGCGCCAATGCGGCCAACCGCAAGCTCTATTACATCGGTGTCTCGGGCGATGGCGATACGCTCTCGATCGGCCTCGGCCAGTTCTGTCACGCCATCCGCCGCAACCTGCGCATGGTCTACATCATCGAGAACAATGGCGTGTACGGGCTCACCAAGGGCCAGTTCTCGGCTTCGGCGGATCTGGGCTCCACGGCCAAGAAGGGCGAAGCGAACACGCAGCCGCCGATCGATCCGGTGCAGCTCGCGATCACGCTCGGCGCCACTTTCGTGGCCCGCAGCTTCTCGGGCGACAAGGGACAGCTGGTGCCGCTGATCCAGGCGGCCATGCATCACGATGGTTTCGCGCTGATCGATGTACTTTCGCCCTGCGTGACTTTCAACGATCACGAGGGTTCGACGCGCAGCTACGCCTACACGCGCGAGCACTACGAGGAAGTGGTGCACGCGGACTTCGTGCCGCATGCGCCGGAGATCGCGGTCAGCTATGCCGAGGGCGAATTGCAGCCGGTGACCATGCACGATGGCAGCCAGATCCTGCTGCGAAAACTCGACCAGGCCTATGACCCGACCGATCGCGGGGTGGCGCTGGAGACGATCCAGGAGCGCATCAAGCACAACGAGTACCTGACCGGGCTGCTCTACATCGCCAAGGGCCAGCCGGAATTTCACGCGCAGAATGCGACGCCCGATGGGCCGCTGAACCAGCTGCCCTACGAGCGGCTGCGCCCTCAGCCCGCGGCGCTCGACAAGATCATGGCGCGCTATCGCTGAGGGCCAGCTTGGCCGGCGCGCAGAATTTCCCGGTGGAAGGCGGCTGCGATTGCCGCACGGTGCGCTATCGGCTCCAGAGCGCGCCGCTGTTCGTGCACTGCTGCCACTGCCGCTGGTGCCAGCGGGAGACCGGCACTGCTTTCGCGCTCAATGCCATGATCGAGACCGATCGTCTGACGGTGCTGGCCGGAGCGCCGGAGATGGTGCCAACGCCGTCCGCGAGCGGTAAGGGACAGTCCATCGCGCGTTGCCCGATCTGTCGGGTCGCACTCTGGAGCCATTACGCAGGTGCGGGCACCAGCGTCAGCTTCGTGCGTGTGGGCACGCTCGATGAGCCGGACCGTTTACCGCCCGACATCCATATCTACACGGCCTCCAAGCAGTCGTGGGTGGTGCTGCCGGCAGGCATGCCGTCGGTTCCCGAGTACTACGACCGCCGACAGTATTGGCCGGCGGAGAGCCTGGCCCGCCGGGAAGTACTGCGCGCTAAAGCCGCGGCTGCGCGTTGAGACCCGGGAAGTTTCTGCTGTGGCTGCTGATCGCGGCGCTGGCGGCCGCGTTGAGCTATGGCGCTTACCAGCGCCGACCGCGCGCGCTGATCACCGACCAGTTCGGGCCCGTAACCGTCTTTCCGCCGCTGGTACGTGAGCGCGGCGTCGTCTATGTGCTGTCCGGAGCGGACGGCTGGACTCGCGCCGATCAATGGACCGCGTGGAGCTACGCCGCCCGCAACAACTATGTGGTCGGCATCGACACGCCGCGGCTGCTCGACTGGTTGAACCAGCACGCCAAGGGCTGCGTGTTCTTTCCGGGCCTGTTCGAGGATTTCAGCCGCGTACAGGAACGCACCGTCGGCACGGCCCATGACTATGAGCCGATCGTGCTGGCGCGCGGCGTGGGCGCGACGCTGGCTTATCTCGGCCAGGTCGGCGCACCGGTGCTCGCGATCGGTGCCGCCGTGATTCTCGATCCCGAACCGCGCTTCCATTTCACACCGCCCGTGTGCGAGAACCGCGCGGCGCCGATCGGCGGCGGCCTGCAGCAGCTGCGGGCCGACGCGCTGGGGCCGAATGTGCCGGCGCGCATCTGGCTTGACGCTGCTGCCAGCGCCGAGTCGCGCGCCTTTGTCGCCAGTCTGCCGGGCGAACCGGCACCTGCCCCTGCCCCTGCACCCGCGACTGCACCCGCGACTGCACCCGCGACTGTAGCTGCAACCGCACCGCAGGGGCTGACGCTGCGCGGGACCTATGCGGCGGCGCTGGAGGATATCGAGGCCGAGCGTCTGCGCAGCGGTGTGTCCGACCTGCCGCTGGTGGAGGTGCCCGCGCATGAGCGGCGGTCGAAGGTGATCGCCGTGTTCTATTCGGGCGATGGCGGTTGGCGGGATCTGGATCGCAGCCTGGCTTCCGTGCTCGCCGCCAAGGGCATGAGCGTGGTGGGTGTCGATGTGCTGCGCTACTACTGGCGCACACGACAGCCGGATTCGGCCGCGCGCGACCTGGTGCGCATCGCGCAAAGTTACAAACGCCGCTGGGGCGGCGAGAAGATCGTGCTGATCGGATTTTCCTTCGGCGCCAACGTCATTCCCTTCATCGTCAACCGCCTGCCGGCCGAGGTGCGCGCCGATATCCGTCTGATCACGCTGCTGTCGCCCGAACGTACCACCGCCTTCGAGGTCTCCCCCGCCGGCTGGGTCGGTAAGGCGAGCGATGCGACCATTCCGATCGAGCCAGAACTCAAATCGCTGTCAACCATTCGGCTGCAGTGCGTTTATGGAGAAGACGAAGCGAAGGACAGTTTGTGTACGCTGCCCGCCGCCGCTGGATTCGAACTCGTACGCAAGCCAGGCGGACACCATTTTGACCACAATTACGACGAACTGGCTGACAGCATCATTGCCGAATCCGGAGGCTGACAACATCGATCCGTTCGCGCCGCGACTGCGCCCATGGCGGCTGCAGCCATCGCGCCTGCACTTATGGGCGGCACTGGCGATGCTAGTATGGCTGCCGGTGCAATCCCCCGCAGGCATATCCCCCGAAAACTGGCACTGGGCCAGGATTCACGGTCACCGCATCTACTACGCCGTCCAGGGCACCGGCCGCACACTGGTGCTGCTGCATGGCGGAGGCGATTCGGGCGAACATTCGTTCGAGCAGCAGATCGAACTGTTCTCGAAACATCACCGCATCATCGCGCCCGATCAGGTCGGGCAGGGCCGCTCGCCGGACGTGGCGGGACCCTTGAGCTACAGCAGCATGATGCAGGACACCGCCGAGCTGCTGCAGGGCATGAAGATTCATCGCATCGATGTGGTCGGTTTCAGCGATGGCGGCATCCTGGCCCTGATGCTGGCGGCTCGTCATCCGGAACTGGTGCGGCGCCTCGTGATCAGCGGCGTGAACATTGCCCCCGAAGGACTGACCGATGAGAATCGCGAGAGCCTGATCGCGGCGCAGAGTCCGAAGCCCAGCAACATCGATGAGAAACTGACGCAGCTGTGGCTGACTTCTCCGACTCACTCGGAGCTCAATCCGGAAGTACTCGCCAAGATTCAGAAGCCGGTGCTGGTGGTGTCGGGAGATCGCGACGCCATCCGTCTCGAGCACACGCTGGAGATCTTTCGGGCGCTGCCGCAGGCGGAATTGTGCATTTTGCCCGGCACCGATCACGGCACGTTCTCGGGCCGGCCCGAATGGATCAATCCGATCATCAGCGACTTTCTCGACCGTCCGTAGAGATTTGCCGCAGCAAATTCGTGAGTCAGCCGACGCGCGCGCTGCGTCGGCTCGGATCGCAAAAGTAGTTGCCATAGCGACAAATAATTTTTGTCGGGGCCCCGCAGTTGGCTGAAGAAAGCTCACCTTTGCGTAAAATCATTAAGTTCCGTGAATAATCGATGACAGCGTTGAACTTCAGCCGCGGCGTTTCGTCTGTGAGAAGACAACGCGACATCAGGAGGTCCCCGTGTACCGCACCGAACTGCTCGTCCCCGGCAGTGACCTTATGGCCGCACCGGCAACGCGTCATCGAACCAAATCGCGACGCCTGCGCAACAGCGATCCCGCGGTGCGCGCAATGACGGATTTTCTGCGGGATCCGCCGCTGACCACGGTCGAGGAGTGCGACCTCGACACGGCCATGGACGAGATGTTTCGGCTGGGCGTCAGGGCGTTCCTGGTGGTGCGCGATCAGGCCGTGGTGGGCCTGATCACGGCGGACGATATTCGCCAATCGCGCCGCACCAGCGCCGCTCGCGTAGCTGAGGTCATGACAGCTGCAGCCGAGATGCCTGCGATCGACTGGCTGACGTTGCGCGAGGTGAAGGTTCGCGACCTGATGGAGATCTTCGAGGGCGCCAACGTGCATCACCTGGTCGTGCTCGAGACCGAGAGCACGCAGCGCGCCACGGTGCGGGGACTGGTGCACCGTAGTCGGGTCGAGAGACGGCTGTACCCCGGCGATTAGCCGCGCGTGTTACCGGCCGGGCGTGTTACCGGTGACGACCAGCCAATCGATGAAGGCCCTGAGCGGCGAGGTCTTGTCGGCATCGAATGGGACCAGCGCCACGTAACCCGTGCGGCGCACCGTAAGAGCCGGCAGCGGCGTGATGATGCGCCCCGCGGCGACATCGGCAGCAAGCATCGGCAACGGCCCGACTCCGATTCCGATGCCATCGACGATGGCCTGATACGTGACGAAGAAGTGATCGAACACCTGCCGCCGATGCCCGACCAGATGCGACAGGCCGGCGACGTCGAGCCAGTCGGTCCAGTCGCCCGCCCGGGTTTCGCTGGCCAGCAGCAGGTGATCGGAGACATCCGCTGCCTGCCGGATCGGCCGTCACGCGATCGAAGGCCAGGCTCACTTCGGCCGCGAAGGCACGGCCCACCGGTGTCGCGATCATTCGGCGCCCCGAGCGCATGAAAAGCCGCTGGCCCATCCACCGCTCCAGGGCCGATATCTGCCGGCTGACAGCGCCGTGAGTCAGGCCAAGCTCGGCGGCTGCTTCGGCATAGCTGCCGATGCGGGCCGCGACTTCGAACACTCGAAGCGCATTGAGGGGAGGGAGCCGGCGCATCGGATACGTGAGTAAAACTGACGCCTATGGTGATTTTATAAGTCTATTCGCCAAAAATTCACAGATCTAGACTGGGCTCCCAGGAGGAGCGCCCGGCCCGATGCCATTAGCCGCGAAGTTCGAGTCGTTTAGCCAGGATTCCGGTGTCGCGCCAGCGCCGGCGCCGCGGAGCCGCAGCCTGCTGGGTGCCTGCCTTGCTCACACCCTGCACGATGGCTACACGGACCAGCTCTACGCGCTGCTGCCGGTGTGGCAGTCGCAGTTCGGTCTGTCCTATGCGGGGCTCGCGATCATTCGCGCGCTATACAACGGCTCGATGGGCGGCCTGCAGCTGCCCGCGGATCGCTGGATGAGCCGATGGCGACCTCGAACGGCGCTCGCACTCTCAACTTTCGTGGCAGCCGGCGGATTTCTCCTGATAGCGCTGCCGACCGGGTTTGCAGGGCTGTGCGTAGGCCTGCTGATCGCTGGCATCGGATCGAGCGTGCAACACCCGCGCGCATCGCAGCTGGTGACAGGCAGCTACGGCGCCGACTCACGCGGACCGCTGGGTATCTACAATTTCGCCGGCGATGTGACTGCTGCTGCCGCTCACAGCAATGATGGTGATCCTGCCGCTGCTTGGCATCGTGCTGAACGGTACCTCGTCGGTGCTGTATGGCACCGTGCCGGAGCTCGCGCCCAAAGGAGATACCGGACGGGCATTCGCGCTGTTCTACACCGGCGTCATCGGTTCCGGCGCGCTCGCGCCGATCGCCTATGGCGCCATCGCCGACCATTCCAGCCAGCTCATTGGCATCGTGGCGTCGGCCGGCACCGCACTCATCATCGTGCCGCTGGTGCTGTGGCTGCGCTCAGCCATCGAGTGAACCGCAGGATGCGCGCGTGCCCGAACTCCCCGATCTGACCGTCTACCTCGAGGCTCTGCAGCAGCGCATCATCGGCGCGCGCCTCGAATCGATCACGCTGCTCAACCCGTTCCTGCTGCGAACGGCCGTGCCGCCGCTGGCCAGCGCCTACGGGCGCCACGTGCGGGAGCTGCGCCGCATCGGCAAGCGGATTGCCATCGGCCTGGAAGGCGAGCTGTGGCTGGTGCTGCACCTGATGATCGCGGGTCGCCTGCACTGGTTCGACAGTGGCAGCAAGACGCGCGGACGCGCGCCGCTGGCGCGATTTCAATTTGACCGCGGCACCCTGACGCTGACCGAAGCGGGCACGCGGCGGCGTGCCTCGCTGCATCTGCTCCGGGGGGACGGCGCGCTGGCGGCCGCCGACCCTGGCGGTCTGGAAGTGCTGCCGGCAACACTGGAGAATTTTGCGCAGCGGCTGATCGTGCAGAACCACACACTCAAGCGAGCGCTGACCGATCCGCATCTGTTCAGCGGCATCGGCAATGCGTATTCGGATGAGATCCTGCACCGCGCGCGACTTTCGCCGCTGGCATTGACGCGCAAGCTGGATGCCGCGCAGATCGCGCGGCTGTTCGATTCCACGCGCACAGTACTCGCCGAATGGACTGCGCGACTGCGGCAGGAGTCGGGCGACAAATTTCCCGAGGGCGTGACGGCGTTTCGGCCCGAAATGGCCGTGCACGGCCGATTCAAGCTGCCGTGCCCGGACTGTGGCACTCCCGTCCAGCGCATCCGCTATGCCGAAAACGAGACCAACTACTGTCCGCGCTGTCAGACCGAGGATCGCGTGTTGGCGGATCGTGCGCTGTCGCGCCTGCTCAAGGACGACTGGCCGCGCACCGTGGAGGAACTCGAGCGGCCGCGGTGAGATCATTTGCATCTGCTGTTCGATCTGCTCCCGCTGATGTCGATGATGCAGGTACTCGACGGTCTGTTCGAGCCCAACGGCGATCAGCAGGCCAATCGTGATCGCGACGATGTGGACCAGGAAGTCCCTCTCGGGGTTGGTCGGCTATTGGCGCAGCTTCTTGACGCCGCTCACGTGCACATTACCGCGTTCGTAGAAGCGCAACAGCCGGTCTGCATCGCGCGTGATGCCGATGCGAACGCTTTTGCCAATCCGGCCCACCTTCTGCGAAGTCGCGGCCAACCACAGCGATCCTGCAGCGCACAGGTCCGATCCGTTCTGAGCGAGATTTACCCGCAACGCCATGGTCAATCGACCTGGGCCCCTGCCGAGGTCCGCGAGGCGAGTCGTGCTGCTGGACGCGGCCATGACTTCGATGCCATCCATCGGATCGATGGCACGTAACAGAACTCCGCCGCCCACTCCGGTCACTTCGCTCGTCACATTCAAAAGGAACGATATCCCATAGTTGAGATACACATAGGCGTGCCCGCGCTCCAGGTAGAGAATCCGATTGCGCGGCGTTTTTCCACGGAATGCATGTCCGGCTGCATCACCTACCGGATAAGCCTCCGTCTCTACAATACGCCCGCTCAATCTGCCGGCGTTGGTGTCATGCACCAGGACCTTGCCAATCAGATAGCGCGCCATCTGCACGGTATCCACCGGCAGCTCGGATCGACGCAAGCGCCGCAGCCGAAATTCTGATCGGGTTCGATGTGAGAGTTGTCTATTCAGTCGGCGAGTTTCCATTCGGCGAGCAGCGCGGGATAGCGGGGATCGGATCGCAAGCTCTCGAGAAACGCCGAGCTGCGGAGCTTGCGAACTCGCCGGGAACGACGTTACTTGGCGCGATCCAGCAGGCTAATCCGGCGCGTTCGAGTGCCGCGCACACCGTGTCGGCAACAGCGGCGTCGGGCGACGCGTAGCTGATGAAAACACGTGCCGGTTCGGGAAGATTCTGTGGCTCGGCGGGGTCCGCCATTCCCGGGCTCGTCGTTAGAGTCCCCATAGCGTACCCGATGCCAAGAATGGCCACATGACCTAGCGCCGCCTGCCAGCGGCATTCGCCAGTGGCGCGTGTGCCTGCCCAAAGAGCTTGATGATCTCGCGATTGAACGCTGGAATGTCCTGGGGCTTGCGACTCGTGACGAGCTGTCTGTCGACCACCACTTCCTCGTCGACCCATGTGGCGCCGGCATTCTGCAGATCGGTCTTCAATGACGGCCAGGAGGTGAGCTTGTGCCCGCGCACTCCGCCCGCCTCGAGCAGCGTCCAGGCGCCGTGGCAGATCACCCCCATGGGCTTGATCGCGTCGACGAAGGCTTTGACGAAGGCGACGGCCTTGGGCTGCATGCGCAGCGCATCCGCATTGATGACACCGCCCGGCAATACCAGGGCGTCGTAGTCCTTGGGGTCGGCTTCATCGAGGGTCTGATCCACATCGACTTCGTTCCCCCATTCCTTATTGCTCCAGCCGCACACTCGGGGCCCCTTGAGGGAGATCACCTCGGTGTCGGCGCCGGCTTCACGCAGCGCATGGCGCGGCTCGATCAGCTCGCTCTGTTCGAAGCCGTCCATGGCCAGCAGCGCCACCCTGAAACCACTGAGTGTCTCGCCTGCCATATCAATTCTCCGGATCCGTGGGTGATGAGGTACGGGGGGATAGTGGACCCTCCCGGGCAGGGACACTGTGGATGTCGCTCCCAACTTCGAATCAGACGGGGCTTACGCGCTACCCCGGAGCGCCACTGTTACACTGCCGCGCCATTGACCTTGGGGACATCGCATGCAGGGGGAAACGAAATGAGCGGAATCAAAGTGCTGGCCGCGGTGCTGATCGCCGGCGGGATACTCGGACTGGTGTATCACCACTTCAGCTACACCAAGGACACCCACGAGGCGAAGATCGGCTCTGTGGAGCTGTCAGTCGCCAAGAAGGAGTCCGTGGACGTGCCGGAATGGGCCGCCGTGGGCGCTATTGTCGTGGGTGCGGGATTGCTGCTGTTCGGCGGCGGCGCCAGGCGTTAGACTTCGCGCGCATTTGGGCAGGGCCCAGGGCATTTTTGGGCATTCGGCCCAGGTCATTCAAGGAGCGTTGAAGTGGGAAAGGGCGATCGAAAAACGCGGCGTGGCAAGATCTATCGGGGTTCATTCGGCAAGACGCGGCCGAAGGATCCGGCTGCCAAGAAGCGCGCGGCAGCCAAGACCGCCACCCGCAAATAACGCCAGCGGCTCCGCCGGCCGGCTACAGTATGTAGCGGCTGAGATCCTCGTCCTTCGCCAGGGCTCCCAGATGCTCATCGACGTATGCCGCATCCACGCACAGCGCGGAGTTGGCGCGTTCGCTGGCATCGAACGAGATCGTCTCCAGTAGCCTTTCCATGACGGTATGCAGGCGGCGCGCGCCGATGTTCTCGGTGCGCGAGTTGACCTGATGCGCAATCTCGGCGATGCGCCGCACCCCATCCGTGGTGAATTCGAGCGCCACCTGCTCGGTCTCGAGCAGCGCGCGGTACTGGGCCGTCAGCGAGGCGTCCGGCTCGGTCAGGATGCGGACGAAGTCATCCACGGTCAGCGATTCCAGTTCGACGCGAATCGGAAAGCGGCCCTGCAGCTCCGGGATCAGGTCCGAAGGCTTGGACATGTGGAACGCGCCGGAGGCGATGAACAGCACGTGGTCGGTCTTGATAGAACCGTACTTGGTGTTGACGCTGCAGCCTTCGACCAGCGGCAGCAGGTCGCGCTGCACACCCTCGCGTGAGACATCGGCGCCGACGGTTTCCTGGCGGCGCGCGATCTTGTCGATCTCATCGATGAAGACGATGCCGTTCTGCTCGGCATTGCTGAGTGCGCGCGCCTTGAGTTCTTCCTCGTTGATGAGCTTGCCGGCCTCTTCCTCGATCATGAGCTTGAGAGCTTCATTGACCTTCACGCGCCGCGTGCGGGTGCGATTGCCGCCAAGGTTGGACAGCACGGATTGCAGCTGCTGCTGCATCTCCTCCATGCCCGGGGGCGCCATGATGTCGACGCCCGCGCCGGATGAACGCACTTCGATCTCGACTTCCCGCTCGTCGATCTGGCCGGCGAGGAGCATCTCGCGCAGCTTGTTGCGCGTGTCGGCATCGCGCGGCTGCACCGGCTCATCGGTCGAGAATCCCATGCGGTGCGGCCGCGGCAGCAGCGCATCCAGCACGCGCTCGACCGCTGCTGCACGTGCGCCGTCGCGCACGCGCGCGAGTTCCAGTTCGCGCATCATCTTGACCGCCACGTCGGCCAGGTCCTTGATGATGGAATCGACTTCGCGCCCGACGTAGCCGACCTCGGTGAATTTCGTCGCCTCGACTTTCACGAACGGCGCCTGTGCCAGGCGGGCGAGGCGGCGCGCGATCTCGGTCTTGCCGACGCCGGTGGGGCCAATCATGAGGATGTTCTTGGGCGTGATCTCGTGACGCAGGGATTCGCCCACCTGCATGCGGCGCCAGCGATTGCGCAGCGCGATGGCGACCGCGCGCTTGGCGGCGCCCTGCCCGACGATGTGCTTGTCGAGCTCGGCAACGATGGCTTGCGGGGTCACGGGCGCAGCTCTTCGATCACGAGGTTGCGGTTGGTATAGATGCAGATGTCGGCGGCGATGCCGAGCGAGCGTTCGACAATCGTGCGTGCATCCAGCTCGGTGTTCTCGGTGAGCGCGCGCGCCGCGGCCTGGGCGAACGGGCCGCCCGAGCCGATGGCCACGGCTTCGAATTCCGGCTCGATGACATCGCCGTTGCCGGAGATGACGAACAGGTTCAGCGGATCGCCGACCAGCAGCAGCGCCTCCAGCCGGCGCAGGTAGCGATCGGCGCGCCAGTCCTTGGCGAGCTCAATGGCGGCGCGGGTCAGGTTGCCGTACTTCTCGAGCTTGCCTTCGAAGCGCTCGAACAGCGTGAACGCATCGGCGGTGCCGCCGGCGAAGCCTGCCAGCACCTTGCCGTTGGACAGACGACGCACCTTGCGGGCATTGCCCTTCATGACGGTGTTGCCGAGAGTGACCTGGCCATCACCGCCAAGCGCGATGGCGCCGCCGCGGCGTACGGCCAGGATCGTTGTGGCGTGGGGGTCGAATTTATCGCTCATGTACTGCTTGTATGGGGACTTATTCGGGTCTTGTCCGCTGCCGCTCACCCGCGGCGTTTGGCACGCGGATGAGCCTTTTCGTATGTGCGGGCAAGGTGCTGGAAATCAAGATGAGTGTAGACCTGCGTGGTACTGATGTTGGCGTGGCCCAAAAGTTCCTGCACGCCACGCAAATCACGACTGGATTCAAGCAGATGGGTCGCGAACGAATGCCGGAACAGGTGCGGATGCACGCGCTGCGGCAGGCCCTGCGCGCGCGCCCTTGCGGCCACGCGCATCTGCACCGCCCGCGCGCTCAGGGGGCCACCGTTGCGGCCCACGAACAGGGCCTCACACTCCGGCCGCGCGACCGCGGCGCGTTCCTTTAACCAGCGTTTGAGCGCCCTCGCAGCCTTCGAGCCGATCGGGGCGATGCGTTCCTTGTTGCCCTTGCCGAGCACGCGCGCGCCGCCCTCATTGAAGTCCAGGTCGCGGAGCTTGAGATTGACGAGCTCGGCCAGCCGCAGGCCGCCGGAGTAGAACAGCTCCATGAGCGCCAGATCCCGCACTTCGAGCGCATTGGCAGGCTCGAAGGCCAGCAGTTTCGCCATCTGATCGACGTCGAGCGTGTTGGGCAGGCGTTTGCGGGCTTTCGGCGAAGGCACATCGATGCCCGGGTTGCGGCGAATCGCCTGTTCGCGCTGCAGGAAGGAAAAGAACGTCCGCAGCGCCGCCAGGCGGCGCTGGATGCTGCGGCCCTTCAGTCCGCGCGCGTGGCTGCGCGCCGCGAAGGTGCGCACATGCTGGTGATCGAGCTGACCCCAATCCGTGATGCCGTTGCCATCGCACCAATCCCTCAGGGTGGACAGATCGTGGCGATAGGCCGACAGGGTGTGCGGCGAGAGTCGTCGTTCAGTGGCCAGGTAGCGCTCGAAACGCTCGAGCCACTGCAGAGCCTGGGGGGTCACACCCTAGCTGACGGTTTTGGCGGGCGGCAGAGGTCTGGCGAGCGCATCGCTGATCAGCTCGCCCATGCGCGAGAGGAATTCGGTGCTCATGCCCGGGTGGAAGCGGTCGCGGTCGACGCTGGCCAGGGCCAGCAGGCCGGGGGCGGGATTGCCGGACAGCGGAATGAGCGCCACCGAACCAATCTCGACGCCGGCGCCGCCGAACAGGAATTCGCGCTGGCTGTCGCGGATCTGGCCGCAGCGCGGCTTGGCGGCGGTAAACAGGGGCTCGAAGCTGCGGTAATTGACGTCATCGGCCGCGACCGTGCGCACGAAGCGATCCGCGTCGGGGACCAGCGGTTCGTGGCTGGCGGCGAGCACCAGCACGGCGTGAAAGGTGTCGAAATCTTCGCGCAGGCTGGCTTCGATCTGGCCGATGGCATCGCCGCGGTTGGTGGTGGAGAGCAGGCGGCGGGTGAATCGGTGGACCTTCTCGGCCAGCACGTTGTTGGCACGCGCCACGCGCACGAAGTCGGCCAGCTTCTCTTCCTGTGCCTCGAATTTTTCCCGGAGGACTTCGACCTGGCGTTCGATCAGCGAGATGGTCGAGGCATTGCGCGGATGCTGCAGGCGCATGCGGACCAGCAGTTGCGGATGACGTTCGAAGAAGTCGGGGTTCTGCTGCAGGAATTGCGATACCGACTGTTCTTCCGTCGAATCCACCGCCAGACCACGCACCTGATTGCTCGTCATCCTGTCATCCCCTCTGTGAGACCTCGACTGTTCAGATCTCGACGTGGCCCTCGAAGGATCGTTGCGCCGGACCAGTGAGCCAGACCGATTGGCCGGGTCCGCCCCAGTGTACGCTCAACGCGCCGCCCGTCACATGCACATTGACGTCGGTACCGAGCAATCCGAGGTGGTGTCCGACCACGGCGGCGGCGCAGGCGCCGGTGCCGCAGGCCAGCGTTTCACCGACGCCGCGTTCATAGACCCGCAGGCGAATGTGCGAGGTGTCGAGCACCTCCATGAAGCCAACGTTTACCTGACGCGGGAAATGCACATTGGATTGCAGCGCGCGGCCGATGCGTTCAACCGGGGCAGTCTCGACGGAGTCGACGTGCAGCACGGCGTGCGGGTTGCCGATCGAGACCGCGCCGATCTCGATGATCTCGCCGCCGGCGGTCAGCCGATAGCTGGCATTCTGCGCCGGCACATCGAACGGCAGGCTCCTGGGATCGAAATTCGGTACGCCGAGGTCGATCGATACCATCTCGCCCGGCAGCACGCGGGCGCGCATGGGGCCCACGGTGCAGTCGATCGACACCGTGTCGCCGTTGTTTCCGTAGCGTCCGTTACGTCGATGCACCAGCGCCGCCACGCAGCGGGCGCCGTTGCCGCACTGCTCGACTTCGGCACCGTCGGCGTTGAACACGCGATAGAAGGCGTCAGTTCCCTGCCGCTTCGGTGGCTGCAATACCAGCGCCTGATCGAAGCCGATGCCGGTGTGACGATTGGAGAGTGCGCGCCATTGGTCGCTGCTGGGCATGGACGCGTCGGCGGGCAGATCGAAGATGATGAAGTCGTTGCCAAGCCCGTGCATCTTGGTGAAATCGATCCGCATGCGCGGAGCATAACCGATCGCTCAGGTCCCGCAGGCAGTGTCCATCGCCTGGTGCAGATTGACTCGCTGCTGCTCGGCCTCGTCGTCGGAGAGATATTCGCGTTCGCCGTCGGTGCCGGATTTATAGATTCGGCGTGCCGCGATGGCCGCCTCGTAATCGGACTTGGCCTTGGTGCACTGGTCTGCGCGGGTCTGCTCCAGATCCTGCTGCACGGCTTTTTCCGTGGCCTGTTTCGCCAGCGGGTCCTGCGCCGGGGCATTGCTCTTGGCGACGGTCTGCGGCGCTGTCGGTGCGGAGCTGGATTTGGCGGCTGCTGCCGAGGCCATGCTGTTGCTGGGGGCGAGCCCGCCGCCGCCGCGCTGCACGTGTACGAGTTCGGACCCGGGGGTCGGGGTGTCGCTGTAATGCACCTGGCCCTGTGCGTCGACCGAGCGGTAGACATCGGCCTGCGCCGCAGCGCAGGCCAGCGACATAATCAGGGTAGCAGCGGCGACTCGGCGCATCGGAAGGGCCTCCCAGGGAGTCCTAGTATCCGGCCATACTTTAGCTCCGTGGGGTGACCCGCGTCACATTCGGTGGCTATTCGATACTCTCGCCGTGCTGCGTAATGTCCAGGCCCTCGCGCTCCTCATCGGGCGTCACGCGCAAGCCGACCATGAGGTTGACGACCCACAGAATCCCCATGCTCATGAAGAACCCGTAGATCAGCGTGGTCATCACGCCCCAGAGCTGTGTGAGCACCGAGCCGTCCACGCCGCTGATCTCCTTGCTGACCAGCGCGCCGGTCAGCAGCGCTCCGACGATGCCGCCGATGCAGTGCACACCGAAGGCGTCGAGGGAGTCGTCATACCCCAGAAGTTTTTTGACCGATGTGGCGCTGAAGTAACACACGACACCGGCTACCAGCCCGATCAGAACCGCCGCCGAGGGGCCGACATAGCCGGAGGCCGGCGTGACGGCCACCAGTCCGGCGACCGCACCCGAGGCGATGCCCAGCACGCTGGGTTTACCGTGGGTGGCCCATTCCGTGAACATCCAGGCCAGTGCCGCGGCAGCGGTGGCCATCTGCGTTGCCATGAACGCCATGCCGGCGCGCCCGTCCGCGGCCACCGCGGAGCCGGCGTTGAAGCCGAACCAGCCCACCCACAGCAGCGAGGCGCCGATCACCGTGTAGGTGAGATTGTGCGGTGCCATCGATTCGCGGCCGAGGCCCTGGCGCTTGCCGAGCATGATGGCGCTGGCGAGGCCTGCGATGCCGGCATTGATATGCACGACGGTGCCGCCGGCGAAATCGAGCACGCCTTTCTGCGCGAGCCAGCCCGAGGGTTCCCAGACCCAGTGCGCGATGGGGCAGTAAACCAGGATCAGCCACAGGCACATGAACCAGAGCATGGCCGAGAATTTCATGCGCTCCGCAAAGGAGCCGCAGATGAGCGCCGGGGTGATGATGGCGAAGGTGAGCTGGAACATCGCATACACGCTCTCGGGGATGGTCGTGCCCAGATGCGAGACGCTGAGCTTGCCGGCATCGTGCAGGTAGACCACCCCATTCAGGAGCGAGTGGCCCATGCCGCCGATGAAGCGCGTGGTGCCGGGGCTCCCGGGCGTGAACGCCAGTGAATAGCCCACCAGCCACCACAGGATGGTCACCAGGCAGGTGATGGCGAAACTTTGGACGAGGGTGGCGAGGACGTTTTTCTTTCGCACCATGCCCGCATAGAACAGCGCGAGGCCCGGGACGGTCATCATCAGCACCAGCGCCGAGGAGGTCAGCATCCACGCCGTATCGCCCGCGCTTATCTTGTCGAAGGTGACGATGGTAGGTTCGGTGGGTGCAGACGCCGCAACAAGCGGTGTGGCCGCGGTGGCCATGGCGGCCTCTTCGGCCTGGCAGTTGATCGGCAGCAGCAGGGCTCCGGCCGCGAGCGTGAGCGTCGCCGCCAGCCATACCGCCAGTAAACGCAACTGCCTCATCATCCCTGCAACTCCTGTGTTCATGTGGCCGAGGGGCCCGTTTCGCCGGTGCGGATGCGGATGGCCTGTTCGAGCTCACCGACCAGGATGCGGCCATCGCCGCTGCGGCCGGTCCTGGACACATTGGCGATGGCCTCGAGCACCGGCTCGACGATGGAATCGTCCACGGCGATTTCGACCTTGGCCCGCGGACCAAACTGCGCCTCGTACACCTCGGTCACCGTGACGCCCTGTACGCCCAGCTGGGCGATCGCCTGCCGCAGTTCGTCCAGCTTGAAAGGCCGCACGACCGCGGTGATCATTTTCATGATTTGCATTTCGCGATGATCGGACCGTGAAGACGGAAGCCCGTGGACTTGCTGGCACGCGTAGTCTTAGATCTAGCCGCAAATCGCGTTGAGGCAATGGTGCAGAAAGCATGCCACGGACCAAATCGCATAAAACTGCGCGCTTGACTGATGTATGCCGGAGAGAATGAATCCATTTGGATGCGCGGGGCTTTAGCGCTGCCCGATTTCGGTGCATCCCCCAGGAGAACAGACATGGAAAGCCCACGTATCGACCCCAGGTTGGATGATATAGCACGCCGACTTTTTGAGGGGCTGCCCGAATCGGCCCGGACGCTGCGGCGAGACATCGAGAGCAACTTTCGCGCCGTACTCCAGGCATCGCTGGGGAAGCTGGACCTGACCACCCGGCAGGAGTTCGAGATCCAGACCCGGGTGCTCGAGCGCACGCGCGCGGCGCTGGCGCAACTCGAGGAGCGCATCGCGGTGCTCGAGAAGCGTCTGGCGGAGCGTGGCGGCGCGTGAGACGCGCGTGAGCTTTGCCCGTGCCTTGAGCCGTGCACAGCTGGGGCTCGAGGCGCCCCTGATCCAGGTCGAGGCCCATCTCGGCGCCGGGCTGCCGAATTTCACCATCGTCGGTCTGCCCGCTCCCGTGGTGCGCGAGAGCCGGGAGCGCGTACGCGCGGCGCTGCTGAGCTCCGGCTACATCTTTCCGGCCGGCCGCATCACGGTCAACCTGGCGCCGGCCGAGCTGTACAAGCAGGGCGGCCGCTTCGATTTGCCGGTCGCGCTGGCGTTGCTGATCGCCAGCGGGCAGGCGCCCGCGCCGGCACGCCCGGTCGAGTGCTACGGCGAGCTGGGATTGGCAGGTGAGCTCAAACCCGTTGCCGGGCTTTTCCTGGCGGCGCTGCATGCGCGCGCGGCGGAGCACGCGCTGGTCGTGCCCATGGGAAATGGCGAGGAGGTGGCCCTGAGTGCACACCCGGCCGCGTATGGCGCCGCCAACCTGCGCGAGGCGGCGCAGCTGCTGGCGGGGCCGGCAGCGGGAGCTGCGCTCGCACCGCCGGCGCGCGATGAATTGGCCCCTGCCGTCTCTCAGCCTTCGCTGACCGAGGTCGTCGGACACCGGAACGCCAAGCGCGCGCTGATCATCGCCGCTGCAGGTTCGCACAGCGTGCTTTTGATCGGGCCGCCCGGCAGCGGCAAGAGCATGCTGGCGGCGCGGCTGCCCGAACTGCTGCCGCCGCTCTCGGCCGGCGAGGCGCTCGAAGTCGCCGGCATCGCCTCGACCGCGGGCCTGCGCCTGGATGCCGGGCAGTGGGCAAGGCGTCCGTTTCGCACTCCGCATCACTCGGCTTCGGCGCAGGCCATCGTTGGCGGCGGCCCGCAGATTCGTCCCGGGGAAGTCACGCTGGCGCACCACGGCGTGCTGTTCCTCGATGAGCTGCCGGAGTTCGATCGGCGCGTGCTCGAGTCATTGCGTGAGCCGCTCGAGACCGGCGCCATCACCATCGCGCGCGCGGCGGCGCGACTGGAATTGCCGGCGCGATTTCAGCTCATCGCTGCGATGAACCCATGCCCCTGCGGTTATCTCGGCGACAGCATGCGCGAATGCAAGTGCGGTGATGCGCGCGTTGCGCACTACCGCCAGCGTATCTCCGGGCCATTGCTCGATCGCATCGATCTGCGCGTCAAGGTGCCGCGGATCGCGGCCGCTGAATTTGTCGACGGGGCATTGCGCACAGCCGCGACGCCTGAGGATCCGGTGGCGCAGATCGCGCGTGCGCGTCAATGGCGCCTGCATCGATCGGGCTGCCTGAGCGCGCGGCTGGATGCGGCAGCGCTGCAAGGCTGCTGTGCACTGCCGCCATCGGCGAAGCAGCTGCTGAAAATCTGGGCGCAACGACTGGCGCTATCGGGGCGGGGTATTCACCGCGTGCTGACGATCAGCCGCACGATTGCCGATCTTGCGGGCAGCGAGACCATCGAGGTGCCGCATCTTAAGGAGGCCTTGCAGTTGCGGCGGGCGATGGACGCGCAGCCGTCATAGAAACTCGGCCGCGCTGACTTCTACTGCGCCAGCGACACCATGTAGTCGACGCCCTGCTTGACCAGGTCGTCGGGCAGATCGGTGCGGCCGCCCTTGGCAGGCATGGCGCCGGTTTTACCGTTGTAGCCCTGCAGCGCGTGCTGGTAGAGCGTCGCCTTGCCCTGTGCGATGCGCGGTCCCCAGGCAGCCTTATCGCCGGCCTTGGGAGCGCCCGCAATGCCGGCGCCGTGGCAGACACTGCACACGGCCTCGAATAGTGACTTGCCGTCCTTGGGCACGGCCAGCGCGGTTGTGGCCGCGGCTCCGGCGGGGGCCTTAATCGCCAGTGCGGAGTTGTCCTGCCCCGCGACGGCTTCCTGGCCAGCGGGCGCGACGCGCTCCAGCACGCTGTTGACGTAGGCCGGGTCGGCGTAGACGTCACGCGCTTCAGTGCGCGCGGCCACCGAGCGGGCAAGGAACAGCAGTGCGAGGGCCACCGCCATCAGAATGCCGATCACGAGACTGAAGACGTTGACGAATTGCGAGTCGTTTTTGTTCACGTGCACCGAGACCGGTTACTGAGGCGGCAGGTGCGCATGATAAACGGGCCGGTGATAAAGGTGCTAGAGCGCGCGGCGAAAGGTCAGATTGACTCGGCAGCGTCCGAGGTCGGGGTGCTGCCCCTCGGCCAGTGGCTGGACGCCGTGAAACGCCAGGCGCTGGGCGCCGCCCCACACCACCACGTCGCTGTGGAATAGCGGTACGCGCTGCACCGGATCGTCGCGGAGCATGCCGCCGAACAGGAACACCGCCGGCAATCCGAGCGAGATTGAGACCACGGGGGCTGACAGATCGCGCTCGTTGCGGTCCTGGTGCAGCGACAGGCGCGCGCCAGGTTCGTAGCGGTTGACCAGGCAGGCATCGGGAGCAAAACTGCGCGAAGCCCGCGCGCGCCGCGGCCCTTGCCGCCAGCTCGCTCCATCGCGCCGGCATCGACGGCCACGGCCTGCCGCTGCAGGGATCGAGGCTTTGGTAGCGATAGCCCGCGCGATCGGATACCCATCCCGCGCGCCCACAGTTGGTGATGGCGACGGACATGCGCTGGCCGCCTGGAGTCTGCATGTGGCGCCAGGGATTGGTGGCGATCAGGGCCTGCACATCCGCGCACAGCGTGGCCGCATCGGCGGCAGCGAACCCCGGCAGCACCACGGCTTCCGGTGCGATGCGCTCCAGGGCTTCGCGCGGCAACAGATCCCGTGTCCCCAGATCGCGGGCGGGAGCCCGGGTCACACTAGAGCCGATCATGAGTATTAAGTCGCATCGTGAAATATCACCCCAAGCGTGTATCGCATGCCGTGCCGGAGCCGACTCACCCCATGGCGCATAGCGACTCGATGAATTCCGCGTGTGCCCTGCACCGGCCGCTGATTCACCGCGAATATCACCGCATCGCCCCGGCGCAGCGGCACCACTTCGGCACGCGACTGCGCGCGCGGCCGCTGCTCGGTCAGCACGAATTCGCCGCCCTCGAAGTCTTCTCCGGGTGACGACAACAGCAGGGTCGCTTGCAGCGGAAATACATGCTCGCCATAGAGATCCTGATGCAGGCAGTTGTAGTCGCCCGATTCATAGCGCAGCAGCAGCGGCGTGGGCCGGGTCTGTCCCGCCGCGTGGCACTCATCGAGATATTCGGGCAGCGTTGCCGGATAACGCGCCGCGCTTTTAAGCAAACTGCTCCAGCGATTGGCAATCGGTGCCAGCGACTCATAGAGCCGTGTGCGTAGTGCCTGCACCAGCGCCGGCAGCGGGTAGCGAAAGTACTGGTATTCGCCGCGCCCGAAACCGTGACGCTGCATGACCACGCGATTGCGAAATGCATCCGCATCGCCGTAGCAGTCGATGAGCTGCGCACACTGCGCGTCATTCAGCAGCGCCGGCATCACGGCCGCGCCGCGCGTATCGAGCTCAGCGTCGAGCTCGGACCGCGGCGGCGCGGCCGATGTCGCGATCGATGTCGCAGGCGATTCGGCGAGCGCGGCATTCACGAGGCTCGGCCCTCGCGCTCGAGCAGCGCGCGTTTGCGTGCAACACCCCAGTGGTAGCCGGACAGCGCGCCGTCGCTGCGGATCACGCGATGGCACGGGACTGCCACCGCCACCGGGTTGGCGGCGATCGCGGCACCTACGGCGCGGCTGGCCTTGGGGATTCCCAATCGGCGTGCGATCTCGGCGTAACTGACCGTGGTGCCCGCGGGGACGGTGCGAAGTGCCTGCCAGACGCGCAGCTGAAAACTGGTGCCGCGAAGATCGAGCGGCAGATCGAGGCCTGCTGCCGGCGCTTCGACGAAGCCGACGACGGCGGCCACGGTTTGTTCGAAATCAGCATCGCCACCGCGCAGCTGTGCGCGTGGAAAGCGATCCTGCAGGTCCTGCAGCAACGCCTCAGGTTCATCGCCCAGCGTGATGGCGCAGACACCGCGGTCGGTGGCGGCCACAAGCAGAGAACCAAGCGTGCATTGCGCAATGGCGAATCGGATCTGCTCGCCATTGCCGCCGCTGCGATAGGCAGTGGGCACCATGCCGAGTGCAGCATCGCTCTGTGCATAGAAACGCGCGTTGGAGTTGAAGCCCGCGTCGTACATCGCGGCCGTCACGCTGCCGCTCTCGGGCAGCTTGTCGCGCACGCGCTGTGCGCGCAGCGCCGCGGCGTAAGCCTTGGGCGTAAGACCTGTCACATGCTTGAAGAGGCGATGAAAATGAAACCGGCTCAGCTGCGCGCCCTGTGCAAGTTCAGCTAGGTTCGGCATCTGCTCGGCCTCGGCGATGCGCCGGCAGGCGGCAGCAATCAGTTCCGCCTGGCGCTGCGAGGGCGCGATCGAGTTGGGATGGCAGCGCTTGCAGGCGCGAAAGCCGGCGCGCTCGGCGGCGGAAGGCTCGGAGAAGAAGCGCACGTTCTCGCGTTTCGGCATGCGGGCCGCGCAGGAGGGACGGCAATACACGCCGGTGGTGCGAACGGCGTAGAAGAATTCGCCGTCAGCGCCGGGGCTTCGCTGCTGGATGGCGCTCCAGCGTGCATCGTCGATCGTCGGGTCAGTGGTCTGGGGATTCATGGTGGACTCCTGTGCAGCCGCGCTGCGTCTGGGGCGCAGATTCGGCGAGCGGCGCCTGGCGCGCACTCCAGCTGTTGCGGTTGAATTCAAGCTGTTCAGGAGGTGTTACGGATTAGTTTCAGATGACCCGAAGGCGCGGCATTTTATAGGTTTTTACCGCCGCCGCGAGCGCTGGCGCATACCGCAACGCCGCAGAACAAATCACAAGTGATTCCAATTGGTTGGGCGATGATCGGCAGACGCTGCCGGAGGAAATCATGAACTGCGATGCATATCGGCCGGGCCGATCTGATGCCTGTCTTCCGGAATTTAGTTGCCATGACAACTACTTCTTCTGGTCGGCCACACATGGCCGGGAAGGCAAAAGTAGTTGCCATGACGACAAAAAATTCTTGGGCAGGGGCGAGCTACACTGCCGGGCGGCAGGCTGACTGCTTTCCATCGAATCCCGGAGTCCTGAACGTGACGAATTCTGACTATGTTCCACCGAAGGTTTGGACGTGGATCAAGCCGAGCGGCGGGACATTCGCCAATATCAACCGCCCGATCGCGGGAGCAACTCATGAAAAGATGCTGCCGGTCGGCCGTCATCCACTGCAGCTTTATTCACTCGGAACGCCCAACGGGGTGAAAGTCACGGTGATGCTCGAGGAATTGCTGGCGCTGGGGATCAAGGGCGCCGAATACGATGCGTGGCTGATCCGCATCAACGAAGGTGATCAGTTCGGTTCAGGTTTCGTGGCGGTGAATCCCAACTCGAAAATTCCGGCGCTGCTCGATCGCAGTGAGAGTCCGCCGATCCGGGTGTTCGAGTCCGGCTCGATCCTGGTGTATCTGGCAGAGAAGTTTGGGGCCTTGTTGCCCACGGGCCGGGCGGAGCGCGCGGAGTGCCTGTCGTGGCTGTTCTGGCAGATGGGCAGCGCACCTTATCTTGGTGGCGGCTTCGGCCACTTCTATACCTACGCGCCTATCAAGATCGAGTACGCCATCGACCGTTTCGCGATGGAGGTGAAGCGAGAGCTCGATGTGCTCGATCGCCGCCTGGCCGAACATAAGTATCTTGCCGGCGACAACTACACGATTGCCGACATCGCCGTGTTTCCCTGGTATGGCGGCCTGGTGAAAGGCTGGGCGTACGGCGCGGCAGAGTTTCTGAGCGTGCAGGATTACAAAAACGTGCAGCGGTGGGCGGATGCGTTGCTGGAGCGGCCGGCGGTGCGGCGTGGACGCATGGTCAATCGCATCTCCGGCGAACTTTCGAGCCAGCTGCACGAGCGTCACGATGCCAGCGATTTCGAAACCAAGACCGCCGACAAGGTAGCGGCATCGAAGTAGAAATTTGGTGTCCCACCGGGCACATAGGTAACGTTTCTTCCGAGCACATGGGTAACACTTTTCGGCATTTGCGGGGGACGCAACATGCCTTGGAAGGAGTTATCCAAGATGGACGAGAGGATGCGCTTCGTGGCTCGGTTGATGGAGGGAGAGAAGATGGCCGTGTTGTGCCGGGGGTTCGAGATCTCCCGCAAGACCGGCTACAAGATCTTCTACCGCCATGATCACTCGGGGATCGAAGGACTCACCGACCGCAGCCGCCGCCCGCCTCGCGCCAATGCGCTGCAGCATCATCGACCACCTCGAGCCTGCGAATTACCCGCGCAGACCTGCGCAAGGCAATCAGTAGTCTGGGTCGCCCCTATGCGCGCTAACGCACAGACGACGCACTCGGTTAGACCGAATGTCCGCGGAGCCGCCAAAGGGGAGCGACGGTGCGAGCAAGAAAGACTGAGGGTCCGCCAATCCAACTGTCCAAGTCAGCTACAGGCATTCCTGGTTTTGACGAACTCAGTTGCGGCGGCCTGCCAAAAAACCGAACGGCGCTGATCATAGGTGGACCTGGCACAGGAAAGACTGTCTTCGCTCTGCAGGTTCTCGTCAACGCTGCACGAGAACGCAAACAATCGGGCATTTTTGTGGCGTTTGAGGAAGATGCGGACCAAATCTTTGCGAACGCTGCGCCATTTGGCTGGAATCTGTCCGCACTGGCTCGACAGTCGCTCTTTTTTCTAAACGCCCGGCTATCACCGACGGTGGTGCAGTCCGGCGACTTCGACATCAGCGGCATGCTCGCCATTCTGGAATCCAAGAAAGAGGAACTGGGCGCGCAATGGATCGTCTTCGACGGCATCGATGTACTACTCTCGCTACTTCAGAATCCTGCCGCCGAGATGCGCGAGATCTACCGATTGCGCGACTGGCTGGCACGGAATCAGCTAACGGCCATTATCACGACCAAAGCCAATGGCGACGTGCCCGGAGTAGTAAGTTACGGTTTTATGCAGTTCATGGTCGACTGCGTTGTCCGCTTCGATCGACGGCTGGAGGATGGCATCCCGATACGACGACTGGAGATTACGAAATACCGCGGTTCGAATTTTCTTGCCGGGGAGTTTCCGCTGAGTTTCAGCCCCCGCGGCTTGGAACTGGCGGCGCCGCAATCGTCTGAGACTCGGTGGGAGGCCTCTATCGAAAGGGTGTCCACGGGATTCGTGGGGCTGGATTCAATGCTGGGCGGCGGTCTATTGCGCGGCAGTAGTACATTGATAACAGGTGCGCCAGGAACGTCTAAAACGACTCTTGCTGGACAATTCGCCGAGAATGCCTGTCAGCGCGGTGAGCGAACGCTGTATGTGAGTTTTGACGAAGGCGGCGAGCGAATTGTGCGCAATCTCACCTCGGTTGGAATCAATCTGGAAGCGCATGTGAACTCGGGCCTCTTGCGAATATATTCCGGTCGGATCGACGCGACTAACCCGGAGGAACAGCTGATTAGAATCACCGCCCTCCTAAGCGAGCATGCACCTCGCTGCATGGTGATTGATCCACTATCGGCAATTGCAAAGGTGGGCTCGATCAGGTCGGCTCGTGCCATCGGAAACCGTCTAATTTCCCATATTCGAGATCTGCAGATCACCTGCTGCATCACTGCGCTCGTCGATGGCTCCGATCCGCAGGCTGAGGCGACTGAACTTCAGATTTCCACGATCGCCGATACCTGGATTCATTTGTCGTACGTAGTCCATGGCGGTGAGCGCAATCGTGCACTGACCATCGTCAAGTCGAGGGGGACTCGACACTCGAACCAGGTCCGCGAGCTCACACTGAGTGCCGCCGGGACAGCGCTGACGGAGGTTTACACCTCCGGCGGCGAGGTGCTGATGGGTACGCTACGCTGGGAAAGGGAAAGTGAAGATAGCGCTAGAAAGCTCCGCCAACACGCGGAGTACACTCACAAGCGGCGTGACCTGCGGTTTGCGGAGGCAGACACTGCCGCCCGCATATCAGCCTTGCAGCTCGATCTCGAAAGGCGCCGGGCGGAGCTGGAACTATTTGCCCGGGATGATGAGGCGCTCAAGCTGTCATCAGGAGAACGGCAGGCTGAGCTGCGCAGATTGCGCGGCGCAGATGCCGTAGTCACGAATAGAAAGGCGCAAGTGAAGCACCAGGGCACCCACAAGCCAAACGCCGCCACGAACGGTAAGGGAACGCCCAATGATCCGTAAGAAATCGAAGGGACGTACCTCCGCTAAGCCGCTAGGCACCGTCGTTACGCTGCGCTTGTACGTTGCGGGGAGCGCCGCTAACTCCGTTAAAGCCATCACCAATCTGGAGGCGATTTGCGAACAGTACTTAAAGGAGGGTTACAAACTGGAGATCGTCGATGTGTGCGAACACCCGAGACGTGCTTTGGCAGACGGCATCCTTGTGACACCCAGCCTTGCAAAAGTCTCGCCCTCACCGAGTTCCAGCATCATCGGTGACCTCAGCGATAAGTGCAGTGTACTTGCGGCACTCGGGCTGAATGCTGGCGCTCCAGCATGAAGCCCAAGCAGTTACTGGCCGCGGGGGGAACTGCAGGCTTGGAGACAGAGGCTGAATTTACCCGCTGGGTGCGCCAGGTCGTGAAGGGAGCGGCGGAACTTCAAGCTTTCGAGGCCGGCCAAGTCGACGCCATCATAGATCCCGCGAGCGGCAGCGCCATTCTTTCACCCGGAGCGCGTGGCGCGCTGCCAAGCGCCAATCAACTCGCCCTCGGCGCGCTCGACGCCTTGCCCGGGGACGTATGCGTGCTGGATTCCATTGGCATAGCCTTAATGACTAACAGGGCCTGGCGAGTCTTTGCCGCCGCGCATTCTGGCGCAGGACTCAGTATCAGACAGGGCGGCAGTTTTCTCTCGGCCTGCCGCGATGCCCCGCCAATAGAGCGGATATCAGCCAAAGCAATGGCTGCGGGGTTTCACAAAGTGATATCCGGTGAGCTTCAAGAGTTCCGCCACGAGCATGTCTGTCACGAAGCCGGCGGACGCTGTACGTTCACACTAACGATCGCGCGCGTTGACTCAGACGGGGCGATTCATGCACTCGTTGCACGCGAAAATATACGGAGGCGCCAAAGCGCCGATGCGTTGCCAAGGTCCAGAAGCGCCGAGGCGCGCGTCGCCGCGTCGGTGACGCGTGCAGGTACGCCTAATCGATTGCTGAGCGCGTTACCCGACGACGAATACGGGCGTCTATTTGCCCGCTTCCAACCCGTGAAACTTACTTACGGTGAAGTGCTTTATGAAGCTGGTGAGAAGATCGAATATGTTTATTTTCCCAACGACTGCCCGGTTTCACTATTGACCGTCGTCGGGCGCCGATCTCTGGAAGTCGGGCTGATTGGTCCAGAGGGACTCGTGGGCTCACGTTTGGCAATGGGCGGTACCACCTCATCCGGTCGCGCCTTAGTCCAAGGAAGCGGCACGGCGGTGCGCATGAAGTCAACGAACTTTCTGCAGGAGCTCGACCAATGTCCTGCACTTCAGCGAGCCTTACTCCGCTCAATCGACTCGCTGATGGTACAGGTCACGCAGAACGCAGCCTGCAATCGCTTTCACAATATAGTGGAACGACTTGCACGGTGGTTACTGATGACTCGAGACCGCTCGCCATCGGGAGAGTTCCATCTCACCCAAAGCTTTCTCGCCGACATGCTGGGAACGCGCCGCGAGAGTGTGACCGAAGCCGCCATCGTGCTGAAACGCCGAAATCTGGTGGAATACCATCGGGGCACGATCAGCATCCTGGATCAGCGAGGACTTAAGGCGGCTTCCTGTTCCTGTTATCAACGGCTCAAAATAACCTGAGTGCGTCGAACATCAGACACCGCGCGAATGCGCTACTCGCCAGCAAAGGTCGTTTCGGTCGCTGGCATGCGGAAAGGTCGTTGGAGTGGCGCGCCCGACTGGATTCGAACCAGTGACCCCTGCCTTCGGAGGGCAGTACTCTATCCAGCTGAGCTACGGGCGCGCGGTTTAGTGATGCTTTTCGCTGGCGGCAAGGTCGTCGATCATATGGAATAAATTGGCTTCACCGCCGGCCATCTGCAGGTCGGTTTCGTACTTGCCCGCGATCACGAAAGTGGGCACGGCATCGATACGGTAGCGCCGCACCAGGTCGTCGGCGCGCGCGAGTGCGGTCTGCACGCCGAAGTCGGTATAGGCCTTGGTGAAGTCGGCTTCGCTGATGCCGTTGTCCTTGGCGAATTGCAGCTGCTCGCGCTGGGTCTGCAGCGGATCGCCGGGCGCGTACAGCGGCTGATGGTTGACGTGGATTTCCGCGAACACTTTGCCGTGGAGCTCATCGCCCTTGCCGAGGCCTTTGAGCGTATAGAAGAGCCGCGCATGCGCGCGATGCACTTCGGCCCAGGTCACCGGGACGCGCACGAATTCGATATAGGGCGGTTTGTTCTTGAGCCAGCTGCCGATGGCCGGATCGAGCGCAAAGCAGTGCGGGCAGCCGTACCAGAAGAATTCGATGACCTCGATTTTGCCGGGCGCCACGCCGGTCGGCTGCGAGGGCGAGACCACCTTGTAGTTGGTGCCCGCGGTCCATTTGCCGCCGGGCAGCTGTCCTTCCGCGGGCAGCGCGGCGATGCGCTCGAGCTGCGTTTCGCCGCTATCGGTAGCGGGAGCAATGTCGGCGCCTTCCTGCTGAGTGGCCGCTGCGGCGGCAAGGTCGCCGACACCTTTGGGCGCGGTAGCGGCCGATGCTGCGGCCGGGGCGGCAGCTGCAGCCGCGGCGCCAGTTTTTGCGCTGGGCGCAGCCGCCGGCGCCACCGGTGTCTCACGCGCGCAGGCGGAGAGGCTCGCGATGAGGAGCAGCAGCGCCAGGGAGTGCTTGATCACGCCAGTGAAACTCTTGTCAGCGATGCGCTGGTCAACGCAGGCCCTGAACATACGACGCGAGGTTACGCATGTCTTCGGGCGAGAGGCGTTGCGCGATGGTTGCCATGATGGCGGAGTTGGGGCCGCCGGCAGTGTCGCCCTTGTCGTTGGTCGAGTAGCGTTTGCCGCCGGCGTAGTCGGTCAACTCCTTGACCACGTACTGCGCATGCTGGGCGCGCAGCGCGGGGTATCCCGCGGCCGGATTGCCGTGACCGGAGGGGCCGTGGCAGGCCATGCAGGCAGGGATGCCGCGCGCGGGATCGCCTCCGCGATAGAGTTTCTGGCCCGCCTGCCAGTAGGAGGGGTCAGCCTCGAGGCCCGTCAGGGTCTGCGTCGAGAAGTAGGTGGCTACATCCAGCATGCCCTGGTCGTCGAGGGTCTGGGCCATGCCCATCATGACCCCCTGGCTGTTGATGCGGGTGTTGGCCTTGAACTGCTTGAGCTGGCCGACGATGTAGGCCGCATTCTGGCCGGCCAGGTTGGGCCACAGCGGGTTGGCGCTGTTGCCGGCCGGTCCGTGACAGGCGGTGCAGGTGACAGCCTTGGCGGCGCCGGCACTGGCGTCGGCGGATGCAGCGGATGCAGCGGCCGCAGCGGCCGCCTGAGCCGGGAGTGTGACAGCCAATGGTGCGGCGCCAACTGCCAGCAGCAGCCATACCCCGCGCGTCATCGTCTGGCGCAACATCGAATTCATGGGCAATCAACTCCGATTGATTGACGAAAATTTCTTTGCAGAGCAAAGGGATCTGAGAATTGTACACTAGCCGCCGATTCGGGAATTTCCCGAGTTGGCCTCTACCTCCTGCATGAGCTTCGACTTCCGGCGTGAGCCTTTACCCCAACGTTCGTTTCATGATCAGTGCGGCCGCCCCGGCCCAGTTCCCTCCGGACACTGGTGCCGAAGTGGCGATCGCCGGGCGTTCGAACGCCGGTAAGTCGAGCGCCATCAACGCGATGCTGCAACGGAACAGCCTGGCGCGCACCAGCAAGACTCCGGGCCGTACGCGGCTGCTGAATTTCTTCGAGGTGGCGCCGCAGGCGCGGCTGATCGATCTGCCCGGCTATGGCTATGCCAGCGGTGCTCGTGAAGAGCGCGCGGGGTGGAAGCCGCTGATCGAAGCGCTGGCGCCGCGGCAGTCACTGCGGGGATTGCTGGTTGTGGTCGACGCGCGTCGCGGCATCCTTGAAGGCGATGAGCAACTCCTGAACTGGGCCCACGCGATCGATCGCCCCGTGCACGTGCTGTTTTCGAAGTCCGATCAGCTGTCACGATCGGCAGCGGCGAAACTCCTGAAGGATTCGGCGCCGGCGCTCGTGGGCCGCGGCACGGCGCAGCTATTCTCGGCACATAAGAAAGTCGGGCTGGACGAGGCGCGGGCGATGCTGGATGGGTGGCTGGCCACAAGCTTGCCTGGGGTGTGAATAATTAATGCATTTAACTATGCATAAGTTTACTAATAGACTGATTTTAGAAGATTTTATTATATATGGGTTCTATGCAATAATCCATGCATGGCCTCAAACGTCGCTGATGCTGTCGTTGGGTTCCTTTCTCGGGGTCCCAGCTCTGCGTTGGAACTTGCCCGCACCCTTGAGGTACATCAGACCACCCTTTCGCGTGTACTTCGTCCACTGGAGCAAAGCGGCCGCGTTATTCGCATCCTCGGCACGACGCGCGGCGCGCGATATGGCTTGGCGCGCGCCGTCGGGTCGGCAGGTTCCGCGTGGCCGCTGTATCGAATCGATGAGCAGGGCGCTCCAACAGAGCTAGGGACGCTGCATGCCATCGAGCGCGATGGTTTTGCGATGCGCGGTGGGCCGCCCCGTATCGAGGGTCTCCACAAGGGCCTCCCGCATTTTCTGCAGGACGCCCGTCCCGCGGGGTTCTTGGGTCGTGCAATACCGGCGGCATTCCCCGAGCTGGAACTGCCGGCGCGGGTACAGGACTGGACCGATGCCTATGTCATCAGCTACCTGACTCGGCGGGGTTCCGAGAGCGTCGGCAATCTCATCTTGGGCACGGAAGCCCTTGATCGATATCTCGCAGGCCAGAATGTCCCGCCGCTGATCGCCACCGACGCGCGCGCCGCGGCGTATTCGGACTGCGCCAATGCGGCCATGCTTGGCGCTGCTGCGGGTTCTTCCGCGCACGGAGAACATCCAAAGTTCAGCGCGCGGATCGGACACGGAAGAGTCATCACCCACGTGCTCGTCAAATTCTCGCCGCCGCGCGACACCCCGCCTGGCGTGCGCTGGGCGGACCTGCTGATCGCGGAACATCTGGCGTCACAGGTCCTCGGCGAACGTGGGATCGTCACGGCACGCAGCGAGCTACTCGAGCACAGAGGTCGCGTGTTCCTGCAATCGGAGCGTTTCGACCGCATCGGTGCCCAGGGCAGGAGAGGCGTGGCCTCGCTGTATAGCATCGATGTGGACCGCTACGGCAAGCTCGATAGCTGGAGTCTGGCGGCGCAACGGCTGCTGGCCGATGGACTGCTTTCGAGCCAGGACCGTGAGCGCATCGCGTTGCTGGATACTTTTGGCAGTCTCATTGGCAACACCGATCGCCATTTCGGCAACATCACCCTGTTCGATCGCGGCGAGGGACCGTTCGAGCTCGCGCCGGTGTATGACATGCTGCCCATGCTCTATGCGCCCCAAGACGGACAACTCGTCGACCGGCCATTTGAGCCAATGGGGCTTGCGGCCATCAATCTGACTGTCTGGAGCCAGGCGCGCGAGCTCGCACAGATGTATTGGAAGAAGCTGGCTGAGGAGCCGCGGTTGACGGACAGTTTCCGGCGCCTGTGCGCACGCTGTCTGGAGACACTGCGCAAGCTACCTGAACGCGGCGGTGTTATTGCGCAATGACGTCGAGCAATGACGTCGAGCAATGACGTCGAGCAATGACGTCGAGCAAAGACGCCCGGGCGAGTTGTTAACTAATATTTGACCGCGATATTGATGCAGACCGCGCCGCCGATCAATCCGACCGCTATATCGAGAATCCACGTGGTAACTGATCTGTATCGGATGGTTGGCTGATGCGCCGCGCAGGAACCGCGCTGGTCAAAAAAACATAAAAGAAAGCCCCGGTAGTACTGGGGAGTAGCTACCGGGGCCAGTCCAAGCACGATGCGGGTCTCTACGCACCGGGCTCAACCCGCCTAGGGAGGGAAGCGGGGAGTGCATTGCACTCACTAGGTAAGAGCGCGCCTCGACGGCTTTAGTTCACAATCTATTTGTGAATTATCGTTAATTTAGCCTAGGTGATTCAAAGGGTTGGGAGCGCGACTGTAGGCGTTGCCTGTGTCCCTGACGCTACAGAAACGTCCAGACCACGCCGATGGAAGCCATCCCCATGTCGTTGGAGTGCGAAACCTCGTAGCGCTCGTACTCCACGCGGGCACCGATGTTCCCCCAGCTGGTGCCGACGCCGGCGCCGTAGGCCACATTCGCCCCGGTGCGGTGGAACCCGAAGCCTGGGGATTGCGCGTCGGTACGCCATTCGGCCAGTCCGACTTTGCCGTACACGTCGATTAGCGGGATGGGCAGAAATGCCAGCGCGAAGGCACCCACCGCGTTGGTGTCGGCGTAGTTGATGCCATTGAATGCACGCCCAAAATCAACGTAGCTGACCTCGGCCGCGAGCAGATCGATGGGACGGAACCCAAGCGCGAATTTGTAGCCGGTCTGGCTGCCGTGGGCGTCAAAGGTCTGCGTATCGTAGTTCTGCTGCGCGGCGCCGAGCGCGCCACTCAAGTAGAAGCCGTCTTCGGCCGCCGAGAGCGGCGCAACGGCGGCGCTGCCGAGCAGAGCGCCAGCAAGCACCACGGCATAACGGGCTGCGGATTCGCGGGATGACTGCATGTGACCTTCTTGGGAGTGAGTGCCGGCGTGCGGGCCTGGCGGTGCATTAATGACCTGCGTGGACGGGTCCGGGTTCCCGCGAGCGGCTGGCGCCGCTCGGCTCAGTGGGCCTGGTCCCAGTTCAGCCCGCTGCCGACTTCGACCTTCAGCGGCACGGCCAGCTGCGCGGCGTCGGCCATGTGTGTGCGCAGCGCGGCGCTGGCCTGCTCGACACCGTCTTCGCGCACCTCGAGAACCAGTTCATCGTGCACCTGCATGATCAGGCGCGCCGGCACCGGTGAGGCCTGGCACCAGGCCTCGACGCTGATCATGGCGCGCTTGATGATGTCGGCTGCCGTGCCTTGCATCGGCGCATTGATCGCGCTGCGCTCCGCATACTGCTGCATGTTGCGATTGCGCGAGTTGATCTCGGGCAGATACAGGCGGCGGCCGAACACGGTCTCGACGTAGCCTTCGCGGCGAGCCTGCTCGCGGGTCGCCTCCATGTAGCGGCGCACGCCCGGGTAGCGCGCGAAATAAAGCTCGACGTAGGTTTGCGCGGCGCTGCGCGCGATGCCGAGCTGGCGCGCCAGGCCGAAAGCCGACATGCCGTAGATGAGGCCGAAGTTGATGGCCTTGGCGGAGCGGCGCTGATCGCCGGAGACCGCATCGAGCGCGACGCCGAAGACCTCGGAGGCCGTGGCCTGGTGAATGTCGCGATCCTCGGCGAAGGCGCGCAGTAAACCCTCATCGCCCGACAGGTGCGCCATGATGCGCAACTCGATCTGCGAGTAGTCGGCCGCCAGCAGCACGAAGCCCGGATCGGCGATGAAGGCCTGGCGAATGCGCCGGCCCTCGGGGCTGCGAATCGGAATGTTCTGCAGATTCGGATCATTGGATGACAGGCGGCCGGTGGCGGCGACGGCCTGGTGGTAGCTCGTGTGCACGCGGCCGGTGCGCTCATCGATGCTTCCGGGCAGCTTCTCGGTGTAGGTCGAGCGCAGTTTCGCGAGCCCGCGGTATTCGAGGATCATTCGCGGCAGCGGATGATTCTCGGCAAGTTCCTCGAGCACATCTTCGGCCGTCGAGGGCGTACCCGAGGGACTCTTGCGCAGCACCGGCAATTGCAGTTTCTCGAACAGGATCTGCTGCAGCTGCTTGGGCGATTCGAGATTGAACACGGTGCCGGCTTCCGCGTGCACCAGCGCCTTGATCTCTTCCATGCGGGCGGCGAGTTCGCCGCTCTGGATACGCAGCATCTCGCGATCGATGCGTACGCCGCGGCGTTCCATCTGCTGCAGGATGGGCACCAGCGGCTGTTCGATTTCCGTGTACAGCGCGGCGAGCTTAGGCAGGCGCTCGATTCGCGGCCACAGCGTACGGTGCAGGCGCAGCGTGACATCGGCGTCCTCGGCGGAGTATTCCGCGGCGCGCTCGATGCTGACCTGGTTGAAACCGATCTGCTTGGCGCCCTTGCCGGCCACATCCTCGAAATGAATCGTGTCGATGCCGAGATAGTGTTTGGCGTTCGAGTCCATGTCGTGGCGCGTGGCCGTGCTGTTGAGCACATAGGACTCGAGCATGGTGTCGTAGCGCTGGCCGCGCAGCCTGATGCCGTAGTTCTCGAGCACGTGGATGTCGAACTTCAGATGCTGGCCGAGCTTGCCGCGGTCGGCATCCTCGAGCAGCGGCTTGAGCTGTTCGAGCACGCGCGTGCGATCGAGCTGCGGCGACGCCCCAGTGTAGTCGTGACCCAGCGGCACGTAGGCAGCCAAGCCCGGCTCGATGCAGAAGGACAGGCCGACGATCTCGGTGTTCATGTAATCGAGACTGGTGGTCTCGGTATCGAACGCGAAAACTTCCGCATTGCTCAGTGCCTGGCACCAGCGGTCGAGGCTTTCCTGATCGAGAATGGTTTCGTATTGCCGCGGAATGGCTGCCAATGCCGCTGCCTCGGGATCCTCGGGCACCGCCAGCGTCACTTCCACGGCCACCGCCAAGCTGCCGGCATCGCCGCCCGTGCCCTCCGACACCGTGGTCGTCACGGCGGTGGCGGAGGCACCTGCTTCGAGCTGTGCGAGCAGGGTGCGCAGTTCGAGTCCGGCATAAATGGCGCGCAATTGGGCGGTATCGGCGGGGCGGCGCGTGAGGCCCGCGGTGTCGAGCGGCAGTGCAAGGTCGGTGCGGATGGTGGCGAGCTGGCGCGATAGCGACAGCATCGTCAGCCCCGCGCGCAGGTTCTCGCCCACCTTGCCGCTGATCTCGGCGGCATGCTCGAGCAGCCCATCGATGGTGCCGTAGGCATTGAGCCACTTGGCCGCGGTTTTAGGTCCCACCTTGTCGATGCCCGGAATGTTGTCGGAGCTGTCGCCCACCAGCGCCAGGTAATCGATGATCTGTTCGGGGAACACGTCGAACTTGGTTTTCACCCCGGCGCGATCGAGCACCGTGCCGCTCATGGTGTTGATGAGCGTGATGTGCTCGTTGACCAGCTGCGCCATGTCCTTGTCGCCGGTCGAGATCAGCACGGTCTGACCGGCCGCGGCGGCGCGGCAGGCCAGGGTGCCGATCACATCGTCGGCTTCAACGCCATCGATGCGCAGCACCGGCAGGCCCAGGGCCTCCACTGCCGACAGCAGCGGCTCGGTCTGCGACCGCAGATCATCGGGCATGGGCGGCCGGTTGGCCTTGTACTCGGCGAACAGCTCATCGCGAAAGGTCTTGCCGGGCGCGTCGAACACCACGCCGATGTGCGGCGGCGTGAAGTCACGCAGGAACTTCGACAGCATGTTCAGCACGCCGTAGATGGCGCCGGTGGGGGCGCCCTTCGAGTTCGTCAGCGGCGGCAGCGCAAAGAAGGCTCTATATAGATAGGACGAGCCATCGATCAGCACCAGGTCTGGACGTTCGGGCAGGGGCATGGAGCGGCCGCGACGCTTACGCGGGCGGTGTCGGGTCGCTGGTCGGTGGAGAGGTGTCGCTCGGCTGCGTATCGGGAGCGGGAGTGTCGAGCGTGCCGGGCGCGTCGGGCGTCGGGTTGGAGGGCGTCGCGGGCACGCGGGTCTTCTGCTGCTTCGGCAGGAACAGCGGGCCCTTCTGGCCGCAGCCGCTCAAGGTGACGCACAGTGCCATCGCGCCGATCGCAAGCGCGGCGCTGAGAATGAACGCGAGCGCCAGCGATCGAGACGGGTTGCGCTCCGAGCTCATACGGGCGGCAGCGGCATCGGACGGCCCTCGCGCAGCGCCAGCCAGCCGCGCGCGACGCGATAGATGATCCAGGCGCCGATCAGCGCGTAGCCGACGACTGCGATCACGAAGCCGATCAGCAGGATCAGGAGCGCCGCGGCGATCACCGACACCACCAGAATCCACAGCCAGGAAAACCAGAAGGTGCGGATCTGCCAACGGAAGTGACTCTCCAGCCAGGTGCCGCGAGCGTCGGAACGACGGGCGTAATTCATGATGACCGCGATGATCGAGGGCAGCCCGAAGGCGAAGCGCGTGGCCACGCTGCGCGCGGACAGCAGTCCGATCACCACCGACAGCGCGTGCAGGCCGTAGATCCAGTGCGTGTAGTCGACCAGCCCCGGGTTGATCAGTGCGCGGTTGTTGTCAGCCGCGGCGACAGGTTCCGACTCCATGTCCTATTCCTTGCGCGTATAGCGCGCCGCTACCCGCCCGTAGGCTTCGCGAAACGGTATGCCCTGCTCGACCACGAGCGCATAGGCCTCTTCGGCGGCATGCACGGCCGGGTCGAGGCGGATGCGCTCCGGCCGGAATTTTAGCGCATCGAGCGCCGCGGCCACGATATCGAGCGTCTGCTGGGCGGTATCGATGCCGCGAAACAGCGGAAATTTGAGCAATTGCAGGTCGCGCTGATAGCCGGACGGGAGCTTGGTGCAGATCGCGAGCGCCTCGGTCAGGGAGGCCAGAGCCGTGGCGCTGCGGCCACGCACCAGCTCGAATACGTCGGGGTTGCGCTTCTGCGGCATGATCGAGGAGCCGGTGGTGAAGGCATCCGGCAGCTCGATGAAGGCGAACTCCTGCGTATAGAAGAGCAGCAGGTCGGCCGCCATTCGGCTCAAGTCCCCCATGAGGAGCGAAAGCTCGAAGAGCAGGTGGGATTCCGCCTTGCCGCGTGAGAGCTGCACCGCGGTCACGGGTTCCTGGACGCTCTCGAAACCCAGCGCCCGCGCGGTGGCGGCGCGATCCAGCGGCAGGCCCGGGGTGCCGTAGCCGGCTGCCGAGCCCAGCGGGCTTTTCTCGATGCGCCGGCGCACGGCCTCGAGCCCCGCGATGTCATCGGCCAGTTCCGCGGCGTAGCCGCTGGCCCACAACACCACCGAACTGGGCATGGCCTGCTGCATGTGGGTGTAACCCGGCAGTGGGGTCTGGGACTCGCGCTGTGCCAGACGTTCGACGGCGCCTAGAAGTAAGCGCGCGGCTTCCTGCAATTGGTCGACCGCGTCGCGCAGATACAGTCGCAGCGCGGTCAGCACCTGGTCGTTGCGCGAACGCCCGAGGTGAATGCGGCCGCCGGCCGCGCCGATGCGCGCGGTCAGCCGGCGCTCGAGCGCGCTCTGCCCATCCTCCTCCGCCAGCTCGATGTGCCAGAGGCCGCGCTCGTGTTCGTCGCCGATCGCCGTGAGCCCTGCGACGATCTGTTCCAGATCGGGGGCCGACAGCAGGCGCTGCGCGGCCAGCATCTGCGCGTGCGCGATCGAGGCGCGCACGTCGTAGCGCACCAGGCGCTCGTCGAGGGCGTAGTCCTCGCCGGCCGTGTAGCGCAGCACGCGCTCATCGAGCGGTGCGCCTTTGTCCCAAAGGCGTGTCATGTCAGCGTCGCGCCGCCCTGCTGCTCGGCCGGGGTCAGGGCCTTGATGTCCTGCACGATCAGCGTGCCGGTGCCCTCATTGGTGAACACCTCGGCGAGGATGCTGTCCTGTGCGCTGTAGGAGATCACGTGCACGCGCCGCACACCGCCGCGCAACGCATCTTCGATGGCCGCAGCTTTGGGCAGCATGCCGTCGGTGATGGCGCCGGAGGCGCGCAATCGCGCCAGACCTGCAAGGTCGGTGTACGAAATGACCGAGCTCGGATCGGACACGCGCTCGAGGATGCCGGGAGCGCCGGTGCAGAGAATCAGTTTCTCGGCCGAGAGCGCGGCGCCGATCGCGGCCGCCACGGTGTCGGCGTTGATATTGAGCAGGGTGCCGCGATTGTCGGCCGACAGCGGGCTGATCACGGGCATCAGTCCGTTGTCGAGATGTTTGGAAATGACGCCGGCGTCGATGGTGTCGATGTCGCCGACGAAACCGAAGTCCACCGGCGCGGATTCGCCCGGGACATTCATCGGCGGACGCTTGTGCGCCCGCACCAGGCCTGCCGCCACGCCCGAAAGGCCCACCGCCGCGATATCCAGATCGCGGCAGATCGCCAGGATGCGCGTGTTGATGAGGCCGTTGAGCACCATGGAGGTGGCATCGATCGATTTCTCATCGGTCACGCGCCGGCCCTGCACCATGCGTGTGCTTTGGCCGAGCGCATCGGTGAGTTCGGTGAGTTGCGGGCCGCCGCCGTGAACCATGACGACGCGCACGCCCAGGTAATGCAGGATCGCGATCTGCTCGATCAGCGCGCGCATCAGCGCGGGATCGCCGAACACGGCGCCGCCGGCCTTGACCACGAACACCTTGCCTTTGTAGAGGCGAATGTAGGGCGAGGCGTTGCGCAGCGCGTGAATGGTCGCGGTGTGTTCGGAACGGTGCAGGATCATGTCGGCGGGAGACTCCTTAAGCGAACGTGGTCAGGCGAGCAATTGATGCAGCACGGCCATCTGTGCGGGCATGCGGTTGAAGGCCTGGCGCCTGACGATGGCGCGCGGCCCGTCGAGCAAAGCGTCGGCGAGCGCGACATTACGCCGCACGGGCAGGCAATGCATCAGCCGGCACTCGGGGGCGGCCGCGCCGAACCAATCCTCGGTGAGGCACCAGTCGCGCAGCCAGGCCCGGGCGCGGGCATCCTCGGCCTCATCACCGTAGACGGCGGTGTAACCCCACTCCTTGGCATAGACCACCTGCGCACCGGCGAGAGCTTCCGCGCGATCGTTGCTCTCCCGCACCGAGCCCCCGCTCGCGGCCGCGGCCGCCCGCGCTTTATCCATCACCGCCGGCGGCAGCGCGAAGCCTTCCGGCCGCAGCACCACGACTTCCATGCCGCGCATGGCCGCCATGTGCACCGTGGCGGCCGGCACCGCCAGCGGCAGGGCGCGCGGGTGCCAGGCCCAGCTGAGCACAAACTTGGCGTGCTGCGGCACGTTGAATTCATCGAGCGTCTTCCAGTCGGCCAGCGACTGGCAGGGATGGTTGATGGCCGATTCCATATTGATCAGCGGCCGATCGACCAGCGCCGCCATACCGGCAAACTTGGTGTCGGCGACTTCGGCGGCGAGATCCTTGCCATCGGCGAAGGCGCGGATGCCAAGCGCATCGCAGTAGGACGCCAGCACCGGCAGTCCTTCGCGGATGTGCTCAGCCGCGCTGCCGTCCATGACCGCACCCAGGCGCGTCTCGAGCTGCCAGGTGCCGCTGCCCGGCGTGATCACAAAGCTCGAACCGCCCAGGCGTGCCATGCCGGCCTGGAACGAAGCCAGCGTACGCAGCGAGGGATTCATGAAGAGCAATCCCAGCACCTTGCCGCGCAGCGCGTCGGGCTCGGGCACGCGCTCGAGCCGCCGCGCGATCACCAGCAACTCCTCAATCTGTTCGCGCGAAAAATCCGCCAGGTCGATAAAGCGACGCATGCTGCACCTATGACCCGATCTCGAGCAGCGCGCTGCGCAGCAGCTCCACGTGCTCCTCATCGAGGATGAAGGGCGGCAGCAGGCGCAGGATCGCAGGATCGGCGCTGGTGCCCGCCAGAATGTTGCGCTCGAGCAGCGCGGCGTGAATCTCTTTGGCGGGCCGCGCGGTGCGCAGGCCGAGCAGGAAGCCGGCGCCCTGCGCGCCGGTCACGGGGCCGACCAGGCAGCGCTCGCGGATGCGCGCCGAGATGCGCCGCACATGCGCCAGCAGGGACTCGGATTCGATCGCATCGATGACTGCGATGACGGCGGCGCAGGCCATGGGCCCGCCGCCGAAGGTGGTGCCCAGCGCATCGAGTTTGACCGCCGCGGCCACGCGCGGGCTCATCAGCAATGCTGCCACGGGGAAGCCATTGCCCAGCGCCTTGGCGGTGGTGAGCATGTCGGGCGCAATTCCATACAGGTTGGCTGCGAAGGGTTCGCCGACCCGCCCCATGCCGCACTGGACCTCATCAAATATCAGCTGCGCGCCGGTGGCCTGGCAGCGCGCCTGCAGCGCGCGCAGGAACTCAGGCTTCAGATCGCAGGCACCGCCGACGCCCTGCACCGGTTCGACGATGACCGCGGCTGTGGCCGTGGTGACCTGGCGCGCGATGTCGTCCAGATCGTCGCGCGCGATGAAGCTGACATCGAAGGGCGCGCGCGGGTAGCCGAACCACTTGGCCGCCGCGCCCCAGGTCAAGGCGCCGGTGGCGGCGGTGCGGCCGTGGAAGGAGTGCTGTACGGCGGCCACGTGGCCGCGGCGCGTGATGGCGAAGGCCATCTTGAGCGCATTCTCGTTGGCTTCGGCGCCGCTGTTGACGAAGAACACGCTGTTGAAATCCAGCTGCGAGAAGGCGATCAGCCGCCGCGCGGCGCGCGCGCGGATCTCCAGCGGCACGGCATTGCTCTGGAAGTTCAGCTGCTGCGCCTGCGCGGCCAGTGCCTGGGTCCAGGCCGGATGTCCGTAGCCGAGCGCAGCCACGGCGTGGCCGCCGTAGAAATCGAGCACGCGGCGGCCATCGCTGGTGTGCAGCCAAACGCCCTGCGCGGACACCACGGGCAAGTCGTACTGCGCGAATACCGGCGCCAGGAAATCGGGCGGCGCGGCCGGGTGAGCCAGCGCGTCCATCAGGTCCACCCCGCGGCGGGCGCGGTCAGTCCCGCGGTTTCGGGCAGGTTGTAGAGCCGGTTCATCCATTGCACCGCGCCGCCGGCGGCGCCCTTGTCGAGATTGTCGAGCACGCTGAAGACCGCGAGCGTCTGGCCGTCGCTGACGGCGCTGAGCCCGGCGTAGTTGCTGGCCGCGATATCCTTCATGCGCGGCGCGGCATCGCTGACGCGCACGAACGGCGCGCCGGCATAGAACTCGCGCAGTGCTGCCACGACGTGGGCGCTGGCGACCGGGCTGCGAAGGCTGGCCTGTACCGTGACGTGAATGCCGCGAGCAAACGGGCCCGAGTGCGGCGCGAATGCAATCTGTACATCGGTGCCGGTGGCCGCTGCCACGCCGGCGCGGATTTCGGGGGCGTGCCGGTGCGCGAGCGTGCCGTAAGCGTAGAGGTCGCTGTGACGCGTCGGATGGTGCGTGCCCTCGACCGGCTTGCGTCCGGATCCGGTGCTGCCGGTGACGCCCGATATAAAGAGCGGCCCCTGCGTGAGCTTGAGCTTGATCAGCGGCACGCAGGCCAGCAACGCCGCGGTGGCGAAGCAGCCCGGATGCGCCACATGCGGCGTCGGCGAGCGCGCCAGGTGCTCGGGCACGGCGCAGGTGAATTGCGCGATGCGCGCGGGCGCGCCATGGGCATGTTTATAAACCTCGGCATAGGCCGAGGCGCTGCCGTAGCGGTAGTCGGCCGATATATCCACCACGTGCGGCGCGCGGCCGGCCGATTCGGCCGCGGTCAGCAGCCGGTCGATCAGGGCGGCGGCGGCCCCGTGAGGCGCCGCGGAGAAGATGGCCGTGGTGGGCGCGCTCGCCACCAGGCTCGCGATGTCCGCTTCCGATTTGAAACGCTCCTGCGGATATGCGGGCGCGAGATGGCGAAACGCGGCCGCCACCGGCTCGCCGGGCTGGCTGTCGGACATGACACCGGCGAGCGCGAAGTCCGGATGCCCGGCGATCAGGCGCAGCAGCTCGCCGGCCACATAGCCGGTGCCGCCGAGCACCACGGTCGGAATGCGCGGTGTCACTCGGCAGCCCCCGCCGCGCGCAGCATGCGATCGGGCAAACCAATGGCGGCGATCACGGCATCGCCGAGTCCGGCCGCATCGGTCATCGCATTGACGGCCGCGACGCCCATCTGCTGCTGGATGATTTCGATGCCGACCTGGTTGTCGGTCGAAGGACCCGTGACCATGCAGGGCTCGATCGAGAAACGCTCGCGCAGCAGCTTGACGCCGCCCCAGGCCGCGACCGGATCATTAGCCGACAGCACCACGCCGGTGAGTGCGCGGCGGATATCGGGGCAATCGAGAATGGCATCGACGCCGTAGGTGCCGAGCAGGCCATCGCCGAGCTCGAACACGATCGCATCGGGCTTGCCCGCCGAGAGCTCCGTGAGCATGGTGCGCGTCAGCGCGGGGCCGGTGCGGCCCGTGGTCGTGACCACGCCAAGATCAGTGAAGATCATCGTGCGGCGCGCGCCGGCATCTTCGAACGCCAGGATATCGCGGCGCAGGGACACGCCCGTGGCCTTGAAGGCATCGACCACCAGGCCACGATGGCGCATGCGCGCGACGATGGCCGCGGCCGCGGCGGTCTTGCCGGCTTCCATGCAGGTTCCGGCCAGCGCGACCACGGGCACGCCGTGGGTATCGAGCGGCGCGTTGAAGTCGAGCGCGCGGTAGCCGACGCGCGCGGGGATGCCAATGCGTTCGCCCAGATACGGAAACTGCAGCACCACGCCCAGCACGCGGCAGTCGAAGGGCTTGCCCTTGTCGGCGGTGGCCGAATCGCAGATGCCCATGACGCCGCCGATGTTGAGCAGCTGGATCACATCACCGGGCTTGAGCGATTCCGGCACGTGACCGGAGTAGCCGAACAGCGCGCGCCGCGGCCCGAGTGCGCCCACCACGATGTCGCCCTTGACGATTTTGGCCATGCGGCCGCTGGCAAGCTCCAGCGTGTTGTAGGTGGACTTGTTGTTGAGCACCTCGGCAACGATGACCACGCCTTCTTCCGCGGGAATATCGTTCGAGAGCCGCAGTTCCTGACCGAGCGCGCAGGCCTGGGTTACTGAGGCGACTTTATCGACCACAACACTCTTCATGGTTTCGCACTCCCAGCGGAAATCTCGCCGGCGCGCCGATAAAACACGCCCGGCAGCGCGACGATTTTCGAGAAGCCGAGCGCGTCCACCGGAGTCCATTCGCCGACGGCCTCGCCGTAGACACCCTTGGAGGCGGCCATGAGCGAATAGGGCGACTCGACGCCCTCGATGAAAAGCGAGCCCGGACGGAACAGCAGGTGCACTTCACCCGTGACGCGCTGCTGGCTGGATAGCAGCAGCGCCTCGATGTCGCGGCACACGGGGTCGAGCAGCTGGCCTTCGTGCACCAGATCGCCGTAGGGGGCGGCGACGGAGTCTTTGATGCGCTGCTGTCGCGCCGTCAGCACCAGTTTTTCGAGCTCGCGGTGCGCGGTCAACAGCGTCTCGGCCGCGGGGGCCTCGAAGGCCACGCGACCCTTGGTGCCGATGATGGTGTCGCCGAGGTGAATCCCGCGGCCGATGCCAAAGGGCGCCGACAGGGCTTCGAGCTTCTCGATGAGTGCCACCGGATCGAGGCGTACGCCGTCGAGCGCGACCGGGCGGCCGCCCTCGAATGACAGGGTGTGCTTCTCGGGCTTGCGGGGATTTGAAAACGCATCGCGCGTAAGCACCCAGGCGCTGTCGGGAATGCTGGCAGCGGAGGTCAGTGTCTCGGTACCGCCGATCGTGACGCCCCAGAGGCCGCGGTTGATCGAATAGGCGGCACCGAAGGGCGGAATCGGCAGTTTGCGCTGCTGCAGATAC
>CAWFVL010000015.1:0-41419 GCA_963819195.1 uncultured Gammaproteobacteria bacterium
GAACCCGCGCGATCAGTACCTCGAGGCGCTCGGCATCGACCAATGGCGCAGCCGCCGGCCGGCGCCGGCCGCGCCCTTGGTGCCGGTCGCGCCGCTGTCGGTGGTCCGTCCCGTGACGGTCCGGGAGGCGGCCGATCCGGCGCTGTGGCAGGCGTTGCGGCAGCAAGTGAGCGTGTGCACGCGCTGCGAGCTCTCACGCGGGCGCACCCAGACCGTGTTCGGCGTGGGGGACCCGCGCGCCGAGTTGCTTGTGATCGGCGAGGCGCCCGGTGCGGATGAGGACATCCAGGGGGAGCCGTTCGTCGGACGCGCCGGGCAGTTGCTCAATTCGATGCTGCGAGCCATGGGACATCCGCGCGAGACCGTGTACATCGCCAACATGCTCAAGTGCCGCCCGCCTGGTAACCGCGACCCCAAGCCCGAGGAGTCGGCCAGTTGCCGACCGTTCCTGCAGCGGCAGCTCGAACTGCTGCGGCCCCGGCTGATCCTGGCGCTTGGCCGCATCGCCGCCCAGAACCTGCTGCAGACCGATACGCCGATCGGGCGCCTGCGCGGGCAGGTGCATCGCCTGGTGGAGGGCGCCGTGCCCCTGATCGTGACGTATCACCCTGCCTACCTGTTGCGCAGCCCGGCCGAGAAACGCAAAGCCTGGATCGATCTGAAATTCGTGCGCCAGGAACTCGCGCGTCTGCGGCAGCAGCCGCTGGCGGCGTCAGGCTGACGGCGGCCATGGCAGCCGTGCGCGAGGAGGCCGTCGGTCTTCCGGAAGTCACGATCCGCAACATGATGGAGTCGGATCTGCCCGAGGTCGTGCGCATCGAGCGCGCCTCCTACGCCTTCCCCTGGACCGAAGGCATTTTCCGCGACTGCCTGCGGGTGAATTACTTCTGCCGCGTGATCGAGCTGGGCGGGCTGGTGGTCGGCCATGGCGTCATGAGCGTGGGCGCGGCCGAGGCCCACCTGCTCAATGTCTGTGTCGAAGAGCTCTATCGATGCCGCGGCATGGGTGGGCGGCTGCTCAAGCATCTGTTGCGCGCGGCGGCGGCCGGCGGTGCCCTGGAAGCCTATCTTGAGGCCCGGCCTTCGAATCTGTCGGCGATCCGTCTGTACCAGTCGCTTGGCTTCCGGCAGATCGGCGTGCGGCGCGGTTACTATCAGGCCATCGAGGGGCGCGAAGACGCCATCGTGCTCAAGCGCGCCATCGATTAGACTCGCGCGCCTCGTCGTTTTGCCTGAAACCCATGAGCACGCTCGAGCAGGAAATTGCGCGTCGGCGCACCTTTGCCATCATCTCGCACCCGGACGCCGGCAAGACCACGCTGACCGAGAAGCTGCTGCTGTTCGGCGGCGCGATCTCCATGGCCGGTACCGTCAAGGGCCGCAAGGCCGCGCGCCACGCCACCTCGGACTGGATGCGGCTCGAGCAGCAGCGCGGCATTTCCGTGACCAGCTCCGTCATGCAGTTCCCCTATCGCGACCATGTCGTGAACCTGCTGGACACGCCGGGGCATGAGGATTTCTCCGAGGACACGTATCGCACGCTGACCGCGGTCGATTCGGCCCTCATGGTGATCGACTGCGCCAAGGGCGTGGAGGAGCGCACCGTCAAGCTGATGGATGTGTGCCGCCTGCGCGATACCCCGATCATGACTTTCATCAACAAGCTCGATCGGGACGGACGTCCGCCCATCGAACTGCTCGATGAGATCGAGCGCGTGCTCAAGATCCAGACCGCGCCGGTCACCTGGCCCATTGGCATGGGCCGCGAACTCAAGGGCATCTATCACCTGATCGAGGATCGCATCTACGTGTACGAGGCCGGCGAGCGCGGGCGCGTCGGTGACAATCGCATCATCGACGGACTGGCATCGGCCGAGGCGCGTGAACTGCTCGGCGATCAGTTCGAGGCCTTCCGCGCGGAGGTCGAGCTGGTTCGCGGCGCCACCGCCACCTTTGATCGGGCCGCCTATCTGGCCGCGCGCCAGACCCCGGTGTTCTTCGGTTCAGCCATCAGCAATTTCGGCGTCGAGGAATTGCTGCGGGCCTTCGTCGACGATGCGCCGGCGCCGCTGCCGCGCGAAACGCGCGAGCGCAGCGTCACGGCTGATGAACCGAAGCTCACCGGCTTCGTCTTCAAGATCCAGGCGAACATGGATCCGGGTCATCGCGACCGCATCGCCTTCCTGCGCCTTTGTTCCGGCCGCTACCAACGCGGCATGCGCATTCGCCACGTGCGGCTCGCCAAGGAGCTGCGAATCGCGGATGCATTGACTTTCATGGCCGCCGATCGCTCGCAGGCCGAGGAGGCCTACGCCGGGGACATCATCGGCCTGCACAACCACGGCACCATCAACATCGGCGATAGCTTCAGCGAAGGCGAACCGCTGCACTTCACCGGGGTGCCGAACTTCGCGCCGGAGATCTTCCGCCGCGCCGTGCTCAAGGATCCGTTGCGCATGAAGGCGCTCGGCAAGGGGCTCGATCAGCTGTGCGAGGAGGGCGCGACGCAGCTGTTTCGCCCGCTGCGCAACAGCGATCTGATCCTCGGCGCGGTCGGACAGCTGCAGTTCGAAGTGGTCGCTTTCCGCCTGCAGGACGAGTACGGTGTGCAATGTGTGTTCGATAACATCGCGGTCTACACGGCGCGCTGGGTGACGGCAGCGGATCCTCGCAAGCTCGAGGAATTTCGAACGCGGGCCTACGATCAGCTCTCGGTCGATCACAACGGCGACCTGGTTTTCCTGGCCACCTCGCGCGTGAATCTGCAGCTCATGACCGAACGCTGGCCGGATATCGGCTTTCACGAAACGCGCGAGCATCAGGCCGAGTAGACGCACTGGTAGTGGGACAGGGAGGGTCGGGAGTGACGCCGAGACGTGCCGCGCAATGGGCCTGGGCGCTGACGGCTTGGGCCAACCACGCTTTTATCACCACCGTCGTCGTCGGTCTGTTTCCAATTTTTTTCGACAAGTACTGGGCCGCCGACCTGCCCGGCACCACTTCCACTTTCTATCTGGGCATCACCAATTCCGGCGCCAGCTTCCTGGTCATGCTCAGCGCGCCCTGGCTCGGCGCGCTCGCCGACCGGCGCGGCCGCAAGCGCCGCTGGTTTGGCCTGTGTACGCTTATCGGCTCGCTCGCCACGGCGCTGCTGGCGCTGATCGGCGCCGGGCACTGGGTCATGGCGCTGCTGGTCTACGGTCTCGGCTCGCTCGGATTCTGGGCCGGCTCCTCGTTCCAGGATGCGCTGATCATGCAGGTCGCCGAGCGCGAGGAGAGCAATCGGGTCTCGGCGCTGGGCTTTGCACTCGGCTATCTCGGTGGCGGACTGCTGTTTCTCTGCAACGCCGAGATCGTGCTGCATCCCGCGTGGATCAATCTCGACAGTGCGATCGGCGCATTGCGCGTCGCCCTGCTCGCGGTGGCGGTCTGGTGGGTTCTGTTCACCCTGCCGATGTTCCGTTACGTCAGCGAGCCGGCGCCGACCGATGAGCAGGCCGGCTGGCGCGAGCTTTGGGGCACGATCCGCTCGGTACTGCGCGACAAGCCGGTGCTGAATTTCCTGCTCGCCTACTGGTTGTACATCGATGGCATCTCGACCGTGCAGCTCATGGCCACCGATTTCGGCGCCAAGCTCGGCTTCTCATCCTCGGCGCTGCTGCAGGCGCTGCTGCTGGTGCAGTTCATCGCCTTTCCGTTCGCGCTGCTGTTCGGGAGATTGGGGGATCGCATCGGCACCAAGCGCGCGATCTACCTGGGCCTCGCGGTGTTCGTGGGCATCACGATCTACGCCTACTTCATGCAATCGGAATGGCAGTTCTACGTGCTCGCTGCCGCTTTCGGCACAGTGCAGGGCGGCGTGCAGGCACTGTCGCGCTCCTACTTTGCATCGCTCATTCCGCGTGAGCGTGCCGGGGAGTACTTCGGCTTCTACAACATGCTGGCCAAATTCGCGGCGGTTCTGGGTCCGCTGGTCATGGGCGTGGTCGCCATCACCACCGGCAACCAGCGGCTGTCGATCGTCGCGCTGGCGTTCTTCTTCGTGGTGGGAGCCTGGCTGCTCTCACGCGTGCCCGAGGGTGCGCGCGCCGCGGTCAGCGCCTGATCCGGGCAGCGAACAGGCGCACGGCGCGCTCGAAGCGCTGCAGATCCGAAGTTGTGCAGGTCGGCCCATACCGCAGCTGCGCGTATTGTCGGGCCAGCGGCCGAAGCGTCGGGGCCAATTCCGGAGCGTCGCCGGCAATGCGATCGCCGTAAGCGATCGGGCCTTCGTGCGCGGCGCGCGGCGCGGCCACCCGTTTCAGCGCGCGCTCGAGCCTGCGCCATGCGCGAGTCAGGGAATCGCGCGGATTATCCCGCGGCAGCTGCCGCCCTCGCCACGCCAGCAACGAGAGCCACAGCGTGCCACCGGCGGCGAGGATTCCCACCAGCGCCTCATAATCGCGATCGCGCAGCCCCAGCGTGCCGAGCAGATCCAGCTGGCGCTCCATGTTGAAGTTGACGATCTCGTCCTGCCACCAGGCATTCATGGCCTGCCAGGCCTGGACCGTGGCGGCGATCCACGGCGCGCCATGCGCAGTCCTGCCCGAGCCGTCGGCTGCGGCCACCGCATCGTCCATATCGTTGTGGAGCTTGTCGGGTGCAACCACGGCCGTCGGGTCTACGCGGGTCCAGCCCTCATCATCGAACCAGACTTCGGTCCAGGCATGCGCGTTGGCTTGCCGTATCAGCAGATAGCCGCCGATACGGTTCCACTCGCCGCCCAGATAGCCGGTGACGACATGTGCCGGAACACCGCCGGCTCGCATCAGTGTCGCGAACGCGGAGGCGTAGTGGCCGCAGAATCCCTGGTGGGTACCGAACAGCAGATCATCGATCGAATTGGCGCCGAGGGTGGCCGGCGTCAGGGTGTATTCAAAGCCATTGTTCTGCAGATAATCCAGCACGGCCTGCACGTAGGCATGATCATCGCGCGCCGCCGCGCGCAGCTGATGCGCCAGCTCGATGCTGCGCGGATTGCGGTCCCGGGGCAGGGCCAGGTCGAGCCGCCGCACAGGCAGCGGCAGTGCCTCGGTGTTGCGATGGCGCGGGGAGGATTCGAGCCGGTAGGTGATCGGGCTGTCGGCGGGCCTGGAGGCGATGAGCTGATCGTCGAAATTGCGACGCGCAATCGATGCGCCCTCCGGAGCACCGTGCGGCATGTCGAGCGCAATCAGGGTGCCGTGAGTTCCCGGCTCCAGCGTCACTTCATAGCGATAGTCGGGCCCGGCGAATTCGAGTGCCAGTGGCGCGCCGAAGTCACGCTGCGCTCGACGCCAGCTGGTGCCGTCGAAGTTGTGCAGCACAATGCCGCGCCAGTAGCGGTCTTCGCGCCGCGGCGGCTTCACGATGAAGCGTGCGCGCAGCGCGGGCTCGTCGGATTGCACCAGCTTGCCTATGCTGCCCGGGTCCATCTGGTCGCCAAGACCGGTGATCGCTTCCTCGTCCTTGGGCACGGTCCAGAGCGAGCCGGGCAGACGCGGAAAGAACAGAAACAGCAGCAACGACAGCGGCAGCGCCAGCAATAGACTGCGCGCGGACGCGCGCAGCAGCGATCGGCCTTCGGGGGGTGTCTCTCCGGCGCCCAGCGCGTACAGCGCGGTCGACAGCAGCCACAATTCGCCGGCGTAAAACGGCATCAGCCACAGCGACTGCGCGCCCAGGCATGCCGCCAGCAGCAGAAACAGCGCGGTGCCGAGCACGATCAGCCAATCGCGCTGGCGCTGGGTTTCCATGAGCTTGATGGCCGCCATGGCCACCAGCAGGCTCGCCCCGGCATCAAGCCCGTTGAGGGTCCGGAAACTGATCAGCACCGCCAGCGTCAGGACCACGACCACGGCGATGCGTGCCGCGCGCCCCAGCAAACGCGAGGACTTCTGCGCAGCCCAGACTCGCCAGGCTGCCGCACCCGTGGCCAGCGGCAGGCACCAGAGCGCGATATGGCCCAGGTTCAGAATGACCGCGCACAGCAGTCCTGCCAGCACCCATCGCTGAGTGGCGATCGGCACGTTTTGCGGCGCCGGCGCGGGTGGCTCGGCACCCTTTGGTGTGAGTGCGGCCTCTTTCACGACACCTCGTACAGCGCCAGCGCTTCGAGGCAATGCCGCCGCTGCGCGAGTCCATGCCCGGCGGCGACCGCCCGCTGCCGCAGATCGAGCGCGTAGCTCTCGCCGCGTCGCTCGCATTCCAGCACCCAATCGGCGATCTGCGAGAGCGCGCGCTCGAGCGGCAGATCGTGCAGCGTGTCCAGTCCGAGCACCCGCTGCGCGCCGGCAGGCGCATCGTAGTGCGCCACCATCAGCGGTGCGCCGCGCGCATACGCCTTCCACGCAACCCGACGCAGCGGGTCGCTGTCGCGATAGGGCCGCAGCCAGGCCCATTCTTCATCGCCGCTCAGGCGGCGTTCGCGCTCGCTGGGCTGTGCCAGTCCCACCGCCGGGGGCAGCGGCCGCAGACTAATGGGTGCCGGGTAGATCAACGCCTCGAGCGGCAAATGCAGCCAGGTCCAGGCGCGGAACAGACCCAGCGGCGCATCGCACGAGATCTGCAGCCGATCGATGCGCTGGCGGCCGCGGGACAATGCCTGGTAGCGCACACTGACCAGGCAGGCGCTGTGCGGTGCGACTTCGAAGTATTTCGGCGCCACATCGGTCGCGCGCACGCGCAGCGAGCGGCGCGTGGTGGCGCCCGCATTGTAGAAGCCGAGCTGCAATTCGCCGTAGCCCTGCGCAAAGGCCGATTCGACATGTGCGCTGCTGATCGTCAGGCCGTTGAGCGAGCCATGACACTCGTACATGGTAACCAGCGCAAAGCCCACCAGCTGGAAGCACAGCAACAGCGCCAGGCTGTTCTGATAGTTGAGTCCGGCCAGGAACATCACGAACAGCAGCAGCGATGCCACCAGCCCGGCACGGGTGGGGAGAATGTAGATCCTTCGCGACTGCAGCGTCAGCGGCGCATGGTCCTCCCCCTGGCGCGATCTCGCCCACGCCGAGACTGCGCGCTCGAGCCTGGCGCGCGGTTTAAACCGGGACGGGGACGGCGCGGATGAGCTCATCGGCGATCTCGGTCCCGCGCTCCGCGGCCTCACCTTCGAGCGCGACCAGCCGATGTGCGGCGATGGCGGGAAATACTTTCTGGATGTGTTCGGGCAGCACCGCGGAATCGCCCATGATCAGTGCCCACGCCTGCGCGGCGCGCAGCAGCCCCTGGGCTGCGCGCGGCGATAATCCCAGCGGCAGCTGCGCACGCGTGCGCGCCACGAGGGCCTGCAGATAGTCGAGCAGTGTCGGCGAGACGTGAATATTGCGCGCCTCACGCTGCAGGGCGATGACCTCGGTGGGGCCGAGCACGCGTGCGGTGTCCTGCAGCAGCTCGCGCCGTTCGCCCTGCAGCAGCACACGCCGTTCGGCGGCCGGATCTGGGTAGCCGAGACTCACGCGCATCAGGAACCGATCCAGCTGCGACTCGGGCAGGCCGTAGGTCCCGATCTGTTCGTGCGGGTTCTGCGTCGCGACCACGAAGAACGGATCGGGCAGGCCGTAGGTGACGCCATCGATGCTGACCTGGCGCTCCTCCATGGCTTCCAGCAGCGCGCTCTGCGCTTTGGGGCTGGCGCGATTGATTTCATCGGCCAGCAGCAGCTGCGTGAACACCGGGCCGCGCCGGAACTGGAATTTGTTGGTGTTGCGATCGAAGATCGAGATGCCGACGATGTCGGCGGGCAGCATGTCGCTGGTGAACTGCAGCCGCGACCATTCCAGGCCGAGCACGCGGGCCAGCGTCTGCGCCAGTGTGGTCTTGCCGACGCCGGGCACATCTTCGATCAGCAGGTGTCCGCGTGCGATCAGGCAAGCCAGGCACAACCGTACCTGTCCGCCCTTGCCGAGGATGACGCGCTCGATGGCCGCGATGGTCGCGTTGAGACTGCTCATGTCAAAGCAACTTGCGTACCTGTTCGATGTGACGCATGACCGCGTGGCGCTCGCGTTCGCGCTCGGCCAGACGCTGGCGCTCCTGCGCAACCACCTCCGGCGGGGCATTGTGCACGAAATGATCGTTGGCGAGCTTGGCGCGCGATTTGGCGAGCTCCTGCTCGATCTTCTGCACCCGTCGCTCGAGCCGCTGCAGTTCGCTGGCCGGTTCTATCAGGCCCTGCATCGGTACCAGCAGCGACAGCTCGCCCACCACCGCCGCCGCGGCCGGCGGCGGCGCTTCGCTGGCGCCCAGCGCGCGCACGCTTTCCAGTCCGGCCAGATGCGCCAGCAGCGCCTGATGCTGCCGCGCCAGGGCGAGGTCACGTTCGCCGGCATGCTGCAGCAGCACCGGCACGCGGCGCGAGGGCGCAATATCCATCTCGCCGCGAATCTGGCGGATCCCGAGTACCGCGTGCATGACCCAGCCCATCTCGGCTTCTGCCGCGGCATCGGCCGGGAACTGCGTCGCGTCTGGCCACGGCGCGACCACGATGCTCTGCCCCGCGACACCGGCCAGCGGCGCGATGCGCTGCCAGATTTCTTCGGTGATGAAGGGCATCAGCGGGTGCAGCAGGCGCAGCAGCGTCTCGAGCACCTGCGCGAGCGTATCGCGGGTTGCGGACGCGGCGGCGGCGTCCGGCGCCTGCAGCACGGGCTTGGCGATCTCCAGGTACCAGTCGCACAACTCGTACCAGGCGAATTCGTACACCGCGGTCGCCGCGAAGTCGAATCGGTAGTCGCGGAATGCGGTGTTGACGGCCGTGATCGCCGCCCCGAGTCGTGAGCGGATCCAGCGGTCGCCTATGGCCGCGACCGCGGTAGCCGCTCTCGGCGCTGCCGACATGGGCGCCGGCGAGCCGGCGTTCTCCCAGGCCATGATCACGAAGCGCGCCGCATTCCAGAGCTTGTTGCAGAAGTTGCGATAGCCGGCCACGCGCGCCAGGTCAAAGCGGATGTCGCGGCTCTGGGTGGCAAGCGAGGCGAAGGTAAAGCGCAACGCGTCGGTGCCGTAGGCCGGGATGCCGTCCGGAAATTGCTTGCGCGTAGCCTTCTCGATGCCGGCAGCCAGGTGCGGCTGCATCAGGCCGGTGGTGCGCTTGGCGAGCAGGGCGGGCAGGTCGATGCCATCGATGATATCGAGCGGATCGATGACATTGCCCTTGGACTTGGACATTTTCTGGCCTTCCGCATCGCGCACCAGGCCGTGGATGTAGACCTCCCGAAACGGCACGTCGCCCATGAATCGCAGCCCGAGCATGATCATGCGGGCGACCCAGAAGAAAATGATGTCGAAGCCGGTCACCAGCACATCAGTCGGGTAAAAGCGCGCGAGCTCAGGCGTCTGCGCCGGCCAGCCCAGGGTCGAGAACGGCCACAGGCCCGAGGAGAACCAGGTATCGAGCACATCCTCGTCCTGGCGCAATGGCACTTCGTGGCCGTGTTTCGCGCGGGCCGCCCCGGCCGCCTCGGCCGCGTTGCGCGCCACGAAAATGTTGCCCTGCTCGTCGTACCAGGCGGGGATTCGATGGCCCCACCAGAGCTGGCGGCTGATGCACCAGTCCTGGATATTGCGCATCCACTGATAGAAAGTCTTGTCCCAGTTGGCGGGCACGAACTTCACGCGGCCGCTCTCGACCGCTGCCGTGGCCTCCGCGGCCAGCGGTGCCACGCTGACATACCACTGCAGGGTCAGGTACGGCTCGATGACCGCCCCGGTGCGATCGCCGCGCGGCGTCATGAGCTTGTGCGGCTCGATCCGCTCGATGAGGCCATCGCGCTCGAGTTCTGCGACGATGCGCTCGCGGGCCTCGAAGCGATCCAGTCCGCGGAAACGTTCGGGCACCAGCCCATTGAGGTGCGCGTCGGGCGTGAAGATGTTGATCAGCGGCAGACCATGGCGCTGCCCGACCGCATAGTCATTGAAATCGTGTGCCGGCGTTATCTTGACGCAGCCGGTACCGAAGGCCGGGTCGACGAAACTGTCGGCGATGATGGGTATCTCCCGCCCGGCCAGCGGCAGCCGGACGCGGCGCCCGATCAGGTGCCGGTAGCGCTCATCGGAAGGGTTCACGGCCACGGCACTGTCGCCGAGCATGGTTTCCGGGCGGGTGGTCGCGACGATCACCCAGGCGGCCGCAGCGTCGCCACCGCCGTCGCTGAGCGGATAGCGCAGGTACCAGAGCTTGCCTTGCTCTTCCTCGGACAGCACTTCCAGGTCCGATAGTGCGGTGCGCAACACGGGGTCCCAGTTGACCAGGCGTTCGCCCCGGTAGATCAGGCCCTGCTCGTGCAGGCGCACGAACGCCTCGGTGACCGCCTGCGAGAGTTCCGGATCGAGCGTGAAGCGTTCGCGCGACCAGTCCACGGAAGCGCCCAGCCGCCGCATCTGGCGCGAAATCGTGCCGCCGGACTGTTCCTTCCACGCCCAGACACGTTCGACAAATGCCTCGCGGGTGAGGTCGGTCCGACGCTTGCCTTCGGCGTTGAGCATGCGCTCGACCACCATCTGCGTGGCGATGCCGGCGTGATCTGTCCCCGGCTGCCACAGGGTGGCGGCCCCCTGCATGCGATGCATGCGGGTCAGGGCATCCATGATCGTGTCCTGGAACGCGTGCCCCATGTGCAGCGTGCCTGTCACATTGGGCGGCGGAATCATGATGGCGTAGGCGCTGGTGCTCCGGGATGGCGCGAAATAGCCGGCCGCCTCCCACTGCCGATACAGGCGCTGCTCGATTTCAGCGGGCGAATAGACTTTGTCCATCAGGGGTCTGTGGTCGACTGTTAAACCCCCATTATAAGGCTATAAATCGGAGTCCTCGGTGGCCATGTTGTGGGTTGCGGGGGTGACGCCACGGTCGCGATACTGGCGAAACCGGGCACGCCCGGCCTGGCGCCTTGCCTCGTGGGCATCGATGACTTCGACGATGCAGGCGGCGTGCGCGGCTGCGGCCGGAACGGTGTGGCCCAGGTTGATGAGCGTCCCGTAAGACTGCTGCGGCTGGCTATCACAGCCCAGCAGTACCGGTGTGTCCTGCCACTGGGCCTCGTGCTGGAAAATCTCATGCGGGACGAAGCCGCGATCCGCGAAGGTCCAGAGCAGATCATCGAAACGCTCGAGCAGGGCTGGCGCGTCCAGCCAAACGAACACCCGCTCGCCGGCAAGGTAGGCGCGCTCGGCGATGCGACAGGCGACTTTGAGGCGCGGCCGCTCCTCGACGCCGGACAGCACGTAGAAGTCGACGCGCTGCAAGGCGCGGTTAACCGCCTGCGCGTCGGGTCAGAAAGTCCCCCACCAGCGAGATCGGGCGGCCGCTCGCGCCCTTGGCCGCGCCTCCGTGCCAGGCGGTGCCGGCGATATCCATGTGGGCCCATTTGAGGCCCTGGGTGAATTTGCCGAGGAATGCCGCCGCCGTGATGGCGCCGCCTTCGCGGCCGCCGATATTGGCCATGTCGGCGAAATTGCTGCGCAGCTGATCGGCATAATCCTCGGTCAAGGGCAGCTGCCAGGCGCGGTCGTCGGTACGCGCCCCGGCTTCCACCAGTTCCCGCGCCAGCGCATCGTCATTGCCCATGACGCCTGTGAAATGATTGCCCAGCGCAATGACGCAGGCCCCGGTCAGGGTCGCGAAGTCGACCACCACTTCCGGGTCGAAACGGCGCGCGTAGTTCAGCGCGTCACACAGGATCAGGCGGCCTTCCGCATCGGTATTGAGGATCTCCACCGTCTGGCCCGAGGCGCTGGTGACGATATCGCCGGGCTTGATGGCGCGGCCGGACGGCATGTTCTCGCAGGTCGGAATGAGCCCGACCACATTGAGCTTGAGCTCGCTGCGCGCGGCGAAGTCGATGGCGGCCAGCACCGTGGCCGCGCCGCACATGTCGAACTTCATCTCGTCCATGTTCCCCGGATCCTTGAGCGATATGCCGCCGGTATCGAAGGTCACACCCTTGCCCACAAGTACCACCGGGGCGCGATTGCGCCGCGCGCCGCGGTACTCGAGCACGATGAAGCGGGGTGGTTCCTCGCTGCCGCGTGTGACGGCCAGGAAGCAGCCCATCTTCAGGCGGCGAATGGCCGCCTCATCGAAGATTCGCACCCGCAGGCGGCGCCGGTAGCTGCGCTCGAGTTCCCGTGCCTGCGCGGCAAGGTAGCGCGGCGTGCAGATATTCGCCGGCAGGTTGCCAAGATTGCGCAGCAGCCGCGAGCTCTCCGATACCGCGGCGCCGGCGGCCAAGCCGCGACGCACTGCGCTGAGCGCAGCGCTGCTCACCGGGCCGCACAGCACGCGGGCCAGGGCGGGCGGGCGTGGCTTGCGGGCGGACTTCAAGTCGTTGATGCGGTACAGGCTGGTGCCGACGATCTCGGCCACGGCGCGCCCGAAGTAGAAGTCATCGAGTTCGCGCCCGCCGGGCGGCTCGAGTGAGAGTGCCGCGGAAGTGACGCGCGTGCGGGCCAGTGCCGCGATGGCGTGCCCGAGCGCGCGGCGCCAGGCGCGGCGGTTGTAACCAGCCTTGCCGCCAACGCCTACCAACAGCAGTCGCGCGGCCTTGATGGCGACCGGTTCGGTCAGCAGCAGCGTCTCCCCAGCGCGGCCCGAGAAATCGCCGCGCGCCAGCAGCGCGCGAATGCGGCCGCGCATCGCGCGGTCCACGGCCTGCGCCTCGCTGCCGAGCTCGCCGCGCTCAAAGACCCCGACTACCAGGCAATCGCATCGCTGATCGGCTGCTTTGCGACTAAAGGCTTCGAATCGCATCTGATTAATCCTTGTTAGCCTGCTATATATTTGTAAACTCACCGGCCGCTCCGGCACACGGCGAGTTTCTATTGGAAGTGTAGCTGAAGCCGGCTTGAGGAAAAGGGCCTTTGCAAATACTGCAGCGCTACATGCTTCGGGAAATGACCGTGAATTTTCTCGGCGTCACGCTGGTGTTATTCGCAATTCTCTTTATAAACCAGGTCGGCACGGTGCTGGCGCGGGCCGCCCAGCTGCAGTATCAGAGCGGCTTCGTGCTGGAACTGATCGGCCTCGGGGCCGCCCAGAACTTCGCGCTGCTATTACCGATAGGTCTCCTGCTCGGCATCGTGCTCGCCTTCGGGCGGCTCTATCACGACAGTGAGATGGCCGCGGCGCAGGCCTGCGGCGTCGGGGTGGTGCGGGTGGCGGCCGCGGTTTGGCTGCTGGCATTGCCTATCACTGCCCTGATCGTGCTGATCAATTTCGAGCTCGCGCCGCGTGCGGCCGCGGCCGAGGCAGCGATGCGCGATGAAGCGCTGCGCGCCAGCGTCACGGCACCGCTGGCGCCCGGCAAGTTCCGCAGCTTCGCCGGCGGCCGCATCGTGATCTACGCGCGGGCAGCCGAACCCAACGGCGATCTTGCCGGCGTGTTCGTGAAGCGCAGCGATGGCCTGAGAATCGAGACCACGGTGGCGAGCCGGGCGCATTACTCACTCTCAAGCGATGGCCAGAGCGAGACCATCACGCTCTATGACGGGCAACGGCTGGAGGGGATCCCCGGCGACACGCGCTATCGCATCATGCGCTTCGACGAACAGCTGATCCCCATTCGGACTCCCGAGAATGCGCAGCGCTCACAGCGCGTGGATGAAATCACCACCGCTCAGCTGCTCGAGAGCAGCGATCCGAAGCTGCGCGCGGAATTTCAATGGCGCCTTGGCCTGCCGGTGATGACGCTGGTACTGACGGCCATGGCCGTGCCGCTCGGCCGGCTGCGCCCGCGCCAGGGCCGCTATGCTCACGTGTGGATTGCCGTGCTGGTATTTGCGCTCTACGCCAACATCGCGCTGGCTGGCCGCACCTGGCTGGCCCGCGGCAAGACCCCGCTGGAACTTGGGCTGTGGTGGGTGCATGGACTGTTTTTGCTCGGGGCGGTGGCGGCGTTCCTGTGGCCGAAGCTCAAGCGCAGCTGGCGCGCCCGGCGCTGCCCTTCGTGACGCTGCTCGATCGTTACATCGCCCGTACGCTGCTATCGGCGGTCGCACTGGTCATGGCGGTGCTGGCTGTCCTCGGGACGCTGTTCGTTTTCATCGGCGAGCAGAGCGATGTCGGCGTCGGACATTACGGCATGCTCGACGCGCTGGCTTATGCGGCCATGTCGGTGCCGCAGTTTGCGCTCGAGTCGTTTCCGGCCGGGGCGCTGGTGGGCGCATTGCTCGGAGTTGGCGTGCTGGCGCGCAGCCATGAACTCACGGTCATGCGTGCCTCGGGGATGTCAAAACCTCGGCTGGCCGCGGCCGCGATGATCAGCGCCGGCCTGCTGATCGGCGTGGCGCTGTTGATTGGAGAATTTCTGGCCCAGCCGCTGGCCCAGCTGGCGGATGAGCGCAAGGCGTTCGCCAAGTATTCCAACATCAGCTTCGCCGGCGCCGGCGGCGCCTGGATCCGCGACGGCGACACGATTCTGAATGTGCAGGGCCGCTCGAGCGTGGCGGAGTTCGGCGGCATGCTGATCTTCGATCTGGCCGCGGATAATCGGCTGGCTGCCATCGGTCACGCCGAGCACGCGCGCGCGCTCGGCGCGCAGTCCTGGGAGCTCGAGGGTTATGCCGAGTCCCGATTCACCGATCACTCCGTGACGAGCCTGCAATCTTCCAGACGCGATCTGCATACGGCGGCTGGTACGGAGCTGCTGCAGCTTGCCATCAGCGATCCGGCCGAGCTGGCGCTGCACACGCTGTACTCGGCCATTCGACACCTGCGCGACAATCATCTGGATGCCAAGCAGTATGTGTTTGCGTTCTGGTCGCGACTCGCGCGTACCGCCGGTATCCTGGCCGCGCTGCTGTTCGCATTACCATTCGGGTTCGGCGCCCTCAGGTCCACTTCGCTGAGCGGGCGCATGACGCTGGGTCTGGCGCTGGGATTGATCTATTTTTTCATGCAACGGCTGGTCGAGAGTGGAACGCTGGTGTTCAACCTCAACCCGCTGCTGCTGGCGTGGGTGCCGACCTTGCTGCTGTCAGCCGCGGCCCTGATGATGTTCTGGCGCGCGCGCTAGCGCCGGCGCGCTTTGCTAGTGCCAGTCGCTGCGGCGCGCTTTGGATTCGGCCGCGGTATCCAGCGCTTCGCCGCTGGTGCGCTCGTTGACAACCGCGAGCAGCGGCGCGGGCAGGGCGGAGCTGGACAGCCTGAACAACTGCGCGCTGCCGCCACTCCCCGATACCTCGGTGCTGAGCAGGGTCAGCACGCGCCAGTGCTCCTGTTCGCGGCAAGCGAGGCCAGTCAGGGCGCGGCTGCTGTCGAGAGTGAAGATGCGGCAGTAGCCTCCGCTCCTGGCACGGTAGCTTGGGCCGACCCGCACCGCGTTCGAGGTGGGCGTCACCCCTGCGACTTGCTCGTTCAGGGAGCGATTCAGCAATCCGCTGGCAATCAGGGTGCCGCCGCGGTATTCGACCGGTGTTCCGCCCGCCAGCAGCCGCTGGATCAATAATCCTGCTCCCACGCCGGCAACCAGACTCAGCGCGATGGCGGTGGTCGCGCGGCGCGGAATGGACAGCCGCCGGCGTTCGGGTCGCCGGGCGCGCGCGGCCCGCACGCGTGCCAAATCAATGATCTGCGCGGGGCCGGCCGGAAATTCGGATCGCGGGCCATTGACAGTTCGCCGGGCAGCCGGCTCGCGCAGAATGCCCTCGAACACATTGCGCAGGCGACCGCTGAGCGCCCGTTGCTGCGCCACACGCTGGGCCACGCGCGCGTCCTGGGAAATGGCCTGCTCAATCCTGGCACGGCTGGCCTCATCCAGTTCTCCATTGACATAGGCTGTCAACAGTTCGTCCGAGATGTTGGTGTTCATGCGGTGTCCCCTGACTCAGCGCGTCCCGCAACGCATCGTGGCCGCCGCGCGCGGCCCTTCAGCGTTCCTATCGGTTCGCCAATAATCCGCGCGCTCCGGATGAAGGGCAAGTCCCCACAGCCGATCGGGGCGCCCTCCTACCCGCAATAGGCTTTCCCGGCGACTGCCGGTGAGAGTCCGTCCACGGAAACTGCGGCTCACCAATGTTTCGCCTTAGGGCACGAGGATTTAGCTATGAAGTATGCAATGTGGCTGATGATGGCCGCTCCGGTGCTGGCATTCGCGGCGAGTGGCGACCTGGATGAGTCGTTTTTCAAGAACGCCGCCGAAGGCGGCATCGCGGAAGTGACCGCCGGACAGATGGCACAAACCAAGGGCGCCAGCCAGTCGGTGAAGGATTTCGGCGCAATGATGGTCAAGGATCACAGCGCCGCCAACCAGAAGCTCGCGTCGATCGCGGCGGCGCAAGGCGTCAAGCTGCCAGACAGTCCCGGCATCATGCAGCAGGCCGAAGGCAAAGAGCTGAAGATGAAATCAGGGGAGTCCTTCGACAAGAGCTATATCAAAGGACAGATCAAGGCGCACCAGGAGACGGTCGAGCTGTTCCAGAAGGAAATCGCCTCGGGTAAAAACCCGCAGGCGCAACAGTTCGCGAGCGCGACTTTGCCGACGATCCAGGCGCACCTGGCCAAGATCAATCAGATCGCGGCCGCGGCCGGTATCGAAAAATAACCCGATAGCGTCCAGCACCAACGCCGGCGAGCTGTCGCTGCCGGCGTTTTTTGGAAGGCTTAGGAGCGGGTGGCCGCTACCGGCAGACCGACCAGCAGGTCGGACAGTTCATCCGCGTGCTCTTCCTCAACCGCGAGGATGTCTTTCATCAGGCGGCTCGTGGTGGGATCGTCATGGTCGATGTATTCAATGATTTCGCGGTAACTGTCGATGGCGATGCGTTCTGCGACCAGGTCCTCCTTGATCATGTCGACCAGCGTGGTGCCGGCGATGTATTCGGCATGACTGCGACCCGTGAGACCTTCGGGGGAGAAATCCGGTTCACCGCCTAATTGCACGATGCGCTCGGCGATCCTGTCGGCATGTCCCTGCTCCTCATTGGAGTGCACCAGGAATTCATCAGCGACACTCTTGGAGGCGATGCCGCGCGCCATGAAGTGGTGGCGGCGGTAGCGCAGCACGCACACCAGTTCGGTGGCGAGCGCCTCATTCAGCAGCTTCAGCACTTCGGTCCGATCGCCGCGGTAGCCCTCGGTGACGGCGCCTTCTTCAATGTGGCGGCGCGCGCGCACGCGCAGTGTCTGGACGTCGGTCAGCTGGGGCTTGGCATTCATTGCAATTACCTTCTGTTGCGAGCCGCCTAGGCTAAACGCGGTTGCGGCGTGCTGCCAGCGGGAGAATCGTCGTGCCACGTAGGACTGTCGCGCCTTTGCGCTGCACAAGCGCCTACTTCTGTGCCTCGCCTGATTTCACCTCGGCGGGGGACGGGGGCTGTGCCACCTTGCCCTCGGCCTCGTTGATGAGTTCGGCGCAATCGGCGTTCTTGGCCAGCCCCGGGTCCACGAATGCGAGCGCGGCGGCGAACGGTGTTGCGACCACCGCGAGCGCAGCGGCGGCGGCGCCCTGTTTGACCAGTGCAGGAGTGGAGAGGCTGACAGAGGGATGGCGCAGTGTGCCGCGTACGTTGATCGGCGCGCGCAGCCGATCGAAGCGAGGCTTCTTCGGTTCACCCTTCAGGTTCAGATCCAGCTTCTCATCGCCGAAGGTGATCTTGCCATCGCCGGTGACGATCACATCAGGCGTATCCACCAGCAGATGCTGGGTCTGGGCATCACCGTCCTTGAGCGCAAACTCGGCCACCCCGCAACGGATCGGCACGGTCTGCGTCTTGTCCGTCAGCAGCAGCCCAAGCCCGCGAACCACATCGATCCCGGCAAGCTCCGCGAATGCCTTGCGCATCTGTGCCTGCGATATCACGGCACTAAGCGTGCCGTTGGCATCGGCAGCGATCGCATGCACCGAATTACCGGTGCCCTCGATGCGCAGTCGGCCTTCCATGACCCCCTGGAGAGGTGCGTCGGTCGAATTCTTGGGCTTGAACTGATCGAGGCGCACATCGCTGAGGCGCAGGTCGAGGTTGGTTTTTGGCGGGCTGCCGCGGGTGTCCAGATGAATCGTGCCGGCCAGCTTGCCTTCGGGCAGCTCGAAATCCAGTGGATCGATGATCAGATCGCCGTGATCCAGCTTGAGCGTGAAGGCGACGTTCTTGATGGGGACCTTCTGTGTCTGCACCGAATCGGCTTTGAAATCGAGGTTCCAGTCGGTGGACTGCAGTCGATCGAACTGGAACTCGAACGTCGGCATCAGCAACGGCGAGATCGGTTCCTGCTTGGGTGCCTGGAGTTGCGGTGGCGCTTTCCCCTTCTGTTCGGGGCCCTGCTCCACGCCCGCACCCACCGCCACGCCCAGATCGCCGAGGTTCAGTGAATGCGAGGTGATGGCGGCGGCGAGCCTGGGCCGTGCGTCCTTGCTGGCAAGATCCACCGTTCCGCGGCCATGCATATCGCTGCTGCCGATCTTGCCGGCGAGGTTTTCGAAATCGATGTGGTTGCCATCGCGATGGATGTGCACCGAAAGCTGGTAGGGCGGCGTCAGCGGCAGTGCGATGCCGGTCAAGTAATAAAGGTTGGCGAGATTCTGTCCCTGGATCTGCACATCGGTATCGACCGCACCGAGGTCGAAGGGCTTGGCGATCGATCCCTTGATCTTGACGCTTGATGAGCCGGCATCGACCACGGTCTGAAAGTCGTATGGGTGATCGAGCTGGATATCGAGCAGCGCGGCGCCCTGGAACGTGAGGGTAAATGGCTCCTTGTTCAGCGTGCCCTGGCCTTTGAGCCGAAATGGCTCGCTGCCTGCGCCGCCGCCGGCATTCTCAGTAGCGGCAACGGAGCCGTCGAATGTGAGCTTGCGTTGCTCGTCGTTGATCTTGAGCGAGCCGCCCCGCAGCGCGAAGTGATGCAGCGGCGGCAACTTTGCCGGCTGCGCACCCTTGGGTTTGGGTTCGCTGGTCCCCAGGTTCCAGTTCGCGCGGCCGCTTTGATCCTGGATGAGTGAGACCTTGGGGTTATCGAGTTCCAGGGTCTGGAGCACCAGGCGCCCGAGGAATAGCTGCGAGAGCACCACGGCCAGGTGCATGTGCGGCAGATCGACCATGTCGCCGCCGTGAGTCCAGTCGGGATTGCCGATGGTGAGATTCTCGACGTCGGCGCTCGGCGTCCAGGAAAACAGATGCACACTCAAATGTCCGATCGAGACCGGACGCTCGAGATGGCGCGACATGATGCGGCTCAAAGGCCCGCGCGCGGCGTTCCAGTCCATTAAGCCGAGGACCAGGATCAACAGCAGCAACACCCCCAGGACGCCGATAAGCCAACGTACGGCGGTCGGAATGCGGTGATCGGCCCTGGCCTTCATGGCAGCGTCTCTGGTGGTGGCGATTAAGGAAATGCGGTAGCTGGACGCTAACCGGAGCTGGAAAGCTGGACAGTCGGACTTATCCGATTCGCATTGCTGCGCGGGGGGATTGATCAACAGGATTTGTGGAATTCCCATGTCGGCCTGATTTCCCGCGGGGGCGGGGCGCGGGGTTTCCTGAGCTACTGTTGGGAGGGCGCTGCCACGAGATCCGGCCCATGTTGCAGGTTTGACATTTCGATAAAACTCGTAGGATCATGCAGCCATGAACAACGAGCACGTTGTCGCCGCTTTAGGCGCTTTGGCACACGATCACCGCCTCCGTCTCTATCGCCTGCTGGTGCAGCGCGGGCCTGATGGCCTGCCGGCCGGTGCGATAGCCGAGCGCGTCGGCCTGGTGCCTTCCTCGCTGACCTTTCACGTGCAAGCACTGCAGCGCGCGGGGCTGATCTCGCGACGTCGGGTCGGCCGCCAGCTCTTTTACGCGGCCGATTACACCGCGATGAACGAATTGGTCGGCTATCTCACCGAGAACTGCTGCGGCGACGCGTCCGTGTGCGCGCCGAACAGCCGTCCAGAGACCACCCCCTGCAAATCCCGCAAAGCCCGGAGAGCCGCATGAAACGCTTTCACATCCATGTCTCGGTCAACGATATCGCGCAGAGCATCCGCTTCTACTCAACCGTGTTTGGAGTGCGACCTTCGGTTGTCGAGGCCGATTACGCCAAGTGGATGCTCGAGGACCCACGCATCAACTTCGCCATCTCGAACCACGGCCAGCCATTGGGCGTCAATCATCTGGGCTTCCAGGTCGATTCGGGCGAGGAACTGCGCGCCCTGCAGTCTCAACTGCTGGCGGCCGATGCCCGGCTGGTCAAGGAGGAGGAGCAGGCTTGCTGCTACGCTCGCTCCGACAAATATTGGGTGACGGATCCCACCGGCATCGCCTGGGAGACATTTCACACGCTCGGGCGCATCCCCGTCTATGGCGAAGATACCGCGGTGTTCGATCATGGAACATCGATTACTCCAACCGGAGCCGCAGCCAAAGGTGCTTGCTGCAGCGCTGAATGAGCAGCTCGGCTATCAGGCGCGGCGAGCCTGCCGATTTCGCAGGCGTGGCAGCGCTGCTGCAGCAGGCGAAACTCCCGACGGATGACTTGACCAGCGCGCCGGGCTTGCAGCTGTGGGTCCTGGAAGTTGAGGGCAAGCTGGCTGGCGCCATCGCACTCGAAGGCGAGGGATCCGTTGCCCGGCTGCTGCGCTCGCTGGTCGTGGCCCCGGCTCAGCAGTGCCGCGGACTTGGTTACTCGCTCGTGTCGCGGGTTGAGCGCGATGCACGCGCGCAGTGCGTGCAGCAGCTGGTGCTGCTGACTGAGACCGCACAGGGCTTTTTCAACCGACTGGGCTATCAGGTAACCGAGCGCAGCGCGGCGCATCAGCCGCTGCAACAGAGCGCCGAGTTTCGCTCGCTGTGCCCAGCTTCAGCGGTGTGCATGGCGAAGAGTTTGAGCATTGGCTGATCGAATCTACAACGTGCTGTTCCTCTGCACCGGAAACTCTGCGCGCAGCATTCTCGCCGAAGGGCTCATGAATCGTTGGGGCCGTGGCAAGTTCCGGGCATTCAGTGCTGGCAGTCAACCCACCGGGACGGTCAACCCGTACGCCCTGAATGTGCTCGATCGAGCCGGCATCGCACTGGAGAATCCGCGCAGTAAAAGCTGGGATGAATTTGCGGCGCCGGGTGCGCCCGCCATCGATTTCATTTTCACGGTGTGCGACAACGCCGCTGGCGAGGCGTGTCCGTACTGGCCAGGCCACCCGATGACTGCCCATTGGGGGGTGCCGGATCCGGCCGCGGTGGAGGGGAGTGCTGCCGACAAGGACAAGGCATTCTGGTCGGCGTTCCGAACCCTTGAAGCACGTATCAAACTCTTCGTCTGCCTGCCGATCGATAAGCTGGAAGGTATGACGCTGCGCAAGCGCCTCGGCGAGATTGGTGCCGCAAGCGCTGAGACGCCGGGCTGAGAGCGGTGCACAGGCGGCTGATTGCCGAAGCCCTTGGTTCGATGCTCCTGGCCGCCACAGTGGTCGGCTCGGGGATCATGGGCGAACGCCTTGCGGGTGGGAATCTCGCGCTGGCATTGCTCGCCAATACGGGAGCCACGGTCGCAGTCCTCGCTGCTCTGATCGCTTTGCTGGGACCGATCAGCGGTGCGCATTTCAATCCTGCCGTAAGTCTCGTCGAGGCGCTGCAACGCCGGCGGTCGTGGTCTGAGGCGATGGCGTACGTGGCCTCGCAAGTCCTGGGCTGCTGTGCCGGCGCCATGCTGGCCCATGCCATGTTCGAACTCCCCTTGCTGCAACGTTCGACTCATGTTCGCATCGGTGTTGCACAGTGGCTGGCAGAGTTCGTGGCCACCTTCGGGCTGCTGCTGATCGTGCTGGGTCACGAACGGCGGCGCGACGTGCCGTGGATGGTCGCCGCGTGGATTGGTGCGGCCTACTGGTTCACCGCGTCCACGTCATTCGCCAATCCCGCCATTACGATCGCGCGTTCAATAAGCGATACCTTCTCGGGCATTCGGCCGGCCGACGCGCCCGGATTCATTGCTGCGCAGCTCCTCGGTGCGGTCGCGGCACTGGCGGTGTCGAGGTTGCTTTTTGTCCGAAGAGTGCCGACTTGAGGATTCGTGCCGCGGCCGCGAGCGGCGCGAAAGTCATCGCTGACACCGGATCGTCGGCGGTTCGGCGCCGGCGGGACCGGCGGAGTCGGTGGAAACGGACGCGATCGCCCTGCACCCGAATAGACTCCGGCGGGTACCGGCCCTGGGCCAGCGGGCTGCCTTATTCTGGCTCCAGCCGCTTTACGAACCAATAAGTGCTTGATTTATTGGCGCTCCCTACGAGATTCGAACTCGTGTTCCAGCCTTGAGAGGGCCGTGTCCTGGGCCTCTAGACGAAGGGAGCGGTCTTAGGAGGAGGCATTGGAAAGGCGCGGTATTATAGGGGACTACCCTGATTGCTCAAGCGGGACTCTTGATTTGAACGAAACCTTTCCGGCTACCGCGTCGACACCGATGACAGCGTCGACAACGACGGGCGTGCAGCCACGCATCATCCCCCGCGCCGACCACAACATTTCCCGTTCCAATGTCTCCGGCAACGCCGTGCGAGTGCTGTATCGGCTCAAGGAAGCCGGTTACCAGGCATTCCTCGTGGGCGGCTGTGTCCGCGATGTGATGCTCGGGCGCCATCCGAAGGATTTCGACGTGGCGACGAACGCGCTGCCCGACCAGGTGCGCTCGCTGTTTCGCAACAGCCGCCTGGTGGGCCGACGCTTTCGGCTGGCGCACGTGGTATTCGGGCGCGAAGTCATCGAGGTCGCCACCTTTCGGGCTGCCAGTGCGCCGCTGCCCAGCGAAGAGCCGGTGCCGCAAGCCGATCCGGAAGAAGGCGAGGCGCCGGAGCTCGATGAGGAATCCGAGGTGGACGATGAGGCCGAACTCAACGGCATCGATCACGAGCGGGTACTCGATACGCATGGCCGGCTGCTGCGCGACAACGTGTACGGCACCATCGATGAGGATGTATGGCGCCGGGATTTCACGGTCAACTCTCTCTACTACAGCATTGCCGACTTCTCACTGTGGGACTACGTCGGCGGCGCGGAAGACCTGGCGGCGCGCCGGCTGCGCCTGATCGGTGATCCGGAAACGCGCTATCGCGAGGATCCGGTGCGGATGCTGCGCGCCGCGCGATTCGAAGCCAAGCTTGGTTTTGATCTCGATCCGGCGACCGCCGCGCCGATACCGCGGCTGCGATCGCTGCTGGCCGGTGTGCCCGCCGCACGCCTGTTCGATGAGATGCTGAAACTGTTCCTGACCGGTCATGGCGAGCGCAGCCTGGAAGTGCTGCGGCAGCGGCAGCTGTTCGGCGAACTGTTTCCGGCGGTGGAGCGCTATCTGACTGCGCATCCGGATAGCCTGGTCGAACGGCTGCTGCGCCAGGGGCTGCGCAACACCGATGAGCGCGTGGCAGCGGATAAGCCCGTGACGCCAACCTTTCTGGTGGCGCTGCTGCTGTACGGGCCGATCGCGCAGGCCATCGAATCGTTGCCGGCGCAGCGATGGCATGAACTGGGTGCCATCGTCGAAGCCTGCGACCGCACGCTGCGCGCCGCCTCCACGCGGGTCACGATCCCGCGCCGCGTGGCGCTGGGAGTGCGCGAGATGTACGGTCTGCAGCCGCGCCTGGAGCAGCCGCGAGGCAAGCGTGCGCTGCGGCTGCTGGAGCAACCCCGGTTCCGCTCGGCATTCGATCTGCTGATGCTGCGAGCCGCGCTTGGCCTGGCGCCGGCTGGCATCGCGCAATGGTGGACCCGGCTGCAGGAGACCGATCCGGCACAGCGCCTGGAAATGGTCGAGGCGCTGGCGAAGCAGCGCAATACGCGCTCGGATTCCGGCGCAACACGCGAGCCTGCGGGTGCGGCGCCGGATGCGCCGGATGCGCGGGACGCGCGGGATGCGACCACGGGCGATGAGCCCGCGCGCACCACGCATCGCCGGCGACGCCGACGCCGTCCGCGCGGCGCCGGCTGAATGCTCTGGCATCCGGCCTATGTGGGCCTGGGAAGCAATCTGGATGAGCCGGCCCTGCAGGTGCGGCGCGCGTTCGCCGCCCTGGGGCAGATCCCCAAGACCCGAGTGGTGCGTGAGTCCTCGCTGTATGGCTCCAGGCCCATGGGGCCGGTGCCGCAGCCGGACTTCATCAACGCCGCCGCGGCACTGCTGACGCGGCTCGAAGCAGGCGAGTTCTTCAGCCAACTGCGCGCGCTCGAACAGCAGCTGGGGCGGATGCCGCCGCGCGAGCGCTGGGGTCCGCGCCGCATCGACCTGGACCTGCTGGTGTTTTCGCAGCTGCGCATCGATACACCCGAATTGCAGCTGCCGCATCCCGGGATAGTGGAGCGCAATTTCGTTCTGTATCCTCTGGCCGAGGTAGCCCCCGAGCTGCCGGTGCCGGGCTGCGGACGCATCGCAGATCTGCTCGCACGAGTCAATCCCGAGGGTCTCTGGCGTCTCGACAGCGATACTGCACACTCATGACGTCCGAGCACCCACCGGCTTCGCCGCCCGTCACAGCTCCGCCCGCCAGCGCGGCGCCGGCTGTTCCTGCCGCGTCCCCGGCTGCTGCGCCGCTGCATCGCTTCATCGTGCTGGAGGGGCCGATCGGCGTTGGCAAGACCACGCTCGCGGGCAAGCTGGCCGAGACGTTGGGAGCCGAGCTGGTGCTCGAGCGGGCCGACAACAATCCCTTCCTGGAACGCTTCTATCGCAATCCGCGCGCCGGCGCGCTGGCGGCGCAGCTCTATTTCCTGTTTCAGCGCACGCAGCAGCTCGCGGCTCTGCAGCAGCACGATATGTTCGCGCCGATGCGGATCGCGGATTATCTGATGGACAAGGACCGGCTGTTCGCGCGTACCACGCTCGATGATGAAGAGTATCGGCTCTACGAGCAGGTCTATGCGCGGCTCGCGATCGAGGCGCCCAAGCCCGACCTGGTCATCTACCTGCAGGCGCCGGTGGATGTGCTGCTCGGGCGCATCAGCCGCCGGGCGATTGCCTACGAACAGTTCATCGATCGGCGTTATCTCGAGCGTCTCAACGACGCCTACGCCCGGTTCTTTCACGAGTACGAGGCCTCGCCGCTGCTGATCGTCAATGCCGCGGCCATCGACCCGGTGGGCAGCGAGGCGGATTTCGCTGAACTGCTGGCGGCCATCCAGCGCATGCGCCGCGGGCGCCTGTACTACAACCCGCTGCGCCATGGCGCGCTGTAGACTGAACAGCCATGTATACGCAATTGCAGCTGCGCGATTCGGATCGGCCGCCGGTCACCCTCACGACGCTGGATCAGATGAAGCAGCGCGGTGAGAAGATTGCCTGCCTGACAGCCTACGATGCCAGCTTCGCGGTGCTGCTGGATGCCGCGGGGGTGGATGTGGTGCTGGTGGGTGACTCGCTCGGCATGGTCATCCAGGGGCATGACACCACCGTGCCTGTGACCATGGATCAGATGGTGTATCACTGCGCGGCGGTCGCGCGCGGCCTGCATCGGCCGTTCCTGATGGCGGATCTGCCCTTCATGAGTTATCCCTCGCGTGAGCTGGCGCTGTCGAACGCCGTGCGGCTGATGCAGGAGGGCGGTGCGCGCGTGATCAAACTGGAAAGCGGCAAAGGCCAGACCGACATCGTCGAGTTCCTCGCGCGCCACGACATCGCGGTGTGCGCGCATCTGGGACTGAAGCCGCAGTCGGTGCACAAGACCGGTGGGTTTCGGGTCCAGGGACGCGAAGCCGAGGCCGCGCAGCGCATGCTCGAGGACGCGCTCGCGCTGGAAGCGGCCGGCGCCGATCTGCTGTTACTGGAGTGCATTCCCTCCGAGCTCGGGCGCACGATTTCGCAGGCCGTCACGGTACCGGTGATCGGCATCGGTGCCGGGCCCGACACCGACGGGCAGATCCTGGTGCTCTATGACGTGCTCGACATCACTTCGGGCCGCAAGCCGCGCTTCGTGCGCAATTTCATGCATGGCAGCCCCTCACCGCAGGAGGCCGTGTCACGCTATGTCCAGGCCGTGAAGTCGGGGGAGTATCCCGCTCCGGAGCACTGCTTCTAAAGCCGTCCCATGCAGACCGTCACGACCATCGAGGCGGTGCGCGCGCACGTGCGTACCTGGCGCGCGGCCGGACTGAACGTGGCGCTGGTACCCACGATGGGCAACCTGCACGCCGGCCACGCGAGTCTGCTCGAGGCGGCGCGCGACCACGCCTCGCGGGTCGTCGCCAGCATTTTCGTCAATCCACTGCAGTTCGGGCCCTCTGAGGATTTCGCCGGCTATCCGCGCACGCTGGCCGAAGATCAGGCTTTGCTGGGCGAGGCGGACTGCGACCTGCTGTTTGCGCCGTCGGTGGCCGAGCTCTACCCCGATGAGGGCACTCAGCAGACCGTGGTGAGCGTGCGCGGCCTGACCGATATCCTGTGCGGCCCGTTTCGTCCGGGACACTTCGATGGCGTGGCAACGGTGGTCGCCAAGCTGTTCGGCATCGTGACGCCCGATCTGGCCGTGTTCGGCGAAAAGGATTTCCAGCAGTTCATGATCATTCGCCGCATGACGCTCGACCTGTCGCTGCCAGTGGAGGTGATCGGCGCCCCGACCGTGCGTGCCAGCGATGGACTGGCGTTGAGTTCCCGCAATCGCTACCTGAGCGCGGAGGAGCGGGCGCGCGCGCCGGCCATCTATCGGGCGCTGCTAGCCGCCGCGGACGCGCTGCGCGCCGGCAATCGCGATTACGCCGCGCTCGAGCGCCAGGGATGGCTTGCGATCGAGCAGGCCGGCATGAAGCCCGACTACTTCACCATCCTCGAGGCGCAGGATCTATCCAACCCGAATGCGCAATCGATGGACTTAGTGGTACTGGCGGCGGCGCGGCTGGGCCGCGCGCGGCTGATCGACAACCTGCGAGCGATGGAATGACGCCGACGGGCTTACTGCGTGGTGCGCTCTCGGCGCTCATGATCTGCACCCTCGGGCCCGCGCTCGGCGCGGCCCCGGCGACGCACCCATTCAACGCCACCGACCTGGTACTGCTCGAGCGCGTGTCCGATCCGCGGCTCTCGCCCGATGGCCACTGGGTGGCCTATCAGCTGCTGGAAACCGACCTGGCCGCCAACCGCAGCATCACCAGCATCTGGCTTGCACCGGTTCCGGAAGTCAGAGGATCCAATAGCGAACCGCACTTCGCCCGCCGGCTGACGGCACCGGGGGTCTCGAGTTTTTCGCCGCGCTGGCGCAGCGACGGCAAGCTGCTGTACTTCCTTTCCACGCGCTCGGGCAATGCGCAGGTGTGGCGCATGGATCTGTCGGGCGGGGAGGCCCAGGCGGTCACTCACGGACCGCTGGAGGTCGGCAGTTTCATGGTGGCGCCGGATGGACGGCACCTGGTCGTGTCGATGAGCGTGTTCCCGGACTGCGAGAACCTCGATTGCTCGCGGCATCGCATCGAAGAGCGCTCGGCTCACAAGAGCAGCGGCCGGCTCTATGATCGGCTGTTCGTGCGCCACTGGGACACCTGGGCCGATGGCACGCGCTCGCAGCTGTTCTCCTATGCGCTCGATGAGCAGGGCATCGCCGGCGGGAACCCGATCTGGCTCACGCACGGCATGGACGCCGATGTGCCCTCCAAGCCCTTTGGCGATGACAACGAGTGGAGCTTCACGGCCGACAGCCGCGATCTGATTTTCTCGGCGCGCATTGCCGGCACGGGCGAACCCTGGAGCACCAATTTCGATCTGTATCGCGTCGGCATCGATGGCGCGGCCGCGCCGCGCGATCTCACCAGTGACAATCCGGCCTGGGACACCGGACCTGCGGTGTCTCCCGATGGCAGAAGCGTGGCATATCGGGCGATGAAACGGGCCGGATTCGAAGCCGACCGGTTTGCCATCGAGCTCAAAGACCTGGTGACCGGCGAAACGCGCGAGGTGGCGCCCGATTGGGATCGCTCGGCGCTGATGCTGCGCTGGTCGGCCGATGGGCGGGTGCTTTACGCGATGGCCGATGATGTCGGCCAGCGGCGATTGTTTGCGGTCGAAGTGGCGAGCGGACGCGTGGTGCCGCTGACCAATCTGGGCACGGTGCGCGGCTTCGATGCCAGTCGCAATGCGCTGGTCTACGCGCTCGACAATCTCGGCATGCCCGCGAACCTGTTCCGCATCGATCTGCGCTCGGGCTCGGTGGTGCAGTTCACTCACCACAACATGGAGAAAATGTCCGGCTTCGCGCTCGGCGACTATCAGCCCTTCACTTTTCGCGGCTGGAACAATGAGCCCGTGCATGGCTACCTGGTCAAGCCGGTGGGATATGCGCCTGGCCGCAAGTATCCGGTGGCACTGCTGATCCATGGCGGCCCGGAGGAGTCCCTGGCCAACGAGTTTCACTATCGATGGAATCCGCAGACCTTCGCCGGCGCCGGCTACGCGGTGCTGATGATCGATTTCCACGGCTCGCGCGGCTACGGGCAGGCCTTCGTTGATTCCGTGCGCGGCCACTGGGGTGACCGCCCGCTCGAGGATCTGCAGAAGGGCTGGAGCTATGCGCTCGGCACCTTTCCCTTTTTAGATGGCACGCGCGCCTGCGCGCTCGGCGGCAGCTACGGCGGCTACCTGGTCAATTGGATCGAGGGCAACTGGCGGGTCGGCGGGGCCAGCCCGTGGAAATGCCTGGTATCGCATGACGGGGTGTTCGACAGCCGCATGATGGCCTTCAGCAGTGAGGAGCTGTGGTTCGAGGAGTGGGAGCACGAAGGCACGCCGTTCGAGCAGCCGCAGAACTACGAGCGCTTCAACCCCGTCAATCACGTGGCGGACTGGTCGGTGCCGATGCTCGTCATTCATGGCGGACTCGACTACCGCGTGCCGATCGAGCAGGGCATTGCCGCATTCACGGCGCTGCAGCGTCGCGGCATCCCGAGCCGGTTTCTGTATTTCCCCGACGAGAATCACTGGGTCATCAAGCCCCAGGATGCGGTGCAGTGGGACGAGACGGTCGAGTCGTGGCTCAATCAGTGGACGGGGCCGACGCCTTAAGCGCACACCTCAGGCGCGCGCCTGGTGTGCCTCGAGCGCCCAGCGCACGTGCTCGCGCACCAGCGGCGAGCGGTCTTCGCGGCGGGCGTTGAGTGCCGCGAGCACCGCGGCGCTGCTGCGCGCGTTGCCGAGCGCCACCGCGATGTTGCGCAGCCATCGCTGGTAGCCGATCCGATAGATGGCCGAGCCGCGCATGCGTTCATCGAACTGCGGCTCGGTCCAGCCGAATAGCTCGGTGAGGCGCGGCGCATCCAGTCCATGGCGCACATGAAAGTCCGGGTGCGCGGCCGCACGCGCGAATTTGTTCCACGGGCACACCAGCTGGCAGTCATCGCATCCGTAGATACGATTGCCCATGGCCTGGCGCAGCTCCGTCGGGATCGGGCCGTCGAGCTCGATCGTGAGATAGGAGATGCAGCGCCGTGCATCCAGCTGTTGCGGCGCCACGATCGCCCCCGTGGGGCAGGCCGGCATACAGGCGGTGCAGCTGCCGCAATGCGCGCTCGCCGGCGCATCGATCGGCAGCGGCAGGTCGGTGAAGATTTCACCGAGAAAAAACCACGAGCCGGCCTCGCGTGCGATCAGGTTGGTGTGCTTGCCGATCCAGCCCAGGCCGGCATTGCGCGCCAGCGCCTTCTCGAGCACCGGCGCGCTGTCGACAAACACCCGATAGCCGTGCGGTCCAGCGAGCGCTTCCACGTGCCGGGCCAGCTGGCGCAGCGCGCGACGCATGACTTTGTGATAGTCCCGCCCGAGCGCGTAGCGCGACACATAGCCCGCCTCGTCGTCTTCGAGCACGGCCTGAGCGGGTCGTGCCTCGCCGGGCCAGTAATTCATGCGCGCAGAGATCACGCGCAGCGTGCCGGGCAGCAGCTGCGCCGGCCGACTGCGCAGACGCCCGTGCCGTGCCATGTAGCCCATCGCCCCATGCCAGCCCTGGGATAGCCAGTTTTCCAGGTGGCGCTCATCTTCGGCGAGTTCGATATCGGCAATTCCGATGGCATCGAAGCCGAGGCTGCGGGCCGCCGCTTCGATCGCGGTTCGCAGCGCGGGTGCCGCTGGGGTCTGCTGGTACATGGGAGCCTCGATGCGACCAGTATAATCGGCCCATGTCATCCGCAAGCTGGCTCTATTCGTCCGCGCAGGTGCGCGCGCTCGATGCCCATGCGATCGAGCAAGGCACCGAGGGCTACACACTCATGCGCCGCGCTGCGGAGGCGGCGCTGCGCGCGTTGCGCAGTCGCTGGCCCACGGCGCTGCGGCTGGCGATCGTCGCCGGCGGCGGCAACAACGGCGGCGACGGCTACGTGCTGGCGCGATTCGCGCAGGCCGCGGGTCTGTCGGTCACGGTACTGGCGGCGGTCGCGACCGAAGGGTTACGCGGCGATGCGCGGCGCGCCTGCGATGATTTTCAGGCCAGCGGCGGACGGCCGCTGCCCTTCGACCCGGCGGTGCTGACGAGTGCGGATGTCGTTGTCGATGCGTTGCTCGGGACCGGGCTCAGGGAGCCGGTGCGCCCGGGGATCGCTGCCATCATCGGCATCATCAATGGCTGCGGCCGACCCGTGTTCTCGCTGGATCTGCCCTCGGGTCTGAACGCCGACAGCGGCGCGGTCATGGGAGCGGCGATCCGGGCCGACTGCACCATCAGCTTCGTCGGACTCAAGACCGGGCTGTTTCTCGGTGAGGGCCCCGAGTACGTGGGCCGGCTGCTGTTCGATGACCTGGAAGTCTCGGCGCCGGATGAGCCGCGTTTTCATCCGCTGCTGCAGCGGCTGGGCGAAGGGGAGATTGCTCGCGCACTGCCGCGCCGCGCGCGGGAGGCCAACAAGGGCGATTTCGGTCGGGTGCTGATCGTCGGTGGCGGCATTGGCATGCCCGGGGCGGTACGGCTTGCGGGCGAGAGCTGCCTGCGGGCGGGAGCCGGCCTGGTCACGGTGGCCACGGCGCGAGAGAACATCAACGCCATCGTCGCCGGCAGGCCGGAGCTGATCGTGCATGCGGTGGATGAGGCGGCCGAGCTCGCGCCACTATTGATGGCCGCCAGCGTCGTGGCGGTGGGTCCTGGACTGGGTCAATCGGACTGGGCGGCCGCCGCGCTCGAGAGGGTGCTGCTGTCAGGCAAGCCGCTGGTCATTGATGCCGATGCGCTCAATCTGCTGTCGCGTCACGCCCGGCCGGCACCGCGCGGATCGGTGCTGACCCCGCACCCGGGAGAAGCCGGCCGGCTGCTCAGGTGCAGCGCCGCGGAAGTGCAGGCCGATCGCATGGCGGCGCTGCGGGCACTCACGCGGCAGCACGCCGGATCGGTGATCGTGCTCAAGGGCGCGGGCACGCTGATCGGCATCGAGGGCCAGATTCCCGGTATCTGCGAGCGGGGCAACCCGGCCATGGCCGCGGCCGGGATGGGCGATGTGCTGACCGGCGCCATCGCGGGCATCCTGGCGCAATGCCGCGACCCGTGGCGCGCCGCCTGCGCCGGCGTGCTGGCGCATGCACTGGCCGGGGATGAACTGGCGCGCGATCGCAGCCGCGGCATCCTGGCGCTGGAACTGGCCGAGGCGCTGGCCCATTGGGTCGGCCGTTAGGGGTTGGCCGTTGCGCACTGTCGTGGAGTTGCCGGCCGCGGCCGACACCATGCGGCTCGGTGCCGCGCTGGGACTGACCTGCGCCTGGGACGATCAGGCACCGCGGCTGCTGTTCGTGTCCGGGGAGCTGGGAGCCGGCAAAACCACGCTCGCCGCGGCCATGCTCGAGGCGCTGGGCGCGACCGAAACCGTTCGCAGCCCGAGCTACGCGCTGGTGGAGACCTATCCGCTACGAGAGGGATTGGGCGTGCACGTCGACTGCTATCGGCTCTCCAATGCGCAGGAGTTCGAGCAGCTCGGCCTGCGCGATTACTTTGCGCCGCGCACCCTCTGGCTGGTGGAATGGCCCGAGCGGGCCGGCGCGGCACTGCCGCCGCCGGATCTGTCGGTGTCCCTGCAGGCCGTAGGCGTGGCACGGTCGGCGCTGATTGAGGCCATGAGCGTCGCCGGGGCGGCGTGGCTCGCGCGGCTGGAGCTGCGGCTCGCTGGGTCAGAGCTGGAATGAGCTTAGTGACGTATCTAACTAATAAGACTTGAAATAATCATAAAGTCAACTTACATTGCCAGCGCCTGGGGTTGCAGGGGATGGGGTTGACTGGCACGCGGCTTCGAATTTCTTGCGCGCTGACGGCGCTGCTGCTGTCCGCGCGGGCCGTGAGCGCCCCCGGTGGGGCCGATGTGCAACTTCGTCACGTCGATCTGCAGTCCGGTGATGATGCCGCGCTGCTGACCCTCAGGCTGTCCGCCCCCACCGCCGCCCATGTTTTCCGACTGCATCACCCCGAACGCATCGTGGTGGACCTGCCTCGCACGCGGCCGATCGGGCCGATGCCTTCGATGAGTTCGGCCGGCGCCGTGGCCGCACTGCGCTCGGGCTGGACGCCGCAGCACGCCCTGCGCGTGGTGCTGGAACTGAACGCACCGATGCAGCTGCACCAGCAGACACTCAAATCCGGCGACTGGCAGCTGCGCATTGCGCTCGATGCGCCGCGATTGACGGCGGCTGCGCGCAGCGCACCCCGAGCGATGCCCGCGCCGCCGGATGTCGAAGCGCCAGTGACCGCCGTCCCGGTCGCCGCGGCGCCGATCAGCAGTTCGCCGGTCATCAGTATTCGCGTGGCGCATGCGCCCGGCGCCGCGGAGCGGCCCATCGTGATTGCGGTCGATGCGGGTCACGGCGGGGATGATCCCGGCGCGAGCGGGCAGTCCGGTACCCACGAGAAAGATGTCACGCTCGCGATCGCGCGGGCCCTGGCCGCGCGGATCAATCGCGAGCCCGGCATGCGCGCGGTGCTGACGCGGGACGGCGATTATTTCGTCGATCTGGTCGAACGCCGGCAGCGCGCCAAGGCCGCCCATGCCGACATGTTCGTCTCCATTCACGCCGATGCGATCCGCGATCGCGAAGTGTCGGGGGCCTCCGTTTATGTGCTGTCCGAGCGCGGCGCTTCGAGCCAGGCAGCGAAGATCCTGGCCGAGGAGCAGAACGCGGCGGACCTCAAGGGTGGCATCTCGCTGGCTCGCCAGAAGCCAGACCTGCGCCCGGTGCTGCTCGATCTCTCGCAGAGCGAGAGCATGGGCGAGAGTTCCGAGGCGGCCGACCGCGTGCTCACGGCGCTGGATCACGTCGGCGCCGTCCGCAAGCGCGAGGTGCAGCAGGCCGCCTTCGTGGTTCTCAAGTCGCCTGATATTCCCTCGATGCTCATTGAGACTGCCTACATCTCGAATCCCGCCGAAGAACGCATGCTGCGCACACCGGCGCAGCAACAGCGCCTGGCCGATGCGATCCTGACCGGCATCAGCGGCTATTTCCGCAAGTTCCCGCCCGAGGGAAGCCTGTTCGCGCGCACCCGCACGCCTGCCGGATCGATGACGGATTCCATCGCGCGCGACGGCACCTGAAGCGCGCCGACCGGAGTGGCCCGCGGCGCGGGCGTGTAGACTGTTTTTTTGCGCCGCCGGTGCCGGTATGCCGATCCGGATCCTTCCTCCCAATCTCATCGATCAGATCGCCGCCGGAGAGGTCATCGAGCGTCCGGCCTCGGTGGTCAAGGAACTGTACGAAAACGCGCTGGATGCCGGCGCGCGGCGCATCGAGATCGACATCGAGAGCGCGGGCCTGGGACTGATTCGCGTCCGCGATGACGGCTGCGGCTTGTCGCGCGAGGAGATGCCGCTCGCGCTCGAGCGTCATGCGACCAGCAAGATTGCGACCCTGGAAGATCTCGAAGCCATTGTCAGCTTTGGCTTCCGCGGCGAAGCGCTGCCCTCGATCGCATCGGTCGCGCGCCTGCGGATGGTGTCGCATCGCGCCGAGCTTGCGGATGCGTGGGAGTTGTCGGTCGAGGGCGGTGTGTCGATGCCGCTCAAGCCCGCTGCTCACCCGATCGGCACCACCATTGAAGTGCGCGACCTTTTCTATAACGTGCCGGCACGCCGCAAATTCGTGCGCAGCCCGGGCACCGAGTTCAGCCATATCCTGCGACAGGTGGAACGCCTGGCGCTCGGTGGCAGTGGCCTCGGCGTGCGGCTGCGGCACAACGGGCGGGAAATCCTGCATTTGCCGGGCGGGGAGCAGCTCCAGGCCGTCGAACAACGGCTGGACCGGATCCTGGGCGGGGAATTTCGGGCGCATTCGCAGCGCATCGATCGCCAGGCGGGGCCGGTGAAGCTTTCAGGCTGGCTGGGGCTGCCCACGGCGGCGCGGGCGCAGCCGGATATGCAGTTCTGGTTCGTCAACGGCCGCGCGGTGCGCGATCGGCTGCTGGGCAACGCCGTGCGACTGGGGTTTCGCGACGTGCTGTTCCATGGCCGACATCCGAGCTACGTGCTGCACCTGGCGCTCGATCCGCGGCAGGTGGACGTCAATGCGCACCCAAGCAAACTGGAGCTGCGTTTCCGTGACAGCCGCGCCGTGCATGAGGGCGTGTTTCGCGCCATTGCTGCCGAGCTGGCAGGTACGCGTCCGGCGGCGGACAGCATTGGGGCAACCTGGATCGCACCCGCTGCGGCCGCGGCTGCACCCGCGTTCGACTTTGGCCGTCCGCCGGAACCTGCCGCGGGCGCCTGGCTCGGCGAGCGCTCGTTCCCTCGCAGCAGTTTCGCAGCCGTGCAGTCGTTGTCGGTGGCCGACAGTGCCGTCGAGTCGCAGCCGCTGGGTGTGCCGATTGCGCAGCTGCACGGCCTGTACATTCTGGCGCAGAACCGCAGCGGGCTGATCCTGATCGATACCCATGCGGCCCACGAGCGCGTGCTCTACGAGCAGCTCAAGTCGCAGTTCGACGCCGAGCGCCCTGCCGCGCAGCACCTGCTGGCGCCGCTGGCGATCGCGGCTGATGAACACGAGCTGGATGCGCTGCTCGCCGAGCGTGACGATCTGCTGCGGCTGGGCTTTGTGCTGGAACGCGATGGTCCCGAGCGCCTGCTGGTACAGAGTGTGCCGGCGCTGCTGGCGCATGCCGACACCGCCGGGCTGCTGCGGCAGCTCGCGCGCGAGCTGGCTGGCGGGGAGGGTGCGGCGCACCTCGACGGCGATGCGCATCGCATCCTCGGCAGCATTGCCTGCCGCAGTGCCATCCGCGGCCAGCGCGTGCTGAGCCTGGCGGAGATGGATGCGCTGCTGCGACAGATGGAGCAGACCGATCGCGCCAATCAATGCAACCACGGTCGGCCCACCTGGATGTGCCTGACGATGCGCGAGATCGACCAGCTGTTCCTGCGGGGACGGTAGTGACAGGCGCCGCCGCGGCGCCGCTGCTCGTGGCGCTGACCGGCCCGACTGGCAGCGGCAAGAGCGCGTGCGCGCTGGAACTGGTGCGGCAGCTTCAGCGGCGGAGCCTGCCGGTCGAGATCGTCAGCGTCGACTCCGCCCAGGTCTATCGCGGCATGGACATCGGCACCGCCAAGCCGTCGCGCGAAGTGCGCGAGCAGGTGCCGCACCACCTCATCGACATCCGCGATCCAGTCGAGAGCTTCTCGGCGGGCGACTTCGTGCGCGAGGCCCGCGCCGCCATCGCCGCGACGCGCGCACGCGGGGCGTTGCCGCTGCTGGTGGGCGGCACCATGCTTTATCTGCGCGCGCTGCGCGATGGGCTCGCTGCGATGCCGGCGGCTTCGCCGGACATCCGGCGCCAGATCGATGCGCTGGCGGCGGAGCGCGGCTGGACGGCGGTCCATGCCGAACTCGCGCGCGTCGACCCCGAAGCCGCGGCGCGCATTGCGCCTCAGGATGCACAGCGGCTGCAGCGTGCGCTGGAGGTGTTCCGGCTCACGGGCGTGCCGCTGTCGCAGTGGCACCGGCGTGCCAGCGCCGCGGCGATTACCGATCGCTGGCAGTGCTATGCCCTATACCCGGATTCGCGCGCCGTGCTGCGGCAGCGGCTGCAGTCGCGCTTCGAGTCGATGCTGGCCGCGGGCCTGGTCGATGAAGTGCGCAGATTGCGTGCGCGTGGCGATCTGACGTCGGCTCATCCAGCGATGCGCGCGGTCGGATACCGCCAGCTCTGGCCTTACTGCGCCGGTGAAGTCTCGCTTGCAGCGGCTACGGCAAACGCCATCACTGCCACAGCGCAACTGGCGAAGCGCCAGCTGACGTGGCTGCGCGGTGAACGGGAGGTGACGCCACTGGGCGACGTTGCTGTAGGAGCTTTGGAAGCTCTGGCAGACCGTATTTCTGCGGCTTTCCACGCATGACCGCCCGGGTCGCAGGTGCTAGAATTGTTCTTGAAAAGTTGCATCCCCACGGGCACGCGCTGACAAGCAGTCCCCGCCCACTTTCGCATAGCCGTAATTTCAAAGCCGAGCCGGTTGAAAAATAAGGAGAAACCCCCATGGCCAAGGGCCAGTCTTTACAAGATCCCTTCCTGAACGCATTACGCAAAGAACACGTGCCAGTGTCGATCTATCTCGTCAACGGCATCAAGCTGCAAGGCCAGATTGATTCGTTCGATCAGTTCGTCGTGCTGCTCAAGAACACGGTCAGTCAGATGGTTTACAAGCACGCAATCTCCACCGTGGTGCCGGCGCGTGCCGTGCGCCTGGCGGTGGAAGAGGGTGCCACCGCGGAGACTGCGGCGGAGTGAGGGCAGACGCACCCCGGGCAGACACATGATAGAGCGCCCGCGCGCCGGTGAGCGCGCAGTGCTGGTGCGCCTGGGGCTGGGTGCCGCGGTCCAGGCCGAGGATCTTGCCGAGTTCGAACAGCTCGCGCGCTCCGCGGGCGCGCAACCTGTTGCCACGCTGACGGGCCGGCGCGAGCGGCCCGACTCGCGTTATTTCGTCGGCACCGGCAAGGCCGAGGAGATCGCGGCGGCCGGCCGCGAGCATCAGGCCGATCTGATCCTGGTGGATCACCCGCTCTCTCCCAGCCAGGAGCGTAACCTCGAGAAACTCACGGGCCTGCGCGTGCTGGATCGCAATGGGCTGATCCTGGACATTTTTGCGCAGCGCGCCCGCAGCTTCGAAGGCAAGCTGGAAGTCGAACTCGCGCAGCTCAAACATCTGGCCAGCCGCCTGGTTCGGGGCTGGACCCACCTCGAGCGGCAGAAGGGCGGTATCGGACTGCGCGGCCCGGGCGAAACGCAGCTCGAGACCGACCGTCGGCTGCTCGCCGCGCGCGTGCGCTCAGTGACACGGCGCCTGGAACGTCTCAAACAGCAGCGCGAAACCGGACGCAGCGCGCGCGCGGAAGTCCCGGTGCCGGCCGTGGCGCTGGTGGGTTACACCAACGCCGGCAAGTCGACGCTGTTTCGCGCTCTCACGGGCGCCGATGTCTACGTGGCCGATCAGCTGTTCGCGACGCTCGATCCGACCGTTCGCCGTCTGCGCCTGCCCGGGGGCACCACGATCGTCATGGCCGACACGGTAGGCTTCATCCGCGAGCTGCCGCACGAGCTGGTCGCCGCGTTCCAGTCGACGCTGCAGGAAGCGCGCAGCGCGCACCTGCTGCTGCATGTGGTCGACGCCAGTGATCCGCGCCGCGATGAGCACATCGAGCAGGTGGACAAGGTGCTCAACGAGATCGGCGCGGGCGATCTGCCGCAGCTGCGCGTCTACAACAAGATCGACCGCATCGGTGTCGAGGCCAAGCTGGAACGCGACTCGCAGGGACGCGCGGTCGCCGTCTGGATCGGCGCTGCCCAGGGCACCGGGCTGACGCTGCTGCTCGAGGCGATCGGCGAGCGGCTGTCGCTCAAGGTCCAGCGCCTGTGGCTGCACCTGCCGCCGGGCGCGGGGGCCCTGCGTGCCCGGCTGTATGCGGCCGGGGTGGTACGGGACGAGCGCTCGCTGGAGGATGGCGCAGCGGAGCTGCTGGTGGACCTGCCTTCACCGGACCTGATCACCTGGGCGGCGATGCCGGGCGTGCGCCTGCTGGAGGCCCAGCCGCTGCCGGGCACGGCCGCTTGTGCCGCCCTCGAGCCCTACCTAGAATCTCAGACCCCGGCCGAGACGGTGCGCTGCTGACACGCGCATTCAGCCGACACGGCTCCCGATATGGCATGGAATCAACCCGGCGAAGACAAGAAGCGGCCGCCGCCGCGCGGCGCGCCGGAGAGTAAGTCCCTGGACGAACTGCGCCGCCGGCTTCAGCGGCAGGTGCAGCAGCTGTGGCGCCCGGGCAGCAGCCGCCGCACTCTGCTGGTGGGGGCGCTGGTGGTGGTGGCCCTGTGGCTGGCCAGCGGCTACTACCAGATCGGTCCCTCCGAGCGTGGCGTGGTGCAGCGCTTCGGCCGCTTCGTGGCGGTCGAGCAGCCCGGGCATATCTGGCGCTGGCCGCGGCCCATCGAGACGGTCGAGAAACTCGATGTGTCCAATCCCGAGGGCGTCGATGCCAAGGCGCTCATGATCAGCAGCGATCAGAGCCTCATCGACGTCAGCTGGTCGGTGCAGTACCGGATCAGCAATCCGCTGAATTACCTGTTTCATGTGCGCGATCCGCAGGAAAGCCTGCGGCAGGCCAGCGAGACCGTGGTGCGCGAGCTGGTGGCGGCCAATACCGTGGCGACCCTGCTGGATGGGGAGGCGCGCGCCCGCATTTCGACCGAGGCCAGAGACCAGATTCAGAAGGCACTGGACGGCTACGGTGCCGGCATCGACCTGACCGCGGTAAATCTGACCGATCCCCAGCTGCCCGACGCGGTACGAGGCGCCCAGCGCGATGCCGCCAAGGCCGCCGAAGATCGCCAGCGCCTCATCGGCGACGCGCAGAGCTACGCCAACGAGGTGGTGCCCGCGGCGCAGAGTGCCGCGCAACGCATCGTCAGCGAGGCGGATGTCTATGCTGCGCAGACCCGCGCCACGGCCGATGGCGAGGCACAGCGCTTCACCGAGGTGGCGCAGGCCTACGCCAAAGCGCCCGAAATCACGCGCAATCGCATGTATATCGAGACCATGGAAAGCATCCTCTCGCGCGCGCACAAGATCATCATCGATGCCAAGAGCGGCAGCGGCAATGTCATCTACATACCGCTCGACAAGCTGGCCGATGCCATCCGCAGCAGCACGGCAGCTGCCACCGTGCCGGCGCCGGCTGCCGCCGCCCCCGCCGTGGTGCCGCCGCCTTCTCCGGCATCGGTCGGGGCCGGCGATGACGCGCACAGCCGCGATCGGCCGGAGCGCTGATGAGCGCGCGTCCCTACATCGGCATCGGAATCCTGCTGGCGCTGCTGCTGTGCTGGCGGTCGATATTCATCGTCGATGAATCCGAAGTCGCGCTGAGCAGCCTCGGTGGCGGCCAGCCGGTCACCTACGGCGCGGGCCTGCATCTGAAGTCGCCGCTGGCGTCGGTTCATATCTTCGATCGGCGGCTGGTCACGCACGCCTACGCCGGCGAAAGCTTCCTGTCGCAGGATCAGAAGCCGCTGAACGTAGGATTCTATTTGCGCTGGCGGCTGGTCGATCCGGTGCGTTATCTGGCTGCAACCGGCGGCGATGAGGATGCCACGGCGCAGCGCCTGGCCGAACTCGTGCGCGCGCGCATCCGCGAGGCGCTGGCGGCCGCACCGCTGGCGGCGGATATCGCAGCCGCGCGTCCCAATGCCGGCGCGCTGCACGCCGAGGCGCTGCGGACGGCGGCGGAACAGCTCGGGGTGGAACTGGTCGATGTGCAGCTGCAGCGCATCGAGCTGCCGGAGGAGGTAGCCAATGCGGTGTACCAGCGCATGCAGCAGAGCCTGACGTTGCAGGCGCAGCAGCTGCGGACTCAGGGCAGCGCCGACGCGGACAAGATCCGCGCCGATGCGGATCGCAAGAGCGCCGCGATCAAGGCCGAGGCGACCCGTGATGCCCAGCGCCTGCGTGGCGAGGCCGATGCGGCTGCCTCGGCTGCCTACGCGCGCGCCTATGGCGCCAATCCGGAGTTCGCCGCGTTCTCGCGTACCCTGCAGGCCTATAAGAGTTCCCTGGGCCGCGAGGGGGATGTGCTCGTCATTTCACCGGAAGGTGAGTTCTTCAAATATCTGCACAGCGCCAGCGGGCGTTAGCTGCAATCAGGGTGGCACGTGGGGCTCGACTGGACTGATTTCTTCGCCGCGCTGGCGATCGTCTGCATCATCGAAGGCATCATGCCCTTCCTCAATCCGCAGGGCATGAAGCGCCTGCTCGCGCGTATCGCGGCCATGGAGGAGCGCGAGCTGCGGCTCGGTGGCCTCTTCAGCATGGGCGTGGGTCTCGCCATACTCTTCCTGGTGCGCTCGTGAAGGGACGGTTCGTCATCATCATCGGCATGCAGTGGGGCGATGAGGGCAAGGGCAAGATCGTCGACCTGCTGACCGAGCGCGCCACCGCCGTGGCCCGATTCCAGGGCGGCCATAACGCCGGCCACACGCTGGTCATCGGTGGCCGCAAGACCATTCTGTCGCTGATACCCTCGGGCATTCTGCGCGAGGGCGTGCGGTGCCTGATCGGCAACGGCGTGGTGTTGTCGCTCGAGGCACTGTTCCGCGAGGCTGAGATGCTGCGCGCCGAGGGCGTGCCGGTGTTCGAGCGCCTGCGCATCTCGCCGGCCTGTCCGCTGATACTGCCCTCGCACGTGGTGCTCGACCGCGCGCGCGAGGCCGCGCGCGGCATGAACGCGATCGGCACCACGGGGCGCGGCATCGGCCCGGCCTACGAGGACAAGGTGGCGCGCCGCGCCGTGCGCGTGGCCGATCTGTTCCAGCGCGACCGCTTTGCAGCCAAGCTCGGCGAGGTGCTGGACTTCCATAATTTCGTGCTGCAGCGCTACTTCGCGCTGCCGCCGGTGGACTTTCAGCGCACCCTCGATGAGCAGCTCGAGTATGTCGAGCGCGTGCGGCCGTTACTGTGCGATGTGACTGGCGCGCTCTCCGAGCTGCGGACCTCCGGCGCCAATGTGCTGTTCGAGGGCGCGCAGGGCGCAATGCTCGATGTCGATGTGGGCACTTACCCCTTCGTGACTTCCTCCAATACCACCGCCGGCGGGGCCGCCACCGGCACCGGCATCGGCCCGTGCGCGTTCGATCATGTGCTCGGCATCGTCAAGGCCTACTCCACCCGCGTCGGCGCCGGTCCCTTCCCCACAGAGCTGTTCGATGATGACGGCGAGCATCTGTCGCGGGTCGGGCACGAATTTGGCTCGGTCACCGGCCGCCGCCGCCGTTGCGGCTGGTTCGATGCCGTGGCGCTGCGCCGCTCCATCGTCCACTCGAGCGTCTCCGGGCTATGCGTCACCAAGCTCGACGTGCTCGATGGGCTGGAGACGATCCGCCTGTGCGTGGGTTATCGCGTCGACGGGGAAACCCTTCCGGGGCCGCCGCTGTTCGCCGATGCCTATGCGGACGTGGAGCCGGTTTACGAAGAGATGCCCGGCTGGCAGGACAGTACCGTGGGGGTGCGCGAGCACGCCGCA
>CAWFVL010000016.1:0-46216 GCA_963819195.1 uncultured Gammaproteobacteria bacterium
TCACTTAGGTACCGCCTGGCGCTGGCCGGGTGGCGCAGCCGAAAAATCGACGTGCGCGCGGGGCTTGATATTCCAGCTTCAGTCCCTATCATTAGCAGCCAACGAGGGAGAGTGCTAACACACCCTCGAAGGGCGCTCTGGCTATGCGGATGCGCCTTAAGTCAATCAACCCATCGCAAGTATATAAGGAGTGGCATCCATGAAGATTCGTCCTCTTCATGACCGTGTGATCGTCAAGCGCTTGGAAGAAGAGCGCACGTCACCTGGCGGCATCGTGATCCCGGACACCGCGGCTGAAAAGCCCGTCCAGGGCAAGATCGTCGCGGTCGGCAAAGGCAAGATTCTCGAAGATGGGCAGGTCCGTCCGCTCGACGTCAAAGTCGGCGACAAGATCCTGTTCGGTAAATACAGCGGCACGGAAGTGAAAGTCGAAGGCGAAGACCTCGTGGTCATGCGCGAAGAAGACGTCATGGCCGTCATCGAAGGCAAGTAATTCCAGAGGAATACAGCAATGGCAGCCAAAGAAGTACGTTTTAGTGACGATGCCCGGACACGCATGTTCCGTGGCGTCAACATCCTGGCGAACGCCGTCAAGGCGACGCTGGGCCCCAAGGGCCGCAACGCGGTGCTCGAGAAGAGCTTCGGCGCTCCGACGATCACCAAGGACGGCGTTTCGGTCGCCAAGGAAATCGAGCTCAAAGATAAATTTGAGAACATGGGCGCGCAGATGGTGAAGGAAGTCGCTTCCAACACCTCGGATGAGGCCGGCGACGGCACCACCACTGCGACCGTGCTCGCGCAGGCGATCATCCGCGAAGGCCTCAAGGCCGTTGCCTCGGGCCGCAACCCGATGGACATCAAGCGCGGCATCGACAAGGCTGTGCTGGCAGCGACCGAAGAGCTGAAGAAGCTCAGCAAGCCCTGCAAGGACAGCAAGGCGATTGCGCAGGTCGGCACCATCTCGGCCAATTCGGACGAGAGCATCGGCAAGACCATTGCAGATGCGATGGAAAAGGTCGGCAAGGAAGGCGTGATCACGGTGGAAGAGGGCTCGGGCCTGGACAATGAACTCGACGTAGTCGAGGGCATGCAGTTCGACCGCGGCTATCTGTCGCCGTATTTCATCAACAACCAGGCCAGCCAGAGCACCGAGCTCGAAAAGCCGTATGTCCTGCTGGTCGACAAGAAGATCAGCAACATCCGCGAGCTGCTCCCGATCCTCGAAGGTATTGCCAAGGCGGGTCGCCCGCTGCTGGTGGTGGCCGAAGACGTCGAGGGCGAGGCCCTGGCGACGCTGGTCGTCAACAACATCCGCGGCATTCTCAAGGTCGCGGCGGTAAAGGCTCCTGGCTTCGGCGATCGCCGCAAAGCCATGCTGGCCGACATCGCGGTCCTGACCGGTGGCACGGTGATCTCGGATGAGGTCGGCCTGTCGCTCGAGAAGGCGACCCTGAACGATCTCGGCGAGGCCAAGAAGATCCTGGTGGAAAAAGAGAACACCACGATCATCGACGGCCACGGCAAGGCCTCCGACATCAAGGCGCGGGTCGAGTCGATCCGTCAGCAGATCGAGGAAGCAACCTCCGACTACGACAAGGAAAAGCTGCAGGAGCGCGTTGCCAAGCTCTCCGGCGGTGTAGCCGTGATCAAGGTCGGTGCTGCCACCGAGATCGAAATGAAAGAGAAGAAGGCCCGCGTCGAGGATGCGCTGCACGCCACGCGTGCCGCCGTCGAGGAAGGCGTGGTCCCGGGCGGCGGCGTAGCGCTGATTCGTGCGCTCAAGGCGCTCGACAAGCTCGAAGGGGCGAATGAAGACCAGACGGTCGGCATCCGCATCCTGGCGCGCTCGATCGAGGAGCCGCTGCGTCAGATCGTCGAGAACGCCGGTGAAGATGCCGCCGTGGTGCTGAACAATGTTCGGGCCGGCAAGGGCAGCTACGGCTATAACGCGGCCACGGGCGAGTTCGGTGACCTGATCGAAGCAGGCATCCTGGACCCGACCAAGGTCACTCGTCTGGCACTGCAGAACGCGGCGTCGGTCGCGGGCCTGCTGCTGACCACCGAGGTCATGATCGCCGAGGCACCGAAGGATGAGGCTGAGCACAGCCACGGTCCTCCGGGCGGTGGCATGGGCGGCATGGACATGTAACGACGCGAATAGCGTCAGTCCAGAAAAGGCCGGACTCGCGTCCGGCCTTTTTTTATGGCTTTTTTATAGGGTCCGGCGCGCTTTGTGCTCTGCGGTTCATATAGGGCGAATCGGTAATGTATATGTAACGAATGGTTCACTTTACAAACTAAAATTCTGCGGTATAGTCGTGTCCAGGGTGAGGCGGACGCCAGTTCGCGGAACCCTGAAAAGTCGCGGAACAAGACCCCCCCCGTTTCCGCGCAATACCTCAAAGCCCCGCTATGCGGGGCTTTTTTTTGCCCGCCGGGCGGCGCGGTTGCGGCATCATGGTGGCGCCAGCCGCTGAAAGTTCATCGAGGCCACCGTGTCGATCCATGTCGCGCTGAATCACCTCACCCGCTATCGCTACGATCGCGCGGTGACCTTGGGGCCCCAGCAGGTACGGTTGCGCCCGGCGCCGCACTGCCGCACGCGCATCCTCTCGTACTCCCTGCGCGTTGAGCCGGCCAAGCATTTCGTCAACTGGCAGCAGGACCCGCAGGGCAATTACCTGGCGCGCCTGGTGTTCCCGGAACGCACCCGCGAGCTGCGCATCGAAGTGGACCTCATCGCCGAAATGGCGGTGCACAACCCGTTTGATTTCTTCCTGGCGCCCTACGCCGAGCTGGCGCCATTCGAGTACGAGGCCACCGAGGCGGTGGAACTGGCGCCCTACCTGGTGCGCGCGCCGCCCTCGCCGCTGTTCGACAACTACCTCGCACGGGTGCCGCGCGAGCCGGTGCCGACGATCGATTTCCTGGTGGCGATCAATCGCCGCGTCGCCGACGACATTCGCTATCTGATCCGCATGGAGCCCGGGGTGCAGGCGCCCGAGGAGACACTGCGGCGGGCCGCCGGCTCCTGCCGCGACTCAGGCTGGCTGCTGGTGCAGCTGCTGCGCCACGTCGGGTTGGCGGCCAGATTCGTCTCCGGCTACCTCATACAGCTCACCAGCGACGTCAAACCGCTGGAGGGGCCCGCCGGGCCTGCCGCCGACTTCACCGACCTGCACGCCTGGTGCGAGGTGTACCTGCCTGGCGCCGGCTGGATCGGGCTCGATCCCACCTCGGGGCTGCTTGCAGGCGAGGGGCACATTCCGCTCGCCTGCACCCCCGAACCGTCGTCGGCGGCGCCCGTGAGCGGTGCGGTCGATGAGTCCGGGGTCGAGTTCGAGCATCACATGTCGGTGACACGCGTCTGGGAAGCCCCGCGGGTCACCAGGCCCTACACCGAGGCGCAATGGCGCGATATCGATGCGCTGGGCTCGCGGCTGGACCTGGAGTTCGATCAGGGCGATGTGCGCCTGACCATGGGTGGGGAGCCGACCTTTGTATCGATCGACGACCCGGACGGGGCCGAGTGGAACACCACCGCGATGGGGCCCGACAAGCGGCGGCTGGCCGCCGAGTTGTACCATCGTCTGCGCGATCACTACGCCCCGGCTGGGCTGACTCACTTCGGCCAGGGCAAGTGGTATCCCGGCGAGCAGCTGCCGCGCTGGTCGCTGAATTGTTTCTGGCGGCGCGACGGCGAGCCCCTCTGGAGCCAGCGCGAGCTCATCGCCGATGAGGGGCGTGACTACGGCGCGACGGCGGCGACTGCCGAGCGCTTCCTGCGCGATGTAGCCGCGCGCCTGGGTGTCTCCCCGGGCCATGTGTTTCCGGCCTTCGAGGACGCTTTCTATTACCTCTGGCGTGAGCGGCGACTGCCCGCCAACGTCGATGCGCTGGACTCGAAACTCGATGACCCGCAGGAACGTGCCCGGTTGCTGCGGGTGTTCGGCCAGGGACTCGACCGCATCGCGGGGCAGGTGCTGCCGATCGCGCGCACGGCCGATGGCCTGGGCTGGCAGAGCGGCGGCTGGTTCTTGCGTACCGATCACTGCTACCTGATCCCCGGAGATTCGGCGCTGGGCTACCGCCTGCCGCTGGACTCGCAGCCCTGGGTCTCGGCCGAGGACTATCCCTACATGCTGCCGCCGGACCCGATGGAGGCGACGCGTCCGCTGGCGCGACCCGCGGCGCCGGCGCCGCCGCCGGTGCCGGCGGTGCCGGAGCGTTCGCAAAGCAGCGATGCCGCCGCGACGGCCCTGGCGGCGCGCACGCCGAAACCGAAGGAGTCTGCCAGCTGGATTGCGCGCACCGCGCTGTGCGCCGAGCCTCGCGCCGGAGTGCTCTATATCTTCATGCCGCCGACCCAGTCTCTCGAGGAGTATCTGGAAATCGTGGCCGCCGTCGAGCACACCGCGCGCGCGCTCGATCAGCCGGTGATGCTCGAGGGCTACGAGCCGCCGCGCGACGCGCGCCTGAACTCATTCCGCATCACCCCCGATCCCGGCGTCATCGAAGCCAATGTGCAACCTTCGCATGACTGGCGCGAGCTGGTGGAGCGCACCGAGTTCCTCTATGGCGCCGCGCGCGCCACACGCCTGGGTACCGAGAAATTCATGCTCGATGGCCGCCACACCGGCACCGGCGGCGGCAATCATTTCGTGCTCGGCGGCGCGACGCCGGCCGATTCGCCCTTCCTGCGGCGTCCGGACCTGCTCGGCAGCCTGCTGTCCTACTGGCACGACCATCCCTCGCTGTCGTACCTGTTTTCGGGCCTGTTCATCGGCCCGACCTCGCAGGCACCGCGCATCGATGAGGCCCGCAATGACTCGATCTACGAACTGGAGATCGCGCTCCGGCAGATGCCGCCGCCGGGCTCGGAGGTGCCACCCTGGCTGACCGACCGCCTGCTGCGCAACCTGCTGATCGATGTCACCGGCAACACCCATCGCGCGGAGTTCTGTATCGATAAGCTCTATTCGCCCGACGGGCCGGCCGGACGTCTGGGCCTGCTGGAGCTGCGAGCTTTCGAGATGCCGCCGCATGCGCGCATGAGTCTCACCCAGCAGTTGCTGTTGCGTTCGCTGGTGGCGCGGTTCTGGAAGGTGCCGTATCAGCCTGCGCGCCTGGCACGGTGGGGAACCGAGCTGCACGATCGCTTCATGCTGCCGTACTTCGTCGCGCAGGATTTCCGCGATGTGATCGATGAGCAGCGCGCCGCCGGCTATGCACTCGAGGAGTCCTGGTTTGCGCCGCACTTCGAATTCCGCTTTCCGCGTTACGGCGAGTACTCGATGCTCGGCACAACGATAGAGCTGCGCCACGCGCTCGAGCCGTGGCATGTCATGGGCGAGGAGGGCACTGCGGGCAGCACCGTACGCTACGTGGATTCCTCGGTGGAACGCCTGCAGGTGCGCGTTACCGGAATGCCGCCGGATCGCCTGGTGCTGAACTGCAACGGACGGCGAGTGCCGCTGCGGCCCACCGGCACCGTGGGAGAATTCGTGGCCGGAGTGAGGTATCGTGCGTGGCAGCCGCCGTCGGCGCTGCATCCGCGGATAGGAGTGCATTCGCCCTTGACCTTCGATCTGTTCGATACGTGGATGCAGCGCTCGCTGGGCGGCTGCCAATATCACGTGACCCATCCTGGCGGACGCAGCTACAACAGTTTTCCGGTGAACTCGTTCGAGGCGGAGAGCCGCCGGCTGGCGCGCTTCTTTCGCATGGGCCACACGCCCGGCAGCGCAGCGCAGTCGCCGGAACAGACTGCTCCGGTGATCGAGCCGGAGTTTCCGTTCACGCTGGACCTGCGCCGCTCCGGGTGATGTCCGAGTCGACGCAGCTTCTCTACCCCGGCAGTTCACAGCGCTATGATGAACTGCTCGAACGCGACGGCTCGATCCGCGCGCACTGGAAGCCGCTGATCGAATACCTGGCCGACGGCGGCACCGAAGCGGCACGCCGGACCGTCGAGATGACGCGGCGGCTCATCGTCGAGAACGGCGTTACCTATAACGTCTATGCCGATCCGCAGGGCCGTGATCGGCCCTGGCAGCTCGATCCGTTGCCGCTGCTGATCGCGGCCGATGAATGGCGCGCCATCGAAGCGGGCGTGCAGCAGCGTGCACGGCTGCTCAACGCACTGCTGGCCGATCTGTACGGCGCGCAGCGCCTGATCGCAGAAGGCTTCGTGCCCGCCGAACTCGCCTTTGGCCATCCGAACTTTCTCTGGGCGGCGCATGACCTGCGGCAGGCTGGCGACACCTTCCTGCACCTCTACGCGGCCGATCTCGCCCGTGCGCCGGATGGACGCTGGTGGGTGCTCAGCGATCGCACGCAGACGCCCTCGGGTCCGGGCTACGCGCTCGAGAACCGCGCGATCATTGGTCGCGTGCTGCCGGGGTTGGTGAACGAACTGAAGGTGCGGCCGCTGGCGGGATTCTTCAACACGCTGCGCGAGAGCCTGCTGGAGTTTGCCGACGGCGAGGGCACACCGCTGGTGGTGGTGCTGACGCCGGGCCCCTTCAACGAAACCTATTTCGAACATGCCTACCTGGCACGCCAGCTCGGCATGCCGCTGGTGCAGGGACAGGACCTGACCGTGCGCAACGACACGGTCTATCTGAAGACCCTGCCGGGACTGCGGCGCGTGCACGCCATCCTGCGTCGCATGGACGATGATTACTGCGATCCGCTGGAGCTGCGGCCCGACTCCGCGCTCGGCGTGCCCGGATTGCTCGGCGCCGTGCGTGCCGGCCGCGTGGTGCTCGCCAACTCGCTCGGCAGCGGACTGCTCGAGTCGGCGGCCTGGCAGGGATTTCTGCCCGGTGCCGCGCAGCGGCTGCTCGGCGAGCCACTGCGCCTGCCCTCGCTGGCCACCTGGTGGTGCGGTGAGCGCCCGGCGCTCGACTACGTGGTCACCCACCTGGATCAGCTGGTCATCAAGGCGACCTTCCCGAATCAGAAGTTCGAGCCCTGCTTCGGCCGTGATCTGTCGTACAAGGAGCGCCTGGCGCTCATCCGCCGTTTGCGCGCCCGGCCATACGCCTATGTCGCGCAGGAGAGAGTGTCACTTTCGCAGGCTCCCTCCTGGCGCCCGGGCGCCACGGTGCGCCTGGCGCCGCGCACGCTGACGATGCGTGTATACGCGGTCGCCACCGCGGGCGGCTTCCAGGTCATGCCGGGCGGATTGGCGCGCATTGCCGCCGAAGGTGCCGTCGACATCGTATCGACACAGCGCGGCGGCGGCAGCAAGGACGTCTGGATCCTCGGGGAGCGCACTGCGCGCGAGCCATCCGCCGAGGTTCATGCCATCGGTGAATTGTCGCTGCTGCCGCGGGGCATGCGGCACGACGAGCTGCCTTCGCAGCTGGTGGAGAATCTTTTCTGGTTGGGCCGCTACTCGGAGCGTTGCGAGGACAAGGCGCGGCTGGTGCGGGCCACGCTGGCGATGCGAACCAATGCCTCGGTGTGGAGCCGCGCGCGCGAGCAATGCATCAGCTACGGAGTGCTCCCGCCCGAGGGCGATCCGGCGGTCACTGTGTTCGACGATGCGCACGAGTTCGGGCTGGCAGCCGACCTCGGCCGCCTGAGCTGGTGCGCCACGCAATCGCGCAGCCGGCTCTCGGCCGAACACTGGCGCTCGATCAGCGTCATGCAGCGGGAGTTTCAGGAGGCGGGCGCTTCCGAACACGATCCGCTCGAGGCGCTTGATCAGCTGCTGGTGGCGCTGACCGCACTGAGCGGGTTCGCGCTGGATGACATGACGCAGGATGACGGCTGGCGCCTGCTGATGCTCGGTCGGCGGCTCGAGCGCGTGCGGTTCCTGGCCGGACTGCTCAGCGACCGGCTGGCCCCCGGCACGCCGGTGCGACAGGGAGAACTCGAATGGCTGCTGGATCTTGGGGGATTGAGCATCACCTATCGCACCCGCTATGTAGCAACGCCGCAGCTGGCGCCGGTGCTGCGGCTGATGGTGTTCGAGCAGGCCAGCCCGCGCTCGCTATATTTTCAGTGGATCGCGATCCGCGAGGCACTGATCGATCTGGCCCAGTCGATCGGCGCGAGCGCGGAGGAGCCGTTTGATGAGCCCATGGCGCAGCTGACTCCTGCACTGACCGCGGGCATCGACGAGGAAGGCGGCCTGGGTGCCGCGCGTCGCCAGGCCTTGGCCGAAGCGCTCTCGGAGCTGGCGAGCGCGGCGGAACGCATCTCCGCCCGACTGGTGTCACGACACTTTTCGCTGGTGGACCTGGATGTGCACGCGGTGGCCACATGAGCGCCGTGCGCTACAGCGTGCAGCATGAAACGCTCTACAGCTATGGGCGCGAAGTGGTGCACTCGCACCAGTTGCTGCACCTGACCCCGCGCGACTCGCAGCGCCAGGCCTGCCTCGAGCACAGCCTGCTGATCGAACCGGCGCCAGCCGTGCGGAGCGAACACCTGGATGCCTTCGGCAACCGCGTCACGCGCATCGAATTCGATCGGCCGCATCGCCGGCTGTGTGTGCGCGCCGACATGGTGGTCAGTGTCGAGACGCCGCCGGCACTCTCACCGCAGGACGGCGAGGCGTGGGAGCGCGTGCGCGATCAGCTGGCCTACGTGGCAACGGAGCGCGAAGCGCCCTGGCTCGAAGCCATGCGTTTCCGCTGCGAGTCGCCGTTCGTGCGCATCAAACGCCTGTTCGGCGACTTCGCGCGCGATTGCCTCCAGCCTGCCAGCACGGTGCTGCAGGTGGCGGACTGCCTGATGGCCAAGGTGCACCAGGATTTCACGTATACGCCCGGCGCCACCGAGATCGCCACGCCGCTGCTGGAGGTATTTCACAAGCGCCGCGGCGTCTGCCAGGACTATGCGCACATGATGATCGCCTGTCTGCGCAGCGCCGGACTGGCCGCGCGTTATGTGAGCGGCTACCTGCGCACGTATAACGGGTCGCTCGATGACCAACCGCCGCCGTCCACGGAGGCCGCCACGGATCCCGAGGCGCCCGAGGGACTGGTGGGCGCCGACGCATCACATGCCTGGGTGGCCGTATTCGCGCCGCCCTTTGGCTGGGTCGAATTCGATCCCACCAACAACATCCGTGTCGGGCAGGACCACGTGGCGCTGGCCTGGGGCCGCGACTTTGGCGATGTGTCGCCGCTGCGCGGCGTGATCCTCGGCGGCGGTTCGCACACTTTGTCGGTGCGGGTGGCAGTGCAGCCCCACTGACCACGCCGATCATGCAAGCCTTCGAAGCAGCGCAGAGCCACGCGCTGGCGATACTCGCGGAACGCGCGCCGGGCGTGGCCGCGGTGATTCATGCTGGCGACAGCGCACTGAGTCAAAGCGCCGCGCGAGTGCTGGCCAGCAGCGAATTCGTGCTCGATGCGCTGTGCCGGGATCCGGCGCTGTGGCAAGCGGCACTTGAACGCGCGGACTCACAGCTCGAGGCTGCGCTGCTGGGCCTGCCCGAACTGCCGGAGGATGAAGCGCAATTCATGAGCGCGCTGCGGCGCTGGCGCCGCGTCGAATTCGCGCGCATTGCCTGGCGGGATCTGGCGCAATGGGCCGATCTCGAGGAGACCCTGCAAGACCTTTCGAGCGCGGCCGAGAGCGCGCTGCAGCTGGCGGAGCAGTTCGCCCGGTGCGCGCTGGCGCGCCGCTACGGCGAGCCGCGCGCTGCATCCGGTGCCGGCCAGCGGCTCATCGTCGTAGCCATGGGCAAGCTCGGCGGCGGTGAGCTGAATTTTTCTTCCGACATCGATCTGGTGCCGGTCTATCCGGAAGGCGGGGAGACCGATGGTGCGCGATCGATCAGCAACCAGGAATTCTTTACCCGCCTGATGCAGCAGCTTATCCGGCTGCTGGAACAACAGACCGAGGACGGCTTTGTGTTCCGCATCGATCTGCGGTTGCGCCCCTTCGGCGACAGTGGGCCGGTGGTCTCGAACGCGGCCGCGCTCGAGGATTATCTGCAGATTCACGGTCGCGACTGGGAGCGCTATGCCTGGGTCAAGGCCCGCGCGATGACCAACGCCCCGGCTTATCAGGAACTGTTCGCCGAGGTGATCCGCCCCTTCGTCTATCGGCGTTATCTCGACTTCGGCGTGTTCGAATCACTGCGCGAGATGAAGGCCATGATCGAGCGCGAAGTGCAGCGGCGGGACCTGGAGGATGACATCAAGCTCGGCGATGGCGGCATCCGCGAGATCGAATTCATCGTGCAGTCCTTCCAGCTCATCCGTGGCGGCCAGGAACGCCGCCTGCAGGGGACGGGGCTGCGTCACGCGCTATCGCTACTGGCCGGCTCGAAGCTGCTGCCCGCCGGCGCGGTGGCGGAGCTCGATGCGGCCTACGTGTTCCTGCGCCGCCTGGAAAATCGGCTGCAGATGTGGGCCAATCAACAGTTGCATCGACTGCCCGCCGAGCCTGTGGCCCGCGAGCGCCTGGCCTGGAGCATGGCATTGTCCGACTGGAGCGTGCTCGATGCGCAGCTGCGCGCGCATCGGGCGCGCGTCTCGGTGCACTTTCGTGCCGTGGTTTTCGGCGACGAGGATGCCGCCCTGGCCGAGCTGGCGCCGTTACCGCTCGATGCGGACGCGGCCGAGCCGCTGTCCGAGCGGCTCGCGGCCTACGGCTGGAGCGCGCCGGCTGCCGTGGCAGCCGCCGCCCTGTTGCGGGAATTCAACCAGGCGGCCGCCACGCGGCGGCTCGACAAGGCCGGCGCCCGCCGGCTGGCGGCGCTATTGCCGGTGCTGGCAACCGAGGCCGCGGCGACGCCCGAGCCGCTGCGCACTTTGCCGCGACTGCTGCGCGTGCTGGAGGCCATCGGTGCGCGCTCGGCCTACTTTGCGCTGCTGCTGCACAACGCCCGGGCGCGCGGACGACTGGTGCGGCTCGCCACGCACGGGGATTTTCTGATCGATCAGATTGCCGCGCACCCACTGTTGCTGGATGAGCTGATCGATGAGCGGCTGCTCGAGCAGCCGCCGGATCGCGCGGCCTTCGCGGCCGATCTCGCCCAGCGCATGGACGGCGCCGATCAGGGCGATCAGGAGCAACTACTCGAACGCCTGCGGCTGTTCCAGCGCGCTGCGATCTTCCGGCTCGCGGTGGCCGACCTGCTGCTGCAGCTGCCGGTCATGCAGGTGAGCGATCGGCTGACCGACGTCGCCGAACTGATCATCGACTGCGCATTGGGGCTGACCTGGCAGCAGCTCACGCCGACACTCGGAATGCCCCGCTGCGGCGAGGGGACCGCGCGTCGCGACGTGCGCCTGTGCGTGATCGGCTACGGCAAGCTCGGCGGTATGGAGCTCGGATATGCCTCCGACCTGGACCTTGTGTTCCTGCACGACTCCAGCGGCGCGCAGCAGGAGACCGACGGCGGCCGCGGCATCGACAACCAGGTGTTCTTCCTGCGATTTGCGCAGCGCATGGTGCATCTGCTGACGGTCCACTCGGCCGCGGGGCGGCTGTACGAAGTCGACATGCGTTTGCGCCCCAGCGGCAAGGCCGGACTGCTGATCACGAGCATCGATGCCTTTGCCGACTACCAGCACCGCGAGGCCTGGACCTGGGAGCATCAATCGCTGTTGCATGCGCGCGCGGTCGCGGGAGCACCTGAACTCATGCGGCAGTTCGAGGCGCTGCGCGCGGACGTGCTGGCTCGGCACGTACGGCGAGCCAGCTTGCGCGCGGACGTACGCCACATGCGCAACCGCCAGCGCCGCGAGCTGTCGCGCGCCGGCCCAGGCGAATTCGACCTCAAGCAGGACCCGGGCGGCATTGGCGACATCGAATTTCTGGCGCAGTACTGGGCGCTCAAATGGGCGCAGGACTATCCGCCGGTGGCTTTGTTTGCCGATACCATCCGGCAACTCGAATCGGTGGCCTCGGCGGACCTGGTGCCGCAGGCGCAGGTCGATGTGCTGGCCAATATCTATCGCGCCTATCGCACCCGGCTGCACCATCGCGCGCTCGATGGTCGCGGTGCCGTGGTTGACGCTGCCGAATTTGTGCCCGAGCGGGCTTTCGTTGCGGCGGCCTGGGACGCCACCATGGGCGCCTGAGCGGGCGTGGCTTATAATGATGGCATGACCAAAACCGCCGAACTGCGGCCCGCCAACGCGCAGCAACAGTACACCGTGACGCCTAAGGACCTGCCGCTAGCCTGTCCCATGCCGGACATGACGCTGTGGAATTCCCACCCGCGCGTCTATCTGGCGATCGAGGCCACCGGGTTTGCCAAGTGCCCCTACTGCGGCGCCGAGTACACGCTGCAGCGCTGAGCGGACGGCCACGCTACCGATAAGGCCGGTAGGATTTCTCTTCGATCAGCTCCGACGCAAGCTTCACATTGATGCGCCGCTTGATGGCGGCACGTTCGTCATTGCGCAGGTAGACCGAGCGCGCCAGTTCGATGAAGCCGGCATCGAATCGCTGCTCGGATTCGTGATCGCGGATCCGGTCCTCGATCTCCCAGAGCGCGGCATTGACGCGCGCAAGTTCTTCTTCCTCGGCGAGCAGATCGGCGGCCGCAGGCACCGAGGCGGCCCAGCTCCGCTCGAGCCGCGAGAGTTCCAATCGCACATTGGCGAGCTTGGCCGCATCGGCGATTCGCAGGCACTTGATGCGCAGGATCGTGATCTTGTCCAGCAGCTCGCCCGGCGAGATCGGCACCAGGATATCCGTCATGACGGTATCCTAGCAGGCGCGGACTTGAGCGCCGCCAGCAGCGCATCCAGCCGCTCCCGCACGTCGGCGACTTCGATCAGATCCATGACGCCCGGCTCCTCGATCTTGCGATGCCACGGCAGTTCCGAGGCGCTGCAGCCACGGTAGCGGCGCGCCGCCGCCTCGTATCGGTCGACGCACCACTGCCGCGACAGGTACGGCCCGACTCGCTGCAGGCGCGTTGCGGCATACAGCCCGATCACGGGTGTGGCAACCATCGTGGCCATGTGGGCCGGGCCGGAATCGGGTGATATCAGTACGCTGGCGCGCGCCAGCAGCGCCAGCATCTGCGGCAGCGTATCGCGGCCGATCTGATTGACGATCGGTGCCGAGCTGCGCCGCTCGATCTCGGCGCCGGTTTCCTGTTCGAGTCGCGAGCGCCCGCCGCACAGCAGGACCCGCATGCCGTGGGTGCGGGCCGCGTAGTCGATGATGGCCGCGTAGCGCTCGGCGCGCCAATTGCGCGCCGCGTGGCTCGAACAGGGACTGACGATGAGCGTCGGCTGCGCATCGGGAATCAACGCGGCGGCGTAGTCGAGCGCTTCCTGCGGCAGCGGCAGGTTCCATTCCAGCGCGCCGCGCGCCAAACCGATCGCCGGCAGGAATCCCTGGAAGCTGTCGAGCACGTGCTCATCCCGCCGCGGCTCGATCTGCGCGTTGGTGAACAGCCATTGCAGTTCGCGCGCGCGCGCGCGATCGAACCCCAGCCGCAGTTTCGCCCGCACCGCCAGCGAGGCAAGGCTCGCGCGCAGCGACAGCTGCAGGTGCAGCAGTGCATCGAAGCGCCGGCCGCGCAGGCTGCGCTGCAATGCCGGCAGCGCGGCGAGGCCGGCGCCCTTATCGATGGTGATAAACTCGATCCCGGGCAGCAGGCTCATGAGTCGCGCCTCGGTACGGCCGATGATCCAGGTCAGCCTGGTCGCCGGCCACGCGTGCTGCAGGGTGCGCACCAGGGGCACGACGTGACAGGTATCGCCGATAGCCGAGAGCCGCAGGATGCACACGCTCTCAGGTGGCGTAATGGGATGAGTCATGCGGAAGACTTTGCGCTGGCCGATCGGGGCGGAAGTGCGGCAGAAACCGATTCGCGGCGGCGCGATGCTATATGACGCCTCCCGTGCGGGCAACGCCGATGGAGTCTGGTTCGATCCCGAGTGGTGGTCGCGCCGCGGCGAGGTGCGGGACAGCGCCGAAGGCCGCGGCAGCGCCGCATTCATCGAGGCGGATTCGCGCCGCCTGGTGCTGCGGCACTACCGGCGCGGCGGCTGGATGGCGCGGCTGACGCCCGACCGCTACCTCTGGCAGGGCGAAGCCATGACGCGCTCCTTCATCGAATGGCACCTGCTCTACGTCATGCAGCGCGCCGGGTTGCCGGTACCCATGCCGATAGCGGCCGGATACCGCAGAGTCGGCCGCTACGCCTACACCGCCGACCTGCTGACCGAGCAGATTCCCGGCACGCTCTCGCTGGCGGTGCGCCTGCGCGCCGGTCCATTGCCGCTGACCGACTGGATCGCGATCGGCCGCTGCGTGCGCCGGTTTCACGCTGACGGGATCTGCCACGCGGACCTGAATGCGCACAATGTGCTGCTCGATGAGGACGGCGCGGTCTGGCTGGTGGATTTCGATCGCGGCGCGTTGCGTCAGCCGGGCTTCTGGTGCGACGGCAATCTCGTGCGCCTGCGCCGCTCGCTCGAGAAGATCGCCGAGCGATTGCCGCCCGAGCGATTCGGGGAGGCCGACTGGGCATCGCTGCTCGACGGCTACTTCACGGCGGAATCGCACACGTCAGCCGCCTAGGAGTTCCCCCGCCCACCGTGCGACGCCTCTACACGCTGCTGCTGTACCTGATGCTTCCATTCGCGTCGCTGCTCGTGCTGGCGCGCGGGTTGCGCACGCGCGAGTACTGGCGTGGCGGCTGGGCGCGATTCGGTTTTGGCGCCGCCCGCGCGGGCGGCGGTGTCTGGGTGCATGCCGTATCGGTGGGCGAGGTGCAGGTCGCCGCCATCCTGATCCAGGCCCTGCGCGAGCGCGATCACACACTCGAGGTGACGCTGACATGCGCGACGCCCACGGGTCGTGCCCGTGCCCGCGCACTGCTGCCCGGTGTCGAGGTGCGATACGCACCCTACGATCTGCCCGGATGCATTCGCCGCTGCCTGGCGCGCCTGCGTCCGCGCTTGCTGATCCTGATCGAGACCGAGCTTTGGCCGAACCTGCTGCACGAAGCCGATCGTGCCGGCTTGCCCATACTGATCGCGAGCGCGCGCGTTTCCGAGCGCAGCAGCCGCCTCTATCGCCGGCTGCCCTCACTGATGCGAGGTGCGCTGGAGCGCAACGTCTGGGTGGGCGCGCAGACCGCCGCCGATCTGGAGCGTTTCGCGGCGATGGGAGTGATGCCCCAGCGTCTGACGCTGGTGGGCAACGTCAAGTTCGATCGCGTGCTGCCGGCGGATATTCACGAGCGCGGCGCGCAGTGGCGCGACTACTACGCGGCCGGCCGGCCGGTGTGGGTGGCCGGCAGCACGCATCCGGAGGAGGAAGCGATCGTGCTGGAGGCCCACCGGCAGTTGCGTGCGGGCCAGCCGCGCGCGCTGCTGATCCTGGCGCCGCGGCATCCGGCACGTTTCGCCGCCGCGGCGGCGGCCATTGCTGCCAAGGGATTCCAGTATGCGCGTCGCTCCGGCGCGGGCTCTGAAGGTCCGCCCGACGTGCTGCTGCTCGACAGCATCGGCGAGCTGCTGGAGTTTTACGCGGCCTGTGATGTTGCCTTCGTCGGCGGCAGCCTGGTGCCCGTAGGGGGCCACAATCTGCTCGAGCCCGCGGCGCTGGGTGTGCCCGTCATCAGCGGTCCGGAACAGTTCAACAGTCCGGATGTGGCCCGGGTGCTGTCCGAGCAGGGTGGATTGATCACCGTCCACGATGCCGACGAACTGGCGGCCGCGCTTACCAGCCTGATCGATGATCCGGATCGGCGCGCCCGCAGGGGCGATGCGGCGCGAATGGCGATGGATGCGCATCGCGGCGCGCTCGCCAAGCTGCTGCGGCTGACGCAGACCCTGCTCGCGAAGTCGACCGGGCCGCAGCGCTAGGGTGCCGGCGCGGGCGCGGGCGCGGGCGCCGCGCCAGGCCCAGGCTGTGCGGGCATCTGCTCGTTGAGCCAGGTATTGATCATCTGCACCGTTTGGCGGTCGAGGCTGCCGGCCGCCAGTCGTAACGAGACGATGTCGTCGAGATAGCCATACTTGGCCTGCGCGTAGTTGGTCTCGGCCTGAACCAGCAGCTCGCGCGAAGTCAGGACATCCACCGCAGTCTTGATGCCGGCCGCGTAACCGGCCTGGGTGGCCTCCAGCGAAACGCGGCTCGAATGCACGGCCTGCCTGAGGGCCTGGACCTGTGATATCTGGCTGATGACGCCCTGGTAGGCATCGCGAGTCTGCTCCTCGGTCTGGCGCGAGGTGTAATCGAGCCCCGCTTTGGCAGCGTCCCAGGTGTAGCGCGCCTGGCGCACCTTCGAGGACACCGCGCCGCCCGTGAATATCGGCACCGAGATGGCGATCTGCCAGATCGTGTCGGAGTTGCCCGTGAAGGGCGTCAGCGTGCCGAGCAGCGCCTCCGCCTGCGCCGGCGGCGTGAAGTTGCCGTGCTCGAGCGCCCAATTCCGATAGACGTTGATCCCGACCGTCGGCAGATGACCGCCGTAGGCGGACAGCAAGCCGTCGCGCGCGATGTCGGCGGCCATGCGGCTCGCGGTCAGGCTGGCGTTCTGCTCCATGGCCGTGCTGACCCAGGCGTCCTCGCTGGCGGGTGCCGGCGTGAGCAGCGGCATGTCGTCCCCGGGGCCGGCCAGGGTGCGGTAGCTCTCGCCGGTGATCGCGCGCAGCAGGTCGTTCTGCGTAGCCAGCGTGCGCTTGGCCGCGATCACGGCCGCATTGGTGCTGTCCCGCGAGGCGCGCGCGATCTCGACATCGGTGATGGCCAGCAGGCCGACGTTGTAGCGCTGCTCGGCCTGATCGAGCTGGATCTGCACCGACTGCAGGGCACTTTGCTGCGCGCTTAGCGTGTCCTGCGCGGCCAGCACTGCGAAGTATTGTGCGGTGACGCGCTGCACGAGACTCTGCTGCGCGGCCAGAAAATTCGCTTCGCTCTGCGCGACGGTGGCATCGGCTGCCTTGAGTGCAACCCAGCTGCTCCAGGAAAAGAGGTTGACCGCCAGGCTCAGTGAGGCCGTCGCCGGAGTCGTGATCGGCAGGCCACCCACACCCTGAAAATACTTGTTGGCGCTCAGGTCGATCGGCAGCAGGCCGATCAGGGCCTGCGTGCGCGTCTCACGAATGGCGAGCCGTGTCGCTGTCGCCTGTTGCAGCAACGGGTCGGTGATCTGCGCGCGATCAAAGACTTCCAGCAGATCAGTGGCGGTGACGGCCGGTGGATGGCAGGCGCACACCGCCGCGAGCAAACCGATCGCCGTATGGCGTACCACGGTCACGACCCCTAGTACGTCGGCAGATCCGGATCGATATCGCGCGACCAGGCGTCGATGCCGCCGGCGAGGTTGGCCACGTGGGTGAACCCGCGTGCGGACAGGAACTCGGCCGCGCGGCGGCTGCGGACGCCGCCATGGCACATGACGACCAGCTCCGCTTGCGGGTCCAGTTCCTGATGGCGCGCCGGCACTTCATTGAGCGGGATGTTGAGCGTGCCCGGCAGGCTCGCGAGTTTGATCTCCCAGGGTTCACGCACATCGAGGATCGTGAGCGCCTCGCCAGCATCCAGCCGGCGCTTGAGCTCCTGCGGTCCGATGTCGGGGACGCTGGCCATGCGTCAGAAGCAGAAGGCGGCCGGCCGGGCGGCGCCTTCGAGCACCTCGATGGAAGTTTCGAACAGCGTTTCGCTGGCCGAGACACCCTCGCTCGCGCTGCGGACGAGGCAGGCGCGCTGCGGAGCTTCGGCGCCCACCACCACGAACAGGCGGCCCCCCGGGCGCAGCGCGCGTTCGAATCGCGAGTCGTAAATCGGCAGCGACGCGGTCAGCACGATGACGTCGTAGCGCTGCGTGTCGTCCAGCTCCATGCCATCCCCGGTCACGACGCGCACGGGCGGCCCGCCGGCGACTCCCTGCAGGTTCTCGCGCGCGAGTTCGGCGATCTCGGGGTGCAGTTCGACGGTTTGTACCTGTCCGCCAAGCCTGCTTAGGCAGGCTGAGACATAACCTGAGCCGGTGCCGATCTCGAGCACCTGCTCTCCGCCGCGCAGTTCCAGCGCCTGCAGCAGCCGTCCGACCAGCATGGGCCGCAGCATGCGCTTGCCGCAGGGCAGGGGGATCTCGGTGTCGGCGAACGACAGTTCCCGCCAGTGCTCTGGTACGAAGCGCTCGCGCGGCACGGCGCGCAGGGCATCGAGGATGCGCTCATCGAGTACGTCCCAGGCGCGCACCTGCTGATCGACCATCTGCTCGCGGGCGGCTTCGATCAGCATTGGACGTAATCCGGACTCCCCATCAGATGACGTTAAGGGTTTTCCCCCCGTCTGCCAAGGGCGCTCCTGCCAGCATATGGTGAAATACCATGGGACCGACCCCGGTCTCGGCTATGCTGCTGCTGCGTGCGATGGCAGAGCTTGGCCCTCCTCCCAAGGAAAGCATCGCGTGAACTGACTGTCTTGATGTCGATAATCGCGTTGCTTTGCCTGCTCTTCGGTGTCGCTGCACTGCTGCTTCTGGTTCTGTATTTTCTGCAGCGACGGCAGCTGACTGCTCTCGAAGAAGTCTCGCGCCAGGTCCAGCGCACCGCCATCGGCGGCTCGCTGAAGACTCGCATCGATCTGCAGACTGATCAGCCCGAACTCGCCGCGCTCGTCACCGCCGTCAATCATCTGATGGCACGCGCATCCTCGGCCGCCGATCAGCATGTGCCCAACAGCGCGCCGATCGGCGCGCTGGGCGATCGCGTGCACGAAGCGGTGCTCATACATGGCAAGTCGATCCGCTACGCTAATCCGCATTTCGCCAGCCTGGTTGGCTCGCCCGTCGAGGAACTGCTGGGGCGGCGTCTGGCCGATCTGGTGCCGCCGGAATACACCGAACTGGTAGCCGACAACGTGCGCCGACGTCTGCTTGGTGAGGCGGTTGCTGAACGCTACGAGGTCGATCTGATCGGACACCAGGGCCAGCACTCGCGGCTGGAACTGTCGACCTGGCCGGTCGAACATGAAGGCGAACAGGCATTGTTGATCGTCGGTGTCGAAGTGCTGCCGACGCAAACCGTCGAGGCGCTGCAGCCGACCGAGCGGCGCTCGCCCGCCCGGCTGGCGCTGGAAGCGCTGCCCGAGGCGCTCATCACCATCAATGTCGAGGGCACCGTCGAGCACCTGAACCTGGCCGCGGCGCGGCTGCTTGGGATGGACGCGGCCACCGCGGCCGGCAAACCGATCGATGAGGTGGCCCGCCTGGTCGAGGAGTCTGATCGCAAGCTGCTGACCGAGCCCGTGCGCCAGGCGCTGGCCAGCGGGGCATCGCTCAACATTGGCCGCCGCGCACTCATGATTCGCGGCGCGAACGGCGAGCGGCTCATCGAACTCTCAGCCGCTCCGATCCGCATGGAAACCGGCGAGAGCCTCGGTGTCGTGGTGCTGCTGCACGATGTCACCGAAGTGCGTGGACTGGCGCGGCAGATGTCGTACCAGGCGACGCACGATGCTCTCACGGGCCTGCTCAATCGCCATGACTTCGAACGCCGCCTGCAGGATGCGATCGATTCTGCGCACCGCGGCGACAGTACCCACGTGCTGTGTTACCTCGACCTGGACCGCTTCAAGACCATCAACGACAGCAGCGGCCACCAGGCGGGCGATGCCATGCTTCGCGAGGCAGCCAAGATCCTGCGCGATGCGGTGCGCGATTCGGACACCGTCGCCCGCATCGGCGGCGATGAATTCGGCATGCTGCTGGTGGGCTGCCCACTCGACAAGGCGCGTCAGATTGCCGACGACGTCTATCGCGCGGTCAAGGATTTCCGTTTCGTCTGGAAGGACAGGATCTTCAATGTCGGCGTGAGCATCGGCCTGGTTGAAATCGCCCATGACAGCGGCACTATCGAGGAGTTGCTGGCATCTGCGGACTCCGCCTGCTACGTCGCCAAGCGCCAGGGCGGCCACGTGGCGGTGTACTCGGCCCGCGATGAAGCCTTTGCGCGCCAGACCGGCGAGATCCAGTGGTTACAGACGCTGCAGTCGGCCCTGCGCGACAGCCGCTTCGAGCTCTACTCGCAGCCGATCATCGCATCCTATGCATCCAACGACGAAGGCCCCGCCATGGAAGTGCTGGTGCGCCTGCGCGGTGACCATGGCGAGGAGCTCGCGCCGCTCGACTTCCTGCGTGCCGCCGAACGTTATCGCCTGATGGGGCTGATCGATCGCTGGGTGGTGCAGACCACGCTGACGGCGCTCGGACGCGGCGCGTTTGCCATCGCTGCCAAACGCAGCATCGCCATCAACATCTCCGGGCAGACGCTCGCTGATGCGCAGTTTCTCGAATTCGTGGTCGAGTGCCTGGATTCCACCGGCGCCAATCCGGCGCAGGTCTGTTTCGAGATTGCCGAGAGCACCGTGGTGGCCAATTTCGAGCAGGCGCGCCGCTTCGTCGGCGTGCTGCACGGCATGGGCTGCCGGTTTGCGCTGGATGATTTCGGCAGCGGTATCGGCTCGTTTGCGAACCTGAAGAACCTGGCCGTGGATTACCTCAAGATCGACGGCTCGTTCTTCAAGAATCTGGCACGCGACACCGTCAACCAGGCCATGGTGACGGCCATGATCCGGCTCGCGCGCACGCTCAATTTCAAGGTGATCGCCGAGCAGGTCGAGGATGCGACCACCATGGATGCGGCCCGCCAGATGGGTGTGGACTATCTGCAGGGATTCGCGGTCGGCCGCCCCGAGCGGCTGCCCATGGCAGCGTAGCCGCGCTCAGGGCGGCAGCTTCACCGCCCCGGTGAAGATCTCGTTACTGCGCACGAAGGCACGCATCAGCGGGGCCATCAGTTCGATCTGCGAGCGGTGTTCCTCAATCGCCGAGAGCTTGCGGGCACGTTCTGCCGGGTTCAATGGCAATGATTGCCACTCCAGCCGGGCGGCCGCATCCGGCGGCGCCAGCGGCAGATCCTGGTTCAGTCCGAGCGGGCGTGGCCAGCTGCGCGCATGCACGATCCAATAGCGCAGTTCGACGGATTCGCCTCGCCGTCCCAGTACCCGTCGCGCCAGCTCGCCACTGGCGCGGTGGTCGGGATGCAGGTCCTGCGGCGCCGGTGCCAGCACCAGCGTCGGACGGAAATCCGCGATCACATGCGCGAAGTCGCGCTCCAGATCGAAGCCGTTGTAGGGACTGTCCGGGCTGACGGCATCGGCGTAGCGCACCGTCGTGCTGGCCGTATAAGGGGATCGATAGTGACGCTCGTGGTAGGGCCCCAGCAGCGCCTCCACGCCCCGATCTGGATAGCCCAGCACATACTGCGAGGCGCGCGGTACCCCCAGCGTATCGGCCGCGGCATGCGCCTCGCGCAGGCGCTGCTTGCCGAGCCGCTGCATGCTGCCGCTGCCGGGTGAAAGGGTGTGCTCGACCACCAGCGCATCGAGCTCGAAACCGTCGCCGGCCGTGATCCAGACGATTCCCACCGCGGCACCGTGCGCGATCGCTTCCTGAACCAGCCCCGCGCAGCACAGGGATTCATCATCCGGATGCGGCGCGATCACCAGCAAGCGGTCCTGCGCCCCGGGCAGCGGCATGTCGGGCAGGGGCTCACCATCCGCGGACGCCCGGGCCGCCGGCGCCGTGAGCATCAGCAGCAGCGCGAGCCAGGTACCGCGCCACGCCACGGAGCGGCGCTCCGTGGGGGCTACAGCAGCGGCACCAGCAGCAGCGCGACGATATTGATGATCTTAATGAGCGGGTTGATGGCCGGCCCGGCGGTGTCCTTATAGGGGTCACCCACCGTGTCGCCGGTTACCGCCGCTTTGTGGGCGTCGGAGCCCTTGCCGCCAAAGTGGCCTTCCTCGATGTACTTCTTGGCGTTATCCCAGGCGCCGCCGCCGGTGCACATCGAAATCGCGACGAACAGGCCCGTGACAATGGTGCCAATCAGCAGTCCACCGAGCGCCTTGATGCCGGCACCGGGGCCCATGAGCGCGTTCATGCCAAAGGCGATGACAATCGGCACCAGGATGGGCAGCAACGAGGGGATGATCATTTCCTTGATGGCAGCGCGCGTCAGCATGTCCACGGCGCGCGAATAGTCGGGCTTGGCCGTGCCCTGCATGATGCCGGCGATTTCGCGGAACTGGCGGCGCACCTCGGTGACCACCGATCCAGCTGCCCGCCCCACCGCTTCCATGGCCATGGCGCCGAACAGATACGGCACCAGGCCGCCGATGAAGAGGCCGATGATCACGGCCGGATCGGACAGCGAGAAGCCCACCATCTCGCGGCCCGTGGCCGCCAGGTGTGCCGACAGGTTATGCGTGTAGTCGGCAAACAGCACCAGCGCGGCCAGACCCGCCGAACCGATCGCATAGCCCTTGGTGACGGCCTTGGTGGTGTTGCCGACCGCGTCGAGCGGATCGGTGACATTGCGTACCGCCTTGGGCAGATCAGCCATTTCCGCGATGCCGCCGGCGTTATCCGTGATCGGACCATAGGCGTCCAGCGCGACGATCATGCCGGTCATCGACAGCATGGCGGTGGCGGCCACGGCGATCCCGTACAGGCCCGCCAGCGAAAAGGAGCCCCAGATCGCAAGGCATACCGCGAGCACGGGCAGCGCGGTGGATTTCATGCTGACACCGAGGCCGGCGATGATGTTGGTGGCGTGGCCGGTTTGCGAGGCCGCCGCCACGCCGCGCACGGGCGCGTATTCGGTGGCGGTGTAGTACTCGGTGATGACGATCATCGCCGCGGTCAGTGCCAGTCCGATGAGCGCGCAGCCGAACAGCGCATTGAGCAGGTCGGGCAGCAGGGAGCGCGTGATGAACCAGAACGCCACCGCCGAGATCAATCCGGACACGGCGACGCCTTTATACAGCGCATTCATGATCTTGCCGCCATCGCTGACGCGCACGAAGAAGGTGCCGATGATCGATGAGACGATCGAGGCGGAGCCGAGCGCCAGCGGATATACCAGCACCGAGAGGCCAGTTTGGGGCAACAGCAAGCCGCCCAGCAGCATGGTCGCGACGATTGTGACCGCGTAGGTCTCGAACAGATCCGCGGCCATGCCGGCGCAGTCGCCGACATTGTCGCCGACGTTATCCGCGATCACCGCGGGGTTGCGGGGATCATCCTCGGGTATGCCGGCTTCGACCTTGCCTACCAGGTCGGCGCCAACATCGGCGCCCTTGGTGAAGATGCCGCCGCCGAGGCGCGCGAATATCGAGATCAGTGAACCGCCGAAGGCCAGGCCCACGAGCGCGTGCAATGCCGCCTCATCGCCGAGCGAGGAGCGCAGCAACATGAAGTAGCCTGTAACGCCGAGCAAACCAAGTCCCACCACGAGCATGCCGGTGATGGCGCCGCCGCGGAAGGCCACCTGCAGTGCCGCATTAAGGCCGGCACGCGCGGCCTCGGCGGTGCGCACATTGGCGCGCACCGAGATGTTCATGCCGATGTAGCCGGTCAGACCGGATAGCACCGCGCCGGTGGCGAAACCGCCAGCCGTCGCCCAGTTGAGCGCGAATCCGAGCACCACGAACAGCACCACGCCGACCAGAGCGATGGCGGTGTACTGGCGATTCAGGTATGCCTTGGCCCCGGTCTGGATGGCTGCAGCAATTTCCTGCATGCGCTCATTGCCGGCCGACAACTTCAGGATGGAGCCCACCGAGGCTAAGCCGTAGACCACGGCGATAACGCCGGCCGCTATGGCCACCCAGAGCCAGTTCGTGGCACCCATGCAATCTCCTCCGATCGGTTAAGCGTCGTCTTATGTCAGTTTGTTAGAGCCGGGCTCGTTTCTTTGTGCCCGGCGAAAATGGCCGCGAAATATAGCACAGGGCAGGCTTCCATCGTGCCCGGACGCCGCCCTGGTCAAACCTTGAAGCTGGTCTTGAGCAGGCGCCGCACCGGCACGCCCCGAATGCGAACGTAGGCCGGGAGACCGTCCCGATACGGCGGGTTGTCCTCGCCCTCGATCAGTGGCTGCAGGTAGCGGCGGCAGGCGGCGGTGATGCCAAAGCCGTCCGCGGTGATGAAATGGCGCGGCACCTTCTTCTCGACATTGGCTACCTCGCTGATCGGCACCGGCACCAGCTTCCAGCGGTAGGGTTTCGACGACAGGCGTTTGATGGCGGGCATGACGGCATTCATGCCAGCCAGCGCATATTCCACGGCTGCCTTGCCGACCGCATAGGCCTGCTCGACATCGGTCTTCGAGGCCACGTGGCGCGCCGAGCGCTGCAGGTAGTCCGCGACCGCCCAGTGATACTTGTAGCCGAAGGCCTCGCGCACCATGTTCGCCACCACCGGACCGACCCCGCCGAGCTGGGTATGGCCAAAGGCGTCCCGGGTTCCGGTCTCGGCCAGGAACTTGCCATCCGCGTGGCGCGCACCCTCGGATACGACGATCACGCAGTACCCGTACGAGGTCACGCATTGCTGCACCCGCGCGAGAAACTTCGGCTTGTCGAAGCTGATCTCGGGAAAAAGGATGATATGCGGTGGTTCCGCGCTTTTGCGACCGGCCAGCCCGCCGGCCGCGGCGATCCAGCCGGCATGCCGACCCATGACCTCCAGCACGAACACCTTGGTCGAGGTGCGCGCCATCGAGGCCACGTCCAGTCCGCCCTCGAGCGTGGAGACTGCGATGTACTTGGCCACCGAGCCGAATCCCGGGCAGCAGTCGGTGATGGGCAGATCGTTATCGACGGTCTTCGGAATGCCGACACAGACCACCGGGTAATTCAGCGTGCTGCCGATCTGCGAGATCTTCCACGCCGTATCCATCGAATCGTTGCCGCCGTTGTAGAAAAAATAGCCGATGTCGTGCGCGCGGAACACCTCGATGAGGCGCTCGTACTCGGCCCGGTTTTGCTCCAGGCTCTTGAGCTTGAAGCGCGCCGAGCCGAAGGCGCCGGCCGGCGTATAGCGCAACCCGCGGATGGTGGCGGGAGTTTCGCGCGACAGATCGATCAGATTCTCGGTCAGCGCGCCGATAATGCCGTCGCGGCCGGCGTAGATCTTACCGATCTGGCGGGGGTGCTTGCGTGCGGTCTCGATCATGCCGCAGGCGGATGCATTGATGACGGCTGATACGCCGCCGGATTGCGCGTAAAGCGCATTGCGCGCAGGGAACTTGCCCGGTCTTGACTTATTTTTCGTGGCCATGCCCGTCCCCATCCAGTGCTCGTGAAAGGATACCTTGGTTTGACCTTCCCGGTGCCGATCGGTACTGTTTTGTGGATGCGTATCGTTCTAATGGGGGCACCGGGGTCCGGAAAGGGCACCCAATCTCAACGCCTGGTTCAGCGTTTCGGCATTCCCCAGATTTCGACTGGAGACCTGCTGCGCAGCGCCGTGGCCCGGGGCACCGATTATGGCCGCCGCGCCAAGGCGGCCATGGACTCGGGGCAGCTGGTGGTCGATGAAATCGTGCTCGGGATTATCCGCGAGCGTCTCGGCGAGCGTGATGCCGCACGCGGCTTCATCCTCGATGGCTTCCCGCGCAATTTGGCCCAGGCCCAGGCGTTGCAGACCATGCTGACGGGCATCGGTTCCTCGCTGGACGCGGTGGTTCTGTTCGAAGTCGACTACGCCGAGATCATCAAACGCATATCTGGACGGCGCAGCTGTCCGCAATGCGCGCGGGTCTTCAACTCACCGAAATCCGAACCCGGTTCGCCCGCACGCTGCGATCAGTGCGCCGATCATCCGGCGCTGGTGCAGCGGCCCGATGACGAAGAGGCAACCGTGCGCCGCCGCCTCGAGGTCTACGAGCGCGAAACCCGTCCGCTGGCGCAGTACTACGCCGGGCAGGGATTGCTGCAGACCATCGATGCCGATGCGCCCATGGACGAGGTGACATCGCGGCTGCTGGCGGCCCTGGCCGCGGTGCCGACTCCGCCGCCGCTGAAGGCCGCGGCGCGAACCAATCCCTCGTAGACGGCTCGCTACAGCGCGCCGAGCAGCCGCTCGCCCACCACTTCGCGTCGCCAGCCCTTGAGGATGGTGCCGTCACGCGCGCCGGCCACGAGCCGTTCCATCTCGCGCCGCGTCGCCAGAATTTCCGGAGCCATGCCCAGCTCCCGTGCGATCTGCTGCGCCAGTTGCGACAGCTTGCGGATAGCGGCGGTCGTGGCCGGATCGGGCCGATGCCGTTGCGGCAATGGCGCCAGGCGATCGGACAGTTTCGCCGCCCCGATGAGCGCCAGGATCTGGGGTCCGCTGTGGTTCAGGACGCCTTCGGGTAGTTCGGCGATGCTCGCCAGTTCCGAGGCATTGCGGGGCGCGCGCATGACGATATCGCGCAAAGCCGCATCGGCCAGTATCCAGTTGCGCGGCCGATCGGAGCTGATCGCGCGCTGTTCGCGCCAGGCCGAGAGCGCCGTCGCAAGCCGTTGGCGTTCGGGATCCAGCTCACCGAATCCCTTGAAGCGCCGGTACGCCTGGGCGGGGTCTACCTCGAACGATCCGATGGCGTCGAGCTCGGCCATTTCCTGATCGAACCACGCGCGGCGACCCAGTCGTTCCAGCCGTTCGCTCAGGCGCTCACGCAGCGGCAACAGGTAGCGCACATCATCGACAGCATAGGCGAGCTGCGCGGCGCTCAGCGGCCGGCGCGACCAGTCGGTGCGCGTTTCCCCCTTGTGCAGGCTGACGGCGAGCAGTCGATTCACCAGATCGCCATAACCGATCTGTGCCGGCAGCCCGATCAGTGCCGCCGCCACCTGGGTGTCGAACAGCCCGACCACCGGTCCGGTGGCCGGCCACAGCACCTCGAGATCCTGACGTGCAGCGTGCAGCACTTTCGAGATGGCGGGATTGCTCAAGGTCACGCGCAGCGGCGCCAGATCGCGCAGCGCCAGCGTGTCGACGCAGAATGCCCCGTCAACAACGCTCAGCTGCAACAGGCATAGCTGCGCGAAGTAGGTGCGCTCGCGCAGAAATTCGGTATCCAGGCCCACGGCCGGTGCCGCTGCCAGGCGCTCGGCCACCGGCAGCAGGCCGGCCTGGTCGACGATGAGGTCGGGCGTATTCGATCTGTTCATCAGCGTCGGCATCTTACTGCCATTGACCGATGCCCGCGGTTCGGGACAGTCTTTCGCCTCATGCACGTACACATACTTGGCATCTGCGGCACCTTCATGGGAGGCATTGCGGCGCTGGCGCGCGCCGCCGGTTATCGCGTCACCGGCTCGGATCGCGAGGTCTACCCGCCGATGAGCACGCAGCTGGCGGCGCTCGGGATCGAGCTGATCGAAGGCTACGGCGTCGAACAGCTCGATCTGAAACCGGATGTGGTCGTCGTCGGCAATGTGATATCGCGCGGCATGCCGGTCATCGAAGCAGTGCTGGAACGCGGCCTGCCGTATGCCTCGGGTCCCGAATGGCTGGCCTCGGCGGTGCTGCGCCAGCGCTGGGTGCTGGCCGTCTCCGGCACCCACGGCAAGACGACGACCACCAGCATGCTGAGCTGGATCCTGGAAGATGCCGGACTGTCGCCGGGGTTCCTGATCGGCGGCATACCGCAGAATTTCGGCACCAGCGCGCGGCTCGGTTCGGCACCTTTTTTCGTGATCGAGGCCGATGAGTACGACACCGCCTTCTTCGACAAGCGCGCCAAGTTCGTGCACTACCGGCCCCGGACCCTGATCCTGAACAACCTTGAGTACGACCACGCCGATATTTACCCGGATCTCGCATCGATCGAGCGCCAGTTCCAGCATCTGCTGCGCACGGTACCGGGCGGCGGGCGCATCGTCTGCAATGGCGCCGATGAGAATCTGCAGCGGGTGCTGGCCGCCGGCTGCTGGACGCCGGTCGAGCGCTTCGCACGCGCCGGCGGCGCCGGCATTCAGTGGAGTGCCCGCTTGCCGCCGGAGGGCGATTTCTCGCGCTTTGATGTGGTGTTCGAAGGGCGCGATTACGGCCCCCTGGTCTGGGACTCGCTCGGCGCGCACAACGCCGACAACGCGCTGGCGGCGCTGGCGGCGGCCCGACATGTCGGCGTGCCGATCGAGCGCGGCATCGAGGCGTTGAGTCGGTTCCAGGGCGTCGCCCGGCGCATGCAGCTGCGCGGCACCGCCGCCGGCGTGCGCGTATACGACGACTTTGCGCATCACCCGACTGCGATCGCCACCACCATCGATGGGCTGCGACGCCGGGTCGGCCGCCAGCGCATCATCGCCGTGCTCGAACCGCGCTCGCAGACCATGCGCCTGGGCGTTCACCGCCAGACCCTGGCACAGTCACTGGCCGGCGCAGATGAGATCTGGCTCTACGCGCCTCCATCGGTGAATTGGGATGTGCGCAGCGCCATGGCTCCGCTCGGCGCGCGCGCGCGAACCGAGACCGACTTCGAGACACTGCTCGCGCATCTCACGCCCAGCCTGCGCAGCGGCGATCAGGTGCTCATCATGAGCAATGGCGGTTTTGGTGGATTGCACACGCGTCTGCTGGGCGCGCTCGAATCACGCGCGCACCCTACCTGAAGACCCTGCCCATGCCGCAGCTCGACTTGTTTCCGCTCAACACGGTGCTGTTTCCCGGGGGGCTGCTGCCATTGCGCATTTTCGAGACCCGCTACGTCGACATGGTGGGGCGTTGCACTCGCGGTGAGGGAACATTCGGAGTGGTGCTGGTCGAGAACGGCAGCGATACCGACCGGCAGGTTGCCACGGCCCCGATCGGCACCAGCGCCCGCATCGTCGACTTTCAGGCTCTCGAGGATGGGCTGCTGGGCATTCTCTGTCACGGCGAACGGCGCTTCCGAATCCACGCCCGCAGCCAGCTGCCGGATGGACTCAACTGCGCCGAGGTCGAGTGGCTCGAAGAAGCTGGCCGCGTGAGCGTGCCCGAGCGCCTGCAGCCGCTGGTTCCAGTACTGCGCGAAGCGCTGGGACAACTCAAGACCATCGGCCGCTTCATGGCGCCCGACTACGAGGATGCGTGCTGGGTCGGGTACCGGATCGCGGAACTGCTGCCGCTGGATCAACGGCTGCTGCAGCGCCTGCTGGAAAGCGACGATCCCATTGCGCGCCTGGAGTTGCTCGCGCCGCTGATCGATCTGCGCGCGGGCGATCCGCCCGGCTAGGCCATCTGCGCCGGCAGCCGAGTGGTGTCCGGCTCGTCAACCCAGGTCAGCTCCGTGTCCAGCGTGCCATCCTCGTGCAGGGTGAGGCGCCTATAGGCGGGCGGCCGCGCGTCGACCGCAAAATTGTCCGCCTGCGGCAGAAACTGCGCGCCCGTGGAGGGCGTCGCCAGCAGCCGCACACCGCGACGCCGCGCGTCGAAGCACTGATGCACGTGTCCCCACACGATGGCGCGCACCTGCGCGTGTGCGTCGAGTACTTCGAACAATGCCTCGGCATTGTCGATACCCACCGCATCGAGCCAACGGCTCCCCATCGAGACCGGGTGGTGATGGACGCAAATCATCGCGTGGCGGTCATCGGCCGACAATGCCGCATCGAGTGCCTGTAGTTCCGAATCGGCCAGGTGACCTCGCGCATTGCCGGGCAGGCAGCTATCCAGCAGCACGAGCCGCCAGGCGCCGATGTCTACGTGGCCGCCCACCTGGAAAGGCGGCGCCGCCAGTGCTTGCGCCAGGCGCGCGGGATCATCGTGATTGCCCGGGATGCAGTAAACGGGCTTGTCGAGTACGGCAAGCTCCCGTGCGAAGTGCGCATAGCCCCCGGGTTCATCGTTGACGATGTCGCCGGTGCAGATCACTGCATCGAAGACAAGTTTGCGCGCGCTGACATCGCCGATCACGCGCCGCAGTGAATCGAGCGTGTTGATTCCGCGCAGGCTGCCGCCGGGATTTGCGAACAGGTGCGGGTCGGATAGCACCAGGAAGCGGAGGTCGCGGTTCATGGAATAATTCTACTATCGTGCCGGTGGGCACCCAGTGATGCGTTTCATGCGTTGCTGATCTCCTGGCCATCGACGCGGTGACGCAGCACTCAGTCGCGCGTTGTCATGCGCGAGAAATGTTAAACCCGATTGGAGCAACCAGCTGCATGTCGGAATTCGCCGACAGCGCTGCGAAGGGCGAGATCAAGCTGTGCGCGCGAAGCGCCCGCGGGTGCGGGCGCTTCGCCGCAAGTTGCTCAGTAGCGGTACTGGTCGGTCTTGTACGGACCAGCCAGGTCGACCCCGATATAGCGGGCCTGCTGGTCGGTCAGCACGGTGAGTTCCGCGGCCAGTTTCTTGAGCTGCAGCCGCGCCACCTTTTCGTCCAGGTGCTTGGGCAGAACATAGACGCCGATCGGATACTTGGCCGTGTTGGTGAACAGCTCGATCTGCGCCAGCGTCTGGTTCGCAAACGAGGAGCTCATCACGTAGCTCGGATGGCCTGTGCCGCAGCCGAGATTTACCAATCGTCCCTCGGCCAGCAGGATGATGCGCTTGCCATCCGGAAAGATGATGTGATCGACCTGCGGCTTGATGTTGTCCCAACGGTACTGCTTCAGCGATGCCACATCGATTTCATTGTCGAAGTGGCCGATGTTGCACACGATCGCATTGTTCTTCATGCGCTTCATGTGCTCATGCGTGATGACGTGGAAATTGCCGGTGGCCGTGACGAAGATATCGCCATGCTCGGCGGCATAGTCCAGGGTTACCACGCGGTAGCCTTCCATAGCCGCCTGCAGCGCGCAGATCGGATCGATCTCGGTCACCCAGACGTTGGCCGATAGCGCGCGCAGGGCCTGGGCCGAACCCTTGCCGACATCGCCATAGCCGGCCACCACTGCAATCTTGCCCGCCACCATGACATCGGTCGCACGCTTGATGCCGTCGACCAGCGATTCGCGGCAGCCATACAGGTTGTCGAATTTGCTCTTGGTGACCGAGTCATTGACGTTGATGGCCGGGAAGGCGAGCTGGCCATCCTTCGCCATCTGATAGAGGCGATGGACACCGGTGGTGGTCTCCTCGGAGACGCCGCGGATCGCCTTCAGACGGGTTGAGTACCAGCTGCCATCGCGCTTGAGCGTGGCGCGGATGCTGTCGAACAGCGCGGTTTCCTCCTCGCTGCCGGGCTTTGATATGAGCGAGGCGTCCTTTTCGGCGCGCGCGCCCAGATGCAGCAACAGGGTGGCGTCACCGCCGTCGTCGAGAATCATGTTGGCATGCGCACCCTTGGGCCAATCGAAGATCCGGTGCGTGAATTCCCAGTACTCGACCAGCGATTCGCCCTTGTAGGCGTATACCGCGGTGCCGCGAGCCGCGATGGCGGCGGCGGCGTGATCCTGCGTCGAGAACACATTGCAGGAGGCCCAGCGCACTTCAGCGCCCAGCGCCTGCAGAGTCTCGATGAGCACGGCGGTCTGGATCGTCATGTGCAGCGATCCGGTAATGCGCGCGCCGCGCAGCGGCTGGGTCGGCGCGAATTCCTCGCGGATGGCCATGAGGCCGGGCATCTCGGTCTCGGCGATGGCGATTTCCTTGCGGCCCCAATCGGCGAGCGCAAGATCGGCAACGCGGAAATCCGCGGTGGCGTGAGGGGTTACGGAAACGGGACGGGCTGTGGCAGTCATGGTGGCTCCAACTCCTTAAACATAAGGTTTGCGAGCGCCGTTGACTCAAGGCCAGTGGACTGAGCCTGGCAGGTCGTTGGCGGGCCTTTCGGCCTCGCCTCCTGTCGCAGCGCTCCTCAGTCACCGGGCTGCCGCAGATGCGGCAGCGTCAATTCAATCAAAGCTCAATGGCACAATCAATCGACGATTGCTCAAAAGCTCATGTCGGCCGTCAGGCCGCGCGTCGCCGACCGCGTCGGCGTGCCCCGGCGGCCAGGGCATCGGCTTTATCGGTGCGTTCCCAGGTGAACTCCGGCTCCTCGCGACCAAAATGCCCGTAGGCAGCCGTCTTCTGGTAAATCGGGCGGGCCAGATCGAGCATCTGGCGCAGGCCGTAAGGGGTCAGGTCGAAGTTCCGGCGAACCAGCGCCGTCAATTCCTCGCGCGACAGTTCGCTGGTGCCGAAAGCGTCGACCATGATCGAGGTTGGCTCGGCGACACCGATCGCGTAGGACACCTGCACTTCACAACGCGAGGCCAGCCCCGCGGCGACGATATTCTTGGCCACGTAGCGCGCCGCGTAGGCGGCCGAGCGGTCGACCTTGGAGGGATCCTTGCCTGAGAACGCGCCGCCGCCATGGCGCGCGAAGCCGCCATAGGTGTCGACGATGATCTTGCGGCCGGTCAGGCCGCAGTCGCCCACGGGCCCGCCAACGACGAAGCGACCCGTCGGATTGATGTGATATTGCGTACGCTTATCCAGCCACTTCTTGGGCAGCACCGGTTTGATGATCTCCTCCATGACCGCTTCGCGCAGCTTCTTGGTGGAGATGTCATCGCTGTGCTGGGTCGAGAGCACGACGGCCTCGATGCCGACCGGCTTGTCGTTCTCATAGCGCAGCGTGACCTGGCTCTTGGCGTCCGGTCGCAGCCATTCGAGTTTGCCGCGGCGGCGGACATCCGACTGGCGCTTGACCAGCCGGTGCGCCAGCGTGATCGCGGCGGGCATCAGCACGTCGGTTTCATTGGTGGCGTAGCCGAACATCAGGCCCTGGTCGCCCGCGCCCTGCTTGCGCTTGCTCTTGCGATCGACGCCCATGGCGATGTCGGGGGACTGTTTGCCGATGATGTTGATGACGCCGCAGCTGGCGCCATCAAACCCCATATCCGAATGGTTGTAGCCGATATGCAGCACGGTCTCTCGCACCAGCTTCTCCAGATCAATCCAGGCGCTGGTCGTGACTTCGCCTGCCACAATGACCACGCCGGTCTTGACGAGGGTCTCGCAGGCCACGCGGCCCGCCGGATCATCGTGCAGGATGGCGTCGAGCACGGCATCGGAGATCTGATCGGCGATTTTGTCGGGATGACCTTCGGACACCGACTCGGACGTGAACAAATATTGGTTGGACATCGAGAGATTTCAGGCTGCTGAAAGGGTAGGAGCGCAGTATAACCGAAGCATTACGGCTGCCACGGCCCCCGGCCGGCAGCACGCGCGAATGTGTCGGATTTGAGACCCTCGGCGCGATTTGAGCCGGATGCCAGGGGCGCAGCCCGGCAGCGTGGCGTGTGCTGCGGCCGTGGGGCGCATTGCCGCCGGACCATCGGCTGTTAGACTAATGACCGGCCGCAACGACTGCGGCCCGGAGAGTTCCCCTATGCCCAGCCGCCGAGAGCTTGCCAACGTGATCCGTGTCCTCGCGATGGATGCGGTTCAGCAAGCTAATTCCGGCCACCCGGGCGCCCCCATGGGCATGGCCGACATCGCCGAAGTACTGTGGCGCGATGTCATGAAATACAACCCGGCGAACCCGCACTGGTGGGATCGCGACCGCTTTATTTTGTCGAATGGCCACGCCTCGATGCTGCTGTACGCGTTGCTGCATCTGACCGGCTATCCGCTCAAGATGGAGGAGTTGCGCAATTTCAGGCAGCTCGGCAGCCGCACGGCCGGCCATCCCGAGTACGAAGTCGAGATCGGCATCGAAACCACCACCGGCCCGCTCGGCCAGGGTCTCGCCAACGGCGTCGGCTTTGCGCTGGCGGAGAAAATACTGGCGGCTCACTTCAATCGGCCGGGACTGCCGGTCATCGATCACCACACCTGGGTGTTCTGCGGTGACGGCTGCCTCATGGAAGGCGTCTCGCACGAAGCCTGCTCGCTCGCCGGTACGCTCAAGCTCGGCAAGCTCATCGTGTTCTACGACGACAATGGCATCTCGATCGACGGCAAGGTCAAGGGTTGGTTCGCGGATGACACGCCCAGGCGCTTCGAAGCCTACGGCTGGCATGTGCAGAGCATCGATGGCCATGATGGCGAGGCGATCGCGCAGGCCACGCGCGCTGCCAAAGCGGACACCGACCGGCCTTCGATCATCTGCTGCAAGACGGTGATTGGCTGGGGTGCCCCCACCAAGGCCGGCTCCAAGGCCACGCATGGCGAGCCGCTGGGCGCCGAAGAAATCGCCGGCGCCAAGCAGCAGTTTGCCTGGACCGCGCCGCCCTTTACCGTGCCGGAGCCGCTCAGAGCCGCCTGGAATCATGCGGCGGCGGGCGCGGCCGCTGAAGAGAGCTGGAAGCAGCTTTATAGCCGCTATAGCAGCGCCCATCCGGAGCTGGCAGCTGAACTCGAGCGGCGCATGAATGGCCAACTGCCAGCCGATTGGGCCCAGACGCGCAAGGCCGCCATCGCCACCGCGCAGACCGTCACCGGCTCGCAGGCAACGCGCCTGTCCTCGCAGGCCGCGCTGAATTCGATCGGAGTCAAACTGCCGGAATTGCTGGGCGGTTCCGCCGATCTCTCCGGCTCGAACAACACCCTGCAGAAAATCTCCAAGGGCATAGAGCCGAACGACGACTCGGGCAATTACCTGCACTACGGCGTGCGCGAGTTCGGCATGACGGCGGCCATGAATGGCATTGCGCTGCACGGCGGCCTCATTCCCTACGGCGGCACGTTCCTCACTTTCTCCGACTACGCGCGCAACGCCGTGCGCATGGCGGCGCTGATGCATCAGCGCGTATTGCTCGTCTACACGCACGATTCGATCGGGCTGGGCGAGGATGGACCCACCCACCAGCCGATCGAACACCTGAACTCGCTGCGACTGATACCGAATCTCTCGCTGTGGCGACCGTGCGATGCGGTCGAGAGTGCTGCGGCCTGGTGCGAGGCGATCGAACACACCGCCGGTCCCAGTGCGCTGATCTTCTCGCGCCAGGGCCTGGCGCAGATGGCGCGCACGCCCGAGGCACTCGCCGCCATCGGCCGCGGTGGTTACATACTGGCCGATTGCGCGGGTACCCCCGATTGCATCGTGATGGCGAGCGGCTCGGAAGTGGAGATTGCGCTTGCCGCCGTCAGGGCCGCCAGCGCGCAGGGCAGGAATGTTCGCCTGGTCTCGATGGTCTGCACCGAGCGCTTCGATGCGCAGGATGCGGCGTATCGCGAGTCGGTATTACCGGCGGCGGTACGTGCGCGCGTTGCCATCGAGGCGGGGTCCACCGGCTTGTGGTGGCGCTACGTGGGCAGCGGCGGCCGCGTGATCGGCATCGATCACTACGGTGCCTCGGGCAAGGCACCCGAGCTGTACAAGAAGTTCGGCATCACCGCCGAACACGCTTCGCAAGAGATTTTGGCTTCGATAAAAGGGACTGTGTCATGACGCTTAAAGTTGGGATCAATGGTTACGGCCGCATCGGCCGCAACGTGCTGCGCGCGCTGTATGAGAGTGGCAAGCGTGGGGAGCTGCAGATCGTTGCGATCAATGATCTGGGGGACGCCAAGATCAATGCGCATCTGACGCGCCACGACACGGTGCACGGTCCCTTCAGGGGCGAGGTCAAGGTCGACGGCGATTCGCTGCTGGTCAACGGCGATCGCATCAAGGTGCTCTCCGAGCGCGATCCCGCCAAGCTCCCCTGGGGCAGCCTCGGCGTCGATACCGTGCTCGAGTGCACCGGTCTGTTTACTTCCAAGGCCAAGGCCGGCAAACACATCGAGGGCGGTGCCAAGCGCGTGGTCATTTCCGCGCCCGGTGGCGACGATGTCGATGCGACCGTCTGCTTTGGCGTCAATGATTCGATCCTCAAGTCCAGCTACACGGTCATCTCCAATGCTTCGTGTACCACCAACTGCCTGGCGCCGCTCGCCAAGGCGCTGAACGAGACCGTTGGCATCGTCGCGGGCGTCATGACCACGGTGCATTCCTACACCAACGATCAGGTGCTCACCGACGTCTATCATTCCGACCTGCGCCGGGCCCGCTCCGCCACACATTCGATGATTCCGACCAAGACCGGTGCGGCCGCGGCCGTGGGTCTGGTGCTGCCGGAACTGAAGGGAAAGCTCGATGGCTTTTCGGTGCGCGTGCCGACGATCAACGTCTCGCTCGTGGACTTGAGTTTCATCGCACGGCGCACGACCACCGTGGATGAGATCAACAAGATCATGAAGGCGGCGGCCACCAGCGGACCGCTGTCGGCCGTGCTGGCGTATACCGACGAGCCACTGGTGTCGGTGGATTTCAATCACGATCCGCACTCATCGGTGTTCGATGCCGGCATGACCCGCGTCATTGAGGGCACGCTGGTGAAGGTGTGTTCCTGGTACGACAACGAATGGGGCTTCTCAAACCGCATGATCGACACCACGCTCGCCTGGTCGCGGGCGCCGTAGCCGGTCGCCGGGCGCAACGAGTCCTGTCCGCATGAAAGTCCTGCGCATGGGGGATCTGAAGCTTTCCGGCAAGCGCGTGCTGATCCGCGAGGATCTGAACGTGCCCATAAAGGATGGCGTGGTCACCAGCGATGCGCGGATCCGCGCGGCGTTGCCGACGCTGCGGACTGCCATGCAGCAGGGCGCACGCGTGATCGTGCTGTCGCACCTTGGCCGGCCCGAGGAGGGAAAGGTCGAGAGCGAATTTTCCCTGGCTCCCGTGGCGGCGAAGCTCTCGGAACTGCTTGGCAAGTCCGTGCCGCTGTGCAAGGACTGGCTGGGCGGCGTTGAATGCGCCGCCGGCCAGGTCGTGCTGTGCGAAAACGTGCGCTTCAACAAGGGCGAGAAGAAGGACAACGAGGCGCTGGCCCGGCAGATGGCTGCGCTCTGCGATGTGTTCGTCATGGACGCCTTCGGCACCGCGCATCGGGCCGAGGCCAGCACCCACGGCGTCGCGAAATACGCACCCGTGGCCTGCGCCGGTCCGCTGCTGGTGGCCGAGCTGGAGGCACTGGAGCGCGCGCTCGCCAAACCCGCGCGGCCGTTGGTCGCCATCGTTGCCGGCTCGAAGGTCTCCACCAAGCTGCAGGTGCTCGAGGCGCTACTCGACAAGGTCGACAAACTCATCGTCGGCGGCGGCATTGCCAACACGTTTCTGGCCGCCACGGGGGTCAAGATCGGAAAGTCGCTGTGCGAGAAGGACATGCTGGGAATGGCGCGTTCGCTGCTCGAGCGCGCACGGGCGCGCGGGGCGGAGATTCCCCTGCCGGTCGATGTGGTGGTGGCGCGCGAGTTCGCGGCCACGGCGCATGCCGACGTGCGGCCGGTGGGCCAGGTGGCCGACGATGAACTGATACTCGATATCGGGCCCGACACCGCCGAACAGTTCGACGCCATCCTGAAGGGCGCCGGCACCATCATCTGGAACGGCCCGGTGGGCGTGTTCGAGTTCGATCAGTTTGGTGAGGGTACCAAGTCAATCGCTAATGCGATCGCCAGCAGCAAGTCCTTTTCTCTGGCCGGCGGCGGAGACACGCTGGCGGCCATCGAGAAATACGGCGTCGAGGACGGCATCTCCTATATATCGACCGGCGGTGGCGCGTTTCTTGAATTCGTCGAAGGCAAGACTTTGCCGGCGGTTGCGGTGCTGGAGCAGCGCGCGGCGGCAGCACCAGCCCACGACGCCTAGGCGCCGCGTACCGGAATTACGGAAACATGGACACACTGCGTAGAACCAAGATTGTTGCCACCCTCGGGCCAGCCACCGACAACCCCGATGTGGTTGCCGGCATGATCAAGGCGGGCCTCGATGTCGCCCGCATCAACTTCTCGCACGGCACGCGGGAATCGCAGCGCAAGCGCGTCGAAATGGTGCGTCATGCGGCGCGCGAAGCCGGGCGCTATATCGGGCTGCTGGCAGATCTGGCCGGACCGAAGATCCGCATCGAGTGTTTTCGCGACGGCTCGGTGCAGCTCGCGGAGGGAGCCCCGTTTGCGCTCGATACCATGCTCGATCCGCAGGCCGGCACCATCGAGGAAGTCGGTTGCGCCTACAAGGATCTGCCCAAGGACGTGCATGCCGGCGATACGCTGCTGCTCAACGACGGCCAGATCGTGCTCGAGGTCGAAAAGGTGGTCGGCTCCCGCATCTCGACGGTGGTGCGCTCGGGCGGGGAGCTCTCCAACCGCAAGGGCGTCAATCGGCAGGGCGGCGGCATTTCCGCGGCGGCTCTGACCGAAAAGGATTTCGAGGACATCCGGCTGGTTGCCGAACTGGGCGTCGACTATCTTGCGGTGTCGTTCGCGCGCGATGCCGACGATATTCGCAAGGCTCAGTCCGAGCTGCGCCGCTGGCGCGGTGAAGCGCGCGTGTGCGCGAAGATTGAACGCCACGAAGCGCTCGACAATCTCTCCGGCATTCTCGCCGTAACGGACGCGGTCATGGTGGCGCGCGGCGATCTGGGCGTGGAGATGGGTTACGCGGAGCTGACCGGTCTGCAGAAGACCATCATCCGCCAGTCCCTGGCGCGTAACCGCGTAGTCATCACGGCCACGCAGATGATGGAGTCGATGATTCAGAACCAGGTGCCGACGCGAGCCGAAGTCAGCGACGTCGCCAACGCCGTGCTCGACGGCACCGATGCCGTCATGCTGTCGGGTGAGACCGCGGCCGGAAAATTCCCGGTCAAGGCCGTGCAGGCCATGTCGGACGTGATCCGCGGGGCCGAGAAGTACCAGCTCGGATCGATGCGCGTCATGGTGCGCGCCGAGGAAGAATTCGGTAATACCGAAGAGGCGATCTCGATGGCCGTCATGTACACGGCCAACCACATGCGGGTACGCGCCATTGTGGCGCTGACCGAATCCGGCATGACGCCGCTGTGGATGTCGCGCATCCGTTCCGACATGCCGATCTACGCCTTCACGCGCCACGAAGCCACGCGCACGCGGGTCACGCTCTATCGCGGCGTCTATGCGGTGCCCTTCGACATCACCAGCACCGAAACCAGCGCGATCTACAGCTCGATCTTCGAGCGCCTGCTGGGGTTGGGCCTCGTGGATATCAACGACCTCGTGATCCTGACCAAGGGTGAGCTGTCGGGGGTGTCCGGCGGGACCAACTCGATGCAGATATTGCGCGTCGTCAGCCGCCTCTAGGCAGTTCCGATCGCCAACGAGACCTGGGTACGGGCGGCGTCTGCCGCCTTCGCTATGCTATGTCCATGGCCGCCGAGCCGCTCCAAGGAAGCCGCGCACCGATCGGACCGACGGTGGGCCTCGTATTACCAGGGGGAGGCGCGCGCGCCGCCTACCAGGTAGGCGTGCTCAAGGCCATTGCGCAGATGCTGCCCGATGCGCCCAACCCTTTCCCGATCATCGTCGGCACCTCGGCCGGCGCCGTGGCGGCAACCGTCCTGGGCGCCGAAGCGTTCCGCTGGCAGCGCGCCGTGGCCGCACTCGAGAAGGTCTGGGCCAATTTTCATGTCTCGCAGGTGTTCGAGGTCGACCCCCTGAGCATGCTGCGGTCCGGCCTGCACTGGATGCTCTCACTGATCTCCGGCGGCTTGCTGCTGCCGCCGCCTCCATCGCTGTTCGACAACTCTCCGTTGCGTCGCCTGCTGGCGCGCAATATCGATTGGCGTCACTTGCAGCGCAGTATCGATCGGGGACAGCTGCGCGCCCTGGCACTGTGCGCCACCGGCTATAACTCGGCAGCCTCGGTGGCTTTCTTCCAGGCGGCCGATGATCTGTCGCCATGGTTACGGCAGCAGCGCATTGGAGAGCGCACCCGGCTCGGGCTGGATCATCTGATGGCGAGCCTCGGCGTGCCGTTCCTGTTTCCACCGGTACAACTGGGGGATGAGTACTACGGCGACGGCGCCCAGCGCCAGCTGTGGCCGCTCAGCCCCGCGATTCATCTGGGCGCGGACCGGTTATTGGTAATCGGCGTTCGCTCCGAACTGGCAGCGGGCATTACGCCGCGGCCGCGCACGGCCGTTCAACCGCCGGCACCCGGACAGCTGTTCGGGTACATGCTCGATACGCTGTTCATGGACCAGATTTACGCCAACATCGAGCACGTCCAGCGACTGAATCAGATCGTCGATATCGCCCCGAGCGCGGTGCCGGGACTGCACAAGGTCGCGACGCTGCTGATTGCCCCCAGCGCCGATCTGCGGGTCATCGCCACCCAGCACATCCACAGCCTGCCGCGCGCGCTGCGCGCCTTGCTGCGCGTCATGGGCGCGCGTGGCAGCGCCGGTGCGCAGCTGGCGAGCTATCTGATGTTCGAATCCAGCTTCACTTCCGAGCTGATCGCGCTCGGCTACAAGGATGCAATGCACCAGCGCCAGGAGCTCATGGATTTTCTTTGCGGGGCGCCACTCGATGTGACGACCATCCTGCCCCGACCACATATCGCGGGCATGGAGGCAGGGGCGTCAGGGGGAGCGCAGTGATAGACGTGCACGAGGGCGAAACGCAACCGGCCAGCTGACTCCTCGATGCTCTCTTGCACGTTTGTCAGTGCTGCAACCTCACCCGCCCCACATGGCTGGTTCCTGGACCAGTTCGATCAGATTGCCCGCATTGTCGCGGATGAAAATGTTCGAGCCGTGTTTGAACCGACCGACCCAGACGATGTCGGCACCGCGTGCTCGCAGTTCCTGCTCCACCGGATCGACATCCCGGATGGCGAAGGCCACATGTTTGTTCCCATGGGTGTGTACGTCGCGATCCGGTATGCGCCGGTCGGGCGACATCGGCGCGGCGCCCGGGACCTCGAATAGCTCGATGCGCAGATCGCCACGCCGCAGCATGGCCACCCTGGCGGGAATCTGTGGGATGTCGAAGATCTTTTCGACCTCGAAATCCAGCACTTTCCCATACCATTTGATCGATTCGTCGAGATTGGGGACGCTGACGCCGCCGTGATGGTGTTTGAGTTCGATCGCCACGGATCCGCCTGACGGTAATTATGGGGGCGGGGAATTGTCGCACAGACGGCCGGCTTGCTGTCACAGCGCACGCAGCCGCATTGCTTCTTGTTACTCCGCCGGACATGCGGGAAGATCGCGCAGGTCGTTGCAGGGAGACGGCAAGTGGACGATGGCGGTTTGCGGGCCGTTGTGGCAGTCGTGCCCACGCTGAGCGAACCAGTAGCCGTCGCAGCGTCGGCGGAACTGGCGCCACCGGAAAATGATCTGCTCGGGCATCCACGCGGACTGATCATTCTGGCCGGCACCGAGCTCTGGGATCGCGTTTCGTTCCACGGCATGACGGCCCTGCTGGTTCTCTATATGGTCGAGCAGCTTTTGCTCCCGGGGCACATCGAACACATTGTCGGTTTCGCCTCTTTGCGCAGCGGCATTGAAGCGGTTACAGGACCGTTATCAATTCGGGCACTGGCCACGCAGATCTTCGGTCTCTACGTCGGGCTGATCTATTTCACTCCGGTATTCGGAGGTCTGCTCGGCGATCGCCTGCTAGGTCGACGGCGCACGGTGATCCTGGGCGCATTATTGATGAGCGTCGGCCATTTCTGCATGGCCTTCGAACAGTCGTTCCTGGTGGCGCTGCTGCTGCTTATTGCAGGTGCCGGTTGTCTGCGCGGCAATCTCGGTTCCCAATTGGGCGATCTCTATACAAAGGACGATCGGCGCCGCGATGATGGATTCCAGATCTATGTAGCGATGGTGAACACCGGCTTTTTCGTTGCCCCGATCATCACTGGCGCGCTCGCTCAGATTTACGGCTGGCACTGGGGGTTTGCATTCGCCGGAGTCGGCATGCTGGTGGGTCTGGCCGTCTACACGTCCGGATATCGCTTCGTGCCGCCGGATCCTGCTGGCGCTGAGTTAAAAGCGCGTGTCCGGCTCGGGCCGGCGGAGCGACGCATCGTCCTCGTCCTGTGGCTCATGTTGCCTCTGTTGACCCTGTTCTGGATTGCACAGTCGCAGTGCTGGAACACCTATAACCTCTGGGCGCGCGATCATCTTGATCTGATGGTCGGAAGATGGACGGTGCCGGTGCCCTGGCTGCAATCCATCGATGGCCTCATGGCGGTCGTGCTCGTACCGCCAGTGATCGTATTGTGGCGCTGGCAGGCTCGACGCGGCATCGAACCCGACGATATAGCCAAGCTCGGAATCGGCTGCCTCATATTTGGCGCCGCACTGGCCTGGCTGGCCGCGGCGGGGCTGATCTCTGGTGCCCCCCGGAGCGTCCCACTCGCCTGGGATTTCGCGTATCACTGCATCAGTGGCATGGGCTATCTGTTCGTTGCGCCGATTGCCCTCGCATTGTTTTCGCGCGCTGCGCCGCCAGCCGTCAACGCCATGATGATAGGTGTGTACTACCTTTCGATTTTCGCTGGCAGCACGATCAGCGGTCGGCTTGGTGGACTCTATGAACGGCTGTCGCCATCCCGATTCTGGCTATTGCATGCGGCCATCGTTGCCGCGGGCGGCCTGCTGACACTGCTCCTGGCGCCGCAACTTCGACGTTCGCTGCTGCATGCAGCGGCTCGGCCAGCCTGTCTCTCCGGATCCTCGTGACCATCGTCTACAGCACAGGCATCGGGGCCATCTGTCCGGGGTGCCGCCGGCCGGTGGCGCAGTGTGTCTGCAAGAGTGCCAAGGGCAAGCCGCTGCGGCCGGCCGATGCCGGCGTGGTGCGCGTGAGCCGTCAGACGCAGGGTCGCGCCGGCAAGGGCGTCACGGTCATCACCGGGTTGCCGCTCTCGGCGATGGATCTCGAGGCGCTGGCGACGGAGCTGAAGCGCCGCTGCGGCAGCGGCGGCACGGTCCGGGACGGATTGATCGAAATCCAGGGCGAACATCGCGACAAACTGGTCGAGGAACTCATCAAGCGAGGCTTCCCGGCCAAGCGCGCGGGCGGCTGACGGCGCGCGCGGCGATTCAGCCGACGCTGCCGAGCGCGCGGATGGTCCTGGAGGAGTCGGTCAGCGCCGAGTGCCGCAGCACTACGTGCGGCCAACGAGCGGCGACGCGCGCCGCGAGCTGCTCGACGATATAGACGGAGCGGTGTTGCCCCCCGGTGCATCCTACCGCCACGGTCAGATAGCGGCGGTTGGCCTCCTGGTGTTCAGGAATCCGTGCCTCGACGAAAGTGGCGACTTCATCGATAAAGCGCGCGACACCAGGTTGTGCCTGGAGAAAATGAATGACCGGTTCATCGCGCCCCGTGAGCGGTCTCAAGGTCGGCTCCCAGTACGGATTGGGCAGCGAGCGCGCATCAAACACGAAGTCGGCATCGCCCGGGATCCCGTTCTTGAAGCCGAAGGATTCGAATAGCAGCGACATGCGATCGCGGCGCCGCTTTTCGACCCGGCGATTGATGAGTTCACGCAGCTCGTGCACGCCCATGCGCGAAGTGTCGATAACGAGATCGGCCGCATTGACCACCGGTTCGAGCACCGCGCGTTCGAGCGCGATGGCATCGTGCAGGCTCTCGCCCTGGCGGCTCATGGGGTGCTTGCGGCGCGTTTCCGCGTAGCGACGCAGCAGTTCTTCATCGCTGGCGACCAGGAATAGCAGTTCGCACTGGATGCCGCTGCGTTTGAGTTCATCGAGCAGCGTCGGCACGGTGGCCAGGTCGGCATCGGGATTGCGGGCATCGATTCCGATCGCCGTGCGCTTGTAGACTCCCGAGCCGCTGAGCACGGTGTGGGAGATAAAGCTCTGCAGCAGTGCCGCCGGCAGGTTGTCGATGCAATAGAAGTCCAGGTCTTCGAGCATGTGCAGCGCCACGCTCTTGCCTGAGCCGGACAATCCGCTCAGAAAGATCAGGCGCACGCCAGAGGCTCCAGGCCGATAGCCGTGCCCGCGAAAGGATGCGGGCTCAGCGCCGCCGGCAGTGCGGACGGCGCTGGCCTCGTGGACGCGCTACAGGCGTACGCTTTTCTGGGCTTCCAGCGCATGGTGATCGGTCAGCTTTTCCTTGTGCTTGCGTACCCGTCGTTCGAGCTTGTCGGCCAGCGCGTCGATGGCGGCGTACATATTGCCGTCGCTGGCGAGGGCGTGGATGGTTTCGCCGCGAACCCGCAGCGTGGCCTCGGCCTTGTGCATGAGCTTCTCCACCGTCAGCACGAAATGCGTGTCGATGACGTGATCGAAGTGTCGGACGATGCGGTCGAGCTTTTTCTCGACGTAGCTGCGCATGGATGCCGTGATCTCGACATGATGACCGGTGACGCTCAATTGCATGATCTCGTCTCCTCGTTGTCTGACGTTGGCTATATCACTTGCCGTTGACTCGCCTGCGTTCGTTGGATGGGGCGAGTCCCATCGTCTCGCGATATTTGGCGACCGTGCGCCGTGCCACCGGGATTCCCTCGCCGGAGAGAATTTCGGCAATACGGCTGTCGCTCAGCGGCGCGGACGAATCCTCCTCACGGATGAGCTTGCGAATCTTGGCGCGAATGGCGGTCGAGGAGGTGCCCGATCCATTGTTGCCTTCCACCTGGCTTGAAAAGAAATAGCGCAGCTCGAACACGCCGCGCGGGGTGTGCATGTACTTGCCCGAAGTGACGCGCGAGACGGTTGATTCGTGCATGCCGATGGCCTCGGCGATGTCGCGCAGAATCATGGGACGCATGTGCTCCTCGCCGTGGTCCAGGAACTCGGCCTGGCGTTCGACGATCGAGCGGGCGACCTTGGTGAGGGTGTCGTTGCGGATCTCCAGGCTCTTGAGCAGCCAGCGCGCTTCCTGCAGCTGCGTGCGCATGCTGGCGTGGCTGCTGCTGCGGCCGATGAGGCTGGCGTAGCCCTGATTGAGCCGCACGCGCGGCAGCGTCGCGGCATTGATCTCGACCGACCAGCCGCGCGGTGTGCGCCGCACGAAGACATCGGGAACCACGTATTCGGGTGCGCTGCCGCTGAGGATGGATCCCGGCCGCGGATGGCAGGCTCGCACCAGCGCCACGGCCATGGCGAGTTCCTCATCCGAAGTACGCAGCTCGCGCCGCAGCGCCGTGAGTTCTCGCTCGGCCAGCAGTTCCAGGTGGTTGCGCGCGATCGATTTGGCAGTGGCGAGGCCCGGGGTCTCCGAGCCCAGCTGCTCGAGCTGCAGCAGCAGGCACTCGCTGACCGAGCGCGCACCGACGCCGGCCGGGTCGAGCATCTGCACGATGCTGAGCATCCGCTCGACCTCATCGGCACTGGGATCGAATTCGGGCTTGAGGCTCGCGCCGATGACATCCAGCGGCTCGCAGAGATAGCCGTCGTCGTTGATGGCATCGATGATCGCCGCGGCCGATCGCGAGCTCGCGCGGCTCCAGGCGTACCAGTTCGAGCTGCCATAGCAGGTGATCGCGCAGCGACTGACCCGAGGAGTCGGCAAATTCCTGCTGCCGGTCATCATCGCCGCCGCTCCAGGGATTCTCCGCCGGGCCCACCGAGCGGTCGGTCCAGACGTCGTCGACGACTTCGACCGGGGGCTCTTCAGGGGTGGCGGCAGTTTCCGGTGCGGTCTCGGAGGTGGAAAGCTGCTCGTAGGTGCCGCTTTCGGTGTCCTCGTCCTGCTCGAGCATGACGTTGGACTCGAGCAGTTCGCGGATATGCGCCTGCAGCTCGATGGTCGGCAATTGCAGCAGCCGGATGGCCTGTTGCAGCTGCGGCGTCATCGTCAGCTGCTGGCCCAGCCGCAGCTGCAGGGAGGGCTTAAGCATGAAACGTGCCTAGGAGGCCGCACTCGGGCGCCGCGTGGGACGCCGTATAGAAGATAAGTCTATGAACAATAAGGGTAAACAGGGCCGCTCCGATCGATTACAGGCGGAACGACTGGCCCAAGTACACCTCACGGACTTGTGGGTTGGCAAGGACTTGCTCCGCGGACCCGGAAGCAATCACCACGCCGCGGTCGACGATGTAGGCGCGGGCGCAGACGCCGAGGGTTTCGCGCACGTTATGGTCGGTGATGAGCACGCCGATGCCGCGCGCGGCCAGCTCGCGGATGATGCGCTGGATATCGAGCACCGACAGCGGGTCGACGCCGGCGAAGGGCTCATCGAGCAGGATGAAGCGCGGCTCGGCGGCCAGCGCGCGCGCGATCTCGACGCGCCGGCGCTCGCCGCCGGACAGCGACATGCCGCGGGTGTTGCGCACATGGGCGATGCGCAGCTCGTCCAGCAGCTCCTCGAGCCGCTGTTCGCGATCGGCGCGATCGAGCTCGGCGCGCAGCTCCAGGATCGCCATGATGTTGTCGGCCACCGAGAGCTTGCGGAACACCGAGGCTTCCTGCGGCAGGTAGCCGATCCCGAGGCGCGCGCGCTGATCGATGCTGAGCGGCGTGAGATCGCGATCATCGAGCAGGATCGAGCCGCCATCGGCGGGCACCAGTCCGACGATCATGTAGAAGGCCGTGGTCTTGCCGGCGCCGTTGGGTCCGAGCAGCCCGACCACCTCTCCGGTGTGGATCTCGAGCGACAGATCGCGCACCACCGTGCGTGAGCGGTAGTCCTTGCGCAGCGAGCGTGCAGCCAGCACCGTCACGGGCGGCTCCCGGCCGAAGAGCACTGCGTGGAATTGCCGG
>CAWFVL010000017.1:0-58351 GCA_963819195.1 uncultured Gammaproteobacteria bacterium
AGCGGCGCCTGTCGGCGCAGTCGCGCGTGACCACGGCGCGCGAGACCATGGAGCAGGCGCGGCTGGCGGCGCAGGAATCGCGCGTGCGGCGCGAAGCGCTGGTCGATCAGTTCGCGGCCACGCAGTGCGATCTGGCCGCGGTGATCGCGGCGCTGGACCGGGGATGCCGGCATCGAGCAGCATGGGACAGCAGCTCACCGAGCTGCGGGCGGACATCGAGAAGCTCGGCCAGGTGAATCTTGCGGCCATCGACGAGCTGGCCGAGCAGAGCGAGCGCAAGCTGTACCTGGATCGGCAGTTCACCGATGTCAGCGATGCGCTCAAGACTCTCGATCAGGCCATGCGGCGCATGGACAAGGAAACCCGCTCGCGCTTCGAGGACACCTTCAACCGCATCAACGCCGGCCTGAAGGAAAAATTTCCGCGCCTGTTCGGCGGCGGCCACGCCTATCTGGAACTGGTCGGCGAGGATCCGCTGGCGGCCGGCGTCGCCGTCATGGCGCGCCCGCCCGGCAAGCGCAACAGCACCATCTCGCAGCTCTCGGGCGGCGAGAAGGCGCTGACCGCGGTGGCGCTGGTGTTCTCGATCTTCGATCTGAACCCGGCGCCGTTCTGCCTGCTCGATGAGGTGGATGCGCCGCTGGATGAGCACAATGTCGGGCGCTTTTGCGACATCGTGCGCGAGATGTCCGGCGCGTGCAGTTCATTTTCATCACTCACAACAAGGTCACGATGGAGCTGGCGTCGCAGCTCATCGGCGTGACCATGAACGAGCCCGGCGTGTCGCGCCTGGTCGCGGTCGATATCGATGAGGCCGTCAAGCTAGCCGCCGTATAAGCAAAAAATGGGAGAACTGCGCTTCATTCTGCTGTTGGCCGGCCTGGTGTTCCTGGTGGCGCTGGCGGCCTGGGAGCTGCGCAAGCCGCGCCAGGCCCAGGGCGACGCCGCCAGGGATGCGCGACGCCGCGCGGCGCCGGGCAGCCGGCGCAGCGAGCCGCAGATGGGTTCGATGGGCGACTGCAGCGGCCGAGCGGCCGAAGGTCGACGGCCCGTCGGCGTTCCGCCGCGCGTCGACAGCGCCGGAGCTGCCCGACCTGCCGGCGATGGAAGCCATGCGCGCCGAATCCATCCTGGCCGATGCGGATGCGATGCACGCGCTCCATTCATCGGAGCCATCAACGCGTCGGCATCGTTCGATGCGCCTGAACCGCGCGCCAGCGGGCACGATACCGAGCTCGCCACCGAGGCGGTGGCGCCGGCGGATCCGCTGTGGGCGCCAGCGATCACAGAGCCCGAAACGATCAAAGCGGGCACGGCGGAGGCTGCCGCCCGGCCCGCCACGCTCAGCGAGCCGGTCGACGCCGGGATCAGAGTCGCCGCGGCCGGTGGTGCTGGACTGGCCGCCCGAGGGCGAGCGGCACATCGTCGCCTTGCGCATCGTGCCGGCGGCGAATGAGCGGCTGTCGGGCCGCGCGGTGCGCCTCGCCATCACGGCCTGCGGTTTCGTGCACGGCCGCTTCGGCATCTATCATCAGGCCGATGAGGACGGCCGCGCGCTGCTGAGCGTGGCCAGCCTAAGCAAGCCCGGCGTGCTCGATCCGGTCAACATGGATTTCCAGCGCCTCGCCGGCATCAATCTCTTCACGGTGCTGCCCGGACCGCTCTCGCCGGGCGCGGCGCTCGATCATCTGCTCGACACGGCGCGTGAACTCTCGCAGCGCCTGCCAGCGCGCGTGCAGGATGAGACGGGCCATCCACTCGATGCCGAACGGCTCGAGGATTTGCGCGAGCGCATGCAAAATCTCGCATGAGCGCGGCGCCGCGCCGGCGCGTCGCCGAGTTGCGCGATCAGATAGCCCAGCACGACTACCGCTACTACGTGCTCGATGAGCCCTCGGTGCCCGACGCCGAGTACGACCGGCTGATGCTCGAACTGCGCGATCTGGAGAGCGCGCATCCCGAGCTGTCTGACGCCCGATTCCCCGACCCAGCGCGTCAGCGGCCAGCCAGCCGCGGGCTTCGAGGAGGTGCGCCACGGCGTGGCGATGCTGTCGCTGGACAATGCGTTCAGCGATGAGGACATCCGCAACTTCGATCGTCGCGTGCGCACGCCGGCTCGATATCGAAACCGACACGCTCGAGTACGACGCCGAGCCCAAGCTGGACGGGCTGGCCGTCTCGCTGACTTACCGTGACGGCCAGCTGGCGCTGGCCGCCACGCGCGGCGATGGCGCTACCGGCGAGGACATCACCGCGAACATCCGCACCATCAAGGCGATTCCGCTGCGGCTGCGCGGCAGCTGCACCGGCGCTGCTCGAAGTGCGCGGCGAGGTGTTCATGCCGCTGGAGGGCTTTCGCACGAATGAATGCCGCGGCCGCCGCCAGCGGCGAGAAGGTGTTCGCCAATCCCCGCAATGCCGCCGCCGGCAGCCTGCGCCAGCTCGATGCGCGCATCACCGCCAGGCGTCCGCTGGCCGCGTTCTTCTACGCGCGTCGGACAGTGGCAGGGTGGGGAGCCGCCGCCGAGCCAGAGCGCGCTGATCGCGCAGCTCGGCGCCTGGGGACTGCGCACCTGTCCCGAGATCGAACTGGTGCGGGGCGTCGAGGGATGCCTCGCCTACTACCGCTCGATCGGCGCGCGTCGCGCCGAACTGCCCTACCAGATCGACGGCGTGGTCTATAAGGTCAATTCACGGCGCGAACAGGAGACCCTCGGCTTCGTCTCGCGTGCGCCGCGCTGGGCCATCGCGCACAAGTTTCCGGCCGATGAGGCGCTCACCATCGTGCGCGAGATCGAATTCCAGGTGGGCCGCACCGGGGTGCTGACGCCCGTGGCGCGGCTCGATCCGGTCAAGGTCGCCGGCGTGGTAGTCAGCAACGCGACGCTGCACAACATGGATGAGGTCGAGCGCAAGGATGTGCGGCGCGGCGACACCGTGGTGGTGCGGCGTGCCGGCGATGTGATTCCCGGAGGTGGTGCGCGTGCTGCTGGAGCGGCGCCCGACCGGCAAGGACGCGCCGGAACCCGCGCAGCTCCCCGAGCGCTGCCCGGTGTGCGCATCGCCTGTGGTGCGCACCCCGGGCGAGGCGGCCGCGCGCTGCACCGGCGGCTTCGTCTGCCCCGCGCAGCGCAAGGAATCGCTGCGGCACTTCGCCAGCCGCCGGGCGCTCGATATCGAGGGACTGGGCGATAAACTGATCGAGCAGATGGTCGACCAGAATCTGCTGCATGGGCCGAGCGATATCTACGCGCTGGACAGCACGAAGCTCATGGGCCTGGAACGAATGGGCGAGAAGTCGGCGGCCAACCTGCTGGCCGCGATCGAGCACAGCCGCAGACCACGCTGCCGCGCCTGCTCAATGGACTTGGCATTCCGGGCGTCGGCGAGAGCACCGCCAAGGCTCTCGCCGATCATTTCGGATCGCTCGCCGCGCTGCAGGCGGCATCGCCCGAGCAGATTCTGGCGGTGCCCGGATGTGGGGCCGGTGATTGCAGCGAGCGTGCACGAGTTTCTTGGCCGATGCGCGTCACGCGCGCGAGATCAGGCGGCTGCGCGAGCGCGGCCTGACCTGGCCCGAGGGACCGCCCTGCCAGTGCCCGCACGGCCCCGCACGGCGCGCTGCGCCGCTGGCGGGGCTTACCGTGGTGCTGACCGGGACGCTCTCGGGCCTGACGCGGGAACAGGCCGCCGAGCGCCTGGCCGCGCTCGGCGCCAAGGTCAGCGGCTCGGTCTCAAAGAAGACCAGCTACGTGATCGCCGGCAGCGATGCGGGCTCCAAGCTCACGCGCGCGCAGGAGCTGGGCGTGCCGGTGCTGGACGAGGCGGGCCTGGCGCAACTGCTTGCGGGCCAGGCGCCGCCGCGCGAGTGACGCGCTCAGAGCGTCTTCTCGACCTTGGCGGTCTTCATCAGCTCGTCCTGGTAGGCCTTGAACTTCTTGTTCTGCACGTATTGATCCAGGCGATCCTTGACTGAATCGATCGGCGGCACCGGCGTCTCGCGCGTGTCGATCAGCTGAATGACATGCCAGCCATACTGGGTCTGCACCGGGGTCGGCGTGGTCTCGCCCTTCTTGAGTCCCGCCACGGCGTCGGCAAACGGCTTGACCATGCTCGAGGGCGAGAACCAGCCCAGATCGCCACCCTGCTCCTTGGAGGAGTCGATGGATTCCTTCTTGGCCACATCCTCGAACTTGGCGCCTTTCTTGAGTTCATCGAGCACCTTCTGCGCAGCCTCCTGGCTGGTCACGAGGATGTGCCGCGCGTGGTACTGCGTCTTGGGCATCAGCGCGACCTGGGAGTCGTACTCGGCCTGGCGCTCCGCGTCGGTCGCCTTCTTGTCCTTGAGGTACTGCTCGGCATCGGCCTGCTCCAGGATCTGCAGCCGCGAGAGCTGCAGCAGCGAGGCGGTGTCGCCGGTCTTGTCCAGTCCCTGCTTCTCCGCTTCCTGCGCCACGACTTCCCCGCGCACGAGGTTGTCGAGCAGCTGGTTGCGCTGATCCACCGTGAGCTCCGCCGACGGGCTTGCCCGCCGTGTTCTTGGCGTAGAACTCGAACATCGCGGCGACTGATGGCCACGCCGTTGACGGTGGCGACGGGCTTCTCAGCCGGCGTCTTGGTGTCGGTCGTGGAGCCATTCTTGGTGCAGCCGACGAGTGCGAGGACGCCAATCAGCGGCAGTTTCCATAGAATTTTCATCAGATCTCTCAGTTAGTTACAACAACTACTTAAAAAACTCATCAGGAGTCAGCGTTTCCATGGCCAAGGCGTGCACATCATTGCGAGCAGCGCTGACAGCGCTTCGTTGACCAGGCGATGACGCTGCAGCGGCTTCAAGCCCGCGAAGCACGTAGACACGACTTTGACGCGGAAGTGCCCCTTGCCCGCATTGGCATGCCCCACGTGCGCGGCCGATTCATCGCGCACTTCCAGGTGCGTGGGCTCGAGGCGCTGCTGCAGCAGGTGTTCGATGCGGCGCGCGGTGGACGCGAGCGTGTGGCGGCAGGCGTGCTCACGAGGCTTGTTCACGAGGCTTGGGCCGCACGTACTTCAGGGCGCGAGGCCAGCCAGGCCGCCTGCGCCATCGCGAACAGCGCAAAGGCCACGGTCAGGCCGAAGAACTTGAAATTGACCCAATCGCGCTCGCTGCGGTGGTAGGCGATCCACAGATTCAGGGCGCCCAGCAGCGCGTAGAAGACCACCCAGACCCAGTTGAGCTTCAGCCACAGCGCGCGCGGCAGCGCTTCGGCGTGCGCGATCATCGGCTGCAGCAGCCGCTGCGCCAGCGGCATGGCGCTGAACCAGGCGCTGCCGACCGCCACCACGGCCACGAGCCAGAGGAAAATCGTCGGTTTCCATTTGAGGAAGCGCACATCGCGCAGGATCAGCGTCGCCGCGCCCAGTACCAGCACCAGCGCGGCGCTGAGCAGATGCAGCGGCGGGATGCGCCCCAGGCGCAGCCAGATCGACCACCAGCAGCAGCACCATGGCGACCATCAGCACCGCGGTGGCGACATAAATCCCGCCGAGCCAATAGGCCACGAAAAAAGCCGCCACGGGCGCAAGATCGAACAACGCTTGCATGCCGCTATGATAACGAAACCGCCCTGTGACTGCCGGAAATGAGCCAATACTTTCATCTGCACGAGGTCAATCCGCAGCTGCGCCTGATACGGCGCGCAGCCGAGATCGTGCGTGAGGGCGGCGTCATCGCCTACCCGACCGATTCCTGCTATGCCCTGGGCTGTCATATCGGCGATGCCGAGGCGCTCGAGCGCCTGCGGCGCATCCGCGGCGCCGACAAGCACCATCATTTCACGCTGGTGTGCCGCGACCTGCGCGAGATCGGGCGCTATGCGCGCATCGATACCTGGCAGTTCCGGCTGCTCAAGGCAGCGACTCCCGGGCCGTTCACCTTTCTGCTGCCCGCGACGCGGGAAACTCCGCGCCGGCTGCAGCACCCCAAGCGCCGCACGATCGGCATCCGCGTGCCCGACCACATCGTGCCGCGCATGCTGCTGACCGAACTGAACGAGCCGCTCATGAGCTCGACGCTGCTGCTGCCGGGCGATGAAATGCCGCTCACCGATGGCGAGCAGATCCGGGCGCGGCTCGAGCACCAGCTCGATGCGATTCTCGATGGCGGCCACTGCGGCATCGAGCCCACGACGGTGGTGGACCTGGCGGTATCGCCGCCGGTGGTGGTGCGCCAGGGCCGCGGAAAACTGGCCGGCATCGAGTGGGAAGTTGGCGCGAACCCCGTATAATCATCTCTGTATCGGCTTAAGGCCCGTCACCCACGCGGGTAAACGACCACGGTGAGTGCTGTTCCCCCAGGCAAGCGCGTGCTGTCCGGCATGCGCCCCACCGGCGCGCTGCATCTGGGCAACTACCACGGCGCTTTGCGCAACTGGGTAGAGCTGCAATACCAGTACGAGTGCTTTTTCTTCGTCGCCGACTGGCACGCGCTGACCACGGGCTATGAGGACACGGCCGGCATCCCGGCCGCGATCCGCGAGGTCCTGATCGACTGGCTGGCCGCGGGCCTGAATCCCGGTGTCGCGACGCTGTTCGTGCAGTCGCATGTGCCCGAGCACGCCGAACTGCATCTGCTGCTGTCGATGATCACGCCGCTCGGCTGGCTCGAGCGCGTGCCCACCTACAAGGATCAGCAGGAGCAGCTCAAGGACAAGGACCTGGCAACCTACGGTTTCCTGGGCTATCCGCTGCTGCAGAGCGCCGACATCCTGCTTTATCGCGCCGCCTTCGTTCCCGTGGGCGAGGACCAGGTGGCGCACGTGGAGATCACGCGCGAGGTCGCGCGCCGCTTCAATCATCTCTACGGGCGCGAGCCGGACTTCGAGCAGAAGGCCGAGCGCGCCATCAAGGAACTGGGCGGCCGCAACATCACGCTGTATCGGCAGCTGCGCCGGCGCTTCCAGGAGACCGGCGATGAGGCGGCGCTCGAGCGCGCGCGGCGCTGGTGGAAAGCAACACGCGCATCACGGTGGCCGATCGTGAGCGGCTGCTGGGATATCCGCGTGCCCGATCACATCGTGCCGCGCATGCTGCTGACTGAACTCAATGAGCCGCTCATGAGCTCGACGCTGCTGCTGCCCGGCGATGAAATGCCGCTCACCGATGGCGAGCAGATCCGGGCGCGCCTGGAGCATCAGCTCGATGCGATCCTCGATGGCGGCCACTGCGGTATCGAGCCCACCACGGTGGTGGATCTGGCCGTCTCGCCACCGGTGGTGGTGCGCCAGGGCCGCGGAATTCTTCCGAACCCCGTATAATCATCTCTGTATCGGCTTAGGGCCCGTCACCCACGCGGGTAAACGACCACGGTGAGTGCTGTTCCCCCAGGCAAGCGCGTGCTGTCCGGCATGCGCCCCACCGGCGCGCTGCATCTGGGCAACTACCACGGCGCTTTGCGCAACTGGGTAGAGCTGCAATACCAGTACGAGTGCTTTTTCTTCGTCGCGGACTGGCACGCGCTGACCACCGGCTACGAGGACACCGCCGGCATCCCCGCCGCGATCCACGAGGTATTGATCGACTGGCTGGCAGCGGGCCTGAATCCCGGGGTCGCGACGCTGTTCGTGCAGTCGCATGTGCCCGAACACGCCGAGCTGCACCTGCTGCTGTCGATGATCACACCCTGGGCTGGCTCGAGCGCGTGCCCACCTACAAGGATCAGCAGGAACAACTCAAGGACAAGGACCTGGCAACCTACGGTTTCCTCGGCTATCCGCTGCTGCAGAGCGCCGACATCCTGCTCTATCGCGCCGCCTTCGTTCCGGTCGGCGAGGACCAGGTGGCGCACGTGGAGATCACGCGCGAGGTCGCGCGCCGCTTCAACCATCTCTACGGGCGCGAGCCGGACTTCGAGCAGAAGGCCGAGCGCGCCATCAAGGAACTGGGTGGCCGCAACATCACGCTCTATCGGCAGCTGCGCCGCCGCTTCCAGGAAACCGGGGATGCCGCGGCGCTGGAACGGGCGCGCGCGCTGGTGGGCAGTAATACGCGCATCACGGTCGCCGATCGTGAGCGGCTGCTCGGCTACCTGGAAGGCTCCTCGGTCAGCATCCTGACCGAGCCGCAGGCGCTGCTGACGGCCTCGCCCAAGGTGCCGGGGCTGGACGGACGCAAGATGTCCAAGTCCTACGGCAATACGATTGCCATGCGCGAGGATCCCGACGTGGTGGCCGTCAAGCTCAGGACCATGCAGACCGATCCGGCGCGGGTGCGGCGCACCGACCCGGGCAATCCCGATATCTGCCCGGTGTTCGACCTGCACAAGCTGTATACGGATGAGGCCACGCGCGAATGGGCTGCCGCCGGCTGCCGCTCCGCCAGCATCGGCTGCCTGGATTGCAAGGCGCCGCTCATCGAACGCGTGGTGGAAGAGGTCAAGGGCATGCGCAAGCGCGCCCAGGAGTTCCAGGAAAATCCCGAGCTGATCCCGAACCTGGTCCACCAGGGCGGCGAGAAAGCGCGCGAAGCGGCGCGCGAGACGCTGGATGATGTTCGTCGCGCGATGCATCTGCGCAGCTAACGAGTTAGGCTCCCCATATGAAACCGGATTTGAAGATCGTGGTGTCCAATCCGCCCCCGGAGCCCGAGCTGGTCGCGGCGCCCGAGCAGGCCGAGATGCCGTTCGCCGTGGTCAACGGCGAGCCGATGACGCAGCTGCCACGCGATCTGTACATCCCGCCCCAGGCACTGGAGATTTTCCTCGAGGCATTCGAGGGACCGCTGGACCTGCTGCTCTACCTGATCCGGCGCCAGAACGTCGACATCCTGAATATCCCGATCGCCGAGATCACTCGCCAGTACACGCATTACATCGAGCTGATGCAGGACCTGCAGCTCGAGCTGGCCGGCGAGTACCTGGTCATGGCCGCGACGCTGGCCGAGATCAAATCGCGCATGCTGCTGCCGCGGCCGCCCGGCGCCGGCGACCTGGGCGAGGAAGACCCGCGTGCCGAGCTGGTGCGGCGACTGCAGGAATACGAGCGTTTCAAGCGCGCCGCGGCCGATATCGACCTGATCCCGCGCCTGGAGCGGGATGTGTGGCAGGCCAGCGCCGAACTGCGCGACCGCCCGGCGGTGCGCGCCGTGCCGCAGGTCACGCTGCAGGAAATGCTGGCGGCCTTCAACGAGGTGGCGCAGCGCGCCGAGATGTTCGCGCACCATCACGTGCAGCGCGAGCCGCTGTCGGTGCGTGAGCGCATGAGCAATATCCTCGCTGCACTGGAGCAGGGCAGCTTCATAGAGTTCTCGCGGCTGTTCACGGCCGATGAAGGCCGCGCCGGCGTCACGGTGGCCTTCATCGCGATCCTGGAACTGGTGCGCGAAGGGCTGATCGAATTTACGCAGACCGAGCCGTACGCCCCGCTGCACGTGCGCAGCGCCTCCCCAAACCGTACACTCCATCTGGTCGCCGACAACGATCCAGTCGATGAGGAGCTGCCCTCATGAGCGAATCGGAAATCAGGAATATCATCGAAGCGGCGCTGCTCGCGGCCGGCCGTTCCCTGACGCTGGCCGAGATCGCGCAGCTGTTCGAGGAGAGGTCGCGGCCCTCGCCCTCCGCGCTGCGCGAGACGATCGAGGCGCTGAGCCAGGACTACGTCTCGCGGCCGATCGAAATCCAGGAGACCGCCGCGGGCTTTCGCATCCAGGTGCGCCGCCAGTACGCGGCTGCCGTCGCACGGCTGTGGCCGGAGCGGCCGCAGCGCTATTCGCGCGCCCTGCTGGAGACACTGGCGCTGATCGCCTACCGCCAGCCGATCACGCGCGCGGAGATCGAGGCGGTGCGCGGTGTCGCGGTCAATTCCAGCATCATCGGCACGCTGCTGGAGCGGCAGTGGATCCGCGTGGTGGGTCATCGCGACCTGCCCGGGCGGCCCGAGTTGCTCGGCACCACGCGCGACTTCCTCGACTACTTCGGACTCAAGAGCCTGGATAACCTCCCGCCGCTGGCGCAGTTGCGCTCGCTCGGGGAGATCGATCCGCAGTTCGAGCTGCCGGTGGGCAGTGAGGATGAGGCCACCACCCCGAAGCTCGCCGTCGATGCAGCCGATAACAGCGCCGACAGCAGCGATGACGATTTCGGCGACTCCGAGCTCAACGCCGAGGCGGATTCGGCCGATGCCGATGAGGATCAGGCGCAGCCGCGCTCTTCAGGCCTGGTAGCCGCACCCGCCGACGACACGGACTGACGCGGATGGCCGCTTCGCACGGATCGCGCCCCGGCGACGCCGAACGGGTGCAGAAGGTGCTCGCGCAATTGGGGCTGGCCTCGCGGCGCGAGGCGGAGAGCTGGATCCGCGCCGGTCGGCTCACGGTCAACGGCAAGCCGGCTGAGCTCGGCATGCGCGTGATACCCCAGGATCAGATCAAGCTCGACGGGCGCCTGATCCGCCGCCAACCGGCCGCGAAGGCCGACACACCCGTGTTCATCTGCCATCGCTCGCCCGGGGAGCCGCTGCTGCCCGTGCGCGGTGCCGATGCGGCCGGTGCGGGCGCGGCCATCAACAGTCTTGCCTCGCGCCTGCCGCGCCGCGCGGGGCGGCGCTTCATCAGCGTCAGTCCCTTGCCGCTGGTCGATGGCGGCCTCGAGCTGCTGACGGCCGATGGTGCCGCGGCTGCGCGGCTGCAGCGCGCGATGCGCGGCCTGGAGATGGAATTCAGCCTGCGGGTGCGGGGCGAGCTCAGCCCCGAGCAGGAGGAGTCGATCCGCGCCGGCATGCTCGATCGCGGCAGTGCGATCCGGATCGTGCTGCTCGAGCCGGCGGGCGGGGAGGGGAGTAATCGCTGGTATCGGCTGGTCGCCGCCGGCTGCAGCGGCAACGACATTCGCCAGCTGTTCGAGCGCTCCGCCGTGACGCTGGTACGCATGCTGCGCACGCGCCTGGGCTCGCTGAGCCTGCCGCGCACCCTGCCGCGCAGCCACTTTAGGCCGCTGACCGATGAAGAGCTCGCTAGCCTGGTTGGCAATCCAGGCTCTGCCCGCTGACGCCACGGCTCGCTGCGCTCAGCAGCCAGAGATAAGGCAGCAATACCTCCTCAGGCCGCGGCAGCTTGCCCGCATCTTCAGCCGGGTAGGCTTGCGCGCGCATGCGTGTGCGAACCGCGCCGGGATTGAGCACATTGACGCGCACCCGCCCTTCGGTCGCCAGTTCGTCGGCCAGCGTGCGGCTGAGCGTCTCGATGCCGCTCTTGGATACGGCGTACGCGCCCCAGTAGGCGCGCGGCCGGCGGCCGACGCCACTGCCGGTGAACACGATCGAGGCATCCGCGGAGGCCCGCAGCGCGGGCAGCAGCACCTGCGTCAGCGCGAATGCCGCCGTCAGGTTCACATGCAGCACCCGCACCCAGGTCGGCACGTCGTACTGATCGATGGGCGTCAAGGCGCCGAGAATGCCCGCGTTGTGCACCAGTCCGTCGAGCCGGCCGTAGCGGCCCTGCAGCGCATCGGCCAGCGTGTCGTAGTCGCGCGCGATGGCGCGTTCCAGATTCAGCGGCGCGATGCTCGCCTCGGCACGCCCGAGGGCTGCGATCAGGGCATGCACCTGCTCGAGCTTCGATACCGTGCGCCCGATCAGGATCACCTCGGCGCCATAACTGGCCGCAGACAGAGCCAGCGCCCGCCCGATGCCATCGCCCGCGCCGGTGATCGCGATCACGCGCCCGGCCAGTGCATCGCTGGCGGGCTTGAAGTGCCGATAGGTGTCGGCCGCTGGCGCGGCCGCGTTCATGGGGTCGCCGCTCACGGTGTCTCTCCCTCGCCGGATGTGCGCAGCGAGCGCACGGCCTGTTCGATCGGCTCCGGGCCCGCCAGCGGATCGGCGGTACTGACGCCGAGTTCGCCGAATTTGCGGGCCCCCGGCAGTACCTGGCGCTCGAGCGAGCCCACGGCGCTGTTGTAGGCGTCCACCGCGCCGCCGAGCTGACGACCCATCCTGCCGATGTGATTCGCGAACGTCGCGAGCCGGCGGTGCAGCTCCTGCCCGAGATCGCGGATCTGCGCGGCGTTTTCCGCCACGGCGGCCTGGCGCCAGCCATAGGCCACAGCCTTGAGCAGCGCGATCAGTGTCGATGGCGTGGCAACGATGACGCCGGTGCGCAGCGCATCGTCGAGCAGCTCGGGCCGCTCGGCCAGTGCACTGCTGAGGAATTGATCGCCGGGCAGGAACAACACCACGAACTCCGGACTGCGCGGCAGCTGCGACCAGTAGCTCTTGGATGCCAGTTCGCGCACACGCTCGGCGACCTGCTGCCCATGACGCGTCAGGGCGGCGGCGCGCGCTTCATCGGTCTGCGCCTCGATGGCCTCAAGATAAGCATCCAGCGGCGTCTTGGCGTCCACCACGAGCTCGCGGCCCTCGGGCATATGCACCACCAGGTCGGGCCGCTGGGCGCCCGGTCCGCTGCCGATCACCGGCTGTTCGTCAAAATCGCAGTGTGCCGACAGTCCCGCCAGCTCCACCACGCGCCGCAGCGTGAGCTCGCCCCAGCGGCCGCGCACTTCCGGGCGGCGCAGCGCCGTGACCAGATTACGCGTTTCGCGCTGCAGCGCCGATTGTCCGAGTGCCAGCGATTCGATCTGCGTGCGCAGCGTGCTGTAGGTGTCGCGCCGCTCGCGCTCCATGGCGGCCGCCTGCGCCTCGGTCTTCTCGATGGCGCCCCGCAGCGGCTCGATCAGCGCCGTGAAGGCCATCTCCCGCTCGCGCAGCAGACCCTGGATATCGGCCTGCTCGCGGCCGAAGGATTCGCGTGCGAGTTTCAGAAACAGATCCATGTTGTCGCGCAGTGCGGTGCTGGCGAGTTCCTGCACCCCGGCACGCAGTCGTGCTTCGGAGCGCGTGAACGCGCGCCATAGCACCGCGATGGCGATGCCGAAGAGCAGCAAACACCCTAAGGCTGCGTACGCGAGTTCGGCGGCGTCCATGTCAATGTCACGAACCGGAGCCGGCGCGCGCGAGGCCGACCCAGTCGAGCAGTTCGAGGGGGGAATCGATCCAGGCGGTGGCCGGCCAGTCTGCGGCGCGCTCGGCCGGGCCGATATAGCCGTAATTCGCCACCAGCGCGGTCATGTGCGCGGCGCGTGCGGCCTGCACGTCACGCAGCGCATCGCCCAGATACAGGCAGCGCTCGGGATCGACCGCGATGCGCCGCGCCGCGGTGATCAGCGGCAGTGGATCTGGTTTGCTGACCGGCAGGCTGTCGCCCGACAGTACGCACCCGGCACGCTCGTACAGACCCAGCTCCCGCATCAGCGGTTCGGTGAGCCAGCCGGGTTTGTTGGTAATGACGCCCCATGGAATGCGATTGGCCTCCAGTGCCGCGAGCACTTCTTCGAATCCCGGAAACAGTCGCGTTTCGAGCGCGATGTGCTCGCGATACTGCTCCAGGAAGCGGCTCTGCAGCGAGGCGATCTTGAGCGGGTCGCTGTCCGGAAACGCGGCGCGCAGCAGGGCCGCGGAACCATGCGAGACATGCAGGCGCAGATCGGCGAAGGGCAAGGGCGGCAATTGCCCGTCAGCGCGCATCTGGTTGGCGATGCGCACCATGTCCGGGGCGGTGTCGAGCAGCGTGCCGTCCAGGTCCAGCAGCACCGCGGCCAGTGGAGTCGCGTGCCCCAAGCGCCGCTCAACCGCCGCGCTGGAAATGCGCCAGGTAGTTGACGCCGGCGTCGGCGCTCAGGCGCGCGGTGCGCGCGAAGGGATTGAATTCGACGCCGCTGACATCGCGCAGTTCAAGCCCCCTGGCGCGCGCCAGCCGTGCGAGCTCGGCTGGCCGCAGCAGCCGCGCATATTCGTGCGTGCCGCGCGGGATCAGATTGAGCACATATTCGGCAGCAACGATGGCCATCAGGAAGGAGCGCAGATTGCGGTTGATGGTCGATACAAACAGGTCCCCACCGGGCCGCAGCAACGTTGCCAGCTGCGCCACCAGCGCCGCCGGATCGTCCACGTGTTCGATCAGTTCCATGCAGGTGATCGCATCGAAGCCACCCGGATCGCTGTGTGCCAGCTGCTCGGCCGAGCACACGCGATAGTCAATCGCCAGCTGGCTCTCATGCGCATGCAGTCGCGCCACCTCGATCATGGCCGGTGCCAGGTCGATGCCGCACACCCGCGCTCCGCGGCGCGCGAGCGCCTCCGCCAGCAGGCCGCCGCCGCAGCCCACGTCGGCGAGGCGGCGCTGTGACAGCTCGGTTCGCTGCGCGATGTAGTCCACACGCACCGGGTTGAGCGCGTGCAGCGGATGGAATGCGCCGCGCGGATCCCAGAATTCATGCGCCAGCGCATCGAATTTCTGCACCTCGGTGGACAAGCCCCGGGGATGACCCCGTTGCAGATGATATTGCGGCGTCAGCTAAGCTCATGGCCGCAGTATAGCCGCGTGTATGGAGGCGCTGCTGCGGCTGCTGGCCGGGTGGCGCCCCGGTGCTCCCGGCATGCCGCCACAGCGCCGGAAAAGGGCCTCTCTGTGCTATAATTTTCGGCTACAAATTCGCCATTGCAGCCACATAAAGCCCTGACACGAGTGACCGAAGTAGCCCGCGAAATCGTCTCCGTCACCCTCGAAGAGGAGATGCGGAAATCCTATCTCGACTATGCGATGAGCGTCATCGTAGGGCGGGCCTTGCCTGACGTGCGCGATGGCTTGAAGCCAGTGCACCGGCGCGTGCTGCATGCGATGCGCGAGCTCGGCAACGACTATAACCGCGCCTATAAGAAATCGGCGCGCGTGGTCGGCGATGTGATCGGCAAATACCACCCGCACGGCGATGTCGCGGTCTACGACACCATCGTGCGCATGGCGCAGCCCTTCTCGCTGCGCTACCTGCTGATCGACGGGCAGGGCAATTTCGGCTCGGTGGATGGCGATCCGCCCGCGGCCATGCGCTATACCGAAGTGCGGATGTCGAGGCTGGCGCACGAGCTGCTGGTCGATATCGACAAGGAAACCGTCGACTTCGTCCCCAACTACGACGAGTCCGAGCACGAGCCGTCCATATTGCCGACGCGCGTGCCCAATCTGCTGGTCAATGGCTCTTCGGGTATCGCGGTCGGCATGGCCACCAACATCCCGCCGCACAATCTGACCGAGATCGTCAACGCCTGCCTGGCGCTGCTGGACGATCCGGCCATTTCACTGGCCGGGCTGATGCAGCACGTGCCGGGACCGGATTTTCCGACCGCCGGCATCATCAATGGCGCCCAGGAGATCGCCACCGCGTACAAGACCGGCCGCGGGCGCCTGTCGATTCGTGCGCGCACGCACTTCGAGGAAATCGATGAACGCGGCCGCCAGGCCATCATCGTCACGGAGCTGCCCTACCAGGTCAACAAGGCGCGGCTGCTCGAGCGCATCGTCGAGCTGGTACGGAACAAGGATATCGATGGCATCGCGGAACTGCGCGATGAGTCCGACAAGGACGGCATGCGCGTGGTCATCGAGCTCAAGCGCGGTGAGGTGGCCGAGATTGTGCTGAACAATCTCTACGCCCAGACGCCCATGGAGACCGTGTTCGGCATCAACATGGTGGCGCTGATCGACGGCCAGCCCAAGCTGCTGTCATTGCGCGAAATGCTCGATGCCTTCCTGCGTCACCGGCGGGAAGTGGTCACGCGGCGGACCGTGTTCGAATTGCGGCGCGCCCGCGAACGCGCCCACGTGCTCGAAGGCCTGGCGGTGGCGCTGGCCAATATTGATGAGGTCATCGCGCTCATCAAGGCCTCGCCCACACCGATTGAGGCGCGCGCGGCCATGCTGGCGCGCACCTGGCCGCCGGGCATCGTGCCGGAACTGCTGGCGCGCGCGGGCGAAGTCTCCACGCGCACCGAAAGCATGGGACTGGACAATGGACTGACCGCGGACGGCTACCGCTTCAGCGAAACCCAGGCGCAGGCCGTGCTCGACATGCGCCTGCACCGCCTCACGGGCCTGGAGCAGGACAAGATCGTCGAGGAGTTCCAGGGCCTGCTAACAGAGATCGTCGATCTGTCCGACATTCTGACGCGGCCGGAACGGCTGATCGAAGTGGTGCGCGCCGAGCTGATCGAAGTGCGTGAAAACTACGGCGATGCGCGCCGCACCGAGATCAGCCTTGATCACCTGAACCTCAGCACCGAGGATCTGATCGAGCCGCAGGATGTGGCGGTGACGCTCTCGCATGCGGGCTACGCCAAGGCGCAGCCGGTGTCCGACTACCAGGCACAGCGGCGCGGCGGTCGCGGCAAATCCGCCACGGCCGTCAAGGACGAGGACTTCATCGAGAAGTTCTTCGTCGCGCACACGCACGACACGCTGTTGTGCTTCTCCAATCGCGGCAAGGTCTACTGGCTGCGCGTGTTCGAGCTGCCGCAGGCCGGGCGCGGTTCGCGCGGCAAGCCGATCAACAATCTGCTGCCGCTGGAGGAGGGCGAGAAGATCAACGCCGTGCTGCCGGTCAAGCAGTTCGACGAGCAGCATTTCGTCTTCATGGCGACCAGCAGCGGCACCGTCAAAAAGACTCCGCTCACGGCGTTTTCGCGGCCGCGCGCCAGCGGCATCATCGGACTGGATCTGCGCGGCGATGACACCCTCGTCGGCGTCGCGCTCACCGATGGCACCTGCGACATCCTGCTGTGCACCAGCGGCGGCAAGGCGATCCGCTTCCACGAGGAGGAGGTGCGGCCCATGGGCCGCGAAGCCACCGGTGTGCGCGGCGTGCGACTCGGTGAAGGGCAGCGCCTGATCGCGCTGCTGGTGCTGGGCGAAGGCCACGTGCTCACGGCTTCGGAGAACGGCTATGGCAAGCTCACCCCGCTGGATGATTTCCCGGGTCACGGCCGCGGCGGTCAGGGTGTGATCGCGCTGCAGACCACGGATCGCAATGGCGCCACGGTAGCGGCGCTGCAGGTGCGCGCCGATCAGGAACTGATGCTGATCAGCTCCACCGGCACGCTGGTGCGAACACCGGTGGCCGACATCTCGGTGGTCGGCCGCAATACCCAGGGCGTGCGCCTGATCCGGCTGGCGGAGGGCGAGCGACTCACGGCTGTGGAACGCGTCGAGGGCCTGGATGCTGCAGAAGAGGGCGCCCAGCCCGACAGCGCCGGCAGTTCCTCCGAGCCTCTCAATCCCGCCTGAGGCAATCCGGTCTGAGTCGATCCGCTAGGCCAGTTCGAGGATCGAATGCAGGCTGTGGATGTCAGAGCGCAGAAACCATTCCTCGAAATGCGTGACGTGGCCGTTCGATTCCCGAAACAGGCTGATGACGTGCAGCAGCGGGGTACCGATGGCGACGCCAAGGCTCTCGGCCCGCTGCTGGTCCGCCAGCGTGGCGCCATAGAACTGGTGCGCAATCGAAAATGACACGCCGAGGTCTGCGAGGACCACCACCGTCGCGCGGTTGCCGACGGCCGCGCGCGTGAGCTTCTTGCTCCATCTCGGTGAGACGTAGGCGGCCACCAGCGCATGGGGCTTGCCGCGCGAGGATCGCGCCCGTTCGATGTGCAGTGCCGTCGGCCCGAATTCCGGCGCCAGCTTCAGCAGCCGCGGCGGTGTCGGCAGCTGCCGATACTGCAGCAGCCGCGTGGTGGTGGTCGATTCCAGCGCGCGTGCGCTGTCGATGAAACTGCTCTGACTGAACTGCGTGCGCTCCCCGTCCGGCGATGCGGTGGCATAGGTGCCGCTGCCATGGCGGCGCACGATGCGATCTTCCTGTTGCAGCCGCTGCAGTGCCCGCCGCACGGTGGAGCGCGAGAGTCGGAATCTGCGCATGAGATCCGGCTCGCTGGGGAGCGCATCGCCGGCGGCGTAGGTGCCGTCGCGCAGGGAATTGGCAAGCGCCAGGTACAATTCGTAGTAGCGCGCGAGACCGGTTTTCTCAGCGCCACCCGCGCGCCCACGCCGTACGCGCGGCGATTTTGCTTTGACGCCCATGGAACAGTGACCCGCCGCCCAAACTGGACAGGCGAGACTAGCGGCCGAAAGTGCACGGCGCAACCGCGGGCGCGAAGTCGATTGCGACCCTTCTGCTAAAGTAACAACTCCCATCTCCTGTCACTTCAATTCAAGGATATTCGCGTGCGGGTGTTCAATTTTTCGGCTGGTCCCGCGGTGCTTCCGCTCGAAGTGCTGCAGCAGGTGCGCGACGAGCTGCTCGACTGGAACGGCGGCGGCATGTCGGTCATGGAGGTCTCCCATCGCAGCAAAGCCTTCATGGCCGTGGCGCGCGATGCCGAATCGGATCTGCGCGCGCTGCTGAATATTCCTGATCGCTATAAGGTTTTATTCCTGCAGGGCGGTGCCACGGGCCAGTTCTCCGCCATTCCGATGAATCTTGCCGCGGCCGACAGCGTGGTCGACTACGTCAACACCGGTGCCTGGTCAAAAAAGGCGCTCGGCGAAGCGCGACACTACTGCCGCGTCAATGTGGCCGCCGACGCCGCGGGCAGCCACTACACGGATGTGCCTCCGCAGAGCCAATGGCAATTAAGCAGCGGCGCCGCCTATCTGCATTACACCTCCAACGAAACCATCGGCGGCGTGGAGTTTCCGTTCGTGCCGCAGGCCCCGGCGCCGCTGGTCGCCGACATGTCATCGACGCTGCTGTCGCGGCCGATCGAGATCGAGCGCTTTGGCCTGATCTACGCGGGAGCGCAAAAGAACATCGGCCCGGCGGGTCTGTGCCTGGTGATCGTGCGCGAAGACCTGCTCGGCCGTGCGCGCGCCGGCACCCCCGCGGTGTGGGACTTCAAAGCCATGGCCGATGAGGGCTCGATGCTCAACACGCCGCCGACCTTTGCCTGGTATTGCGCCGGGCTGGTGTTCAAGTGGCTGCGCCGGCTCGGCGGCCTTGGCGCCATGGCGGAACTCAACCGTGCCAAGGCCGAACTGCTCTACCGCGCCATCGACGAGTCGAGCTTCTATCGCAATCCGGTGGCGCCCGCGTGCCGCTCCTGGATGAACGTGCCGTTCACGCTCGCCAAGCCGGCACTGGATGCGGTGTTCCTGGCCGAAGCGCGTGCCGCTGGGCTGGTGAATCTCGAGGGCCATCGTTCGGTCGGGGGCATGCGCGCGAGCCTATACAATGCGATGCCGCTCGAAGGCGTTACCGCGCTGACCGAATTCATGGGCCAGTTCGAGCGCCGTCACGCCCCAGGATAGTGCCAAGGATAGTCGATGGGTTACCGGATACTGACGCTCAACAACATCAGCGTGCGCGGACTGGAGCGTCTGCCGCGGGACCGCTACGAGGTCGCCTCGCAGATTGGCGAGCCGCACGCGGTACTGCTGCGGTCGGCCGACATGCACTCGATGTCCATCCCGGAGTCGGTGCTGGCGGTGGCCCGCGCCGGCGCTGGCACCAACAATATTCCGGTCGCGGCGCTGGCGCGCCGCGGTGTGCCGGTGTTCAACGCGCCCGGCGCCAATGCCAACGCCGTCAAGGAGCTGGTGCTGGCGGGACTGTTCCTGGCAGCGCGCAATATCTGCCAGGCGTGGGCGTTCGCGCGCGAGCTCACCGGCACGGACGAGGCGATTGACGCGGCGGTCGAGAAGGGCAAGAGCCGTTATGCCGGATTCGAATTGCCGGGCCGTACCCTGGGGGTGATCGGCCTGGGCGCGGTCGGTGTGCAGGTCTGCAACAGTGCCGAGGCGCTGGGCATGAAGGTGCTCGGCTACGATCCCCAGATCACCGTGCAACGTGCCTGGCAGCTCTCCTCCTCCGTGCAGCAGGCGCTGTCACTGGACGATCTGTTCGCACGGTCGGACCTGGTCAGCGTGCATGTGCCGCTGCTGGCGGCGACGCGCGGACTGGTGAATGCGCAGCGCCTGAGTCTGCTGCGCCCGGGCGGAGTGATCCTGAATTTCGCCCGTGCTCCCATCGTGGTGGAGAGCGATGTGGTGGCGGCGCTCGACAGCGGTCATCTGCGCGCCTATATCTGCGATTTTCCGACCCAGGCGCTGAAGAATCACCCGCGCGCGATCACCCTGCCGCACCTGGGCGCATCGACGCTGGAGGCCGAGGATAATTGCGCGGTCATGGCTGCTGAAACGCTGCGCGAGTTCCTCGAACACGGCAATATCCGCAATTGCGTCAATTTTCCCGAAGCGGTGTTGCCACGGCAGCCCGGTTCGCAGCGTATCGCCATCGCCAACAGCAATATCCCCAACATGGTCGGTCAGATCTCCACTTGTCTTGCCGGTGCCGGCCTCAACATCGCCGAGCTGCTGAACCGTTCGATGGGGGAATTCGCCATTACGCTGCTCGACGCCGAAGGTCCGGCCGATGAGGCGCTGCTCGCGCAGCTGCGCGGTATTCATGGCGTGCTGTCAGCGCGGCTCGTGCAGGCAGCGGATTGAGGTTTTGATGAAAAAGAAGAACGATCTCAGTAACTTGAGATCTAAAATTGATGCGGTAGATGAGCAGCTGCATGGTTTGATCAGCCAGCGCGCGAAGCTTGCGAAGCAGGCCGGCATCTCCAAGCACGCCGATGGCCACACGGTCGATTTCTATCGCCCCGAGCGCGAGGCCGAGGTGCTGCGCCTGGCACTCGAGCGCAACCAGGGCCCGCTTCGCGACGAGGAGATCGTGCGGTTGTTTCGCGAGATCATGTCCGCCTGCCTCGCCCAGGAGGAGCCGCTCAAGGTGGCATTCCTGGGGCCGGAGGGCACTTTTACGCAGGCGGCCGTGCTCAAGCATTTCGGACACTCGGTACGCGCGCTGGCGCTGCCGACCGTCGATGAGGTGTTCCAGGAAGTGGAATCCGGCACCGCCGATTTCGGCGTGGTCGCCATCGAGAATTCCAGCGAGGGCACGATCACCAATACGCTGGATCGCTTCCTGGCCACGGCGCTGCACATCTGTGGCGAAGTCGAACTGCACATCCACCACTGCCTGATGGGCAAGATGGATTCGCTGGAACGGGTAGTGCGCGTCTGCTCGCACAGCCAGGCGCTGGCGCAGTGCCGCGGCTGGCTCAACGAGCATCTGCCGGAGGTGGAGCGGGTCCCCGTGGCGAGCAATGCCGAGGGCGCGCGCCGCGCGCGCGACGAGCAGGGCACCGCGGCGATCGCAGGCGATACCGCGGCCGAGGTCTACGGGCTGAATCTGCTGGCGCGCGAAATCGAGGATCGCTCCGACAACACCACGCGCTTCCTGGTGCTCGGACGCAAGATCCTGCGCCCGAGCGGTTCGGACCGCACCACGCTGCTGCTGTCCGTGGGCGACACCCAGTCTCCCGGCGCGCTGCAGCGGCTGCTCGAACCGTTCGCGCGTTTCGGCATCAGCATGACCCGCATCGAGTCGCGCCCATCCAGGCGTCGCAAATGGGATTACGTCTTCTTCATCGACATCGAGGGTCATGCCGAGGACGCACCGGTGCGCAAGGCGCTGGCAGTACTGAAACGGCGCGCCTCGCTGTTTCGCGTGCTGGGATCATACCCGCGAGCGGTGTTGTAACCGATGAGCCTGACACGCAATCCGGGTCATCTGGCGGTGGAATCGGTGCGCGGCCTGGCGCCGTACATACCCGGCAAACCCGCCGCCGAACTCGAGCGCGAGCTGGGATTGAGCGATGTCGCGAAACTGGCCTCAAATGAGAATCCCTACGGGCCGAGCCCGCGTGCGCTCGCGGCGATGCATGCAGCGCTCGAGCAGATCTGGCTTTACCCCGATGGCGCCAGCCACGAGCTCAAGCGGCAGCTGGCAGCGCACCTGAAAGTCGATCCGGCGCAGATCACGGTCGGTAACGGCTCGAACGACCTGCTGGTACTGCTGGCGGAGGCGTTCCTGACGCCAGCGCACAGTGCCGTGTTCTCGCAGTACGCTTTTGCGATCTATCGCATCGTGACCCAGGCCACCGGGGCGCGCTGCATCGAGGTGCCGGCGCTGGCTCGCGACAGCGCCATGCCGCTCGGCCATGACCTCGCGGCAATGGCCGCCGCGATCCGCGAGGACACGCGGCTCGTATTCGTCGCCAATCCGAACAATCCCACCGGCACCTGGGCGCAGACCGCGGAGGTCAAGGCGCTGCTCGAGCGCGCGCCCCCCTCGAGCCTGGTGCTGCTCGATGAGGCCTATTTCGAATATGGCCGCGAGCGCGGCACGCAGGACGGGGTTCGCTGGCTGGCCGATCATCCGAACCTCGTGGTGATACGGACTTTCTCCAAGGCCTACGGACTGGCCGGCGCGCGCGTGGGCTACGCGGTCTCGCATCCGGAAGTGGCCGAGACGCTCAATCGGCTGCGTCCGGCCTTCAACGTCAACTCGGTGGCGCAGGCGGGGGCGGCCGCGGCGCTGGCCGATCAGGCCCATATGCGCCAGACCGTGCTGGTGACGATGCGCGAACTGGCGCGCGTGGAGCAGGCACTGCACGCGCTGGGGCTGTGGTGTGCGCCCTCGGCGTGCAATTTTCTGCTGGTCCACGTGGGCACGCAGGCACAACGCATCTATGAGGGTTTGCTGCAGGTCGGATTGATCGTGCGCCCGGTCGGTGGCTACGGACTGGGTGAATACCTGCGCGTATCGATCGGTCTGCCGGCCGAAAACGATCGACTGCTGCGTGAGCTGCCCGCGCTCTTGCAATGAGCGTCAGCGCGACTCGATATCTCGCGCGGCCGGCACGCCTGATCCAGGGTGAGCTGCGCGTTCCGGGCGACAAATCCATCTCGCATCGGGCGCTGATGCTCGGGGCCATCGCCGATGGGGGCACCGGGATTTCAGGATTTCTCGCCAGCGAGGATTGCCTGGCCACGCTGGTGGCACTGCGCTCACTCGGCGTCACGATCGAGCGGCCCGGTGAAACCGAGGTGCGCGTGACCGGTGTCGGGCGCACCGGACTGCGCGCGCCTGCGGCGGCGCTGGATATGGGCAATGCGGGCACCGCGATGCGACTGTCCATGGGACTGCTGTCCGGGCAGGCCTTCGACAGCACATTGATCGGCGACAGTTCGCTGATGCGGCGGCCGATGGAACGCGTGGCGCAACCGCTGCGATTGATGGGCGCGCGCATCAATACCCGCGAAGGACGTCCGCCGGTACAGATTCACGGCGGCTCGCCCCTGCGCGCGATCGACTACCGCATGCCGATCGCCAGCGCGCAGGTTAAATCCGCGCTGCTGCTGGCCGCGCTGTACGCCGACGGCACCAGCCGCATCACAGAACCGGCGCCCACGCGCGATCACACCGAACGCATGTTGCAAGGGTTCGGGGTAACGGTGGAGCGCGAGGGTGGCTGCGTCAGTGTGGCGGGCGGTGCGCGCCTTCGTGGCACCGGCATCGCGGTGCCCGGGGATTTCTCCTCGGCTGCGTTCTTCATCGTCGCCGGCTGTCTCGCGGCCGCGCACGGTGTGGTCATCCGCGGCGTTGGGGTCAATGAGACACGCACCGGGTTGCTCGACCTGCTCTCGCTGATGGGCGCCGATATTCGCCTGGAGCGGCGCGGTGAGGACGGCCCGGAACCGATCGCCGACATCCATGTGCGCGCCAGCGAACTGCGGGGCATACGCGTGCCCGAACAGCTGGTGCCGCTCTCGATCGATGAGTTTCCGGTGTTTTTCATCGCCGCGGCCGCGGCACGCGGCGAGACACTCGTGACCGGGGCTGCGGAATTACGCGTCAAGGAGAGCGATCGGCTGGCGGTCATGGCTGCCGGCCTGGCGACGCTCGGGATTCAATGCGAGCTGCTGCCCGACGGCATACGCATCCAGGGCGGTGGAATGGATGGTGGCGGCATGGGCGGCGGCCGCATCGACAGTCACGGCGATCACCGCATCGCGATGGCATTCGCCATCGCGAGCCTGGTGGCGCGCGAGGCCATCGAGATCGACGACGTCGCCAATGTCGCGACTTCATTCCCGGGATTCCCGGCACTGGCCAGGCAGGCGGGCCTGGATCTGGCGGAGGTCGCGTGAAAGCCGCGCCCGGCTCGAACCCCGCGCCCGTGGTGACCATCGATGGTCCCAGCGGGTCAGGCAAGGGCACCGTGAGCCGATTGCTGGCACATCGGGTCGGCTGGCATCTGCTCGACAGCGGCGCGCTGTATCGGCTGGTGGCCCTGGCCGGGAGCCTCGCGGGTGTTGCCAGCTCGGATGTGGCCGCACACGCGCGCATCGCCCGCGCCATGCGCGTCGAATTCACCAGCAACGCCGCGGGTGAGGAACGGGTGCTGCTCGATGGGCGCGAGGTCACAGGCTCGCTGCGGACCGAAGTGGCGGGTGCCGGGGCATCGCGCGTGGCCGCGTGGGGAGCCGTGCGCGATGCGCTGCTGGAACGCCAGCACGCCTTTGCGGAAGCTCCCGGCCTGATCGCCGACGGCCGCGATATGGGCACCGTGGTTTTCCCCCTCGCCGTGCTCAAAATCTTCCTGACCGCCAGTGCCGACGAGCGGGCCCGGCGTCGCTATAAGCAGTTGAAAGACAAGGATTCGAGTGTTACTCTTGCGGCCCTTTCGCTCGACATCGCGGAGCGCGACCGCAAGGATATGACGCGGTCCGTGGCGCCGCTCGTGCCGGCTGCAGATGCGATCGTTCTGGACTCGACGGCCATGGACGCCGACGGGGTGACGGACGAGATCTATGCGCACGGCCATAAGCTGCGGCCTGTGGTAGCGAATCGGGGGATTCGAGTCGATTGAGCCGAAGGTCGGGGCTGCAGGATGCGGCACCCTCATAATGTCTGACCCGCGGAGCCGGAGGCGCTGCGGAGGGAAAAGCCCGGAGACGGGCGAGAGAGTCTATGAACGAGCCTATGCACGAAAGTTTCAGCGAGATGTTCGAACAGAGCCTGGCGAATCAACGTATTCGGCCGGGCATGATTTTGACAGGACTGGTGATCGATGTCGGTCCCGACGTCGTCATCGTCAACGTCGGCCTCAAGTCCGAGGCCGTGATACCGCTCGATCAGTTCAAGAACGAGCGCGGTGAAATCGAAGTTAAAGCCGGCGAGACGGTCGAGGTGGCCCTCGATTCAGTCGAGGACGGCACTGGCGAAACGCGCCTGTCGCGCGAGAAGGCCAAGCGCGCCCGAACCTGGACGCGGCTCGAGACCGCTTTCAATGCCGGCGAAATCGTCACCGGTATCATCTCCGGCCGCGTCAAAGGCGGCTTCACGGTCGAGATCGATCATGTGCGCGCCTTTCTGCCAGGCTCACTGGTGGATGTGCGACCGGTCAGGGACACGGCCTACCTCGAGGGCAAGCCGCTCGAGTTCAAGGTCATCAAGCTCGATCAGAAGCGCAACAACGTGGTCGTGTCGCGCCGCGCAGTGGTGGAGCAGGAATTCTCCGCCGAGCGCAGTGCGCTGATGGACAACCTGCAGGAAGGCGCGGTGGTGCGCGGTTCGGTCAAGAACCTGACCGACTACGGCGCGTTCGTGGATCTGGGCGGCATCGATGGCTTGCTGCACATCACCGACATGGCCTGGAAGCGCGTCAAGCACCCCTCAGAGGTCGTCAAGGTGGGCGATGAGATCGACGTGCGCATTCTCAAGTTCGACCGCGAGCGCTCGCGCGTCTCGCTGGGCCTGAAGCAGCTCGGCGCGGATCCGTGGGAGAACATTGCGCGGCGCTACCCGCCCAACACGCGCGTGTTCGGTAAGGTCACCAACATTGCCGACTACGGCGCCTTCGTCGAGATCGAAGATGGCGTCGAGGGCCTGGTGCACGTTTCGGAGATGGACTGGACCAACAAGAACGTCAATCCGGCCAAGGTCGTGCATACCGGTCAGGAAGTCGAGGTCATGGTGCTCGACGTCGATGAGGAACGCCGGCGCATTTCGCTGGGCCTCAAGCAGTGCAAGGCCAACCCGTGGAAGGAGTTCGCCGAGAATCACAATCGCGGCGACAAGGTGTCGGGCCAGATCAAATCGATCACCGACTTCGGCATCTTCATTGGTCTGCCGGGCAACATCGATGGCCTGGTGCACCTCTCGGATATCTCCTGGGATCTGACCGGCGAAGAAGCCGTGCGCAACTACCAGAAGGGTCAGCAGGTCGAGGCCATGGTGCTGTCGATCGACCCGGAACGTGAGCGCATTTCGCTCGGCATCAAGCAGCTTGCCAAGGATCCGTTCTCGGCCTTCATCGCCGAAAATCCCAAGGGCAGCATCATCAAGGGCGTGGTCAAGGAAGTGGACGCGCGCGGCGCGGTCATCGACCTCGGCAACGGCATCGATGGTCAGCTGCGTGCCTCAGAACTCGGACGCGATCGCATCGATGATGCGCGCGCGGTGCTGAAGGTCGGTGATGAGGTCGAATCCAAGTTCATCGGAGTCGATCGCAAGACGCGCACCATCTCCTTGTCGATCAAGGCCAAGGAAGTGCACGAAGAGGCCGAGGCAGTGCAGAGTTACCGGTCCGATGCGCCGACAACCGGCACGAGCCTTGGGGACTTGCTCAAGGAGCAGATCAACGCACCCGAGCGCGGCTGAGCGCATCCAACAGGCGGGGAGGCGCTATGACGAAATCGGAATTGATCGAGATCATCACGGCGAAGCAGAAGCATCTGCCGGCGAAGGACGTCGAACTGGCGCTGAAGCAGATGCTCGAGATCATGAGCGATTCGCTTTCGCAGGGCGATCGTATCGAGATCCGCGGATTTGGCAGCTTCTCGCTGCATTTCCGTCCGCCGCGCCAGGGTCGTAATCCGAAGACCGGCGAGGCGGTGGCGCTCGCCGGCAAGTATGTGCCGCACTTCAAGCCGGGCAAGGATCTGCGTGAACGCGTCAATAGCGGCGCAGATCGACCCATCCGCGACTGAATTCAAGGACCCAGAGTGGCAGCGAAACCGATTCGTACGGCAGTCTTTCCCGTGGCTGGGCGCGGCACGCGCTTTCTGCCCGCCACCAAGGCATCGCCGAAGGAAATGCTGCCCATCGTCGACAAGCCGCTGATCCAGTACGCAGTGGAAGAGGCGATCGCTGCCGGTGCCGAACGCCTGGTGTTCATCACCGGTGCTTCCAAGCGCGCCATCGAGGATCACTTCGACACCGACGAGGAGCTCGAGAAGCTGCTCGAGTCCCAGGGCAAGACCGAGCTTGCCGACGAAGTGCGCAGCGTGCTGCCGGGCAATGGCAAGGCGACCTGTATCTACATCCGCCAGCCCTCGCCGCTGGGGCTGGGTCACGCGGTGCTCTGCGCCCGGCCGGCCGTTGGCGATGAGCCCTTCTTCGTGCACCTGGCGGACGATCTGATCGACGCCAAGGTTCCCTGCCTCAAGCAGATGGCCGCCGTCTACGAGCAGCATGGCGGCAGCGTGCTGGGCGTGGAGGAAGTGCCGCGCACCGATACCGACAAGTACGGCATCGTCCAGGTCGATGCGGGCGATGGACCGGTCAACCGGATCCGCAGCATCGTCGAGAAGCCCAAGCCCAATGTGGCGCCCTCGACGCTCGCGGTGGTGGGCCGCTATGTGCTGACCGCCTCGATCTTCGATGAGCTCGAGCAGATCGGACAGGGTGCCGGCGGCGAGATCCAGCTCACCGATGGCATCGCGCGACTGCTGCAGCGCGAGCCGGTCTACGCTTACCGCTTCGACGGACGTCGCTTCGATTGCGGCAACAAACTCGGTTACCTGCAGGCCACCGTCGAGTACGGGCTGATGCACTCCTCGGTCGGGCCGGGCTTCCGTAAATACCTGCGCGAAGTCAGCTCGCGCCTGTAGGCGTGACATTCGTCACACTGCGCGCAACGCCCGCTTCACTCGCAAGCCGCTGACGCCACAATAGAAAGTGGCACGCCTCGCGACCGTCATACGGTCCGCGCCGGCTTCAAGAAACCCATGTTTCTGCCGATACACGGAGTTGGAACGCTTCAACCGGTAGTGGCTGCGCATGTTATCGATCATCGGCTCCATTCTCGTCCTCGGAAGCGTGCTCGGCAGCTTCGTCATGGAGGGCGGCAGCCTGCTGCTGCTATGGCATCCGAGCGAGTTCATCATCATCCTTGGCGCCGCGCTCGGCGCCTTCCTGACCAGCAACACCCTGAAGGTCGTCAAGAGCGCCTTCGGGGCGGCGATTGGACTGCTGAAAGGTTCACGCTACGGGCGCTCGGACTACCTCGACCTGCTCAAGCTGCTGTACGACATCCTGGTAAAGATCAGGAAGTCCGGCATGCTCGCGATCGAGGCGGACATCGAGGCGCCCGAGAAGAGCAAGATGTTCACCGAGTATCCGCGCATCATGGCGGATCATCACATGATCGAATTCATCACCGACTGTCTGCGCCTGATCGTCGGTGGCAACCTGGATCCGAACGAACTCGAGAGCCTGCTCGAGTACGAACTCGAGACGCATCACAAGGAAGCCGCGGAGCCCGGACACGCCATGCAGAAAGTGGCCGATGCGCTGCCGGGATTCGGCATCGTCGCGGCGGTGCTCGGCATCGTCAACACCATGGCCTCCATCAAGGGCGCCGATACCGCCACCATCGGCGAGAAGGTCGGCGCCGCACTGGTCGGCACCTTCCTCGGCATCCTGGTCGCCTACGGCTTCGTCGGCCCGATCGCCTCGGCGGTGGAGAATCGCGCGCACGAGGAGGGCAAGGCATTCGAGGTCGTCAAGATGGCGCTGGTGGCGAGCGTGCGCGGCTATGCACCGCCGGTGGCGGTCGAGTTCGCGCGCAAACTGCTGTGGTCGGACGTGCGTCCGAGCTTTGCGGATCTCGAGACTCACCTGAAGGGCAAGAAGAAGGAGGCGCCGAAGCAGGGGGTTGCGGCATGAGTGCGGCCGGCGCAGGCGGCGGCAAAGAACTGCGCCCGATCATCATCAAGAAGATCAAGAAGCAGGCTGCCGGGCATCACGGCGGCGCCTGGAAAGTCGCCTATGCGGACTTCGTGACCGCGATGATGGCGTTCTTCATGGTGATGTGGCTGGTGGCTTCGGTCACCAAGGAACAGCGCGCCGCGATCTTCGACTATTTCAATAACCCGAGCATGGAGCAGGGCAAATCGGTCAAGCCCTCGCCGGGCCAGATGGGTCCGGGCGGCGCCAGCACCAGCGTCATCAACATGGGCGGCGGCCTGGACGCGCGCCGCTCGGCCAGTCCGATGTCGACCGGCCTCGGCACCCCCGTCAACAGCGATGCGCCCCCGGTACCGACGCCGGCGGCGGCGCAGATGCCGACCTCGGAGGAGGCGGCCCGCAAGCTCACCGAGGCGGCCGATCACAAGAAGCTCGAATCGCTGATGCAGGAGCTGCGCCAGGCCATCGACAAGAGCCAGGCGCTCAAGCCGTTCAAGGATCAGCTGCTGCTCGATATCACGCCCGAGGGCCTGCGCATCCAGATCGTCGATGCGAAGAACCGGCCGATGTTCGATCTGGGCAGCGCCCAGCTCAAGGACTACACCAGCCAGATCCTGCATGAGCTGGCGCCCTACCTGGGCAGCGTGCCCAATCGCATCAGCGTCTCCGGTCACACGGACACCACGCCGTATGCCGCGGCCAAGGGCGAGACCAACTGGGATCTGTCGGCCGATCGCGCCAACGCCGCGCGCCGCGCGCTCGAGGGCGGCGGTCTGCCGACCGAGAAGATCGCGCGCATCGTGGGGCTGTCCTCATCGGTGCTGTTCGACAAGGAAAACCCGCGCAATCCGATCAATCGCCGCATCAGCATCATCGTCATGACGCAGCAGGCGGAGGAAGCGGCCGAGAAGACCGATGCCGCGGCGGCACGGGTGCGGGTGATGCGCCGGCAGCCGCCAGCGCCGCGCAATCCACGGCGGACACCGCCTCCGCGACACCGGCACCACGCCGGTCGCGCCGCCCGGCGCGGTCACCGCAGCCGCCCCGGCCGCCGCTGTCGCATCGGCGACGGCCGGCCCGATCGATCGGCCCGCGCCGGTCGCACACTGACATTCTTGCGCCTACAATCCTCGCCGCGCGCGCATGGGTGCGCGGCGGAGGTGAGCATGTTTTTTCCCCCATGGCGCCGATGGACCAGGCGCTGCTGAGTCCGCTGATCCTGATGGTCGTGGGCTGCGCGACCAACGGGGCCGGGACCCCGCACGCGCCGCCCGCGCCGCTGCCCGGAACCGAGGCATGCATCTTTACGGTGAATCTGAACGACTGGACCGTGATCGACGATTCGACGCTGATCGTCTATGCGCCACTGCGGAAAGATCCCTACCTGGTGAAGCTGTTCGCGCCGGTGTTCGATCTGCAGTTCCACGAGACGCTGGGCTTCGAGGATGTCGAGCACAACGGCCAGCTCTGCAAGGACGACTACGTCGTGGCGCGCGGTGATATTCCGCACCGCACGTCCATCACTGCCGTGCGGCACTGACGCCGGAGCAGGCCAAGCAGATCATTGCGGCGGCGAAAGCAGCGGATACCTCGAAGAAATGAAGCCCGAGTCCAGCGTGCTGTCGATGATCGGCAACACGCCGCTGCTCGAGCTGACGCATCTGGACGCCGGCCATTGCCGGCTGTTCGTCAAGCTCGAGAACCAGAACCCGACCGGCTCGATCAAGGATCGCATCGGCCTGTCGATGATCGAGGCGGCCGAGCGCGAGGGACATCTGCGCCCCGGCGGCGATCCGCCCGCCACCATCATCGAGGCCACCGCGGGCAACACCGGCCTGGGCCTGGCGCTGGTGGCGGCGCAGAAGGGCTATCGGCTGATGCTGGTGATTCCCGACAAGATGTCGCAGGAGAAGATCCTGCATCTGCGCGCGCTGGGCGCGCAGATCACGCTGACGCGCAGCGATGTCGCCAAGGGGCATCCCGAGCACTACCAGGACCTGGCGGCGCGACTGGCGCGCGAGACGCCCAACAGCTTCTACGTCAATCAGTTCGCCAATCCCGCCAATCCGCTCGCGCACGAGGCCACCACGGGGCCGGAAATCTGGGCGCAGACCGGGCACATGCTCGATGCCGTGGTGGTCGGCGTCGGCAGCGGCGGCACGATGACCGGGCTGTCGCGTTATTTCGCGCGCGTCGCGCCGCACGTCGAGATGGTGCTGGCGGATCCGAAGGGCTCGGTGCTGGTCGATGTGGTCAGGACCGGCAAGATCCAGAAGCCCGCCGGATCCTGGCTGGTCGAGGGCATCGGCGAGGATGTGATTCCGCCGATACTGCGATCTGTCGCGCGTGCGCGGCGCCTACGAGATCTCCGATGCCGAGAGCTTCGCGACGGCGCGCGAAGTGCTCGCGAAGGAAGGGCATCCTCGGCGGCTCGAGCTCCGGCACGCTGATGGCCGCGGCGCTGCGCTACTGCCGCGAGCAGACCAGGCCCAAGCGCGTGGTCACGCTGGTCTGCGACAGCGGCAACAAGTACCTGAACAAGATCTACAACGACTACTGGATGTTCGATCAGGGGCTGCTGGACCGGCCGCGCCAGGGCAATCTGCTCGACCTGATCGTGCGCCGCTACCAGGAAGGCGGCGCGGTGACGCTGCGGCCCACCGACAGCCTGCTGCTCGCCTATCGGCGCATGAAGCTGTTCGACGTGTCGCAGATTCCGGTCATGGAGGGCGAGCGCCTGGTCGGCATCGTGGATGAGTCGGACCTGGTGATGCACCTGCACACCGACCCGAAGCGCTTCCAGGATCCGGTGAACACGGCCATGGTGCGCAGCGTCGAAACCATTGCGCCCGATGCGCCGATCGGCGATCTGCTGCCGATCTTCCAGCGCGATCACGTGGCGATCGTTGCCGAGCACGGCCGCTTCGTCGGCCTGATCACGCGCATCGATCTGCTGAACTACCTGCGCAAGCAACTCAGTTAGGGGCGGCCATGAGCGACGCAGCAACGCAGCGGCTTTGCCACCCGCGTCATCCACGCCGGCCAGTCGCCGGATCCCACCACCGGCGCGGTGATGCCGCCGATCTACGCCACCTCGACTTACGCGCAGCGCAGCCCCGGCGTGCACCAGGGCTTCGAGTACTCGCGCAGCCAGAACCCGACCCGCTTCGCCTACGAGCGCTGCATTGCCGACCTCGAGGATGGCAGCCGCGGATTCGCCTTCGCCTCCGGACTGGCGGCCACCTCGACGCTGCTGGAGCTGCTGGCGCCCGGCGATCACGTGGTGGCCTCGGATGATATGTACGGCGGCAGCCGGCGGCTGTTCTCGCGCGTGCGCCAGAAGTCGGCGGGCCTGGCGTTCACGTTCGTCGATCTGCGCGACCTGAACGCGGTCGAGGCGGCGATCGAGCCGCGAACGCGACTGATCTGGGTGGAGACGCCCAGCAATCCGATGCTCAAGCTCGCGGACCTGGCGGCGATTGCCGCGCTGGCGCGCGGCCGCGGCGTGCTGTGCGCGGCCGACAATACCTTTGCGACGCCGTACCTGCAGCGGCCGCTGAATCTCGGCTTCGACGTGGTCATGCATTCGGGCACCAAGTATCTCAACGGCCACTCCGACGTCGTCAACGGCGTGCTGGTCGTCGGCGACAATCCGGAACTGGCCGAACGGCTGACGTTCCTGCAGAACTCGGTCGGCGCGGTGGCCGGTCCGTTCGATTCGTTCCTGGCGCTGCGCGGTCTGAAGACGCTGGCGCTGCGCATGCAGCGGCACTGCGAGAACGCGCTCGAGCTGGCGCGTGGCTGGAGCGGCATCCGAAAGTCGAGCGCGTGCATTATCCGGGGCTGGCCTCGCATCCGCAGCACGCGCTGGCGCGCGCGCAAATGCGCGATCCGCGCGGACAGAGCGCCTTCGGCGGCATGATCTCGATCGAACTCAAGGGCGGCATCGAGGACTCGCGGCGCTTCCTCGAGCGCTGCGAGCTGTTCGCGCTGGCCGAGTCGCTCGGCGGCGTCGAGAGCCTGATCGAGCATCCGGCGATCATGACGCACGCCAGCGTGCCGAGCGAGGCGCGCGCGGCACTCGGCATCACCGACACGCTATGCCGGCTGTCGATCGGCGTCGAGGCGGTCGAGGATCTGCGCGCGGATCTGACGCAGGCGCTGGCGCTAGCGGCGCGCAGCGGCAGCGCGATCTCGACCGCCAGGCCGCCGCCCTCGGCGTTGCTGGCGCGCACGCTGCCGCCGTGCAGCGCGGCCACGCGCGCGGTGATCGCAAGGCCGATGCCGTAGCCGCTGGATTCACGATCGCGCGCGCTGGCGACGCAGAAGAAGGGCTCGAAGATCCGCGCCAGCAATTCCTCGGGCACTCCAGGCCCGTGATCGCGGATGCGGATCAGCGCCTGCTCGGGCGTGCGTTCGACCGCGACTTCCACGATGCCGCCGGCGGGGAGAAGCGCACGGCGTTGCGCAGCACGTTTTCGACCGCGCGGTACAGCAGTTCGCGATCGCCCTGGATCGTCAAGGGTGCCATGGCGCTGGATCAGCACCTGGATCGAGCGGGGCTCCGCCTCGACGCGCGCGTTGTCGACCTGGGTCTCGATCAGTTCCTCGAGGTTGACCGGCTCCATCACCTGCGCCCGCGCCGGGATCGTCCAGGCGCGAGAGACTCAGGATTTCACCGATCAGCTCGTCCAGCCGCGCGGTTTCCTGCTCGATGCGGTCGAATTCCTGCTCGAGGTTGGCATTGGGGCGGCGCGCCAGGCCGAGCGCGATCTGCAGTCTTGCCAGCGGCGAGCGCAGTTCGTGCGAGACATCGCGCAGCAGTTCGCGGTGCGAGGCCAGCAGCGCGCGCAGCCGTTCGGCCATGAGATCGAAATCGAGCGCCAGCATGCCCAGCTCGTCGCGCCGGCTGCCCATGAGACTCGAAACGCGCACGCCCAGATTGCCGGCGGCGATCGAGCGCGTCGCCGCGCGCAGGTGCCGAATCGGATCGGACAGGTAGCGCGCCAGCAGGAAGCAGACGATGGTGCTCACCAGCAGCGTCGCGATCGCGGTCACGATCGGAGTCTCGGTGGGACTGAACAGGCCGAAGGGGCCGCGCCGCAGGCGCAGCAGCGACAGCGCGTAGGTCTCATCGTTGGGGGAGACCAGCTGCGAGAGCCAGCGCACATCGCGCGTGTCGGGAGGCAGCTCCGGCACGTGCCCCGGTACACTGCCGCGGCCGAAGCGCGCGCGCAGGAATTCCGGCACGCGCCGCCCGAGCAGGTCATTGCCGTGACTGTCGATCACGAACAGCCGGTCCGGCAGCACGCGCGCGGTCTCATCGGCCAGCCAGTCCCGCAATCCGGGTACGCCATGCTCGGCCAGCACGCTCGAGGCCTCGCGCGCGAGCTGATCCTGGCGCGACTGCTCGCGCACCGCGCGCTGGTCGGCCAGCCACATCGTGGTGATCCAGGTGCAGACCAGCGCCAGCACCATCGCGATCCAGAAGGCGACGAAGATCCTGACGTACAGATTGCGCATCAGCTCTTTGCCGGCGGCTCAGCGACGGTCAGCACGTAGCCGGTGCGGCGTACATTGACGATCGAGATCTCGTCGGCGACCGCGGCCAGCTTGCGGCGGATGTTGCTGATATGGGTGTCGATGCTGCGGTCGTAGGGAGTCAGGCGCCGGCCGAGCACCTGGCGCGTGAGCTGTTCGCGCGAGACCACGATGCCGATCTGCTGCATCAGCACCTCGAGCACGCGAAATTCGGCGCCCGTGAGCGTGACGGTCTCGCCGCGCGCGCTGGCGGTGCGGCTCGAGAACAGCAGGCTCAGGGGTCCGGCATCTATGCGATCGCGCCGGCCGGCCTGCGGTTCGAGCAGCAGGCTGCGCCGCAGGATGGCGCGCATGCGGGCCACGAGCTCGCGTGGGTTGAAGGGCTTTGGCAGATAGTCGTCCGCGCCGAGCTCCAGGCCCACGACGCGGTCGATGTCTTCCCCGCGCGCGGTCAGCATGAGCACGGGAGTGGTATTTTTCTGGCGCAGCAGCCGCAGTACATCCAGGCCGCTTGAGCGCGGCAGCATCACGTCGAGCACGATCAGATCAAAGTGATGGCGCCCCAGCGAGTACAGGGCCTCATCACCATCGTGCACGGCGGTGAGCCTGAAGCCCTCCGGGTTCAGATACTCGGCCAGCATGCGGCATAGCTCGCGGTCATCGTCCACCAGCAGCACCGCCATCGGCGCGGCGGCCGAGCCGGAGCCGGCGTCATGGGGCGAATCGGGTGTCTCGGATATCGACTGCATACGGTCATTGTCCGGGAGATGCTGCGGGAGTGCCCGGAGGCTTTACAATTCTATGCACTGTCGCCTTTGTCCGACAGCGGCCCGGCCGGCGGCGGAACGAAGGGAGTGCTACCGCGGTCATAGCGGGATTCGGTCCGGTGCGGGATCCTAGCCTTTAGCGCCACGCAAGTTGCAGGAGCAGACCAAGTTTGAACTCGCACCGCCACCCACGATGGCGCGGGCCATTGCGGATGGCCCTTTGGATGCTGGCGTTGACACTCGGGATTGCCGCGCGCGCAGATGCTGCCGATCCGCAGCCCTATACGGTCAATATCCACTCCACCGGCATCTCGGCGCTGGACTCGACCCTGCACGCGACCTCGCAGCTCGAGTCGCTGCGCAAAGGTGCGCCGGTGGGTCCGTTCGCCCTGATCGGCCGGGCGCAGGACGATGGCGAGCGGCTGGCGACCGTCATCGAGAGTTTCGGTTACTACCGGCGCGCGCTGACGATCACGATCGAGGGCAAGGCGCTGGACGATCCCGCGCTGGCCGATGAGCTTGCCGCGCTGTCGAAGGACCATCCCGCCCGCGTGGACGTGTCCATGGAGCTGGGCCCGCTGTTTCATCTGCGGAAGGTCACGATCGATGGCGAGATCAGCGCCGCCGCCCGCAGCGCCATGCAGCTCGAGAGCGGCGCGCCGGCCGTGGCCGCCAACGTGCTCGCGGCCCACGACCGGCTGCTGACTGCGCTGCAGGAGGAAGGGCACGCGCTGGCCAAGATCGACGAGCCGGTGGCGTACGAGGATCAGCACGAGCCGGTGCTCGATGTGGTGATGAAGGTCGATGCGGGGCCGTCGGTGCGCATCGGCGAGATCGCGCTGACCGGCCTCACGCGCATGCACGAGGCCTTCATCCGCAAGCGCCTGCTGCTGCATTCGGGCGAGCCCTACAGTCCGAGCCACATCGAACGCGCGCGATCGGATCTGCTGTCGCTGGGTGTGTTCGCGGGTGTGACCGTGCAACCGGCCACGGCGCTCGATCCGGAAGGCAGGCTGCCGATCACCTTCGACCTCAAGGAGCGCAAGCGCCACGCGGTGACGCTCAACGCAGCCTATTCGAGCGACCTGGGCGGCAGTGCCGGGGCCACCTGGACGGATCGGAATCTGTTCGGCAATGCCGAGCAGCTCAACCTGACCGCGAGCGCCATCAACCTGGGAGGCAATGCCACCACTGGCCTCGGCTACGATTTTGCCGCCCAGCTCATCAAGCCCGATTTCCTGGCGCGCGACCAGTCGCTGCAGTTCAGCCTGGCCGCGCTCAAGCAGGATCTGATCGCCTACGAGCAGACCGCCACCACCGCCGGCGTGTCGCTCAACCGCAAGCTCTCCGCCTCGTGGACCGTCAGCGCGGGGCTGGGCCTGGAGCACGAGCAGATCGTCCAGGAGGGCGCCTCCTGCCTGCCGCCGGCACCGCCGGATGCCGACCTCGCCCTGCTGTGCGCCAAGGTGCAGCGCTACTACACGCTGATCTCGCTGCCGATCAGTGCCAAGTACGACACCACCGGCGTGGCCAATCCGCTCGATGATCCGCGCCACGGATTCCGCGCGACGCTGACCGTGACGCCCACCGAATCGCTGGGCGCCGGCCATTCGGTGGCCACACTCGGCAATCCTGCGGGCACCGCCAGCGCCACCTTCCTGGTGGTGCAGAGCACGATCTCGAGCTACTTCGACCTGGCGCGCTTCGGCTGGTCGAAACCGGGCCGCAGCGTCATCGCGGTGCGCGCGCTGGGCGGCCTCGCCGTGGGCGCCAGCGAATTCAGCCTGCCTCCCGACCAGCGCTTCTACGGCGGCGGCAGCCTGACCGTGCGCGGTTATCCCTATCAGGGCGTCGGCCCCTCCTTCCTGGACGGCAATCCCATTGGCGGCACGGCCATCGAAGCGGTGGGCGCCGAACTGCGTCAGCGCATTGGCCAGAACTGGGGCACGGTGTTCTTCGTCGATGCCGGCGATGTCACGGCAACCACCCGGCCCTTTTCCGGCAACCTGAGCTTCGGCTTTGGTACCGGCATCCGTTACTACACGCCGATCGGACCCATTCGCCTGGACGTCGGCTTCCCGGTGCCCATCCTGCCGGGGAGGGCTTTCCATTCGTGGAGGTCTACGTGGGACTGGGGCAGGTGTTCTGATGCGACGCCGCCACCGCGTGCTGCTGTGGGCACTGTCACTGCTGGTGGGCATCCCGGCGCTGCTGCTCATCGGCGTGTACGTCACGGCCAACACCGCGACCGGGCGCGGCTGGATCGAGCAGCTGACCGCGCGCCTGACTCACGGCAATGTGCAGCTGATCGGTTTGGGCGGTCAGTTTCCGCAGCGGCTCGAGCTGCGCCGGCTGGAGCTGCGCGACCCGCAGGGACTGTGGCTGTCGGTCGATCAGATCGAACTGCAATGGTCGCCGCTGCGGCTGCTGTCGAATCGCGTGAAGGCGGCGGTACTGAGCGCGGCGGAAGTCCGGATGGAGCGCGCGCCCGCCTACCCGCGCGATCCCACACTCAAGCCCGCAGCATTGGCCGCGCGTCGAGCTCGACCGGCTCGATGTGGCGCGCGTGGATCTGGGGCGGCACTGGCGGGCATGTCACCGCGCTCACCCTGCAGGGCCATGGTTTTTGGGAATCGATCCAGCGCACCTCCATCGACCTGGCCGCCAGGCGGCTCGATGCGGTGCCTTCCACCTATCGCGCCACTCTGCGGTTCGATGACCGCACGCTGCAGGCTCAAATCGACCTGGAAGAGGCCGCCGGAGGCTCGACTGGCTCACCCTGGCGCAGGTGCCCGGCGATCGTGCGCTCAACCGTCCATCTGCACCATCGATGGCCCGCGTACTGGCTGCCGCGGCCAAGTTCGACGGTTGCCGCGGGCGGCCCTGACGGCCAGGGCCGGGGGTACGTCATGTGCGCAAACACCGGCGCGGCCTCTCCTCGCCGATGTGGCGCTCGATTCGCAGGCGATGACGCCACGCCAGGGCATTGCCTGGCAAAGCCTGCATCTCACTGGGCACTGGAGCGGCCTGCCGACGGCACCGGAAACCACCGCCGCGCTCGAAGCGAGCGGGGACTGCTCGTCCCTGGCATGCAGCTCTCGTGGCTGCTCGGGGCGAATTTGAAAGCGGCCACGCGGCGGCGTGCTGCATGCTTGATGCGCGCGGGCAGCCGGCTGATGTTGCCCGGCCGGGGTGGGGGCGATGTTCGCGGCCGCACCGATCACGGCTCACGTGCTCATGCACCTGGACAAGCCGGGTCCTGCCTCTGGCTCATTTCACGTGTTTTGCACCTGTGGCGGTGCTCAGTGGGGCAGTGGTCATTGGCAGCGGCGGCGTGGTCGATGGGGCCGGCAACTGGCAGGAATAATTCCACCGCAGCAACCTCGGCGCAGGTCGCCGCATCGGCTGCGCTGCAGCTTCAGGGTCGCGGTACCGCTGACTGCCTTCTTTCTTTTCGCCACCCACTCGCATGAGCGCGCGATCTGGATATCACAGGCAACCTCTTGTGGTCAGTGGCGGCCAGGCGCCGTTGGCGGGGCTGCTGGCGCCGCAAACTGTACGCTGAGCGCGTCACTGGCCTTCTCGACCAGCCGCGGACTCGCGATCACGCGCGCGGCAGCCTGGGCTTTGAGCTATGTGCAAGGCGGCTGGCGCACTGCCGGGCTGCACCCCCAGGGCCTGGGCGCAAATCACTTGGAGGGGAAGGCTTCGCTGACTCACTCGGCCTCTCTCTGCTCCGCTCTGGCCCGGGCCACTTGGCCGGCACGGCCAGCGCCACGGGGCTAATCGAGGGCTTTCGCCCCGGCTGACGCTGGCGGCGGATGCCGACGGCCAGCTGGCCTTCACTGGCACCCGCAGCGGGCCGATCCGCCTGAAGCCGGGCGTGCACGAATTTCCGCAGCGACCGGTGGGAGAGGTGCAGCTGACCGGCGCGCTCGACCAGGCGCCGATCAACCTCACGTCAGCGCGCGAGCGCACCGATGGCACGCGGAAGCGAAGATCCAGCGCGGCGAATGGAAGAGTGCGCGCCTGCAGGGCCAGATGCGTTGGCCGACGGCCGCGAAAGCGCCCCAGGGCGAGCCGAACTGGCCATGGAACGCCGGGGGGACCTGGCGCGACTGCTGGGTCAGCCGCTGCAGGGCAGCGTGTCGGCGCGGGTCGATTTCGACGCGGCGGTGCCGGGCGGCCGCGCGCGCGTGCGAATCGACGCCAAGGATCCCGGCGTCCCCCGCAACAGCTTCAAACTTTGCACCTCGCCGGGGATATCAACGGACTGGCGACCCAACTCGCGGTGGCGCCGCAGCTCTCGACGGTCGCCGTGGGTGCGACGTGCCGGTGACTGTGGGAGCCCAGATTCAGGGTCCGTTCAACGCGCTGGCGGTGAAGCTGACAGCCAACAGCGAGGGCGATCTCAATACCACCGCCCAGGCCACCGCTACGGCGACGCTCGATACTGGGCAAAGCACAGTGCGCCTCGGCGCCCTCGAGATTCAATACCGTGAGAGACCGCGCGCCTGCTGTCGCCGGCGGCGCTGTCATTCGGCGATGGCGTGAGCGTGGAACATTGCGCGTGGGACTGGGCGATAGCACCTGGCAGGTGCAGGGCCGCCTGACGCCGGCGCTGCAGCTACGGCATCGGTGGACCATCTGACCGCCTCCGTGCTGCACCCGTGGGTGCCGACGCTGCAGGCCGAGGGAGATATCGACCTCGATGCGGATCTACACGGCAGCGTCGCCGAACCCACCGGCACCGTAACGGTCAATGGACACGGCCTGCGCGCGCGCAGCGGCGCGGTGCGCGCCTGGCCGGCAATGTCGTGCTGCAGGCGCAACTGCAACAGACGGTGGCCCAGGTGGATCTGAAAGCCGACGCCGGCGAGCGGCTGCAACTGCAGGCCATGGACAGGTACCGCTGAATCGCGGGTCGCCGATGGCAATCAAGGTCGCCGGGACCTTCGATCTGCTGGTCTCAATCTCATCCTCGAGGCGGGTGGGCGCAGGTGTGCGGCCAGCGGCGCTCAATGCCGATATCAAGGGCACACTGGCCAGCCCGACGCGCAGGGCCGCATCGAAATCATGCATGGGGATCTGCAATATTATCCGCGCGGCCTGCACCTGACCGATATCGCCGGAATGCTGGTGGGCAATGGCGTCGGCTGCAATTGCAGCAGTTCGAGGCGCACGCGGGTCCGGGCACCATATCGGTCAGCGGCTCGCTGGGGCTGGGCGAGGGCCTGCCGCTGTCGCTGAAACTCGAGGCGCACAACGCCCGGCCGCTGGCCAGCGATCTGATCACGGCCAATATCGACATGGACGTAAGCGTCAATGGGCCGCTGCGCCAGAAGCTCGACGTGGCAGGGAAGCTGCACCTCAATCGCGCCAATCTGACTATCCCCAATGCGCTGCCGCCGAGTGTGGCCGTGCTGGATGTGCGTCGGGCCGGAGCGCCGCCGCAGCCGCCGAGGCCCAGCTCCACCATCTCAATCACGATATCGCGGTCGATGCGCCGCGCGCGATGTTCGTGGGCGGCCGCGGCCTGAATGCGGAACTCGGCGGTGCACTGCACGTGGGCGGCGCCGGCGAGGAGCCGGCGATCAGCGGCGGCTTCGACATGCGCAACGGCACCATCAGCATGGCCGGGCCGACGCCACTTTTACCAGCGGCCGTAGCTTCAACGGCACCGGCCTGAAAAAAGAATCAATCCTACGCGCGACTTCACCGCCACCAACGTCAGCAATGGGGTGACCTACATGCTCAATGTCGGCGGCTATGCCGATGCGCCGGTGATTACGTCAGCAGCACACCCGAGCAGCCGCAGGATCAGATTCTGTCGCGGCTGCTGTTGGGGCCGACCCGGCCCAGCTCTCGACACTGCAGGTGGCGCAGATCGCCGCGGCACTGGCGACGATGAGCGGCGTCGGCGGTGGCCACAACCCGCTGACGGCCGTGCAACGCAAGCTGCGCCTGGATCGCCTGGCCATCAGCAGCAATACCACCAGTACGCCGACCGCGGCGGGGCCCTCGGCACAGGGAACCAACACCGGCGCGACCATCGAGGCGGGCCGCTACGTCTCGAGCCGCGTCTATGTCGGCGGCAAGCAGTTCACGACCGGCACCACGCAGGCGCAGGTGCAGGTGGAACTGACCAAGAGTCTGAAGATCCAGACCACGGTGGGCACCGGGGGCGGCACGGTCCAGGGCGAAACGCCGCAGAACGATCCGGGCAGCAGCATCGGCTTGAGCTATCAGTTCGAATACTGACGCGTTCGGTGCCATACTCGCGCTTTGCGATCAAGGGGCGACACATGCCAAACAATCCGTTAAATCGTCTTGCGGCACTCGGTCAATCGGTATGGCTCGACTACATCCATCGCGATCTGTTCGCGAGTGGTCAGCTGAAGGCGATGATCGCGCAGGATTCGCTGTCTGGCATGACCTCCAACCCCGCCATCTTCGAAAAAGCGATTGCGCAGAGCAATGCCTATGACAGCGAGATCCTGTCGTTGAGCGGACGTGGACTGGACGCCGTAGGCATCTATGAGCAGTTGAGCCAGCAGGATGTGGGCAAGGCGGCCGATGAATTTCGCGGCGTGTTCGATGCCACCAAGGGCGCCGACGGCTACGTGAGCCTGGAGGTCAATCCGCACCTGGCGAACGATACCGAAGGCACGGTGGTCGAGGCGCGGCGGCTCTGGGCCGCGCTCAATCGCCCCAACGTGTTCATCAAGGTGCCGGGTACCCGCGCGGGCCTCGTGGCCATCGAGCAACTGATCAGTGAGGGCATCAGCATCAACGTGACGCTGCTGTTCGGACTGCCGCGATATCGGGAAGTCATCGATGCGTTCATCGGCGGACTCGAGAAACGCGCCGCCAAGGGATTGCCCATCAAGTCGGTGGCGTCAGTGGCAAGTTTTTTCATCAGCCGCATCGATGCGGTGGTCGACCCGATGCTCGATGCGCTGGTCGCCAAGGGCGATGCGCGTGCGGCGCAGGCCAAGGGGCTGCGCGGCGAAGTGGCGATCGCCAGTGCCAAGATGGCCTACCAGATGTACCGGCACGTGTTTGCGCACGATCGCTTCATGGCGCTCAAGGCCAAGGGCGCCCAGCAACAGCGCCTGCTATGGGCCAGCACCAGCGCCAAGGATCCAAGTACAGCGATGTGAAGTATGTCGAGGCGTTGATCGGTCCCGACACCGTCGACACCATGCCGATGGAGACGGTGCTGGCCTATCGGGACCATGGTCAGCCTGCGTCGCGACTGCTGGAGCAACTGGAGCAGGCGCGCGGTGTGTTCGAGGAATTGCCGAAGCTTGGCATCAATCTCGATGCGATCACGCAGCAGCTTGAGGATGAGGGTGTGGCCAAGTTCAATCAGCCCTTCGACAAGCTGATGCAGGCGGTGCAGACCAAGCAGGGCGCAGTCAAACAGGCTGCCGCAGCGCGGCGATAAAACCGCGCACGCCGGTGTCGATCAGACCGGCGACGCGGGCAAAATCCGCGGCGTCGCCGTAGTAGGGATCGGGCACGTCGCGCAGCGGCTGATCGGGCGCAAAATCCAGCAATCGGACCAACCGGGCGCGCGCCTGCGGGCGTGAGTGCTTGCGGGCATCGCGGCGATTGGTGTCATCCATGAAGACGATCCAGTCGAAGCGATCGAAGTCGTCGGCTTGGAGCGCGCGTGCGCGCAGATCGGACATGTCGATGCCGTGAGCCCGCGCGGCGAGCTGCGAGCGCTCATCCGGGGGCGCGCCGATGTGATAACTGTGAGTGCCCGCCGAGTCGATCTCGAATTTCAGTTCGGGCGCCAGCTGCGGCGCGAGGCGGCGAAACACCGCCTCGGCCGTGGGCGAGCGGCAGATGTTGCCCATGCAGACGAACAGGACCGCGATCGGGCCTACCGCCGTCACTTCACGCTATAGCCACGCGCCTCGAGACAGGCAGTCTGCGCGCGCAGATTGTCGCCGCGGTTTCCCGGGCCAGCGCCCGGCTGCGAGGCAGCCCAATTGCTGCATTCCTGCTTGTCCTGCGCCTGCTGCTGGGCAGTCTGGGAATTCTTCGGGTAGACGAACAGGTCGGTGCCACCGGCGGGCTGCGCGTACTGCGGAGCACCCGCATACTGGTTGCCCGCATATTGGCCGCTCGCCTGGGCCGAGACCTGCGGCGGCGGTGCTACCGCGGTGTAGCCGCCCGAGGAGCCATTCCAGACATAGTAGTTGTCGTTGGCGTAGTAGTACGGCACGCCGTCCCACCACAGGGTCGAGTAGTAGAGCGGCAAAGTGGCCAGGAACAGCCCGCCCACCGGCCAGCCCCACCAACCCCAGCCGTAGCCGCCGCGAAAGCCGTAATAGCCGCCCCGGTATCCGTAGCCACCCCGATAGCCGTAGCCGCCGCGATAGCCATAGCCGCCGTGATAGCCGTAGCCGCCGTGAAAGCCGCCGCCTCCGACGTGGCCGACGGCGCCGCCGAAGTGACCCGCAGCCAGCGCGTTGGTCGGTGCTGCGATCGCGCCGCCGACGATCAGGGCCAGCCCTGCGGTCCGCAGTCCGTGGAAGATGGAATTGGCATTCATGGAAAGCCTCGTGATCGGGTTCGATCGATGGGGTATGACCCAGGTAAGTGCCAGTTTACGCCCCAAAAGCTTAAACCAACCTGAACGGCACATTAAGTACGCAGGGTGGCCATGTTTATGTCAGACACCGGCGCCTGAAAGCCGCCTTTCGGCCCACTCTGGTATGACAAAGACCGCGGCCAGAAGGTTCGGGGTGCCATAGAAGATCCCGGCGCCAGCGAGGGGCCGGAGGCGGTCCTGATCGGCCGGATCCTGGAGCCAGGCGCGGAACAGGCGCCGCGCGGGGTCGAATTCCACGCGCAGTTGCTCGAATCGCAGCGGCTTGCGGCGTGACGGCAGAATCGCTTTCAGCAGCGCCTCCTTGGCGACGAAACAGAGTTTGGCGTGATCGATGCCGAGCCCAGCGAGGGCCGGCGCCTGTGCGCTCTCATCCGGCCGGCAGACGCTCCCCGCCAGCCGCGGTTCGAGCGGCGCGGCAGATTCCAGATCGATGCCGACGCCGCGGAATCCGTTCGAGTGCGCCGCCACAGCGAGCGCTATGCCGCTGGCATGCGCGATCGAGCCGATGAAGCCGCGCGGCCATACCGGATCGCGTTCGGCGTGAGCGGGGATGGGACTGGGCTCGCAACCCAGGCGCGAGAGCGCCAGCCGAGCGGCGACCCGCCCGGCGCGAAATTCATCGCGGCGGTCCGCCACTGCCCGGGTCAGGATCGCTTCTTCGGATACGAACGCACTTTCTGGCCGATCGATGATCGGCGCCGCGCCGGAGGCAAAGCCTGCCGGCAGACAGCAACTGAGCCACCGGTGCAGCAACTCGAGCGAGTTATCGCCGCTACCGTCGTCCTTGACGAGATCGCCGGGGCGGGCGTTCAGCGCTCCCAATGGCCTGGAGCGTAGTGCCAGCGGGGGCCGGCCTGTACCCAGGCATCGGGTACCCAGTGATAGCCGCGGCGCTCGTGAATGTAATGTCCGCCCACCCACACGTGGCGGCCTCCGCGCCATGCCCAGTAACCCGGCGCCCAGACGTAACCGGGCCGAACCGCGGGAACTACTTCTACCTGTGGAGCAGGCGGCGCCACGCCGACTTCGACCACCACGCCTGCGGAACTCAACGAAGGTGCTGCGATTGCAGCCGCGGCAAGCAGTGCCGCGAGGAGAGCAGATCGTTGCCTGACCATGATGGGTGACCTCAGTTCAGCAATGACGGAGCGCGATGATATCGCAACCCCCCAGGGGCACCAAACCGGCTGCCGCTGCAGGAAGCTGCGCGTAAGCTAGACGCACAATGCCGTGAATGGAGAGTACCGATGTCCGCGCCCGCGCAAAAAGCCACCGATGCCGATCCCGAGGAAACGCGGGAATGGCTCGAAGCACTCGAGGCGGTCGTGCGCCGACACGGCAAGGCCCGTGGCGTGTATCTATTGTCGCAGCTGGAAGAGCAGGCGCGTCAATTGGACATTCTGACACACGCGGTGCCGTACTCCTCCTACAGGAACACCATCGCGCTCGATCAGCAGGCCGTGCATCCGGGCGATGTGGCGATCGAGGAGCGCATCACCGCGATTCTGCGCTGGAACGCCCTGGCGATGGTGGTTCGCGCCAACCAGGCCTATGGCGAGCTCGGCGGACACGTGGCCAGTTACGCCTCGGCGGCGGAGATCTTCGAGATCGGGTTCAATCATTTCTTCCGCGCCGACAGCGACGGTCACAACGGCGACCTGGTGTTCTTCCAGCCGCACTCGGCGCCCGGTGTGTACGCGCGCGCGTTTCTCGAGGGACGCTTGAGCGAGGAACAGCTGGCGCATTTCCGCCAGGAGGTCGGCGGCCGCGGTCTCTGCTCCTATCCGCACCCGTGGCTGATGCCCGACTTCTGGCAGGTGCCAACCGGTTCGATGGGCATTGGTCCGATCAATGCCATCTACCAGGCGCGCTTCATGCGCTACCTTGCGAATCGCGATCTGGCCGACACTTCCATGCGTCATGTCTGGGGCGTGTTCGGCGATGGCGAGATGGATGAGCCCGAATCGGTGGGCGCGTTGACGCTGGCAGCGCGCGAGCGGCTCGACAATCTCACCTTCATCATCAACTGCAATCTGCAGCGCCTGGATGGGCCGGTGCGCGGCAATGGCCAGATCATCCAGGAACTCGAAGGCCTGTTCACGGGCGCGGGCTGGAATGTCATCAAGGTACTCTGGGGTTCGGACTGGGATCCGCTGTTCGCGCGCGACACGCATCACGCGCTGCTGCGACGCTTTGCGGAGACCACTGACGGGCAGTACCAGACCCTGGGCGCCAACGATGGCGCCTACAACCAGGCGCATTTCTTCCAGCTCGACCCGGAACTGCGCGCGCTGGTGGCACATATGTCGCTCGAGGATATCGATGGACTCAAGCGCGGCGGTCACGACCTGCGCAAGCTCTACGCCGCCTTCGCCGCGGCGCGCGCGCACAAGGGACAGCCGACCGTGATTCTCGCCAAGACCAAGAAGGGCTACGGCATGGGTGATGCTGGCGAATCGCGCATGACTTCGCACCAGCAGAAGAAGCTCGACCCGGCGTCGCTGCGCGGCCTGCGCGATCGTTTCTCACTGCCGCTCAGCGATGAGCAGGTCGCGGAACTGGCCTTCATCAAGCCGCCAGAGGACAGCGCCGAGCTGCGCTATCTGCGCGCCCGGCGTGCCGAGCTGGGCGGCTACCTGCCGGCACGGCGCGCGCAGGCACCGCCGGTGCCGGTGCCCGCGCTCTCAGGCTATGGCGGGTTTGCGCTCGATGCGGGCGGCAAGGAGATGTCGACCACGATGGCCGCGGTGCGGCTGTTCAGCAATCTGCTGCGCGACAAGAAGCTTGGATCGCGCGTGGTTCCGATCGTCGCCGATGAGGCGCGCACCTTCGGCATGGCGAATCTGTTTCGCCAGATCGGCATCTACTCGCCCGGCGGTCAGCTCTACGAGCCCGAGGATGCCGGCTCGCTGCTGTCCTATCGCGAGGCGCGCGATGGGCAATTGCTCGAGGAGGGCATCACGGAGGCGGGCGCGCTCTCCTCGTGGGTGGCCGCGTCGACGGCTTACAGCGTGCACGGGCTGCGCATGCTGCCGTTCTACATTTTCTACTCGATGTTTGGATTTCAGCGTGTCGGCGATCTGATCTGGGCAGCGGCCGATCAGCGTGCGCGCGGCTTTCTGATCGGTGCCACCGCGGGCAGGACCACGCTGGGGGGTGAGGGCCTGCAGCACCAGGATGGGTCGAGCCATGTGGTCGCCGCCACGGTTCCCAACTGCCGCGCCTATGACCCGGCGTTCGCGGGCGAGCTGGCCGTCATTCTCGATCACGGCGCGCGCTCGATGATGCAGCGGAGCGATGACGAGTTCTACTATGTGACGGTTGCCAACGAGAACTACCCGCAACCCTCGCTGCCCGCGGATGCGGCGGCGGACGTGATCCGCGGCATGCGCCGCTACGGAAGCGTGGCCGCCGAGGGGGCGGTTGCCAGCGTGCGACTGCTGGGTTCCGGCGCGATCCTGCGCGAAGCGATCGCCGCGGCAGCGCTGCTGGCCGAGCAATTCCACATCTCGAGCGAGATCTGGAGCGTCACGAGTTTCAGCGAACTCGCGCGCGAGGCGGCCGAGGTGGCGCGCTGGAATCGCCTGCACCCGCGCGAGCGGCCGCGGGCATCACACCTGGAGCAATGCCTGCCCGGGGATTTGCCGATCATCGCGGCCAGCGACTATGTGCGCGCCTATCCGCATTTGATCGCGCCGTACCTGTCAGCCGGATTCACGGCGCTGGGCACCGATGGATTCGGCCGCAGCGACACGCGCTCGGCACTGCGGCGTTTTTTCGAAGTCGATCGGGAGCACATCGCACTGGCGGCGCTGGATGCGGTGTCGCGGCGCGGCGATCTGGATCGCGTGGTGGTGGCGAATGCGATCGAGCGCTTTGGAATCGAGACCGAACTGACCGCGCCCTGGACGCGCTAGCGGCGCAGCGCGGCTTCCGCGGCCTCGAACAGGCGGTGCATGCCGAACGACACGTCCTGGATAGTGCCGTTGACGAAGAAGCCCGGAGTGCCGCGAACGCCGCTGTCGCGACCGCTCCGGGCGTGCTCACGGATGCGCTGCAGGTAGATGTGATCGTCGAGTTCCGCGGTGTAGCGGGCCATGTCGAGCCCCAGCCGCTCGGCGTAGCCGCGCAGGTTGGGACCCTTCAGGTGCAGCTGGTTGTCGAACAGCAGATCGTGCATGGGCCAGAACTTGCCCTGCGCGGCGGCGACTTCGGCTACCTCCGCCGCGAGCAGCGCATGCGGATGCACTTCCTCGAGCGGAAAATGACGAAACACGAAGCTGATGCGACCGGGGAAGCGCTCCAGCAGCAGTTTCACCGCCGGTGCGGCCTGCTTGCAGTTCGGGCACTCGAAGTCGCCGTACTCGACCACCGACACCGGTGCATGAGCCTCGCCGAGCAGGTGGTCGGTGGCGCCGATCGGGGGCGTCAGTTGAAACGGATGTTCGCGGCTCATGTCCCGATTGTGCCACGAAGCCGCGGTATTTTGCGGACCCGGGCGCCAAGTGTTAGCGTGCGGCGGCATGAGCGGCGCAACGGAAAAACGGGTCGTGGTCAGCGAGATGTTGCGCCAGCGGCGCGAGCAGATGTTCCCCAAGCTCAGCGACGCGCAGGTCGCGCGCCTGGAGACCCACGGACAGCGTATCGAGATCCGTCCCGGGGAAGTGCTGGCGGAGCCTGGCAACCGGCAGGGACGCGTGTTCGTGGTGCTGTCGGGCAGCATAGAAGTTCTGCTGCCCGATGAGAGCGAGGGACAGCTGCTGTACCTGCTGACTGCGGGGGATTTCAGCGGAGAGATGAGTACGCTGCGCGGCAGCTCGGCGCAGACGAGCCTGCGCGTGCGGCGGCCCGGCAATGCCATTGCGCTCGATTCCGGACAGATCCGCGATGTCATACAGACCGACGCGGAGCTCAGCGAGCTGTTCATGCGCGCCTTCATTCTGCGTCGCGTGGCGCTCATCCAGAGCAACAGCGGCGAAATCACGCTGCTCGGGTCGCGCCATTCGGCCGATTCGCTGCGACTGCGGGAGTTTCTGACCCGTAACGGGCAGCCCTTTCATGACGTGGACATTGAGACTGATCCGGACACGGCGGCGCTGTTCGAGCGCTTCCACCTGACCGCGGCCGATATGCCCGTGGTGGTGTGCCGCGCGGCGCAGATGTTCCGCAATCCCAGCAATCACGACCTCGCCGAGTGCCTGGGACTGAATCCGCAGGTTGATGACAGCCGTGTCTATGACCTGCTGATCGTCGGCGCCGGTCCTGCCGGACTCGCGGCCGCCGTCTATGGCGCCTCGGAGGGCCTGAACGTGCGCGTGGTCGAAACTACCGCGCCGGGCGGGCAGGCGGGCACCAGCTCGAAGATCGAAAACTACCTGGGCTTTCCCACCGGAATCTCCGGGCGCGCGCTGGCGGGCCGTGCGCTCTCGCAGGCGCAGAAATTCGGCGCTGCGCTCAGCGTCGCGGCGGATGCGGTCGACCTCCGCTGCGCGCAGCGGCCTTACAGCATCCAGCTCGCCGACGGCAAGGTGCTGCGCGGCCGCAGTGTATTGATCGCATCGGGCGCGCAGTACCGGACGCTCGCGGTGGAGAACCTGTCGCGTTTCCTGGGTACCGGTGTGTACTACGCGGCGACCGCACTGGAAAAGAAGCTGTGTCAGGGGGAGGACATCGCGATCATTGGTGGCGGCAACTCCGCCGGCCAGGCGGCGGTCTATCTGGCGCGCGACTGCCGGCGCGTGCACCTGCTGGTGCGCGGCAAGGGACTGGCCGAAAGCATGTCGAACTACCTGATTCGCCGCATCCAGGAGACGGGCAACATCCAGCTGCGTACGCAAACGCAGATCACGCAGGTGGAGGGATCTGATCGGCTCGAGCGGCTGAGTTGGCTCTGCAGCGCTGACGGCAAGCATGGAGAGCACCCCATCGGTCATATTTTTGTGATGACGGGCGCCGCACCCAACACGTCCTGGCTCAAGGGCTGCGTGGCACTGGATGAGGACGGCTTCGTCAGGACCGGACCCGACCTGGATGCACCAGCGCTTAGCGCCGCGCGCTGGCCGCTGGAACGCGCACCTCATTCGATGGAGACCAGTCTGCCGGGAGTGTTCGCTGCCGGCGATGTCCGTGCCCAGAGCGTCAAGCGTGTCGCTTCGGCTGTCGGCGAAGGCTCGATCTGCGTGCAGTTCGTGCATCGCGTGCTGCAGGAAACCGCCAACCCCGCTTCGAACGCGGCTTGAGGCCGCATGCAGCAGTTACTGGTATCGCTGTCGAATGGATGGGGCGTCGGCCTGGTGGTCGTCAACGTGCTGCTCGACCAGATCGGGTTGCCGGTGCCCGCGGTGCCAACGCTGGTAGTGGCCGGCGCGCTCGCGGCCGATAACGGGCTGTTCGGCCTCGAGCTATTCGTCGGTGCATCGCTGGCCTGCCTGATTCCGGACCTGGGTTGGTACCTGGCGGGGCGAACCTATGGCAACCGGGTCATGAAGACGCTGTGCCGTATCTCGCTCAACCCCGACACCTGCGTCAGTCAGACACAACTGCGCTTTGAACGCTGGGGTCCGGGCGCCATCATCTTCGCGAAGTTCGTGCCGGGGCTGGCCATCATCGCGCCGCCGCTGGCCGGCGCCACCGGTATGGCATGGCCGCGCTTCCTGCTGCTCAGCACACTCAGCGCGGTGCTCTGGGTGGGGCTGATACTGAGTGCGGGCGCACTGCTCAAGCCGCAGATCCAGCTGCTGATGCCGCATGCGCAACATGTGGCCTCGATGGCCGGCACCGCCATCGCCGTGCTGCTGGCGGCCTACATCACCTGGAAGTGGTGGCAACGCCGATTGTTCTACCGCCGGCTGCGCATGGCCCGCATCAGCGTGGACGAACTGTATGCGCTGCTCGAGGCGGGCGCCTCACCGGTGATCGTCGATGTGCGCTCGGCCACCGCCCGGGCGCTCGAACCGCGCCAGGTGCCGGGGGCGATTTCGATCACGCTGCAGGAAGTGGCTTCACACCTCTCGCACCTGCCGCGCGACCGCGAGATCGTGCTCTATTGCAGCTGTCCCAACGAGGCCTCGGCGGCGCAGGTGGCCCGGGTACTGGTCGCGAACGGATTCAAACGGGTGCGCCCGCTGTTTGGCGGTCTCGAAGCCTGGATCGCCGCCGGCCACGCCGCCGAAGCACTGCCTGCCGGGACCGCTACGGTCGTACTGTCGACCGCGCGGACTTAAGCGCGTGCAGGCGCGCCACCGTCAACGCGCCCAGCAGTAACACCGACATCCAGTCGAATTCGCCGCCGCCGCCGTGACTGCCGCTGCTGCTGGTGCCGCTGCTGGTGCCGGTTGCTACCGGCAGGCGGCCGATGGCCACATCCGCCTGCACGAAGCCATAGCCCGAGTCGTCATTGGGGATCGTGGATCCCATCGCCGACGCGGTCGTCTCCAGCGCCTGGTAAAGCACTGCCGGTGTTACCGGGTTGTACTGCAGCATCAACGCCGCGGCGCCGGCAACGTGAGGCGCCGCTGCCGAGGTGCCGAAGAAATTCGGATAGCTGGCATTGTTGGCGCAGTCCGCGACCGCACTGGCGTCGGTGATGCCGTCACTCGCCAGCGTGTCGCCAAAGAAGGTGGTGTTGACGCCATCCGGACCGACCACGTCCGGCTTGCTGCGCGTCTCGGGCGATGCCAGGCGGTTGCCGCTTGCATCGAACAGGATCGGCTCGCCGCCGCGCGAGGAATATGAATTCAGCACCGCCGGCGTGACACCGCAGCGCGGCGTGTTCGTAAAGAATGCGGCACCGACCGCCATCGCACCGGTGGCGCTGGGATGTCCCTGCAGCGTCGGTGTGTCGGCGGCGAAGCTGGCATTGATCACGATGGGCGCGCCATCACCATCGAGTGCCAGTTTGACGCGACCGGGCGCCGGTGAGCCGGCGGCCAGGCCGATCGACACGCTGAGTGTTTCCGCGGCGGTGTTGGCGGTGGCGCTCGCCGGGTTGCCGATGATGAGGATCTGCACAGGATCGACCCCCAGGGAATTTAGGCCGGTACAGGTGATGGCATTGCCATCCTCGTCGATGATGATGGGAGTGCCGGCAGTGCTGCCGGTCGCACACAGGTCGATCTGGCTGGTAGCGCCGCCGCTCTGCGGCGCGCCGGTGACATAGGGTTGATCCCACTCGACCACGAGCGCCACGAACTCTCCCGGAAACAGCGCAGGGATGGTCACCGGCAGCGCGGTCGTGACGGTTGCGGCGGAGGCGTCGAAGTTGAGCAGATATTCGCCCGCATTAGGCGCCGATGTGGATTGCGTCGTGAAGACCGGCCCGGTGTTGTCGTAGCCGGCAACGCCGTCATTGCCGGCCGCGGAGAAGTAGGCGACCCCCTGGCCTTCGACGGTGTCGATGGCCTGTGCCACGATGCCATCCTGGAAAAACGGCTCATCGAAGTAGCCGGTGTCATCGACGATGACTTTGGCACCGGCACTGCTGGCGAGTTTGCCGATGCCGGTGGCGAAATCCGCCTCACTGGTATCGGCCGTGTAAAAGGCGAGCGCGGCGTCGGGCGCGACGTCATGCACGATCTGCAGCATCGCGCGGCCTTCATCCGTGAAGGGCAGGAAAGTGGGGGCGCCGTAGTCCAGGCAATCGGCTTCCTCGAGCACCGTCACCGTCGATGGCAGATCTCCGGTTGACTCATCGGTCTGGGCATCGGCGAGAAAGCCGGAGGGAGCGAAGCCGTTCGGTCCGGATGCCGGCACACCGCTGCCTGCCTTCTCGTAGGGCGCGTAACAGTTGAAGCTGTCCGACAGCACTCCCACCGTGATACCCGAGCCCGTCAGGTTCGTGTGCGCCTGGCGCAGTGCCGCGCTGCCCTGCGCAAAATCACCCTGCGAAGTCACAGCCCCGGCGCGCGTGCGCATCATGGCCGCGCGAATCGCATGCAGTTCCGGCCGGCCGGTCGCGGCCGCCAGCTGTGCCACGGGCAACCAGCCACCCACATCGTTGGCGTACACCGCCGACCGCTCCAGACCCAGACTTTCGAGAGCTCGCCGCAGCTCGTCGGGACTGCCGCGCGTCACGGCATCGATCGCCACCATTGGTGCGCCCGAGGCCGCCCCGCGGCTGAAGCGCACGGCCGGGTTCAGCGCCCGCAGATCCTCGAGCGCATGCCCGGGGCGAACCCCGGCCGCGTGCCGGCCGATATCCGCCAGCGCCGCGTCCAGTTTGCCGCTGGCTTCGGTCGGCGCAGAGGATGCGCCGCGGCTGCCGTAAGCGTGCAGCTGCGCAGGGCCGGGAGCCAGCGCAGCGCGCAGGGTGGGCAGGCGCACCGGGGCGTTAGCCTGCGATGTGAAACCTGCGCCCAGCAGCGCGAGGAGGGCAATCCCCGAACGGTGTGATGGCATGGGTTAGAATACTGTGGTGACTAAGCTTTGTTGAGCTTGAAGAAAATTCTATATCTAAATGATTGCCAATCCAAAACTTATCGAATACGGATTGACTGACGCATGAAATATCTCCACACCATGCTGCGCGCGGCCGATCTGAAGAGCTCGCTCGCCTTCTACTGCGACGCTTTAGGGCTGCATGAAGTTCGCCGCATGGAGCATGAAAAGGGCCGCTTCACACTGGTCTTCCTGGCGGCGCCCGGGGATGAGGCGGCGCAGATCGAGCTGACCTACAACTGGGACCCGGAAGTCTATGCGGGCGGGCGCAATTTCGGTCATGTGGCCTACGAGGTCGATGACATCTACGCGACCTGTGAACGCCTCATGAAGCATGGCGTGACGATCTGCCGACCGCCCCGCGACGGTCACATGGCCTTCGTGCGCTCCCCCGACCACATATCCATCGAACTGCTGCAGAAGGGTGGGCGCCTGCCGCCGAAGGAGCCCTGGGCGTCGATGCCGAACACCGGCATCTGGTGAAACCTTTCCGGCCCGGCAGACGAATAACTGCTGAGAAGGCACGCGATGGGCGCGTTGCCGCGGGGCTTCGCGTCTCATGACCCTGTCGCTGGCATTACTGGTGTTCCTGGGCGGTGTGCTGACCATCCTTAACCCCCTGCGTACCTTTACGATCGAGTTTCTCGATGAGGGCGTCCGGGCTTATGCCTTCACTTTTGGCTAGCAGCATTTGGCGAGGAGCAAGCGATGTCCAACGGTAGCTTTCAGAATCTGTCGCGGCGTGCGGTACTCATCCAGGGGCTGGCAGCGGCCACGTCCGGCATATGCATCGCCCGCTGGGCGCTGGCAGCGGGCAGCGCCGGCGACACAGTGGTGATCGAAAACTTTGCGCCTTCAGGCAAGAGCACTGGCCTCGTTACGCTGCCGAAAGTGGTCAAGAGCGATGCGGACTGGCGCAGCCAGCTGCCGCCGCTGGCCTACCAGGTGACACGGCGAGAAGGCACTGAGTATGCGGGTACGGGTCCCTACACTTACAACCACGCCGACGGCCTGTATCGCTGTATCTGTTGTGCCACGGCGCTTTACGATTCGAAGACCAAGTACGATTCGCACACCGGGTGGCCGAGCTTCTGGCAGCCGATCTCGGAGCACAATGTCATGACCAAGACTGACCGCAGCTTCGGCGATGTGCGCGATGCCATCGCCTGCCGCCTGTGCGAGGCGCATCTCGGCCACGTGTTCTCCGATGGCCCGAGGCCCACCGGTCTGCGCTATTGCATGAATTCCGTTGCCCTTAATTTCGTCGCGCGCGCTTGAGACGCCGGCGCACACCCCCATATGAATCAGGAATCCCAAGGAGCCGACACCATGCCTGCCACAGCCCTCAACTCCAGAGCGCTCACTCGAATCGCACTGGCGGCCGCATTGCTGCTGGGCGCCGGGTTGCTGGCGTCGTGGCGCACTCCTGCCGCTGAGCAGGCGGCGCCCATCGCAGCACCGGCCATCGACACTCCAAAGAGCGCGGGCCCGCCGCAGACGGCGGTGCTCTCCGGTGGCTGCTTCTGGGGCGTGCAGGGTGTGTTCGAACACGTACGCGGCGTGCGTCGCGTGGTATCGGGCTACGCGGGCGGGGCCCGCGGCACCGCCGACTACGGCAGCGTCAGCACCGGCAGCACCGGTCACGCCGAGTCGGTGCAGATCACTTTCGATCCCGCAGAAGTCTCCTATGGGGAGATCCTGAGGGTGTTCTTCTCGGTGGCGCACGATCCCACCCAGCTCAATCGCCAGGGACCCGACGTGGGTTCGCAGTACCGCTCGGAAATTTTCTACAGCACTCCCGAACAGAAGCGCATCGCCGAGGCCTACATCGCGCAGCTGGATCAGGCGCACGCCTTCGCGCGGCCGATCGTCACGCGTGTCGACAGCCTGCCGGGCTTCTACCCGGCGGAGGAGTACCACCAGGATTTCCTGGTCCACAACCCGACCTATCCGTACATCGTCTTCAACGATCTGCCCAAGATAGAGAACCTCAAACACGTGTTACCCGACTACTACATCGGGCGACCGGTGCTGCTGAGCAACGTCATCGCGCACTAGCAGCGACGGGGGCTCTGATAGACTCGGGCGTCCTTATCGGACCCCCGGGAGCGATGTCATCCATGAGCCTGCAGCGCCGCAGCGATCAAGCCTGTTTTGGCGGTCGCATCAGTATCTACTCGCATGCCTCCGAGGCGATCAAATCCGAGATGCGCTTTGCGCTCTACCTGCCACCGCAGGCCGCGCGCACCAAGGTGCCGGCGCTCTATTATCTGGCGGGCCTGACCTGCAACGAAGAGACCTTCATCATCAAGGCCGGCGCGCTGCGCCTGGCTTCGGAATATGGGCTGGCGCTGGTGGCCTGCGACACCAGTCCGCGCGGCCTCAATATCCCGGGAGATTCCGCGGCGTGGGATTTCGGCGTGGGTGCGGGATTCTACATCGATGCCACGGCGGCGCCCTGGTCGACCAACTATCACATGGGCAGCTATGTCAGCGAGGAACTGCCTGCGCTGATTGAAAAGAACTTCTCCGTCATTGCCGGGCGACGCGGCATATTCGGCCATTCCATGGGCGGACACGGCGCGCTGGTCACGGCGCTGCGCAATCCCACCGCGTGGCAGTCGGTGTCGGCGTTCGCGCCGATCTGCAATCCGGTCGCCGTGCCCTGGGGCAAGAAGGCCTTTGGCAACTATCTCGGCGCCGATAGCTCGCAGTGGGAGCAGTGGGATGCCTCAATACTGATGCGTCGCCGTCCCTACCCGGGCCACATCCTGGTCGACCAGGGGCTGGCGGATCAGTTCCTGGCCGAGCAGCTGCATCCGGATGCGCTGCTAGCCGCGGCCGCCGCCGGGGGCCAGGCGCTGAACCTGCGCCAGCACGAGGGCTACGATCATTCCTACTGGTTCATCCAGACCTTCATTGCCGACCATCTCGCGCATCACGCCAAGAGCCTGCTCTAGAGCGCGATGGATCCCAGGGATCTTCCTACTGGCCATCGGGAAAAAATCGGCCTAACATTCGGGCCAGGTTAAACCGAGACCCTGGGAGTCCGGTAACCAGGAGAAGTTCGAGGGGGTTGGGTCAATAACGGCACAGTCGTGTGGCGTCGCCGACCCGGCAAACTTGATTGAGAGCCGTCGGGGGTCGGCATCAGCTCTATAAGATGATGAAAAATAGAGCCTTTATTTCGTAAATCGGACTGGCACGGCGAGTGCTACGTCATCAGCTGATAATCCCCGCTAGGACTCCGACAAAGTGCTGGCGGAATACAAGACTTGATGCGATTTAGGAGGAGAACAGCGTATGGAATCCGTATTGAGGAGAAGGGTGGGGATGTTTTGTGCCGCGGCGGCACTCACCGCGATCTCCACTGCGACGATCGCGGATGAAGTTTCAGACCGCGCAAAGGACCCAAATCTTTGGGCGGCGCCAGGCGGGGATGCGGAGTTAACCCGTCATAGCAGACTCAAAGACATCAACACGACCAACGTCGGCAAATTGCAGATGATCTGGTCGCAGTCGAGTGGCACTCTGCGTGGCCACGAGGGTCAGCCTCTGGTCGTTACGATTGATGGCAAGCCATGGATGTTCATGGAGAGCGGCTGGCCGAATATCGTCCAGGCTCTCGACCTGACCAACCCGGATCAGCCCCAGCAGATCTGGCATTACAACAAGTCCACGGATCGCGATGAATCGGCCGTAGCACGTGCGTGCTGCGACACGGTGAACCGCGGCTTGTCGTATGCCGATGGCAAGCTGGTGTTTGCAACCCTGGATGGCTTCGTGATCGCCCTGGATGCGAAGACCGGTAAAGAGGACTGGGTTGTCAAGCAGGCCTGGCCGGATAAGGGCGAGACGATTACGCCTGCTCCGATCATTGCCAATGGCAAGGTCATCATCGGCTTCGGCGGCGACGAGTTCGCAGCCCGCGGCCGCCTGGATGCCTACAACCTGGCCGACGGCAAGAAGGTCTGGGAGTTCTACGCCACGGGCAGCGACAAGGATGTGGGACTGACGTCCAGCACCAACAAGGCGCACCCGGAATACGGCACTGCCGGCAAAGACCTCGGCATCAGCACGTATCCTGGCGATGAGTGGAAGCGTGGCGGTGGTGCCCAGTGGGGCTTCTACAGCTACGACCCGGAGCTGAAGCTTGTCTACACCTCGTCGGGCAATCCTGGGCTGTGGAGCCCGTCTTATCGCTGCGGCGACAAGACTCAGCAGGAGTGCAACAGCGGCAAGTGGGACAACAAGTGGTCGATGAGCATCTTCGCCCGCAACGTCGATACCGGTGAAGTCGCCTGGGTATACCAGATGACGCCGTTCGACCAGTGGGACTATGACGGCATCAACGAGAACATGCTCGAAGACCTCAACGTCGACGGCAAGATGCGCAAAGTGCTGATCCACTTTGACCGCAACGGCTTCGCCTATGTGATCGACCGTACCGACGGCACGCTGCTGCGTGCGAACAAGTACGTCACCACCAACTGGGCGGAAAAGATCGACATGAAGACCGGCCGTCCGGTCAAAGTGTACGAGCACTCGCCGTTGCTGCCGAATGGCAACACGCAGGCCTGCCCCTCAGCGATGGGTGGCAAGGACCAGCAGCCGTGCGCGATCGATCCGACCGAGCCCGGCATGGCCTATTGCCCGACCAACAACTGGTGCATGGAAGACGAGCCGCAACAGCGCTCGCACACCCAGCAGGGAACCGTATACGTGTTTGCTAACGTGTACATGTATCCTGAAAAGCCAGGCGTTACCGGCAAGTTCAAGAAGTTCAACGTGCTGACCGGTGAGACGGTCTGGGAAATCCCGGATCCGTATCCGAACTGGGGTGGTGCGCTCGTAACCGACGGCGGTCTGGCCTTCTACGGCGATCTGCAGGGCAACTTCCGCGCTGTGGACCGCAAGACGGGCAAGGTACTGTGGGAGCGACGTCTGGGCTCCGGCATCATCGGCAACCCGATCGCCTACAAGGTCGGCGGCAAAGAGTACATCTCCGTTTGGAGTGGCATCGGTGGCTGGATCGGACTGCCGGTAACGGCGGGTCTGGATCTGAGCGACAAGTTCGGCGCAATCGGCGCGACTGCGATGACCAAGGCTGCCAACCTGGACAAGATCCCGCAGGGTGGCACGCTCTATACGTTCCGAGTCGAATAACAACAATTTGAGACTGTTTGGTTGATACTGGCGCCCGATGTCTGCAAAGGACATCGGGCGCCTTTT
>CAWFVL010000018.1:0-5954 GCA_963819195.1 uncultured Gammaproteobacteria bacterium
ACGGCGCCTGTCCGCGCAGTCGCGCGTGACCACGGCCCGCGAGACGATGGAGCAGGCGCGGCTGGCCGCGCAGGAATCTCGCGTGCGGCGCGAAGCGCTGGTCGATCAGTTCACCGCCACGCAGTGCGACCTGGCCGCGGTGATCGCGGCGCTGGACCCTGAGGCCGGCATCGAGCAGCACGAGCAGCAGCTCACCGAGCTGCGGGCGGATCTCGAGAAGCTCGGCCAGGTGAACCTTGCGGCCATCGATGAGCTCGCCGAGCAGAGCGAGCGCAAGCTGTACCTGGATCGGCAGTTCACCGATGTCAGCGATGCGCTCACGACCCTCGAGCAGGCCATGCGGCGCATGGACAAGGAAACCCGCTCGCGCTTCGATGACACCTTCAACCGCATCAACGCCGGCCTCAAGGAAAAGTTTCCGCGGCTCTTCGGCGGCGGTCATGCCTACCTCGAACTGGTCGGCGAGGATCCGCTGGCGGCCGGCGTCGCCGTCATGGCGCGCCCGCCCGGCAAGCGCAACAGCACCATCTCGCAGCTCTCGGGCGGCGAGAAGGCGCTGACGGCCGTGGCCCTGGTGTTCTCGATCTTCGATCTGAACCCGGCGCCGTTCTGCCTGCTCGATGAGGTCGATGCGCCGCTGGATGAGCACAATGTCGGGCGCTTCTGCGACATCGTGCGCGAGATGTCCGCGCGCGTGCAGTTCATATTCATCACGCACAACAAGGTCACGATGGAGCTGGCCTCGCAGCTGATCGGCGTGACCATGAACGAGCCGGGCGTGTCGCGCCTGGTCGCGGTCGATATCGATGAGGCCGTCAAGCTAGCGGCCGTGTAAATCAAATGGGAGAACTGCGCTTTATTCTGCTGTTGGCCGGCCTGGTGTTCCTGGTGGCGCTGGCGGCCTGGGAATTGCGCAAACCCCGCCAGGCCCAGGGAGAGGCGGCGCTGCGCGACCCGCCACAGCGCGGCTCGAAGCGCAGCGAGCCGCAGATGGGTTCGATGGGCGACTCGCCGGCCGAAGTGCACGAAGGGCGCCGGCCCGTCGCCGCTCCGCAGCGCATCGATATGCCGGAACCGCCGGACCTGCCCGATCTGCCGGCGATGGAAGCCATGCGCGCCGAATCCATCCTCGCCGACGCCGACGCGATGCACGCCTTCGAGGAGCTGAACGTCGGCGCCACCGACGCGCTGGCGGCGCGGGCGGACCAAGCCGCGCCGAGCCTGCCGCTGCCGACAGCGACCACGGCGACCACACAGGCCACGTCGGAGGCTGCCGCGCGGCCGGCCACGCTCAGCGAGCCGGTCGAGGCTGGGATCAGCGTGTCCGAGGCCGCGGCGCCAGCGGGTACGCAGGCCGTGCTGGACTGGCCGCCCGAAGGCGAGCGGCACATCGTCGCATTGCGCATCGTGCCGGCGGCAAATGAGCGGCTCTCGGGCCGCGCGGTGCGTCTCGCCATCACCGCCTGCGGCTTCGTGCACGGCCGCTTCGGCATCTATCATCAGGCCGATGGCGAGGGTCGCGCGCTCCTGAGCGTGGCCAGCCTCAGCAAGCCCGGCGTGCTCGATCCGGTCAACCTGGATTTCCAGCGCCTGGCCGGTATCAATCTCTTCACGGTGCTTCCCGGGCCGCTCTCCCCGGGCGCGGCGCTTGATCATCTGCTCGACACCGCGCGCGAACTCTCCCAGCGCCTGCCGGCGCGCGTGCAGGATGAAACGGGCCATCCACTCGATGCCGAACGGCTCGAGGACCTGCGCGAGCGCATGCAAAATCTCGCATGACCACGGCGCCGCGCCGGCGCGTCGCCGAGTTGCGTGATCAGATAGCCCAGCACGACTACCGTTACTACGTGCTCGATGAGCCCTCGGTGCCCGACGCCGAGTACGACCGGCTGATGCTGGAACTGCGCGAACTCGAGAGCGCACATCCGGAGCTGATCACACCCGATTCCCCGACCCAGCGCGTCAGCGGCCAGCCGGCCGCCGGCTTCGAGGAGGTGCGCCACGGCGTGGCGATGCTGTCGCTGGACAATGCCTTCAGCGATGAGGACATCCGCAACTTCGACCGTCGCGTGCGCGCGCGGCTCGATATCGAGACCGATACGCTCGAATACGACGCCGAGCCCAAGCTCGATGGGTTGGCCGTGTCGCTGACCTATCGGGACGGCAACCTCATCCAGGCTGCGACGCGCGGCGATGGCGCGACCGGTGAGAACATCACGGCGAACATCCGCACCATCAAGGCGATTCCGCTGCGGCTGCGCGCGGCGGCACCGACGCTGCTCGAAGTGCGCGGCGAGGTGTTCATGCCGCTGGAGGGATTTCGCAAAATGAATGCCGCGGCCGCCGCCAGCGGCGAGAAGGTGTTCGCCAATCCCCGCAACGCCGCCGCCGGCAGCCTGCGCCAGCTCGATGCGCGCATCACCGACAAGCGTCCGCTGGCCGCGTTCTTCTATGCCGTCGGGCAGTGGCAGGGTGGGGAGCCGCCCCCGAGCCAGAGTGCGCTGATCGCGCAGCTCGGTAACTGGGGCCTGCGCACCTGCCCCGAGATCGAACTGGTGCGCGGCGTCGAGGGCTGCCTCGCCTACTACCGCTCCATCGGCGCACGGCGCGCGGACCTGCCCTACCAGATCGACGGCGTAGTCTATAAGGTCAATTCACGGCGCGAACAGGAGACCCTCGGGTTCGTCTCGCGTGCGCCGCGCTGGGCCATTGCGCACAAGTTTCCGGCCGACGAGGCGCTCACGGTGGTGCGCGAGATCGAATTCCAGGTGGGCCGCACCGGCGTGCTGACGCCGGTGGCGCGGCTCGACCCGGTCAATGTCGCCGGCGTGGTCGTCAGCAACGCGACGCTGCACAACATGGATGAGGTCGAGCGCAAGGATGTGCGGCGCGGCGACACCGTGGTAGTGCGGCGGGCCGGCGATGTGATCCCGGAAGTGGTCCGCGTGGTGCTGGAGCAGCGCCCGACCGGCAAACATGCACCGCACCCCGTCAAGCTTCCCGCGCGCTGCCCGGTGTGTTCATCGCCGGTGGTGCGCACCCCCGGGGAAGCGGCGGCGCGCTGCACCGGCGGCTTCGTCTGCCCGGCGCAGCGCAAGGAGTCGCTGCGGCACTTCGCCAGCCGCCGTGCGCTCGATATCGAGGGACTGGGCGATAAGCTCATCGAGCAGATGGTCGACCAGGATCTGCTGCAGGGGCCGAGCGATATCTTCGCGCTGGACGCGGCAACACTGACGAGCCTGGAACGCATGGGCGAGAAATCGGCGGCCAACCTGCTGGCCGCGATCGACCACAGCCGCAAAACCACGCTGCCGCGGCTGCTCAACGGCCTCGGCATTCCGGGAGTGGGAGAGAGCACGGCCAAGGCCCTTGCCGATCATTTCGGATCGCTGGCGGCGTTGCGGGCGGCATCGCCGGAACAAATTCTGGAAGTGCCCGATGTGGGTCCGGTGATTGCAGAGAGCGTGCACGAATTCCTGGCCGATGCGCGTCACGTGCGCGAAATTGCGCGGCTGCGCGAGCGCGGGCTTACCTGGGAGGAGGGACCCCCGGCCAGCGCGGGCACGCCGGACGGTGGTTCACCCAAACCGCTGGCGGGGCTTACGGTGGTGCTGACCGGGACGCTGGAGGCGCTGACCCGGGAACAGGCCGCCGAGCGCCTGGCCGAGCTCGGCGCCAAGGTCAGCGGCTCGGTCTCAAAGAAAACCAGCTACGTCATCGCCGGCAGCGATGCCGGCTCCAAGCTTACGCGTGCGCAGGAGCTGGGCGTGCCGGTGCTGGACGAGGCGGGCCTGGCGCAACTGCTTGCGGGCCAGGCACCGCCTGATGGGGCCCCGACAGCCTGACCGCTCAGAGAGTCTTTTCGACCTTGGCGGTCTTCATGAGCTCATCCTGGTAGGCCTTGAATTTCTTGTTCTGCACGTATTGATCCAGGCGGTCCTTGACTGAATCGATCGGCGGTACCGGCGTCTCGCGCGTGTCGATCAGCTGAATGACATGCCAGCCGTACTGGGTTTGCACTGGGCTCGGCGTGGTCTCCCCTTTCTTGAGTCCCGCCACGGCGTCAGCAAAGGGCTTGACCATGCTCGAGGGCGAGAACCAGCCCAGATCGCCACCCTGCTCCTTGGAGGAGTCGATGGACTCCTTCTTGGCCACATCCTCGAACTTGGCGCCCTTCTTGAGTTCCTCGAGCACCTTCTGTGCAGCCTCCTGGCTGGTCACGAGGATGTGCCGCGCGTGGTACTGCGTCTTGGGCATCAGCGCGACCTGGGAGTCGTACTCGGCCTGGCGCTCCGCGTCGGTCGCCTTCTTGTCCTTGAGGTACTGCTCGGCATCGGCCTGCTCCAGGATCTGCAGCCGCGAGAGCTGCAGCAGTGAGGCGGTGTCGCCGGTCTTGTCCAGTCCCTGCTTCTCCGCTTCCTGTGCCACGACTTCCCCGCGCACGAGGTTGTCGAGCAGCTGGTTGCGCTGATCCACCGTGAGCTCCGCCACGGGCTTGCCCGCCGTGTTCTTGGCATAGAACTCGAACATCGGGCGGCTGATGGCCACGCCGTTGACGGTGGCGACGGGCTTCTCAGCCGGCGTCTTGGTGTCGGTCGTAGAACCATTCTTGGCGCAGCCGACGAGTGCGAGAACGCCAATCAGCGGCAGTTTCCATAAGATTTTCATCAGATCTCTCAGTTAGTTAAAACAACTACTTTAAAAACTCATCAGGAGTCAGGGTCTCCATGGCCAACGCATGCACATCGCTTGCGAGCAACGCCGACAGTGTTTCATTGACCAGGCGATGACGTTGCAGCGGCCTCAAGCCCGCGAAGCACGTAGACACGACTTTGACCCGGAAGTGCCCCTTGCCCGCATTGGCATGCCCCACGTGCGCGGCCGATTCATCGCGCACTTCGAGGTGGGTGGGCGCGAGGCGCTGCTGCAGCAGGTGTTCGATGCGGCGCGCGGTGGACGCAAGCGTGCTGGCGGCAGGATCGCTCACGAGGCCTTGTTCACGAGGCTTGGGCCGCACGTATTTCAGGGCGAGAGGCGAGCCAAGCCGCCTGCGCCACTGCGAACAGCGCAAAGGCGACGGTCAGGCCGAAGAACTTGAAATTGACCCAATCGCGTTCGCTGCGGTGATAGGCGATCCACAGATTCAGGGTGCCCAGCAGCGCGTAGAAAACCACCCAAACCCAGTTGAGCTTCAACCACAGGGAGCGCGGCAGCGCTTCCGCATGCGCGATCATCGGCTGCAGCAGCCGCTGCGCCAGCGGCATCGCGCTGAACCAGGCGCTGCCGACCGCCACCACGGCCACGAGCCAGAGGAAAATCGTCGGTTTCCATTTGAGGAAGCGCACATCGCGCAGGATCAGCGTTGCCGCCCCCAGTACCAGCACCAGTGCGGCGCTCAGCAGATGCAGCGCCGGGATGCGCCCCAGGCGCAGCCAATCCACCACCAGCAGCAGCACCATGGCGACCATCAGCACCGCGGTGGCGACATAAATTCCGCCGAGCCAATAGGCCACGAAAAAAGCCGCCACGGGCGCAAGATCGAACAACGCTTGCATACCGCTATGATAACGAAACCGCCCTGTGACTGCCGGAAATGAGCCAATACTTTCATCTGCATGAGGTTAATCCGCAGCTGCGCCTGATACGGCGCGCAGCCGAGATTGTGCGTGAGGGCGGCGTCATAGCCTACCCGACCGATTCCTGCTATGCCCTGGGGTGTCACATCGGCGATGCCGAGGCCCTCGAGCGCCTGCGGCGCATCCGCGGCGCCGACAAGCACCATCATTTCACGCTGGTGTGTCGCGACCTGCGCGAGATCGGGCGCTATGCGCGCATCGATACCTGGCAATTCCGGCTGCTCAAGGCAGCGACTCCCGGACCGTTCACCTTTCTGCTGCCCGCCACCCGGGAAACTCCGCGCCGGCTGCAGCACCCCAAGCGCCGCACCATCGGTA
>CAWFVL010000019.1:0-17046 GCA_963819195.1 uncultured Gammaproteobacteria bacterium
GCGGGTCAGCGGCGCGGCATCGCGGGTGCGCACGATCTCGCGCGCGATCGGCCCGGCGAAGCGCTCTTCTCCGAAGGTCGCGATCACGTGGCGCATCTCATCGCTGCTCGCCCGGGCGAGCCATGCGGAAACTGGTTCGCCGCGCGTCGGGTCCATGCGCATATCGATCGGACCGTCCTGGAGGAAACTGAAGCCGCGCGCTGGATCGGCCAGTTGCGGCGAGGAGACGCCGAAATCGAACAGCACGCCATCGCATGGCGCGCCAAATCCTTGCGCGCGCACCAGCGCTGCCAGCTGCGCGAAATCGCCTTGCACGAGCCGGATTCGCGGCTCTTGCGCAAAGCGCATACGGCCCGCGGCGATCGCGGCCGGATCACGGTCGATGGCGATGAGCCTGCCGTCGGGTCCAAGGGCGTCGAGGATGGGCGCGCTGTGCCCGCCGCGACCAAATGTTGCGTCGATGTAGAAGCCGGCCGCGCGCACTGCCATAGCCGTAAGCACTTCATCGACAAGCACCGGCGTGTGCTCATCCAACTCCCCTTATCCCCGCTAGTCGCCCGGCCGTCGCTTACAGCGACAGCGAATCGAGGTGCGCTGGACGTTCGGTCACGGCGGCTTCATCCTTGAGCCAGCCGTCGCGCCGTTCCATCCATCGAGTCTCGTCCCAAAGTTCACACCGATTCCCCTGTCCGACGAGCATCGCGTGGCGTTGCAGACCCGCAAATTCACGCAGCTCCTGGGTCAATAGAATTCGACCGTGTCCGTCGATTGGAAGGTCCGTGGCATGTCCTACGATCAGCCGCTGCAGCCGCCGCGACTGGGGGTCCAGGGCCGGAAGCGCCATGATCTGCTTCTCGACCGGCTCCCAGTCCGATGAGCGGGTAGAGCATCAGGCACTGCCCGTCCCGATCGACCGTCACGATGAGCTGGCCCGCCGAACGCTCAAGCACACGCTCGCGGTAGCGCGTGGGGAGGACCATGCGCCCCTTGTCATCCAGCGTGACTTTTGTTGCACCGCGGAACATAGGCTTTGTAGGCCAAATCGCCCATCTCTCCCCACTTTTTCCCACTTGGCGCCACTATAGAAATGCAAGGGCTGGCATGTCAACGCCTAACTGGGAAATTTGTGAAGCGCAGTAGGTACTTAGCGCAGGTGGCTGAAGCCCGGAAGGATTCCTCCGCCACCCTGCTCCGCGAGCCTTTATGCAAGGACTGTATGCGGATCAGCTACTTGAACCGGAAAGCTCGACGCGCCGAGGACGAAACGTAGGCGGAGAGTCAGCCTATAAGCCGGGTTCTGTCGAGAGCAGCCATTCCTCTGGGACCGACGTCACCGTCGGCCTCAAGCGGCCTACCCGGAAGCACGCGCGGGCGCGCGCTGCGGCCCCTTGCGGAACCGCGACTTCCCTATTTGGCCTTGCTCCAGGTGGGGTTTGCCATGCCGTCAGATGTTGCCATCGACGCGGTGCGCTCTTACCGCACCGTTTCACCCTTACCAGCGCTGTTGCCAGCGCTTCGGCGGTTTACTTTCTGTTGCACTGTCCGTGAGCTCGCGCTCCCCAGGCGTTACCTGGCACCCTGCCCGCTGAGCCCGGACTTTCCTCCACATCGCCTTTCGGTAACGCAGCGGCTGCCCGGCTGACTCTCCGCACCGGCACCATACTGGCTTCAGGACTCCCCCTCAACCACGTCCAGCGACCGGAACTGCTGGGCAAGCGCGTAGGCTTCGCTGCGCTTCACCCCGGCAATCTGGGCGGCGAGCGCTGCGGCACGGCCGGGCGGCATCTCGGGCAAAAGCAGCTTCAGCGTGCGCACCAGCAGGGCGCGGTCCGTACCGGCCGCAGCGGGATCGCCGACACCCTCGATCAGCAGCGTAATCTCGCCGCGCGCCATGTTGGGATCGGACAGCGCCATGGCGGCCAGTTCCGCCAGTGAGCCGCGATACACCGCCTCGTGCAGTTTCGTGAGTTCGCGCGCCACCACCGCGCGCCTGTCGGGCCCGAACAGCTGTGACAGATCCGCCAGTGCCGCGGCGATCCGGTGCGGCGCCTCAAACAGCACCACGGTGCGTTGCTCGGCGGCCAGGCGGGCGAGCACCGCGCGGCGCTCGCCCGCGCGTGACGGCAGAAAGCCTTCAAAGACGAATCGATCGGTGGGAAGCCCCGCGATACTCAGCGCCGCAGTCAGTGCCGAGGCGCCGGGAATTGCGCGCACCTCAATGCCGGCGGCGCCCGCCGCACGCACCAGCGCGTAACCCGGATCCGATAGCAGTGGAGTGCCAGCGTCGCTGACCAATGCAACGACCTTGCCCGCCAGCAGATCGGCCACCAGCGATTCGATTCTGCTGGCCTCGTTATGGTCGTGCAGTGAGATCAGCTTGCCCGAGATGCCGATGGCGGCGAGCAGAGCCGAGGTTCGCCGGGTATCTTCCGCCGCGATCAGATCCGCGCCCAGCAGTGCCTCGCGCGCGCGCGGCGTGAGGTCCCCGAGGTTGCCGATGGGTGTGGCCACGACCTCGAGCCTGCCGCCGGACGAAAGCCGCTGCGAGGGAACCACTATACTGACCCCTATCCGTTCATCGGAGGACAAGCTTGCGGGGCATGATGTCACTGGCGCAACTGAAACTGTTGTTACGCGGGCGCGCATTGGCGGGACTGGCGCTGCTGCTGCTGGCAGCCTGCGGCCCGCCGGCGCGATTCCCGGCCGAGCCGACCCCAACGACCCAGGTGCCCGCCACACCCGGCGCCAACGTCACGGTCGATCACGCCCGGTCGGCCGCGCAGTACGAGACCCAGGCAGCTACGCAGGCACCCCCCGCACAGGCGGATTCGCTGCTGGCGTCAGTACGCGAATGGCTGGCCGCCGGCCGCGCCGCCGATGCCGCGCGCGTGCTCGCACGCCTGAATGCATTGACGCTGACGGCGCCGCAGAGCAGCGACAGAGCGTTGCTCGGTGCCGAAACCTCGCTGGCCGCGCAGCACCCGCAGGAGGCCTGGCAGAAGATCTCGGCATTGCCTGAGCCCACCGCGGCGCCCGGCGCCCAGCGCTTTTACCTGCTCAAGATCCGGATCGCACTGGCCGCGGGGCGACCCGTCGACGCCGTCCTCGCCGAGATTGCCTCGGAGCGACTGATCACGGGCGCGCCCGAGCGCACCGGCATGCGTTCGCAACTGCTCGCGGCGCTGCGCGCCGCGCGCGATCAGGGCCTCAAGCTCGAGCCGCAGGCTAGCCAGGATCCGATCGTGCGCGGCTGGCTCGAGCTCGGCGCAATCGCCACGCTTGCGCGCGGCTCATCGCTGACGTCGGACTCTGAAGCCGCCCGCTGGCGATCGCGCTATCCGAATCACCCGGGCAATGATGTGCTCTCGCAGGCCTTCCCCGCCCAGCTGCCGCTCACCGGGCTTGGGGCGCGGGTTGCGCTGCTGTTGCCCCTGACCGGACCTGCGGCGGCCCAGGCCTCGACCGTGCGCGATGGCTTCATGAGCGCCTACTACCAGATTCCGGCGTCCAACCGGCCGGATCTGCGCCTGTACGACACCGGCGCCCTGCCGGGACCGGAAGCCATAGCCCAGGCTCGTGCGGCCGGGACGAGCTTTGTGGTCGGTCCGCTCACCCGGGAAGATGTCGCCGCCGTGGCCGCCAGCGGCGCGCAGAGCGTGCCGGTGCTGGCGTTGAATTTCCTGCCGCCGGATCGCACCGCTCCGAGCGGCCTCTACCAGTTTGCGCTGTCGCCAGAGGATGAAGCGCGGATAGTGGCCCATCGCCTGCTCGCCGATGGCCACCATCGCGGCATCGCGCTGATCCCTCGCGGCGACTGGGGCAGCCGCGTCGGCGAGGCGTTTACACGTGAGCTCACCGCGGGCGGCGGCAGCCTTATCTCGCAGGCGGTCTACGATCCGGCCGGCCACGACTACGGCGATGAGCTGCAGAGCATCCTGCACGTGGATGACAGCCGTGCACGTTATCAGCACCTGCAGAACGTGCTCGGCGGCAAACTCAATTTCGAGCCGCGGCGGCGCGCCGACATCGAATTCGTATTCATCGCCGCGGCCAGTGCCACCACGGCGCGGCTGCTTGAGCCGCAGCTGAAATTCTTCTATGCCGGCGATATCCCGACCTACTCGCTCTCCAATGCCTACGAGCCCGACTCCACGGCTTCCAACCAGGACATCGACGGGCTTATATACCCGGACATGCCCTGGATGGTCTCGGGGGACGGCAGCCTCGATGACATCCGCAATGCCATCGCACAGGCGTGGGAAAATCGCGCCGCCTGGCGCAGCCGTCTGTTCGCTTTCGGCTACGACGCCTGCCAGCTGATGCTGGCCATGTCGGCCAAGGGCCGCAATCCGGCCGATGCGCAGGTTGCCGGACTGACGGGCGTGCTGCATTTCGACACCGAGCGGCGTGTACAGCGCGATCTGATCTGGGTGCAGGTGCATAACGGCGAGCCGCGCCGGCTGGCTGATAGCGCCCAGAATTAAGCGCGCATTTCTGCGCGGATACGCCGCATTGGGCTGCAGCGGCCGCAAGCGAACGCGGCGAGACTGCCATCGATGGGCCCGCAACCGGATAGAAGCCAGCTCGGTATCGCTGCCGAGGTTCGCGCCGCCAGCTTGCTCGAACAGGCAGGCTTCACGATCCTGGAACGCAATTATCGCTGCCGCGCGGGCGAACTCGACATCGTGGCGCGTCGTGAGCGGATGCTGGTCATCGCCGAAGTGCGGCTGCGCACCGGCGCTGCGTTCGGCGGCGCCGGCGCCAGCATCACCGCGGCCAAGCGCGCGCGCATCGTGCGCGCCGCGCGCTACCTGCTGCGCTGCCAGCCGGCGCTTGCAACGCTCGCTGTGCGTTTCGATGTGCTGCTGCTGAGCGCCCCGGATGGTCCGATCGAATGGATTGAGTCCGCCTTCGACGCCGGCTGAGCGCGAACGCGCCTATTTGACGACGGTCAGTTTCGCGCGCCGCGCGTCCGGCGAGGCCGGCGGCGAACCTTCGGATGTGGGCCGCTGCGGCGGAGTCGGCTCGGTCTCCGCTTCGGAGAAGATCATGCCCTCACCGGTCTCGCGCGCATACACGCCGAGCACGGCCGTCATGGGCACTCGCACGTGATGCGCGACACCGGCAAAGCGGGCGTCGAATTCGATGCCGTCGTTCTTGAGCTGCAGCCGCTGCGTCGCCGTTATCGACAGGTTCAGGACGATCTTCCCGTCCTTGATGTAACCGGAAGGCACTTCGACGCCGGCGCGCAGCGCATCGACGATGACATGCGGCGTGTGCCCGCTGTCGCTGATCCACTCGTGCATGGCCCGCAGCAGATACGGCCGTCTCGAGACCGCGTCGCCATCGCTGGACTTGCGCGAGGACATCACACCGCCCTCATCTCGATTTCAGCTTCCGACAGGCTGCTGCGAAACGAAGGGCGTGCGAACAGCGTGCTCGCGTACTTGGCGAGCGCCTGCGCCTGCGGCGGCAGATCGATCTCGTAGCGGCGCAGCCGCCACAGAATCGGGCCGATACTCGCATCCACGAGCGAGAATTCATCGCTCAGGAAATAGGGCTTCACCTTGAAGACATCGGCGCTCTGGAGGATGGCGTCGCGCAACACCTTCCTGTTGCGCGCGACATGCTTCTTGTCATGATCCTCATCGATCTGCTGCGCGAGCCCATACCAGTCGCGCTCGATGCGATACAGCGCCAGGCGGAATTGCGCACGCAGGATCGGATCGACGGGCATGAGCGGCGGATGCGGAAAGCGCTCGTCCAGGTACTCGATGATGACGCGCGAGTCGTACAACACCAAGTCACGATCCACGAGCGTCGGCAGGCTGTGGTAGGGATTGAGGTCCAGCAGATCCTCCGGGTAGCGACCCGGCACCACATCGATGATGTCGATCTCGACGCCTTTTTCCGCCAATACGATGCGTGTCCGGTGGCTGTGCGGCTCATCGGGGGCGGAAAACAGCGTCATGATGGCGCGACGACTGGACACGAATCAGCTCTCCCGATTCAAACGATTAAGGCGGCCGCTGGGCGTCGACGACGCTCAGTGCACGTCTTTCCAATACTCGTTCTTCAACAACCAGGTCAGCCAGGTCAGCAGAATCAGGAACAGTACCACCCAGATGCCGATCGCGTGCCGCTCGATTTGGGTGGGTTCACCGACATAGTCCAGAAAATTGACCGTATCGCGCACGAAATCGTCGCATTGTGCGGGTGTCAGGGTGCCCGGGGCGACACTCTCGAAGTGGTCGAACTCCTTCTGATCGCCGACCTGGCGGAATACCGCCTGGTTGACACCGCAGAGGTCGGACAGCACGGCGGGCATCGCCACACCCGGATAGGCCAGGTTATTGGTGCCGGTGGCGCTGGCCGGATCGACATAAAAGGTCTTGAACAGTCGGTACACATAATCCGGGCTCTTCGAGCGCGTGATCAGCGACAGGTCGGGCGGCACCTTCCCGAACCAGTTGACGGCGTCGGCGGCCGGCAGTGAGGTCGTAATGTAGCTCAGCGCGTTGCTGCCCGGCGCAACCAGGTCACGGCTCAGGACGTCGGTCGGGATCTTGAGGTCATCCGCCATGCGCTGATAGCGCACGTACTTGAGCGCATGACAGCCGTTGCAGTAGTTCATGAAGTTGCGCGCGCCGCGCTGCAAGGACGAGGTGTCCTCGATTGAATTGCCCGCGTGCCAGTCTTCCCATTTGACGGGCTTGGCCGCCTCGCCGGAAGCCTCGGGTTCGGCCGCAAGCGCCGCGAACGGCAGGCAGCCCATGGCCAGAAGAACGATAGCAAGCTTACGCATGGGCGGTGACTCGCGCGGGTACGGGCTTTACCGGGTCCCAACGCGTATAGAAGGGCATCAGGATGAAGAACAGGAAGTACGGTACGCAGCAGATGCGTGACAGCGCGACGTAGATGCCCTGTGCAGGTTGCAGACCCAGGTACATCAGGCCGAGGAAGGACAGCACGAAAAACGTAAAGAAGGTCTTGTAGATCCAGCCGCGATAGCGGATCGACTTGACCGGCGAGCGGTCCAGCCAGGGCAGGAAGAAAAACGCCGAGACGGCAATCAGCATGAATACTGCACCGGTGCTCTTGTCCGGGAAGGATCGCAGGATCGCGTAATAAGGGGTGAAGTACCACGACGGTGAAATCGGGTCCGGCGTGGAGAGCGGATTGGCCGGCTCGAAATTGGCCTTCTCCAGGAACAGGTCCGCAAATGTCGGGATGAAGAACACCACGATCGCAAACAGCGTCAGGAAAGCTGCCACGCCAAAGATGTCCTTGACGGTGTAGTAGGGATGAAACGGTATGCCATCGAGCGGTATGCCCTGTGCGTTCTTCTTATCCTTGATTTCGACGCCGTCGGGATTATTGGAACCCACCTCGTGCAGTGCCACCAGGTGCAAGGCCACCAGCAGCAGCAGCAGCAGCGGTAGCGCCACCACATGCAGCGAGAAGAAGCGGTTCAGCGTGGCGTCGGCGATGCCATAGTCACCCCGGATCCACTCGACCAGCCCGGGCCCTATGACCGGTATTGCACCGAATAGATTGATGATCACCGTTGCAGCCCAGAAGGACATGTTGCCCCATGGCAGTACATAGCCCATGAAGGCCTCGGCCATCAGCGCCAGGTAGATGATCATGCCGAACAGCCACAGCAGTTCGCGCGGGGTCTTGTACGAGCCGTACATGATGCCGCGGAGCATGTGCAGGTAGATCACCAGGAAGAACGCGGACGCGCCGGTCGAATGCAGGTAGCGCAACAGCCAGCCGAAGTCGACCTCGCGCATGATGAATTCGACTGAGTCGAATGCAGTGTTCTCGCCGACCTTGTAGAACATGGCCAGGAAGATGCCCGTGACCAGCTGCATCACCAGTATCAGCAGCGCCAGCGAGCCGAAGAAATACCAGAAATTGAAATTCTTGGGCGCGTAGTACTGCGTCAGCTGCGAGCGCAGGAAGACATCGACCGGCAGCCGCCGGTTCAGCCAGCCCCAGAATCCGGGCTTGTAGGCAGCCTCGTTGGCCATTACGCGGCTCCTTTGGCAGGCGCACCGTCGAGACCGATCACGAGCGTGTGCTGGTCCTGGAAACTATACGGCGGCACGGACAGATTCGTCGGCGCCGGGGAACCGTTGAACACCCGCCCGGCCAGATCGAATCGCGAGCCGTGGCACGGACAGCGGAAGCCACCCGGCCAGCTTGCCCCCAGGACCGGATCGCCAGGATCGAAGAATGTCTTGGGCAGGCAGCCGAGATGCGTGCAGATGCCGATCAGCACCAGCACATCGGCGCGGCGCGAGCGCATTTCGTTTTGCGCGTACTGCGGCTGGATGGAATTCTTGGAATCTTTGTCCTTCAGCTCGCCGTCGTTCTTGGCGAGCTTGTCGACCAGCGGCTGGGCGCGCCCCACCACATAGATGACCTGCTTGCGCCACACCGTCGTGATCATTTGCCCGGGCTCGAGCTTGCTGATGTCCAGCACCACGGGCGCGCCGAGTGCACGAGCACGCTCGGAGGGCTCCCAGGACTCGACGAAGGGAATGACCGTGACGACGGCGCCAAAGGCGGCGACCCCGCTTGCGGCCATGGTCAGGAACTTTCGGCGGCTCTCATCGACATCCGGGGCAACCGTCAGGGGAACATCGGTCATGTCTGGCTCACTCTCGTTGCACGCAAGCGGTAAATTTCGGCTGCACGATCAACATCGCTACGTTGCGCCCGGGAAGTGTCGCATTATACACAACCCTTCGGACGCGCCTGCGGGCCCGCAGCTTGGACACCATGGAGATGCATCGCCTAGGACGCGCAGCGATCTTTCTGGCCGGCAGCATTATCGGCGGCCTGGCTCTGGCCTTCATTATCGTCTTCGTGCATCCGCAGCTGCTCCAGCGCCCCACCGCGGCATCACCTGTGGCGTCGGCGCCGGCGCCGGCTCCAGCGCCTGCACCCGTGTCCGGCCCGCCGGAGCCCACTTCGGATGTGGCGCGCGGGTCCGACATCGCACACCCGGTCAGCGATTCGGCGGGGGAGAGCCTCAATGCTACCGGCGTGCGAGCTGAATCCTATGCCGCCGCGGTCCGCCGGGCGGCGCCGGCCGTCGTCAATATTTCGACCGCGCGCCTCGTGACCGAACAAATCGGGCCAACCGCGCTGTCGCAGCTGTTCGGCGATGTGCGTCCGCTCTACCACCGGCGCGTGGAGCGGGCACTGGGCTCCGGGGTCATCGCCGATGCCGGCGGCGACATCATCACCAACAATCATGTGATCGCCAATGCCGATACCATCGTGGTGACGCTGGCCGACGGACGCGAGGCCCAGGCGGTAGTCGTCGGCCGCGACCCGGATACCGACCTCGCGGTGCTGCATGTCAAACTCAAGCCGCTGCCGGTAATGCCGTTCGGGCGTTCCGATCATCTGCAGGTCGGCGATGGCGTGCTGGCGATCGGCAACCCTCTCGGCCTGTCGCAGACCGTTACCCATGGCATCGTCAGCGCCACCGGGCGCAGTCAGCTCGGCGTGGCAACCTTCGAGGATTTCATCCAGACCGATGCCGCCATCAACGCCGGCAATTCAGGCGGCGCACTGATCAATACGCTGCGGCGAGCTGATCGGCATCAACACCGCGGTACTCGGCAAAAACACCGGCGGCGACATCAGCGTTGAGGGCATCAGCTTTGCCATTCCCGTCAATCTCGCGCGCGGCGTCATGGACGAGATCCTCGATCACGGCCGCGTCATCCGCGGCTGGATCGGGCATCGTTCCGGAGGATGTGGCCGACGAGCAGGCGCAGCAACTGGGACTGTCGCGCGGCGGCGTGGTCATCACCAACCTGTATCGCAGCAGCCCCGCGGTCGATGCCAGCGTGCACATCGGCGATGTCGTCACCGAAAGTCGACGGCCAGGATGTGCGCAGCGCCCAGGACACGCTGGCCCAGATCGCCGCCAAGAAGCCGGGCAGTCATGTGCAGCTGCACCTGCTGCGCGGCCGGTCGGAACTGGATACCACGGTGGCGGTGACCGAGCGTCCGCAGGGCCGCTGACGCTAGTTGGGCACGCGCCGGATGCGCGCGCCGAGCTGCGCCAGCTTCTCCTCGATGGTCTCGTAGCCGCGGTCGATGTGATAGATGCGCTCGATCTCGGTACGCCCTTCGGCTACCAGTCCCGCCAGCACCAGGCTCGCCGAGGCGCGCAGGTCCGTTGCCATGACCGGGGCCGCGGTCAGCCGGTCGACGCCGTGAATGATGGCGGTATTGCCCTCGAGCCGGATCTCCGCACCCATGCGGCGCATTTCGAGCATGTGCATGAAGCGGTTCTCGAAGATGGTCTCGACCACGGTGCCGACGCCGTCGGCGACAGTGTCCAGTGCGGCGAACTGCGCCTGCATGTCGGTCGGGAATGCCGGATAGGGTGCCGTGCGCACATCGACGGCGCGCGGCCGGCGCTTGCGCATGTCGACTTCGACCCAGTTATCGCCGCTCGTGCACGGTGGCGCCGGCCTCGCGCAGTTTGACGATCACGGCATCCAGATGCTCGGGGCGTGTGTTCTTGATGCGCACATGCCCTGCCGTGATGGCGCCGGCCACCAGGTAGGTGCCGCCTTCGATGCGATCCGGCAGCACTTCGTAATGCACGCCCGATGAGCCGCTGCACGCCATCGATGACGATGCGATCGGTGCCGGCGCCCGTGAATCTTCGCGCCCATGGCGATCAGGAAATTGGCGAGGTCGACGACCTCGGGTTCGCGCGCGGCATTCTCGAGCACCGTCTGGCCCTCGGCGAGACAGGCGGCCATCATCAGATTTTCGGTGCCCGTGACGGTCACGGCCTCGAGCACCAGCCGCGCACCCTTGAGCCGCTCGGCGCGCGCGCGGATGTAGCCGCCCTCGATATGAATGTCGGCGCCCATCGCCTGCAGCCCGGCCACGTGGATGTTCACCGGCCGCGCGCCGATGGCGCAGCCGCCGGGCAGCGAAACATCGGCGCGTCCGAAGCGCGCCAGCAGCGGCCCGAGCACCAGGATCGAGGCGCGCATGGTCTTGACCAGCTCATAAGGCGCAAAATATTCGCGAATGGTGCTGGAATCGACTTCGATGCGCATGCGCTCATCGATGGTCACGGTCACGCCCATGCGGCCGAGCAGCTCGATCGTGGTGGTGACGTCCTGCAGATGCGGCACGTTGCCGATCGTGACCGGACCATCGGCCAGCAGCGCGCCAGCCAGGATCGGCAGCGTGGCGTTCTTGGCGCCCGAAATACGGACCTCGCCCTCGAGCGGCACGCCGCCCGTGATCTGCAGCTTATCCACGCGCCTGGGGGCCGGGCGAGCTGCGCGCCGCCCATTCCTGCGGGGTGTAGGCTTCGATCGTGAGCGCGTGGATCTCGCCGCCCATGCTGGCGCCGAGCGCCCGGTAGACCAGCTGGTGCCGTGCCAGCGGCCGCAGGCCATCGAACTCGGGCCCGACCAGTCGGGCCGCGAAGTGCGTGTTGTCATCGGAACGAACTTCGACCTGGGCGCGCGGCAGCGCCTTTCGAATCAGTTCCGCGATCTGTTGTGGCGTCATGGCAGGTCGCGATCTTACGCCATCTGCGCCGTGGTACGGGCTATCATGCCCGGCGCGAGAGCCATGATGAAGCCGTACGAACACAGCGCCACCGGCGATCAGGCCCTGCTGCAAAGCGCCGCGCGCACCATTGGAATCGAGGCCGCCGCCCTGCAGGCGCTGCGCGCCGGACTCGACCAATCCTTCGCCCGTGCCTGCCGACTGTGCCTGGCCTGCACCGGCCGCATCGTCGTCACCGGAATGGGCAAGTCCGGCCATGTGGCGCACAAGGTGGCCGCCACGCTCGCCAGCACCGGCAGCCCCGCCTTCTTCCTGCATCCCGGCGAGGCCAGCCATGGCGACCTCGGCATGCTCACGCGCGGCGATCTGCTGCTGGCATTGTCGAACTCGGGGGAGACCGCCGAGGTGCTGACGCTGCTGCCGCAAGTCAAGCGCCTGGCGGTACCGCTGCTGGCACTGACGGGCAATCCGCTCTCCACGCTGGCGCGCGCCGCGGACGTGCATGTCAACGTGTACGTGCCGCAGGAGGCCTGCCCGCACAATCTGACGCCGACCGCTAGCACCACGGCCGCCCTCGTCATGGGCGATGCACTGGCGGTGGCGCTGCTCGAGGCACGCGGCTTCTCGGCCGAAGATTTTGCGCGCTCTCATCCGGGCGGCAGTCTGGGCAAGCGCCTGCTCACGCGCGTCGATGACATCATGCGCCGCGGCGATGCGCTGCCACGCGTGCGCCCCGAGGCGCTGCTTTCGACGGCGCTGCTCGAGATGACGCGCACCGGCCTGGGGCTCACCGCGGTGATTGACGAGCAGGAGCGCGTGCTGGGGGTTTTCTCCGACGGCGATCTGCGCCGCGCGCTGGATCGGCGCATCGATCCGCACCAGACCACGATGCGCGAGATCATGACTCCCGGGGGTCGGCGCATCGGTGCCCACGAACTGGCCGCGGCGGCCGCGGCGCTCATGGAAGCGCATCGCATTACCGCGCTGATTGTCACCGATGCCGAACAGCGCCTGATCGGTGCGCTGAACGTTCACGATCTGATGCGGGCGGGTGTGGTTTGAAGCGACCCGTGCCGTTGGCCACGATTCGCCTGCTGGTGCTGGATGTCGATGGCGTCATGACCGATGGTCGGCTGGCCTACGGTGCAGCGGGCGAAATCGGCAAGACCTTTCACGTGCGCGACGGCTACGGCATCAAGGCAGCGCGCGCCGCCGGCATTGAGGTCGCGGTCATTTCGGGGCGCCACTCGGCGGCGGTGCAGGCTCGCTGCCGCGAGCTCGGCATCCGCCACCTCTACCTGGGAGTCGAGCACAAGGGCGAGGCACTGGCCGCCCTGCTCGACTTGTTGCAGCTCAAGCCCGGTCAATGCGCCTGCGTGGGCGATGACGCACCGGACCTGCCGCTGCTGCACCAGGCCGGGCTTGCGGTCGCCGTCGCCGATGCCCACCCGGTAGCGCTGGCCGCGGCGCACCGCCGCACCCGGCAGGCGGGCGGCTCCGGCGCCGTGCGGGAGGTCTGCGATTGGCTGCTCGCGGCGCGGGCGGTACAGGCAGCTCCGCGGCGGGCGCGAGGCCGCCGATGATCCTGCGGCTGCTGTTCGCGCTCTGCTCGGTCGCGATTCTCTCGGCGCTGCTCTACTTCCAGGACGCCGACAATGGCAATGGCGAGGGCACCACGAACGAGATGCCCTCGCCCGATCCCGGCTTCGCCGCGGTGCACGGTCACCTGATCGAGACCGGCGAGGATGGCCTGCCGCTGTATCGTCTGGATGCCGAGCACATCGAGCAGCCGCAGCCGCAGGGCACGATCTATCTGACCAATCCGAAGCTGGACTACCAGCCCGCACCCGGCAATCACTGGACGCTGACGGCACTGCGTGGCCAGATGCCGCAGGATGCGCATAACGCCGATCTCACCGGCGATGTACACGCCCAAGGGGTGCCCAACGGATCGGATTCCGTCATGCGCATCGACACCGACCAGCTGCAGCTCGACATGACTCAGCAACTGGCCACATCGGCCTCGACCGTGCGTGTCGACTGGGGCGGCAACCGTCTCAATGGTCATGGCATGCGCGCGGATCTGAAGAACGATACGCTGCAGCTTGCTTCCAAGGTGCATGGTGTTCTGCTGCATTGACTCTCATCGCCGCGATCGCGCTCGCGAACGCCACCGCAAACTCCACTGGCTGGGTGGTGCGGGCGCGTGCGCGCTGTTTGCGTTGCTGATGCCCCTGGCCCCCGCCAGCGCCTCGGCAGGCGAAGCCGTGGCCAGCGAGCTGCCCTGCAATGAGCCGCCGATGTGCTATCGCGCTTCGCACCTCGACGCGGAGCGAAATCGGGTCGTGCTTTACGACTTCGACATCGTCGACATGACCCGGGGCATCAGTCAAATCAAGGCCGATCGCGCCGAGGGTGACGGCCTCGATTTCGCCAACAGCCGCTGGGTACTTACCGGGCATGTGCAGCTGTTCATACCCGAAGGGCACCTGTCGGCGGACAAGGCCACGGTGCTGTTCGCGAGCCAGCGCATCGAGTCGATGACGGCCGAGGGCGCTCCGGCCGAATTCGAGCACCCGCTGGAAAGCGGGCAGAAGGCGCACGGCCACGCCCAGGCCATCGACTACGATGTCGCGCACAACGAGGTGCAGTTGCACGGCGACGCCTGGCTTTCGGACGGCTGCAACGAGATTACCAGCGAACACATCTCTTACGACCTGATCTCACAGCGCGTCCGGGCGGACAGCGCACCCGGTGACAACGCGCGAGTCCACGGCACGATCCGCGCCGGCAATTCCACACAGTGCTCTTCGGCCGGTAGCCGCCCGTGACGGTGCTGGCTGCACGCTCGCTGCGCAAGGACTACCGCTCACGCACGGTGGTGCGCGATCTGTCGCTCGAGATCCACACCGGAGAGGTGGTCGGGCTGCTCGGACCCAATGGCGCCGGCAAGACCACGGCCTTCTACATGATCGTCGGACTGGTGCCCGCCGATGGCGGATCAATCCTGCTGGATGATCGCGACCTCACGCCGCTCAGCATCGATCAGCGTGCGCGCCTCGGGATAGGCTACCTGCCGCAGGAAGCCTCCGTGTTCCGCAAACTCTCGGTGGCTGACAACGTGATGGCGATCCTGGAGCTGCGCGCCGAACTGGATCGCGCCGATCGCGAACAGCGGCTCGAGGAACTGCTGGCCGAACTGCGCATTGCTCATGTGCGCAACACCCGCGGCATATCGCTGTCCGGCGGCGAACGCCGGCGCGTCGAGATCGCGCGCGCTCTGGCCGCAGAGCCGCGCTTCATCCTGCTCGATGAGCCATTCGCCGGCGTCGACCCGCTGTCTGTGCTCGACATCCAGCGCATCATCCGCGAGCTGGCCGCGCGCGGAATCGGCGTGCTCATCACCGACCATAATGTCCGCGAAACCCTCGGCGTCTGCGCCCGCGCCTACATCGTCGACCGCGGCGTGGTGATAGCTTCGGGGTCCGCGGAGCAAGTCCTTGCCAACCCACAAGTCCGTGAGGTGTACTTGGGCCAGTCCTTCCGCCTTTAATCGATCGGAGCGGCCCTGTTTACCCTTATTGTTCATAGACTTATCTTCTATACGGCGTCCCACGCGGCGCCCGAGTGCGGCCTCCTAGGCACGTTTCATGCTTAAGCCCTCCCTGCAGCTCCGGCTTGGCCAACAGCTGACGATGACGCCGCAGCTGCAACAGGCTATCCGGCTGCTGCAATTGCCGACCATCGAGCTGCAGGCGCATATCCGCGAACTGCTCGAGTCGAATGTCATGCTCGAACAGGACGAGGACACGGAAAGCGGCACATACGAGCAGCTTTCCACCTCCGAAACCGCACCGGAAACTGTCGCCACCCCTGAAGAGCCCCCGGTCGAAGTCGTGGACGATCTCTGGAGCGACCGCTCGGTGGGCCCCGCGGAGAATCCCTGGAGCGGCGGCGATGATGACAGGCAGCAGGAATTTGCCGACTCCTCGGGTCAGTCGTTGCGCGATCACCTGCTATGGCAGCTCGAACTGGTACGGCTGGAGCCGCGCGAGCTCGCGATCGGCCGCGGCATCATCGACGCCATCAACGACGACGGCTATCTCTGCGAGCCGCTGGATGTCATCGGCGCGAGCCTCAAGCCCGAATTCGATCCCAATGCCGATGAGGTCGAGCGGATGCTCAGCATCGTGCAGATGCTCGACCCCGCCGGCGTCGGTGCGCGCTCGGTCAGCGAGTGCCTGCTGCTGCAGCTCGAGCAGCTGGGCTCGGAGACCCCGGGCCTGGCCACTGCCAAATCGATCGCGCGCAACCACCTGGAACTGCTGGCCGAGCGAGAACTCACGGCGCTGCGGCGCGAGCTGCGTACTTCGGATGAGGAACTCGCCATGGCCGTGGCGCTGGTGCGAGCCTGCCATCCGCGGCCGGGAACCATCCTCAGCGGCAGCGCACCCGAATATGTGGTTCCCGATGTCTTCGTGCGGCGCACACCGCGCGGCTGGTCGGTCGAGATCAATGCCGCGACGCTGCCGCGCGTGCGGCTCAATCAGGGCTACGCCAGCCTCATCGGCCGCAGCAGCAGCCACGCCAGCATGCGCACGCAGCTGCAGGAAGCGCGCTGGCTGCTCAAGAGCCTGGAGATCCGCAACGACACCCTCACCAAGGTCGCCCGCTCGATCGTCGAACGCCAGGCCGAGTTCCTGGACCACGGCGAGGAGCACATGCGTCCCATGATTCTGCGCGACATCGCCGAGGCCATCGGCATGCACGAATCAACCGTCTCGCGCGTCACTTCGGGCAAGTACATGCACACCCCGCGCGGCGTGTTCGAGCTGCGCTATTTCTTTTCAAGCCAGGTGGAAGGCAACAATGGATCGGGCACCTCCTCGACCGCCATTCGCGCCAAGATTCGCAAGCTCATCCGTGAGGAGGATTCGTCCGCGCCGCTGAGCGACAGCCGTATTGCCGAAATTCTCTCCGGCGAGGGAATCCCGGTGGCACGGCGCACGGTCGCCAAATATCGCGAGACGATGGGACTCGCCCCATCCAACGAACGCAGGCGAGTCAACGGCAAGTGATATAGCCAACGTCAGACAACGAGGAGACGAGATCATGCAATTGAGCGTCACCGGTCATCATGTCGAGATCACGGCATCCATGCGCAGCTACGTCGAGAAAAAGCTCGACCGCATCGTCCGACACTTCGATCACGTCATCGACACGCATTTCGTGCTGACGGTGGAGAAGCTCATGCACAAGGCCGAGGCCACGCTGCGGGTTCGCGGCGAAACCATCCACGCCCTCGCCAGCGACGGCAATATGTACGCCGCCATCGACGCGCTGGCCGACAAGCTCGAACGACGGGTACGCAAGCACAAGGAAAAGCTGACCGATCACCATGCGCTGGAAGCCCAGAAAAGCGTACGCCTGTAGCGCGTCCACGAGGCCAGCGCCGTCCGCACTGCCGGCGGCGCT
>CAWFVL010000020.1:0-13193 GCA_963819195.1 uncultured Gammaproteobacteria bacterium
CAGGTGGCTAAAGCCCGGAAGGATTCCTCCCCCACCCTCTCCGCGAGCCTTTATGCAAGGACTGTATGCGGATCAGCGACTTGAGCCGGAAAGCTCGACGCAGCGGCGCGACGAAACGCAGGCGGAGAGCCGGCCTATAAGCCGGGTTCTGTCGAGAGCAGCCATTCCTCTGGGACCTACGTCGCCGCCGGCCTCAAGCGGCCTACCCGGAAGCACGCGCGGGCACGCGCTGCGGCCCCTTGCGGAACCGCGACTTCCCTATTTGGCCTTGCTCCAGGTGGGGTTTGCCATGCCGTCAGATGTTGCCATCGACGCGGTGCGCTCTTACCGCACCGTTTCACCCTTACCAGCGCCGTTTCCGGCGCTTCGGCGGTTTACTCTCTGTTGCACTGTCCGTGGGCTCGCGCTCCCCAGGCGTTACCTGGCACCCTGCCCGCTGAGCCCGGACTTTCCTCCATGCCGCCATGCGGAACACAGCGGCTGCCCAGCCGACTCTCCGCCCGGCACCATACTGGCTTCAGGACTCCCCTCAACCACGTCCAGCGACCGCAACTGCTGCGCCAGCTCTAGGCCTCGCTGCGGTTCACGCCGGCGATCTGGGCTGCGAGCGCTGCGGCGCGGCCGGCGGCAACTCGGGCAGCAGCAGCTGCAGCGCCCGCGCCAGCAGCGCGCGATCCGTACCGGCCGCAGCGGGATCGCCGGCACCCTCGATCAGCAGCGTGATCTCGCCGCGCGCCAAATTGGCATCGGACAGCGCCATGGCGGCCAGCTCCGCCAGCGTGCCGCGATACACCGCCTCGTGCAGTTTGGTCAGTTCGCGCGCCACCACGGCGCGCCGTCTCGGGCCCGAACAGCTGCGCCAGATCCGCCAGCGTCGCGGCGATCCGATGCGGCGCTTCGAACAGCACCAGCGTGCGCGGCTCGGCGGCCAGGCGCGCGAGCACTGCGCGGCGCTCGCCGGCGCGCGCCGGCAGAAAGCCTTCGAAGACGAACCGGTCGGTGGGCAGCCCCGCGATGCTCAGCGCCGCGGTCAGTGCCGAGGCGCCCGGAATTGCGCGCACTTCGATGCCGGCGGCGCCGGCGGCGCGCACCAGCGCAAAACCCGGATCCGACAGCAGCGGCGTGCCGGCATCACTGACCAGCGCACGACTTGCCGCCACGCAGATCGGCCACCAGCATTCGATCCTGCTGGCCTCGTTGTGGTCATGCAGCGAGATCAGCTTGCCCGAGATGCCGATGGCGGTGAGCAGTGCCAGGTGCGACGGGTATCTTCCGCCGCGATCAGATCCGCGCCCAGCAGCGCCTCGCGCGCGCGCGGCGTGAGGTCGCCGAGATTGCCGATCGGTGTCGCGACGACCTCGAGCCGGCCGCCGGACGAAAGCTGCTGCGAGGGAACCACTATACTGTCCCTTCGTTATACCGTTCATCGGAGGACAAGCTTGCGGGGCATGATGTCACTGGCGCAACTGAAACTGTTGTCACGCGGACGCGCATTGACGGGCCTGGCGCTGCTGCTGCTGGCAGCCTGCGGCCCGCCGGCGCATTCCCGGCCGAGCCGACCCCCACGACCCAGGTGCCCGCGACACCCGGCGCCCGCACGGTCGATCACGCCCGGTCGGCCGCGCAGTACGAGCGCAGGCGGCCACGCAGGCACCTCCCCGCGCAGGCGGATTCGCTGCTGGCGGCAGCGCGCGAATGGCTGGCCGCCGGCCGCGCCGCCGACGCCGCGCGCGTGCTCGCGCGGCTGAATGCCTTGACGCTGACGGCGCCGCAGAGCAGCGAGCGCGCGCTGCTCGGGCCGAGACCTCGCTGGCCGCGCAGCACCCGCAGGAGGCCTGGCAGAAGATCGCGGCGCTGCCCGAGCCCACCGCGGCGCCCGGCGCCCAGCGCTTCTACCTGCTCAAGATGCGCATCGCACTGGCCGCCGGGCGACCCGTCGATGCCATCCTCGCCGAGATGGCCTCGGAGCGGCTGATCACCGGCGCGCCCGAGCGCACCGGCATGCGCTCGCAACTGCTCGCGGCGCTGCGCGCCGCGCGCGATCAGGGCGTCAAGCTCGATCCGCAGGCCAGCCAGGATCCGATCGTGCGCGGCTGGCTCGAGCTGGGCGCGATCGCCACGGTGGCGCGCGGCTCATCGCTGACGTCGGAATCTGAAGCCGCCCGCTGGCGCGCGCGCTATCCGAATCATCCGGGCAATGATGTGCTCTCGCAGGCCTTTCCCACCCAGCTGCCGCTCACCGGGCTCGGGGCGCGGGTCGCCTTGCTGCTGCCCCTGACCGGACCCGCATCGGCCCAGGCCTCGACCGTGCGCGACGGCTTTATGAGCGCCTACTATCAGATGCCGGCGGCGAACCGGCCGGATCTGCGCCTGTACGACACCGGCGCGCTGCCGGGACCCGAGGCCATCGCCCAGGCGCATGCGGCCGGCAGCAGCTTCGTCGTCGGTCCGCTGACGCGCGAAGATGTGGCCGCGGTCGCCGCCAGCGGCGCGCAGACCGTGCCGGTGCTGGCACTGAATTTCCTGCCGCCCGATCGCCCGGCTCCCAGCGGCCTCTATCAGTTTGCGCTCTCGCCCGAGGATGAAGCGCGGGTGGTGGCGCATCGACTGCTCGCCGATGGCCATCATCGCGGCATCGCGCTGATCCCGCGCGGCGACTGGGGCAGCCGCGTGGGCGAGGCATTCACCCGCGAACTCACCGCAGGCGGCGGCAGCCTCATCTCGCAGGCCGTCTACGATCCGGCCGGCCACGACTATGGCGATGAGCTGCAGAGCATCCTGCACGTGGACGACAGCCGTGCGCGCTACCAGCATCTGCAGAACGTGCTCGGCGGCAAGCTCAATTTCGAGCCGCGGCGTCGCGCCGACATCGAGTTCGTGTTCATCGCCGCGGCCAGCGCCACCACGGCGCGGCTGATCGAGCCGCAGCTGAAGTACTTCTATGCCGGCGATATCCCGAGCTACTCGCTGTCCAATGCCTACGAGCCCGACTCCACCGCTTCCAACCAGGACATCGACGGGCTCATGTACCCGGACATGCCCTGGATGGTCACGGGGGACGGCAGCATCGATGACATCCGCAATGTCATCGCGCAGGCCTGGGAAAACCGCGCCGCCTGGCGCAGCCGCCTGTTCGCCTTCGGCTATGACGCCTGCCAGCTGATGCTGGCGATGTCGGCCAAGGGCCGCAATCCGGCCGATGCGCAGGTTGCCGGACTCACGGGCGAGCTGCATTTTGATGCCGAGCGGCGCGTGCAGCGCGATCTGATCTGGGTGCAGGTGCGCAACGGCGAGCCGCGCCGGCTGGCAGACAGCGCCCCGAACTAACGCGCGCATTTCCGCACGGACACGCCAGCATTGGGCGGCAGACGCCGCACGCGGACGCGGCGAGACTGCCATCGATGCGCCTGCAACCGGATAGAAGTCAGATCGGCACCGCTGCCGAGGTCCGCGCCGCCAGCTGCTCGAACAGGCCGGCTTCACGATCCTGGCGCGCAACTATCGCTGCCGCGCGGGGGAACTCGACATCGTGGCGCGTCGCGAGCGGATGCTGGTCATCGCCGAGGTGCGGCTGCGCACCGGCACCGCGTTCGGCGGCGCCGGCGCCAGCATCACCGCTGCCAAGCGCGCGCGCATCGTGCGCACCACGCGCTACCTGCTGCGCTGCCAGCCGCGCTCGCAGCGCTCCTGTGCGCTTCGACGTGCTGCTGCTGAGCGCCCCGGATGGTCCGATCGAGTGGATCGAATCGGCCTTCGACGCCGGCTGAGCGCGACGCGCCTATTTGACGACGGTCAGTTTCGCGCGCCGCGCGTCCGGCGAGGCCGGCTGCGAATCTTCGGCTGTGGGCCGCGCGGCGGCGTCGGCTCGGTCTCCGCCTCGGAGAAGATCATGCCCTCGCCGGTCTCACGCGCATAGACGCCGAGCACGGCCGTCATCGGCACCCGCACGTGATGCACGACGCCGGCAAAGCGGGCGTCGAATTCGATGCCGTCGTTCTTCAGCTGCAGCCGCTGCGTCGCCGTCATCGACAGATTCAGGACGATCTTGCCGTCCTTGATGTAAGCCGGAGGGCACTTCGACGCCGGCACGCAGCGCATCGACGATCACATGCGGCGTGTGGCCGCTGTCGCTGATCCACTCGTGCATGGCCCGCAGCAGATACGGGCGGCGCGAGACCGCGTCGCCGTCGCTGGACTTGCGCGAGGACATCAGACCGCCCTCATCTCGATTTCGGCATCCGACAGGCTGCTGCGGAACGAGGGACGCGCGAACAGCGTGCTGGCGTACTTGGCGAGCGCCTGCGCCTGCGGCGGCAGATCGATCTCGTAGCGACGCAGCCGCCAGAGAATGGGGGCGATGCTCGCATCCACCAGCGAGAATTCATCGCTCAGGAAGTAAGGCTTCACCTTGAAGACGTCGGCACTCTGCAGGATCGCATCGCGCAGCATCTTCTGGTTGCGCGCGACATGCTTCTTGTCGTGGTCCTCATCGATCTGCTGCGCCAGCCCATACCAGTCGCGCTCGATGCGATACAGCGCCAGGCGGAACTGCGCACGCAGGATCGGATCCACGGGCATCAGCGGCGGATGCGGAAAGCGCTCATCCAGGTACTCGATGATGACGCGCGAGTCGTACAGCACCAGATCGCGGTCCACCAGCGTCGGCAGGCTGTGATAGGGATTGAGATCGAGCAGGTCCTCCGGGTAGCGACCCGGCACCACATCGATGATGTCGATCTCGACGCCCTTCTCCGCCAGCACGATGCGCGTGCGGTGGCTGTGCGGCTCATCGGGCGCCGAAAACAGCGTCATGATGGAGCGACGACTGGACACGAATCAGCTCTCCCGATTCAAACGATTAAGGCCGCCGCTGGGCGTCGAGACGCTCAGTGCACGTCTTTCCAATACTCTTTCTTCAGCAACCAGGTCAGCCAGGTCAGCAGAATCAGGAACAGCACCACCCAGATGCCGATCGAGCGCCGCTCGATCTGGGTCGGCTCACCGACATAGTCCAGAAAATTGACCGTATCGCGCACGAAATCGTCGTATTGCGCGGGCGTCAGGGTGCCCGGGGCGATCGCTCTCGAAGTGATCGAAACCTTCTGATCGCCGTCCTGGCGGAACACCGCCTGGTTGACGCCGCAGAGGTCGGACAGCACGGCCGGCATCGCCACACCCGGATAGGCCAGGTTATTGGTGCCGGTGGCGCTGGCCGGATCGGCGTAGAAAGTCTTGAACAGGCGGTAGACGTAGTCCGTGCCCTTCGAGCGCGCGATCAGCGACAGGTCGGGCGGCACCTTGCCGAACCAGTTGACCGCATCGGCGGCCGGCATCGAGGTGCGTGATATAGTTCAGCGCGTTGCTGCCCGGCGCACCAGGTCACGGCTCAGCACAGCGGCCGGGATCTTCAGATCGTCCGCCATGCGCTGATAGCGCACGTACTTGAGCGCATGGCAGCCGATGCAGTAGTTCATGAAGTTGCGCGCGCCGCGCTGCAGGGACGAGGTGTCCTCGACCGAATTGCCCGCGTGCCAGTCTTCCCATTCGACGGGCTTGGCCGCCTCGCCGGCCGCCTCGGGTTCGGCCGCAACGCGCCGCGAACGGCAGGCAGCCCAGGGCCAGAAGAACGATGGCAAGCTTACGCATGGGCGGTGACTCTCTCCGGCACGGGCTTGACCGGATCCCAGCGCGTATACCAGGGCATCAGCACGAAGAACGGCGAAATACGGCACGCAGCAGATGCGCGACATCGTCACGTAGATGCCCTGCGCCGGCTGCAGGCCCAGGTACATCAGCCCCAGGAAGGACAGGACGAAAGCGCCAGGAACATCTTGTAGATCCAGCCGCGATAGCGGATCGACTTGACCGGCGAGCGATCGAGCCACGGCAGGAAGAAGAACGCCGACACCGCGATCAGCATGAACAGCGCGCCGATGCCCTTGTTCGGGAAGGCGCGCAGGATCGCGTAGTACGGCGTGAAGTACCACGAGGGCGAGATCGGGTCGGGCGTCGACAGCGGATTGGCCGGCTCGAAATTCGCCTTCTCGAGGAACAGATCCGCCAATCGTCGGCAGGAAGAACACCACGATCGCGAACAGCGTCAGGAACGCGCAGACGCCGAAGATGTCCTTGACCGTGTAGTACGGATGGAACGGAATGCCGTCGAGCGGTATGCCCTGTGCGTCCTTCTTGTCCTTGATCTCGACGCCGTCGGGATTGTTGGAGCCGACCTCGTGCAGCGCCACCAGATGCAGCGCCACCAGCAGCAGCAGCAGCAGCGGCAGCGCCACCACGTGCAGTGAGAAGAAGCGGTTCAGCGTGGCATCGGCGATGCCGTAGTCGCCGCGAATCCACTCCACCAGCCCGGGGCCGATGACCGGTATGGCACCGAACAGATTGATGATCACCGTGGCGGCCCAGAAGGACATGTTGCCCCAGGGCAGCACATAGCCCATGAAGGCCTCGGCCATCAGCGCCAGGTAGATGATCATGCCGAACAGCCACAGCAGTTCGCGCGGCGCCTTGTACGAGCCGTACATGATGCCGCGGAACATGTGCAGATAGATCACCAGGAAGAACGCGGATGCGCCGGTCGAATGCAGGTAGCGCAGCAGCCAGCCGAAGTCGACCTCGCGCATGATGAATTCGACCGAGTCGAATGCGGTGGTCTCGCCGACCTTGTAGAACATGGCCAGGAAGATGCCGGTGACCAGCTGCATCACCAGCACCAGCAGCGCCAGCGAGCCGAAGAAGTACCAGAAGTTGAAATTCTTGGGCGCGTAGTACTCGCGTCAGCTGCGAGCGCAGGAAGACATCGACCGGCAGCCGCCGGTTCAGCCAGCCCCAGAATCCGGGCTTGTAGGCAGCCTCGTTGGCCATTACGCGGCTCCTTTGGCAGGCGCACCGTCGAGACCGATCACCAGCGTGTGCTGGTCCTGGAAACTATAGGGCGGCACGGACAGATTCGTCGGCGCGGGGGAGCCGTTGAACACCCGCCCGGCCAGATCGAATCGCGAGCCGTGGCAGGGGCAGCGAAAGCCGCCCGGCCAGCTCGCGCCCAGGACCGGATCGCCCGGATCGAAGAATGTCTTCGGCAGGCAGCCCAGATGCGTGCAGATGCCGATCAGCACCAGCACATCGGCGCGGCGCGAGCGCATTTCGTTTTGCGCGTACTTCGGCTGGATGGAGTTCTTGGAGTCTTTGTCCTTCAGCTCGCCGTCGTTCTTGGCGAGCTTGTCGACCAGCGGCTGCGCGCGCCCCACCACGTAGATGACCTGCTTGCGCCAGACCGTCGTGATCATCTGCCCGGGCTCGAGCTTGCTGATGTCCAGCACCACGGGCGCGCCGAGTGCGCGGGCGCGCTCGGAGGGCTCCCAGGACTCGACGAAGGGAATGGCCGTGACGACGGCGCCGAAGGCGGCGACCCCGCTGGCGGCCATGGTCAGGAACTTTCGGCGGCTCTCATCGACATCCGGGGCAACCGTCAGGGGAACATCGGTCATGTCTGGCTCACTCTCGTTGCACGCAAGCGGTAAATTTCGGCTGCACGATCAACATCGCTACGTTGCGCCCGGGAAGTGTCGCATTATACACAACCCTTCGGACGCGCCTGCGGGCCCGCAGCTTGGACACCATGGAGATGCATCGCCTCGGACGCGCAGCGATCTTTCTGGCCGGCAGCATCATCGGCGGCCTGGCTCTGGCCTTCATCATCGTCTTCGTGCATCCGCAGCTGCTCCAGCGCCCCACCGCGGCATCACCTGTGGCGTCGGCGCCGGCGCCGGCTCCAGCGCCTGCACCCGTGTCCGGCCCGCCGGAGCCCACTTCGGATGTGGCGCGCGGGTCCGACATCGCACACCCGGTCAGCGATTCGGCGGGGGAGAGCCTCAATGCTACCGGCGTGCGAGCTGAATCCTATGCCGCCGCGGTCCGCCGGGCGGCGCCGGCCGTCGTCAATATTTCGACCGCGCGCCTCGTGACCGAACAAATCGGGCCAACCGCGCTGTCGCAGCTGTTCGGCGATGTGCGTCCGCTCTACCACCGGCGCGTGGAGCGGGCACTGGGCTCCGGGGTCATCGCTCGATGCCGGCGGCGACATCATCACCAACAATCATGTGATCGCCAATGCCGATACCATCGTGGTGACGCTGGCCGACGGACGCGAGGCCCAGGCGGTAGTCGTCGGCCGCGACCCGGATACTGACCTCGCGGTGCTGCATGTCAAACTCAAGCCGCTGCCTGTAATGCCATTCGGGCGTTCCGATCATCTGCAGGTCGGCGATGGCGTGCTGGCGATCGGCAACCCTCTCGGCCTGTCGCAGACCGTTACCCATGGCATCGTCAGCGCCACCGGGCGCAGTCAGCTCGGCGTGGCAACCTTCGAGGATTTCATCCAGACCGATGCCGCCATCAACGCCGGCAATTCAGGCGGCGCACTGATCAATACGCTGGGTGAGCTGATCGGCATCAACACCGCGGTACTCGGCAAAAACACCGGCGGCGACATCAGCGTTGAGGGCATCAGCTTTGCCATTCCCGTCAATCTCGCGCGCGGCGTCATGGATGAGATCCTCGATCACGGCCGCGTCATCCGAGGCTGGACGGGCATCGTTCCGGAGGATGTGGCCGTCGAGCAGGCGCAGCAACTGGGACTGTCGCGCGGCGGCGTGGTCATCACCAACCTGTATCGCAGCAGCCCCGCGGTCGATGCCAGCGTGCACATCGGTGATGTCGTCACGAAAGTCGACGGCCAGGATGTGCGCAGCGCCCAGGACACGCTGGCCCAGATCGCCGCCAAGAAACCGGGCAGTCATGTGCAGCTGCACCTGCTGCGCGGCCGGTCGGAACTGGATACCACGGTGGCGGTGACCGAGCGTCCGCAGGGCCGCTGACGCTAGTTGGGCACGCGCCGGATGCGGGCGCCGAGCTGCGCCAGCTTCTCCTCGATGGTCTCGTAACCACGGTCGATGTGATAGATGCGCTCGATCTCGGTACGCCCGTGGGCTACCAGTCCCGCCAGCACCAGGCTCGCCGAGGCGCGCAGGTCCGTTGCCATGACGGGGGCCGCGGTCAGCCGGTCGACGCCGTGAATGATGGCGGTATTGCCCTCGAGCCGGATCTCCGCACCCATGCGGCGCATTTCGAGCATGTGCATGAAGCGGTTCTCGAAGATGGTCTCGACGACGGTTCCGACGCCGTCGGCGACAGTGTCCAGTGCGGCGAACTGCGCCTGCATGTCGGTCGGGAACGCCGGATAGGGTGCCGTGCGCACATCGACGGCGCGCGGCCGGCGCTTGCGCATGTCGACTTCGACCCAGTTATCACCGCTGTGCACGGTGGCGCCGGCTTCACGCAATTTGACGATCACGGCATCCAGATGCTCGGGGCGTGTGTTCTTGATCCGAACATGCCCTGCCGTGATGGCGCCGGCAACCAGGTAGGTGCCGCCTTCGATGCGATCCGGCAGCACTTCGTAATGCACGCCCGAGAGCCGCTGCACGCCATCGATGACGATACGATCGGTACCGGCCCCGTGAATTTTCGCGCCCATGGCGATCAGGAAATTGGCGAGGTCGACGACCTCGGGTTCGCGCGCGGCATTCTCGAGCACCGTCTGGCCCTCGGCGAGACAGGCGGCCATCATCAGATTTTCGGTGCCCGTCACGGTCACGGCCTCGAGCACCAGCCGCGCACCCTTGAGCCGCTCGGCACGCGCCCGAATGTAGCCGCCCTCGATATGAATGTCGGCGCCCATTGCCTGCAGCCCGGCCACGTGGATGTTCACCGGCCGCGCGCCGATGGCGCAGCCACCGGGCAGAGAAACATCGGCGCGTCCGAAGCGCGCGAGCAGCGGCCCGAGCACCAGGATCGAGGCGCGCATGGTCTTGACCAGCTCATAAGGCGCAAAATATTCGCGAATGGTGCTGGAATCGACTTCGATGCGCATTCGCTCATCGATGGTCACGGTCACGCCCATGCGGCTGAGCAGCTCGATCGTGGTGGTGACGTCCTGCAGATGCGGCACGTTGCCGATCGTGACCGGACCATCGGCCAGCAGCGCGCCAGCCAGGATCGGCAGCGTGGCGTTCTTGGCGCCCGAAATACGGACCTCGCCCTCGAGCGGCACGCCGCCCGTGATCTGCAGCTTATCCACGCGCCTGGGGGCCGGGCGAGCTGCGCGCAGCCCATTCCTGCGGGGTGTAGGCTTCGATCGTGAGCGCGTGGATCTCGCCGCCCATGCTGGCGCCGAGCGCCCGGTAGACGAGCTGGTGCCGTGCCAGCAGCCGCAGGCCATCGAACTCGGGCCCGACCAGTCGGGCCGCGAAGTGCGTGTTGTCATCGGAACGAACTTCGACCTGGGCGCGCGGCAGCGCCTTTCGAATCAGTTCCTCGATCTGTTGTGGCGTCATGGCAGGTCGCGATCTTACGCCATCTGCGCCGTGGTACGGGCTATCATGCCCGGCGCGAGAGCCATGATGAAGCCGTACGAACACAGCGCCACCGGCGATCAGGCCCTGCTGCAAAGCGCCGCGCGCACCATTGGAATCGAGGCCGCCGCCCTGCAGGCGCTGCGCGCCGGACTCGACCAATCCTTCGCCCGTGCCTGCCGACTGTGCCTGGCCTGCACCGGGCGCATCGTCGTCACCGGAATGGGCAAATCCGGCCATGTGGCGCACAAGGTGGCCGCCACGCTCGCCAGCACGGGCAGCCCCGCCTTCTTCCTGCATCCCGGCGAGGCCAGCCATGGCGACCTCGGCATGCTCACGCGCGGCGATCTGCTGCTGGCATTGTCAAACTCGGGGGAGACTGCCGAGGTGCTGACGCTGCTGCCGCAAGTCAAGCGCCTGGCGGTACCGCTGCTGGCACTGACGGGCAATCCGCTCTCCACGCTGGCGCGCGCCGCGGACGTGCATGTAAACGTGTACGTGCCGCAGGAGGCCTGCCCGCACAACCTGACGCCGACCGCTAGCACCACGGCCGCCCTCGTCATGGGCGATGCACTGGCGGTGGCGCTGCTCGAGGCACGCGGCTTCTCGGCCGAAGATTTTGCGCGCTCTCATCCGGGCGGCAGTCTGGGCAAGCGACTGCTCACGCGCGTCGATGACATCATGCGCCGCGGCGATGCGCTGCCACGCGTGCGCCCCGAGGCGCTGCTTTCGACGGCGCTGCTCGAGATGACACGCACCGGCCTGGGGCTCACCGCGGTGATTGACGAGCAGGAGCGCGTGCTGGGGGTTTTCTCCGACGGCGATCTGCGCCGCGCGCTGGATCGGCGCATCGATCCGCACCAGACCACGATGCGCGAGATCATGACTCCCGGGGGTCGGCGCATCGGTGCCCACGAACTGGCCGCGGCGGCCGCGGCGCTCATGGAAGCGCATCGCATTACCGCGCTGATTGTCACCGACGCCGAACAGCGCCTGATCGGTGCGCTGAACGTTCACGATCTGATGCGGGCGGGTGTGGTTTGAAGCGACCCGTGCCGTTGGCCACGATTCGCCTGCTGGTGCTGGATGTCGATGGCGTCATGACCGATGGTCGGCTGGCCTACGGTGCAGCGGGCGAAATCGGCAAGACCTTTCACGTGCGCGACGGCTACGGCATCAAGGCAGCGCGCGCCGCCGGCATTGAGGTCGCGGTCATTTCGGGGCGCCACTCGGCGGCGGTCCAGGCTCGCTGCCGCGAGCTCGGCATCCGCCACCTCTACCTGGGAGTCGAGCACAAGGGCGAGGCACTGGCCGCCCTGCTCGACTTGTTGCAGCTCAAGCCCGGTCAATGCGCCTGCGTGGGCGATGACGCACCGGACCTGCCGCTGCTGCACCAGGCCGGGCTTGCGGTCGCCGTCGCCGATGCCCACCCGGTAGCGCTGGCCGCGGCGCACCGCCGCACCCGGCAGGCGGGCGGCTCCGGCGCCGTGCGGGAGGTCTGCGATTGGCTGCTCGCGGCGCGGGCGGTACAGGCAGCTCCGCGGCGGGCGCGAGGCCGCCGATGATCCTGCGGCTGCTGTTCGCGCTCTGCTCGGTCGCGATTCTCTCGGCGCTGCTCTACTTCCAGGACGCCGACAATGGCAATGGCGAGGGCACCACGAACGAGATGCCCTCGCCCGATCCCGGCTTCGCCGCGGTGCACGGTCACCTGATCGAGACCGGCGAGGATGGCCTGCCGCTGTATCGTCTGGATGCCGAGCACATCGAGCAGCCGCAGCCGCAGGGCACGATCTATCTGACCAATCCGAAGCTGGACTACCAGCCCGCACCCGGCAATCACTGGACGCTGACGGCACTGCGTGGCCAGATGCCACAGGATGCACATAACGCCGATCTCACCGGCGATGTACACGCCCAAGGGGTGCCCAACGGATCGGATTCCGTCATGCGCATCGACACCGACCAGCTGCAGCTCGACATGACTCAGCAACTGGCCACATCGGCCTCGACCGTGCGTGTCGACTGGGGCGGCAACCGTCTCAATGGTCATGGCATGCGCGCGGATCTGAAGAACGATACGCTGCAGCTTGCTTCCAAGGTGCATGGTGTTCTGCTGCATTGACTCTCATCGCCGCGATCGCGCTCGCGAACGCCACCGCAAACTCCACTGGCTGGGTGGTGCGGGCGCGTGCGCGCTGTTTGCGTTGCTGATGCCCCTGGCCCCCGCCAGCGCCTTGGCAGGCGAAGCCGTGGCCAGCGAGCTGCCCTGCAATGAGCCGCCGATGTGCTATCGCGCTTCGCACCTCGACGCGGAGCGAAATCGGGTCGTGCTTTACGACTTCGACATCGTCGACATGACCCGGGGCATCAGTCAAATCAAGGCCGATCGCGCCGAGGGTGACGGCCTCGATTTCGCCAACAGCCGCTGGGTACTTACCGGGCATGTGCAGCTGTTCATACCCGAAGGGCACCTGTCGGCGGACAAGGCCACGGTGCTGTTCGCGAGCCAGCGCATCGAGTCGATGACGGCCGAGGGCGCTCCGGCCGAATTCGAGCACCCGCTGGAAAGCGGGCAGAAGGCGCACGGCCACGCCCAGGCCATCGACTACGATGTCGCGCACAACGAGGTGCAGTTGCACGGCGACGCCTGGCTTTCGGACGGCTGCAACGAGATTACCAGCGAACACATCTCTTCGACCTGATCTCACAGCGCGTCCAGCGGACAGCGCACCCGGTGACAACGCGCAAGTCCACGGCACGATCCGC
>CAWFVL010000021.1:0-19449 GCA_963819195.1 uncultured Gammaproteobacteria bacterium
TTCGATGATGAGCGTGCAGTCCTCGCTGGTAATGCTGCCGATCTTCACCTTCGGCTCGGAGGCGCAGCGCCGCAAGTGGCTGCCGCCGCTGGCGCGGGGCGAACTGATCGGCTGCTTCGGCCTCACCGAACCCGGTCATGGCTCGGACCCCGCGGGCATGCTCACGCGCGCACGCCGCGTGCAAGGCGGGTATCGGCTGACGGGCACGAAAACCTGGATCACCAACAGCCCGATTGCCGATGTCTTCGTGGTCTGGGGCAAGACCGAGGATGGGCTGATCCGGGGCTTCGTGCTCGAGCGGGGCGCGCAGGGTCTGTCCGCGCCAGCGATTCACGGCAAGGTCGGATTGCGCGCCTCGGTCACGGGCCAGATCGTCATGGACGAGGTGCTGGTTGGCGAGGACGCGCTGCTGCCGGGCGTCACGGGCCTCAAGGGGCCTTTCACCTGCCTGAATTCGGCGCGTTACGGCATCGCCTGGGGTGCGCTCGGCGCCGCGGAATACTGCTGGCACGCGGCGCGCCAGTACGTGCTCGATCGGCAGCAGTTCGGCCGGCCGCTGGCGGCGAACCAGCTTATCCAGAAGAAGCTGGCCGACATGCAGACGGAAATCACGCTCGGGCTGCAGGCCTGCCTGCGGTTCGGGCGTATGAAGGACGAGCACAGCGCATCGCCCGAAATCACGTCAATGCTGAAGCGCAATTCCTGCGGCAAGGCTCTCGACATCGCCCGCGTGGCGCGCGACATGCTCGGCGGCAACGGCATCTCGGACGAATTCGGCGTGATCCGCCACCTGGTCAATCTCGAGGTGGTGAACACCTACGAAGGCACGCACGATATTCACGCGCTGATCCTGGGGCGCGCCCAGACGGGAATCCAGGCCTTCAGCTGAGCCTCAGCTGGCAGGGGCGTCCTTGATGGCCTCGACCTGGATTTCGATGCCCACCTTGCCGGTGGGAACTCCATCCGGAACGCCGCGGCCCATGCCGAACTCGGTCCGATCGATCTCCGCCGATGCATCGGCACCGCAGACCTCGCGCTTGAACACCGGGTGCGGGATGCACTTGAACGAGGCGATCTTCAGATCCACCGGCCGGGTGACGCCATGCAGTGTCAGCGTGCCGTGCACCGCTACCGGCGTGTCGCCTTCGAACTCGATCCGCGTCCCCTTGTAGACCGCCGTCGGGAATTTCTCGACATCGAAGAACTCGTCGCTCTTGGCGTGGGTGTTCATTTTGTCGAGGCCGAAATCGATCGAGGCGGTGTCGATCGTGATCTCCAGAGTGCCAGTCTTCGCCGCCCGGTCGAGCGTCACGGTGCCGCTGGAGCGGTCAAATTTGCCGCGCCAGTACGAGATGGCGGCCATGTGCGCTGCCTTGAAGCTCGGGTAGGTGTGATTCGGATCGATGGTGTAGTGATCGACTGCCGCGCTGGCCTCGAGCGCCAGCAACAGGCCGAAGGGAAGACATAATTTTGCAAGCATTCGGCACCCTGGCTTTCGCCGGAGCATAGAAGAAACTCCCGCCACTGAATAGGTGGCATAATTGGTGGCTGACTGACGCTGCCGCTCCGGCACGCCGCTGTCGCACAGTTGATTCATTTTTTAAGGAATGCCATGTCTGTTCCGGCCACTCCGGGATCGATGTTGCGGGCCGCAGTCGCCAGCGAGCGCCCGCTGCAGATCGTGGGCACCATCAATGCTTACACGGCGCGCCTGGCGCAGGCCTGCGGTTATCGCGCCATTTATCTTTCCGGCGGCGGCGTCGCCGCCAATTCGCTGGGCTTGCCGGACTTGGGGATCAGCAGCATGGACGATGTGCTGACCGACATCCGGCGTATCACCGATGCGGTGCCGCTGCCGCTGCTGGTGGACGCGGACACCGGTTGGGGCGGGGCGTTCAACATCGCTCGCACGGTCAAGTCCTTCATCAAGTTCGGCGCCGCCGGCCTGCATATCGAAGACCAGGTGCAGTCCAAGCGCTGCGGGCATCGGCCTGGCAAGGAAATCGTGCCGCAGGATGAGATGGTCGACCGGATCAAGGCCGCGGTCGATGCGCGCACCGATGCGAGCTTCGTGATCATGGCGCGGACCGATGCACTGGCCGTGGACGGACTGGAACGCGCCATCGAACGCGCGATCGCTTGCGTCGAGGCCGGCGCCGACATGGTGTTCCCCGAGGCGATGACGGAACTGTCGATGTATCGGCGCTTCAAGGATGCGGTCCGCGTGCCGATCCTGGCGAACATCACCGAGTTTGGGCAGACGCCGCTCTACACTCGCGATGAGCTGGCCGGCGTGGGCGTCGACATCGTGCTGCACTGCTGTTCGGCCTATCGCGCCATGAATGCCGCTGCGCTCGCCACCTACCAGGCCATCCGTCGCGACGGCACGCAGAAGAACGTACTGTCCTCGATGCAGACGCGCGAGGAGCTTTATCGATATCTCGACTATCACGCCTATGAGGACAAACTGGACCGCCTGTTCGCGGCCGTCAAAGTTCCCAAGGCGACCGCAGGAGACAAGCCGTGAATGAAGCTGTCACGACACCGAAACCGAAGAAATCCGTGGCGCTGTCGGGCGTGGTCGCGGGTAACACCGCGCTGTGCTCCGTGGGACGCAGCGGCAACGACCTGCATTACCGCGGCTACGACATCCTCGAGATCGCCAACAGCTGCGAGTTCGAGGAAATCGCCTACCTGCTGGTGCACGAAAAGCTGCCCAACGTGGCGGAACTGGCAGCCTACCGGCGCAAGCTTGCGAGCCTGCGCGGCCTGCCGGCCGACCTCAAGAGCATTCTCGAGCAGCTGCCCGCATCGAGCGCGCCGATGGACGTGCTGCGCACGGGCGTCTCGGCGCTGGGCTGCCTGGCACCCGAGCGTGCGGGTCACCCGGTGGAGGGTGCGCGCGACATCGCGGACCGGCTGCTGGCTTCCTTAAGCTCGATGCTCTGCTACTGGCATCACTACAGCCGCGAGCGGCGCCGCATTGAGGTGGAAACCGACGATGATTCGATCGGCGGACACTTCCTGCACCTGCTGCATGGAACCAAGCCCTCGGCTGAGTGGGTGCGCGCCATGCACACCTCGCTGATCCTGTACGCCGAGCACGAGTTCAACGCCTCTACCTTCACGGCCCGCGTCATCGCCGGCACCGGTTCGGACCTCTATTCAGCCATCACCGGCGCGATTGGAGCGCTGCGCGGTCCCAAACACGGCGGTGCCAACGAGGTGGCGTTCGAGATCCAGAACCGCTACCAGAGCCCGGATGAAGCCGAGGCCGACATTCGCCGCCGCGTGGCCAACAAGGAAGTCATCATCGGCTTCGGCCATCCGGTCTACACCATCTCTGATCCGCGCAACGTTGTGATCCGCGAGGTCTCGCGTGGCCTTGCTCACACGCCTGCCGAAAAGAACCTGTTTGCGATCGCAGCCCGGCTCGAGACGGTCATGAAGGACACCAAGAACATGTTCCCGAACCTGGACTGGTTCTCGGCCGTGTCGTATCACCTGATGGGCATACCCACTGCGATGTTTACGCCGCTGTTTGTGGTGGCACGCACCTCGGGCTGGGCCGCACACGTGATCGAGCAGCGCGTGGACGGCAAGATCATTCGCCCGAGCGCCAATTACATGGGCCCCGATGAGCGGCCCTTCGTGCCGCTGGCGCAGCGGCCTTAAGATTTCGAAGGATCGAACCATGTCCTCGCTCGATATCAAATCCGCCGAGCGTCCGGCTCCCGATGCCGTGATCGCAACGATTGCCGATTACGCCCTGGGCTTTCGCATCGACAGCGAGACCGCCTACCAGACGGCCTACTACTGCCTGCTCGATACGCTGGCCTGCGGCTTCCAGGCGCTCCAGTACCCGGCCTGCACCAAGCTGCTTGGTCCGGTGGTTCCGGGCGCCACGCTTGAGCGCGGCGCACGCGTGCCCGGCACTTCGTATGAGCTCGACCCGGTCACCGCGGCCTTCAACATCGGCGCCATGATTCGCTGGCTGGACTTCAACGACACCTGGCTCGCAGCCGAGTGGGGCCATCCGTCAGACAACCTCGGTGGAATTCTCGCCGTGGCCGACTATCTCTCACGCAACGGCCGCCGCTTAAGCGTGCGCGATGTGCTCACGAGCATGATCAAGGCGCACGAAATCCAGGGCGTGCTGGCGCTCGAGAACAGCTTCAATCGCGTCGGCCTCGATCATGTGCTGCTGGTGCGTCTGGCTTCCACCGCCGTGGTGACCGCCATGCTCGGCGGCACGCGCGAGCAGATCATCAACGCGGTCTCGAATGCGTGGGTGGACGGGGGCGCGCTGCGCACCTATCGGCATGCGCCCAACACCGGCTCGCGCAAGAGCTGGGCCGCGGGCGATGCCACCAGCCGTGCTGTGCGGCTGGCGCTGATCGCGCTCAAGGGCGAGATGGGCTATCCCTCCGCGCTGACCGCCAAGACCTGGGGATTCCAGGATGCGATTTTTCGCGGCGGCACGATTCGTCTGCCGCAGCCCCTGGGCAGCTATGTGATGGAGAACGTGCTGTTCAAAATCTCCTTTCCGGCCGAATTCCATGCCCAGACCGCGGTCGAGGCGGCGATGAGCCTGCACCCGCAGGTGCGTGATCGCATCGATCAGATCGAGCGCATCCGCATCGAGACGCAGGAGCCCGGGGTGCGCATCATCGACAAGACCGGGCCGCTGGCTAATCCGGCCGATCGCGATCACTGCATCCAGTACATGGTGGCCATCCCGCTGATCTTCGGCCGGCTGACCGCGCACGACTACGAGGATGAGATTGCGCGTGACCCGCGCGTGGATGCGCTGCGCGATAAAATGGAAGTGCGCGAGAATCCGACCTTTACGCAGGAATACTACGCCGCGGATAAGCGCTACATCGGCAACGCGGTGCAGGTGTTCTTCCGCGACGGCAGCCAGACCGATCGCGTGGCGGTGGATTTTCCGATCGGCCACCGCAAGCGTCGCGCCGAGGGCATGCCCGTGCTCATGCAGAAATTCGAGAGCAGCGTAGCAGCGCAATTTCCGGCGGCCCAGGCGCGCGCGATTACGGCGCTGTGTGCAGATCGCGCGCGGCTTGAAGCCATGCCCGTGGACGCGTTTGTCGTCGAGCTGCTCTCGAGCTGATCGCCAGGCTATTTGATCTGTTTTTCGATCTTGCGCAGTCCGGCGGTCGCGCAGACTTCATCGCCGTTGGCGCGACCCGCGCCGCTGACCCCGATGGCACCGATGGCCTCGCCCTTGCGCATGATCGGTACCGCGCCGCCTGCCACGAACATGTTGGGCGTCACTCGCGCCAGCAGCTCCGGGTCCTTCGGTATCAGTTCATTGGCCTGTGAGCTCGGCATTTCGAAGCGCAGTGCCGTGAGCGCCTTGCGCATGGCCACGAAGACATGACTGCCATCCGAGCCGTCGGCCGTCAGCATCGCGCGTGCCTCGCCGACCGAATCGACCACCGCGACACCGACCCGAAAACCTGCCGCAGCACAGGTGTCCACCGCCACGCGCGCGGCCTCCAGAGCCTGCGCCAGCGAAGGACCGGGAGCTGCGGCTTCCTGCTCTGCGCCCGCGCCGTGGTGGGCGCCACCGGCAGGCAGCGCGGGCGGCGGGATGAGATTGCCGCTGTCGTCGATGATGCCAAAGGGCGGCACGTTGTCAGCAGGCAGGCTGCGCGAGGATGCCGGGCGATCGTGGAACGGGTTCTCGGCGGCCGCTCGCACGTCAGCACTGCCGCCGGCGAGCACGCAGCACACCAGCAGGGCGCAAGCCGGGTACGAGTTCCTCATAGTAATCACGCGAGCCGTTTCCGAAAGCTGTTAGGCTGTGCCGCTGATTTTTCGCAGCAAATTCAGTTCTTAATGCAAAACTTTTATAGTTATCTCTATGTTGTTGAAATTCTTGTGCCCAGGAGAGGACTCGAACCTCCACGGGTCGCCCCGCTAGTACCTGAAACTAGTGCGTCTACCAATTCCGCCACCTGGGCATCGGGTGGGCGGCGCAATGTACGGAAGGGGTAGGGGACTGTCAATTGAGACGTAGAGGTAAACAGGGACCGTCGCAGGCTCCCGCTCGCTCCAGCCGCTCATCGCCAGCACCCCATCCCGCCTCGCGGCCGCCCCCGAAAGCCGCCAGCCGACGTGGCGGGGGATCTGCCGCCGGCGCCAATCGCCGGAGCCAGTCAGGACGCGGCGCCGCCTCACCGCCCATCGTGGTCGAGGGCACGCTCAGCGCCAATCGCAATGGCTACGGCTTCGTGCGCACCGAATCGCTGACCGAGTCCGTGTTCCTGCCGCCGCCGGCGATGCAGGGACTGATGCACGGGGATCGCGTGCGCGTCGAAGCGCGCGCCGACGGACAGGGCCGCTATTCCGGTCGGGTGCTGGATGTGCTCGAGCGTGGTGTGCAGGCTTTCCTGGGCACGGTCGAGAAGGCTACCCGCGGTCTCAATGTCCGGGCCGCGGACCAGCGGCTGGGACTGCTGTGTCGTGTCACCGAGAATCCCAGCGAGGCCCGCGCCGGGGACTGGGTCATCGCGCGACTGTTGCGTTACCCGCAGCCGCACGAGGAGGCCGAGGCGCGCATCGAGCAGCGGCTCGATCCGGATCGGCCGGTGCACATGGCCACGGAAGCTGCCATCGCGCGCTTCGGCCTGCCCACGGAGTTCTCGGTTGCCGCGCTGCGCGAGGCTGCGCAATGGGGCAAGAGTGTGGATCCGGCCGAAGCGGCGCAGCGCGTGGATCTGCGCCGAGTGCCGCTGGTCACCATCGATGGCGAGGATGCACGCGACTTCGACGATGCGGTGTATGCGGAACGGACGGCCGAAGGCTTCCGGGTGCTGGTGGCGATCGCCGACGTGAGCCATTACGTGCGTCCGGGCACCACGCTCGATAACGAGGCGCGCGCCCGCGGCACCTCGGTCTATTTCCCGACCCGTGTGGTGCCGATGCTGCCCACCTCGCTTTCGAATCACCTGTGCTCGCTCGAACCGGAAGTGGACCGGCTGTGCATGGTCGCGGACATGCAGATCAGCAAGCGCGGCGCGCTGCAATCCAGCCGTTTCTATCCGGCCGTGATGCGCTCGGCCGCACGACTGACCTACGGCCAGGCGCACGAAGCGCTGTTCCTGGGCGCGCCGGCCGCACGCGCACGCCTGGGCGATGAGCTGATCGATCGGCTGCTGCCGCTGCTGGATGTCTATCGCGCACTCCAGGCCGCGCGCCGCAAGCGCGGAGCGCTGGATTTCGATGCGCCGGAAGCGGAGTTCGTGCTCGACGATGATCGTGTGCGGGCCATCGAATTCGTCTCGCGCAACGACGCTCACCGCCTCATCGAGGAGTGCATGATCCTCGCCAACGTGGCGGTGGCGGTGGAGCTGCGCACGCACCGCGTGCCGGCGTTGTTCCGTGTGCACGCATCGCCCGATGAGCGCAAGCTCGAAACGCTGCGTACCACGCTGCGAATCCTCGGCATCGAGCTGCAGCTGCCCGATCCGGTGCAGCCGCGCGACCTGGCCGCGATTGCAGCGCGCGTGCGCGACCCGGAGAGCCGCCCGTTCATCGACTCGCTGGTGGTGCGCTCCCTGGCGCAGGCGCTTTACCAGCCCGACGCCATTGGACATTTTGGCCTGGCGCTGTCCGACTATGCCCATTTCACCTCGCCGATCCGGCGTTACCCGGATCTGATGATTCACCGCGCGTTGCGCGCCCGCCTGGGGCTGCTGCCGATGGATTCGCTGCCGGCAGGGCCGGAGCTGGTGGCGCAGGGCATGGATCTTTCGCGGCTCGAGCGCCGCTCGGATGAGGCCGATCGCTACGTCGCGACCTTCCTCAAGTGCGTGTATCTGCGCGATCGCGTCGGCCAGACCTTTGATGGCCTGGTCACGACCGTCACCGAGTTCGGCTGCTTCGTGCAGCTGCTCGCGCTGGGCGTGGACGGGCTGCTGGCGCTGGCCTCGCTGCGCGACGATGACTACCAGATGGCGCGCGATGGCGGCCAGTGGATTGGCCAGCGCAGCAAGCGCCGGCTCGCCCCGGGAGCGCGACTGCGCGTCATCGTCGCAGCCGTCAAGCCGGTGGAGGGGATGATCGATCTTGAGCTCGCGACGGACTGAAACCGCCTACGGCCTGCACACCATCGGTGCGCTGCTGCAGCGTCATCCCGAACGTGTGCTGCGTGTCTGGCTGCAGCAGGGACGCGAGGATTCCAGGGCCGTGCACATCGAACAACTGGCGCGCGCGGCGGGCAAGCCGATCGAGCGCATCGCGGCGGACCGGCTGGCGGCCCGCGCAGGCAACGTCGTGCACCAGGGTGTGCTGGCCGAAGTCATCGCTATGGATCCCTGGGCCGAATCGCAGCTGCTGGCCGCGATCCAGGCGGCGACCAACCCGCTGCTGCTGGCGCTGGACGGCGTGCAGGATCCCCACAACCTCGGAGCCTGTCTGCGCACGGCCGATGCCTGCGGGGTGCTGGCCCTGATCGTGCCGCGCGACCGCGCGGCGCCGCTCAATGCCACGGCCCGCAAGAGCGCCTCCGGTGCCGCGGAGACCACCCCCGTCGTGACGGTCACCAATCTCTCGCGCACCCTGAGCCTGCTGAAGGAGGCCGGGCTGTGGATCGTGGGGGCCGATGCGGACGCCGACCAGACCGCCGCCCAGGTCGACCTGACCGGTCCCCGGGTGCTGGTCATGGGTGCCGAGGGGCGGGGGCTGCGGGCCCTGACGCGGCGCCACTGCGACTGGCTGGCCCGGCTGCCGAGCCGCGGCGCGGTCGAAAGCCTGAATGTCTCGGTGGCCGCGGGCATGCTGCTCTACGAGGCACTGCGGCAGCGAGAAATGGCCCAAACGCCCGCGTAATCAACTTGCGCCGGTCGGGGTTTTTTGTTGTATCCTTGCCGCCCATTTTCGCCCCTTGCCGCACCGCGTTAGGCGCTCAGGCCCCTGGTGGGCGGCATTACCAGAAGGAGCCGGTGAGTGAGACATTACGAGATTGTTTTTCTGGTCCATCCGGACCAGAGCGAGCAGGTTCCCGCCATGCTCGAGCGTTACCGCGGCATGATCGCCGCAGGCAACGGTACAGGTGCATCGGGTCGAGGACTGGGGCCGTCGCCAGCTCGCCTACCCGATCGCCAAGGTGCACAAGGCGCACTACGTGCTGATCAACATCGAAGTCGACCAGAAGACCCTCGCGGAGCTCACCGGTGCATTCCGGTTCAGCGATGCCGTGCTGCGCCACCTGGTCACGGGCGTCGATGCCGCCATCACCGAGCCCTCGCCGATGGCGCGGGCCGAAGAGGAAGGCGAATCGAATCGTCGCGAGCGCGACGAAGATATGGATGACGAACCAATCGCGGCGGGTGTCTGATGCGAACTCCTCGCTAATTCGCGCTTCACACGGCGCAAGAAGTTCTGCCGGTTCACGGCCGATGGCGTGGACACGATCGACTACAAGGATCTGGCAACGCTCAAGAACTACGTGACCGAGACCGGCAAGATCGTGCCGAGCCGCATCACGGGTACCAAGAGCTTCTACCAGCGCCAGCTGGCGACGGCCATCAAGCGCGCGCGCTTCCTGGCGCTGCTGCCCTACACCGATCAGCACTGAGAGCTAATTCATGGAACTCATACTGCTGCAGAAGGTGGCCAACCTCGGCAACATCGGTGACCGCGTGCGCGTGAAGTCCGGCTATGGCCGCAACTTCCTGCTGCCGGCGGGCAAGGCCACGCTGGCTACGGCCGAGAACATCAAGCGCTTCGAGACCCGCCGCGCGGAACTGCTGGCGCGCGCCAACGATGAGCTGTCGCAGGCCACGGCCCGCGCGGAAGCGTTCAAGGATTTCAAGCTCACCATCACCGCCAAGGCCGGTACCGAAGGCCGCCTGTTCGGCTCGGTCGGCACCGCCGATATCGCCGAGCACAGCACCAAGGCGGGCCATGCGCTGGCGCGTAGTGAAGTGCGCCTGCCCGGCGGTCCGCTGCGCGTGGTGGGCGAGCACAATGTTCAGTTGCACCTGCATGCCGATATCAACATCGAGCTGCCGGTCATCATCGTCGCGGAAGAAGCGGCCTAACGGCCCATGAGCGTGCCGCTGCGGCCGCGGCGCGATGGGGGCAGCTCGAGCACCGAGGGGCTGACCCCGCCGCATTCGATCGAGGCCGAGCAATCGGTGCTGGGCGCGCTGCTGATCGACTCGAGCGCCTGGGATCAGGCCGCCGATGTCGTGAGTGCGGGGGATTTCTACCGCCCCGACCACCGCATCATTTTTGAATCGCTCTCCGAGCTGGTTGCGGGCAGTCGCCCCTGCGACGTCGTCACCGTATCCGAGCAGCTCGAGCGTCGCGGCAGGCTCGAGGATGTGGGCGGCCTGGCTTACCTCGGCACCCTGGCGCGCGACACCCCGACCGCAGCCAATGTGCGCGCCTACGCCAGCATCGTGCGCGAACGCGCGCTGCTGCGCGCGCTGATCGAGGCCGGGCGCGAGATCACCGCATCGGTGTTCAGCGATGAAGGCCTGCCGGCACGCGACCTGGTCGATCGGGCCGAAGCGCGCGTATTCGAAATTGCCGAGCAGGGCACGCGGCTCGGATCCGGTGCGGTGCGTGTCACGGCGCTGCTGCCGCCGCTGATCGACAAGATCGATGAATGGCACAACAACCCGAACAAGCTGCGCGGCCTGGCGACCGGATTCACCGATTTCGATACCAAGACCGGCGGTCTGCGCGGCGGCGATCTGGTCATCATTGCGGGCCGGCCGTCGATGGGCAAGACCACGCTGGCGGTGAATATCGCCGAGTACGCGGCCATCAACCCCGACAGCAAGGCATCGGTGGCGATCTTCAGCATGGAAATGCCGTCCGAGCAGCTCGTGACCCGCATGCTGTCCTCGATCGGCCACGTGCCACTGAACAGCATTCGCACCGGACGGATCTCCGACGATGACTGGGTGCGCATTACCTCCGCCACCAGTCAGCTGTCGGAGGCCAAGATTTTCATCGACGAGTCGGCCGGCCTCACGCCCACCGAACTGCGCGCGCGCGCTCGCCGAATCAAGCGCGAGCATGGACTTGATCTGGTGGTGGTTGATTACCTGCAGCTCATGCAGGTTCCCGGCACCAAAGAGAATCGCGCCACCGAGATCGCCGAGATTTCGCGCGGACTGAAGGCGCTGGCCAAGGAACTCTCAGTGCCAGTGATTGCGCTGTCGCAGCTCAATCGCGCGGTCGAGCAGCGCACGGAAAAGAAGCCGGTGATGTCGGATCTTCGGGAGTGCGTCGCGGGCGATACGCTGGTGTGTCTCAGCGATGGTCGGCGCGTGCCCATCGCCAGCCTGGTCGGGCAAACGCCCGAAGTGGTGTCGATGACCGAAGCGGGTCGACTGACGACGGCGCAATCGGATCTTGTCTGGTGCGTGGGCAAGAAGCCGGTTCATCGGCTTACCCTGGCTAGCGGCCGCAGGATTCGAGCCACCGCCCAGCACCGGCTATTCGCATCCGATGGTTGGCGTCAGGTATCCGCTCTGCACGTGGGCGATCGATTGGCCCTTGCCCGCTCGATGCCGGAGCCCGCGGTGCCCGAGGTCTGGCCCGACGACCGCGTTGCGCTGCTGGGTCAGATGATTGGCGATGGCAGCTATCTCAAGCAACAGCCCATGCGCTACACGACCGGGTCCGAGGAGTGCAGCGAGATTGTGCGTCGCGCCGCCGAAGAGCAGTTCGGTCTCAAGGTCACGCGCTATGCGGGCCGCGGAAACTGGCATCAACTGCTGCTGTCCGGCAACGGCAACCGCTGGAAGCCGGCGGGGCTGAACCAATGGCTGCGTGAACTCGGCATCTTTGGCCAGCGATCGAGCGAGAAGCGCATCCCGGAGGCAGCATTTCGGCTCGGCAACGAGCAGATCGCCCTATTGCTGCGACATCTGTGGGCCACGGACGGCACTATCTATACATGTAAGGCGGGCCAGCGCGGTGGTCACGGCGTGCACTTTTCTACGTGCAGTCGGGGTTTGGCGAACGATGTGGCTGCATTGCTTTCGCGATTTGGGATTATTGCGCGTATACAAACGGTAACGTCCGGGTACAAGAACCCGATGTACATGGTTTGGATTCGTGGCGTTGGGCCGCAAACGATATTCCTAACGCGCATTGGTGCTTTTGGCCCGCGGTTAAGACAGGCCGAAGCCCTTACCTCGGCATTGGCCGGTGTCATTGCGAATCCCAACGTGGATACGCTGCCAGAAGAAGTGTTGCAGCGTGTGCGAGCGTTGATGCAGCAACAGGGCATCTCGCGCGGGCAAATGGCGGCAATGCGCGGCTATACCAATGTCAATCTCGATCACGCACCGACTCGGACACTGGTAGCCAAGTACGCGGAAATACTGCAGGACGATGTTTTGCGCCAGACCTGTAACAGCGATTTGTTCTGGGATCGTATCGTTGCAATCGAAGAACCAGTTGAAGAAGAAGTCTTCGATCTGACGGTGCCTCCCACGGCATGTTGGCTCGCAGACGGCGTGGTCAGCCACAATAGCGGTTCGATTGAGCAGGATGCGGACATGATCCTGCTGATCTATCGCGATGAAGTGTATGACAAGAACACCACGAAGAAGGGCATCGCGGAAATCGATCTGGCCAAGCATCGTAACGGTGAAATCGGCGGTTTCCTGCTGACCTTTCAGGGTCAGTACACGCGCTTCGTCAATTACGCACCGGATACCTACGCCGAAGGCATCCTGCGGTAGCGCGCCGTGGAAGCGCTGCTGCAGCTAGGTTCGCGACTCTATGTGCGCGCCGATCGGCTGGCGCGTGTCGCACTGACGGCGGCACGACAGGGACAACTCTCCGGCATTATTTTCTGGGCCGCGCTGATCGGCATCTGCGGCGCATTCACGGGCGTCGGTTTTCGCGCCAGCGTGCGCCTGGTGCAGCAGGCACTCACGGGACATTCCACTGGCCTGGTCGAGACCGCGGAGCTGCTGCCGTGGTGGGCGCGCATCGCCGTGCCGACCATCGGCGGTGCCCTTGCCGGGACAGTCATCTGGATCGCGCGCCGCGTGCTGCATTCGGACCGTCCCCTCGACTACATGGAAGCCGTGGCCGTGGGCAATGGCCAGCTCGGCAGTCGCGCGGCCTTGCTGCAGGCGGCATCCTCGTTCTTCACCATCGGATCGGGCGGTTCGATCGGACGGGAAGGCCCGCTGGTGCAGCTGGCCGCCTCGGTGGCCTCGAAGATCGGCCAGTGGACCAAGGCCCCCGTACCGCGGCTGCGGCTGCTGGTTGCCTGCGGGGCCTCGGCGGGCATCGCGGCCGCTTACAACGCGCCCATCGCCGGGGCGCTGTTCGTGGCGGAGGTCGTGCTCGGTTCGATCGCCATGGAAAGCTTCGGTCCATTGATCGTGGCCTCGGTGGTCTCCGATGCCACCAGCCGGCATTTCCTCGGGTACGGACCGGTCTACCAGGTGCCGCACATCAACTTCGGCGCTTTGTGGGAGCTGGCGCTCTATTCGCTGCTCGGCGTGCTGCTGGGACACCTGGCGCCACCCTTCCTGGCGCTGCTCGACCGCACGCGGGCGGCGTTTGGCAAGCTGGGCTGGAGTCCGCCCTGGACGCTGGCGCTGGGCGGACTGGTCGTGGGGTTGATCTCGGTCGAGGTGCCGCGCGTCTGGGGCAACGGCTTCAGCGTGGTCAACGACATGCTCAACGATCGGCTGCCGCTGGACCTGCTCGGGCTGGTACTGGTGGCCAAGCTGGTCAGCACGGCGGCCACGGTCGGTTCCGGGGCCCAGGGCGGTATTCTGACGCCGACACTGTTCATGGGCGCGGCCCTGGGCGCCACCTTCGGCAATGCGCTGCACCTGCTCGATCCGCACTCGCTGTCCCAACCGGCGGCCTATGCGCTGGTCGGTATGGGCGGCTTCCTCGCCGCCACGACGCATGCGCCGCTGACTTCCATCCTGCTGATCTTCGAAATGACGCTCGACTATGAGGTGGTATTGCCGCTGATGCTGGCCTGTGTCACCGCGCACTACGTGGCGCGCATCTATCGCGGCGGGCAGTCGGTGTATACGCGCTCGCTCAGTTCCAGGGGACCCGGTGATGTGAATGAGTGGCGTCTGCGGCAGATCGGTCCACTGATTCGTCCGCCGACGGCACTACTGCAGCGTGATCAGCCGCTGCGTGCAGCGCGCGAGGAGGCCATCGCGCGCGGCGGCGGCCGCGCCTACGTCGTGGATGCGGAAAAGCAGCTGGTCGGTGAATACGACCTGAGCGCGCTGGCCCGGCAGCCCGGTGCCGAGCTGCTGCCGGAGAATTACACCGTGGGCCAGGCGATGGAGCCATCGCCGCCGGTGCTGACGCCGGAGATGCTGCTGGGCGATGCGCTGGATGTGTTTCTCGCCAACCACCGCACGCGCCTGCCGGTGGTGTCCGGACAGTGGAGCCCGGTGCTGCTCGGCGAGGTCAGCCGCCACGACGTGATGCTGGCGCTCCAGGATCGCATGACCGCGGAGCGCGAGCCGGGGTCCGAGTCCGCGTAGGCGCGGGCCCGTCAGCCTTCGAAGAACCCCATCTTTACGCCGGCGAGCTGGATCACATCGTTATCGGACAGCTTGCGCGCCTGCGCGCCGATCTTCGCGCCGTTGACGAGCGGGAAGTTCTCATCGCCTTCCGAATCGACATGCACGATGAAATAGCCTTCCGCGCGGCGGGTGATGGCCGCCACCTGCACACCCGGCCGGCCCAGTGTCGTGAGCGCCTTGGTGAGTTCGAGTTCGCGGCCTGCAAAGGCGCCCGAAAGCACCTGCAGCTTGGCTTTCTTGATAGCCGGCGTGCCATTGCCCAGCGTGCGGCGCGCGGCGGTGGTGCTCGCGTCGGCGACGGCGGCGCGAATGCGCTCGACCGGTCGGGCCGAGGGCTGAATGACCATGGTCTTTTCGAATTCGTCCTGCTGGGCTTCATCGTCCTCGACGAAGCGCAACTGGTGGTGCCCGGCGGTGATGACATCGCCGTGCTGCAGGGCATGCTTTTTGATGAGCTTGCCGTTGACGTAGGTGCCGTTGGTGCTGTTGAGATCCTCAAGGAAAGAATCATTGAGGATATTGATGATGAGCGAGTGGTGCCCGCTGACGGCCGGATTATCGATGCGGATGTCATTGTCAGGGAGACGCCCGATCGTGTAGCGCTCCTTGTTCATGTTGTATTCCGCAAGCACGGTGCCATCCAGACTCAAAATCAACCTAGCCATTGCGTGTAGCCTCAGGTGGAGCTGAACCAGCCCAACATCTTGTCGAATATGCCGCGGGGTGCGGGGAACGATTCCATGATCTCTGCCACGACGACCGAAATATTATCCTTGCCACCATTATCATTACCCAACTGGATCAGTTGTTTAGTGGCATTCTCAAGGTTAGCACCAAAGGTGCTGATGGTTAAGTGAATGTCGTCATCCTCGACCATGTCTGACAGGCCGTCGGAACAAATGAGATACAGATCACCCTTCTGCACCGGGTGCTCCTGGACCTCGACGTCGACATTAGGCTCTACCCCCAGCGCCCGCGTGACGTAGTTCTTATTGGCCGCCCGCTGCGCCTCCTCGGGGGAATAGAAGCCGCGGTCGACCAGTTCCTGCAGCAGCGAGTGGTCCATGGTGAGCTGTTCGAAGCCGGCGTTGCGCATGCGATACAGGCGCGAGTCACCGACGTGCGCGATCGAGACGCGATTATCGAAGAACAGCGCTCCTACCACGGTCGTGCCCATGCCCTCGCATTGCGGCTGGGTACGGGCAGTCTGAAAAATGATCTTGTTGGCACGCAATATGGCATCGCGCAGGATGATCGACGCTCGTGCCAGGCCGGCCGCGGAGTCATGGTTGCGCAGGTCCTCGCGCTCGACCGCATCGCGCACCAGGCCGACGATGGTCTTGACCGCGATGCCGCTGGCCACCTCGCCGGCGTTGTAGCCGCCCATGCCGTCGGCCAGCACCAGCAACCCGATGTCCGAGTCGTAGGCGATGGTGTCCTCGTTGTGCTCGCGAACCCGTCCGGTATCGGTCTGGCCCACGCAGCGCAACTTCCCCTTGAGGCTCATGTGGCCCCGGGAACCGGACATTGGCTGTGTCTTTGTCGAATATTGAACTGCGTCACAATTCGATCCATGGCGGCCCTTATATCCCACTCCGTGGCATGCATAGCCTGTCGAGCGCGGGCTCGGGACTGCTCAGGTCACATAACTTAGCATCGCGGCACGCCCAATGCGCGGCTCTGATCACAAATGCGTTGCGGGGTGTAGCATGATCCGCGACGCAGTTATCCCTTCAACCGTGGGTGCATTCGTATTCGTGGCTCGTAGCCAAACCCTGTTCGTGTGCCGCGACTGCGGTGGTGAATCCCTCAAATGGCAGGGCCAGTGTGCGCACTGTAAGGCCTGGGATACGCTCGAGCGAGTGGCCGCGCCGCGTTCGAACGCGGCGCGTGGAACCGCTGCGCAAAGCTCGGCACTGGAGGCGGCAAGTCTGACCGCCGATGCGCAGCCGCGCATGTCGCTGCGGCTCGCCGAGCTCGATCGAGTCTTTGGCGGCGGGCTGCTGCCCGGCTCGGTCACGCTGCTGGGCGGTGAGCCCGGAATCGGCAAATCGACCCTGCTGCTGCAGGTCGCGGCCACCCTGTCGCAGGATCTGCCGATCGTCTATGCGAGCGGGGAAGAATCCATGTCGCAGGTGGCGCTGCGCGCCCAGCGCCTGGGACTCAAGGGGGCGCAACTCGAACTGATCGCCGACGGCTCGCTCGACGCCATCCTGCAGGTGGCCGCCGAACGGCGCTGCGCGGTGCTGGTGATCGATTCGATCCAGTCCATGCGGCTCGACGCCGTCGAATCCAGCGCCGGCTCGCCGGTGCAACTGCGCGAATGCACCGCTGCGCTGGTGCGCTTTGCAAAAAGCGGGCATGGCGCGGCGGTCATCATCGTCGGCCACGTCACCAAGGATGGCGCCATCGCCGGACCCAGGCTGCTCGAGCACATGGTCGATACCGTGCTGTATTTCACCAGCGACGCCGGCAGCCGTTACCGGCTGCTGCGTGCCACCAAGAACCGCTTCGGGCGAGTCAACGAGCTTGGCTTCTTTGTCATGGACGAAACCGGACTCAAAGAGGTCAGGAACCCGTCGGCGATCTTTCTATCGCGCCATCCGCAGCCGGTGCCGGGCAGCGTGGTCATGGTGGCGCGCGACAGCGGCAGGCCGCTGCTGATCGAAGTCCAGGCGCTGGTCGATCGCGCGCGCTCCATGGCGCCGCGCCGGGTGGCGCAGGGTGTCGATGCCAATCGGCTGTCGATGCTGCTGGCGATCCTGAGCCGGCATGCCGACCTCTCCCTGGCCGATCATGATGTGTTCGTCAATCTGGTCGGCGGCCTCGAGATCGCCGAGACCGCCACCGATCTGCCGCTGGCGCTGGCGCTGGCCTCGAGCCTGCGCGCCCGCGCATTGCCCGCAGCCCTGGTGGCCTTTGGCGAGCTGGGGCTTACCGGTGAGGTACGGCCCGTGGCTCACGGCGAGGAGCGGTTGCGGGAGCTCGCCAAGCTCGGCTTCACGCACGTGATCCTGCCGCGCGAGAATCTGCCGCGCGAGCCCACCGCCGGCCTGACGCTGCGCGGGGTTTCGACCATCGCCGAAGCGCTGGTCTACGCGCTCGCCGGCGCCGCCTGAGTCTGCGGCACGCGGCGCACGCGCACCGTGCGGATCGCGTTGTCGGCGATCTGCAGGATCTCGAAATCATAGTCGCCGATGCGTAGCGCGGTGCCCGGTGTTGGGATGGTCTCGAGCTTCTCCAGCAGCAGGCCGTTGAGCGTGCGCGGTCCCACCGCCGGCAGCTGCCAACCCAGCGTGCGGTTCAGTGCGCGGATGGTCGCGCTCGCATTCACCAGCCAGTTGCCCTGCGGGTCGCGGCTCACATCCTTGTGCGTGACCGCCGTCGGGTCGGTAGTAAATTCGCCGACGATTTCCTCGAGCAGATCCTCGAGCGTGACCAGTCCGGCGATATCGCCGTATTCGGTGACCACGAAGGCGAAGCGCCGGCGCATGCGCTGGAATTGCGCCAGCTGCTGCATCAGGGAAGTGCCCTCGGGCACGAAGTAGGGCTCGCGCGCCGCGGCGAGTTCCATCAGCCGGTCGCGGCTGAGGGTGCCGCGCGCCAGCTCCTGCGCGACGCGCTTCATGAGCACGATGCCGATCAGGTTGTTGAAGTTGCCGTCATACAGCGGCAGCCGCGAGTGCGGCGTCTGGCGCAGGCGCTCGAGGATATCTTCCCAGTTCATGGTCGCATCGATCGCCGCGATCTCCGAGCGCGGAATCATGATGTCATCCACGCTCACGCGCTCGAGGTCCAGAATCGACAGCAGCATCTGCCGGTGGCGCTGCGGCACCAGCGCGCTGGCCTCGGCGACCACGGTGCGCAGCTCATCGGTGGACAGCGCCTTGTTGTCATGTGTCCGGCGCGTCACCCCGACCAGCCGCAGAAACCCCTGCGCCAGGTGATTGCTCACCCAGACCATGGGCGTGCAGATCCACAGCAGCACCAGGTAAATGTAGGCCGAGCCCAGCGCCACCCCTTCGGCGTGCACAGCCGCGAAGATCTTCGGCGTCAGCTCGCAGAACACGATCATGACGACCGTCAGCACCACCATCATGACCGGCAGCGCCCATTCCACGCCGGTGCGTTGGGCCAGCAGTGTCGCCGCGGTGGTCGCAGCCACGCTGGCAAGCGCCAGGATCACGAGGTTGGCACCAAGCCAGCGATCGGGCCTTGCGAGCAGGGTTTCGAGCAGTTTCGCGCGCCGTTCGCCCAGGCTGGCGCGATGGCGGATGCGGTAGCGGTTCACCGACAGCAGCGCCACTTCGGTACCCGCGGAGAAGGCGATGACGATCAGCAGCGACAGCAGAATCAGGATCAGAACGATCGTCGGCGCATTATCCACCGGGTCCTTATAATGGGTCACCCGAAAGCTGTATAGGGCGGCATCGCCGCACTGCTGCACCATGTTTGACAAGCTGACCGAACGCCTGGCGGCGGCCGTGCAGGGCCTGCGCGGGCGCGGACGCGTAACCGAAGAGAACGTCGCCGACACGCTGCGCGAGGTTCGCATGGCGCTGCTCGAGGCCGACGTCGCACTGCCGGTAGTCAAGAGCTTCACCGACAGCGTCAGGACGCGTGCCCTGGGCGCTGAGGTGGCCACCAGCCTGACGCCCGGGCAGGCTTTCATCGGCATTTTGCATCGCGAACTGGTGACACTGCTGGGCGCCCATGCGGCCGGCTTTGCGCTCAATGTGCAGCCGCCGCAGGTGGTGCTGCTGGCGGGCCTGCAGGGCGCGGGCAAGACCACCACTGCCGCGAAGCTGGCGCGCTGGCTCAAGGAGTCACAGCGCCGGCGCGTGCTGCTGGTCAGTACCGATGTGCGCCGGCCGGC
>CAWFVL010000022.1:0-14070 GCA_963819195.1 uncultured Gammaproteobacteria bacterium
GCCGAAGTGCAGGTCGAGGCGACCTTTCCGGACGGCACCAAACTCGTGACCGTGCATCATCCCATCGCTTGAGGCCCTTATGATCCCCGGAGAAATCATCACCGCCGAGGGCAGCCTCGAACTGAACGCGGGGCGGCGAAACGCGCCTGGTCACCGTCGCCAATACCGGCGATCGGCCCATCCAGGTGGGCTCGCACTATCATTTCTATGAAACCAACCGCGCGCTGCAATTCGACCGCGAGCAGTGCGCGCGGCTTCCGGCTCAATATTGCCGCCGGCACCGCCGTGCGCTTCGAGCCCGGCCAGATGCGCGAGGTCGAACTGGTGGCGCTCGCCGGCGACCGCATGGTGTATGGCTTCCAGGGCCGCATCATGGGAGCACTCTGATGGCACGCATGGACCGGCGCGCGTATGCCGAGATGTTCGGCCCCACCGCCGGCGATCGCGTTCGCCTGGGCGACACCGAACTGGTCATCGAGATCGAGCGCGATTACGCCATCTACGGCGAGGAAGTCAAGTTCGGCGGCGGCAAGGTCATCCGCGACGGCATGGGCCAGGGACAGCGCTGGGCGGCCGAGGTGGTCGACACCGTGATCACCAACGCGGTCATTCTCGATTACTGGGGCATCATCAAGGCCGACGTCGGTTTGAAGCATGGGCGCATCGCGGCCATCGGCAAGGCGGGCAATCCCGACATCCAGCCGGCCGTCAACATCGTGATCGGCCCGGCAACCGAGGTGATCGCGGGCGAGGGACTGATCCTGACCGCGGGCGCGATCGATGCGCATATTCATCTGATCTGTCCGCAGCAGGTCGAGGACGCGCTCATGAGCGGCGTCACGACCATGATCGGCGGCGGCACCGGGCCTGCGACCGGCACCGCGGCCACGACCTGCACCCCGGGACCCTGGTACATCGCGCGCATGCTGCAGGCGGTCGAGGAGCTGCCGGTGAATGTCGGCCTGCTGGGCAAGGGCAATGCCAGCCTGCCCGAGCCGCTCGAAGAGCAGGTCAGCGCCGGCGTCATGGGGCTCAAACTGCACGAGGACTGGGGCACCACGCCGGCGGCGATCGACAATTGCCTGAGCGTGGCCGACCGCTTCGACGTGCAGGTCGCGATCCATACCGACACGCTCAACGAGAGCGGCTTCGTCGAGGACACGATCGCCGCGTTCAAGGGCCGCGCCATCCACACCTATCACACCGAGGGCGCGGGCGGCGGCCATGCGCCCGATATCATCAAGGCCTGCGGCGTCGAATACGTGCTGCCCTCATCGACCAATCCCACGCGGCCCTATACCGTCAATACCATCGACGAGCACCTCGACATGCTCATGGTGTGTCATCACCTGGATCCCGGCATTCCCGAGGACGTCGCCTTCGCCGAATCGCGCATCCGCCGCGAGACCATCGCGGCCGAGGACATCCTGCACGACCTGGGCGCGTTTTCGATGATCTCCTCGGACTCACAGGCCATGGGACGAGTCGGAGAAACGATCACGCGCAGCTGGCAGACCGCACACAAGATGAAGGTGCAGCGCGGCCCGCTGCCGCAGGATTCGGAGCGCAACGATAACTTCCGCGCGCGGCGTTACGTGGCCAAGTACACGATCAATCCGGCGATCACGCACGGTATCTCGCACGAGGTCGGATCGATCGAAGTCGGGCAAGCTCGCAGACCTGGTGCTGTGGCGGCCGGCCTTCTTCGGCGCCAAGCCGGCGTTGATCATCAAGGGCGGCATGATCGCCGCCGCGCCCATGGGCGATCCCAATGCCTCGATACCGACGCCGCAGCCGGTGCATTACCGGCGCATGTTCGGCGCCCTCGGCGGCGCGCGCACCGCCACTTCGGTAACCTTCGTCAGCCAGTCGGCGCTGGACGGCGGATGTCGGAGGACGACTGGGGCTGCGAAAGCGGCTGGTCGCGGTCTCGCGTACCCGCAAATTGCGCAAGCGCGACCTGATCCTCAACGACTATCTGCCGCATATCGAAGTCGACCCGCAGACCTATGAAGTGCGCGCCGACGGCGAACTGCTGACCTGCGAGCCCGCGAGCGTGCTGCCGCTGGCGCAGCGCTACTTTCTGTTCTGAGGCGCGCGTGCTGCGCATTCTCCAACGCCTGACCGACACGCGGGATGCGCAATTGCAGCTGGTGCTGCCGTTTGACCTGCGTTCGCGCAGCCGCTTCCGTGCGCGGCTGGTCAGCGGCGAGGAGGTCGGCGTGCAGCTCACGCGCGGCCAGATCCTGCGCGGCGGAGACAGGCTGCTGGTGGAGGATGGGCGCGTGGTCGAAGTGCGCGCGGCGCCCGAATCGGTCAGCACGTTGCGCACGCAGGATGCGCGACTGCTGGCGCGCGCGGCCTATCATCTGGGCAATCGCCACGTCGCGCTGCAGGTGGGCGATGGCTGGTTGCGCTACGGCCATGATCACGTGCTCGATGACATGGTGCGCGGGCTGGGCGTGGAGATTACGGCCGAGCAGGCGCCCTTCGAACCCGAAGCCGGCGCCTATCAGGGCGGACACGGGCACGCGCCGCATGAACACGCGACACACGAGCACGATCACGAACATTGAGCCGCTGGCGCTGCTGCGGCTGTTTCACCTGGTGAGTCCGGCGCTGCCGGTGGGTGCCTATGCCTATTCGCAGGGACTCGAGTACGCGGTGCAGGCCGGCTGGGTCGCCGATGAAGACGGCACCTTCGATTGGCTGCAGGGTCTATCGCGCCATACTCTCGGGACCCTCGACCTGCCGATTCTGCTGCGGCTGCAGGCCGCCTGGCAGGCCCGCGACCCCGCGGCGCTCGAGCGCTGGAACGGCGAGCTGATCGCCGCGCGCGAAAGCGCCGAGTTGCGCGCCGAGGAGCGGCATCTGGGGACCGCGCTGGCGCGCGTACTCATCGAACTGGAGATCGCCGAGGCCCGCGAGTGGCTGGAGCGGTCGCCGGCATTCGCGACCATGTTCAGCCTGGCGGCCGTGCGCTGGCAGATTGCACCGCAGGCGACCCTGAGTGGTTATCTGTGGGCCTGGATCGAGAACCAGGTGCTCGCGGCCATCAAGCTGGTGCCGCTGGGGCAGTCCGCCGGCCAGCGGCTGCTGCACCGGCTCACCGATGCCTTACCGGAGATCGTCGAGCGCGCGCTGACTCTGCCGGAGCAGGCCATCGGCGTGAGCGGAGTGTCGCAGGTGATGGCAAGCGCGTTGCACGAGTCGCAATATTCGCGCCTGTTTCGCTCGTGAACGCGCGGATCTGGTAGTTTGCCGCAGCAGCAGGGGGTATCCGCATGTACACCAAGCCCACTTCGCCGCAGACTATCGGCGGCGTTCTCGATGATGCGATCAAGCTCTACCGCGCCTCCTTCCGGGCCTGCTGGCCGGTTGCCGCGGTTGCCGCCGTGATCATGGGCGCCATCGGTATCTACCTCGAATTGCATCTACTCGGCGCGGTGATGTCTAACGCCACTCAGCCCATGCAGGTGCTCGATGTGTATCGTCACCCGCCGGTGTACCTGGCCTACGCGGCGGATGCCGCGGTGCGCCTCGCCGCCTCCGGCGCCATGCTCATCTATCAGAACGGGCTCGCCGAGGCCCCGGGCACGCTGTCCATGCAGGCGGCGATCGGCGTGATGTTGAATCGGTTGATCCCGGGTCTGCTTGCGAGCGTCGCCTGGTGGGTGGTCATCACGGTCGGATTCGTGCTGCTGCTGGTGCCGGGATTTTATTTCCTCGGGGCCTTGTGCCTCTGGCCCGCTTGTCTGTTCATCGGCAGGGCCGGTCCGCTGCAGGCGCTGCAGCAGAGCATGGAGCTCGTGAAGGGACATTGGTGGCGCACCACCACCATCCTGACCGTGGCCGTGATCCTGGTGATGGTGCTGTCGGCGGTTGCCGGCGCAATGGTGGGCGCAGTGGTTCCCGCGTTTCACCGAGACCTGGTGGCCATGCAGCTCGCGCTGCAGGTCGTCGCCGTGTTCGTGTCCGTGTTTACGATTTCGGCGATCCCCGCCGCCCTGGTCGCCATCTATCGCGATCTCCTATTGCGTCGCGAGGGGTCCGACCTGGCCGCACGACTCGGGGCGCTGGCCCCGGGCTGAATCGTGCGGGCACCGCTGCCCTGGCTGATCCTGCTTGCGCTCTCGCCGACGGCGTTTCCGGCCGCAATACCTGCGACTGCAACTGCAACTGCAACTGCGACTGTGCCTGCGACTGTGCCTGCGCCGGATGCAGTGCTGCAGGCATGCGCGCGCACCGCCTCGCCGATGGGACGACAGCTCAAAGGGCTCGAGCGACTTGAAACGCCTTGCCCCGGCGTGACACAGGCGCTGACGGAACTGGGATTGGCGCAGCAGATCGGCGAAGAATGGCGCGGACGCCTCGATCCATCGGGAATCGGGCAGCTCGCCGACTTGTGGCGTTTCTACGAGGGCGAACCGCGCTTCGATGCGCCACACGTCGAATCGCTGGCCGCGGCGGTGAGTTCCCTGAAGCTGCAAAGCGCGCCGCAGTCCTGGTGGCAGCGCTTCAAATCCTGGCTGCGGTCGCTGTTACGCCAGGATGAGATGCCATCGCGTGCGGACAATGGCTGGCTCGAGCGTCTGCTCGCGCTCCTGACGTTCAGGCCATGGGTGGCACGGGCAATTGGTTACACCACCATCGGCCTGGTCATCGCGCTGGCACTGTGGATCATCTGGCGGGAGCTGCGCTACGCCAACCTGCTTACGCGACGGCAGCGGCCTTCCGGCGGCAACGCTCGAAACGAATGGATGCCGCAGGGCCTTACAGCGGAGGCGCGTGCCGGCGATCTGGACAGGCTGCCGCTGTGGGAGCGGCCCGCGCTGCTGCTGCAGTTGCTGGTGCAGGCGCTGCGGCAGTCGCAGCGGCTGGATCTGGAACGGGCGCTGACATTTCGCGAGCTCTCGGAGCGCGCCAGGCTCGATGATGAGTTGCAGCGGATACGCTTCGAGCGCATCGCCCGACTGGCCGAACGTCAGCGCTACGGCGCGCGCGGCCGATCGCCGGCGCCGGTTTCGGATGAGCAGCTGCGCGAGACGCTGAGCGACGGCCTGTCTTTGTACGCGCAGTTGCGCGCTTCCGGACTCGCGCCTCCATGAAGGAGCGGCTGCAGACCTTTGGTTTTGCGGTCGGAGCGCTGCTGTGCTTCTACGTACTGTTCGTGCCGCAGTCGCCCGCGGGGCCGGAGCAGTCAAAGCCACTGAGCACCGACTCCGGCGCCGATGGTTACCAGGTGGCATGGCGGTGGCTGTCACAGGAGCGCATCCCAGTCGCAAGCCTGCGTGAGCGCTACGATCGGATTACGGATGTCGCACTGTCTCCCGCGGCGTTCGGCAATGTCCTGATCATGACCTTGCCGTCGGAGCTGCCGTTCCAGGTCGCCGAATGGGAGGCGCTCGATCGCTGGACGGCGGCTGGTAACACGCTGCTGGTGCTCGCCGCGATGGATGACACGCCCCGCTGGGCGCAGGGCCGGGATCCGCGCACGGCGCTACAGCGAATCAGCGGTCTGCGTTTCGACGCCGCTCGCGGCCAGGGCAAACAGACCCAGGCGCAACAGCTGCGCGATTGGCTGGCGCCACGTCCGATCTCGTTTGAGCCCCAGGGTCAGCACCCGCTGCTGCGCGGCGTGGGATCGCTGTACGCGGTCTCGGATCTGCCCACGGCCAGCTGGCTGGCGCATCCGTTGGACCTGACCCCGGCACTGGGCATCGCGCGACGTGCCGACCTGGATCAGAGCGTGCTGTGGCTCAAGCGCAAGGGCAGGGGGCAGATCATCGTGTGCGCGTTTGCGACGCCGTTCAGTGATCGAGCCATCGCGCAGGCGGACAACGCCCGGCTGCTCTCGAATATCATCGCCTGGACCCGGGCGCCCGGCGGGCGGGTCATCTTCGATGACGCGCACCAGGGACTGGTGTCGTTCTATGACCCGGCACATTTTTTCGCCGACCCGCGGCTGCATCGCACGCTGTGGTGGATACTGATCCTGTGGCTGGTGTTCGTGCTCGGACCGCAGCGGCTGCGCGGCGCGGCGGATTCCTGGCATGCCGTCGATGAGACCGCGCTGCTGGAAGCCAGCGGACGTTTCTACACCGCGACGGTCGATCCGGCGGATGCGCGCCGCACGCTGTTCGAGAACTTTTTCAACGGATTGCGCCGGCGTATCGGTTGGGCCCAGAACGGCGAGCCTGTCTGGGAGTGGCTCAGCCTGCAGGCTGCCGTCACGACCGCACAGCGGTCCGAACTGCAGGATCTGTATGCGCGGGTGTGCGCGCAGCAGCGCGTGAGTTTGCCGCGGCTGCATAATTTTCTGATCAGACTGGAAGGACAACTCAAGTGACAGCATTACAGGATCTGGAGCAGGCGCTGCAACAGGCACTGTCTGCGAACGTCGTTGGACTGCACAGCGCGATCCGGGCGTTGACGATTGCCGTCGTGGCGCGCGGACACGTGCTCATCCAGGGGGCTCCGGGCCTGGGCAAGACGCTGTTGTCCAAGAGCCTGGCCGCCGCCATCGGCGGCAGTTTCAAACGCATCCAGGGCACCGCCGACCTGATGCCCTCCGACATCATCGGTGTGCACGTGTTCGACACCGCGCGCGGCGAATTCGTGTTTCGGCCCGGGCCGCTGTTCACCGACGTGCTGCTGTTCGATGAGATCAATCGCGCTGGACCCAAGACCCAGTCGGCGCTGCTGGAGGCCATGGAGGAGCGCCAGGTATCGGTCGATCGCGCCAACTTTCCGCTGCCGTCGGGGTTCCTGGTCATCGCCACGCAGAATCCGCGCGATTTTGAGGGCACTTATCCGCTGCCAGAATCGCAGCTGGATCGTTTCATGCTGCGCGTCGAACTGGATTACCCGGAGCGCACCACCGAAGCGGCGGTGCTGGAGCGTTACGGGGCCGTTGCCGTCAGCGGTGGCGGCGAGGTGTTCCCGATACCGCCGGTTGTCGATGAGCTGCAACTGGCTGCGGCGCGCAACTGTGCCGACCAGATTCACGTGGCGCCGGAATTACGCACCTATGTGCTCGATCTGGCGCAGGCCACCCGCGAACACGCGCAGATCGCATTGGGCCTGTCGACGCGAGGCGCACTCGCATTGTTGCGCGCGGCGCGCATCGAGGCCGGGCTGCGGGGTGCGGACTTCGTCAGTCCCGATGACGTCAAGGCCGTGCTGGCCATGGTGGTCGCGCACCGCCTGGTGCTCTCCAGCGAGGCGATCCTGGAAGGCACCACCGAGGCGGCGCTGATGCGGCGCCTGGCCGAGCAGGTCGCGGTGCCGCGTTGAGTCTGCGGCAGAACGCGCTGCTGCTGGTACTGCTGGCGGCATTGATCGCCATCGCCGGTGAGTGGAGCGACGATCCGTCGCTGGAACGCTGGTGGCGAGCGCCAGTGGGATTGCTGCTGCTGGGCCTGGCGTATGAGGCGGCGATGAACCGTCGCGCGCGGCTACAGCTCACTGCGCAGGGCGCATCGCGCTGGCTGCTGAGCCGTTCGGCGCCGCTGCGGCTGGAACTGCGCGCTGCTCTGGGACGCAACGTGTCGGCCGACATCGCGGTATCGGCGCCGGAAGAATTTGCCATGCCGCGCACGGTCGAATCACTCGCGATTCCGACTGCGGAGGCCGGGGTGCTGGCGCTCAATGCCACCCCGCGTCGCCTCGGCAGTTTCGACTGGCCCGGCCAGGAAACCCGGCTGCACGGCGTGCTCGGACTGGCCTCCTGGCGCCAGACCGTGGCGGCTAATTTCCGCGTTGAAGTCGTGCCCGATGTAGTCCACCAGGGCGAACGAGCCATGGATGCCACCGTGGGCGGTGCGCGCGCCACCGTTCGCGCCGGTGCCGGTGGCGAGATCCTGCAATTGCGCGACTATCGCTCGGGCGATGCACCGCGTGCGATCGACTGGAAAGCCAGCGCGCGCGCCGCGCGGCTCATCAGCCGGGATTTCTCCGAAGACCAGCACCTGGAAATCGTCGTGGCGCTGGATGTGAGCCGCAGCAGCGGACTGGCTGCCGGCGGCAGCGATCGGCTGGCGCTGTACGTCAATATCGCCGCGCGACTGGCGCAACGCGCGGCGATGCTGGATGACCGTGTCGGCCTGCTGCTGTATGCGGATGCGCCCATGGCCGCGCTTGCGCCCGGTCGCGGCTCGGCGGCGGTCAGCCGGGTCCGCAGCCTGCTCTCGCAGGCGCGCACGCAGCCGGTCGAAGCCAACCCGGCGCTCGCCGCGATGCGCATTCGCGCGCTGGCGCGCCAACGATCGCTGGTGGTGATGTTGACCGACCTGGACGATGCCGGCATGGCCTCGGCATTGATCGGGGCAGCGCGCCTGCTGCGCCCGAAGCATCTGCCTTTCTTTGCCAGCGTGGCGAGCGAGGGCGCGCAGGCCTTGTCGCAGCGCCATGCCACGGACGAGCTCGAGGTGTTCCAGGCCATTGCCGCGCAGCGTTACTGCGCGGGCCTGTCGCGCAATGTCGATGCGCTGCGCTCGCTCGGCGCGGCCTGTGTACTTGCGCCCGCCAATGCGCTCGATGCCGCGGTGCTGGAGGCGTATCTAGAGTTTCGCCGGCGGCGGCGCGTGTAGTCCACCGCGCAGCAGCAGCACCATCGCGATCCAGTAGCCAAAACCGATCACCACGCGCGGCAGGAACGGCACGTGCGGATTGGGAGATACGAATCCCTCGATGAAGCCGCACACGATCAGCAGTAATGCACAGGCCAGCAATGCCGGACCGAGCTCATGGGCGGTGCGCTGAAAGGATTCCCGCCGTGTGGCGCCCGACGGCCGTATCAATGATCCGCCGAGCGCGGTGCCGGCCGCTGCCGCAATGCAGATAACCGAAATCTCGACCGGGCCGTGCGCGACCACGAACTTGAGCAGATCGCCATCGAGCCCATGCTGGTGCGTGAAGGCCAGCAGTGCGCCGAGCATCAGTCCGTTGAGTGTCACGATATAGAAGGCGCCCAGTCCGAAGAATACCCCCGAGCAGAAGGCGAACAGCGACACCGCGATGTTGTTTGAAAGGATCCGCACCGACATCACGGAGGAGGGCGTGATATTGAAGATGTCATCGGTCCAGAGCTGACCGGACTCGACCTTCTCGATCATCGTGCCGCTCGCGACCAGGCGCACAAGATCTGGATACTGACTTACCAGCCAGTACCCGGCCGCCGTCGTCAGCACGAACAGCAAACCGATCCAGAGAATGGTCGGCGCCAGCGCGCCCATCACCGCCGGGATGCGCCGGCGAAACAGCAGCGCCATCGCAGCGAGCGTCTGGCGACGCGAGCGATCGATCGAGGCGTGCGCCTCCGCATAGAGCGCCTCGAGCGCCGCGGTGGTCGTACTCCCGGGCAGGATGCGGCGCGCCGTGGCGAGGTCCGCCGCCAGTGCGCGGTAACGCTCGACATACTGCTGGGCCTCCGCCACTGGCAGGTTGCGCGGCTGTTGCCGGTTACGCAGCCATTGCGTCCAGGAGTGCTGCCGTGAGCTCAGCCACGCATTGGCCAGCCGCGCACGCGCGTCGCTCATGCCGCGCCCGCAAGCACGGTGCGCAGACGCTGTTGCAATGCCGATTCCCCGAGCGCGGCGAGGGCATCGCGCTCCGGCGCCGGAATGGCGCGGGCGAGCAGCGAACGCGCCAGCGCCTGGCGACGGTCCGATGACAATGATGGCCAACGATCGAGCAGGTCCTGGATCAATTCGACCAGGCGCGGATCCAGGCCGGTGTGCGTGGCCAGTCCCGGCATGAGTTCGAGCACGCGCGCGGCCTTGGTGTTATCGAGCACCAGCACGGTGCCGGCGGCCAGATCTCCGACGCGCACGCGGTCCTTGGTGAACATGCAGCAGGTGAGCCCCACCATGTACAAAGCCGGTGCCGAGTCGAGCAGGCGGAACACATTGCGGATCAATATAGCGCTGACCGAAGGCTGGCCGCCTCGCCGGGTGACCAGGCGCACGCCGGCGGTACGTTTGCCGGGGGTTCGACCCTGCATCACGATCTCGAGCACCGGGTGATAGAGCAGGTAGATTGCCAGTGCTGGCCAGAGGATGAGCGGCAGGCGCGCGGGGCGACCCAGAATGCGCAGCAGCAGCCAGGCGCCCAACATCCACGCCAGGCTCAGCAGCACGCGTATCTGCCAATCGATGATGAAAGCGTAGCTGCGGCTGCCCGGTCCGGCCAGGGTTAAGTTGAGCTCGACGCCGGTCAAGCCCGTGATGTGAAGCTGTTCGTCGTTCACGAGGTCCAGTGTGACTCACTCGGCGGCGAGGTGTCACGGACGGCCATCGCGGATGCGCGTTATAGTGTCGGCCTATCAGTTCGGCTCGAGCAGTCACCACACGATGTACGAGAAGCCCGGTGCGCCACGTCCGGTCGGCGGGGTCATTGACGATGCAATCAAGTTGTATCGCGAGTCGTTCCGCCGTTGCGCGCCGATCGGCGTGCTCGGCGCCATGGTGTCCACGGCATTCTATTTCATGGTCATCGAACTCGCGCATCGGGAGGGGCTGCCGCTGACCAGCTTTGAAGCGGTGGTTCGCGTTTACCAGGAACCGCCCGTGATGGCGCTGAATCTGCTGCAGATCGTGCTGCTGCTGGCGCTGTTTGGCGCACTCATCGTCACGCAGAGCGCCGTCTCCAACGGCGAGCCGGGTCCCTCGGTGATACAGGCCCTTGGTGTCGGCTTTGTGCGACTGGGACGCTGTGTCATTGCCGCGGTCATCTCGACGCTGCTGATCCTGGTCGGCTGTCTGCTGATCGTCCCGGGTATCTATTTCTCCGGCATCCTGAGCCTGTGGCCCGTCGCGATGTACGTCGATGATGCCGGCGCCATTCAATCACTCGATGCCAGCCGCAAGCTCATTCGGGGCAATTGGTGGCATGCATCCACGGTGCTGGCAGTGGTCATGCTGATCTGGCTCGCGTTTTCGATGTTTGCGGGTTTCCTGGGGAATGCGGTTCAGCTGGTCGCCGGCGCAGACGCCGCGGGGCAGACCATCGAGGAGCTCATCGGCGCCGCGGCGAATGTGTTCCTGCTGCCGATGATGCCGGCGGGCATGATTGCTCTGGCCAACGATCTGAAACAGCGTCAGCGTGCCGCCGGCGCTGCCCACTAGCTCACGGCGCTGCCTCACTCGCGACCAGCGTTGCAAGCTCCTGCAGCAAGGGCAATTGACCCGAATTTATTTTGACCCGGGCTTGATCGAGCGCGAACCAGGCGCCGCGATCGACCTCGGGGAAGGATTGCATTCGCCCCGATCGCGGCGGCCACTCCATCGAGAAGAGATTGCTCCTTAACGTCGCAGGGTCAAACTCACCGCTCGCTGCCCAGGCCTGAATCCACTTGCCGCCGCGCGTTTTGACTGGCGCCAGTGGCTGGTACGGACCGGTCACCTCGCTGCCGGTCTCCTCGCAGAACTCACGCTGAGCGGCTGCCAGTGCATCCTCCGACTGCTCGATTTCACCCTTCGGGATACTCCAGGCGCCATCGTCCTTACCCGCCCAATAGGGCCCGCCCGGGTGCACCAGGAACACCTCGAGCGCACCCGACCGCTTGCGGTAGAGCAGTATTCCAGCGCTGGTTCGCATGGTGGCTACCAAATCGTCTGCAGGTGATCCGCGTTTCGCAGTTTCTCATCGTAGGTCATTACTGGAACATCGCGAAGCAGGGCGGTGGCTGCCGCACCTGGGCAAGCAACCCGCCGGCCCCCCTTGCAGGCCTCCGACCCGTGTGTTAAATACTGAACCTAATGGTTCAGTATATCAGTGCCCGCTTCGATGCCTCGTTCGCCGCGCTCTCGGACGCCACCCGGCGCGGCGTTCTGGAGCAGCTCGGGCGTGCAGACGCCTCGATCACCGAGCTTGCCGAGAAGTTCCACATGACCCTCACGGGCATGAAAAAGCATGTCGGCGTCCTGGAGCGGGCGGGGCTCGTCACCACGGAGAAGGTCGGACGGGTGCGAAGCTGCAAGCTCGGCTTGCGCAAACTTGCCGAAGAGGCGGCCTGGATCGAGAGGTACCGCCAGCTCTGGGACACACGCTTCGACGCGCTGGACAAGGTTGTTGAGGAACTGAAACGGAAGGAGAAGGCCGATGGACGCAAGAAAAAACAGTGAGCCTGCTTCCATGAAAAATCGCATGACGGTGGAACGGAAGTCCGAGCGTGAGATGGTCATTACGCGAACCTTCAACGCCCCGGCGCGCATCGTGTTCGAGGCGTGGACCAGGCCCGATCTGCTCACGCGATGGTGGGTACCGAAGTCGACGGGCATGTCCCTGCTTTCCTGTGAGGCGGATGTCCGTGTCGGCGGCAGGTACCGTTTCGAGATCGCTCACGGGGACTCCAAGCCCATGGCGTTCTTCGGCAGGTATGTCGAAGTGACGCCCCACTCGCGCCTTGTCTGGACCAACGACGAAAGTAGCGACGGGGCTGTCACCACGGTGACCTTCGAGGAAAAAAGTGGCAAGACACTGCTGGTCATGCTCGAACTCTATCCCTCGAAGGAAGCGCTCGACACGGTCATGGCCGGGATGGAGGGTGGGATGCCCGAGTCGTTCGAGCAACTGGACGAGCTGCTCATCACCCTGGGCGCAGCGGCGCGCTGATCGGCTCCAGCGGCACGTGGTAACTGCGGAGCAGCACATCGAGGCGAGGCTTCTCCTGCTGCAGAACGGCATCGACCCGGTCCCGCAGCGCGGTATTGCCGCGACGTACCCCGACTGAGATGGCATAGGCCATTGGCCACTGGCCTGCATCGACGCTCGGTACGACGGGGTCGGTGTGCAGCCGTATGGATGATCGATGCGCAAAGTAGCCGGCGGTCGGGCCCCATACCAGCGCCACGTCGATCTGCTTGCTGGCCACGGCAGCGAGGATAGGGGGACCCGCTCGGTCGTCGCGCGCATAGACCATGTAGCCGTGGATGTGATCGACCAGGCCGCGCCGCGCCAGCGCATGCGCCGGGGGAGTATTGGTCGCATCATTGCCGATCATCTGCACGCCGATCGAGAGCGTGGCGAGTCGCGGATCGTCCAGTGTCAGATCCGACAGCCCGCGATCCGATCGCGTCACGAAGACATAGGTTGATTCATAGTAGGGCTGTGTCGTGAGCAGCGAATCCAGGCCCGCGGCAACGCCGGGCCAGAGATCGCATTTATCGTCATTGAGCGTCTTGCGTACGAAGCCGCGGACCTGCGGCCACCAGTAATACTCAAGCTGTGCGTGCAGGTCGCGCGCAATCAATTGCGCGAGCTTGTTCTCGAATCCCTCGCCGGCGCGGTTGGAGAACGGCATGTTGTCGGGATCGGCGCAGACCACCAGGTGCTCGCTCGCCGATGCCGCAGTGGCGAGCAGCGGCGATGCCAGCAGCCACGCCGACAAGGCCAGCGGCAGGCGCCGCCACATCACGGGCCTTTGAGTGTCGTCGTGTAGTGATTGGTGGCATCGTCGGGCGATGACCACCCGGCATCGGCTTCGAGATCGCGCGGCAGCGGCGCCGGGGTCTGCGAGGGTGTGGGTCCGTTCTGAGCGGCCAGGGTCGCCGGCAGGGACATCGAGCGCACGTAGGCTGCAATCTGCCAGATCTGTTCATCGGGGATCTTGCCGCCCCACGAAGGCATGCCATTCGGGCGACCCTGCACGATGGTCTGGTGAATCTGTTCCAGCCGGCCGCCATAGATCCATTCATCATCCATCAGGTCAGGTCCCATGCCGCCGCCGCCGTTGGAGTGGCAGCCATTGCAATTGTATTGGGCGAACAACCGCATACCGGTCTGCACGGCCGCCGGGTTGTCGAGCAGGGCCGCTACCTGGGGATCGGAAGTGACCAGGCTGTGATCGACGCCCGGATCGAGCGCCGAGTCGATGACATCCGCGCTGGAGCTTTGTGCCGCGCCCTGGTCTTGTGCCGGCGTCAGCGCCGCCGCGCCCTTGCCGCAGCCGCTGAGCGCCAGCACCGAGATCACCGCGGTTTCAATGAGGAAGCGAGAACACATACAGCGTCCCTCCGGCGGTGGTGTACTTGGGCAGGTCCGACATGACATTGACCATGCCGAGCGCGG
>CAWFVL010000023.1:0-37181 GCA_963819195.1 uncultured Gammaproteobacteria bacterium
CCGTGCCGTCGCGCGGATCGACCGGTCCTGAAACCACGGCGCCGGACCATCCGCCGACACCGGAGAGCACCGCGATGTACTGATGTCCATCGGGCCCGCGATAGCTGACAGGCTGGCTGATGATTCCGCTATCGACCTTGAATCGCCACGCCAGCGCCCCGGTGCGCGCATCGACCGCCTTGAACCAGCCATCCATGGTGCCGTAGAAAACCAGGCCGCCCGCGGTCACAACGGTGCCCGACCAGATCGGAAAGTTCTCCTTGGCGGCCCACACCGGATGTCGCGCGACTGGATCCCAGGCGGTCAGTTCGCCGCGATTGCCGCCGGGTCCGGGCTTCATGTGGACTTCGGCGCCGACATAGGGTGTCCCAGCGATGTAGTTGACCTTGACATCCATCTTGTCCATGCACATGTTTTCGTGCGGGATGTAGAGCAGGCCGGTGTCGGGAGAGAAGCTGCTGGGATTCCAGTCCTTCGCTCCGGACGCGGTGGGGCAGATGTCGCGGACATCTTCGCCCTGGTGGGTTGCTTTGTCGGGGTTGAGGATCGGACGGCCGGTCGTGAGATCGATCCCGCGCGTCCAGTTGGTGGGACCAAAGGGATCGGCCGACAGTACCTGTCCGGTCTTGCGATCGATGACGTACAGGTAGCCGTTGCGGTCGGAGTGAATCAGCACTTTCCGCATTGAGCCCTGGAACGGCATGTCGAGCAGGATCTGCTCGTTGATGCCGTCGTAGTCATGCTCATCGTGCGGTGACATCTGGTAGAACCAGCGCGCGCTGCCCGTGGCCGGATCGCGCGCAAAGATGCCCGTGGTCCACTTGTTGTCGCCGGGGCGCTGATCGGCATTCCAGGGTCCGGGATTTCCGGTGCCGTGATAAAGCGTATTGAGTTCGGCATCGTAGGTGACCCAGCCCCAGACATTGCCGCCGCCAATCTTCCAGGCATCCGGCGGCCACGAGCTGACACCCAGGTCCGCGCCGCGCTCGGCAGCGTAGAACGGCTTGAAATCCGGGCCGATCATGACGTCCTTGTCCGGGCCGGTATTGAACGCCTTCCAGACCAGTTTGCCGCTGTCCTCATCGAGCGCGATGATCCAGCCGCGCACACCCATCTCGCCGCCCGAGTTGCCGACATAGACGCGCCCATTGGCTACAGTCGGCGCCATCGTCATGGTTTCGCCATTGCTCAGGTTGGCCAGGCGAGTACGCCACACGGCCGTGCCGGTCTTCGCATCGAGCGCAATCACCTGTCCGTCGAGCGTGTCGAAGATGAACTTGCCCTTGTCGTAGGTGCCACCGCGATTGACCACATCGCAACAGGCCAGTCCCTGGCTGGCGGGCGCCGGCTTGGGCGCGAATCTCCACTTGAGCGGCGCGCCGGGCTTGGTCAGATCCAAGGCGTAGACATAGTTCGGGTACGCAGTCACCACGAACAGGGTGTTCTCCGCGATGATGGGAGCCGCCTCCTGGCCCTTGTTCACGGCCAATGAGAACGTGAAGTCGACCTTCAGGTCTTTGGCGTTCTGCGGCGTGATCTCGGCCTGGGACGAAAAGCGGGTCGAGGCGAAGTTCTTCGATGGCATGGTCCACTGACCGTCATCGGGCGGTGCGTTCGCGGCGCTCGGCATGGTGCGGCCGGCCTGCGGTGTCGGATCGGCGATGGCGTGCCCGATCTGCTTGAGCGTGAAGACGCCATTGTCGGGCACGGGTGCGGGTACGGTCTGCGCGCGCAGCGCCAGGGAAACCATCGACAGAAGCAGGGTGGCAGCGAGGGATCTCATCGGTGCGGTTTCCATGTGTGGTGGTTTAGCCGTCGCATCGCGGTACCAGCAGAAAGGCGATGGCGGTGAGGCTGGTTGCGATGGCGAAGCCCGCGCCGAGCAGCATGCCCCAGAGCGCGAGGAAGCGTGTGCGGCCGGCGCCGACTTCCATGAGCTGCCGATGATCGCCGCCGGCTTCATCCCGCGTGCGCAGATACGTACGCCACGAAACCCCGAAGGCCGCCAGAGCCACCAACACGCCGGCAATCAGTAGCGCGACCATCACTGGGAAGCTCCAGGCGTAACCGCTTTGCGGTAGCACTGTGCGATGGTGCTGCGGAAAGCACGGAAAGGTCGCGAGCGCGTAGCCCGCGCACAATTGCAGGAACCAGGCGAGCGGACCACCGAAGACACCGAACAGTGCTTCCCAGAGCGAGAGCCGATGCCGCAAAGGCGCAGGGTGATGACTCAGGGCGGTGTGCTGCGTCATCTGGCAAATCCAAGATAAGGGGTCAGGTAGTAGGTCGTGAACACGAACAGCCAGATCAGATCGACGAAGTGCCAATAGAAGACGCCCGCGGTGACGGTCAGTCGGCGTCGCGGACTGAAGTAATCGAGCGCGGTCCAGATAAACAGCGCCGCCAGCACCAGCAGTCCGATCAGCACATGCGCCATGTGGACACCCGTGGTCACGAAGTACAGCGAGGCGTAGCTGTTATCGCCGATGCTGTAGGGCTTGGAGTGCCACTCCTGGACCTGGACCAGCGAAAACACCGAGCCCATGAGAAAAGCGGCTCCAAACCCCAGCAGTGCCTGGGTACGCCGGGAGCGCAGGATGCCGCGTTCGCCCCACCACGCGACAAGGCTCGAGGCCAGCAGCAGAAAGGTATTGGGCAGCGCCAGCTTGAGGGTGGGGTTGGGCTCCAGCAACCAGCCTGGATTGGAAATTGCACCGGTGTAGTAGTAGGCGAACAGCAGATAGCTGAAGAGCGCCGCTTCGCTCGCAATCAATGTGGCTACGCCCCAGGAACCGAGCCCGCGCCGGCCCGTGGGGCCAACCGGAAGATCCCGCGGTTCGGCCAAAGCCACCTCAGTCACGGGCGCCCTCCATGGCGGCAGGCGCCGGTTCGCGCTCTCTCATTAGCCGGCGCGGCCACATCCAGGCGAGGAGAGCCAGCCCGATGAGCAGACAACCCGCAGTGACAGCGATCCAGTTCTTGAGCAGCAGGCCCACGAATACCACCGACATCGCAATCGTGAGCAGCAGCGGCGCAAACGTGTCCTCGGGCATCTCAAAAATCATGTCCGGCGCGGCATCGAGCGCCGAGGTACCGATGGTCTCCTTGCCTTCAACCAGCAGCATGCCGCGGGTAAGCGAGGATTTGCCCTCACCCTGTTCCTGCAGCCGGTCCTCCCACAGCGGATGTCGCGATGCGACGGTGGGAATCACCGCAAAATTGTAGGAGGGCGGCGGCGAGGGGACGCTCCACTCGAGGGTCGGCCCGTCCCAGGGATTATCTCCGGCCGTGGCTCCGACTTTCAGGCTCCTGATGACATTGATGAACAGCAGCAGCACGCCGATGGCCAGAATGAAGCTGCCCACGGAAGTGATCAGGTTCAGCGTGTCCCAGCCCATGCCGTCGGCGTAGGTATAGACACGGCGGGGCATGCCGAGCAGCCCGGTCAGATGCATCGGCAGAAAGGCGAGATTGAATCCGATGAACATAGTCCAGAAATTCCAGCGCCCCAGTCGCTCATCGAGCAGCTTTCCGGTCATCTTCGGAAACCAGAAATAAACCGCCCCCACGACCGGGAACACATTGATACCGACCAGTACGTAATGGATGTGCGCCACCACGAAGTAAGTGTCCGTGAGCTGCCAGTCCACCGGCACACTGGCGGTCATGAAGCCCGAGACGCCGCCGATGACGAACAGCAGGATCATCGATGAGAAAAACAGGAAGGCCGTCGTGATCACAGGACGCCCCAGCCAAATGGTGGCAAGCCAGGCGAACACGGCGACCGCGGAAGGGATCGTGATCGCGATGGATGCGCCGGAAAAAAAAGACAGCCCCAGGCCCGGCAATCCGGTCGCGAACATATGGTGCACCCAGACGCCAAATCCCAGGATCATGGTCGCGACGGTCGAGAGCGCCAGCACCGAATAGCCAACTACGGGACGGCGGCAGAACACCGGCAACCCGTCCGACACCATACCCATGGCAGGCAGCACGATCGCATACACCCACGGATGTCCGAAGATCCAGAACAGATGCTGCCAGAGCAGGGGTTGACCACCGCCCGCGGTGTCGAAGAAGTGCGTGCCGAACTGCCGGTCCATCCATAACATCAGGAAGGCCAGGCTGACGGCCGGTACGACGATCAGATTGGCGGCGCTGGCGGTGAGCGTGCCCCAGATCAGGATGGGTATGCGGTTGAGCGACATGCCGGGCGCCCGCATCCGCATCGCCGTCACGATGAAGTTGGCGGCGCCCACCGTCGTCGAAATCCCTAAGAAGACCATGCCGAGGGAATAAAAATCCTCGTTCAGTCCGGGGTTATAGGCACGCGAGGCCAGCGGCACATAGTTGAACCAGCCATCGTTCGGACCGTTGCCGGTCAGGAAGCCGGCATACAGGAAAATACCGGCGGCGAGGTAGATCCAGTAGCTCAGCGCATTGAGCCTGGGGAATGCCATGTCGCGGCTGCCCAGCAGCAGCGGCCACAGATAGTTCGAGAAGCCGGACAGAATCGGCGAGGCATAGAGAAAGATCATCGTCATGCCGTGCGTCGAGAACAGCTGGTTGTACTGATCGGGCGTCAACAGCGAGAGATTCGGGCCCGCCAGTTGCAGTCGCATCACCAGCGCCTCGATGCCGCCCAGGGCAAGGAAAATGAAGGCGGTCACGATGTAGCGGATGCCGATCTGTTTGTGATCGACCGTGCTCAGGAAACCCTTGAGTCCCGGTGCCGTATCCCACAACCCCACCAGTCGCGCCTGCTGGGCAACCGAGTCGACGCCGATCGAGGGCGTGCGCACATTCGCAGGATTCAATGCAGTGTCTCCAGGTATGCGCGCACATCCACCAGCTGCTCGGCGGACAGGTATTGATTGGGCATCAACGAGCCGGGCTTGATGCCCTGGGGACTTTGAATCCACGCGACCAGGTGGCCCGCGTCGTTGGGGATGGTGCCGGCGGCGAGCATGCGGCGAGTCATCAGGTGAGTCAGGTCTGGGGCGCTGATCGCCCCGGCGCTGGTGCCGCGAACGCTGTGGCACAGTCCGCAGCGATACTGCACCAGCTCCAGACCCTGCTGCTGGTCCGTGCTGGTCGGTGCGCCGGCGGGCTCGAGCTGGTGCGCGCGCCAGCGTTCAAAGTCGGTCTTATCCTCGGCCACGACTTCGAACGCCATGCGTGCGTGCTGCAGGCCGCAGTATTCGGTGCACTGGCCCTGGTAGCGACCGGGTTGCGATGCCTGCAACCAGCTTAAGTTTGTTTGTCCCGGGATCGTGTCGGTCTTGCCGGTGAGCTTGGGCACCCAGAAGCTGTGGATGACATCATCGCCGTGCAACCGCACCAGCACGGGTACCCCGACCGGGATGTGAATCTCATTGGCAGTGAAGAATTCCTGCGATGGCTCGGAGGAATCGTATTTGACTTCCCACCACCACTGGTGCGCGGTGACATCGAGCGTCAGCGCCGGATTGCGCGGCGGACCCGCGACCGATGCCAGTGCCACCATGGTCCAGACGAAAGTCACCAGCAGCGGCACCGCGGAGATCATCAGCCCGACCTTGATCCAGCGGATTCCATCGCCGCCGCGGGCGACGGGGGCGGCGCGGGTTTCGGCCGCACCGCCGGTGCTGCGTGCGCGGCGCACCGCGATCCAGAGCAGCGCGGCGATGACGATACAGACGGTGATCGATATGAGAAGTGTCAGCCACGTCAGCGGTAAAACCACATCGGCGCGCCGGCCCGCGGATACCAGGTAGTTGAGCGGCGTCGCGCTCATACCGAATTAGCTTCTTCGAGGTTGCCCCATAGTTTCTGGATGGCACGCAGTCCTACCCATAGGAACAGCGCGATGCCGGGTACCCACATCAGGATGCCGCCGAGCTGCTGGTCCTGCAGGGGCGTATAACCCCACGAGGCGCTGGTCGACAGATGAGCAAGGAACAACGGCCTGGCGGCCAGCGTGAACAGCGCACCGAGCAGTCCCATCTGCATCGAGCTCAGCGTGCTGACCAGCAGAATCTCGCCGGTATGCGAGCGACGATGGTGCAGCAGCTCGCGCCACAGCAGGATGCCGCTGCCGAACAGCGTCACGTGCATCAACCAATAGATGAATGTCGATACAAAGGTGGCATCGTACGGCGCGGGCATATGCCAGAACCAAAGCGCAAGAAAGAACGCCGCGGCCGCTATCCAGGCGGTCCAGGAGCCGCGCTGGTTTGGAGATTTCGGCCATGCCAGCGCAATCAGCGGCGCGGCCACCAGCAGCAGGATCATGTGCTGCGCGATGCGCGCGCAGAACAGCGACACCGACAGCGCACATAGCGGTGAAACGAATGCGGCAGCGGCCACCAGCCAACCGCACAGTGCATATTTCCGTGTCTTGCCATGTGCCAGCACGCAGTGCGTGAGTGTGACCAGCACCAGCACCGCGATCAGTGCCGGATCGAGATTGAACCGGTGCAGCAAATCGCCTGGAGAAGGTGGCGCCCCGCAGTACGCTAGTGCCGGTGCCACGGTCAGTGACTCGCTCTGAGGCACGGCTGTTCTCCTTACTTATAATTTAGTTCTAGTTACGGCATCGGCGGCGCCGGCAATCCTTGAGCAGCGATTAATCGCGTGCCGTAGGAATTTTCCTCAAACCTGTGTGGGACATAACGACACACGCTCGCGAAGGCGTGCGGCGGGTCTAGATACCCCTGATCAGCAGATCGAGGGCACTCATGATTTTGGTGCGTTCACTCGAGAGCGTATCGACGAGGGCTCCGAAACCATGATGTATTCCTGGTTAGCGGCTCCAACAGATCGGATTGCACATCCAGCAGCAGAGGGAAGCGTCATCGCGTGCGCTCGTTGCGATTTTTGTAGACAGCAAACTGAGACATCAGAAGTTGCGCGCGTGATCACCAAACGAGCCATGCATATGCGCCTGATGAGCGACCGGGGGTGGCGGGCATGGCCGAAAAAAAACCCCGCAATGCGGGGTTTCAGGCTCTCAAGTCGACACAGGTCTGTCTCGGATGGACATCAATTTGCAGACCTGAGGATCCGGCCTTAAAAGGCCCGTCCCGAAAGTGCGGGACGTGCGCGTCAGTTCGCGCCTCTGACCACTCGCGGCTGGCCACAATGGGTGCCTTGCCGCAGTCTGTGTCCATCCGGACAGCCCGAGTTTCTTCCAATCGAATTCTGCAGGGGACTCGGTTGTCCGATTTTTGCCGCAACGTCTCGCATTGCGGCAATGCCCAGTGACTATATCGCCTCCAGGCGGATAAAACTATAACGGATCAATGGATTGATACGTAGGCGTCGCCATTATGCGACGAAAGTCTCATTCCGAATTGCCCGATCTGTGGTGTCGATCAGACGCGGAATATGTCCAATCGGGTATCCGGGGCGCCCGGCCCATCGTCTGGGCGCATCGCCTAGAATCGACTGCATGCGCATCTACGCGGGTTTCCTTGCCTCGCTGGGGCTCGCCGCCGCTGTCATCACTGGCAGCATGGCCAGGGGCAGCGCCGCACAGGCGGGGCCGCCGCCGGTGCAGGTGGCCGCAGTCAGCGAGCGGGCTCGGGAGGCGGCCGTCAAACGCGAACTCGACTCGGCCGAGACGCTGCTGCGCCGCCGGCTCGAAGCGCTGCCGGTGGGCAATCAGATCGTCATGCTTCGCGAGGATGACCGGTTGACGCTGCGGATTCCGGCGCGGGAACTGTTCGACCCGGACAACGCGCAGCTGATGGCAACCGGCGCCACCGCATTGCCCTGGACCGCGGTTTCGGACGTGCTGCGCCGGCGCTACCGGCTCGCGGCCCAGATCAATGTCTACACGGACAGCATCGGCGGCCAGGAGGCAAACCGCGGCTTCACGCAGCAGCGCGCGCTGTCGCTGCTGGCCTCATTGCACGCCGCATCGGTTCGCGCCGCCCGGGTGGGCGGCGGCGGACAGGGCTCGAGTGCTGAATTGGCCGGCGATGACACGCCCGAGGGGCGTGACCAGAATCGCCGCGTGGAAGTGGTGTTCGGGCTGCCCGAGCCAGGATTTCCCTAGCCCGGGCCGAAAACCTAGGCCGCCGACGGCAGCAGGCCGCGGAGCTTGGTCATTGCCCCGGCCTCGATCTGGCGGATACGTTCCGCCGACACCCCGAATTCCGCTGCCAGTTCATGCAGCGTGGCCTTGTCGTCGTTCATCCAGCGGCGCTGCAGGATGGCGCGACTGCGGTCGTCGAGCCGCTCCATGGCCGCTGAGAGGTTCTGCGACGAGGAAGCACTCCACTCCTCCGCCTCGACCTGCTCGGCCGGATCGGCATCGGCAGCGGGCAGGTAGGATGCCGGCCCGTAGCCCTCTTCGTCATCTGCGTCGGGCGCGATGTCGAAGGACAGATCCCGCGCCGACAGGCGTCGTTCCATCTCGGTGACTTCCGCCGGGGTCACACCCAGGTCCTTGGCCACTGCGCGGGTCTCTTCGGCGCTGAGCCAGCTCAGGTTCGGCTTCAGGCGGCGCAGGTTGAAGAACAGCTTGCGCTGGGCCTTGGTGGTTGCCACCTTGACCAGGCGCCAGTTGCGCAGCACGTATTCGTGAATTTCGGCGCGGATCCAGTGGACCGCGAACGACACCAGGCGCACGCCCACGCTGGGGTCGAAGCGCTTGACCGCCTTCATGAGTCCGATATTGCCTTCCTGCACCAGGTCATTCATCGGCAGGCCATAGCCGGCATAGCCGCGGGCGATGTGCACCACGAAGCGCAGGTGCGATAATACGAGTTCGCGCGCGGCATCGAGATCGTTGTCCCGGCGAAAGCGCTGCGCGAGTTGCTGTTCCTGGTCCCGGTCGAGCACGGGAATGTGGCTGACCCGTTCCAGGTAAGCATCGAAGCTGCCAATGGGACCGGCCAGACCCAAGCCCGCCTGTGCGGCGATCAGTGCTGTCTGTGCATTCATTTCCGGTACCTCCTAAGGGTACTCCCCATGAGTACCTTGGACACGATATTAGCACTCTTTCGAAGGGAGTGCTAACCCCCTTTGGTATCGTATTAAAGCTCTAGCGATCAGTCACTTACGACGGGCAAATCGATGGCGCTCGGGGCTGCGGCCGTGTGCCAGATCCGCTGGCTGGCTTTAGCATAATCGATGGGCTGCGCCAGGAAGATATTCGGCACGAAGCGCTGCGGATTACGGTCGTAAAGCGGGAACCAGCTCGACTGCACCTGGACCATCAGACGATGCCCGGGCAGGAACAGGTGATCCGCGTTGGGAAGGCGAATGTGATAGGGCAGCGCCACGTCGGGCGTGAGCGGCTGGGCCACCGAGAAGCTCTCGCGATAGCGGCCACGGAAAATATCGGCCGCGATCATGAGCTGGTAGCCGCCGAGCTGCGGATGTTCGGGCACTTCATCGGGCCAGACATCGATCAGCTTCACCACCCAGTCCGAATCGGTGCCGCTGGTGGATGCGAACAGGTCCGCGTAAGGCTGCCCCGCGATGTGCAGCGGCGCTTTCAGCGGTTCGGTCTCGTAGACCAGCACATCGGTGCGGGCGGCGGCGTTGCGCTGATCATCGACCAGCCACTCGCCCCAGGTGTTGTCCTTGGCGGATCCGGCCAGGGTGGGCCGCGAGGCGCGATAGGGCACCGGCTTCGCAGGGTCCGAGATGTATTCATCGTAGTCGCCACCGCTGCCCGCAGCAGCCGGGGCATCGAAGCCCAGCCGTCCCCCCGGCAGCAGGTACAGCGTGCGCGAAGCGGCGGGGCAGCCCCGCGCGCAGGCGCGCGGCCAGGCGTCGTAGCGGTGCCATTGATCAGCACCGGTTTCGTAGACAAGTGCACGCGGGGTATCGGGCCTGGGGCCATCCTTGAGGTAGTAGTCGAGGAAGGGCTGCATGATCGTGCGGCGAAACCAGGTCGCGGTATCGCCCTCGAACAATATCGGCCCGATGCCGCGGCCTTCGCGACGGCCCTGACCGTGATTCCATGGTCCGAGCACCAGGTGAATGTATTTCCCCTCCGGGTCCTTCGGCGCCAGCGCTGCGAACAGCGCGGGCCCGCCGTAGATGTCCTCCTGATCGAACTGCCCGCTCACGATCAGCATCGGCACCGTGATGGGTTCCGCTGCCAGCCAGCGATCCACCGCCTGCTGCTGCCAGAACTCGTCGTAGGCCGGGTGCGCGAGCGTGGCGCGCCAGAAGCCGACCTGGTCCAGCCCGCGCGTTGCGGCCATGGCGCCGGCAGAACCGGTGCGCAGATACTCATCATAAGTATCGCGCTCGCCGCTCCACCAACCCACCATGCCATCCGCGGTCGCTTCCTGGCCGTAGAAGTAGTCCAGCGATTCCTGGCGGAAGGCGCCGTTGTGAAACCAGTCATCCCCCATCCAGCCATCGATCATGGGTGCAAAGGGCACGGTGGCTTTCAGTGCCGGATGAGGATGAATGGCTCCGACCACCGCGGTGAAGCCTTCATACGAGCCGCCGATCATGCCGACTCGCCCGTTGCTCTCCGGCACGTGATGGATGAGCCACTCGATAGTGTCGTAGGTATCGGTGGCGTGATCCGTGGCGCTCGAGTTGAGCGGGCCGCGCAGCGGCCGGTTCATGACGTAACTGCCCTGGGAGCCGTACTTACCGCGCACATCCTGGTAGACGATGATGTAGCCGGCCTCGACCGCGGTGTCGTTCATCTGCGGCACGGCGGCTGCCAGGTGCGGGCTGTTGAAATTCATGACCCGCATCGCCGAGTGATACGGCGTGCGCGTCATGAGGATCGGCGCGCCGTGCGCGCCTTTTGGAATCAGGATGAAGGTATGCAGCTTTACGCCATCGCGCATTGGAATCATCTCCTCGCGCTTGATGTAGTCGAAGCTGTCGGTCTTGACCTCGAATCTGCGCGGAATGTCGTTCGGCAGATCGGGTGGGGCGGCAGGAGCCGGCGGTTTGGCGGCCAGTGTGGCTGCTGTGCCCATCAGGCCCAGCAAGGTCGCAGCAGCCAGCCAGGATGCCTGGTACATCGCGTCAGCTCGTCGGATGGGGTTGTTGAAGCGACTATTGTAGTCCGAACTGCTCAGGCTCTTCCCGGCGCGCTGCGTGCAATTTCATAACCGCTCGCGAGCGCCGCGCCGATCCAGCCCAGCACCAGCCCGCCGAGCAGCAGCAGTCCGAGTTCGTCCATCGTGGGACCGGCCAGCGCGTAGGCCTGACCATAGGCGGCGGCCAACCGCGCCGCGTCCGGCGCCAGCGCACGGGTGGCGCCCGCGGCGATGCCCCACGCCAGCGCGCCCGCGGCCAGGCCGTAGAGCACGCCCGCGTATAGAAAGGGCCGGCGCACGAAGGCGCGGCTGCCGCCCACGAGCTGCGTGATTTCTATTTCGGCGCCGCGGCTGCGGATCTCGAGCCGGATGGTGTTGCCGACCACCAGGATGACGCCGGCGCTCAAAAGCCCCGCGCTGATCCACAGTACCCGCCGCAACAGGTCCAGCAGCGCGCCGAAGCGCTGCAGCCAGTCGCGATCCAGCTGTACCGCGTCGACCTCGGGCCAGGCGATGACGGCCTGGCGCAGCGTCTCGAGCTGATCAGGTGAAGCCGCATCGGCCGTGGGACGCACGATCAGCACAGGCGGCAGCGGGTTGTCGGTCAGCGCATCGAGCGCGGCGCCGAAACCGGACTGCGCGCGAAACTGCTCGAGCCCTTGCGCCGCCGTGATCAGGGTCACCTCGGCAACGCCTGCGTGTCCGCGCAGGTTCTGCGCCAGCTGGCGCGCGGTCTGTTCGCTGACCTGGGTCTTGAGATACACCTGCATGCCGACGGCATCGGAGAAATCACCGGTAGCGCCGCGGACATTGCGCACCAGCACCTCGAGTCCGAGCGGCAGCGCCAATGCCAGCGCCATGACGCCGATCGTCAGCACGGTGGCAAAGCCATGGCGCGACATATGCCCCATCGAAGAGACCAGCGCATGTCCATGCCGGGCACTCCAGTTGGAGAGGCTCGACATCACGGCGACTCCGGATCGGGGCCGTCAGTGGTGATGCGGCCCAGCGCCGCTACATCCGCCACCGTGGTCGAGCCCATCGAGGCGCCGCTGTCCAGTTGCACGCGGCCGTCCTCGAGCATGATTTCGCGACGGCCCGCGGCCTGCACCAGTCGCCGGTCATGCGTGGCGATGACGACCGTGACGCCGACTTCGTTGAAGCGACGGAACAGTTCCATGACCTCGGCCGCCAGCGTGGCATCGAGGTTGCCGGTGGGTTCGTCGGCCACCAGCAGCGGCGGTTTGCTGACGATGGCGCGCGCAATCCCGACGCGCTGCTGCTCGCCCACCGACAATTCCAGCGGCGCCACGCGTTCCTTGCCCAGCAGCCCCACCTGGTCGAGCGCCGCGCGTACGCGCCGGTCGATTTCCTTGAAAGAAATATCCGCGACGATCAGCGGCAGCGCCACGTTGTCGAACACCGGGCGATCCATCAGCAGCCGGTGATCCTGGAACACGATCCCCAGTTGCCGACGGAACAGCGCCACCCGGCGCATCGGCAGCCGCCCGGTGCTCTCGCCGTTGACGATGAGTTGCCCGCGCGTGGGCCGTTCCAGCAGCGCGATCAGTTTCAGCACACTGCTCTTGCCCGCGCCCGAGCGCCCCGTCAGGAAGGCCATCTCGCCATCGGCGATCTCGAAGCTCAGCTCCGAGAGGGCTTCGCGGCCGTTGGGGTAACGCTTGTGGACGCGATCGAAGCGGATCACGTGACCGCATCCGTGGGCTGTACCGCGCCGTCGACCAGCGCATTGGCAAAGGCCTGCGCATCGAAGGGGCCGAAGTCCTCGGGTTTCTCGCCGACGCCGATGAACCGGATCGGCAGCTTCAGCGCCCGCGCGATCGCGACCACGATGCCGCCGCGCGCACTGCCATCGAGTTTGGTGAGCACCAGGCCGGTGACACCCAGTGCGGCGTGGAACTGCTGCGCCTGCGCCAGCGCGTTCTGGCCCTGGTTGGCATCGAGCACCAGCAGCACTTCCTGCGGCGCCTCCGCGTCCAGCCGCTGGATCACGCGCTTGACCTTGCGCAGCTCATCCATCAGATGGGTCTGGCTGTGCAGCCGCCCGGCCGTGTCGGCCAGCACGACATCGATGTGGCGTGATTGGGCCGACTGCAGCGCATCGAAGATCACCGCGCCGGGATCGGCCCCGGTCTGCTGTGCACTGAAGGCAGCACCGGTGCGATCGGCCCAGATTTTGAGCTGTTCGACTGCGGCCGCGCGAAAGGTATCCCCAGCCGCCAGCATCACGCTCAATCCCTGCATGCGCAGCTGGCGAGCCAGTTTGCCGATGCTGGTGGTCTTGCCCGAGCCGTTGACGCCGATGACGAGCACGATGTAGGGCTTCGTGCCGCGCACGATTTTCAGCGGCTGCTCGCAGGGCTTGAGCAACTCCACCAGCCGCGCCTTCAAAGCGCCAAGCAGCGCCTCGACATCGTCGAGCTCGTGGCGCGCCACGCGGCGATTCAGATCCCCCAGGATCTCATTCGTGGCCTCGACGCCAACATCGGCCGTCAGCAGCCGCGACTCCAGATCCTCGAGCACCGCCGCATCGATCTTGCGGCCGCGGAACAGGCTGCGCAGATCCTTGGCGAGCGACGCGCCCCCGCGATTGAGGCGCGCCCGCAGGCGCGCCAGGAAGCCGCGCGGCTCATCGGACTGTTCTTCATCTGCAGACATGTCAGGATTGTCGCATGAGAGCCGTGCCCACATGAGATCTGCGCCCGTGAGACCCGAGCGAACGCTGCGCATCATCGCCGGGCAGTGGCGCGGCCGGAAATTCCGCTTTCCGCCGATCGATATCCGCCCCACACCGGACCGCGTGCGCGAAACGCTGTTCAACTGGCTGCAATCACGCATCGAGGGTGCGCGCTGCCTGGACCTGTTCGCCGGCTCCGGCGCGCTCGGGCTGGAGGCGCTGTCGCGGGGAGCGGCCGAGGTGACCTTCATCGAGCAGGAGCGCACCGCGACCAAAGCCATCGAGAAGCTGCTCATCGATTGGCAGGCCAGCGGCGGCCATGTGCTGTGCGGCGACGCGCAGGGGTTTCTGGCGGCCAAACCGCCAGCCCGGGCCTTCGATGTCGTGTTCCTCGATCCCCCTTACGGCTCATCCGCGCTGGCCGCGTGCGCGCGGCGGCTGGACGCGGGCTGGCTGACGGCGGGCGCCCGTATTTATGTTGAACACGCCCGGCGCGAAGCGCTCCCGGCGCTGCCGGCAGCCTGGCAGGAACTGCGTTCAGGGCACGCGGGCGAGGTCGGGTATCATCTGTTCGGTGCCGGCGGCGGCATGCCGTCGGGGAGCGCGACAACAATATGAAAACCAGGGCCGTCTACCCGGGTACCTTCGATCCGATCACGCGTGGGCACGAAGACATCGTGCGCCGCGCGGCCAGTATTTTCGAGCACGTGGTGCTCGCGATCGCCGCCAACCCCAACAAGGCTCCGGCCTTTCCGATCGAGCAGCGCGTGGCGCTCGCCAAAGGCGTGCTGGCGGATCTGCCCAACGTCGAAGTGGTCGGCTACAGCGGGCTCACGGTGCACTTCGCGCGCGAGCGCGATATCTCAGTGGTGGTGCGCGGACTGCGCGCGGTGTCGGACTTCGAATTCGAGTTTCAGCTCGCCAACATGGGGCGCCATCTGCAGCCGGACATCGAGACTGTGTTCATGGTGCCGAAGGAAAAATTCACCTTCATCTCATCCACGCTGGTGCGCGAGATCGCCACCCTCGGCGGTGACATCAGCAGCTTCGTGCATCCGCTGGTACAGGACGCATTCATAAAGCAGCTGGCCGGCAAGCCGCCGCGCTGAATCGCGGCTCGGCTCAGTAGCCGACCGCGACGCCTTCACGGCGCGGATCGGCACCGCCATCGAGCGTGCCATCGGGCAACACCCGCAGTCCCGTCAGTCCCGACTCCTCGTACTGCACCGGCTGCACTTCAAGGCCGCGCAGCTTCATGCCTTCCACCAGCGTTGGGCCGAATTTCTCCGTCTCGCCCGTGAAGCGTGCGCCGTGCGCGATCAGATTCGGCAGCGCCACCGCGTCACGCATGGACATGTTCCAGTCCAATGATGCGATCAGGGTCTTCAGTACATAGGCGATGATCGCCGGGCCGCCGGCCGATCCCGCCGCGGCGACGAAATGTCCCTGGCCGTTCAGAACCACCATCGGCGACATCGCCGAGCGCGGCCGCTTGCCTGGCGCCACGGCGTTGGCTGCGGGATGGCCGGTGTCATCGACTGGCTCGAAGCTGAAATCGGTGAGCTGGTTATTCAGAAAGAAGCCGTCAACCATGCGGCCGGAACCAAATACGCTCTCGACCGTGGTCGTCATCGACACGACATTGCCGAATCCATCGAGGATGATGAAGTGCGTGGTGCCTCCCGGTTCGACGGTGTGGTCGGGACCGACGTCGCCGGCTCCGGGTGGGGTCCCAGGTCCCGGAGCCCTGGCGGCGATGCGCTCGCCGATGAATGCCGCGCGAGCCTGCACGTAGCCGGCATCGAGCAGTCCACCCAGCGGCACCTTCACAAAACTTGGATCGCCCACGTAGTGATCGCGGTCGGCATACATGAGGCGCTCGGCTTCACCCATTTCAACCCAGGCGATCGGATCGGCCGCGTTGCGCTGGGCGATATCGGTGTGCTCGAGCATCAGCAGTGCCTGCAGGACACCGCCGGCACCTGCCGGCGGAGGCGGCCCGCAGACCACGTAGGCTTGCCACGGGCGGCAGAGCGCGGCGGTTTCGGCGGGCCGATAGCGCGCCATGTCATCGAGCGACAGCGAGCCCGGATACTCGCCTTCGTGAACCCTGTGCACGATGTCTTCGGCGATCGACCCGTAATAGAGGGCGCGTGTGCCCTCGAGAGCGAGCCGCCGGATGGTCGAGGCATAGGCGGCGTTCCTGAGCAGATCTCCAGCCACCAGCCGGGTGCCATCGCTCTTGCTGAAGTAGCGCACGGCATCGGGTGCCGAGGCCTGCGGCAGCCGGCTGGCAATCATGCCCGCGAGCCGGGGGCTCACGGCAAAGCCGTCGGCCGACAGGTGCTCGGCCTCATCGAACAGATCGCGCCACGCCAGCTTGCCGTGCTCATGCTGCAGCAGTTCGAGCGCCGCGAGCGCACCGGGCACGCCGGTGGAGCGGCCACTGAGCACTGCGGTGAAAAACGGCAGCGGCTTGCCATCGCCGCCGAGGAACATATCCGGCGTTGCCCCCGCCGGCGCGGTCTCGCGGCCATTGAAGGCGCGCACTTCGCCGCTGCGTGCATCGAAAAAGGTGATGAAGGCGCCGCCGCTGAGGCTCGAGCTCTGCGGCTCCACCAGTGCCAGCACCGCCTGTACCGCCACCGCGGCATCGGCCGCGGTGCCGCCTTTACGCAGAATCTCGAGGCCCGCCTTCGCCGCCAGTGGATTGGCCGCCACCACCATCGCCGTGCGCGGGCCACCAGCTGCCGTCGACGGCGCCGTGGGTGCAGTTGGCGCCGTTGGCGCCGTTGGAGCTGGCGTGGGGGCGGGGGTCTGGCAGCCCGGCAGAAGCAGCGCGCCTGCGAGCACCGCGATCAGTCGCTGTGTGATGGCGGCCAACGTGTATACGCGTCGTGTCATATCTATCGAGAATAGCATCCGCGCCCGAGCGCGCGCCTGCGCCCGAGCGCGGAGTACTGCAGCGCGACGGTACTCCAGGACCAGCGTTAAACTGTCCCGCATGCGCGCATCGTGCTGCACGAAGCTCGATGGCACCTGGGTGCCATGACGGTGCGCGCGTGAGCATTCGCCATGTCAGCCTCGTCGCCGGCATCACGGTGGTGCTGGCTGCGCCGGTGGCCCGGTCTGCCTGCCAGATAACACGCTATGCCGAATTGCCTGTGACGATGCGGGGACTTCGCCCGGTCGTCACAGGCTCGCTCAATGGTGTCGAGGGGGAATTCCTCACCGACACCGGCGCGTTCTTCAGCATGATCTCGCAGACCACGGCCGAGCGATTGAAGCTCCGGCCGCAGCCGCTGCCCGGGGGCATCGAGGTGCGCGGCGCCAGCGGCGCCGCGCCGGTCGCATTGGTGAGCGTCAAAGAGCTCTCGCTCAATGGCTTTGGAAGTGGCCACAGGGTGGATTTTCTGGTCGGCGGAAACTCCATCATGGAAGGCCTGATGGGGATCATCGGCCAAAATGTCATCGGCCAGGCCGACACGGAGTTTGATCTCGCCGGCGGGGCGATTCGTCTGTTTCACACCAAGGACTGCAAGGAATCGAATCTCGCCTACTGGCACGGCAAGGATCCGGTCGCGATCGTGCCGCTTCGCGAGATCACGCCCGCGCAGTCGCAGCTGGTGGGCGAGGTACTGCTCAATGGCGTCAAAATAGCCGTCTTGTTCGACAGCGGCGCCGAGCGCTCCATGCTGGATTTCAAGGCTGCGCGCCGTGCAGGTGTCAAACTCGACGGCCCCGACGTGCAGGCCGGCGGTGCCCTGCAGGGCATCAACGGCAAGTCGTTCGAGACCTGGCTGACGCATTTCGACTCACTGGACATCGATGGCGAGCTGATACGCAATGCCCGCCTGCGCGTCGCCGATGTCGAAGTGCCGGCGGGTGCCGACATGGTGCTGGGTGCGGACTTCTTTCTGTCCCACCGCATGTACATCGCGACGACTCTGCGCCGCGTCTTCCTCACCTATAACGGTGGCCACGTCTTCGATCTGCGTCCGCCGTCGGGCTCTCAACAGGCCGAGGCGGCTGCGCCGGCGGATGCCACGATGGATGCAGCGGCCCTGCGACGGCGCGCCGCAGCGCTGAGCGCGCGCCGCGATTTCGCCGGTGCCATCGCCGATCTCGGCCGCGCCATCGAGCTGGCTCCCGATGATGCCGAGACATATCACCGGCGCGGTATCGCGCGCTGGGAGAGCGGCGATGTGGCCGGGGCCGCGGCGGATTTCGATGAGGCCGTGAAGCGCAAGCCCGAGGATGTCATCGTGCTGATGGATCGCGGGACCGCGCGCCTCTCGAGCGGTGATCAGGACGGCGCACGCGAGGATTTTGAACGCGTCGCCGCGCTGGCACCCAACGATGCGACGCTGGTCCTTAACATGGCCGGCGCCTACGAACGCTACGGACACTTGAGCGAAGCGGTGTCCCGCCTGGATCGGTGGGTAGCCGCCAATCCCCGGGACGATCGCCTGCCCGCCGCGCTGGCGGAGCGATGCTGGGCGCGGGCCATGCTCGGCACGGATCTCGATCGGGCGCTCGCGGACTGCAACGGTGCACTGCGCAATGGCCAGCGAATCGCACGCAATCTCGACGGCCGCGCGCTGGTGTGGCTGCGAATGGGCAAGTACGACAAATCCATTTCCGACTACCGCGCGTCGCTGGAACTGCAACCCAGGTCGGCCCAGTCGCGTTTTGGGCTGGGGCTGGCCGAATTCAAAAAGGGTCAGCGTTACAACGGCGATGCGGACATGAAGGCCGCCATTGAGTTGCAGGCGGGCATCGCCGAGGAATTTAAAGGCCTCGGCCTGGCGCGCGAGTGATTTTCAAAAAAATAGTTGCTATGGCAATTAAAAATGACAGTAGGCACTCGCCGTCGCCCGTTGGATTAACAAAAATTTAATTGGATAAGTCCGACAGTAAATCAGCCTTGACTCCGTGGCGCCGGTGTTGAGCTCGCCCTATGATCCGCCTCCCTGTTTCCATTTGGAGAGAATCCATGGTGCACGCTGCCAAGATCGGTCTTTGTTTCGCAGCTGCCTTGGCGATAGCGGGCGGTGTCGTCGCTGAAGAGCAGCACGGACATGCGCCGGCTCCCCGAGCCGCGGCGCATCCTCCAGAGCCGCACCCGGGTCCCAAGGGCTATCAACGTGTCGAGGAGCCGAAGGGCTGGAACGCGCGTCCTGCCACGGTGGATCGCGGCGCCTATCAACACAACTTCCAGGCGGCACGCAGCTATCACATTGGGCCGTATCACCGTCCGGCCGGATGGAGCTCGCATCATTGGGGCTATGGCGAAATCCTGCCGCGCGCCTATTGGGCGCCGCAGTACCTGATCGCAGATTACTGGCTGTTTGCGCTCGAAGTACCGCCGGCCGGCTATGAGTGGGTGCGCGATGGCAACGATGCGTTGCTGATCAGCACCGACTCGGGCGAGATCCTGCAGGTTGAATACGGGGTCTTCGCCTAACCGCGACTGAGCGGCTCAGCGGACGGCGCGCACGCCTCAGGCGGCGCGCCGTCGCCTGGGTGGTTTCTTCGCCGCGCGCCTGGGCTTCTTGCCCGTGGCCTGCTTCGATTTTTTGGCCGACTTGCGCTTCACCAATGCCACACGCGGCGGCAGCGCGCAGGCCGCGAGTTTTCCATCGCGTGCGAGTTCGCAGGCGCGCCACAGGTACCAGGCGGCCACGCTGCGCCAGGGTTTCCATCGCTCACCAAATTCGGCCAGTGCCCGAGGCGTCGGCATGCCCTTGAGTCCATAGGCGAGGCGAAAACCGTTTCGCACGCCGAAGTCATCGACCGGCAGCACGTCGCGGCGCGAGAGCTGGAACATCAGCATCATCTCGACGGTCCAGCGGCCGATGCCGCGAACGCTGCTGAGGCGCTCGATGATCTCCAGGTCCCCAAGCAGCGCCAGATCGGCCGCCGGCGGCACCGTGCCCTCGAGGGTCTTGCGCGCGAGGTCCTTGAGCGCGGCAATCTTGGCGTAGGAAAAGCCCACGCCGCGCAATTGCTCATCGGCGGCATCGATGACCTGCTGCGGCGCCGGAAAGGTCGCGGCCGCGAACAGCGCGACAAAGCGCCCGAGAATGCGCTCGGCCGCTACGCCATGCAGTTGCTGGTGGGCGATGGCGCGAGCGAGCGCTTCGAAAGGCTCCTGTGCTTCACGCGAACGGATCCGGCACGGGCCGGCCGCATCGATCAGTGCGGCCATCACCGGATCGGCCTTGAGTATGCGATGCGCGGCGGGATGCATGCAGGGCGCTTAAGCTGGGGCGCTCAAGTCTGGCATTGCGGACAGAAATAAGTCGAGCGCTGGCCCTGGGTGATTTTACGCACCGGGGTTTTGCAGACGCGGCAGGCATCACCGTCGCGCTCATAGACGTAGAGTTTCTGGCGAAACGCGCCAGGATCGCCTTCGGTATCGACGTAGTCGCGCAGGCTGGTGCCGCCGGCGCGAATCGCAGCCTGCAGCGTGGTGCGCACGGCGCGGACCAATCGCGCAATTTCTTTCTGCGTCAGGCGGCGCGCGGCGCGGCGCGGGTTGATGCGCGCGCGGAACAGGGCCTCGCTGGCGTAGATGTTGCCGACACCCGTGACGAGCCGGCCATTCAGCAGCACCTGCTTGATGGCCGCGCGCCGGCCGCGCGTGATGCGACGCAGATACTCGGCATCGAAGGCCTTATCGAACGGCTCGGGAGCCAGCGAACGCAGCAGGCGATGCTCAGCCGGATCCTCGCGCGTGTAGTGCAGGCTGCCGAAGCGCCTTGGATCGTGGAAGCGCAGCTCTTTGCCCGAGTTGATGAGGAGGGCGTAGTGGTCGTGTTTGAGCAGCGGCGCCGCGGACTCGCGCAGCCGCAGGCTGCCGGACATGCCCAGATGCACAATAAGCGTGCCGCGCTCGAGCATGATGAGCAGGTATTTAGCGCGCCGGCCGATGGCCAGCACGCGCTGGCCGGCGACATCCTCAGGCAGATTGGCTTCGATCGGCCAGCGTAAGCGGCGATCGTAGATACGCAGCACCTCGACACGGCGGCTCTTGAGGGCGCGCTCGATGCCGCGGCGTGTGGTCTCAACCTCGGGCAGTTCGGGCACCGAGGCGAGCGCCTACTTGATCTTGGTTTCCTTGTACGCGACGTGCTTGCGTACTTTCGGGTCGAACTTGCGCACTTCCATCTTATCGGGATGCAGCCGCTTGTTCTTCATGGCCACGTAAAAGTGACCGGTACCGGCGGAGGAGAGCAGTTTCACTTTTTCGCGCATGCCGGAATCCCCTTAGAGCTTGATGCCGCGTTTCTTCATGTCCGCGAGCACTGCCTCGAGGCCATTCTTCTCTATGGTACGAAGCGCATTGGTCGAAACGCGCAGGCTCACCCAGCGCTTCTCATTCTCGAGCCAGAAACGCTGCTGATGCAGATTCGGCAGGAAGCGGCGACGCCGGCGATTGTTCGCATGCGAGACCGTATTTCCCGTGATGGGGCGCTTACCCGTTACCTGACAGACCCGAGACATGAGCGACGTCCTTAAAATCAATGAGTTACGCGTCAGCGACACGGCCCTTCACGGGCGAAAGGGGCGCTTTATATCAGCCGGCGGGGGGCGAGGGCAAGGGCCGCCGGGGCGCGAGCCCGACCGCGCCACAGTACCAGTGCCACCCCGAGCAGCACCAGCAGGGCGCAGAGCAGGGACACGGGGGTCACTTTCTCATGCAGCACCAGGGCTCCCAGGGCCAGCGCGATGACCGGATTGACCAGCGCGTAGGTACTGACTTTCTGCGCCGGCACGTGGGCCAGCAGGTAGGAGTAGCAGTTGACCGCGATGACGCTGCCAAAGACCACCAGATACGCCAGGGCGAGCAGCGATTGCAGCGACACCTGGCTGAAATGGAATCCGATCCACTCCCGGCCGATGCACCCCACGAGAAGCTGGAACACCGCGCCGCCGAACATCTGCACGCAGGTGTAGGCGGCCAGCCGTTCGAGCGTCATGTAGCGGCCCTGCAGCAGCGATCCAAGCGCCCAGCCGAGTTCGGCCGTGAGCACGGCCGCGACATGGATGGGCCTGACCGTGCCGGACATCGAGTGGGTATTCAGCGTCAGCACGATCACGCCCGTGAGGCCCATCGCCAGGCCCAGCGCGCCTCGCCGCGTGGGTGCACGGTGCGAGAAGAACAGCCAGTCGAATGCCAGCAACATGACCGGCAGCGAGGCCACGAACAGCGCGGCGATCCCGGAAGGCAGACCACCCTGCTGCGCCCAGAGCACGAACCCATTGCCGATACCGCTCATGAGCACGCCGCACAGCAGGCTGCCGCCGATGTTCAGGCCGGCGAAGGGCCGCGCACTGCGCGCGCGCAGCCACGCATACATGATCAGCGAGGCGATGAAGAACCGGACCGCACCGCTCAGAAAGGGCGGCATCGTGCGAACCACGAGTGCGATACCGAGGAAGGTCGTGCCCCAGATGATGTAGACGCCCGCGAACGCCAGCAGGATGGTGTTCGCATTCGATCGCTCGTTCATGCAGGCAAGTGTGCCACGACACCGATGCAGGGCACGACACAGATGCCGGCTGGGCGCGTGGCGGGTAGAGTGGAGCGGCCATGGCAACGGACCTGATCAACGCGGATTTTTCCCGGCGCGTCGTCATCGCCACCAACGATCTGCCCTGGGTGCCTTCACCGCAGGCCGGCGTTGAGCGGCGCATGCTCGATCGCATCGGCGCCGAAGTGGCACGCGCGACTTCGCTGGTGCGCTACGCCCCGGACAGCGTGTTCCCCGCGCACAGCCACGGACTGGGCGAAGAATTTCTGGTGCTCGAGGGCGTGTTCTCGGATGAGCACGGCGATTATCCCTCTGGCACTTATGTGCGTAACCCGCCTGGCAGCCGGCATTCGCCCCGGACCGGGCCCGGCTGCACCATCCTCGTCAAACTGCGGCAGATGATTCGCTCCGAGCAGGAACGCGTTGTTGTCGATAGTTCGACGGCAACGTGGAAGCCGGGCGAGGCGGCTGGACACACTCGCCTGGTGCTCTATTCATATTCAGCAGGCGGCCAGTCCGGCGAGCAAGTAACGATGGAGCGGCTGGTGGAAGGCGTCGCGCTGCCGGCTGTCGAGTGCCGCGGCGGCGAGGAAATCTTTTTAGTGTCCGGCGATCTGGCCGACGAGTCGGGGCGCTACGTCGAGGGCACCTGGATCCGCAACCCGCCGGGCTACCGCCGCAGCTTGCATTCGGTCAATGGCGCCACGTTCTGGAGCAAGCGCGGGCATCTCCAATAGTAGGCAGCGCTGCTAATCGGGCTGCGCCAGTTGCCTGAAGGCGCGGCCGCCTCGCGCGGACAGCAGGCCGATGATGCACAGGGTTTTAATGGCGCGCGCCGTGATCGTCAGCGCAGCGCCGATGGGCTCCCCGGCTGGCGTGATCTCGGCGACCTCGCAGACATAGCCCTTCTGGCTGAGGGCGATGGCAGCGGTCAGGTCGGCGATGCCGGCGCCAATGATCAAAACGCTTTGAGGCTGGTGCCCGCGCATTCCTCATATTAAATGAGTCCCCGCTCCGCGAACGACAGGCAGCCGGTGTCGGCCACGATCAGGTGATCGAGCACCCGGATGTCCACCAGCTGCAGCGCCTCGCGCAGGCGGCGGGTGATGAGCTCATCGGCATGGCTGGGCTCGGCGATGCCGGAGGGGTGGTTGTGCGCGAGGATGACGGCCGCCGCGTTGCGCGCCAGGGCCTGTTTGACCACCTCGCGCGGATGTACGCTGGCGCCATCGATGGTGCCGCGAAACAATTCTTCGAATGCTATGAGCCGGTGCCGGTTGTCCAGGTGCAGACAGCAGAACAGCTCGTGCGGGATGTCGCGTAACCGTGCCACCAGAAATTCCCGCGTCGCGGCCGGCGAGTGCAGCGGCGGCCCGGCGCGCAGCGCCTCGGCGTAGTGGCGCCGCGCGAGCTCAAGCGCCGCCTGCAGGCGGCAATAGCCGGCCACGCCCAGTCCCGGTGCAGCCAGGCTGCTGACCTGTCCGGCCGAGAGCAGCGCCCGCAGCGAATCGTGGCGGCCCAGCAGCTCGCGCGCCATGGCGACCGCGTCGAGTCCCGGCCGCCCCGAACGTCCCAGCAGCACCGCCAGTAGCTCTGCGTCGGACAGCGACTGGGCGCCGCCGGCCAGCAGCCTCTCCCGCGGGCGCTCCCGCTCGGGCCAGTCCCTGATACTCATTCCCGCCTACCCGCACCCGTTCCGAAAAACTGTGCGCCAAGTCTGATGGGACATGACCGCCGGGTGCGATCCTCATATCATGTGCGCATTGCCCAAAAGACCGATAATCAGGGTATGAAAGGCAAACGGATTCTGCTCGGAGTCACCGGCGGCATCGCAGCCTATAAGAGTGCCGACCTCGTGCGCCGCCTGCGCGAGCGCGGCGCGGAAGTACAGGTCGTCATGACGGCCGGTGCGCGCGAGTTCGTGACCCCAACCACTTTTCAGGCTCTCTCGGGCCGCACCGTGCGCAGCGAGCTTTGGGACGCCGCGGCCGAATCCGCCATGAGCCACATCGAGCTGGCGCGCTGGGCCGAGCTGCTGCTGGTGGCGCCGGCCAGCGCTGATTTTATCGCGCGTCTCGCGCACGGCATGGCCGATGATCTGTTGAGCACGCTGGCGCTCGCCACCTCGGCACCGATCGCGATTGCCCCTGCCATGAATCACCTGATGTGGAGCAATGCCGCGACGCAGGCCAATGTGGCGCTGCTGCAGCAGCGCGGCGTGCGCGTGCTCGGACCCGGCGTCGGCGACCAGGCATGCGGCGAGACCGGTCCCGGACGCATGCTCGAGCCGCTCGAGATCGTGTCCCTGGCCGCGCCCCTGCTGGTGCAGGATGGACCGCTGTCGGGTCAGCGCGTCATCGTCACTGCCGGCCCCACGCGCGAGTGCATCGACCCGGTACGCTTCGTCAGCAATCGCAGCTCGGGCAAGATGGGCTTTGCGGTCGCACAGGCCCTGCAGGAAGCCGGCGCTGAGGTCGTGCTGGTGACCGGCCCGGTCTCGCTCGCGACGCCGTTCGGCGTGCGGCGACTGGACGTTGAAAGTTCCGACCAGATGCATGCCACCGTGCAGCGCGAGCTGCCGGGTACGGCGATCTTCGTGGGCACGGCGGCCGTGGCGGACTATCGACCCGTGCAGTGCGCGGCGCAGAAGATCAAGAAGACCGCGGACACGCTCGGACTAGAGATGACGCGCACGGTCGACATCCTGGCGCAGGTCAGTGCCAGCAGTCCGCGACCGTTCGTGGTCGGCTTTGCCGCCGAAACCAATTCGGTCGAACAGCATGCGCGAGCCAAGCTCATGGCCAAGAACCTGGACATGATCGCGGCCAACGAGGTCGGGCACACCAAGGCTTTCGATTGCGACGACAATGCGCTGCTGGTGCTCTGGCGCGGCGGCGGCCGTGTCGAACTGCCCACGGCCAGCAAGGCCGAACTCGCGCATGCGCTCACCGGGTTGATCGTCGAGCGTTTCCGCGAGCAATCGCGCGAATCCCGTCAGGTGCTGAAGGCCTGATGGATGCCGTGGCGCGCCGGACGCTTCGCGTCCGCATTCTCGATTCACGACTGGGTTCCGAATTTCCGCTGCCGCATTACGCCACGGAAGGCAGCGCCGGGCTGGACCTGCGCGCGCTGGTGCAGGCACCGCTGCGCATCGTCCCGGGACAGGCGGAGCTGATCCCGACGGGATTGTCGATCCATCTTGCAGATGCGGGTTTGGCTGCCATGATTTTGCCGCGCTCTGGCCTGGGCCATAAGCACGGCCTGGTGCTGGGCAACCTGGTGGGACTGATTGATTCCGACTACCAGGGGCCGCTGATGGTGTCCTGCTGGAACCGCGGTTCGGCGCCCTATGAGATTGCGGTCGGCGAGCGCATCGCGCAGCTGATCGTCGTGCCCGTGGTGCAGGTCGCGCTCGAGGTGGTGGAGGACTTCAGCGCCAGCGCGCGCGGCGCCGGCGGCTTCGGGCACAGCGGCAGTCGCTGAGCCGCTGTGCGGCTGATCAGTTGCGCGGCTGCCTGGCGGTTAATTCACGATAGCGCTGAATGTCGCTGTCGAACTGCGCGCGCGTTTCCACGATTTCGTTGCGCTTGGCTTCCAACGCCATGTGCTGGGTGCGCGCCTCGTTGAGGGTGTGGACCAGCTCTTCGGCCAGATCATCCGGCAGGCGCCGCGCGTTGGCATCGCTGCTGTAGGGCTTGAAGCGCCCGGCACGGTCCTGCAGCGCCGCCAGCCGTGTCGTCAGCGAGTCGATGTAGATCGTGGCGGATTTGATCTGCGCGTCCATCAGTTCGATGCGCTCGTCACGCAGCTGCTCGATGTCCTTGGTGGAAAGGTAGGTCGAGAGCAGGAACTGATCGTGCTGCGCGCGTTGCTGCGCGACGCTGGCGGCCCGGACCTGGTCGGCCACCTGCTGCGCGTTCTTGCCGCCCTCGATATGGCCGACCTCGACGCCCTGGTTGTTGAGCACCGAGCGCTCGGTCTGCGAGTACTCGCTCGGGACGCTGTCGCCGTAATGCACGACGCCCTTGTCATCGGTCCAGCGATAGACCTTGCCGCCGGAACTGGTGTCCGCAGCGCCGGCGGCCAGACTTACGGCAAGCGCTGCCGCAAAACAGGCCAATACCCCCGTTATGTTGCTATTTCTCACGCCAGAGCCATTGTCCACGACGCGCGGGTATCTGCAAGCTACGGAGCCGCAAGACCGTATTTCTGGCGATAGAGCCGGAGGGCCTCCAGCTGAGTGCCCGATGGGGCCATACCCAGTTCGGCGCCTGAGGATTCCAGTGCCGCGATCAGATCGCCCAGGGTCAGTATGGCGAGGCAGCGTATGCCGTACTGGCTGGTCATTTCCTGAACGGCGGAGCGATCGGACAGACCGCGTTCCTGCCGGTCGAGTGCCACGGCCACGGCCACAGGCGTAGCCCCCGCGCGCCGGATCAGTTCGATCGATTCACGGATCGCGGTGCCGGCCGTGATCACATCGTCGATGATGACGACCCTGCCGGCCAGCGGTGCGCCCACCAGGATCCCGGACTCCCCGTGGTCCTTGGCTTCCTTGCGGTTATAGGCCCAGGGCAGGTTGCGGCCATGACGCGTGGCCAGCGCGATGGCGGTAGCGGCAGCCAGCGGGATGCCTTTGTAGGCCGGCCCGAACAGCATGTCGAATTCCAGGTCCGCCTGCGCCAGCGCGGCGGCATAGCAGGCCCCGAGGGTCGCGATCGAGGCGCCGTCGTTGAACAGCCCGGCATTGAAGAAATAGGGACTGATGCGGCCGGACTTGAGCTTGAATTCGCCGAAACGCAGCGCCTGGCGCGCCAGCGCAAGCTCGATGAACTGTCGCTGATAGTCGCGCAACGCCCACCCTCCCCTGGAAAGCGGCAGGGTATCATTCTGGACGATTCGCATTGAGTCGTTCGCATGGGGTCGTTCGCATTGGGCTTGAACGCTGAGCCGTCCGCCGGGGCGCTGGAGTCGCTCCGCATCTATACGCGGCCGCGCATGCTCTCGATGCTGGCCCTGGGATTCTCGAGCGGCCTGCCTTTCATGCTGATCTTCAGCACGCTGTCGGCATGGCTGAGCCAGGTGGGTATCAGGCGGGCGACGGTGGGAATGCTCGCCTGGGTGTCGCTGGCGTATTCCTTCAAGTTCCTGTGGTCGCCCATCGTGGATCGCCTGAGGCTGCCCCTGGTGGGGACGCGGCTGGGACAGCGTCGCAGCTGGATGCTGCTGGCGCAGCTCTCCTGCGCGGCGGCCCTGTTCTCGATTTCGATCAGCTCGCCTGCGGACCACATCACGCACGTGGCGCTGCTGGCGCTGTGGCTGGCTTTCTCCGCCGCCACCCAGGACATCGCCATCGATGCCTGGCGCATCGAATCCGCGCCGGTGCGCGAGCAGGGCGCCATGGCCGCGGCCTACCAGCTCGGTTACCGGATCGCAATCCTGGTCGGCTCGGCCGGCGCACTCTGGCTGGCGGCCGATGCGGGCTGGAGCTACTGCTATGGCGCCATGGCGGCGCTGATCGGCATCGGCGTGCTGACGACACTGCTGGTGCGCGAGCCCGAGCGCGCGGCGCCGAGGGAGTCAGTGCTGACGCAGCAACGTGTGGTCGACTGGCTGGCGCGGCGCAGCCACTGGCCGGACGGACTGCAACGGGCCGGGGCGTGGATTTTCGGTGCCGTCATCTGCCCGATTCTGGATTTCTTTACGCGTTTTGGGCTGATGCTCGGGCTGCTGATATTCGCGTTCATCAGTACCTACCGGTTGACCGACTTCACCATGGGAACCATGGCCAACCGCTTCTACCTGGACCTGGGGTTCTCCCTGCGGGAGATCGCCGCGGTCGCCAAGATCTTCGGCACAGCCTGGACGGTGGCCGGCATCCTCTTCGGGGGGTTCGCAGTGGCGCGGCTTGGGCGAGTGCGTTCGCTGCTGCTCGGCAGCGCGCTGGTGATGATATCCAACATCGGCTATTCGATTTTGGCGGCCCACGGCACCCCCAGCGTGCCCGGGCTAGCCACCGTGATCAGCCTGGATAATTTCGCCCAGGGCGTGCACGGCACCGCACTGATCGCGTTTCTGTCCTCGCTGACCAGCGCCTCATTTACGGCGACTCAGTACGCGGTACTGTCCTCGCTCTACTCGCTGTTGCCTAAGCTGCTGATGGGCACCTCGGGGCTGGTCGTGGATGCCATCGGCTATCCGCCGTTTTATCTGTACACGGCGTCATTGAGCATTCCGGCGCTGCTCCTTTTATATGTGCTGTCGCGCCGCCGGGATTTCCGGGCCCTGGTCTAGCGGAGGATTGATCTAGCGGAAGACTTCCGGCTCGTCGAACAGGTCCAGGCCTTCCAGGCCGCCGGCCATGCGCGAGTCGCCTTCGTAGCCGCTGTTGGGCGATGGCGCTTCGTCCTCCTCATCCACGTCGACCGAACCGCTCCAGTCCTCGGGCGCCTGGGCATTCTGGATGTCGCCGCTGGCGCGCTGGGATTCCCAATCTTCTATATCCATCTCTTCGACGGTGCCGTCGAAGGCCTGCAGCTCGATGGTGCCGTCATCGTCATCGATGGCGACCACTTCAAAGCTTTCACCATCTCGCAGTCGGTACCAGGCGCCGATCTCGGGTTTCGCGCTCATTGTCATCGCTCCCGTATTCAGCCGAAGGGGAATCCATTACGCTGCATCCAGCGCGTACGCCGATGATGTTGCGCCCGTCGCGCCCAGCATTTCAAGATCAATTTGGTACCGCACGGCATCATGTTCGAACAATTGGCGCGTTTCTTTGTCGTGTTCCTCGTAGTTGTGGAGCCCATCTCACTTTTGCCTTTGTTTGTGGGACTGACGGAGGGTATCGAAGAGGTGCAGCGCCGACAGATGGCGCTGCGGGCCGTCATAATCTCGGCAGTGATCCTGACGGTGTTCGCCATCGTGGGCGGTCCTTTCCTCAAGGTCATGAGCATCAATATCGAGTCGTTCCGCATTTTCGGTGGGCTGCTGCTGTTCCTGATCGCGCTCGAGATGGTATTCGCGCGCTCACCGGGGACGCGCACCTCCTCGAAGGAGCAGCAGGAGAGTGAGGAGAAAGAGGACATTTCGGTGTTCCCACTGGCCTTTCCCTTCATCGCGGGTCCCGGGGCCCTGGCCACGATCCTGCTGGCCTTCGGCGGTGCCGCCGGCAATCCGGAGCTGTTCGCCGGCCTGCTGGTGATCGTGTTCGTGGTGCTGCTGCTGACGCTCGGCGTGCTGTATCTGGCCACGCCGGCGATGCGTGTGCTGGGCGTCACCGGCACTAATGTCATCAGCCGCATGTTTGGTGTGCTGCTCGGCGCGCTGGCCGTGCAATATGTCATCGACGGACTGCGCGGCAGCTTTAGTTCCTAGGTTCTAGCCGGGCGCGCGCATGAACAGCAGCTCACGCACGGTGTGGCCGAGGCGCTCGCCGCGCCGCTCGAAACGGGTGGCGCTGCGCGCCATCACCTTATCGCTGAAACCGCCGTGCGACATGCAGTTGCTTAAGGTCTCGCAACCGCGCAGCACGCTCAGCATGTCGTGGGCATATGGCTCCCAGTCGGTCGCCAGGTGGAATCGGCCGCCGCTCCTGAGGCGGCTTGCCACCAGGGTTGCGAATGCCGGCTGCACGATGCGGCGCTTGTGATGCCGCGCCTTTGGCCAGGGATCGGGGAACAAAAGCTGCAATTCATCGAGGCTGTCCGGCGCGATCTGGCATTGCAGCACCTCGACCGCATCGTGAGCGATGACGCGCAGGTTCGAAGCGCCGGCCTTGGAAGCCTCCAGCAACAGGTGGCCGATGCCGGGACGATGCACCTCGATGCCCAGAAAATCGCGCTCGGGCGCCGCGAGTGCACGTTCGAGCAGGTGATCGCCGTTGCCGAAGCCGATCTCGAGCGTTCGCGGCGCGCTGCGTCCAAAGAGGTCATCGAGATCGAGCAGCCGCGGCTCGAACTCGACGCCAAAGCGCGGCCAATGCAGCTCGAGGGCGCGTTGCTGGGCATCGGTGATGCGCCCCGCGCGCATGACGTACGAGCGCACGCTGCGTCGGAGATCCGGGGGCTGCTGCATGCACCCAGTATAGTGGTGCTGGCGGTCTGCCTGCTGACCGGGTGCGGCGGTGCGCCAGATGCGCTGCTGGCGCGCATGACGCTCAGCGACAAGGTCGATCTCATCAACGGCGCGCCAGAGAGTCCTGAGATCTCACAGGGTGAGGCCGGTTATCTCGCGGGCAATGAGCGGCTCGGCATTGCCCCGGTGCGCTTTGCCGATGGGCCGCCCGGTGTGCTGACCCGTCATCCGGCCACCGGTCTCACGGCGACCATGGGGCTGGCTGCCACTTTCGATCCCAAGGATGCACGCGCGATCGGTGAGGTCATCGCGGAAGATGCGCAGGCGCTCGGGGTCGGCGTTGTGCTCGAGCCCTACATCAACATCCATCGCGATCAAACATTCCCCCGCGCCTACAACACCCTGGGCGAAGATCCTTTGCTGACCGGCCAGATGGCGGCCGCGCAGGTTCGGGGCATCCAGGCCCACGGCGTCATGGCGCAGGCCAAGCACTTCATTGCTTATGACGGTGCCAATGACGTCACCGTCGATGCGCAGACCCTGCACGAGATTTATCTTGCGCCGTTCGCGGCCGTCATCGATGCCGGGGTGGCGTCGATCATGTGTTCCTACAACGTCATCAATGGCGCCTATGCCTGCGGCAATCGCGACATGCTGACCACGATCCTGCGCGGGGAGCTGAAGTTCGATGGCTTCGTGACTTCCGACTGGGGCGCGATGCACGGCACCGATTTCATCAATGCCGGTGCCGATCTGGAGATGCCGGGACGCGGCAGTGATATCGCCTCTTTCTATGCCGGGGTGCCGGCGGTGATCGAACCGCCCGGTCCGCTGTCCGGGTCTTCGCCGCCATACCACATTCCCGAGGAAACCCTGTGGCCCGATGTGCCCGGGCCCAGACTTGCAGGTTCAGAGCCCATCGGCGTGATTGCCGCCCTGCGGCAGGGCAGCGTCACCGAAGCGACCATCACCCAGGCGGCCGGACGCGTGCTGCGCCAGTTGCAGCGCTTCGGCTACATCCATGGTGCGGCTGCGCCGCCGCCCACCGGCGAACAATCGCCGGCGGTCATCGCCGAGCACGCGAGCATCCTGCGGCGCACGGCCCAGCACGCCGCGGTGCTGCTCAAGAACGAGGACGGCGCGTTGCCGTTATCCAGGGCAGACCTGGCAGGTGTCGCGCTGATTGGGCCCGGTGCCCTGCAGACCATCGCGGTGGGAGAATCCGGCGAGAAATCCCTGGGGCTTGTGGAGCGCCAAGTCAGCCCAATCACGGCGCTGCGCGACGCCACCGGTGCCGAGGTCGCCGCTGCCGTTGCCGACGATATGACCGGTACGCCGATCCCCGCCACGCAATGGGCGGGCGGGTTGCTGCGGCAGGATCTCGATGGCCGACCGCTGACCGCGGATGCGACGCTCGACTTCACGAGGCAGCATGGCAATGCGCTCGCTCCGGGCACACGCGTGCAATGGACGGGTCTGCTGCGGGTGCCGCACAGCGGCCGCTATCGGCTCTATCTGCAGCTGCTCGGCGCGCGCGCCTCCCTGAGCGTGGATGGTCAACGCCTCGCGGTGGCAACGCTCACGCCGCATCACGGCGATCTGTTGCAGCCCGGCCAGCACAATGTGCTGCCGACCCGCGATGGGCTCGACGATCTGCGCAGCGAGATTGAATTGTCCGCCGGCGATCACGCGGTGTTGGTGCAAGTGGTCGGCGAGGATGCGGGACAGCCGGTGCAGGTCCGGCTGGCGTGGGTGACGCCGGAACAGCGCGCCGCTGATTATCAGGCCGCGATCGAAATCGCGCGGCACGCTTCCAAAGTCGTCGTGTTCGCCTGGGGCCGCAATGCACCGCTGTTCGCCTTGCCCGGTGATCAGGACCAGCTCATCGAAGACATCGCCGCTGCCAATCCAAACACCATCGTGGTGCTCAATGCTACCGAGCCGTTGGCCATGCCGTGGCTGGACCGCGTGAAGGCCGTGCTGCTCATGTGGTATCCGGGTGATGAGGGCGGACCGGCAACAGTCGATCTGTTGCGCGGCGTGGTCAGTCCCGGCGGCCGGCTGCCGTTCACCTGGCCGCGGCGGCTGCAGGACGGCCCGGCCAATGATCCAGCGCATCCAGAGCGCTCGTCCTTAGGCCTGGATGGCGCCACCACTTATTCCGAGGGCATCTTTGTCGGCTACCGCTGGTTCGACCAGCAAGGCGTCGAGCCGCTGTTCCCGTTTGGCTTTGGACTCTCCTACTCGCGCTTCGAGTATGCGCGGCTGTCGATCCATCGCGCCGTGGATGGCGGCCTCGATGCCAGTTTCGATCTGTCCAATATCGGTGGCGTCGATGCCGATGAAGTGCCGCAGCTTTATCTTGGGCCGCCCGATGAACGATCAGCTGACCGGACCGGCGGCGCCCAGTTCGCGCGCCGCGCACTGGCAGCGTTCGATCGCGTGCACCTGCGGGCCGGCGAGACTCAACGGATCTCGTTGCATGTGGCGCCGCGCTCGCTCGAATACTGGTCGACGCCTAAGGGCGCATGGGTGAAGGTCGGTGGCGCGCGCGAGGTCTACGTTGGACCGTCCAGTCGCGAGATGCGGCTGCAGGCGGTCACTGCGGTCACTCGCTGAGACTCGTGCCTACGGGTTTCTGGATTTTGGCCACCGGGTCAGTACGCGCAACGCGGAGGCTTGCTTCAGTCCCAATCTCAACCACATTGAGAAGGAGGCGAGCGCACGCTCACCCCCTATCCAATAGGCTGACTGTAATTGCTCACCTGCAGCTCGGATCGCCCGTTAGTCAATGTCGCTGGCGATAAATCTGCCCGCTGCCCTTATTCAGGCGCCCATTCAGATTTGCCTGTTCGCCCTTGGTAATGTGGCCGCCATCTTTCGCCGCATCTTTGTTCAGGCTGTTCTGCTCACGGGCAAGCTTCGCGTCGTCATGGGTGGCCTGCTTGGCATTGATCTGGCCGTCCGAAATGCCACGATCGACGCGACTCTGTTGGTTGTCGATGCGTTGCTGAACTTCGTTGATGCGCGGATGGCCGGGATCTGCCACGCCAGCAGCGGTTTGGGCGATGGCACTACCGCCTGACCCGATCAGTGCAATCAGCCCGACAAACGCCAGCGTAAGTTTCTGCTTATTCATGGGTTCTCCTACTGTGACCAAAGAATATTCACGGCTCAAGAAAGGAATCAAACAAATACGTTGGACTCGCTTCAGTTATCCAATCAAGCGCGCGCATACGCTGGCGGTTGACACAAGGAGGCGGGAGCGATGACGCTGAAACTTTCGAGGCCGCGTAATTGGGAAATACTTGCGGATTGTGTGACGCCGGTCGGCTTTCAGCGTCTCATCGCAGAAGGAACCCTTATTTGCTTACGAGCTTCCTCCGGGACTTTGGGTTGTTCGCATGACGCTCCCTGGTTTCCCGAATCAGACTGTCCGATAGCTGCGGGCCGATCCCCAGGCCTGCGCGGGCCGTGTCAGCCCAATGGCACGCTCGACGTTCTAGGTAGTAACAGTCTTGTGCGCTGGTTGCCATTTAGGAGGCTATCGAATGAAACGCTTGCTTATGTCCATTATTCCCCTTAGTGCCCTGATACTGGCCGGCTGTGTAGTCGCTCCGGCTCGCGGTTATTACTACGGTCCACGCTTCGTGGCGGTAGCACCAGCTCCGGTAGTCGTGGTGCGGCCGTAGCCGCGTCCGAACTTGCGCAACAGCAGACAATTCGGACGTGCCGCTCTGGGCCAACTTGTGGCGCTCGGCCGATTACGGATCACTTACGGCAAGCTCGCCCAGATTGTCTGTGGTGATGTCGGGTTTGTGTAGGTGGCGGTAAGGGCGGGTGCCCAGTCTGTCTGTCGCGAACGAGCAGCCGATGATCGGGCCACTCGCGCGGTGAAGGGAGAGAGGAACCACGATCGCTCCCGCGGACCGCAGCTGCTGCGACGCGTTGCCCTAGGCCTTCGCCCAGATGTGCAGCTCGGCGGCTTGGTAAAGAGGTAAAGTACGGCCGAATCCTCAGAAGAGGCGATTTGATGATGCAAATCGACAGACGCTTCCTCACACACGCTGCCACTTTCGGCTACTTGTTCGGCACTTTGTGCGGATGCGGCGGGGACGGCAGCTACTCAGCGATTTCGAGTTCATCCAGTTCGTCCAGCTCGTCCAGTTCGTCCAGTTCGTCCGGTGGTTCACAAACGTTTAGCCCCGCGGGTGTGTACGGAACTCAGGGAGTAGCAGCGGCAACTAATATCCCGGGTAGCCGCGCTGGCTCCGCGACCTGGGTCGATCAATCCGGAAATCTTTGGCTCTACGGTGGCGCGGGATACGACATCGTGGGGGCCGCTGGGGCCCTCAATGATCTGTGGGAATACGAAGTCTCCTCGGGGAATTGGATATGGATTGGGGGAGCGGCTACGGTTGGCAATGTCACAATCTACGGGAGTCAGGGTGTGCCAGCCGCAAACAATACCCCAGGGGGGCGCTTTAATGCGGCTTCCTGGCGCGACGCCACCGGCAATCTCTGGCTGTTTGGTGGCTCCCCAGGGTTGAACTTCGATCTTTGGAAGTACGACTCCACGTCTCGGTTATGGACATGGATTAACGGCGGATCAACACCCTATTGCGTCGGTAGCAGCGCGCCCGCGGGCTTTCCGGCTGCGCGGGCAGGTGCCAGCACATGGCTCGATTCGGCAGGCAATCTCTGGTTGTACGGCGGGTACCAAACGTACACGGTACCCGTTGGCATCCATTGCAACTCGCAGTTCACCGACTACTTTAACGACGTATGGAAATACGACCCACAGAGCAGCCAGTGGACGTTTATCGCGGGCCCACAGAGCGGCAATGGAAACGCGGTCACTCCGGAGCAGCGGACGAATGCTGCATCGTGGACAGACGCCTCGGGAAATCTATGGATGTTCGGCGGATTCGGCTATCCCTACGACGACCTCAATAATTCCCCCGCCGAACTCGATGAGCTCTGGTTGTTCAGCACGGCTTCAACCCAGTGGAACCTTGTAGCTGGAACAGACGCGGCTGATGTACTGGGCAGCTACGGAACCCTAGGTGTTTCCGCGCCCGGGGACTTCCCTGGTTCGCGGTCTGCTGCCACAACGTGGACGGATGAGGCAGGGAATTTCTGGCTATTCGGCGGCACGGGAATCGACGGTTTCGGCAACTATGCGGATCTGAATGACCTCTGGAAATACAGTTCTGGTTCAGGTGCGTGGACTTGGGTCGGGGGCTCAAACAAGGTCTCCGCCTCAGGCAATTATGGTATGCGCGGCGTTGCCGCGGACACCAACTCACCAGGAGCGCGCGACTCGGCTGCGACTTGGCATGACAGCCAGGGCAATATCTGGCTCTTTGGCGGCTATGGTGTGGATGGCTTTGCCGGCACCGGTTATCTCAACGATCTTTGGAAGTATGACGCCGCCTCAGCGCAATGGATCTGGGTCGGCGGCTCGCCACGGAGCGCCCCGGGCTCCGCCCCAACGCCCAGGTAGTGCTGAAGCATCCGCGCACGTGAGACGGGCAAATCTGCTCGAGTCATCCAAACCGGCATCTCAGGGAGATTTTCCGCCATTAGTAGCGCCGGCCAGCGCGCCAAAGGATGCCGTAGGATGTCGATATGCGTGGGACAGGGAATAGAACGTACTTCGGTCTGTCCGCAGGACTCGCGGCTGCTCTGGTCTCGGCGCTGTTATTCGGCGCAACGACGCCTATCGCAAAGCAACTCCTGAATGGGGCAAGCCCACAGCTCGTTGCGGGGTTGCTCTATCTGGGAAGCGGCCTCGGCCTCACGCTCCTTCGCGTCGTGCAGGATCGCGGCCTCTCACCTACCAGTCTCAGGCGTTCGGATTGGCCTTGGTTGGCGGCCGCGACGGTGAGCGGGGGCATGATCGCGCCGGTGTTGCTTTTGGTTGGGTTGACGCACTCGGATGCGGCAACGGCATCGCTCCTGCTGAACCTTGAGGTGGTGTTCACGGCTGTGTTGGCGTGGGTCGTTTTTCACGAAGCGACCAGTCTGCGGGTCGTGCTGGGGTTTGCCGCGATCTTCGCCGGAGGCCTTGTTCTCGCGTGGCCTGCCCAGCTCGCTGTGCCGAGCCGTTCGCTGGGCTTGGTTCTGGTCGCGGCGGCATCCCTGTGCTGGGCCCTGGACAACAATTTGACCCGCAAGATTTCGGGAGCCGACTCACGCGTGATTGCTGCCTTTAAGGGCTTGGCAGCGGGTACGACGAACACCGGTCTGGCCCTTGCGCTGGGTGCGAAATTTCCGACGCTGCTATACCTCTCTGGGACGCTTGCGCTTGGATTTCTCGGCTACGGTGTGAGTCTGGTGCTCTTCATCGTAGCCTTGCGGCACCTTGGCACCGCACGAACCGGTGCCTACTTCGCAACCGCCCCCTTCATCGGCACCGCACTCGGAGTTTTCCTATACGGACAGCCGGTCAGCGCGCTGTTCTGGATCGCCGCGCTATTGATGGCAGGCGGAATATACCTGCACGTTACGGAGCAGCACGTGCACACGCACACGCATGAGCCGCTTCTGCATTCCCACACTCACGGGCACGATGCGCATCATCAACATGAGCATCCACAGGGATGGGATGGCGTTGAGCCGCATACCCATGAGCATCAACACGAACCGGTGCGCCACAGTCACGGGCATTTCCCGGACATTCATCACCAGCACGGTCACACCTAACACCTGCGTCGCGGCCCTCAGCCAGTCCATCCGCATGAATCCGGCCGATCTCTCGAAATGGACTTCCGGTAAGCTGCCATTCGCATCCGGCTGATTCGGGTCAACCTGCGTCGTTGGGCCAGTCACCTATCACTTACGGCAGCTGGCGGC